>CAXTJQ010000004.1:0-222746 GCA_964244725.1 uncultured Rhizobiaceae bacterium
CGATCGTGCCGATGTTCACATGCGGCTTGTTGCGCTCGAATTTGCTCTTACCCATGTGAGGTCTCCATTCCTAGAAGCCGGTTAAGGCGTTGGATCAGGTTTCGCAAAAGCCCTTGCGGGCCTAGGCGTATTTCTTCTGGACTTCCGTCGCGACTGCGGTCGGCACCGGCTCGTAGTGATCGAACTGCATCGTGTATTGGGCGCGGCCCTGCGACATCGATCGCAAATTGTCGACGTATTTGAACATGTTGGCGAGCGGCACCATCGCGTTGACGACGACGGCGACACCGCGCGACTCCTGGCCCTGGATCTGGCCGCGCCGTCCGTTCAAGTCGCCGATGACATTGCCGACGTAATCCTCGGGCGTCACCACCTCGACCTTCATGATCGGCTCGAGCAGCTGCACGCCGAGCTTGGGCGCCGCCTCGCGGAAGCAGGCGCGGCCGGCGATTTCGAAAGCGAGAACGCTCGAATCGACGTCGTGAAACGCGCCGTCGATGAGCGTCGCCTTGACGCCGATCATCGGGAAGCCGGCGAAGGGACCCGCCGTCATGACACTGTTGATGCCCTTCTCGACGCCCGGGATGTATTCCTTCGGAACCGCGCCGCCGACGATCTTGGACTCGAACTGGAACTCGGTGCTTTCCAGGTCAGGCTCGAACTGGATCTTGACGCGTGCGAACTGGCCCGTGCCGCCGGTCTGCTTCTTGTGCGTGTAGTCCTGCTCATGCTTGCGCGTAATCGTCTCGCGATAGGCGACCTGCGGCGCGCCGACATTGGCCTCGACCTTGAATTCGCGGCGCATGCGGTCGACGATGATGTCGAGGTGAAGCTCGCCCATGCCGGATATGATCGTCTGGCCGGACTCCTCGTCGGTCTTGACGCGGAAGGACGGGTCCTCGGCGGCCAGGCGATGCAGCGCAAGACCCATCTTCTCCTGGTCGTTCTTGGTCTTCGGCTCGATCGCGATCTGGATGACCGGATCGGGGAATTCCATGCGCTCGAGGATCACGGGGTGAGCCGGATCGCAAAGCGTGTCGCCCGTCGTCGTGTCCTTGAGGCCGGCCAGCGCAACGATGTCGCCGGCGAACGCCTCGTCGACGTCGGCGCGCGAGTTCGCATGCATCTGCAGCATGCGGCCGATGCGCTCCTTTTTGCCCTTGACCGTGTTGTCGACGGCCGTGCCCTTGGTGAGCTTGCCCGAATAGATGCGGGCAAACGTCAACGACCCGACGAAAGGATCGTTCATGATCTTGAAGGCGAGCATCGACAGCGGCTCGCTGTCGTCGGCATGGCGCTCGATGTCGGCGTCCGTCTTGGCGTCCACGCCCTTGATGGCCGGCACGTCGAGCGGCGACGGCAGATACTCGACCACCGCGTCGAGCAGCGGCTGCACGCCCTTGTTCTTGAACGCCGAACCGCAGAACATCGGGAAGAACTTGACGGCGATCGTGCCTTTGCGGATCAGCGACCGGATTTCCTCGTTCTCGGGCATCTTGCCTTCGAGGTAGTTTTCCATCGCCGTCTCGTCCATGTCGACGGCGGCCTCGATCATCTTGTCGCGATATTCGGCGGCGCGGTCCTTCATGTCGTCGGGAATCTCAAGCACGTCCCACTGCGCGCCGAGTTCCTCGTTGCGCCAGACCAGCGCCTTCATCTCGACCAGGTCGATGACGCCCTTGAATTCGGTTTCCGCGCCGATCGGCAACTGCATGACGACGGCCTGCGCGCCGAGGCGCGACTTGATCATTTCGGCCGAGCGATAGAAATCGGCGCCGACCTTATCCATCTTGTTGCAGAAAATCAGACGCGGCACATGATACTTGTCGGCCTGGCGCCAGACGGTCTCGGTCTGCGGCTCGACGCCGGCGTTGGCATCGAGCAGCGCGATCGCGCCGTCGAGCACGCGCAGCGAACGCTCGACCTCGATGGTGAAGTCGACGTGGCCGGGGGTGTCGATGATGTTGAAGCGGCGCATCTTGCCGTCACGGCCGGTCCAGAAGGTCGTCGTCGCAGCGGACGTGATGGTGATGCCGCGCTCCTGCTCCTGCTCCATCCAGTCCATGGTCGCGGCGCCGTCGTGCACTTCGCCGATCTTGTGCGACTTGCCGGTATAATAGAGAACCCGCTCGGTGGTCGTGGTTTTGCCGGCGTCAATATGCGCCATGATGCCGAAATTGCGGTAGTCTTCGATTTTATATTCGCGGGCCATGATCTGTTCTCGCTCTCAGTTCCGCACGTCTACCAGCGGTAGTGCGCGAAAGCGCGGTTGGCTTCAGCCATCTTGTGGGTGTCTTCACGCTTCTTGACCGCGGTGCCACGGTTGTTGGCGGCGTCGAGCAGTTCGCCCGAAAGACGGTCGACCATTGTGGTCTCGTTGCGGTTGCGCGCCGCCGTGATCAGCCAGCGTATCGCCAGCGCCTGGCGGCGCTCGGGGCGGACGTCGACCGGAACCTGATAGGTCGCGCCGCCGACACGGCGCGAGCGCACTTCGACGTGCGGCGCGACATTGTCGAGCGCCTGCTTGAACACGACGACCGGCTCCTGCTTGGTCTTGGAGCGGACCTGGTCGAGCGCGGAATAGACGATCGTCTCGGCGACCGACTTCTTGCCGTCATACATGATCGCGTTCATGAACTTGGTGACGATCAAATCGCCGAACTTCGGGTCCGGATTGATCTCACGCTTCTCTGCACTGTGACGTCGTGACATGCTGTTGTCTCTTTCGAACTTCTTGGCTTCGGCAGTGGACCCTCGGATCAGGTCGGAGGGTGACCATCGCTTCGCTCAGGTCACTTCGGACGTTTCGCGCCGTACTTCGAGCGGCGCTGCTTGCGGTTCTTGACGCCCTGCGTGTCGAGGACGCCGCGGATGATGTGGTAGCGGACGCCCGGCAAATCCTTGACGCGTCCGCCGCGGATCATCACCACGGAGTGTTCCTGAAGGTTATGCCCTTCGCCCGGAATATAGCCGATCACTTCGAAACCGTTGGTCAGGCGAATCTTCGCGACCTTGCGGAGCGCCGAGTTCGGCTTCTTCGGCGTCGTGGTGTAGACGCGCGTGCAGACGCCGCGCTTCTGCGGATTGGCCTGCATGGCCGGAACCTTGTTGCGCTTCACCGGCGCAATGCGCGGCTTGCGGATCAGCTGGTTGACGGTAGGCATTAAACCCTCGTGTCTCGTACGATCTCAGGCCCGTCCGGGGGCGTTTTCGACCGATTTTTCCATACGCAAATTCGGGCTCAAAACCGCCTCGCGGTTTCGCCCGAACAAAGAGCAGAGGAAGCGCCAGGCGCTTCATGCATGCCGGTAGATGTGTATCGTTCGCGGAACGAACCTTGTTTGAGGCGTCTTTCAGGACGAGGCGTCCCGAAATGTCAGACCTCACATCGGCTCAGACGAGGCGGCTTCTACCTTCCCGTTCCGCCATCGTCAACCCCAGCCTGACAAAACTCCCAAGTCATGGCTGCCACGTGCAGGCGGCATATAGGCCGCGCAATTTTCTTGCTTTATCCCGCTGTCGTAACGCAGATTCGGGGCGGGGTGGCGCCGCGCCTGCCGCATGCGACGTCGTAGGACGGCGAATCTCGCATTTCGGGACCGACTCATGAACGACAACGAGGCTACGCCGGTCACTATCATTACGGGGCGGGTCTTTCGCGCCAAGGGCGGCGAAGCCGAGGGCGTTCATGTATTTCTGGTCGCGCCGGACGACGATACCGCAGTGCGCACGACGCTTGATGCGCTGGCGAAGGAAGGCTATGCCGAGGTCGAACTCGACCAGATCGGCGAAATGCACGGTCCGCCGAACGAGGAACCGCATTCGTCGGCCTATCAGGGCGCGATCGAGGGCGAAGTCTCGATCGTGACGTTCGACGAGCCGTTCTGAAGGCTCAGGCGCGAGCCCCGCCGCGAATGCGATAGCTGGGCTGATACATCGTCACGATCTCCTCGGCGATCGTCGGATGAACCGCCATCGTGCGGTCGAACACATCCTTGGTCAGCCGACCCTTGACCGCTATGCCCAGAAGTTGGGCGAATTCACCGGCCTCGGGGCCCAGCATGTGCGCGCCGACCACCCGGTTTGACCCGGCCTCGACGACCAGCTTGAGGATCGTGCGCTCATCACGACCGGCGAGCACATTGCGCATCGGCCGGAATTCGGCGCGGTAGACATCGACGTCGCCGAGCTTGCGGACCGCGTCGTCCTCGGATAGCCCGACCGTCCCCAGTTCGGGCTGCGAGAAGACGGCCGTCGCCACATCGTCGAGATCGGGCCGGGTCGGGTTGTCCCGGAACACGGTTTCTACGAAACACATCGCCTCGTGGATCGCCACCGGCGTGAGTTGCGGCCTGTCCGTCACGTCGCCGACGGCGTAGATATTGTCGACATTGGTGCGCGAATAGTCGTCGACCAGAACGTCGCCGCGCGGGCCGAGCCCGACGCCGGCGGCTTCGAGCCCGAGATTTTCGGTGTTCGGGGTGCGGCCGATCGCCAGCATGACCACGTCGGCGACCAACGCCCGCTCCTTCAATGTATGCGCGGCCAGCCGTCCGTCGGCGGTCCGTTCGACTTTCGTGAAAAGATCGTGGCAGATGATCTCGATCCCCTTCTTCTCCATCGCCGCATAGAGGCCATGGCGCAGGTCGGCGTCGAAGCGGCTGAGGATTTCGGCGCCGCGATACAGCAGCTTGGTCTCGACGCCGAGTCCGTGAAAGATGTTGGCGAATTCGACCGCGATGTAGCCTCCGCCGGCGATGACGATCGCTTTCGGCAGGCGCTCCAGCTTGAAGGTCTCGTTCGAGGTGATCGTCAACTCGTGTCCGGGCAGCGCGGTATGCGGCGCGGGGCGGCCGCCTGTTGCGATCAGGATAATCTCCGCGGTGACCGTCCGCCCGGTGGCCAGGAGGCGGATCGTATGCGGGTCGACGAGTTCGGCCCGGCTTCGGAACGTCACGCCGCCAGCCCTTTCGACGCCGCCGCTGTAGATCGCCTCCAGCCGGGCGATTTCCCGATCCTTTCCGGCAATGAGCGTCGGCCAGTCGAAGGTTGCGGGCGGGACCGTCCAGCCATAGCCCGCCGCATCCTCGAAGGCCTCGGAAAACTGCGAGGCGTAGACGAGGAACTTCTTGGGCACGCAGCCGCGAATGACGCAGGTTCCCCCGAAGCGGTACTCCTCGGCGATCGCGACACGTTTGCCGAGGCCGGCCGTCACCCGAGCCGCGCGAACGCCGCCCGAGCCGCCGCCGATGACGAACAGGTCGTAATCATAGTGCGGCATGGCGCGATCCCGATTGGCGAGGCCTTAAAGCTATGCGCCGCGGGGCACAAAGAAAAGCCCGGCGCGAGGCCGGGCCGCTCGGTCCGCGGACGAGAAGACCTCAGTTGGCAGGGGCTGGAGCCTGGCCCTCCGTCGTCTGCGCCGCCGGCGCGGGCGCTGCTTTCGGCATCGCGGCATCAAGCGTCTTGGCGACCTCCGCGCTCAGATCGCGGCCGATGCCGCGCTGCCAGATATCGGCGGCCTTGCGCAATTCGGTGATGACGACGGGCCCTTGCGCAATCAGCTTCTTGCCGGCATCCGATTCGTAGAAAGTTGCGATGGCGGTCAGTTCTTCCGTGGAAAAGACCTTGGCGTAGGCCGTCGCGGCTTCCTTTTCCAGGTCGGCGCGGCGCGGCGCCAGCGCGATGGTCTTGTCGTCCACGGTCTTTTCGATCAGGATCTGAAGGTCGGGATTCTTCTGGATCAGCGTCTGCTTCAACTGGCCGGCGAGATTTGGCAAAATCAGATCGAACGGGTCGGTCGCGCCTATCGCGTTGACGGCGGCATGAGCGGCCTTGAGATGCTCGTCGGTGATGTCCTGGGCGAAAGCCGGCAGCGTGAACAGGATTGCCGCCGACGCGACGGTGGCAAGACCGATCCGGCGAACGCTGTTGCTCGAAATCATGATCGTTGAAGCTCCTTAATTGTCTTTTGCCGGCAGCATGATCCTGGCGCCGCCCGCCCCGGCCACCACCGCCATCTGCGCCATGCCGAGGAAGAGGCCGTGTTCCACGACGCCTGGAACGCGATGAAGCTCATCGGAAAGCGCTCTTGGATCGCGAATGCGGCCAAAAGATGCGTCCAGGATCAAATGCCCGCCGTCTGTAACAAACGTCCGGCCGTTCGTCATCCGCAATGTCACGGGTCCTTCCAGGTCAAGGCGATCCGCAGCCTGGCGGATGGCGCGTTCCGTCGCCTTAAGCCCGAAAATATTGACCTCGATTGGCAGCGGAAACCGCCCGAGAACATTCACCGCCTTGCTCTCGTCGGCGATGACGATCATGCGATCGGAGGCGGCCGCGACGATCTTTTCGCGCAGAAGCGCACCGCCGCCCCCCTTGATGAGAGACAAATGCGGGTCGAACTCGTCGGCTCCGTCGACGGTCAGGTCGAGATGCGGCGTCTCGTCAAGCGTGGCCAGGGGAATGTCGAGTTCGCGGCAGAGCGATGCCGTGCGTTCGGAGGTCGAGACGCCGACGATGGAAAGCCCGTCCGCGACGCGGACTGCCAGCAACCGGACGAATTCCTCCGCCGTCGAACCGGTGCCGATCCCCAGCCTCATGCCGTCCTCGACGTGGATGAGCGCGGTGCGCGCCGCCTCGATCTTCATGGAACGTGCGTTCATGCGACCTCCCTCCCCGGCCTACCATTTTGTCGATCGGCGTCAATGCCCTCGCATGACCGGTTGCCAGCAACGCCACCGCGCGATAATCCGCTGCGCAATTCCTGTGAGCGAGACCCACCCATGAGCCGGCCCATCATCGTCTTCGATCTCGACGGAACGCTCGTCGACACAGCCCCCGATTTGCTCGAGAGCCTCAATCACAGCCTGCTGGCCGGCGGCGCGAAGATCACCGACACCAGGGGGTTCCACCAATATGTCGGCCATGGCGGCCGCGTCATGATCGAGCGCGCCTACAAGGCGCAGCAGCGACTGCTCGCGGCCGAGGAGCACGACCGTCTGTTCGAATTATTTCTCGACCACTACGGGCAGAACATTCCGGGCCGGTCGAAACCCTATCCCGGCGTGCCGGACGCGCTGTCGCGGCTGGCGGACGCAGGCTACCTGCTCGCCATCTGCACCAACAAGACCGATTCCTTCTCGAAACGCCTGATCGAGGCGCTTGGCCTAACCGCCCGGTTCGCCGCGATCTGCGGCGCGGACGCCTTCGATTTCCGCAAGCCCGATCCGCGCCACCTGACCGCGACGATCGCCAAGGCCGGCGGCGATCCGCGGCGCGCCGTCATGGTCGGCGATTCGCAGACCGACATCGACACCGCCAAGGCCGCCGGCATTCCGGTGGTGGCGGTCGATTTCGGCTATACCGACCGGCATGTGCGCGAATACGAACCGTCCAGAATCATCTCGCATTTCGACGAGCTGACGGTTTCGATGTGCGGAGACCTCATGGAAGCGGCGGGTGGCCGTCTGGTGGGCGATGCAGGGATTGAACCTGCGACCCCACCCGTGTGAAGGGTGTGCTCTCCCGCTGAGCTAATCGCCCGCCGTGGCCCGGGGCCAAGCGCGCCGCGATATAGAATGGCTGACGCAGGCAAGTCAACACGCGGTCAACGCGAGGCATCGGCGCGTTTACCGCAGCCCGTCTTCGCCGTCGATGTCTCTAACCGCCAGGCCGCCGACCCGTGCGTGGATGCGCGGGCCGGTCGTCATCGCCAAAAATAGCGCCAGTTCGTTGGGGCGCGGCGCATCCGGCACGCCGACTTCGATCGCATCGAAATGGCTGCGCACGTAGGATGCGTCGATATGGGTGATCGGGATGTCGATCCGCGTCCCAAGTCCGCCGATTTTCTTGGCCGAGGGCACGATCGCCTTGGCGCCGCCGAGCCGTTCGCGCATCGCGTAGCCGCCGGGGACGTGCCATAGCGCGCCGTGTTCGAGTTCCCCGGAAGCCCCGACGATCGCGCCCTTGCCGTAGCCCTCGACGACCGACGCGTCCCCGCCGAGCGCGGCGACCAGCCGGGTCGCCATCTCCAGCCCCAGCGGCTTCAAATCGTCCATGAAGCCCGCTATGTCCTCGACGTAGCGACCGGCAAACGGATTGGCGATCACGCCGACGACGACGCCGCGCTTCACGGGCAGGGCGGCAGCGGGGCCGAACTCGTGGAAAATCTCCTCGACCTGGGTGAGGAATTTCCGGACGACGATTTCGGGCATTGTGGCTCCGTCCCGGTGGCGCGGCCGATGCTGCGAAGCAGCCTGCCTGTTGTCCGCTATACAATCCACGAATTTTTTGGAATGCATAGAGCTGCGGCGGCGCCTGATTTCAGACTGTTGGGGACGAGCGCGGCCGCCCGTCCCTGCCTCATCGCCGACGCTTGACGCTGTTTCGAATGTCGCCAATTGTCGTCTCCCAGGACCGCCGTCGGCGGCCAGGCCAGCCGCAGAACGCAAAGCGCGACATGCCCCTCTATTCAGTGCGGCACGTGACCACCTACCGCTACAAGCGCCCGGTCCGCTTCGGCGAGCACCGCGTGCTGTTCCGTCCGCGCGACAGCTACGACCAGCGCCTGATCGGCGCCACGATCGAGGTCGATCCGTCGCCACGCGACGTGCGCTGGATCCATGATGTCTTCGGCAATTGCGTCGCCATCGTGCGGCCGAAGGGACGCGCGGCGGTGCTTCGCTTCGAAACCAACATCCGCGTCGAGCACACG
This sequence comes from uncultured Rhizobiaceae bacterium, assembly GCA_964244725.1. Taxonomy (GTDB): domain Bacteria; phylum Pseudomonadota; class Alphaproteobacteria; order Rhizobiales; family Rhizobiaceae; genus Kumtagia. Next base: position 8,717 of record CAXTJQ010000004.1, read on the forward strand.
CCGCAGACGACGCCCGAATTCAGGATCGACGACGCCGCGCTCGTCTATCCGTTCGACTATCCGCCGGACGAACTCGCGGAGTTGCGCAACGCGATCGCCCGGCAATACGACGACGACCAGGGCGAAGTCGCGCGCTGGGCGCAGCAATTCGTCACGCCGGGCGCCCCGTCCGACACCGGCAAGCTGTTGATGACGCTTTGTTACGCGATCCATGAGAGCTTTTCCTATGAACGTCGCACTGCCCCCGGCACCCAGCCTCCGGTCATCACGCTGCTGAAGCGAAAAGGAACCTGCCGCGATTTCGCGTTGCTGATGATGGAGGCGGTGCGTTCGCTCGGCTTGGCCGCGCGCTTCGTCACCGGATACATCTATGTGGCCAGCCGCGATGGCGAGGCGACGCTGGGCGGCGGCGCGACGCATGCCTGGTGCCAGGTGTACCTGCCCGGCGCGGGTTGGGTGGAGTTCGACCCCACGAACGGGATCGTCGGCAATCGCGACCTGATCCGCGTCGCCGTGACGCGCGATCCGCGCCAAGCGATCCCGTTGTCGGGAAGCTATTTCGGTGCATCTGCCGACGATTTGGGCATGACCGTGCAGGTCAACGTAACCTCCGAGCCGGCTTCGAAAAATTCCGTCGCAAGGCGGGAACGGGCCCCAGCCGGCGACGTTGGCGGCCAAAACCAGTAAGCAAAATCGGAGTGAGCATGCGAATTCGGGCCGGCTTCAACCTTGCGTACGAATGCTATCAGCCGACGCCGATGCTGCTGACCCTCGAAATCCACCCCTCACGGCGAGTCGATTTGTTGACCGACCAGATCGTCACCTACGAACCAGTGAAAGAAGAACGCGGCTACATCGACGGCTTCGGCAATGCCTGTACGCGCATCGTCGCCCAGCCGGGGACCACGACGATGACGACGCAGTTCGACATTTACGACAGCGGCAAGCCCGATGTCGTCGCCCCCGGCGCGATCCAACACGACACGAAGGACCTGCCGGATGATGTCATGGTCTTCCTCCTCGGCAGCCGCTATTGCGACACCGACCGCCTCGGCGATTTCGCCTGGGAAAATTTCGCCTCCGCGCCGCCCGGCTGGGCCAGGGTCCAGGCGATCTGCGATTTCGTCCACAAGCACATCGCCTTCAACTACCAGAACGCCGATTCGCTGCGGACTGCGCATGGCGGCTACATGGACCGCACCGGGGTGTGCCGCGATTTTGCCCACCTCGCCATCACGCTCTGTCGCTGCATGAACATCCCGGCGCGCTACTGCACCGGCTATCTCGGCGACATCGGAATTGCGCCGGTGCCCGACCCGATGGATTTCAGCGCCTGGTTCGAGGCCTATCTCAGCGGGCACTGGTATACGTTCGATGCGCGCCACAACATGCCGCGCATCGGCCGGATCCTGATGGCGACGGGCCGCGACGCGACCGACGTGGCGCTATCGACGAGCTTCGGGCCATCGCGGCTGGTCAGATTCGAGGTCACCACCCTCGAAGTCCAGGGCGAATAACATTCCAGCCGGCGCGGCGATGTCGGGAACACGGAGCAGGGTGCGTCCTTGTATCGTCAGTGACGTTCGGGAGGTTACAATGGCTTATGTCGACGGCTTTCTCCTTGCGGTCAAAAAAGACCGCATCGAGGACTACAAACGGATCGCGGCCATCGGCGCGACGTTGTGGCAGGAATTCGGCGCATCGAACGTCGTCGAGTGCATCGGCGACGACGTTCCTTACGGCACGCTCACCTCGTTCCCGCGCGCCGTGCAGGCCACCGACGACGAGGTCGTGGTGTTCTCCTGGATCGTCTACGATACGAAGGAGACGCGCGACAATGCGAATGCGAGGATCATGACCGATCCGCGCATGGAGGAGGCCATGCGCGATATGCCGGTCGACGGCAAACGGATGATTTTCGGCGGATTCGTCCCGTTTCTCGGCCTGTAAACTGTCGGCCATGATTCGGCGTCAGAACTTGACCTTCAGCGAGGCGGACCCCGCGAGCAGCAGGTCGTTGCCATAGTCGTAAGCGATGGCGTTGGCCGTGTCGCCGACGCCGCCGAACGCCGACGATCCGCTCGTGAGAATGCCGATCGACCCGCCGAGACGAAATTCCACGTTTTCGTTCGGCGTCACCGACGCCCCGGTTGTGAAGTTCCAGGTATCGGACTGGATGCCGTTGGTCGTCGACGTGCCGCGATCCCATGTGATGGACGCCGCTCCGCCGATCATGTCGGTGAATTTGTGCCCCACGCCGCCGGTGATAGTCCATCCGTCACGATACAGCGGATCGAAGCTGACATTCGACGGCAGGCCGGTGACGGGGCTGACTACCCCCTTGATCGGGATGACGCCGAGCTTGCTCCATTGCTGCCATTTCAACGAGCCGAAGCCGAGCCAATCCGTCGCGATGCCGGTCTGCAGCTTGAATTCCAGCGCCTGGGGAACCTCCGAGGCGGCGGTCACGTCGCGTTCGCCGAGGAACGCGCCGGGAGGCCCGAGCGGGTTGGTCGGACCGCCGGCGAAGCCGGTCGTGTCCACCGTTCCGGCGAGATTGTCGTAGTCGTATTTCGCGCTGTACATCAGGGTCGCCCTGAGGGCGATCTCAGGAATTTCGTAAGCGGCGCCGACGCGCCAGCTCCACGCCTCGTCCGACAATTGGAACGTCCCGATGCCGCGGTTGTGCTTCACGCCGGCCACGGCGGGCGGGAACGGCGGCGAGGGAATGACGAAGGTCTGCAGGGTCTGACGCGACAGGAAGGCGTCGACTTCGCCGTAGGAGGCGCCGCCGATGATGCGGGCCTGGCCCCGGCCGAGGTCGAATTTGTACGAACAGGTCAGGCCGTAGTCGCGGGTGCCGACGCCGAATCTGACAGCGGTCGGCGAATAGGCGTTGTCCTTGCCGTATTCGGCGTCGACGCCGTAGGGCTCGGTATAGGTCCCGAGGCAATCGACCGGCGCAAAGACATTCGCCTTGAAGCCGACGCGTGGCACGGTGTAGTCGCCATCGACCTCGATCTCTCCCGACCTCGTCCCGCTGCCGTCGAGGCGGCGAACATTCTTGATCTTGCGTTGCGGCGACACGTAGGTCACGCCGGACTCGGCTGAGAAGCGCGCCGTATCGAAGAGCTGGTCGATATTGACCCCGCCGCGGTCGAAGCCTCCCGCAAACGCCACGCCTGTCGCGAGCGCCAACGCACCCGCGGTTATGACCGAGCCTACGAAACCATTTCTCATCGCGCTTCCCCCAAGGTCAAGACGCCTCGTCACCGCCGCCGCGGATAGATCGATGCCGCCGATGGAACCGTCTGATCTAACCGGCCCGCCGCAAACGAATCACGACCATTCCGATGCAACAATTCGCCACAATTGGATGACGAAGGCTGTCCGAACCTGCCCGCACGGCAAGCACATGCGAAACATTTGATGGTTTGCGCACGGCTGTGCCATTACGGCAACAATGCGGCGCTCGCTTATGGATATCTGGCTGGCGTATGCGCGCCTGACGATCACGCGCCGTCGCGGACGCGCGATAGCGCGAGGTTGAGCTTTTCCTGCATCGCCTGATAGGCAGCCAGCTTGTCGCGCTCGGCTTCGACGATATCTGGCGATGCATTGGCGACGAAGCGCTCGTTCGACAGTTTCTTGTAAATGCGCGCGACTTCCTCGGTGGCTTTGGCCAATTCCTTCTGCAGCCGCATGGACTCGGACTTGAGGTCGATCAGGCTGCCCAGCGGCAGGCAGATGGTCGCCTCGCCAAGCACGATCTGCGCGGAGGCCCCAGGCGCCATCGCGGCGTAGGAAACTCCATCGACGCGCGCCAGGCGGCGGATCGCGGGATCGTGCAGCTCGAACCGTGCTTGCGATTCGTCGCTTGCACCCACAATCACGATGGGCGCCATCGCGCCGGCAGGCACGTTCATTTCGGATCGCACGGAGCGGATGCCCGAAACGAGATCGACCAGCCAGTTGATGTCGTCGGCCGCCCCCGCATCCTCGAAGTCAGGTTGCGGCCAGCGCGCGTGGCAAAGCAGCCCGCCGCGCTCCATCCCCTCGCCGGCCGTCAGCGCCCACAGCTCCTCGGTGATGAACGGCATCATCGGATGCAGAAGCTTGTAGATTTCATCGAGCACGAAGGCGGCAACGGCTTGGCTTTCGGCTTTGGCGGCTTCGTCCTCGCCCATGAAGACAGGCTTCAGCAGTTCGAGATACCAATCGCAGAACTGGTTCCAGACGAAACGGTACGCCGCGCCGGCCGCCTCATTGAAGCGGTAGCCGGTGATGCCCGCCGTGATTTCGTGCGCGGCCTTGGTTAGCTCCGTCAGGATCCAGCGATTGACTGGCAGGCGCGCGTCGCGCAGCCAGAAGTCGTCGTCGCGACGCACGCCGTTGATCTGCGCGAAGCGGGTCGCGTTCCAGAGCTTGGTGCCGAAATTGCGGTAGCCGGCGACGCGAGATGGATCGAGCTTCACGTCCCGACCCTGCGCCGCCATGATCGCCAGGGTGAAGCGGAGCGAATCGGCGCCGTATTCGTCGACCAAGTCGAGCGGATCGATGACGTTGCCCTTCGACTTCGACATCTTGGCGCCGGTCTTGTCGCGCACCAGAGCATGCACGTAGACGGTATGAAACGGTTCCTCATCCATAAAATGAAGGCCCATCATCATCATACGGGCAACCCAAAAAAAAATGATGTCGAAGCCGGTCACAAGCACGTCGGTCTGGTAGTAGGTTTCAAGTTCCGGCGTCTTGTCCGGCCATCCCAAGGTGGAGAAGGGCCAGAGCGCGGAGGAGAACCAGGTGTCCAGGACATCCTCGTCGCGCGTGAGGATTTCGCCCGGCTTGAAAGTCTCGAGCTTTTCCTCGACCCACGCCTTCCAGGGGCCCTCGTGCGCAAGATAATGCTGGATCGCCGCTTCGAGCGCGGTCTCCTCGCTCTTCTCGACGAAGATCTGCCCGTCGGGCCCGTACCATGCGGGGATCTGGTGGCCCCACCAGAGTTGGCGCGAAATGCACCAGGGCTGGATGTTATCCATCCAGTCGAAATAGGTCTTCTCCCAGGCCTTGGGCACGAAACTGGTGCGGCCCTCGCGCACCGAAGCGATCGCCGGCTTTGCGAGTTCGGCGGCGTTGACATACCACTGATCGGTCAGGAACGGCTCGATCGGCACACCGCTGCGGTCGCCATGCGGCACGGCGTGCCGGTGCGGCTCGGTCTTGGCCAGGAATCCGCCCTGCTCCATGAGTTCGACGATCCGCGCGCGCGCGGCAAAACGGTCGAGACCGTCCAACCCCTGCCAGATCGATCGACGTTCGTCGCTCGTCTCCAGATCGAGCAGGAAATCCTCGTTGTCGAGGATCGCGATCCGCGCGTCGACGGTCATGACGTTGATCGTGCGCAGCTTTCGGCGCTTGCCGACCTCGAAATCGTTGAAATCGTGCGCCGGCGTGATCTTGACCGCGCCGGACCCCTTGTCAGGATCGGAATAGTCGTCCGCCACGACGGGGATCGATCGTCCGACGATCGGCAGCACGAGGTTCCTGCCGACCAACGCCTTGAAACGCTTGTCGTCCGGATGAACGGCTACGCCCGTATCGCCGAGCATGGTCTCGGGCCGCGTCGTGGCCACCGTCAGGAAGGTCGCCGCATTGTCCGGATCGAAGGCCTCGCCCTCTATGGGGTAGCGGAAATGCCAGAGGCTGCCGTCGATCTCCTGCTGTTCGACCTCGAGATCTGAGATAGCCGTCAGCAGCTTCGGGTCCCAGTTGACCAGGCGCTTGGCGCGGTAGATCAGGCCTTGCCTGTGGAGCGTGACGAACACTTCAAGGACTGCCTCCGATAGGCCATCGTCCATCGTGAAGCGCTCGCGCGACCAGTCGCACGACATGCCGAGGCGTCGATCCTGACGCAGAATCTCGCCGCCGGATTCGGCTTTCCATTGCCAGACGCGCTCGATGAAAGCCTCGCGCCCCATCTCGCGCCGGCCAGGCAACTGCCGGTCTGCAAGCTGGCGTTCGACGACCATCTGGGTCGCTATGCCGGCGTGGTCGAGCCCGGGTTGCCAGAGCACATTCCTACCCCGCATCCGCTCGAAGCGCACCAGAATGTCCTGCAGCGTATGGTCGAGCGCATGGCCGATATGCAGCGAACCGGTGACGTTGGGTGGCGGTATGACGATGGAGAATGGCTCGGCGCCTGGCTCGGCGCCAGCGCCGGCGCGGAACGCGTCCGCCGCTTCCCACCGCTCGGCGATCCTCGGCTCGACGATATGAGCGTCGTAGGTTTTTTCAAGCATGGGAGATGGTCCGCGCGTTCCGCACAAGGCAAAGCGCAGGTGTAAATCGGAAGGGTCCCGTCAAGTCAACCGCAGCCCCGCCCTCGTTTCGGCGTCGCGGTGAGTGGCGTTCGAAGCGGCGTCAGGCGCGAGCGATGCGCTCGATCTCCTCACGAACCAGGCGCTCGACCATCAGCGGCAGGTTGTTGTCGAGCCAGTCCTGAAGCAGCGGACGCAGCATGTCCTCGGCCATCTCGTCGAGGTTCTTGCGGCTGCGGGCCGCGAAGGCATCCGACAATTCGCCAAAGGCCGCCGCGACCTTCTTGCCCGCCTCATCGGAAATCAGGGCCGGACGCGACGGCTGAAACGGAGGTTCGGATTCTGAACCGTCGGTCACCGTGTCGGCGTGCGCGGATATCGAATCGAAGTCGGACAGGTCGAGTTCGAAATCGTCGATATCGGCGATGGCGTCGGCCATATCCTTTGATCGCGCGTCCGCGCGATCGGCGACTTTCGCGGCTCCGGCCACCGGGATTTGCGGCTGCGGCGGACTGACGCCGAGACGCCAATCGTTGACGGGCTCGCGTGCGACGGCGGCCGTAGCGGGCGCGGGCGGCTCCGGCGCAAATTCTAAAGACACAGGCCCGCCAAGGTCGGCCTCGGTCACGGCCCGCGCCGCACCGCGGTCGGCCTCGACCCGCGCCTGCACGTCGGCCAGCGTCACCGACCTGGGTGAGTCGCCGATCGCCGAATCGGATCTAAGTTCGGCGCGGAAGGCCTCGACATCGATGATCTTGGCCGGCTCGGTTCTCTTGACCGGCGGCGGCGCCGAAGGTTCGCCGTCCGGAGGGATCAGCCCGGCTTTCGGCTCTGTCTCGGCCGCTGCCATTTGGGGCGGCGGATTGGCGTCGTTGTCGGCACGGACGGCGTCGATGCCTTCGTCCGGCTTGCGGCCAAGGTCGCTGTCCTCGATGATCCTACGAATCGACGCCAGGATTTCTTCCATCGAAGGTTCGCGCTGTGCGCTGCCCGCTTGTGCCATCGTCACATCCGCCGCCTTTGCTCGCTACGCGCACCGATCGCAATCGCCACAGCGGCGACGCCTCCCGAATCATGGGCGGAGCCTAGCGGACGTATGGCCGCCAGAGAATCCCCAATTCCCGGGATCGCGCCGTTTCAACAGGGATGTGGCAGAGACCAGCGGCGGGGCGGCGGCCGCCACGCAACCTCAGCGGCCGTCGGGGGTGCGCAGCCCGAACCATTTGTCCTTGACCGCCTCGTAATGCTCGCGCGGCTTGTACTCCGCGACCTGCAATCCGAGCCGTTCGGACGTCAAGGCGCCGATCGCCGAAAGGATAGCATAGCTTCCCACCACGACATCGCGTTCGCTGTTGGCAAGGTTGATCTGCGCCGTAATCACGTCGCCTTGGGCGTTCAATACGTCCAACGTCGTGCGCTGGCCGACATTGCGCTCCTCTATGACGCCGTTCAGCGCCAACTGGGCGGCCGCTACGAGTTCGCGATTGGCGGCGACGCTCTCGCGCGCCGCCACATATTGCGACCATGACGAAGTGACCGCCTGCCGAACCTGGTCGCGCCTCGTATCGACATCGATGCGCGCCTGCCCGAGCGATTCCTTGGATTGGCGAATCGTCGCCGATGCGCGGCCGCCCTGATAGATCGGCACGGTGATCGACGCGCCGATCGTGGCGCTCGTGTCGCGGCCGTCCTGGATGAATTCCGACGCCGTGCTGGTGTTGGTCTGGTTAAGGCTCGCGCTGCCCGTTACGGACGGCAGGAGTTGACCCTCGGCCGACTTGACGCTGAAACCGGCGGCATCCACCAGATGTTCGGAGGCGAGGATCGCCGGGTGGTTGCCGGCGCCCAGCGCCTGGGCCTGGTCGTCCGTCTTGGGCAGAAGCTTGGTCAGCGGCGCCGCCGGCTTCAAGCTGCCGGCTTCCTCGCCGACCACCTGGCGGTACGTCGCGGCGCTCGTCAACGCCTGCGCGCGCGCCGCGCTGACCTGCGCGACGGCGGCCGACCGGCTCGCGTCCGCCTGGGCGACATCGGTGCGCGTCCCCTCGCCCACTTCGAGCCGCGAGCGAGCGGCGCGGGCCTGCTCGTTGAGAAACTCGAGATTCTGCTCGGTGAGGGCCGCGATCCGGCGATCGCGGATCACGTCCATATAGGCGCTCGCCGCGTCGAACAGCGTGTTCTGTTCGGTGTTGCGCAGGCCCTCGAAGGAAGCCTGGACCTGGGCTTCGGCGCTCGCGACGTTGTTCCTGGTGCGAAATCCATCGAAAAGGTTCTGATTGAGCTCGATGCCGAACGAACCGGTGAGGATCTGGCCACGGGTTCGCCCGCCGCGGGCGGAATAGTCGACGCTGCCGGACCCGGCGACGGTCGGCCGGTAGCCGGACTTCGCGATGGCCACGTTTTCGTCGGTGACACGGGCGCCGGCGCGCGCGGAGTTCAGGGTCGAGTTGAACTGGTATGCCTTCGTCAGTGCGCCAAGGATCGTCTCAGCAGATGCCGGAACCGACAACGACGCGGTCGCCGAAAGAAAGAACGCGGCAAAAACAGATTTACGTACGAACGTCACGGCTCACCCCTCTGGTGCGACATGCGGCCCGGCGATCCCGTCCATGTGGACGCGCCGCCGTTCACCTCGCATTGCTGCCGCCGGACTCCCTCGATCGAGAGGCGCGGAGGCGTCATTCGTGCGCGGCGCAAAAGCCGCCGCTCACGTCAGAACTCGAATGTACGCGTACGCTCAAACCCGGGCAACGGCTTTACGGCGGCGTTGAACGCGTGCCGCCCCGTCGTTGCCCCGACGGACTTCAGATAGCGCTTGGCGCGACCGGCGTTTCCCAACCCTTCGACCGCGACGAGCCGGCCGCCCTCCCTCAGCTGGTCGAAGAGCGTCGCCGGCAGCGCCTCGACCGCGCCGCCGAGGATGATGACATCGTAAGGCCCGCCAGGTGCGAAACCGGCCGCAAGCGCGCCGACCACCACCGACACGTTGCCGTAGCCCAAATCGACGAGCGTCGCCGTCGCGCGGGCCGCAAGGTCCGAATTGCTTTCTAGCGCCACGACCGTCCTGGCCAGGCGCGAGAGAACAGCGCTGGAATAGCCGGTGGCGCAGCCGATATCGAGGACTGCGTCGCCCGATCCCACTTCTGCGAGCTGCACCAGTTTGGCGAAGGGCGAGGCTTCCATCAGATACCGCAGCGGCGCGCCGCCATGTCTTTGGGCGACCACAACATCCTCGTCGATGTAGGCGAGATCCTTGCGGCTCGGATCGACGAAACGTTCGCGCGGCACCACCCCCATCACGTCGAGCAATTCCGGAACCGTCACGTCCGTCGTCCGCAACTGTCCGTCAACCATCTTCAGGCGATATTGATAGTAGTCGACATCCATCCTCAGGCCGGCCCGATCGAGGCGCCATCAAGACGCGTTTCATTTCGGTCAGAACATGCGGCGGTACGCGGCGCAATGCGGCAAAAGCGATGGAGGCCTCGCCCGGAATCGAACCGGGGTGCAAGGATTTGCAGTCCTCTGCGTAACCACTCCGCCACGAGGCCTCGCCGCCGCCGTTCTAACGAGGGTTCTGTTAACAGAGGGTTTTGGGAGCGACAAGCGGCGCTGCCGGAATTCGCGGGACTGTCGCATTTTTGCCCGTCGCGGCGATTCGGAGGCGGTGGTTCAGGAGGTTCTGCCGGACCGCTTCCGCCGCCGCCCCCACCAGACCGCCCCCCGCCTGCGAAAGCGTCGAACCGACGCGAATTCGTAGGACAGCACGAGAACGCCGAGCGGAATCATCCAGAAACCCAGGATTGGCAAAAAACCGAGACAGCCCAAGACAACCAGCACAACGCCGATCAGCACGCGGAGCCAACGCGACTGAGGCATGCGAATATCGCGGCCGAACACCTTTATGGTGCGGGCAGCAAGGTCAGGCGTTTCAGCCTCGTCGATCATTGATCGTCCCGCCGTTCGTCATCTCGATCTCCGCGGTCGCGAAGATGGGATGCAACGCGGCGGACGCCAATCGGTTGGCCAAAAAAACAGCGGCGGCGCTTTGCAAAGCGCAAAGGTATTGCTATAGGCTCGCCACGCTTGTCGAGCCCCCGTTCCCCGGTAGCTCAGTGGTAGAGCAACCGGCTGTTAACCGGTTGGTCGCTGGTTCGAATCCGGCCCGGGGAGCCAAAAATCCACGGTTTTGGCCTCTGTCCAGATCGAGTCTGCGAGAAGCGGGTCGATTGTGAGTGGCGAGTCCTGACGGATTCGTGATCGTTCAGGGTCGAAGTCCCGCGCTATCGACTTACCTTGCCAGAATCGTCGCGCCAAGTGCGCCGCGAAGAACGGACCGCCAAGGGATGGACTGGAAAAATCGGGCGCACGGTCGAGCGGGAACAGGTTCGCGAAACCCTTCCATGCAACGGCTCGTGACGAGGACCGAACACGAAGAGCTATTCGATGACTGATGCCACCGATGCGCGGGACGCGGATAACCATTCAGCCGAGGATGAACGCTTCTCCCAGCAATTGTCGATGATGCGGCGCGCGTTCATGGCCTCGCCGCTGCGCAACACCCTGCTTTGGCTTTGCGCCGGGCTTTTTGCCGTTATCATCGCGACATCGTTTGGGCAGGTCGTTTTGAACAGTTGGAACCAGCCGTTCTACGACGCGCTGGAGAAGCGAAACCTTTCGGCGTTTTTTCGCCAACTCGTCGTCTTTGCCGAAATTGCCGGAGCGTTGCTCGTCCTCAATGTCATCCAGGCCTGGCTCAACCAGATGCTGCACCTGCGTCTGCGCGAAGGTCTGACGCGCGACCTGATCGGGCAATGGATGCTGCCGCGCCGGGCCTTTCGCCTCGCCAATGCCGGCGCGATCGGCGTCAATCCCGACCAGCGCCTGCACGAGGACGCGCGCCATCTGGCCGATCTATCCGCGGATCTCGGCATAGGCCTGCTGCAGGCCGCCATCCTGCTCGTCAGCTTCATCGGCGTGCTCTGGGCGCTGTCGAACGGGTTCGTTTTCCATCTCGGCGGGCGCAGCTTCGAAATCCCCGGCTACATGGTGTGGGCGGCGATCCTCTATGCCGGCGTAGCGTCGGTCATAAGCTGGCTCGCCGGGCGTTCGCTGATCCAGTTGAACAGCGACAAATACGCCCGCGAGGCAGAACTTCGCTTCTCGCTCATGCGCGTCAACGAACATGTCGACGCCATCTCGCTGGCCGGCGGCGAAGCCGACGAACGGCGGCGGCTCGAGTTCGACCTGGCGACCGTGCTCGACGCCACGCGCCGCATCATCACCGCAGTCGTGCGGCTGACCTGGGTCACGGCGGGCTATGGCTGGATCACGGTGGTGGCGCCGATCGTCATCGCCTCGCCGGTGTATTTCGCAGGCGACATCAGTTTCGGCGGGCTGATGATGGCGGCCGCGGCGTTCACGCAGGTCCACGCGTCGCTGCGCTGGTTCGTCGACCACATCGGCAGCATCGCCGATTGGCGGGCGACCTTGCAGCGGGTCGCATCGTTCCGTTCGGCGGTGCTGCGGGCCGAGGAACTGCACGGCGTCGAAAAGCGCATCGCCTTCGCTCCCGATCAGGACGATCGCATCGTTTTCCAGGACCTCGAAGTGACCTCGCCACGCGGCTCCACCCGGCTCAACGAGAAGCGGGTCGAGATCAGGCGGGGCGACCATGTCGTCATCGCGGGGCGGCCCGGGGCAGGCAAGACGCTGCTGTTCCGCGCGCTGGCCGGCCTGTGGCCGTGGGGCCTCGGGACCGTAAGCCTGCCAAAGGGTCAGCCGATTAGCTTCGTTGCCGGGACGCCCTATTTCCCTCCGGGCACGCTGCGCGCCGTCCTCTCCTATCCGCTCGGCGGCCCTGCGTTCACCGACGCCGCGCTGATGGCGATGCTGACGAAGATCGGGCTCGGCCGGCTGGCGCCGATGCTGGACCGCGACGCCCGCTGGGACCGCGAACTCAGCGAGGACGATCAACGCCTGGTCACCTTCGCAAGCTTGGCGCTGCACAGGCCGCGATGGGTTATCATCGACGAAGCGCTCGACGCCTTAAAAGGCGATGCGCGCGAACGGGTACTGGCGATCCTGGAGACCGAGTTGGCGGGCTCGACCATCATCAACATCGGCCACGAGGACGAGCGCGATACCTTCTTCACGCGCGTCCTGCACGTCACTTTCGATCCGAAAGGCCTCGCCCTCCCCGCCAAGCCCCGCGCCAAGCGGACCCGCGCGGCGGCGGCATCGGCAATGTAGGGTGCGCGCTCTCGGTCGAAGGTGGTCGTCAACGCCGAAACGTGGAGCGACCGCCACGCCCGCTGGTCGATCGCCTAGGTGGTTGCAAGGCCAAGGCGGCTCCGTCTATATCGTGTAGAAATTTCCAGCAAATGAAAGCGTTGCAATGGCAGTCGATACTCAGAATGATGCCTCGGATGTGAAGGTCCTTTTCCCGTCACAACGTCCCTCGGGCGACCGGCCGGCGATCAGTCCGGTCGACATGGCGTTGGGCGCTCCCTATGCGCCGTTCCCGCGATCCATGCTGGCGCGCCATCCGCGTCTCGAAATTTGTGAAGCCCTTGCATCCGCCAAGGATGTGCAGGATGCTTTGGCCTTGAGGTCACAATTCCGCGTCGGGGATTACCCTGATCCCTATCTGAACGACGTCCTTCGGGCGTTTCGCCTGCTGCGCGGGAAGCGGACCTATCTGGAGGTCGGAACGTTCGATCGCGGAAATCTTGCCTACATGGCAAATCTCATGGCCGACGACGCGCTGCTGATCGGCCTCGACATACAGGACGAGCCGATCCGCGACGGAATTCTTCGGAGCAAGCTGCGGAGCGGCCAGAGCTACAAGCCGGTCGTCGGAAGCAGCCGGTCGCGTGAAGCCGTGGCGCAGGTGAAATCCATCCTCAACGGCCGCAAACTGGATGCCATCTTCATCGATGGCGATCACACGGCCTATGGCGCCATGTGCGATTACGCGAATTTCGAGGACGTGATCGACGATTCCGGCGTCATCCTGTTTCACGACAGCGTCTGGGAGGGGGATGGGGCCTACAAGGGCGTGGCCGACGCCCTCGACGAAGTCAGCAGGTACGAGCAGATCTACCTGATCGACGGCGCCACGCCCTGCCGGAAGTTTTCCCGCCCGCTTTGGCGCGGAGATCTCTGGGGTGTGGTCGGCGTGGTCTTTGCCGACGAGCAAAGCTGGAGAAGCGACCAGCGCGCGTAGAGAAGTCTGTAGCAGGCTTAGATGACGCGCAGGGACCGACGCCGGCGGGACACTGCGGCCAGGAGGGATACAGCATCTCTCATTCGCTAGCGAACGGCGCGAAGGCGAGATCTCTTCTCTTTTGGCGTCGGGCTGGATGTCGTAACTGGGATTGCCGTTATCGTCGATCCATTCAAAAGCGAGACCGGGATGAAAGCCCGCAGGGGACGGCCCATTTCGATCGAAAGGTTGAACCGCTGCTGGTCGGTCGCTTCCTGCTTGAGCGTATAGGTCGCCGCGTCGGTCAGAAACCGGCCGGGCTGTAGCGCCTCGATCGACCGGCGCGCCTGCTCAGATGCCTCCATCCCCACTGACTTCGCGAAAACCTCGACGAACTGCGAGGCTTTTGCCGCGGTCCGCATCCTGTCGCCGGCCTGCGGCACGTTGATCTTGACGCGGGCGAAGGAGAGCCTGAGTCTCGTCTTGCCGCGCAGCTGATAGAAAAGGCTGTTGCTGTCGGCGCCGCTTGTCAGAACATTCGAGATGACCACGCATTCCCAGTCCGTCGCTCCGTATTCGGCCTGCCGCCAGCCGAGATTGCCGAAGCCGGCCTCGTCAAGCCGGTCGCAGATTTTCTCGGGGTCGCGCCCGAGCGGCTGGGCAAACGGTTGCGGGTCATCCATACGGCGCCAAAGGAAGCCGGGTCCGCCCGGACGCGGCTTCGCATCGGCGGAATTCGTTCCGGCCGACATCCAGGATTTCAGGAATGTCTCGAGCTTCTCCGCCCGGCTTTCGCCGGCGCCTTGCGCATGCGACGGCCCGGCAAGGCCCAGATACAGGGCAGCCAAGAGCCACCGCGACCCACGCCTGCGTACGACTCCGCGGATATGGCGGCCTTCAGGCGCGGCCGTAGATATCTTCGAATCGAACGATGTCGTCTTCGCCAAGATAGTCGCCCGTCTGGACCTCGATCATCACCAGGCGCAGCACCCCGGGGTTCTCAAGCCGATGTTTGGTGCCGGAGGGAATATAGGTCGACTGGTCCGTCGCCAAGAGCAAATCCCTGTCGCCATTGACCACGAGCGCCGTGCCCGACACCACGACCCAGTGCTCCGAGCGGTGATAGTGCATCTGCAGACTGAGCGAGGCGCCGGGCTTGACCTCGATGCGCTTGATCTTGAATCGCTCGCCCTCCTCAAGGACCGTGTAGGCGCCCCAGGGGCGGTGCACGGTGCGGTGCAGTTTGTAGGCCGCGTGGCTTTCGAGCTTAAGCCGGTTGAACAGCGTCTTTACGTCCTGCGCCTTGTCCTTGGCCGCGACCAGCAACGCATCGGGCGTGTCGACAATGATCAGATCGGAGACGCCGACCGCCCCGACCAGCCTGCCGCCACCGCGGATGATCGAATTATGCGTATCGACCAGCGCGACGTCGCCCTGCAGGCGGTTGCCCGCCGCGTCCGCCGGCATCAATTCGCCGAGCGCCGTCCAGGAGCCGATATCGCTCCATCCGATCTCGCAAGGCACGACGGAAACATTGGGCGCCTTTTCGAGAACCGCGAAATCGATCGAATCCTTGCGAACCCGCGCAAAACTGTCCGGATCGAGTTCGATCTGCGTCATCGACCTCCCGGTCAGGGTGCGCGACGCCGCGACGCTTTCGCGGCAGGCCCGCAGGATATCGGGACAATGCGTTTCCAGCAGACCGAGCATCACGCCGGCCTGAAAGCAGAACATCCCGGAATTCCACAGGAACCGGCCTGTCGCGAGATAGGCGACCGCCGTCGCCTCATCCGGTTTCTCGACGAAGCGGAGGACATCGTTGCCGGCTGCCTCGATGTAGCCGTACCCCGTCTCGGGGCGCGTGGGGCGAATGCCGAAGGTCACGAGGCGGCCGTCGCGCGCGAGGCCGACCGCCTGTCCAACCGCCGCGACGAAAGCGTCGATATCGGAGACCATGTGATCGGCCGGGAAGACGGACATGACCGCATCCGCGCCATGGCTGGCATCCACGGCGATGGCCGCGACGGCGATGGCGGCCGCTGTGTCGCGCCCTTCCGATTCGAGGAGATAGGTCAGCTTCGGCAGTTCGACGCCCGCATTGCGGTATTCGTCCGCGCTCGCGAACAGCAGGTCGCGATTGGTTACCGTGAAGACTTCCGCGACATCGGGGATGGCGACGGCGCGGCGAATGGCATGCTGCAGAAGCGTGCGGCCGTCGCCCACGGAGATCAGCGGCTTTGGGTGGCTTTCGCGCGATAGCGGCCACAGCCGCGCGCCCGCGCCACCGCTGATGATCACCGAAACGACAGTCACGAATTCGCCCCGACGCCTTTCGCGAACCGGCCCACCCTGAAAAGCCCTTCCGCCAGCAGCGCCTCCGTGGCGCCGGCGGTCTCGGCGGAGACATAGCAGCGCATCTCAGGCGCGTTTCCCGACGGCCGCAGATGCATCATCGTGTCGTTCTCGAAGAAGACCTGCAGGCCGTCCGTCTCATCGACGCGCGTCGGCAATCCGATGCCGACAAAGAAATTCTGGACATTTTCGGGGGACGCGCGCAGCCAGGTCATCAGACGGTCGCTTTCCACCCTTGCAAAATTTTCGAGCCGCCCGCTGACGTAGATCGGTAGAGCCAAATCGTAAATTATTCGCGAAAGCGGCAATCCCAGCCGTGTTGCGTCAGCCATCGCGCAGAGAATCGGCAGGACGGCGTCGCGCGTCGGCAACGGCGCCAGCGTCGTCCGCCCGGTCTCGACCGGGGTCCCGACCAGAACGCCGCCATTCGCCTCGAAGCCGACGATGCGCCTGAACCCGTCGGCCGCGGCCTGCGCCATCGCTTGCAGGACAAAGGGCGAGCCGATGCGCGTTCGCCTGACCTGAAAGCCGTAGCGGCCGTCGATGCCCGGATTCGACGAGACCGGCGTGACCACCATGTCGGCCTTGAGGAACCGCGAAACCAGCACGCCGAGCGCGTCGCCCCGGATGACGAGTCCTTTCTCATCGGTCATCAGCGGCCGGTCGGCATCGCCGTCGGTGGAAACGATCATGTCGAGATGGTGTTCCGCGGCCCAGCGCTCAAGCCGAGCAGCGGTCTCCGGCTCGACCGCCTCCGTGTCGATCGCGACGAATTCGTCGCTGTCCCCGAGCCGCAGAACGTCGGCGCCGAACGATTCGGCAAGCGTCGCGAGAATGTCGCGAGCGACCGAACTATGCTGATAAACGCCGACGCGCTTGCCCGCGAGCATCCCCGAAGGAAACGCGGATTTGTAGCGGCTGACATAGCGGTCGAGCGGTTCCCGATCGGGTTCGGGCAGGTCGCCGCCATTTTCCACCGGCTCAGCGTCGCCAAGCATGGCCACGGCCGCCGCGATCGCCGCCTCGTCCGCCTTGTCGATCTCCCCATCGGGACGGTAGAATTTCAAGCCGTTTCGGTCCGGAGGGATATGCGAGCCGGTCACCATCACGGCGGCGGAGCCCGTGTTGAGAGCGTGGTAGGCGAGCGCCGGAGTCGGCAGAATGCCGCAATAGACAGGATCGAGGCCAATCGACGTCAAGGCCGCCATGACTTGGCGCGTCAAGGCGGGACTGCTTTGCCGACGGTCGCATCCGACGAGGACGGAGCTGCCCTCGAGCGCTTGCCCGGTCGAGACGAGGTATTCGGCAAAAGCCAACGCGTAGCGATATCCCGTCCCCGCCAGGAGGTCGGTCGCCAGGCCCCGCAGGCCGCTCGTGCCGAATGCAACCATGTGATCCACTTTTCGCGCCGCCCTGGGCAGGCGCCGTCCGCAGATGGTCGGGGCGCTCCGATCTTGTCAAGCGTTCGACCATCGCCATCACGGGCTTGTTTCCCGAGGGCCGACCGGCGTCAGCCAGGATTTTTTGTGCAGCGCACCATTTTTTATTTGCGCGATCGGAATTTTGTGGCAGTCGTGGACTTCGTTGTCATATGAGACAGGCGCGGAGGCCTTCGGCTCCGGGGGGCGGACATGCGATTGAGACAGGATTTTGGCTGGTCCGGACAGCCGCGGCGAAGTTTATCGGGAAAAAAGCTCTTCCTGTTTTCTGGCAGCGCAATATAGACATTAGTCGGTTGATCAATGACGCTTGCGGCAACGCTTGCATCGTCGACATCGAAACTTTGAACGCGGGCGGTGCATGACGGTTGAAATCATAGGGCGCGCAGCGAAGGCGCCCGGCGCGAACTCTCCGGAAGACCTGTTCGAACTGCTCCGGCAGCGCCGTTGCATGGTGACGCAGATTCCGGCGGATCGCTGGGACTTGTCGCGCTACTGGCATCCCGCCATCGGAACGCGCGGCAAGACCTACTCGTTCGCCGCGGGCATTGTCGACGACTGCTTCAGTTTCGACGCAGGCGTGTTCGGGATATCGCAGCGCGAGGCGCAGTTGATGGACCCGCAGCAGCGGATGATCCTTGAACTGACGTGGCAAGCTTTCGAGAGCGCGAACATCGATTTCACCGACCTTCGCGAGCAGCGGGTGGGCGTCTATGTCGGCGCCTCTGCCCTTGATCACGGCAATCTGGTGGTCGAGGATCCAGCCGCTGCCGGCCCCTACTTCATGACCGGCAACACTTTGTCGATCGTCTCCAATCGCATCTCGCACACGTTTGGTCTGCATGGTCCGAGCCTGACCGTCGACACGGCGTGCTCGTCCTCGCTCGTCGCGCTCGACCTCGCGGTCAAGGCGCTCGAAGCCGGCCAGATCGATACGGCCATCGTCGGCGGCGTCAATGCGCTGACCCATCCCCTGGCGTTCGTCGGCTTCGCCCAGGCGCGCATGCTCTCTCCCGAGGGTCTTTGCCGCGCTTATGACGAGGACGGCATGGGGTATGTCCGGGCCGAGGGCGGCGCCGTCGTTATCTTGCGAATGACGGAGGCGGCGACTGCCAACGGCGACCGGAGCTTCGCACGCATCGTCGCGTCGGCGGTCAATTCGGCCGGCCGGACCAACGGCATTTCGCTGCCCTCCGAAACCGCGCAGGCGCGACTGCTGCGATCCCTCTACAATGGGGGCGGCGTCGACACCAACCGCGTAGCCTTCATTGAGGGACACGGCACGGGGACGAAGGTCGGCGATCCATCCGAAGTCTGGTCGATCGGTACGGTCGTCGGCGCGACGCGGCGGGCGCCGATTCCGATCGGTTCCATCAAAACGAATATCGGTCATGCCGAGCCCGCCTCTGGGCTGCTCGGCTTGATGAAGGCGGTTTTGTCGCTCGAAAACAACTTCTTTCCGGCCTCGCTGCACTTCGAGACGCCGAACAAGAACATCGACTTCGACGGGCTGAATGTCCATGTCGCGTCGGAGCCGATCGAGCTCCTGCACGGAAAGCATCCTCGACTCGCCGGCATCAATTCATTCGGTTTCGGCGGGACCAACGCACACGTCATCATCAGCGATCCGCAGCCGCAGAAGCGTGCCGACGGTCAGGACGTATCGGGAAAAGTGTTTTTCGCCAGCGCCCACACCGCGTCCGCGCTGGATGGCCTGCTTCGTTCCTATCGCGAGACCCTGACCAAGGCGTCCGCGCCGGAGCTTAAGCCGATGATCGCGGCGGCTGGCGCCAACCGGCATCATCTGAAGCATCGTTTCGTCATCGCGAGCGACGATGCCGGCGAGATCGTCCGGACGATCGACCGCCAGACGCGAGGCCGCGAGGTCAAGGACGCCGTGCGCGCCGAGGCGCCGCGCGACAATGCCAAGGTCGCATTCGTGTTTTCGGGCAACGGCTCGCAATGGGCGGGCATGGGCGTCGACGCCCATCGCACCAATACGGCGTTCCGCGACCGCTTCAACGTTGTCCACGCTTTGTTCCAGGTCCGCTCGAAGATCGATCTGATCGCGCTGCTTTCAGACCCGGAGCTCGACGCCAAGCTCGCCGACACCAAGATCGCACAGCCCTTGCTGTTCGCCATCCAGGCATCGCTCGCCGACGTCCTCGGCAACCTCGGCGTCAAGCCGGATGCCGTCTTCGGCCATTCCGTCGGCGAGGTGGCGGCGGCTTACGTGTCCGGCGCGATTTCGCTCGTCGACGCGGTCGCGGTCGTCGCCAAGCGATCCTTTCATCAGGACCGTCTCGCCGGCATGGGCAAGATGGCCGTCATGCAGCTGTCGGCCGAGGACGCGACGGCCTATTTGGATAGCCGCGGCCTGAACGAAATCCAGATCGCGGCGATCAACGCCAGGGGCTCGGTGTCGGTCTCCGGCCCGTCCGACCAGATCTTGGCGTTGAAGGCCGCGATGAAGGCGGACCGCGTCGTCGGCCAGGTCCTCGACATCAACTATCCGTTCCATCATCCGCTGATCGAGATCGCCAAGGACGATTTCCTCGCCGACATGGCGCAGATCGCGTTGCGGCCGACGCAGATCCCGTTCATCTCGACGGTAACCGGCGATGTGTTCTCGGGCGAACGCCTCGATGCGGGCTACTGGTGGGAGAATGTCCGCAAGCCGGTGCAATTCCATCAGGCGACGGTGGCGGCGCTGGAGCTTGGTTGCGGGCTTTTCGTGGAGATCGGGCCGCGTCCGATCCTGCTTGCCTACCTGCGCGATACGGTCAAGGACCAGTCGGCGGCCGCGACCGTCATTGCGTCCCTCGTGCGGGACGGCGAGGTTCGCGACCCGCTTTGGCACGTGTATTCGCGAGTCCTTGCCAATGGCGGGGCGTTCGATCGATCGAAAGCCTTCGGCCGCCGCAACACCGGCGTCCGGCTTCCGGCCCTGAAGCTCGAGCCCATCGACATGCGGCATGAGTTCACCAGCGACGCGATCGACCTTTACGGACGGATGAACGCCCCGGTCACGCTCGCCGGGTGGCGGGTCGATCCCACCTCGGGCAACTGGAAGAACCACATCGACGCCCGGCTCTTCCCGGACCTCGCGGACCATGTGGTCGATGGCAAGCCCATCATTCCGGGAAGCGCCTTCCTCGACATCGCCATTTCGGCGGCGCGCCAGTTTCTGGGCGGCGATGCGGTCGAGATCACGAACCTTGAGATCGTGCGCCCGCTCGATCTGTCCGACACGCTGATTCGCGAAATCTCGACAGTGATTTCGCGCGACACCGGCGACATCGAGATCCGCTCGCGCGAAAGACTGAGCAGCGACGACTGGACCATCCACGCGGTTGCGCGGTGCCGCAAATCGTCGGCCGAAAGGCCCGAACCGGTCGCGGCGCCGGCCGCGGCAGTGGGAGCCAACGTCATCGGCGCCGATGCCGCCTATGAAACCGCGCGCCAGTTCGGCCTCGACTACGGTCCAGCCTTCCGCCTGCTGAAGTCCGCCGTTCGGAAGGGACCTTTCGAGGTCGAGGCAAGATTGAAAGCGCCAGCGGCCTCGGGCAATCCCTTCGTGACCTACAGCCTGCATCCGATTTCCGTCGATGCCGCGTTTCACGGCCTCGTCGCGGTATTCGCGACGCTGTCGGGCGCGGCGCGCGGCGCGCCTTACATTCCGGTGCGTTTCGGCAGCGTCCGCGTCTTCGGCGCGGCGGAAACGATCGAGCGGGCGCTGATCAGGATCGACCGTGTTTCGGCCAATTCACTGCAAGTCGGCTTCACGCTGGTCGGTAAAGCGGGTTCGGTCGTCGCCATTCTGGACGACTGCCGATTCAAACGCACGTTCCTGCGCCAGCACAAGGCCTTGGACGCGGTCAGCTTTTACGAAACCTCGGTGCCGAGCGCGCTGGCGCGCCATTCACCCGACGCCGTCGCCGCGTCGAACGAAGCCGGACTGCCGTCCCTCTTCCCGGCGCGGCTGGCCGAGGCGCCGGACAACGCGCAACAGATGCTCGGCGGCGCGGTCTATCGCGCCTGTCACGACATCGCCCGCAAGGCGTCACGCAACAAGGGCGTGCTGCAGGTCGAGGCCCTGCCCGGCGACACCGATTTCCAGCGCTTCGTCGCCAGTTGCCTGCATCTGCTTGAGGATGTGGGCCTCGCGACCGAGAACGGCGGCGCGTGGACGCTGCCCGCAAAAAGCAATCTTCCCGCAGTCTCCGCGATCCTCAATGCGCTCTACCGCGAACGTCCCGACCAGATCGCCGAATTGGTGGCGATCAACGATGTCCATGCGAGGGCTCTGCGAGTTCTCGACGAGGCGCACGGCTCGCCGCGTGGACGCGAGGCCGCGGCCGAAGGTCCGCTTCACGCGCAGGTCATCAGCGAGGCATTGCTCGAAAGCATGCGGGTCCATTCCGCCAGCATCGAGCCGCGTATCCGCCTAGCGCAGGACGCGCTGGCCGGGGCGATCGCATCCGGCGACGTGGGTCATGTCGTCGAGATCGGCAGCGTCGCCACAGCCGTGACGCGAGCCTTCGCCAGACGCGTCGTTTCGGCCGGCGGCCGTTTGACGGTCGTGGAGCCGCGCGAGTCGGCTTTCTCGGAATTGTCACTGGCGTTCGAAAATGCACCCCAAATCATGGTTTTGCGGCCGGCCGATCTCGGTTCGATCGCACCTGCGGACGTCATCGTGAGCGCAAGCGACGAAGCCTTCGAGGTGTTGGCGGGCCTGGGCCGGGATACGCCGTCCTTGATTGGACCCACGACGCGCATCGCCCTCTGCGCCCCGGCGCCGAGCGCCTTCGCCGATTTCGCTTTCGGAATGAACGCGGGCTGGTTCGACCGCTCGACGAGCGTCGAATTTCCGATTGGCAAGACGGCTTCCGTGGACGATTGGCGAAACCTGCTTCGGCGGCTCGGCATTCGCCACGGCGCCGTAACGCCGGTCGAGTTGGCGAGCGGGCCCTTGCTGACGATCGAAGGGATGGGGTCAAGACTATCGGCCGCGGAACCCGAGGGCATGTCATCGCCGATCGCCCTGATCCTGCACGAAGATGGCGTCTCGACTGTGGAGCAGGCGGCATTTGGCGGCGCGGGCAATACGCGCTGGCTCCTGGCGTCGCCCGCTTTGGACGCGGATGCCGTGATCGCGGCGCTGCCGGCTTCGGGCGATGTGAACGTCGTTTTCCGGCCGGTGATCGAACCTTGCCGGGACGGCTCCTTCGATATCAGCGCGACGATCATGACGCTGGCGCGCGCCGCGGACATCCTGGCGACCTTCGAAGCCGGATCGCCCTCGGCATCGCGCAAGGTCAGGCTCGGCGTGGTTGCCGGCGCAGGCCAGTCCGACGCCAGCAACGTCGCGAGCCATGCGCGCATTCGCGACGAAGGGTTGCGCGCCTACCTGCGCGTGCTTCGCAACGAGTACGAAACGATCGAGGTTCATGCCTTCGAGGTCGCGGAGAGCCGTGCTGCAGCGGGCTGGCTGTCGGAAATCGCCCGTTTGATGTCGTCGCTCTCCGGCAATCGCGAATGGATCGTCGGCCCGTCGTGCGATGACATCAGGGAGATGCGTGTGGCGCCCGGCCATGCGGCCGACCTCCTCGTTCACACCACCGACTTCGAATCGGCGACCGTGCGCCAGACGGTTTCGTCGCAGGTCGGCAGCATCGTTTGGGAGACATGCGCGCCGGCGATGCCCGGTCCTGATGAGGTCGGCATCGCCATCGAGGCGACGGGCCTCAATTTCCGCGATGTCATGTGGGCGATGGGCATGCTGCCGGAAGAAGCGCTGGAAGACGGATTCGCCGGCGCGACGATCGGCATGGAATGCGCCGGACGGGTCCACGCCGTCGGCTCCGGCGTGACCGATCTCAAGGTCGGCGATACCGTGATGGCGGTGGCGTCCGCCGCCTTCTCCACCCATGTTTGCGTGAAGCGTTCCGGCGTGGCGAAGCTACCGACCGGGCTCGACCCCGTTGCCGGCGCGACACTCCCCGTCGCATTCCTGACCGCCTACTATTCCCTGGTCGAACTCGCTCGGATTCGACCCGGCGAAACGGTGCTGATCCACGGAGGCGCGGGCGGCGTCGGTCTCGCCGCGCTCCAGATCGCCAAGGCGCAGGGCGCACGGGTCTTCGCGACCGCGGGATCGACGGAGAAGCGCCAATTACTGCTCACGCTCGGCGCCGATCGCGTATTCAACTCGCGCACGCTCGACTTCGCCGACGAGATCATGGCCGAAACCGGCAATGTGGGCGTCGACATCGTACTCAACTCGCTCTTCTCCGAGGCGATGGAGCGAAGCCTGTCGCTGGTCAAACCGTTCGGACGCTTCCTGGAATTGGGCAAACGCGATTTCTTCGCCGACACCAAGCTCGGCCTACGGCCGTTCCGCCGCAACATCAGCTATTTCGGCATCGACGCCGATCAACTGCTGAATGCAATGCCGGAGTTGAGCGGCAGGCTGCTCGGAGAAATCTCGGGGCTGTTCGAAAAGGGTGACCTGGCGCCACTGCCCTATCGCGCTTTCCGTCACGACGAGATCACCAGCGCATTCCGACTCATGCAGAGTTCGGGACATATCGGAAAAATCGTCGTCAGGCCGCCCGTTCGCGGGCGGGATCACGTCCAGCGCGCTCCGCTCGGCCGCGCGCAGCATTCAGCGACGGGGGTTCATCTGGTGCTTGGCGGCATCGGTGGATTCGGGCTGGCGGCCGCCAATTGGCTGGTCGAGGGCGGCGCTCGCAAGCTCGCTTTGTGCACGCGTCGCGGCATCGCCGACGCGCAGACATCGGATGCGATCCGCCAATGGGCCGCGCGCGGCGTGACGACCACGCTGCACGCCTGCGACGCAACGAACCAGGAGGCGGTCTCGGGACTTCTCGACGTCCTGCGCGCCCGGGGGCCGCTGAAGACCGTCCTTCACGCGGCGATGGTGCTCGACGACGCCTTGATCCCGAACCTGACCGAGGATCGCGTCCGGGCGGTCGTCGATCCTAAGGCCGGGGCCGCGGCCATTCTCGACCGTCTCACCAGGCAGGACGCGCTCGACGCCTTCATCCTGTTCTCCTCGGTGACGACGCTTTTCGGCAATCCGGGCCAAGCCAACTACGTCGCGGCGAACGGCTGCCTCGAAGGCTTGGCCAGGGAGCGTCGGCGAGCGGGCCTGCCGGCGCTGGCGGTAGGCTTCGGCGCAATCACCGACACCGGCTTCCTGGCGCGCAACGCGGCGGTCAACGCCACGTTGTCCAAGCGCATCGGCAAGATGGGAATGACCGCCGTGGAGGCGCTGGCCTATATGGACGACTATATCGCCAGGGACGCGAACACAGTCGATGCGGCGGTGGTGTCGATCGCCGAGATCGACATGGCGATGGCCGGCAGTCTGGCAACGGTGGCGAGCCCGCTGTTCGACATCGTCGCGCGTTCTGCCAAGTCGCTGCCGTCATCGGGCGACGGAGATCAGATCGACCTGTCGGCCCTGATCGCCGGCAAAACGAGCCAGGAGGCCGAGCAGGCGATCTTCCAGTTGGTCGCGGGCGAGATCGCGGCCATTCTGCGGGTGCCCGTCGGCGAGATCACCCCTGTCAAGATCATCAAGGACGCCGGCCTCGACAGTCTTATGGCGATGGAGCTCGGCATGAGCTTCCGCCAGAAGACCGGCTACGACATGCC
Source organism: uncultured Rhizobiaceae bacterium (assembly GCA_964244725.1). Lineage (GTDB taxonomy): Bacteria > Pseudomonadota > Alphaproteobacteria > Rhizobiales > Rhizobiaceae > Kumtagia. The sequence continues at coordinate 33,712 of CAXTJQ010000004.1, forward strand.
GCTGAGCAGCATCACGCAGAGCACCACGGTCGGGGACGTTGCGCAAAAGCTCTACCTGAAGGTCGTCACCCGCGAAAACGTCGCGGATGGCGGCGACGAGGAGAAGCCGGCGGGTCACGCGACCGTCGTCGACTATCTGGCGGCGCGCCACACGACGGCGACGAAGGGCAGCGGCTGATGGCCGCCCAACCCGACCAGGATGCCGAAGAGGCCGTCGGCAACGTTCGCGAGCAGATCTTCAGCTTCATGAAGCAGCGGTCGCGGGCCGGCGCGCCGAACCGCGTCATGCGTCCGTCGGCCGTTCCAGCCGCGCAGGGGGCGCCCTCCTTCGCCGACCTGCCCGAGCACAAGCAGATTGTCGCGCAGATGGCGGCAGGCGAACAATTGGGAATCGCCAACCCGTTCTTCAGGATCCATGCCGGCTCGGCGGGCGCGACCACAGTCATCGACGGCGCGAACATGATTAATTTTGCGTCCTATGACTATCTCGGGCTCAATCAGCACCCCGAACTGCGCGAAGCCACAAAGGCTGCCGTCGACCGCTACGGCGTGTCGGCCTCGGCCAGCCGGCTCGTCGCCGGGGAGCGGCCGATTCACGCCGAACTTGAAAACCGGCTGGCATCCTTCTACGGCGTCGACGCGGCGGTTGTTTTCATCAGCGGCTACCTCACCAATGTCGCGGCCATCGGCGCCCTGCTCGGTCCGCAGGATCTCATCATCCACGACGAGTTCATCCACAACAGCGCGCTGACCGGGGCGCGGCTTTCTGGCGCCCATCGCCGCTTCTTCCGCCACAACGACATGGAAGACCTCGAACGGATCCTGCAATCGGCAGCCGGCCAGCACCGCCGCGTCCTCGTCATGGTCGAAGGCATCTATTCCATGGACGGCGATGTGGCCGACCTGCCGCGCCTGATCGAGTTGCGGTCGCGCCACGGCTTCTGGCTGATGGTCGACGAGGCGCATGCGCTGGGCATCATCGGCAAGACGGGACGCGGCACGTTCGAGCATTTCGGCTGCAATCCGCGCGACGTGGACATCTGGATGGGTACGCTGTCGAAGACGACGGCGAGCAGCGGCGGCTATATCGCGGGCAGTCAGTCGCTCGTCACGCTCCTGAAGGGAAGCGCCGGCGGTTTCGTCTACAGCGTCGGGCTCGCTCCGGCGCTCGCGGCGGCCGCTTCGAAAGCGATCGAGATCATCATGCGCGAACCGGAGCGCGTCGCTCGAATTCGCGCCAACGGGCAGTCGTTTTCCGAACTTGCCCACAAGCGGGGCCTGGATACCGGCGTCAGCGTCGGGCTTTCGGTCGTGCCGGTGATCGTCGGCGATTCATTGCGCGCCGCGCAACTTTCCAACGATCTCGGAGAGGCCGGCATCAACGTGATGCCGATCATCCACCCGGCGGTGCCCGAGGGGCAGGCGCGGCTGCGCTTCTTCATCACGAGCTCGCACACGCGCGAGCAACTTGCCTATGCCGTAGACAAGACCGCCGAAAAGCTCGCGGCGCTCGTTTCGCGCAATTTCGGCGTCGGCTCGGTCGACATCGCGGCGGTCATGAAATCGCTTTCGATGTGACCGGCGGCCGGCGGGGCGGAACGGCCACGTAACCGCCCGGCTCGTTGACATCGTCCTTGTCCAGCCGCCGGGCGATCGCGGCGGCGCCGGCCTCCGCTCCCGCGAAAGAATAGAAATTGCCGCGGACATGCACCGTGGCCGCCACGAGGCGCAGAAAGGCATCCGCGAGTCGCGGGTCCGGCGGCCTGGGCGCGGACCAATAGTCGTCGAGCGGGGCCGGGTCGGTCAGGCCCTCGACATCGTAGATCGCGATCGCCAGGACCTTGACGGGGCAACCCGCCTGCAGCGCCTCGATGCCGACCGTCGAATTGATGGTGACGATTCCGCGCGCCGACCGCAGCATTTCGGCGAGATTGCCGCCATCGGCGAACAGGATACGATCACCGATCCCATGTGACATCGCCGTTTCCTCGACGATAGCGCCCCAGTCGATCAGCCCGTTGTCGAGCGGATGCAGCTTGAAGAGAAGACGCGCGCGGGGCGGCGCCGATCTCGCGAACGAGGCGATGACGAGGGCGAGCGCATCGCGTTGGCTGGCGAAACTGGAGTACGCCCTGATCTGGTAGTCGGTCTCAAGCTGAAGCGGGAAAACGAAGAAAGGGTTCGCATCGGACAGAACGATTTCGATCGTCCGCGCCGCCTCCCGGGCGCGGCGGCGACCGGTCAGCAGCCGGCCTATCCACCCGCGATATTCGGCGAGCGGGTGATAGATCATGTGCCAACGATATCCGGGATACAGGAACCAGAAAAAGACGTTCGACAGGTTGTAGAGCAGATCGAGCCCGGCATCGGCGACGAAAGTCTGGCTGTAGCGCCGGACGGGGTCTGCAGGAGGCAGCGCCATCCCGGCGGCCAGGATCGCCTCGGGATCGGAAGGCAGGTGCGAATTGTAGCCGCCGCCATCCCTTTCGAGCCTGATCCAGTCCGGCCGCAAATAACCCATGTCGATGCCGAAAGCCGACGCGCCGGCGGCGTGGGCGGCGGCGATGGCTGCAAGGTGATGCGGCCGCTGCTCGCCCACAAAAACCAGGTCGGTGACGCCCTCCCTGGCGATGAAGGCGGTGACGTAGACCGGCCAGGCTTCGAGCGAACCGCGATAGTTCGCAGCGCCCGCGCGCCGCCAGAAAAGCCAGTCTCCGGTGTTCAGGTTGATGCGAAGGCAACGATGGCCCGCCGCTCTCAGATGATCGGCGATGCGCGGAAAGATGAGCGATGACGGACCCTGGAGGAACAGGAAAACGCGATGCCTGTCCCGCCCCACGCGGCACGCTCCGCTCACGGCGCCTCGCGCGGACGACCGGGCGTTTCGCCGGCCAGATCCGCGAGGCCATGCAGGCCGAATCTCGCGACCGTGTCGGCGATGAGGTCCCAGGGAGCCTTCTCGCCGGTCTGGCGGCCGATCGCGTCGTGCTGGCGCGAACGGCCGAGCGGCAGGATCATGTAGTCGGTGCGCGGATCGGAAAACGGATCCGCGAAGGACTTAAGGATCGGCGCGTGATCGCCGTAGAAGATCATCCAGATCGGCCGGTCCAGCCGGTCGAGTTCGTCGGCAAGCATGCCGAGCGCCGCATCCGACCGCTGCAGCAGCGCCAGGTAGATGTCGAGCGGGTCGCTGAGATCGGGCAGCCGGCCCGGACCCCACGGTCCGTGGTTTTCCATCGAGGCGCAGAAAATCATCTGCCCGGGACTGTCCTGACTCTCCTGATGGCAGAAGCCCAGGACCCGCTGCGACAGGCTGAGGTCGGAGACATAGCGCCCGGCATTGTCGCGGTCATGATCGAAGGCGTCGATCATGGTCATCGCCTCGAAACCGAGCAGCGGAAGGGCGCGGTCGCGCGAGAAGAAGCGGCGGTCGTACGGGTGGACGAAGCGCGTCGACCAGCCGGCGGTGCGGAGCCGGTTCGGCCAGGCGAAGTCGGCATAGGTCGCGGCGCGAAGGTAGGGATAGGCCGCGTCCGGGCCGAGCTGGTCGGGCTTCAGGCCAGTGATGACGGAAAACTCGGTCCGCAGCGTGTATCCGCCCTCGAAGATGCTCGACATGCGGCCCCATTCGGCGGAGCGCGCCCGGAGCCGATCGAGATGCGGAAGCGCGAGCGACCTGACGCCGAAATGCCGCATGTCGATGAAGGATTCGGATTGCCAGACGAGCAGCAAGGGGGGTCCGCCGCCCGGCTCGGGCTCGGGTCTGTAGGCGGGAGTCGAGGCCACCTCGCCGGCGATGGGCTCGCGCGCTTTGGGCGCGGCGCGTTTGGCGATCCAGGTCAGGAACGGATAGATGATCGACGGCAAGGCGCCCCACCGCGTCGTGATGATGCGGATATCCTGGCTGTCGATCAGACGCACCGCGCCGCGCGCCACCGCCTCGCGAACGCCCCTGTGGAACAGCAGGAGCCATGGCGCCGCTGTCGACAGCAGCGCCGCCATGCTTAGCGGCACGCGATCGTAGCCGGGGAGCACGGTCGGCTCGAAGATCATGAACAGCGCGGAGGCGCCGAAGACATAGCCGAAGGAAAAGATCCAGAACGCGACGTTGAGCCAACTGGCGTAGAACATCTCCTTGTGCCTGAACACCAGAAGCACAAGGGCAATGTCCGAGAACATCAGCGGCTCGCGGATGAATTCGAACTTGGCCCGCGAGATCAGCGAAAAGATGAGCAGCACGCTGAACGTGCCGGTGAAGGCATAGAAGGGTCGCCACGACAAAGCGAAGAAGATCGCGAAGACCAGGGCGACGATGAACCCGCGCGCGAGGAGGTCGCGAACGATCTTGGCCAAGGAACGGGGTGGCGAATACTCGACCCAGACCCGGGGCGGAAGAGCAAATCGATCTGTCACGAGCGTCACGGCATTGACCAGGATGAACAAGACTGCCGTTAGTACCACAGGACGCCTGCAAGCTATGAAGCTTTTCGCGACCGCCCCGAGCCGGACGCGGAAGACGCGAACCTGAATGTTGACGAGCCGCGTCTATCCTGTTCGCAGTTTTTTTCCGGCAGATCAAGGTTTGCGCACGATTGATGGACTGCGCGCGCGTGATATGGAAAACGGCAAAGAGGCTCCATGGCGCATGTCATCATCACCGGCGGATCGAGCGGAATCGGCGCGGCGCTGGCGCTGGCGTGCCTGCGCCGCGGCGACGATATCTCATTGATCGCGCGCGGAACGGCGCAGTTGCAGGCGACGCGCGAAACAGTGCTCGCTTCGGCAGGCCAGGCCGGCGCCGTTTTCGTCATGTCCGGCGATGTCGCCGACGCGCGGTCGATCGAGACGGCGATCGCCGCCTGCGAAGCGGCGCTCGGCCCCTGCGATCTGCTGGCCACGTCGGCGGGGATCGTCTCGCCAAGCCGTTTCGAGGACCAGACCATCAATGATTTCAACGCACAGATCCTCACCAACCTGATCGGAACCTCAAATGCGGCGCGCGCCGTTTACCACGGCATGAAAAATCGCCGACGGGGCCGGATCCTGATGATCGGCTCGGGCGCCGGACTGATCGGCCTTTATGGCTACGCCGCCTATTGCGCCTCGAAATATGGCGTCCTGGGTTTTGCCGAAGCGCTGCGCGCCGAGGCCAAGCCGCTCGGGATCGCAGTCTCGATCTGCTTCCCCCCCGATACGCAGACGCCGCAACTCGCGGCCGAATTGAAACGGCGCCCGATGGAAGCCGCCGCCGTCATGCAGTCTGGCGGGGTCTGGACGGCCGCCGATGTCGCCCGCGTCGCGCTCTCGGGGCTGGAGCGCGGTCGCTTCGCGATCTATCCCGGCGCACAGATGCAACTTCTCGGAAGGTTCGGTTCGCTGGCCCTGCCGATCCTCCGGTCCTGGTCCGACCGCAAGATCGCCTCGGCGCGGCGGCGATCGTAGCGCGCGCTCGATTCAAGACTTGGCGAGCAGCGCCTCGACCTCGGCCAGCGAAGGCATGGACGGCGCCGTGCCGGGACGGGTGACGGAGATGCCGGCGACCGCGCAGGCGAAACGCGCCGCATCGACCGGATCCATGCCGCGCGAGAGCGCGACCGCGAAGCCGCCGTTGAACGCGTCTCCCGCTCCCGTCGTCTCGACGACCGCACCAGCCGATATTGCGGGCACGACCTGTGACAGCGCAGGGCCGTGGATCAGCGCGCCTCTTTCGCCGAGCGTAATCAACGCCGTGCCGATGCCCATCGCCAGCAGCGCGTCGCCGGCGCGGCGCGCGTCGTCGGCCGACGCGACCGCGATGCCGGTAATCGCCTCGGCTTCTGTCTCGTTCGGGGTGAAATAGTCGCACAGGCCGAAGATCGCTCCGGGGAGCCGGGCCGCCGGGGCGGGGTTGAGGATCGTCGTGACGCCCGCCGCCCGCGCGATTTCCAGCGCGCGCTGCGCGGCTTCGATCGGCTGTTCGAGCTGCGTGACGAAGACGCCCGCGGCCTCGATCAGCGCGCGCCGATCCTCGATGTCTTGCGGCGATATCAGCGTGGCCGCGCCCGGCGAGACGATGATGGCGTTGTCGCCGGTGGCCTCGTCGATGAAAATATAGGCCGCGCCGGTATAGCTTTCCGGCGTCTCGACTACCGCCGGCTTGACGCCTGCGTCGTTCCAGGCCGCGCGGGCCATGTCGGCGAAGGGATCGCGGCCGAGGCGCGTCACGAACGTCACGTCGCCGCCGAGCTTTCCCGCCGCGACGGCCTGATTGGAGCCCTTGCCGCCGGGACCCAGCTTGAAGCCGTTGCCGAGTATGGTCTCTCCCAAGCGCGGCTGGCGCGCCGCGCGGTAGGCGGTATCTGCGACGAACACGCCGAGAATGACGATCGGCCGTTGCGACGGCATCGACCTACGCCGCGTCCGGCGCGATGACGCCCTTGCGGAACGCGAAACAGCCGTAGAATCGCCGCTCGCCGGTCTGGATCACGCAGTAGGCCTGCTTGGCGCGCTCGTAGAACGCATAGCGCTCTACCGAGATCATCGGCCAGGACTTCCCCTCCGCCGCGTCGATGACGGCCTGTACTTCCGCCTGCACCGGCTGGATTTCGTCCGGCTTGCCGACCACTTGCATGCGCGCGGCGGCATCGTCGACGAAGGTGTCGAGCGGAAACACCGAGAGGATCGCCTCGACCGCCTCGGTAGCCGTCACCCCGTCAATGCGCAGCAACTTGCCAAGGCGCGTCTGGCGCGCCACCGAGTCGGACGGGAAATTCGTGTCCGAAATGATCAGGTCGTCGCCGTGGCCCATCGCGCGCAGCGCGTGAAGGACATCGGCGTTGAGCTTCGGATGGATTCCCTTGAGCATCGTCTTTCTCCCAGATTGATTGAAACGCCAGCCGTCACCCGAGCCGCCTGCCGGTCGCCGGGTCGAACAGATGCGCGGCCTGGACGCGCGGCTTCAGGTTGAGCGTCTGGCCGGGCTGGAAATCGTGCCGCTCGCGAAACAGCGAGACGATTTCCTGCTCGCCGAAGCGCAGGAACACCATCGTTTCCGAGCCGGTCGGCTCGACGACCTTGATCTGCGCCGGAAAGCCATCGGGCGACAAGTCGAAATGTTCCGGCCTGATGCCGTAGATTACGTCCTGCCCTGCGGTCACCGTCATCGTGTCCGGGATCGGGAGTTCGACGCCCGCCACCTCGATCGCGCCTTTGCCGCCGGCCGCCACCTTGCCCCTGAGCAGGTTCATCGACGGGGAGCCGATGAAGGCGGCCACGAAGACATTGGCCGGGCGGTCGAAAAGCTCGAGCGGCGCGCCGATCTGCTCGATCCGGCCGGCCTGCATGACGACGATCTTGTCGGCCATGGTCATGGCCTCGACCTGATCGTGCGTAACGTAGACGGTCGTCGTCTTCAAACGCTGGTGCAACTCCTTGATCTCGGTGCGCATCTGCACGCGGAGTTTGGCGTCGAGGTTGGAGAGCGGCTCGTCGAACAGGAAGACCTGGGGATCGCGCACGATCGCCCGGCCCATCGCGACGCGCTGGCGCTGGCCGCCGGAGAGTTGGCGCGGGTAGCGGCTGAGATAGGGCTTCAGATCGAGGATGTCGGCCGCCCTTTCGACGCGCTCGGCGATGAATTTCGGATCGGCCTTGCGCAGTTTCAGCGCGAAAGCCATGTTCTGCGCGACCGTCTTGTGCGGATAGAGCGCGTAGTTCTGGAACACCATGGCGATGTCGCGCTTGGCCGGCGGCAAGTGGTTGACCGTTCGGCCGCCGATCGCGATCGTCCCGCCGGTAACGCTTTCGAGACCCGCCAGCATCCTCAGCAGGGTGGACTTGCCGCAGCCCGAGGGCCCGACCAGGACCACGAACTCGCCGTCCGCTATATCGATGTTCACGCCGTGCAGGATGGGAACAGAGCCGAACGCCTTCGAAACGTCGTTGATCGCAACCTGCGCCATCATCCCCCACTCGCGCGCACCGACGGAACCCGCTTTTTTCGGAAGCTAGACAACCGAAGCGGGCAAGTCCACTGCCGAAACCGGCGCCGTGATCGCCGTTGACAGCAATCCGACTTCCCTCAATAGTGAACACTGCTTTCACAAGCACAGGAATTTCGACGCGCAGGGCATGACCGCATGGGTCGCGCACGGCGGGTCGATCAGGGGGCGATCACACCTTTATCCGGCCACGGCGGCCGTATCGCGAAATCAATATCTCTCGGGAGGATCAGATATGAAGGTAGGTCTCTACACCATGCTGATGCGGCAGTCCGCATCGCGCCGCGACGTGCTCAAGGGGGCCGCGAGCATGGCGGCGATCGCCGCCGCATCCTCGGCGGGACTTGGCGCCCTGACGGGCGAGGCGACGGCGCAGGACGATCTGCGCGCCGCGATTCTCAAGATTCCGGGCGTCGGCAAGGGCCAGCCCACGGACGCGGATTTCCAGAAGGTCGGCGAGATGTGCCTCGGCGCAACCAAGGCGAACGTCAAGGAAGGCGAGTTCGCCGGCGTCGAGTTGACGTTCATGGGCCTGAACAACCAGAACCTGCACAACGTGCTGTTCCGCGGCTTCCTCAAGCCTTGGGAGGCCTATACCGGCGCCAAGATCAACTGGATCGACCTGGCGCAGGCCGACTACAACGCCCGGCTTCAGCAGTCGGTGGCGACAGGCACGGTCGATTTTGACATCATCGAAATGGGCGCGCCGTTCGAGGGCGACGTTTGCGGCAAGGGCCTGACTTCGGAGATGCCGGACTGGGTCAAGCAGCAGATCGACATGAAGGACGTCGTCGGCTACCTGCAGCCGCCGGTCGGCACCTGGGACGGCAAGACCTATCGCATCACGGTCGACGGCGACGCGCACAACTTCAACTACCGCACCGACGTGTTCTCCGACGCCACGCTCGCCGAAGCCTGGAAGACCGAGGGCGGCGCGGGCGAATGGGGCGTGCCGAAGACCTGGCAGCAGGTGCAGGCCGCAACCAAATTCCTCAAGGGCAAGCAGGTTTCCGGCCAGGACGTCTACGGCTATCTCGATGCGCCGAAGGCGTGGGGCGGCTTCGGCTTCTACTTCCTCGGCAGCCGCGCCACCGCCTATGTCAAGCACCCGGACGACAAGGCCTGGCTGTTCGACGCCGACACGATGAAGCCGCGCATCAACAATCCGGGCTGGGTCCGCGCGATCCAGGACGTGATCGACGCGCTGCCGTCGGAGCCGGCCGACCAGATGAACGCCGATCCGAACACCACGGCGTTCCAGCAATTCCTCGCCGGCACGGGCTCGATGGTCGTGTGGTGGGGCGATGTCGGCTCAAACGTCAAGACCAACGATTCCTCGGTGATCGGCGACGTGACCGGCTTCTCGATCCTGCCGGGATCGGACGATGTCTACAATTCGAAGACGGCTGCGTGGGACAAGTTGCCGAGCGGTCCGAACTATGCGCCCAACTGCGCCTATCTCGGCTGGGGCGTCTATGTCATGGCCCGCGTCGATTCGGACGAGAAGAAGAAGAAGGCCGCCTGGTCCGCAGCCGCCCATCTCGGCGGCAAGGACCTGTCGATCTGGACCGCCATGTATCCGTCGGGCTTCCAGCCGTACCGCAACTCGCATTTCGACGTGAAGGAATGGGTCGCGGCCGGCTACGACGAGGCGTTCATCACCTCCTATCTGAAGTCGGAAGGCGATTCCTACAACCATCCGAACGCGGCGATCGAGCCGCGCATTCCCGGCATCTTCCAGTATTATTCGGTCGCCGAGGACGAATTGGCGAAGGTGTTCGCCGGCCAGGGCACGGCGCAGTCCGGCGCCGACGCCATCGCGGCGGCCTGGGAGAAAATCACCGATCAGATCGGGCGCGATAGCCAGATCAAGCTCTACAAGGCCTCGCTCGGCATGTAGGCTGGCGATCGAACTGATACTCGGCGGTCATGCCGCCGAGTATCGCTCGACCGGTCCCGAGCGAAGGGGCCCGTCGGCTCGAACCACGGGGCGCAATTCTTGTCTGAACCGTCGGCGGCCCCCGCAGGAAACGGCTCGCTCGGGACATTTCCCGACCTGATCGCGCCTGGCCGGAAGCAACTCGGCCGGCTGGTGATCGCCATCGCCTCGCTCGGCCTGCTTGCCGTCCTGCTCCTGCAATATCTTTACAAGGCCGAGGCTATCACGATCGGTTTCGCCAACTGGCGGCCTTTGGTCTACGCCTACCTCGTCTGGGGCGCGGCGATCGGCGCGGCGCAGGTCCTGATCCGGGGCGACGAGGGCATGAAGGCCCTCTTCATCCTGCCCGCCGTCCTGTTCACGGTGGCGGTGGTGATCTTTCCGACCCTGTTCGGTTTCTACATCGCCTTGACCGACTGGAACCTCGCCTCGACGACGGGCCGCAAATTCAACGGCCTCGACAATTTCTGGCAGATGCTCGGCGATCCGTTCTACCGCAACGCGCTGTTCAACATGGTGCTCTACGTGCTCGCGGTCATCGTCGAATACGTCGTCGCCTTCGGCCTTGCCCTATTGCTCAATGCCCAGATCCGGGCGCGAAAATTCTTCCGCGTGGTGTTTCTCCTGCCGCTGATGCTTTCGCCGGTCGCCGTTTCATGGATGATCGGAAAATCGCTGATGGAGTACCGCTTCGGCCCCGCGGCGACGCTCGCCCGCAAGCTCGGTTGGGAGAACCCCGCATTTTTCGCCAGCCCCTGGATGGCGAAATTCTCGATCATGATGCTCGACGCCTGGACCTTCATCCCGTTCCTGATGATCATGCTTTTGGCCGGCCTTCAGGCGATGCCGCGCGATGTGCTCGAAGCCGCCAAGGTCGACGGCGCGACAGCTTGGCAGACGTTCTGGGGCGTCACGTTTCCACTGATGCTGCCGGTCTCGATCACCGCCGTCATCCTGCGCATCATTTTCAAGCTGAAGCTCGCCGACATCATCATCACGGTGACCGCCGGCGGGCCCGGCGGCGCGACCGATTCGGTCACCAGTTTCATCTTCCGCGAATACCGCGACCGTTCGAACGTCGGCTACGGCACCATGCTGGCGATGGCCTATCTCATCATCATCATCGTCTTCGTGACGCTCCTGCTGAAGCTCGCGAACCGCTTCATCCGCAACGTGAATTGAGGCTGCGATGAGCACCGGGACCATCGAGCACGCCGCATCCGAAATCCGCTCGCCGACGGCGTTCTACGCAAGCCGCGTCTTCATTTACGGCGCGCTGCTGTTCTGGGCGTTCGTCTGCATCTTCCCGATCTACTGGACGGTCAGCACCTCGTTCAAATCGGCGGTCAACGTTACGCAAGGCCACCTCATTCCGTGGGTCGACTTCATGCCCGACTGGCGCGGCTGGCGCACGCTTGGCCTTTCGCCGGACACGATCGGGACGACTTCAACAGTGCGCGACGAGTTCATGAAACGCTTCACCAATTCGGTGATCACGTCGCTCGGGGCCTCGCTGCTGGCGATCGTCATCGGCAGCCTCGCCGCCTATGGCCTGACGCGCTTCCGCTACCGGTTCCTGTGGATGAAGAACGAGGACATCTCGTTCTTCTTCCTGTCGCAACTGATCCTGCCGCCGGTCGTGCTGGCTCTGCCCTTCCTCGTGCTCTACCGCGAGGTCGATCTCCTCGACACCCGGATCGGGCTGATCATCCTCTACACCCTGATGGTGCTGCCCATCGTCATCTGGATCATGCGCGACCAGTTCAATTCGATTCCCGTCGAACTCGAGGAGGCGGCGCTGGTCGACGGCCTTTCGATCTGGGGCGCGTTCCTCCAGATCGTGCTGCCGATCGCGCTGCCCGGCATGGTCGCGGCGTTCATCCTGTCGATGGTGCTGTGCTGGAACGAATATTTCTTCGCCGCGCTGCTGACATCGACCAACGCCAACACGATCCCTGTGATGGTGGCGAGCCAGACCGGCTCGCAAGGCATCAACTGGTGGTCGATGGCGGCGCTGTCGACGGCCGCGATCGCGCCCCTCGCCATCATCGGCATCGCGCTGGAACGCTATCTCATCAAGGGGATGACGGCCGGCGCTGTGAAGTAGAATCACTAAATTGCTCTACGATCGTCATCGAGCGGTATCGCATTCGTCATCACCATGACATGCGAGTCATGTGTTGCTCCGCGCAGACAAGCGATGGAGCTCACATGACCGTGCCATCTTCGAAGCGAAGTCTTCGCGCGCTGTTCATCTCCGACGTGCATCTCGGAACCAAGGGCTGCCAGGCCGACCTGCTTCTCGACTTCCTGCAGGCTCACGAAGCCGAGACGATTTATCTTGTCGGAGACATCATCGACGGGTGGCGGCTGAAGCGCGGCTGGTTCTGGCCGAGATCGCACAACGAGGTGGTGCGCACCCTGCTCGAGCGCGCGAAAGCCGGGACCCGCATCGTTTACCTCGCCGGCAACCACGACGAGTTCCTGCGCGACTATCTCGGCTCTGGCTTCGATGGCATCGAAATCCGCGACACGGTCATTCATGAATCGCTGAACGGCGAGAAGATGCTGGTCATCCATGGCGACCAGTTCGATGTCGTCGTCCGGCACGCCCGCTGGATCGCCTTCCTCGGCGACTGGGCGTACACGGCCGCCCTTGGGCTCAACACATTCCTGAACATCGTGCGCCGAAAGTTCGGTTTCCCCTACTGGTCGCTGTCGGCCTGGGCCAAGCTCAAGGTCAAGAACGCCGTCAATTTCATCGGCAAATTCGAGGAGGCGCTCGCGCGCGACGCCGCCGAGAACGGCGTCGACGGGGTGATCTGCGGCCATATTCATCACGCCGCGATCCACCGCGAGTACGGCACGCTGTACATGAATTGCGGCGACTGGGTCGAAAGCTGCACGGCGCTGGCCGAAAGCGCAGAGGGCGCCTACGAGATCATCCGCTGGACGCAGGCGGCGCAAACCCCGCTCGCGAAACTCGACCGCCCGCGCCTGCGGATCGCGGCTTAGCGCCATGCATCTGCTGCTGGTCACCGATGCCTGGTTTCCGCAAATCAACGGCGTGGTGCGCTCGCTCGACGAGATGGTGCGTCAGTTGCGCGCCATCGGCGACGAGGTCACGATCATCGCGCCCGACCGCTTCGCGACAGTCGCCTGCCCGACCTATCCCGAAGTCCGGCTCGCGCTGGCGGGACCGTGGCGCGTCGGCGCGCTGATCGACGAGGCGCGGCCGGATCATATCCACATCGCGACCGAAGGTCCCCTCGGCGCCATGGCGCGCTGGCACGCATTGCGCCGCGAGCTCGATTTCACCACCAGCTACCACACGCGGTTTCCCGAATATCTCGCCGCGCGCATGCCCGTCCCCAAGGCGCTGAGCTATATCGCCATGCGACGCTTCCACAATGCGGGAAGCGGCTGCATGATCGCCACGGTCTCGCTGCGGCGCGAGTTGCAGGATCGCGGCTTCCGCAACCTCATGCTGTGGCCGCGCGGCGTCGACACTGAGGTGTTCCGGCCCGGACCGCGGATCGACACGCTGCCGAAAGGCCCGATCTTCCTTTCGGTCGGGCGGGTGGCTGTCGAGAAGAATCTTGACGCCTTCCTGTCGCTCGACCTGCCGGGAACCAAGGTCGTGGTCGGCGATGGGCCAGAACGCGCTCATCTCGCCGAACGCTATCCCGATACACTGTTCCTCGGCGTGCTCCAGGGCGAAGACCTGTCGCGCGTCTACGCGTCCGCCGATGTCTTCGTGTTTCCGAGCCTGACCGACACGTTCGGCAACGTGATCCTGGAAGCCCTGGCGTCCGGGGTTCCGGTCGCGGCCTTTCCGGTCACCGGACCGAAAGACATATTGACCGACCCGGCCGCCGGCGTGCTGGACGCAGATCTGCGGCGCGCCGCCCTCTCGGCGCTCGATCTGGCGCGCGACGGCGCCCGCGCCCATGCCCTGCGCTACAGCTGGACGGAAAGTGCGGTCGTCTTCCGCCGCAACGTGCTCGACGCCAAGACCCGTCGCCTCAAGACGGTTGCCTGACCGGCCCGGCACTCGGCGCAAGCAGGGTCCGCAGCCGATCGAGGATCATGTCCCGACCCATCGCGCCAAGCTCGGCCGAAGCGTCCCTGGCGGTCGCCGTGTACCAGCCCGTATTGTCTGGAAAATGCGCCATGTCGACCGCCTCGGGGCAAAGCGTCATCATCAGCGACGTTTCGCCTATCCCGGCATGATCGAACGGGTATCTTGCGATGATCTCGGGCGTCATCAGCGGATGGACCTCGACCCAGTTGAACGGATTTCCGCCCGCCTCGTGCAGGGCATAGTAGTCCGCCGTCTCCGCCTTGCCCCACCAGCCCTCGCCGCGCCGCTGTTCCAGGAATCGGAAAATGGCCTGGCGGCCCGCCGTTCTGAACGCCAGATCGGTCGGCATGCCGGCGGCGAAGTTTTCCGTCTGGTGGTGGATGATGGCGTGGATGTTGCGGAAGCCGATGCGCAAAAGCGAATGGAACAGATCCTCGGCCAACGGGGCGAGCCGTCCGCCCTCGACATGAACCGAGCCATTGCCTTCGGGCGGCTCGACCACGTAGCTCGCCGCGCCGTAGTGGAACGCCGGCAGGATGACGACCGGCATTTCCTTCTCGATGAGGTCAAGCATCCTGACGACGACCAGCGTGTCCATTCCGACGGCCATGTGCTCGCCGTGGTATTCCAGCACGCCCAGCGGCAGGACGACGGGCCAGTTCGCGGCGATCGCAGCGCGGATCTGGTGCGGCAGCATCAGTTCGTAGCGCATCGCTATTCCATGTTGGTGTGGCGCGCCCGCATGGCCTCGGGCGCCGCGCCGAGCAGGTCCTTCAGTTTCAGGACCATTACCTCGAAAAGGATGAACAGAGCGCCTTCGAAGGCTGACCCCATCGGCAGGATCGAAGTTCTGGCCGGACCTTGATCGTCGGCCATGGTCTGAGCGGGAATGACAAGGCTGAAATCGGCGCGCCGCGCGGCGCTGCGGTCCGGCTGGGCTGTGACGAGCAGGATTTTCGCGCCGGCGTGAGCGGCGACCGCCATCAGCGTCAGCACGGTCGCCGTCTCACCGGGCCCCGAAGCGCAAAGGAAGACATCGCCGACACCCAGCGGCGGGGCCGTCATGTCGCCGACAACCGAAACGGGCATTCCGAGGTGAAACATGCGCATGGCAAAGCCCTTGATTTGCAAGGCCTCGCGTCCGCACCCGTAGACCGCGATACGATTGGCGTCGGCCAGAATCCGGCAGGCGGCGTCGACGCGGGAGCCGTCGATCTTGGCGAGCGCGTCCCCGAGTTCCGCGAGCGCCGTCTGGAATGGATCGAGATCGCTCATGGCTGTTCCTTACGGGCATGCTGAAGCGCCGACGTTGATCCGCAGCTTGCCGCATCAAACCTAGCAACCGGAAAAATCCTTGTCCAACGTCAGGGCGCGCTTTTGAGCCGGGCGGTTTGTGATAATGTCCGACAATAATTCGCGTAGCTCAGGGACAGGATCGGCAGGGATGAAATTTCGGCACTTCGACCGGGTCGGCAATGGCGGACTCGATTTCAGCGAGCTCGGTTTCGGTGCGGCGCCGCTCGGCAATCTTTATCGCGCGGTCACGGATCTCGACGCGCAACAGGTGCTTCAAGCCGCCTGGCATTGCGGCATCCGCTATTTCGACACCGCGCCGCTATACGGGCTCGGGCTGTCCGAGACGCGGCTCAATGCCTTCCTGCGCGGCAAGCCCCGCGACGAATACGTGCTGTCGACCAAGGTCGGGCGCCTGATGCAGACCTGCAAACCGGACGAGCGGACCGGCATCGGCAAGTTCTTCGACACGCCGAGCCGCCGCGAGGTCTACGACTACAGCTACGACGGCGTCATGCGTTCGTTCGAATTCTCGCTGGAGCGGCTCGGCGTCGACAGGGTCGACATCCTGTTCGTGCACGACCTCGACGTCTGGACGCATGGCAGCAAGGCGGTCTGCGATGCTCATGTCGAAACGTTCCTGTCGTCGGGCCATGAGGCTCTCGCAGCGCTGCGCGACCAGGGCTCGATCAAGGCGTTCGGCGCGGGGCTCAACGAGTGGCCGGTCGCCCAGACGTTGGCGGAGCGCGGCGATCTCGACCTGTTCCTGCTCGCCGGCCGCTACACGCTGCTCGAGCAGGAGGCGCTCGCGTCCTTCCTTCCGCTCTGCCAACGGCGCGGCATCGGCATCGTGCTGGGCGGCCCCTACAATTCCGGCATTCTCGCCACGGGACCGACGCCGGGCGCATTCTACAATTACGACCCGGCGCCGCAAGACATTCTCGACCGGGTCGCCCGGATCGAGGCGATCTGCAAGCGCCACAATGTCCGGCTGATCGAGGCCGCCTTGAACTTCCCGCTTTCGCATCCTTCGGTCGTCTCGGTGATCCCGGGCGGCCAGCGCGTTTCGGAAGTGGAAGCCAACCGGGCATTGCTCGATGCCGTCATCCCGGCCGCCTTGTGGGTCGATCTGAAGACCGAGAGTCTACTGCGCCAGGATGCGCCGACTGATTGACCTTGCACGTTCCTGCCCCACATCGAGGTCTCCATGCGCGCCGTGTTCGTCCAGTTGCAATGCATCCCCGGCAAGACGTACGAGGTCGCCGACGCCCTCTACGAGCGCGAAGTCGCGTCGGAACTCTATTCGACGAGCGGGGAGTACGATCTGATGATGAAGATCTACATCGAGGAAGGGGTCGACGTTGGCAAATTCATCAACGAGAACGTCGCCGTCGTGCCCGGCATCGTGCGGTCCCTGACGACGCTGACCTTCAAAGCGTTCTGACGGCCGGCTCGCCGACGGATGTCGGGTCGGCGCGGCGCGCGGCTGTCCTGCGCATCGCCGCGATGCGACGCCGCATGATTTCATTGCGCATCGCCAGGAGATGCAGCGTGAAGAAGAGCGCCGTGAAGCCGACCGCCATGACCAGCAAGGGCCAAAGCAGGCTCGGATCGATCGTCGGGCCATCCAGCCGCAGCACGGACGCAGGCTGGTGCAACGTATTCCACCATTCCACCGAGAATTTGATGATCGGCAGGTTGACGGAGCCGACCAGCGTGATGATGGCCGTCGCCCGGGCCGCCCTGCCCGGCTCGTCAAGCGCCCGGGTCAGCGCGATGATGCCGAGGTACATCAGGAACAATATGAACACCGATGTCAGGCGCGCGTCCCAGACCCACCATGCGCCCCACATCGGCTTGCCCCAGATCGAGCCCGTCAGCAGCGCCAGCCCCGTGAAGGCGGCGCCGATCGGCGCCGCCGCCTTGAGCGCCACATCGGCCAGCGGGTGGCGCCAGACGAGTGTGCCGAGCGCTGCGACCGCCATGACGCCATAGCCCATCATCGACAGCCAGGCGAACGGCACGTGGATGTACATGATCCGGACGGTAATACCCTGTTGGTAGTCCTCCGGGGCCTGAAAAGACAGATAGAGACCGGCAAGCAGGATCAACGCCATCGCTCCCGCCATCCACGGAACCACGCGATCGACGAGCGCGACGAACCGGGTCGGGTTTGCGAGATCGTTCAACCTGCCGATCGGGCCTGACCACTTTTCAGATTTTGTTCCTGTCGAGCTCATCGCGGATCAATAGCGCGGCGAATTGGCGGGGACAATGCTGTCGAGCCGCAAACGCGTTTGCTCAGGCTGCCTCTTCATGAACCGAAATATGGCTCAGGCGACGCACCTCGTCATCGTTGAGCAGCCCACCCGCGCGCAGCAGCGCCGCGAAACGTCCGTTCGTCGCAGACAATTCTGCAAATCCGCCGCGCTCCACGATCCGGCCCTTGTCCATGAAGATGACGAGATCGGCGTCGCGGACCGTGGTCAGACGGTGCGCGATGATGAAGGTCGTGCGGCCCTGACGCAGGCTGTCGATGGCGTCCTTGACGCGGCCCTCGGTTTCCACGTCGAGCGCGCTGGTCGCTTCGTCCAGTATCAGGATCGGAGCGTTCTTCAGGATCGCGCGGGCGATGGCGATGCGCTGGCGTTCGCCGCCCGAGAGATGGCCGCCGCGCTCGCCGACGCGCGTGTCGTAGCCTTCGGATTTCGAAAGGATGAATTCCGAAGCCGCGGCAGCCTCGGCGGCTGCGTGGATTTCTGAATTGCGCGCGCCTTCGCGACCGATGCGAATGTTCGCCTCGATCGACCGATCGAACAGCCCGGCGTCCTGGAAGACGGCCGCGATCGAATGACGCACCGAATGTTTGGTGACGGTCTGGGTGTCGATGCCGTCGATGAGGATGCGGCCGCTCCGGGGCGCATGGACACGCTGGAGCAGATTGATCAGCGTGGTCTTGCCGGCGCCGGTCGGACCCACGATCGCGACCGTCTGGCCGGCCTCGACATCGAACGAAACGTCTTCCAGCCCCTCGCCGGTTTGCGGAAAGGAGAAGTTCACAGCCTCGAAACGGATGTGGCCGGAGACCTTCGGCAGATCGCGCAGGCTTTCAGCCTCGACCGCATCGGCGGAAGCATCCTCGAGCTGATAGAATGCCTCCAGCTTCGCGCGGGCCTCGAAGATCTGGTTCACGAAGGCGGACGCCTGATCAAGGCGACTGATGAGCAAGGTCGCGAACCCGGTGAACGCGACGATGTCGCCGATACGAAGTTCACCCCTGGACACCAGCAGCGCTCCGATCAAAAGCACCACCATCATCGAGATGGTCGATGCGAGGCGATGCATTGCGCTGGCCAGCGCCCACCAGTCCAGCACGGGAAACTGGGCGTCGAGCAACTGGCGCGTATAGCTGCGCAGGGCCTCGGTTTCCTGCGCCATGCGGTTGTAGCTCTGGAGCACGGTGACGTTGCTGACCGTGTCGGTGACGTGGGAGATCACGCGGTGAAAATGGTTTTCCACCTGCGCCTGGCCCTGCTTGGTCCGCTGCATCACGAAACGCCCGATGGCGACATACATCGCGCCCAGAAGCAGGAGCACCAGGGACATCCGGACATCCAGCGAGAAAGCGGTGGGGACGAGCAGGACCAGCGCGACCGCGGTGGAAAGATGTGTGCGCATAAATTCGAGCCAGAGGCTGAACAGCGTTTCGACGGCTCGCAGCATCGTGTGCAGCGAATTCGACGTGCCGCGGCGCTGATGCCAGGACAGCGGCATCGTGATCACGCGCTCGAAGGATTCGCACAGCACGCCGGCCCGACGCGCGTGCGCCAGCCGGTCGGCGCCACGCGCCACGAGAACGAAGGCGAGAATATTGAAAGCCCCGAGCGCTGCCCAGAGAATGAGGGGGTTGAATACCTCCGTCTTGTCGGAAATCGCGCCAATGATCCGCCCGAAGAGAACAGGTTCGGCGATCGCGATCATACCGAGCGCGACGTTGGCCGCGCAGATCAAGGCGACGCGTCGCCGTTCGGTGCGAAGGTACCAGAGCGCTCTCCAATACACGGCTAGAAGCGACACGCCATTTACCTCGTCAATCGACTATTGTGCGGTGCAGCAATTCGGACACATATCGGCTGCCACACGCGACTTCAATGCCCGCCGAAAGCGTCCGTTCCGATACTCTGCACAAAAGATAACAAAATTGTGATCTCTCGCGAGAAGTCATAATCCCTTGAACAATAAGGAAAAATGTCCGACCTGCGGCGAAAAAAAGGCGCTGTGGATTTTTTCTCGCCGCCCTGCGGCATCATGTCCGCGCCTCGATTTTTGTCCGGTCGCGGCCCGCATCCGCGTCGCCCAGGGCGAACGACCCATCCTCCAGAACATGGCCATCGACCCGGGTCATGAGGGCCTTTGTCGAGGCATCGCGGGACACCACGATCTCGTACCTGCGTCCCTCCAATTTAAGAATTGCCGAGAAACCGTTCCAATCCGAAGGAATTGCCGGTTTGACGATAATTTTGCCGGCTTGCCGTCGGATGCCGAGGATCGACTCGACTGCCGCCCGGTAAAGCCACCCGGCGGATCCGGTGTACCAGGTCCAGCCGCCGCGCCCGGCCTTGTCGCCGATCGAGTAGATATCGGCCGCCACGACGTAAGGCTCGACCCGGTAGCGCTCGGCAGACGCCTCGTCATGCGCGTGCTTGACCGGATTGAGCATCTGCCAGCAGCGATAGGCGTCATCGACGCGGCCCATCTCCGCCAGCGCGATGACGAACCAAGTCGCGGCGTGGGTATACTGGCCGCCATTCTCGCGAACGCCTGGCGGGTAGCTTTTGATGTAACCCGGTTCGCGCCGCGTCTCGGCGAAGGGCGGCGTGAACAACTGGATCAATTCGTGATCCGAATCGACCAGACGTTCGAAAGCCGATTGCATGGCGATCTTCGAACGCTCGGGGTCGCCGCCGGCGATGACGCTCCAGGACTGCGCGATCGAATCGATCTGGCATTCGTCCGAACGGCTCGACCCGAGCGGCGCGCCGTCGTCGAAGCTGCCGCGCCGATACCATTGCCCGTCCCACGCGGCAGTCTCCAGCGCCTGCGCCAGCGAAATCGAGTGAGCTTCCCATTTTTCGACGCGGGCGGCGTCGCCGCGTGCGCGAGCGATGGGAATAAAATCGCGCAGCGTGGAGAGGAGGAACCAGCCGAGCCAGACGCTCTCGCCCTCGCCCTTCTCGCCGACGCGGTTCATGCCGTCGTTCCAGTCGCCGCCGAGGAAGAGCGGAAGCCCGTCCCTGCCGGTCCGCTGGATGGCGAGGTCCAGCGCCTTGGCGCAGTGCTCGTAAAGCGTGACCTCGTCGCGCGTGGCTTCAGGCGCGAAGAACGCGTCGTGCTCGCCTTCCTTGAGCAGCGGACCGGTTATAAACGGCACGTTGGCGTCGAGGAACCCTGTGTCCCCGGTGACATCGACGAAATGGGCGGCGGCGTAGGCGAGCCAGACGACGTCGTCAGAAATCATGGTGCGGACGCCGGCGCCGGTGCGCGGCAGCCACCAGTGCTGGACATCGCCCTCGGCGAACTGCCTGCCGGCGGCGTTCAGGATCTGCTGGCGCGCCAATTGCGGATCGTGGAGCACGAAAGCCAGCGTGTCCTGGAGCTGGTCGCGGAACCCGAACGCGCCGCTCGCCTGGTAGAAGGCGGAGCGGGCGCGGATCCGGCACGCCAGGCTCTGATAGGGCAGCCATCGATTGACCATCGCGTTCATCGATGCGTCCGGCGTGTCGACCTGCAGCGTCTCCAGGAAGCCGTCCCAGGCATCCCGGTTGGCCGCGAGCCGAGCGTCGAAATCGAGCGCCGCATGCTTGGCGATGAGCGCGCCGGCCTCTTGCGCCGATCCGGCGTCGCCCATCAGAAGCAGGAGGGATTGCTCGGCCCCCGCGCCGATTTCCAGGTTGAAGGCCTGCGCGGCGCATGGGTCCACGCCAGCCTCCACACGGCCGGACAGAAGGGCGCCCTTGCAGACTGTGTCCGGCCACTCCACCGACCCGTCGGGACCCAGGAACTCGGAACGGTCGGCTGTGACGGATTGCGCTTTCCGGTCGGCCGCAAGGAATGCGACGCGATCGGAGAATTCGAGGCTATACGGATTCCTGGCCATCAGCGCGCCCGTCGCCGGGTCGAGCGTCGAGACGATGTTCGGCGCGGCCTTGGAGCGGTTGTTGCCGAGCACCCATTCGGCATAGGCGTAGACCGTCAGCTTGATCGGCAACGCGCCGGCGTTGCGCAGCTTGAGGCGCGATATCTTCACCGGGTCCGCCGGATCGACGAGTTGCGTGAGTTCGAGGCCGAGCGTGCCGCGCTTGGCGGTAAAGGTGCTCACGCCCTGACCGTGCCGCGCCTCGTAGGTGACCGATGGGTCGCGCACGACGGCGGCGAACGGAGCGAAGGCCTTCTTGTTGGCGCGGTCGTAGACGTAAAGGGCCTCGCCCGGCCGGTTGGTCACGGGATCGTTCGACCAGGGCGTCAGCTGGAAGTCGCGGCTGTTGCGGCTCCAGGTGAAGGCGGCGCCCTCCGCCGAGGTGTGGAAGCCGAACGATGCGTTGGCGATGACGTTGATCCACGGATGCGGCGTCGAGCGGTGCCCGGTCAGCCGCATGACGTAATCACGCCCGTCGTCGGCGAAACCACCGAAGCCGTTCCAGTTCTCCAGGCCAGCGCCTTCGGCGGCATGGTCGCGGCGGCG
Source organism: uncultured Rhizobiaceae bacterium (assembly GCA_964244725.1). Lineage (GTDB taxonomy): Bacteria > Pseudomonadota > Alphaproteobacteria > Rhizobiales > Rhizobiaceae > Kumtagia. Next base: position 55,749 of record CAXTJQ010000004.1, read on the forward strand.
CGCCGGGCGGGGCGCGACTATGGATTTCTGCGTTTGCGGCGTCGGGGTTTTCGATTCGGCGACGCCACGCGTCCCCGCCGTCGCCGGCGATCGAAGCGGCGATGCCAGCGGGGTCATCGCCAGAACGTTTTCGGCGGAGCCGCGCAGTTCGTCGCGAAGGAGAAGGGCCGCGCCTTCCGCGCGTTCGATCTGGTCGAGGATCGTACCGTTGCGGGTATGCAGGACGATGCGCGAGACCGCGAGAAGGGTGCGGTAGGAATCCTCGTCCATGAGGTCGCGACGAACGGCGAAGATGTGCTGGCGGGGCCCGAGTTCCTTGCCGCGCAGGCGGCTGTTCTCGCATTGCGATTCGATCGCCTGCTGCAGGTCCTGGACATAGGACGCTGCCTGTTCGTTGACGACCACGAGGTCGACGAGCAATCCGCGCGACCGCAGATATTCCTGGAACCGGAGCGCCTGGGCGACGATCTCGAGATCGGCGACATTGGCGATACGGACCGCGAAGATCGGGAAATCGCCCGAGACCGCCATGGGCCACAGCGCCGACTGCTTGCCGAGACCCGCTGCGATCGAGTCCGCCGGCATGCGCAAGGACGGGTCGGAGTAGATCAGGTAACGCGCGAGACGCTGCACGTTGGCGGCGTCGGCAAGGCTTAGGCCGAGATGGCGGGTCTGAACCTGCGAGCGCGTCCAGGACAGCATCGCCTGGCGTCCGAAACTGTCGGCATGGTCGAGCAGCGAGACCGCGCGCTCGATCTCTTCGCGATTGGCCCCGACCACCGTCCAGAACGTAAGCCGCACCTTCTTGTTGGCCGGAACGCGCACGCGGCGGCGCAAGGCCATGATCGGGTCGAGGGTGAATCCATGGTTCGCTCCCAGGACCACGCCCTCGTCGAAGGCGGCGGCGTCCGCGATGCTCCGGCCCCGGCCGATGAAAGCGCGGCGGTCGGTCTCGGCTTCGGTTTCGCGCGCGTATCCGGCGTCGTCGGTCACGAAATGGGCTGCCTGGATGTCCGGCTCGCTTTCGGCCCGCTTGCGGCGGCGCGCGAAGATGACGTTGCGGGCGGCGACGATTTCCGTGTCGACGAACATCTTGGAAAAGGCCGGGTGTGCGCTGTCGGAGACCTCGGGCGCAAGCACCAGTTCGGCGAACGAGGTGACTTCGATGTGCCGGTCGACATCGCCGTCATTGAAGATCGTGACGCGGCGTCCTTCGCCGTTGCCTTCCGAGACGACGATGCATTCCACTTCGGACCGCAGCGAGCCGACCATCTTGAAGAAGGTCGCCTTGTCGTCGCCGAAGTGGGCATAGGCCTTTTCGCCGTCCGCCTGACGGGGCTCGACGGTCGCCGACCACCAGTCGCCGGCGTCGAGGTCGCGCAGGAAGATGAACATGCCGTCGCGATCCTCGCTCGGATCGGCGCGCCAGCGGGTGACGGATAGGTCCTGCCAGCGGCTGTAGCCCGTGCCGGTCCCCGTGACCATCACCGAATAGCGGCCATTGGACATCAGGTTCGTCGAGCGCAGCGCCTTGCCGGGATTGAGAACGATGCGCGTATCGCCGCTCGGCTGCGCCTGTTCGACGGCGCCGCGGTCGTCGGCCTCGGTTCGGGTCGTGGCGGTCGGGATATCGCGCGGGGCCTTTTCCTGCAGCAGGAGTTCGGCCGCTTCGATGACCGGATCGCTGTGAAACCGGTCGCGCATGCGGCCTTCGAAGATTGCGTTGGCGATGGCGACGATCGACATGCCCTGGTGATGCGCCATGTAGTTGAAGACGACTGCGTGGTCCGACCCCTCGGGAACGCGCTGCGGCGTGAAATCGACGGCGTCGTAGAAGCCGAAGCGTCCGAGCGCCCCGAGCTTGCGAAGGCGCGCGAGATTGCTCACCGCCTCGGCGGGAAGAAATTGCGCCGCGAGTACGGTGGCGTAAGGCGCGACGACGGTGTTGTGCGACAGTCCGCGCTTCAGCCCGAGGCCCGGTACGCCGAAATTCGTGTACTGATACGTCATCTCGCGGTCGCGCGCGTTATACGCGGCTTCCGAAATGCCCCAGGGAATGTTCTTGGAGCGGCCGTACTGCATCTGGCGGATGACGATCAGCTTGTTGGTTTGGTTGAGGATGCCGCCCTGCGGTTCCTTCATAACCAAAGGCGGCATCAGATACTCGAACATCGAGCCCGACCAGGAAAGCAACGCGCCCCGGAAGCCGATCTCAACGATCGGCCGGCCGAGCCGGAACCAGTGGTCGGTCGGGATATCGCCCTTGGCGATCGCGAAAAGACTGGTCAGCCGGGCCTCGGACGCCAGAAGATCGTAACAGCTTTCGTCGAGCTGATGCTCCTCGACGCGATAGCCGATCGACAGAAGCTTGCGGTCCTGTCGCAGAAGGAACGAGAAATCCATCTCGAAGGCGTATTTGCGGGTCCGTTCGCGCAGCCCCATCAGCCTGCCGCGCAGCCGGGCGACGGCCTGGTCGTCGCTGTGGGCGTCATGCACATGCGCTTCACAGGTCTCCTGCAGCTTTGCGGCCCATTCGGCCAGGATATCGCTCTTGCCCGACTTCACCTCGGCCTGGATAGCGCTGGCCAGCTTGCGGACCTCGCCGGCCAGAACGGTCAGGTTGATGGTGCGGATCGACGCCATTTCCGGCTGATCCTTGATGGTCAGCACGGCGCGGCGCATGCCGTCGATGCGGTCGCGCAGCCGCTGACGCAGCGGCCGCAACTGACGCCGGTCGTCGGGCAGGTCCGCGAGGCTTTCCTCGAGGATAGTCACCGTGTCGAGCAGGCCGTCGAACTCGCCCTGCAGGTGGACGGACGGCGCTTCGGCCCATTGCGCGCACGCGGCCGCAACGGCGATCAGGTGGCCGGCGAGGTTGCCGCTGTCGACCGCCGACACGTAGAGCGGATAGAGCGGACGCAGGGTCTGCGTGTCGTACCAATTGTAGAGATGGCCGCGGAATCGATCCATCTTCTCCAAGGTCGCCATCGTTGCGTCGATGCGCGAAACGGCGTCGGACAGGCTGATCCAGCCGAAATCGCGCGCCGACACCACGGACAGCAAATAGACGCCGACATTGGTCGGCGATGTTCGCGTGGCAACGACCGGCAGCGGCATTTCCTGGAAATTGTCGGGCGGAAGCATGTTCTGCTGCGCCGTCACCTGGGTCTCGAAATAGAGCCAGGTCCGGCGGGCGACCACACGCAAGGCATCGCGGTCCGACGCTTCGACGCGCAGACGGTCTTCCGTTTCCGCCGACCGGCTGATCAGCCAGGCGAAAGCCGGGGAGCCGGCCCAGAAGATGGCGAAGAAGAATCCCACGAACGCGCCGGTCGAATCCGCCAGGACGGGAACGAGCAAGCCGGTCGCGGCGACGATCACCGCGCCGTACATCGTGCGATAGTAGGACGCGAGGCCGTTGCCGCCGGCTTTGTGAGCCTGCGACGCGGTGCGCCATTCAAGCATGTTTCTGTGGCTGATCGTCACGCGGTAAACTGTTCGGCCGATAGCATCCATCATCATCCAGGCCAGATGCGCCATCAGCACGACCTTGAGCGCCACGAGCGCCGTCCCGAACACGACGTCGTTGAACACGGCGTTGAAATGGCCCCGCGCCGTGGCATCGCCGCCCTTGGGCACCAGCGCATTGACGATGTCGAAGGTCGGAGCCATGAACAGGCTGAGGATGAGCAGCGCCTGCCACTGCGCGGCCAGCGTGAACGGCAGCAGCGACCAGCCCGCGACCGCCGCCAAAACCCAGAAGATCGGCGTCAGCGAGCGGCGTAGATTGTCGATCATTTTCCAGCGCGACAGCGCCGGCACCTGCGACTTCGGATCGAAAATGAACCAAAGCAACTGCCAGTCCCCGCGCGCCCAGCGGTGCTGACGCGATGCATCGACGGCATAGCGGGTCGGGTAGTCCTCGACGAGTTCGACATCCGTGACGAGCGCGGCTTGCGCATAGGCGCCCTCGAGCAGATCGTGGCTGAGGACGGTATTCTCAGGGATGCGCCCCTTGAGCGCGGCTTCCATGGCATCGAGATGGTACAGGCCCTTGCCGGTGAACGTCCCATCCCCGAATACGTCCTGATAGAGGTCGGAAACCGCGAAGACATAGGGGTCGAGGCCGCGATTCGAAGAGAAGACCCGCTGGAAGAACGACGCCTCGTCGCCCGTGGTCAACGACGCCGTCACTCGCGGCTGAAGAATGGTGTAGCCGGAACGGACGGTTCCGCTGGCGCCATCCCAGTCCGGATGGTTCAGCGGATGGCTGAGCTTGCCGACGAGACGCGTGACCGAATCCCGGGTCATCTTGGTGTCGGCGTCGAGCGTCATGACGTAAATGACATCGGCCGGCAGCGGATGCTCGGACGGCATGAAAGTCGTATCGCCGTCGCCGCGCAGCAGCATGTTGAGTTCATGCAGCTTGCCGCGCTTGCGTTCCCAGCCCATCCATACGCCCTCCGTCTCGTTGTAGAGGCGACGGCGGTGGAGGATGAAGAATTTGCCCGTTCCGATTCCGGGATAGCGCGCGTTCAGGCGCGCGACCTCGCCGCGGGCATAGGCAAGGATCTCCTCGTCGGCGACGCTTTGTTCGCGGTCGCTGTCGGGCCAGTCCGAGAGCAGCGCGAAATGCAGTTCGCCCTTCATGTTGGCGAGGTGATGGACTTCCAGCGTACGGATGCTTTCGTCGACATCGTCGCGCGAGTTGATCAGGGACGGCACGACGACCAGAGTGCGCGACGACGCCGGAACGCCGTCCTTGAATTCATAGCCGACCAGCCGGGAGGGCTTCAGGAAAAGGAGCACGATGGTGTTGAAGAATGACAATGCGCCCTCGCTTGCCGGCACGGCGAACAACGCCAGCATGACCGCGATGGCCAGCGGATGCAGGCCGACGCCCGTCAGCGCGAAGCCGGTGGCGACCAGAAGCATCGCCGTCAGCGCGAAGACCGGCAGCACTATGCCGAGCCAACTGGTCTTGCGGAACGCGCGGTAGAGCCGAACCGCGAAAGTCGGCTTGTAGCCGATGGCCTCTTCAAGTTCCGGACGCCGCTCGCCGATCAGGAAAGAACCGACATCCGCGCTTTCCGAAGCCGCCGACGCCGCGCCAGCTTCGACACCGGCGGAAAAGCCGGCAAGTTCCGTCGCTCGCGTCGCGACCGCGAATTCGGACAGGTCGGAGCGCTTCGCCAGATGCTCGATCTCGCGGCGATACTGATCGCGCGACTGGAAATCCAGCTTGGCGTAGTCGCCGCGGTCGCGCAGCAGCACATCGATCCGGCTGACCGCCTCGAACCATTCCGGCCAGGCGATGTCGTTGATGAGGCGAAGGCCGCGAACGATGTTGCCGGCCGTGACGTTGCCACTTGACAGCGTGTGATGCTCGCCGAACGTGATCTCCTCGGCATCCGAACCGAATTTCTCGAGTTCCTCCTCGAGCCAGACCAAGGCCTCGCCAGCATTCTGAGACCCGTCGCGGAGACGGTAAAGCAGTTGCGTCGCGAACGTCGTATCGCGCGCCTGGCCGACGTAGTTCGACAGGATCTTGCGGCGCTCCTCCCCTTCCTGCGAAGCCAACACCCGGTCGGCGACATTGTTGGCCGTCTGGCGCATCTCGCGCGCCTTCTTGACCCGAACGGCGATGCGGCGAAGGTTTTCGATGAGCACGAAGCGCAGCAGCGAGGGCAACGCCCAGAGTTCGCCGATCCGAAACGGCTCGACGCCCTGGTAGCCGTCGACGATCGCCGACAGCATGTGCGCCGAAACGGCGCTGTCGCAATGGGCGACATAGATCCAGGCAAGCGCGAGCGCGCGCGGCGTGCGGCCGCCGCCGGGCGCCTCTATGCTCGGCAACTGCCGGTAGAAGCGCGGCGGCAGGTCCCGCTTGACCTGCTGGATTGTCTCTTCGACAAGGTAATTGTTGTCGAGAAGCCACTGCGCGGCAGGCGTGATGGGCTCGCCGCGCGCCTGCGCCGCATTGGTGGAGAGATAGGTTTCCAGGATCCTCGCCGCGTTGTCTTTGTTTCGCGCCTGGAAATCGAAATCGTGCAATCCATAGAACGGATCGACCTGCCCGCGCGCCAGCATCTCGCCGAGGGCGCGCAGGCGGTCCTCGGGCATGTAGCCGGAGCGGATGGGCTGATCGACCGTCAGGGGCGGCATGGCGATCGAAGAGGTCGCGGCGTCTGGCCTAGCCTGAATATTCATCAATCAATGTATTCCAGTATTGAACGGCGCGGCGAGAACGAGATTGCCCTGACGGCGCTAAACCGTTTCAGTTCGACAAAGGTTGCATCGCACCATAGCCCGAACCCGGCATCTAGACGTGATGGCCAAGGTGCGAAAACGAATGTTTCAACACAGATTTCGACGCGAATTGCAAGGCTCGGGTGGGAACGTCAGGCCATCGCCTGAATTCCGTTTCCTGTGAAAACGCTGTCATCGCCCACGCCTATGCCGCGAGGATCGCGATGAGAAGCACGTCCGCGCGCGCCTGCCCATGCGCCAAAAATCCGATCCCGCCGGTAACGACAAGCGCATCGCGCCGCCCAAGACTTATCTCCCGGCTCTCGATGTCGATCCGAACCCGGCCCCGCGCGCAAAAGACGATACCCCACGCGCCGGTCAGGTCGATGGCGGCCTCGCCCTCGATCGCCAGCCGCCGCACGGCATGCCGGAAAGACGCCCCGCGGGTCATGACGTTGAGATCGTCGACCGGCCCGTCGACGAGCGCGCAGGTCGTTCGAGCATCGGCCGAAAACGACAAAGGCTGCGATGTTGGCGTCAGCGTCACCGGGTCGCGGTCGTCGATGGCAAGAACGACGCCGTCGCCGTTCAGGATGGCCAGCGTTCGATCGATGCCTGGAAAGGACGAGAACGGACCATCCGCACCGACATGGGCCATCGAAACGCGCCATTCGAAGTCGCCCAAGGTCGCTTCGCGCGGGAAAACGGCGATCTCGGCCGTGGAGCCGCCGCCGTTCTTCCACGCCATGACGCGATGGTCGCCGGCGCGGACGATTTCGCAGGCGTTCAACCAAGAATGCCCGGCAGGTCGAGCTGATGATCGCGCGCGCAGTCGAGCGCGACCTCGTAGCCGGCGTCGGCATGGCGCATGACCCCGCTCGCCGGATCGTTCCAGAGAACGCGCTCCAGCCGCCTCGCCGCCTGCGGGGTTCCGTCGGCGACGATGACCATGCCGGCATGCTGCGAAAAACCCATGCCGACGCCGCCGCCGTGGTGCAGCGACACCCAGGTCGCGCCCGAGGCGGTGTTGAGCAGCGCGTTGAGCAGCGGCCAGTCGGACACGGCGTCCGACCCATCCTGCATCGCCTCGGTCTCGCGGTTGGGCGAAGCGACGGAGCCGGAGTCGAGGTGGTCGCGGCCGATCACCACCGGAGCGCTCAACTCGCCGCTCGCCACCATCTCATTGAAAGCCAGTCCAAGCCGGTGGCGATCGCCGAGACCGACCCAGCAGATGCGGGCTGGAAGGCCCTGAAAGGCGATCCGCTCGCGCGCCATGTCGAGCCAGTTGTGCAAATGGGTATTGCCGGGCGTCAGTTCCCGAACCTTGGCGTCGGTCCTGTAGATGTCCTCCGGGTCGCCCGACAGCGCCGCCCAGCGGAACGGACCGATGCCCCGACAGAACAATGGGCGGATATAGGCCGGCACGAAACCCGGAAAGGCGAAGGCGTTTTCGAAGCCCTCATCCTTGGCGACCTGACGGATGTTGTTGCCGTAGTCGAGCGTCGGCACGCCGGCGCTCCAGAAGGCGACCATGGCTTCGACATGCTCGCGCATGGAAGCGCGGGCCGCCGCCTCGACCGCTTTCGGATCGCTGGCGCGCTTCTCCCGCCATTCGGCCAGCGACCAGCCTTTCGGCAGGTAGCCGTTGAGCGGATCATGCGCGGAGGTCTGGTCCGTCACCATGTCCGGCCGGACGCCGCGCCGGTAGAGTTCCGGCAGGAGTTCGGCGGCATTGCCGAGCAGGCCGACCGATCTTGCCTCGCCCGCCTTCGTCCAGCGGCCGATCTTCTCCAACGCTTCATCAAGGGTCTCGGCGCGTTCGTCGACGTAACGAGTCCGCAAGCGGAAATCGATCTTGTCGCCGTCGCATTCGATCGCCAGGCAGCTCGCGCCCGCCATCACGGCCGCCAGGGGCTGCGCGCCGCCCATGCCGCCGAGGCCCGCCGTCAGGATCCATCTGCCCTTGAGGTCGCCGCCATAATGCTGGCGGCCGGCCTCGACGAAGGTCTCGTAGGTGCCTTGGACGATGCCTTGCGTGCCGATATAGATCCACGACCCGGCCGTCATCTGGCCGTACATCGTCAGGCCCTTGCGATCGAGTTCGTTGAACTTTTCCCAGGTCGCCCAGTGCGGCACGAGGTTGGAATTGGCGATTAGGACGCGCGGTGCGTCGGCATGGGTGCGGAACACGCCGACCGGCTTGCCCGACTGCACCAGCAGCGTCTCATCGGCTTCCAGCGTCTTCAGCGCCGCGACGATGCGGTCGAAATCGTTCCAGGTGCGCGCGGCCCGGCCGATCCCGCCGTAGACGACGAGTTCGTTGGGGTTCTCCGCCACGTCCGGGTCGAGGTTGTTCATCAGCATGCGCAGCGGCGCTTCGGTCTGCCAGGACAGGGCATTGAGCTGCGGGCCGCGCGGGCTGCGCACCGTGCGGATGTTGTGGCGCGGGTCGTTCATATGTATCCCTCGATGATCGTTAAGAAGCCGCGGCGAGGCCGGGCGCCAGGCGTTCGAGCGCTTCGAGAATCGAACGCAGATGGATGCGGAGGCCCTCGGCTTTCGCGGCGTCGTACTCGAACGGCGGCGCCTCGGTCTTCAGATGCGTCCGCTCCGTCAATTCCATCTGGATCGCGTGGACCCCCTGCTCTGGCCGGCCGTAGCGCCGCGTCGTCCAGCCGCCCTTGAAGCGGCCGTTGACGACATGGCTGTAACCCCCGGCCGCCGCGCAGATGTCGCGCGTCGCCGTCTCGATTGCCGGCGCGCAGCTTCTGCCGTCATTGGTCCCGATGCTGAAATCCGGCAGGCGGCCCTCGAACAGGAACGGGACGACCGAGCGGATGGAGTGGCAATCGTAGAGGATCGCCACGCCGTGTTCCGCCTTGACGCGCTCGATCTCCGACGCGAGCGCTTCGTGGTAGGGCTTGTGAAATTGCGTCACGCGACGCGCGGTTTCGGGGTCGTCGGGTTCGGAGCCGGTCGCCCAGAGCGGCTGGTCCTCGAAATCCGTTAGCGGGATCAGCCCTGTCGTGTTCTGGCCGGGATAGAGGCTCGCGCCGGTCGGGTCGCGATTGGCGTCGATCACATAGCGATGAAAGGTCGCGCGGACTGTGGTGGCGTTCGGCAGAAGGCCGTCATAGAGCGTCTCGATATGCCAGTCGGTGTCGGTCAGCAGCCTGCCGGTCGGGTTCAGCTTCTCCCAGATATAAGGGGGCACATGTGTCCCCGTGTGCGGCAGACCCAGGATGACCGGCGACCAGCCTTGGCGGGTTTCGACCACGTCGACGCTGCCAATCTCCCCCCGCGTGGGGGAGATGGCCGGCAGGCCAGAGGGGGGCGCTGTCGCGTCCGGTTCTCCGCTTTTTGACGATCTCGAAACACCGGCCGGGTCGGCATTCGACGTTGCCCCCCTCTGCCTGCCGGCATCTCCCCCACGAGGGGGGAGATCACTGTCATAGCCGCCGCGCATTGTCACGAGCTCAACTCCGGCAGAATCCCCGCGCTGACGCTCGCGTTCAAGCGGCCCGAAGCCACCAGTTCCGCGCCTGCCACCAGATCGCCGGCCATGTAGCGGTCGACCTCCAGCGTCGGCACGACCGACCGCAGCGCGGCATGCGCCTTGAGAAGTTCCGTTCCCGTCCTGAGCGGCGCTCTGAAATCCACGCCCTGCCCCGCCGTGATCGCCTCAATGCCGACGATGCCGAACAGGTTTTCGGTCATCTGCAGCAAGCGGCGCGCGCCGTGGCAGGCCATCGAGACGTGGTCCTCCTGGTTGGCCGAGGTCGGCGTCGAATCGACCGAAGCCGGATAGGCCATCTGCTTGTTCTCCGACATCAGCGCCGCCGACGTGACTTCGGCGATCATCAGGCCCGAATTCAGCCCCGGTTTACTGGCGAGGAACGCCGGCAGGCCGAACGACAGCGCGGGGTCGACCAGCAGCGCGATGCGGCGTTGCGCGATTGCGCCGATCTCGCAGACCGCGAGCGCGATCTGGTCGGCGGCGAACGCCACCGGCTCGGCGTGGAAATTGCCGCCCGAGACGACCTGTCCGTCTTTCAACACCAACGGATTGTCGGTGACGGCGTTGGCCTCGATCTCAAGCGAACGCGCCACGCTGCGCAGCAGGTCGAGGCACGCGCCGTCGACCTGCGGCTGGCAGCGGATGCAATATGGGTCCTGCACGCGCTCGTCGCCTTCGAGGTGGCTGTCGCGGATCTGCGATCCCTTCAATAGCGCGCGCAGGCTCGCCGCCGTGTCGATCTGGCCGCGATGGCCTCGCAGCTCATGGATCTCGGCATGGAACGGCGCGGACGAGCCCATCGCCGCGTCGGTCGACAGTGCCCCGGTGATCAGCGCCGATTGCGCGGCGCGGTGGGCGCGGAACAGGCCGGCAAGCGCAAGCGCCGTCGAAACCTGCGTGCCGTTGATAAGGGCTAGGCCTTCCTTGGCCGCAAAAGCGACCGGCGTGAGGCCGGCCGCGGCGAGCGCGTCGGTCGCCGGCATGCGCACGCCGGCCAGCCGGACATCGCCGACGCCCATCATCGCGGCCGCCATATGGGCGAGCGGCGCCAGATCGCCGGATGCGCCGACCGAGCCTTTCTCGGGGATGATCGGCAGGATGTCGTGCTTGAGCATCGCCTCGATCAGCATCGCCGTCTCAAGCCGGACGCCAGACGCGCCGCGACCGAGCGAGCTGAGCTTCAACGCCATGACCAACCGGACGATCTCCGGCTTCAGCGGCGCGCCGACGCCGCAGCAATGCGACAGGATCAGGTTGCGCTGCAACGTCTCCACATCGCTGGCCGGAATGCGGACGCTGGCGAGCTTTCCGAAGCCGGTGTTGATTCCGTAGACCGGATCGCCCTTGGCGACGATGCGCGCGACGGTTTGCGCGGCGCCGGCGATGTGCTCATGACAGGCAGCATCGAGCGATGGGGTCGCGCCCTCATAAATGGCCTGCCAATCCGACAGCGGCGCCTTCCCCGGCCGCAAGACCAGATCGTTCATTCCCCTCTCCACACGCGCGCGTGCAACGGGTTGAACCCCATGCGGTAGACGAGTTCGGCGGGGCGCTCGATATCCCAGATGGCGAAGTCGGCGGATTTGCCGACCTCCAGCGTTCCGGTCTCGCCCGCCAGGCCCAGCGCGGCGGCGGCGTTGCGGGTTACGCCGAGCAGGCATTCCTCCACGGTCATGCCGAACAGCGTCGCGGCCATGTTCATGGCCAAAAGCACCGAGGTGAGCGGCGACGTGCCGGGATTGCAATCGGTCGCGACCGCCATCGGCACGCGATGCTGGCGGAACAGGCCGATGGGTGGCTTCTTCGTCTCGCGAATGAAATAGAACGCCCCGGGCAGGATCGTGGCGACTGTCCCCGAGGCCGCCATCGCCGCCGCGCCGGCCTCGTCGGTGTATTCGAGATGGTCGGCCGAGAGCGCGCCATGGCGCGCCGCCAGCGCCGCTCCATGCAGGTTGGAAAGCTGATCGGCATGCAGCTTCACGGGCAGGCCGAGCGCCTTGGCCGCCTCAAGGACTGTCGCGATCTGCTCTGGCGAGAAGGCAAGATGCTCGCAAAATCCGTCGACCGCGTCGGCGAGGCCGAGCCGGGCGATCGCCGGGAGCATTTCGGCCGCGACCTTGGCGATGTAGCCGTCCTTGTCGCCGTGGGCTTCAGGCGGCAGGGCGTGGGCCCCCAGGAATGTCGTGCGGACGGACATCGTCCGCACCTCGCCCAGCCGGCGCGCGGCGCGCAGCGATTTGACCTCGTTTTCCAGGTCGAGGCCGTAGCCGGACTTGACCTCGACCGTGGTGACGCCCTCGGCGATCAGTGCATCGAGGCGCGGAAGTGTCTGGGCGACGAGCTCATCCTCGGCCGTCGCCCTGAGCGACTTCACCGACGACACGATGCCGCCGCCCATCCGCGCGACTTCCTCGTAGCTGGCACCGGCCAGCCGCATCTCGAATTCGTTGGCGCGGCTGCCGGCATGGACAAGATGGGTGTGGCAATCGATCAGGCCGGGCGTGATCCATCGGCCCTCGCAATCAATGGTTTCCGCATGGCCGGCGAGATCGCCCGGAAGATCGGAGCCGGGTCCCGCGAAAACGATCCGGCCGCCGCCTGCCGCGACCGCGCCATTCTCGACGATGCCAAGTCCGGCGGCATCCGCGGCCATCGTCGCCAGACGCGCATTTCGCCAGACGCACATGCGCGGTTCAGGTTGATGTCCGCTGCCCGACATCGCTTTTCCGTTTTCAATCGATCCTTGATATGTATAGACATATCAAGGATCGACGCAAGCGGATGGCTCGCCGACATGCAGACAATTTCGCCTCGCCTTGCCTGGCTCGAAAAACTAAAGGCAGTTGACGCTTCTACGGACAATACCGAGCGATGACCGCCATTTTCGCCGTAAGCGCCCTCTTGGCCACCGGTTGGGCGGATAACCTGCGCGTCGAATTCGATGGCCTCGAAATCTCGTCGATCGAATCCGGCGCGATTCCCCAGCCTGGCGACGAGCGCTGCGAAATCCTCGTCCCGGCCATGCCTAACCTCCACAGCCACGCTTTCCAGCGCGGCATGGCGGGGCTGGCCGAGACGCGCGGGCCGGGCGCCGACAGTTTCTGGAGCTGGCGCGAGGTGATGTACCGCTTCGCGTTGAGCATGACGCCGGGCCAGGTGGAGGCCGTGGCGGCGCATCTCTATGTCGAGATGCTGGAGGCCGGCTTCGGCCGCGTCGGCGAGTTCCACTACCTGCATCACGACCAGCGCGGACGGCGCTACGCCAACATCGCCGAGATGGCGGAGCGCATCGCGGCGGCGGCGCACGCGACCGGCATCGGTCTGACGCTGCTCCCGGTCTTCTATGCGCATTCCGGTTTCGGCGGGCTGACGCCGAACGAGGGCCAGCGCCGTTTCATCAACGATTTCAATTTTTTCGATAGACTCCATCAAGCCAGCCGGAAGGCCGTTGAAGGCATCCCGAACGCCATCGTTGGCGTCGCGCCGCACAGCCTTCGCGCCGTGACGGCCAAGGAGCTCGTAGACGTCGCCGCGCTCGGCGCGGGCGGCCCGGTCCACATCCATGTCGCAGAGCAGGTTCGCGAGGTCGAGGACAGCCTCGCCTGGTCCGGCGCGCGGCCGCTCGAATGGCTGCTCGACCACGCGCCGGTCGATGCGCGCTGGTGCCTCGTCCACGCCACCCATATGAGCGAGCGCGAAACGGTCGCCATGGCGCGGTCCGGCGCGGTCGCGGGGCTCTGCCCGATCACCGAAGCCAATCTCGGCGACGGCATTTTCTCCGCGGCGTCGTTCAGGGACCATGGCGGACGGTTCGGAATCGGGTCCGACTCGAATGTGCTGATCGGGGTGGCGGACGAGTTGCGCCAACTCGAATATTCGCAGCGGCTGTTCCATCGACAGCGCAACGTGCTGGCCGAACCCGGGGCCTCGAACGGACGCGCGCTGTTCGATGCGGCGCTGGCAGGGGGCAACCAGGCGCTCGGCGGCCTGCCGAGCGGGATCGTCGCCGGCGGCGCGGCGAATTTCGTGTCGCTCGACGCGTCGCCCGTCCCGCGATCCGGCGACGCGGTGCTCGACGCCTGGATCTTCGCCAAGGGCGCGAGGGTCGACGGCGTCTGGGTTGGCGGACGCAAGGTCGTCAGCGGCGGACGGCATCATCGTCGCGAGGCGATCGCAAGGGCGTTCCGCGAGACGATGGCCGCGATGCTCGCGGCGTGAACGGGTCGTCCCGATGACAGTCGCCATCCCAATCGTCGCGACACGGTCGCTGCATCAGCGCATTGTGTCCGACATCGGCGACCGGATCCTCTCCGGCGAATGGCCGGCGGGTTTTCGCATCCCCTACGAATACGAATTGTCGGCGCAATACGGCTGCTCGCGCATGACGGTGAACAAGGCGCTGTCGCAGCTTGCTAAGGCGGGGCTGATCGAACGGCGGCGGCGGTCGGGCAGTTTCGTACGGACGCCGCAGTCGCAAGCCGCGATCCTCGAGATTCATGACATCAAGGCGGAGGTGGCGGCGCTCGGCCTGCCCTATCGCTATTTGATCGGCGAGAAGCGGACCCGCCGGAGCAATGCGGACGATCGCGCCCGTCTCGGCCTCGCGGGCGCGTCGCCGGTGCTTCGCCTGGATTGCCTGCATGTGGCCGGCGAGCGACCGTTCTGCCACGAGGACCGGTTGATCAATCTCGCGGTTGTGCCGAAAGCCGCGGGCGAGGCCTTCGGCGAGATCGCGCCTGGCCCATGGCTGATCGAACGCGTACCGTGGAGCGCCGCCGAGCACCGCATCCGCGCCACGGGGGCTTGCCCGCCAATCGCCGAGGCGCTCGATATCGACGCCGGAGCGCCGGTTCTGGTCGTCGAGCGCCAGACCTGGAGCGCCGAGCAGCCGGTGACGCATGTGCGCTTCACCTATCCCGGCGACCGCCAGACGCTGGTGGCGCGGTTCACGCCATCGCAGGGGTAGCGATCGACTACGAAACCGCCGCCGTGATGATGATTTCGACCTTGTAGTCCGCGGTCGCGAGCTTGGCCTCGCCGGTGGCGCGCGCGGGGGTGTTGCCCTGCGGGACCCAGGCGTCCCAGACCGCGTTCATCTCGGCGAAGGTCGACATGTCGGCCAGCCAGATGATCGCCTGCAGGATCTTGGTCTTGTCGGTCCCGGCCTTGGCGAGCGCCGCGTCGATCGCGGCGAGGACCGCCTTCGTCTGCGAGGTCACGCTTTCCCCCGGCGCGCCGACCTGGCCAGCGAGGTAGACGGTGTCATTGTGGATGACGATGTCGCTCATGCGCGGACCGGCGTCGATTCTGCGGATGGTCATGGAAGTGTCTCCCGGGAGGTTCGGTCGTCCGGCTACGCGAGCCGGAAGCGGTTGGGCGAAAGCGCCGCGACGACCGATTCCGTCTCGGCCGGCGGCGTCGCCCGCCTTATCAGGCTTCCGGCCAGCCTTGACAAGCCAGGCGATGTCTGAATGCCGTAACCGCCCTGCCCGGCCAGCCAGAAGAAGCTTTCCGCGGTCCTGTCGAAGCCCGCGACCGGCGTCTTATCGGAAGCGAAGGTCCTGAGGCCGGCCCAGCTTCGCTCGACATGGGTGACCGGGACGGTCACCGCCTGTTCGTAGCGGTCGAGACCCTCGGCGAGGATCAAGTCGTCGACGAACGCGTCATGCGGCTCGACAGGGACCTGGTCGGCGGGCGACACGAACAGGCGTCCGCCGTCGGGCTTGGCGTACCATTGCTCGGCGACATCGCCGAACAGGGGCCAACGACGCGTGTCGTACCCTTCGGGCGCGGGCAGCACGGCGATCGAACGGCGCTTGGGCTGCAGCCCGACCGGCGCGACGCCGCAGGCCTCGGCGACCTTGTCGGCCCACGCGCCCGCCGCGTTCACGACGATGCGCGCGGACAAGGTCAGGTCGCCGGCCTCGATGCGCCAGCCGCCCGCGCGAAATTCCCCGCCGATCACCGGGCGGCCTGTCAGCAGGCGCGCGCCGTGGTCCCTGGCCGATCGCAGCCATCCGTGATGAAGCGCGGCGACATCGATATCCTGCGCATCGGGCTCGTAGGCGGCTGCGGCGAGACGCTCGATGTTCAGGATCGGAACCATGGCGAGCGCCTGCGCCGGATCGATCTCCAGCAGGCCGTCGCCCTCGGCCAGCGACTGCCGATGCAGATCGAGCCCGTCGAAATCCGCGACGTTGAGGATGCCGCGCGGCGACAGCAGCGGATTGGGGAAGAGCGATCTGTCGGCCGCGGCAAACAGCGGCGCGCTGGCGCGGCTCAGCGCGCGGATGACGGCATTGCCGTAATTGCGGATGAAGATCGCCGCCGACCGTCCCGTCGAATGGTATCCGGGAAAGCTCTCCTGCTCGAGGATGACGACGCTGTAGTCGGACGCCAGATCCGCGGCGACGCCCGCCCCGGCGATGCCCGCTCCGATGACGACGATGTCGGCTTCGAGTTGTTCCGTCACGACGATCCCATTGCGCACGATCCGCGATGACACATCGGCAATAAGCACGGTGCTGGCAAGACCGCATCGCCGGCGTTAACTGAGACCGTCGCGACGCCGGGAGCACGTTTTTGGGGCGCGACTTGCAGTTGATCGCGGGCAATGGCATGTCAAAGGAATCAATCTGCCTTTGGAGCGCCGAGAATGGAATACCGTCAGGTAACGGACGACTATGCGGTTTCCGCGCAGATCGCGCCGGGCGACCTTCCGGCGATCAAGGCCGCGGGCTTCAAGGGCATGATCTGCAACCGGCCGGACGACGAGCAGCCGGGCCAGCCGAGCGCGGCCGAGATCGGCAAGGCGGCCGAGGCTGCGGGCATCAAGTTCCGACATATCCCGTTCACCAGCGGCCAGATGACCGAAGATCATATCGAGGCGATGGCGCGCGCGCTCGACGAGATGGAAGGGCCGATCTTGGCCTATTGCCGCTCGGGCGCGCGCTCCACCAACGTCTACATCGCCGCCAAGGATTCGGACTACTAGCCGCCCGCGGCGTTGCGAAACAGCTCATTATGACCGAAGTTCTGGTCATAATTGGAAAGACCGGATGAACGTATCGGTCGCAGTGGCAAAGGCCAAATTTTCCGAATTGATCAAGCGCGCCGAGTCTGGCGAGGAGATCGACGTGACGCGGCGCGGCAAGGTCGTCGCGCGGATGGTTCCCGCCGCGCAGGCTCGTGAAAAACTGCCCCTTCTCGGGGCGCTGAAAGGAAAGATTTGGATCGCGGACGATTTCGATGAGCCGCTCGAAGAATTCAGAGCCTACATAAAGTGACCGAGCGCTATCTGTTCGATACACACATCCTGCTCTGGATCGTGAATGACGAAAGAAGCTTTCCAAACGGCATCGAGAGTTGTCGCGCGGCAAATCGCAGATAGTCGTGGGCACGGTTTCGATCTGGGATATCGCCATCAAGATGTCGATCGGCAAGCTGCGGATCGACGCGGACTTCCTGAGACGATTCGATCGTCAGAAGCTGAACTTCTTCCCATCACTCCGGATCATGCACGGTCGGTCGCCGATCTGCCGCATATCCATGGCGATCCATTTGACCGATTGCTCGTGGCGCAAGCTCTCCATGAGAAACTTCCGCTCATGACCGTTGACAGGCGGTTGGCGCCTTACGGCGTTGTTCTCGCCTGAAGCTCCATTCCCAATCGCGCGACTTCCTGATGGCGCAGTTCGCGATCGAAATCGAGGAAGAACTCATCAAGTTGAGGCGGCTCGGCCGAGCTCCCGCTCAGCATCGCATGCACCTGTCCGCGATGATGGATGTCGTGCAGGAACAGATGCGCGAGAAGATCGCCGATGCGCTCGGGTATCCGGCCATCCTTGCCGCGATCCGAAAGCACTTTTCGATCGAAATCCGGCGAGTCGAGCGCATCGCAGAACTCAACCAGATCGCGATCGAAGGCGGCCTGATCTTTGGCGAGCGCCGTCGCGTCGGCGCGGTCGGCGAAGCGGTCTAGGATCCTCAGCCCGACGCCCTCCTCCCGCATCATGTCGAGATAGTAGAGGTCGACCGACAGGATGTGATTGAGCGTCGCCGCGATCGACGGGAAGAAGCCCGTGCGGTGCGCTTCGAATTCACCAGGCTGCAATAACAGCACCGCGCCATACAGCCGATCGTTCGACCACAGATTGTTGCGCGCCATGCGGCGGACATGGTCGCGCAGATCCACGATCATCCCCGCCCGGCGAGAACCCGGACCGCCGGCAGCGCGATTCCGGCGGCATTCGGCAACGGCGGCCGGATCATTCGCCGCCGCATCGCCTGTCTTTGGCGACCCCCCGGAGACCGGCGAGGAGACCAGGCCGATCCATCATCGCGAGGCGCTCAATCCGCCTCGCCGTTGGTCTGTTCGATCGCGCCGAAGATGGAATGCCCGGCCTTGTCCCTCATCTCGATCCGGATCGTGCTCCGCGCGCTCAGCGTCGCCGCCTTCGAACCGGCCGCCGCCTGCGCGCTCACGATCGTACCCGCGCCGAGGTGGCGGATCCTGGCGGCCTGGACGATCGCGTTCGCGAAGTCGGCTCCCTCGGTCAGCGCGGGGGAGGCGTCGATCGGCTTTGCGTCGAGATCGATGAGAATCGGACAGGCCAGGCGGGAGCGAGCCCAGAGATCGTCGAATTCATCGAGCGTTACGGCGACGGGCGAGAAGCTCGCGGCGGATTGCGCGCCGATGGGCCCGGCCCCGCCGTCGCCGGACGCGATATCGTTCACCAGCAGAACGAGACGGATCGCCTCGCGCGCCTCGTCGGGCGAGGCCGCCATCGGCACGTCGTCGACGATGACCGCGACCTTGCCGGTGCAAACCACGCTCGCGCCCTGCGGATCCGTGATCGGATCGCGCGGACCGACGAACGTATCCGA
Organism: uncultured Rhizobiaceae bacterium; assembly: GCA_964244725.1. Classification (GTDB taxonomy): domain Bacteria; phylum Pseudomonadota; class Alphaproteobacteria; order Rhizobiales; family Rhizobiaceae; genus Kumtagia. Next base: position 74,401 of record CAXTJQ010000004.1, read on the forward strand.
AGCGCGCTGGACTGGCCCGGCCGCCGATACGTCGATCCATTGATAGGCGCGCGGCAGCGGCGAATGCGCGTCGTGCTCGTGGAACCGAAGCGACGGCACCGCGCCGGTCTCGAGCGATTCCGCCATGGCGGCGAGGTGCGGCGCGACGCGCATCCAGTTGTCGAGCGCCGCCTGCAGCGTGGGCACCAGGAACGACGCGTCTGTGTAGCGCGTCAGATCCTTCGAGACGACCGCGAGCTTGCCGTCGCGCGAGCCGTCGTTCATCGTCGCAAGCTTCATCCGATCCTCCCGGTCGTCACCGGACCAGAACGGCCGGCTTGCAACGGCGTCGCACGTTCCCGCGCGCCGCACAAGCAACGCCCGGCAGGTCGGAGTTCACTCTAGAAAAAGGCCTGGATCCCGGTCTGGGCGCGGCCAAGGATAAGCGCATGCACGTCGTGCGTGCCTTCGTAGGTATTGACGGTCTCGAGGTTCTGGGCGTGGCGCATGACGTGGTAGCCGATCTGGATGCCGTTGCCGCCATGCATGTCGCGGGCCTGGCGGGCGATGTCGAGCGCCTTGCCGCAATTGTTGCGCTTGACGATCGAGATCATCTCTGGCGCGAATTTGTTTTCGTCCATCAAACGGCCGACGCGCAGCGACGCCTGCAGTCCCAGAGCGATCTCCGTCTGCATGTCGGCGAGCTTCTTCTGATAGAGCTGCGTGCCGGCGAGCGGCTTGCCGAACTGCTTGCGGTCGAGGCCGTATTGGCGGGCGCGCAGCCAGCAATCCTCGGCCGCGCCCAGGACGCCCCACGAGATGCCGTAGCGCGCCCGATTGAGGCAGCCGAACGGGCCCTTCAGGCCAGAGACGTTAGGCAGCAGCGCGTCCTCCCCGACCTCGACGTTCTCCATGACGATCTCACCGGTGATCGAGGCGCGCAGGCTTAGCTTGCCGTCGATCCTGGGCGCCGACAGGCCCTTCATGCCCTTCTCGAGCACGAAGCCGCGGATTTCGTCGTCATGCGCGGCCGATTTGCCCCAGACGACGAAGACATCGGCGATCGGCGCATTCGAAATCCACATCTTGGAGCCGGAGATGCGATAGCCGTCGGCGGTCCTCTCGGCCCTGGTCTTCATGCCGCCCGGGTCGGAGCCGGCATCCGGTTCGGTCAAGCCGAAGCAGCCGATCCATTCGCCGGATGCAAGCCTGGGCAGGTATTTTCGGCGCTGCGCTTCCGACCCATAGGCGTGGACCGGGTACATCGCGAGCGACGACTGCACGCTCATCATCGAGCGGTAGCCCGAATCGACGCGCTCGACCTCGCGCGCGACGAGCCCGTAGGCGACGTATCCGGCGCCGAGCCCGCCATATTCCTCCGGGATCGAAATGCCGAGCAGACCGGCCGCGCCCATCTCGCGGAAGATTTCCGGGTCGGTCGTTTCGTCGAGATAGGCGCGCTCGATGCGCGGCGCGAGCTTGTCGGCGGCGAAAGCGGCCGCGCCGTCGCGGACCATGCGCTCGTCCTCGGTGAGCTGGTCCTCCAGCAGGAACGGATCGTTCCATGCGAAGGATGCGGCTTTGGTGATCTTTGTCTCAATGTTCATGGCGGGGCCCGATCGCTGGACGTCGTGGACCGCTTGTAGCAGCGCCTGCCGACAATCGGAACACGAAGCGCCTCGACGGCGAGAAACGGCCTTACGGCTCGAACGGAAACGCTCAAATCCGAATCGCGAAGCGGATGCCGTCGTAAATCGCGGCGTGGATGTTGCGCGAGGCGACCGCGTCGCCGATGCGCAGCAACGTGAACGCCCCACCCATGACCTTCGACGGAAATGGATCGCCGGATCCGATCAACGCGTCGTAGTCGACGACGCCCAGATTTTTCGAATGGGGTTTCAGGGCCCAATAGAGATCGTCGTTGGCCGTCACCCCATGCTCGACGACGACCTGGTCGACGAGGCGCTCGCCTTTGAAGTCTTTGGAGAAATCCGAGGCGAGCGTCGCGATCAACTGATTGCCGTCGCGCCGGACCGCGCGGAGGCGCGTATTGATCGTGACGACGACGCCGCGTTCCTGGAAAGCCTTCATGTAAGGCGCATGATTCATGCCGCCCATCTCGGGCGCGAACATACGCTCCGGCGAGATCAGTTCGAGCTTCGAGCCGGCCTTCGCGATCAGTTCCGCCGCCGACATGCCTTGGTGCCCGCCATTGTCGTCGTAGAGCAGCACGGTCTCGGCCGGCTTCACCGACCCCGCGAGAATCTCCCAGCTCGAAACGACGAGATCGGCGCCCGCATCGAGCGGCGGATTTTGCGGCAGGCCGCCGGTTGCAATGATGACGACGTCCGGCCCGAGCGTGAAAATGTCGCCGGCCTCCGCGAGAACGTCGTAGCGGAGGTCGACGCCGAGGCGTTCGAGTTCGGCGACCCGCCAGTCGACGATGCCGATCAATTCCCTGCGGCGCGGGTTCCGGACGGCGAGCCTGACCTGTCCGCCCGCATGCGAGGCTGCTTCGAGCACAACGACCGAATGGCCGCGCTCCGCGGCGACCCGCGCGGCTTCGAGCCCCGCCGGTCCCGCCCCGACCACGACGACCGTCCTGGCGGGGTCTCCGGTCCGTACAACGACTTGCGGGATCGTCGCTTCGCGGCCGGTGGCGGCGTTGTGAATGCACAGCGCCTCGCCGCCCTCGTAGATGCGGTCGAGGCAATAGGTCGCGCCGACGCAGGGACGGATCTCGTGCTCGCGGCCCTCGATCACCTTGCGCATGATGTGCGGGTCGGCGATGTGGGCGCGCGTCATGCCGACCATGTCGAGCTTGCCGGCGGCGATCGCATGGCGGGCGGTGGCGATGTCCTGGATACGCGCCGCATGGAACACCGGAAACCTGGTCGCCGCCCTCACCTCGCCGGCGAAGTCGAGATGAGGCGAGGAGCGCATGCCCGCCACCGGGATCACGCCGGTCAGCGCGGCGTCGGTCTCGATCGAGCCGCGGATGATGTTGAGGAAATCGACCCGACCGGAAATCGCCAGACGCCTGGCGATCTCGACGCCTTCCTGCTTTGAAAGGCCCCTGTCGCAATCCTCGTCGGCGACCATTCGGATGCCGACGACGAAGTCCGGTCCGGTCGCCTTGCGCACCGCGTCCAGCACCATCCAGGTGAATCGCAGCCGGTTGTCGAGCGACCCGCCATGATCGTCGTCGCGATGGTTGGTCGCGGGCGACCAGAAGCCGTCCATCAGGTGGCCGTACGCCTCGAACTCGATGCCGTCGAGGCCGGCGGCCTGGCAGCGCTGGGCGGCGCTCGCATAGTCGGCGACGATGCGCTCGATGTCCCAGTCCTCCATGACCTTGGGAAACGACCGATGCGCCGGCTCGCGCACCGAAGACGGCGCCAGCACCGGCAGCCAGTCGGCCTTGTTCCAGCTTGTGCGGCGGCCGAGATGGGTGATCTGGATCATCACCTTGCAATCGTGCTCGTGGCAGGACTCGGCCATGTCGCGCAGCCACGGCACGATCTCGTCGCGATAGACCTGGAGATTGCCGAAGGCGGCGGGACTGTCGCGGCTAACGATGGCCGAACCGGCCGTCATGGTCAGCGCCATGCCGCCCTTGGCCTTTTCGGCGTGATAGCGCCGGTAGCGCTCCTTGGGCAGCCCGTCCTCCGAGTAGGCCGGCTCGTGGCTCGTCGACATGACGCGGTTCTTCAGCGTCAGATGCTTGAGGCGGTAGGGCTGGAGGAGCGGATCGAAGATCATTCGCAAACAGTCGTCATGCGCCCGTCTGCTCGCCCAAGTAATTCAAATGTCACGATCATCGAGCATCCCCGGCATTGTGCCTGGGTCACCCGCGCCATGTCGAATTGCGAGAACCGGAATTTCTTGGTCATACACATCATAGAACATACTGAGCGGCTGTTGAATAAGTCTCTTTTCCACTTGCTTTATGGGCCGAGCAACGCGATCGATCCTTGTGGGATTCAGCGGCAATACGCGCCAACAAGCGGTTCAGATCGTTGCGCGCCTTTGGAGCATTGCGAATTCTCGAAGAATGTACTTCCGCCAGAGCGCATCCATCTCACTTTCCGAAGCGAATTCTCCCCCGGCGGCCTGTTCGCGGGAAATTCGAACAGCGTCATGATCTTCAGGCGTCAAAACGTACGGCTCTTCGGCACTCTCGTCGGTAAAGTCCATCAAGTCCAGAATCGCCGTAGCGAGTTCATCCCGCTCCTCGGACGAAAGGGTGCTCGCGATTTTCAACGCTTTTTCCACTCTCTCGTTCGTGGCAGACACTCCGCATACCGCATACGTAATTTATCAAACCCGGAAATCGACGCCACCCAATTGAGTCGGTCTCAAGCCACAAACCGCGCTTCGTGGCGCAACATCACGCCGTCCCATCGCCGGCGAAACCGCATTTGACGCGGTCGATCGAATAGCCAGAGCTATGCGGATTGGCGGTTTCCGGGGACGAGCGCCAAGCGTGTTCTTGGATTTCGCCAACGACACACGCCCCGATTAGCGTCGTTGACGCGTGTCTACTGACATCCATACTGGCTGAGCGCCCATTCGCCGCTGACTGACAGTATATCATAGACCTTCCAGTCCTCGCCAACCCTTTTCAGCTTCCATTCGAGGCGGTGCGGCTTGCCGCCGACGGCGAAGGCGACGACGACCTTGGCGGAATCGCCGGCGATCGCCTCGGCCATCTTGAGGGTCTTCAGGATCTCGGCCTGCGCGGTCGCCTCGCCGTCCTGGGGCATATGCGGATCGAGGCATTCGCCTTGGCCGGACTGGCGCAGCACTTCGTCGGCGGCGAAGATCGACAGCGCCGGGTCGACGAAACGGTCGCGTTGCGAAGGGTCGAGTTCGAGGCCCAGCCGATCGTAAAACGGTCTCACAGCTTCGATCGGGGACCCCGCCAGGGCCGGCGCAACGGCCGCGGCGGTCATCAGCCAGGCGATCGGGAGCCGCATGCGACGTCGCATCGTGAGGCTACCGCTTGGCCGAGCAGTCGAAGGCGCTCAGACGCCAGTCGTTGGCCTTCGAGGCGATGTCGGCGACCTTCCAGGCGCCGCCGATCTTCTTCACGTCCCACTCGATCATGCTGTCGGTTTCCTGGTCGGCAAAGAGCCGGAACCTCGCCATGACCATCGCCGCGTCGCCCTCGGCCGTCTCCTCGAATGTCAACGTCTTGGCCAGAATGCCGTCGTCGAGATCCTGCGCATCGATGGCGAGCACGAAATCGATGCAGCCGGCCTCGTCGGGCGCGGCGTTCGTTTCGGCCATGTCCAGCATGGCGCGCGCCGGGTCCGTGAAGCGGTCGCGATTGGCGGGGTCGGTTTCCGAGCCGGCATGGTCGTAGAAATACCGCACGGCCTCGGCCGGCTCACCCGCCTGGGCGGCCAGCGGCGAGACGAGCATCACGCCGAGGGCGAGCAGATGCGATGGTCTCATGGGATGTCTCCTGCGACCGGGATCCGTATCAGGCGCGGTCCATCGCGGCTTTTTTGCGAGCGTGAATGGCGATGCGGCCCGCGCGTGCGCCGCGCGGACTTGAAATCCGCGCGCCCTCTTCGCCCTTCCCCGAATCGATGTAAAATGCGCCATGCCGATCCGCCTCCTGTCCGAGACCATGGTCAACCAGATCGCCGCCGGCGAGGTCATCGAGCGACCGGCGAGCGTGGTCAAGGAACTGGTCGAGAACGCCGTCGACGCGGGCGCCACGCGCGTCGAGATCGTGACGGCCGGCGGCGGCCTGAACCTGATCCGGGTCAGCGACGACGGGAGCGGCATCGCGGCCGGCGAACTTGAGCTCGCGGTGTCGCGCCACTGCACCTCCAAGCTCGCCAACGGCATCGACGACATCACGACGCTCGGCTTTCGCGGCGAGGCGCTGCCGTCGATCGGCGCGGTGGCGCGGCTGTCGATCCGCTCGCGCGCGGCCGGCAGCGAGGCCCACGAGATCGCCGTCGAAGGCGGGCGGCTTGCGCCTGTGCGTCCCGCCGCGGGCAATCGCGGCACGACGGTCGAGGTGCGCGACCTGTTCTTCGCGACCCCGGCGCGGCTCAAATTCGTCAAGGGCGAGCGCGCCGAGAGTGCGGCGATCGCCGATGTCGTGCGGCGGCTCGCGATCGCGTTCCCGGCGGTGAGGTTCGCGCTGGCGGGCGCCGACCGGAGCGCGCTCGCCTTCCCCGAAACCGACGACCGGCTGCGCCGGATCGCGCAGGTGCTGGGCGGCGAATTTCCGGAGAACTCCATCGCCATCGATGCGGCGCGCGAGGGCGTGCATCTCGGCGGGCACGTCTCGATTCCCTCATACAACCGCGCCAATGCGCTGCAGCAATATGTCTACGTCAATGGCCGGCCGGTGCGCGACAGGCTGATCGCCAGCGCCATCCGCGGCGCCTTCATCGACGTGGTGGCGCGCGACCGGCACGCGGTGGCCGCGCTGTTCGTCACGCTCGATCCGGCGCTGGTCGACGTCAACGTTCATCCGGCGAAAGCCGATGTCCGCTTCCGCGATCCAGGCCTGGTGCGCGGGCTGATCGTCGGCGCGATCCGCGAGGCGCTCGCCGGCGCCGGCATCCGGGCCGCCTCGACCGGCGCGGCCGGCATGCTCGGCGCGTTCCGGCTTGGCGGCATGCCGTACGGCCATCCGGGGCCGGCGGGCGATCATCGCGGCTTGCGCGCCGCGCCGCGCGGGCCGCTGTCCACCTCCTTCGATGCGTCGCGCTCGTTCCAGCGGCCGCTGCTGGACGGTTTCGCCGAGGCGCGCGACACGATGCTCGAGCCGCCAGCCTCGCTCAGCGCCGACGCGCGTCCGGGCGGCGGCGAGATCGCCCGCGACAGGCTGACATCGCCGCTCGGCGCCGCTCGGGCGCAGGTGCACGAAAACTACATCGTCGCGCAGACCGCCGACTCGCTGGTCATCGTCGACCAGCACGCGGCCCACGAGCGTCTGGTCTACGAAGCGCTCAAGACGGCGATGGAGGCGCGTCCGGTTCCTTCGCAGATGCTGCTCATCCCGGAGATCGTCGACCTGCCGGAGGAAGATGCGGATCGGCTCGCGGCGCTTGCGCCGACGCTGCGGCGCTTCGGGCTCGGCATCGAGCGTTTCGGGCCGGGCGCGGTGGCGGTGCGCGAAACCCCGTCGATGCTGGGCGAGGTCGATGTTCCGGGTCTCGTTCGCGATCTCGCCGACGAGATCGCGGCGACCGACACCGCCGACACGCTGAACCTGCGGCTGAACGCGATCGCCGCGCGCATGGCCTGCCATGGTTCGGTCCGCTCCGGCCGCCGCCTGCTGCCCGACGAGATGAACGCGCTGCTGCGCCAGATGGAGGCGACGCCCGGCTCGGGCACCTGCAACCATGGCCGCCCGACCTATATCGAACTTAAGCTTACGGACATCGAACGGCTGTTCGGACGCCGCTGATCCCGGCGACGCCGGCAAATCTTGACGCGATTGGCGATCTGTGGCGGATGCTACCCGAACAGTGCGTCGCAAGGCAAGGCAATCATGAACCGCTTCGAAGGCCCGGGCGCGCGCGAAGCCGGCATCCGGTATCTCGACGGAGACTTCCAGGTCACCAGCCCAGGCTCGTTCGTGCGCTGCGCAGTGACGGGCGAGCGCATCTCGCTCGACGAGTTGCGGTACTGGAGCGTGGCGCGCCAGGAAGCCTATATCGATGCGGAATCGTCGCTGAGGCGCGAGATCGAATCCAATCCGGACCTGCGTCGGCGCTGACCTCAACCGCCCGCGCGCATGCGCCAGGCCCGCAATGTTTCCTCCACAAGCGTCGCCGGGGTACCGGCCGGTTCGAAGACCACATCGATTTCCAATGTCTCGATCCCGGCAAGCCAGTCGGACAACGCACCCAGGCCTTCGATACGAACGGCGTCCTTGGCGGTCGTCACGACATCCAGTTTCATGTGGGAGGCCTGACTGAGCAGGACTTCGAGATCATGCCGGCTATAGGGATGATGGTCGGGAAACGGCCGCGTCTCGGCGACGATCGCCCCGGCTCTGCGCAGGGTTTGAAAGAATTTCTCCGGGTGCCCGATGCCGGCGAAGGCGAGAAAGCGCCGGCCCGCCAGGCGCTCCCGGTCCCGCGCCATCACGCTCGCCTCGAAGATCGGCTTGCCCATGGCCGAGGCCGCGCGCAGGACCGGATCGGCGGCATTGCCCTCGCCGACCCGCAGCACCGCATCGGCGAAGCTCACCTGCCCGGCCAGCGGCGCGCGGAGCGGCCCGGCGGGAAGCACGCGGCCGTTGCCGACGCCGTATCCCGCGTCGACGAGGATCAGCGCGTAGTCCATGTGGATGCGGGCGCTTTGAAAGCCATCGTCCATGATCAGGAAATCGCACCCGCGCGCGTCCAGCAGGCGCGCTCCCGCCGCCCGGTCCCGCGCCACGGCGACCGGCGCGTGGGCCGCGAGCAGCAGAGGTTCGTCGCCGACCTTCGCGCTGTCGTCGGAGCCGAGATCGACGAGATGCGGTTCGCGCACCGATCCGCCATGGCCGCGCGTCAGGAAGCCCGGCTTGCGGCCGAGCCGCAGCGCCGCCTGCGCGATTGCCATTGCGACAGGCGTCTTGCCCGATCCGCCCACCGTGAAATTGCCGACGCAGATCACCGGCAGGGCCGCCTTGTCGCGTGGCGCGCCGCGCATGCGCCGTTCCGCGACAGCGCCGTAGATGAACGACATTGGGGCGAGCGCCCCTGCGCGCCAGCCGCTTTCCCTCCACCAGAAGGGCGGTGAGCGCGCAATCATCGTCCGGCGGCTCGGTTCACGGCTGCTCGGCCGGCAGTTCGAGCCGGGATTTGACGATGAGCGGATGAATGAACGGCTCGAGCACCCGCAGCGTCGTGGCGAGCGCGCCGCGCATGGCCTCGACCGTGGCGACGCCCGCCGCCATCATCTCGTGGCGCGTGTCGTCGTTGGACAGGAGGTGGTGGACCGCGCCGGCCAGGGATTCGCGGTCGCGCACGAGTTTCGCCCCGCCATTGTCGATCAGCCGCTGATAGGAGTCGCGAAAATTCTGAACGTTGCGGCCGGCGAGGATCGCCGTGTCGAGCATGGCGGGCTCGAGCGGGTTCTGTCCGCCCTCCGACGTCAGGGATCGCCCGACGAAGGCGATCTCGGTCAGGCGCAGGTAAAGCCCCATCTCGCCGATCGTATCGCCGAGCAGGATGTCGTCGCCGCGGCCCGGCGCGAGCGGATCGGTGCGGCGGGCGACGCTCAGGTCCATGCCCGAAAGATCGGCGGCGATGGCATCGGCGCGATCCGGATGGCGCGGCACGATGATGGTGAGCAGTCCCGGATGACGCGCCCGCAGCATGCGGTGCACCTCGCCCGCCAGCCTTTCCTCGCCGTCATGGGTGGAAACGGCGGCCCAGGTCGGGCGGCCGGCGATCTGCGACCTCAGACGGGCGAGCGCGTCGGAGTCGGCCGAAGGCGGCGGCGTGTCGACCTTGAGGTTTCCGGAGATCGTGACCTGGCGCGCGCCCAGCGCCTGGAAGCGCTCGCCGTCGATGTCGGACTGCGCCACCACATGCGCAAGATTCTCGAACAGCGCCTCCGCCAGATGGGGCCGCTTGGTCCAGGACCGGAACGAGCGGTCCGAGAGCCGGCCGTTGACCAGGATCTGGGGAATGTTGCGCGCCCCGAGTTCGAGGATCGTCATCGGCCAGATTTCCGACTCGGCGATGATGGCGATATCGGGACGCCAATGGTCGAGGAACCGGCGGATCGTCCGGCGCACGTCGAGCGGCACATATTGATGGACCACCGCCGCGCCGAGCCGCTCCTCGGCGACATGGGCGGAGGTGACCGTGCCGGTCGTCAGCACGATGTTGATGCCGAAATCGAGGATGCGTCGGACCAGCGGCACGATGGCGTTGGTCTCGCCGACGCTCGCGGCATGAACCCAGGCGATCGGACCCTGCGGCCGCTCGCGGCTCGCCTTGCCGTAGCGCTCGCCGCGCCGCGTCCGGTCGTCCTTTCCCTTGCGCGCGCGGAGAGCGAAATATGGACCGGCCAGAGGATAGACCGCCGCGCCGGCGATGCGGTAGCCGTAGAGCACGGCGCGAGCCCAGCGCTTGCTCATCCGCGGGCGTCGGCCAGGGCGTAGGCGCGGTCCGTCGCCTTGTCGAGACCCGCCGTCACTTCCTGCCGCTTGCGCTCGAGTTCGGCGTCGTCGGCATCGGCGGCGACGAGGATCGGATCGCCGACGACGAAGGCGCCGCGCCCGAAGGGCAGGCTGATCGTGGTCTTGTCCCAGGTTCCGGCCAGAATCCTGCGGCGGCTGCTGGCGATGGCGACGGGAAGGATCGGCCGCCCCGAAAGACGCGCGAGCGTGACGACGCCCATGCCGGCGTCGCGCGGCGTGCCATGCGGAATATCGGCGATCATGGAGACGGTGCTACCACCGTCCAGCGCTTTTTTCAGGGCAAGCAGCGCCTTAGCGCCACCTTTTTTCTTGCGCTGCCGGCCTTGCCGCCCGCCCGAGCCGCGCACCGCGGAGAAGCCGAACTTCTCGACCACCAGGGCATTGAGCTCCGCGTCGGCGCTGCGCGACACCATCGCCAGCAGCCGGCCGCCCTTCGGGAAATAGGCCGGCGCCATCAGGTGCTGGCCGTGCCACAGCGTCACGATCGCCGGCGCGTGGGCGGCATAGGCCGCCTCGGCGTCCGTGGACCCTTCGACCAGAGGATTGGTGGCGCGGACCAGTTTCATCGCCCGGACCAGCGCCGCGGCGATCGCCTTCTTGGCGAGGGCCGAGCGGGCGATCGGCTTGCGGATCTTCTGCCAGACGCTCCTGGCGAAGCCGGCCTTGCGCCTCTTGCGCGCCGCCTCGAGCGGCGCCAGGGCAGCGCCGAACCGAGGCATCAGCCCTGCTGGTCCCGAATGGCGGCCCGCGGGTCGAGCAGCCGGTGCAGGTGGACGACGAAATAGCGCATATGCGCATTGTCGACGCTCGCCTGCGCCTTGGCCTTCCAGGCGGCGTGCGCGGACGCGTAGTCGGGAAAGACGCCGACCATGTCGATCGCGTCCAGGTCGCGGAATTCGGTCGAATTCAGCGATTTCAGCTCGCCGCCGAACACCAAATGGAGCAGTTGTCTCTTGCCTTCGTCCGCAGCCATCCGCATCCATCCGAGTCGCTTCGAGCGTCGCTCTGCTCTAAATCAAGTCGCCGACTATTGGAACCGACGCGCCCTCAGCGCACCCGTTGCCCGGCGATCGCCTTGGCCATAGCCTCGATCAGACGGCCGCCGCCGGCGGCGAGCGCGCCGTGGATGACGGTCGGGCCGGCATAGGAAGGGCGCCTGCCGGCCGCGTTGATCAGCCTGCCGCCGGCCTCGTGCAGGATCAGGTCGGCCGCCGCCAGGTCCCAGTCGTGGGCGTTGGGCTTGACGAAGGTCGCATCAAGATCGGCGTTGGCGATCATCGCGACGCGATAGGCGAGCGAGGGGATATGCCCGCCGCGGTCGACCGCCGTCAGCCATTCGGCCGGTAGCGCGTCGATCATCGCCCTCGGCCCGGAGATCCTGACGCGCTCGCCGAGCGGCCTCGCCTCGATCCTCTGGCCGTTGCGCCACGCGCCGCCGCCCGCCTGCGCCCAGAACGTCTCGCCGCGCGCCGGACATTCGAGCACGCCGCAACGCGACGTCCCCGCCTCGACCACCGCGATGCTGACGCACCAGTAGTCGAGTCCCTCGAGGAAGCCGCGCGTGCCGTCGATCGGATCGACGACGAAGGTGCGATGCGCGCCGAGCCGGTCCGGCGAATCGGCCGTCTCCTCGGAAAGCCAGCCATAGTCGGGCCGCGCCTCGAGCAGCGTCTCGCGCAGGAATTTATCAACCGCGAAATCCGCCTCGCTGACCGGCGAGAGGCCCTCCTTCATCCAGATTTCCTGCTTGTTGCGGAAATAGCCTTGGGCGATGCGGCCGGCGGCGCGCGCGGCGTCGAGCAGCAGGTCGAGGTCCTCGTCGCGGGTCGCGGCCAAGAGGCCCGCTTCAGCGTCCGGCAAGGGTCATGCCCTCGATCATCAGGGTCGGCGCGGCGGCGCCGTAGTCGCGGTCGAGGTCGCTCGCGGGGACCATGCGCAGGAACATGTCCTTGAGGTTGGAAGCGATGGTCACTTCCGCCACCGCATAGGTGAGTTCGCCGTTCTCGATCCAGAAGCCGGAGGCGCCGCGGCTGTACTCGCCGGTCAGCATGTTGACGCCCTGGCCGAAGACTTCGGTGACGTAGAATCCCGATTGGATCGCGCCGATCATCGATTGCGGTGTCGTGTCGCCCGGCTCGATCGACAGGTTGGTCGACGATGGCGACACCGAGGAGCCGCCGCGCGCGCCCCTTCCATTGGTAGTCAGACCGAGTTCACGCGCCGCCGAAGTCGACAGGAACCAGTGCCGGAGCACGCCCTTGTCGACCATCGTCAGCGTTTCGCCCGCGACGCCCTCGCCGTCGAACGGACGCGAGGCCTGGCCGCGCCGCCGCCAGGGCTCGTCGCGGACGGTGATCGCCGCGGACGCCACCGTCTTGCCCATCATGTCGCGCAGGAAGCTGGTCTTGCGGGCCACCGAAGCGCCGTTGATCGCGCCCGACAGGTGGCCGGCGATGCCGCGCGCCACGCGCGGATCGAACACGACCGTGACCGAACCGGTCTCGGCCTTGCGCGGATTGAGGCGCCGGATCGCGCGTTCGCCGGCGCTGCGGCCGATCGCCTCGGGCGTGTCGAGATCGGAAAAATGCAACTTCGACGAATAGTCGTAGTCGCGTTCCATGCCGGTCCCCTCGCCGGCGATCATCGTCGCCGAACGCGAGAAGCGCGAGCCGACATACTGGCCGACGAAGCCGTGCGACGTGGCCAGAACCAGCCCGCCCTGGCCGAAGCTCGCGCCGCTGCCGTCCGACTTGCTTACCCCTGCGACGGCGAGGCCCGCCTCCTCCGCCGCCAGCGCATCGTCGCGCAGCTGGTCGGCCGACATTCGGGTGCCGTCGTAGAGATCGAGTTCTTGCACCGCCTTGGCCAGCAGGTCCGGATCGGCCAACCCCTGGTAAGGATCCCGCGGCGACACGCGCGCCATCGCGACCGCGCGCCGCGCCAGCATTTTCGGGTCCGACGACGCCGTCGCCGAGACGCTGGCGACGCGTTGCCCGACGAAGACGCGCAGCGAGACGTCGTCGCCTTCGGACGAATTCGTCGACTCGACCTTGCCGAGCCGCACCGAGACGCTGGTCGAGCGCCCCGTGACGGCGACTGCGTCGGCCATGTCGGCGCCGGCGGCTTTTGCGGCGTCGACGAGCGCGGTCACGCGATCGATCAGGCTGTCGGCGCGAAACGTCTCGTCCATCGGGCGGTTCGTCTTTCTCTCTGTCTGGCCTGCCCCATCTATTGTTCCGCCTGGCCTTGTGCAATGGCTTGGCGCGCAACTGGGGCCGCCGCGCCGCCAATCCGCCGTCGTCACGCGAGGAGAAACGGACATGACGCCCTTCCATCTGGCCTTTCCCGTCCGCGACCTGGAAGAGACCCGCGACTTCTACGGCGATGTCCTCGGTTGCCGGATCGAGCGGTCGTCGACCACCTGGATCGACTTCGACCTGTTCGGCCACCAGATGTCGGCGCATCTGAGGCCGGCGGCGGAACTCGCCGACGCGGACGGCCATGTCGACGGGAAATCGGTGCCGATCCCGCATTTCGGCGCGGTGCTGCTGATGGGAGACTGGCGCGCGCTGGCCGAACGTCTGGAGAGCCAACCCGACGTCGACTGGGTCGAGCGGCCGATGATTCGCTTCGCCGGCGAGCCCGGAGAACAGGCCACGCTGTTCATCCGCGACCCCTCCGGCAACGCGCTCGAGTTCAAGGGTTTCGGCTCGCTCGACCAGATTTTCGCGCAATAGCGCATGAGCCGTCTCTTTGCGCCAGCGCCGACATGAGCCCCCAAACCCCTTCCGCCGGCGTGGCGAAATTCACCACCGGGTCGACACTGCGGCATGTCGTCGTCATGACGGTGACCGGCTCGATCGGCCTGGTCGCGGTCTTCATCGTCGACGCGCTGAATCTCTTCTACATCTCGCTGCTCGGCGTTCATGAACTCGCCGCGGCGATCGGTTTCGCCTCGACGCTGCTGTTCTTCACCTTTTCCATCGCCATCGGCTTCACGATCGCCTGCGGGGCGCTGGTCTCGCGCTGGCTCGGTCGCGGCGACCGCGCGGAAGCCGCCCGGATGGCCGGAGCGTCGCTGGTCATCATGGCGCTGGTGACAGGCGTGCTGACGGCGGCGGTCTGGCCGTTCCTGCATCAATTGACCGCTTTGATGGGCGCGCAAGGCCGGACTCTCGAATTGACCACGCGCTTCCTTCAGATGGTCTATCCGTCGACCCCGATCGTCGGCCTCGCCATGTGCACCACCGGCATCCTGCGCGGCGTCGGCGATGCGCGCCGGGCGATGTACGTGACGCTCGGCAGCGGGCTCGCCGCCGCCATCCTCGATCCGATCTTCATCTTCGGTTTCGGGCTCGGCATCGACGGCGCCGCGATCTCGACGTTCCTGTCGCGCATCGTGATGCTCGCCATCGGCATCCACGGCGCCCATACCGTGCATCGCCTCGTGACCTTGCCAGACGCGCGGCAACTGGCCAAGGCAGCGCGGCCGTTCTTCGCCGTCGGCGTACCGGCGGTGCTGACGCAGATCGCCACGCCGGTCGGCAACACCTACGTCACAGTCGAAATGGCGCGGTTTGGCGACGAGGCGGTGGCCGGATGGGCGATCGTCGGCCGGCTCGTGCCGGTCGCCTTCGGCGTGATCTTCGCGCTGTCCGGGGCCGTCGGGCCGATCCTCGGCCAGAATTTCGGCGCCGGCCGGCTCGACCGGCTCTACGCGACGATGCGCGACAGCCTGATCGTGACGATCGTCTACGTCGCGGCGGTCTGGGCGCTGCTCGCGGTCCTCGCGCATCCGATCGCGGATCTTTTCGGCGCGCAAGGCCTGTCGCGCGACCTGATCGTTTTCTTCTGCCATTTCGCGGCCGGCAGCTTCCTGTTCAACGGCGCGATCTTCGTGGCCAGCGCGGCGTTCAACAACCTCGGCTTCCCAACCTATTCGACCGTGTTCAACTGGGGCCGCTCGACGCTCGGCGTCATCCCGTTCGTCTGGATCGGCGCGAAATTGTACGGCGCGCAGGGCGTCATCGCCGGCTGGGGCCTGGGCGCGGTCGTTTTCGGAGTCGTGTCGGTCGTTGTCTGTTTCAGGGTCATCCGCACCCTTGCGGCCGCGCCGGCAACGGCTTCGCCATTGCCCGATCCGCCGGCCTCAGCGCAGTCGCCGTTCTCGAAGGAGCAGGCGGCGACGTTGCCCCCACCCGCCTGACCGTCACGCCCTGATGCGCGCCGACTCCGAACCCACGGCGCGTTCGACCGCGCGCTTGACCTCTTCGTTGAAGCTCGCCGTCTCGGCCAGCACCGTGTCGATCTTCATGAAATCCAGCACCCGGAAACGCGACACCGCGGGGCGCAACAGGATGTCGGGCTGGCACTGCGTCAGCTTGCAGGCGGTGATCGACTGCATCATCAGCTGCGTCGCGCCGAACATCAGGTCGATGGAATTGGGTTTGCCGCGCGATCCCGCCTCAGGCGCGCCAACCACGTCGATGGCGATGACGATGTCGGCCGCATCGTGGACGAGGTCGAACGGCAGCGGATTGTAGATGCCGCCGTCGATATAGATCACATCGTCGCGCGTGACCGGGCGGAACACCGCCGGAATCGCGGCGGACGCTGCCATCGCGGAATAGAGGTCGCCCGTCTCGAAAACCGCCAGACGGTGGTTGTAGAAATCCGTGGCCGTCACCTTGAGCGGAATTTTCAACGCCTCGAAGCTGGCGGGGATCGCTTCCGGCAGGAAAGCCTTCAAGATGCGCTCGATGTTGAACTGGCTGACCTTGAAGCCGCCTTGCAGGGCTTCGGTCAAGGTGCCGGGCCGGGCGCGCCACATGCGGCTGGCGATCTCGGCGCGGCGGCGCAGCACCGAACCCGCATAGTCACGGATTTCGCGGCCGGTCATGCCCGAGGCCATCGCCGCGCCCATGATCGCGCCGATCGACGAGCCGGCGATCGCCACCGGGCTGATGCCGAGTTCGTCGAGCGCCTCGATGACGTGGATGTGGGCGAGGCCCCGCGCGCCGCCGCCGCCGAAGGCGACCGCGAAGGTCGGGCTCATCAGTTGCCCTCGGTCCCGAGGGCCGGCGTCCCGCTCCCGACGGCGGCCGGCGTGTCGGTCCCGGCGGCGCCCGGCGGGCCGACGATGAGGACGGCGGGCTCCGCCATCAGAAGACGCTGCGCGGCGGCCTTGGTTTGGGCAAGCGTCACGGCGTCGATCAGGGCGGCGCGCTTGTCGATATAGTCGGCGCCGAGATGATCGAGCTGCAGCGCCACCAGGGTCGCGGCGATCGATGACGACGAATCGAGGTTGTTGATCGCATAGGCGCCGATCAGGTAGCGCTTGGCGGCCGCGAGTTCCGTCTCCGTCGGCCCCTCCGCCGCCATGCCCTTGACGACCTCGCGGATGATGCCGAGCGTCTCGTCGGCCTTGTCGGCCCGCGTCGCGGTGCCGATGGTGAGCGCGTTGGCATGGTCGTAGGAGACGATCGAGGAATCGATCCCGTAGGTCAGGCCGCGCTTCTCGCGCACTTCGCGATAGAGCCGCGAGGTGAAGGCGCTTCCGCCGAGGATATGGTTCATCAGCGTCGCCGCGAAGAATTGCGGGTCGTCGCGGGCGAGCCCCGGGAATGCCAGTTGCACGGTAGTCTGCGGCAGGGCGTAGTCGAAGCGCACCTGCTGGCCGAGCTGGGGAACGATGTCGGGCACGTCGCGCAGGTTCGGCTTGTCCGGCAGCGCGCCGAACACTTTGTCGAGATCGCTTTTCAGGGTTTCCGCGTCGACCGCGCCGACGACCGCGACATGCAGGTCGCCGCGCGCGAAGACCGCCTCGTGGAAGGCCCGCAGATCGTCGGCCGAGATCGACGCGATCGAGGCCTCGGTGCCTTCGTCGGGCCGCGCGTAGGGATGGTCGCCGTAGAGCGCCTTCAGCCATCGCTTGCCGGCTTCGCTGTTGGGATCGCGCGCCTGCGCCTGGATGCCGGAGACGATCTGGCCCTTGATGCGGATGATCGGCGCGGCGTCGAAACGCGGCGAGGTGACGGCCAGGCGAAGGAGGTCGAGCCCCTCGTCCTTTTGTTCGGCCAGCATCCGCATCGCGCCGAAAGTATTGTCGCGGCTTTCGCTGAAGCTCATCTCCGCGCCGGCGTCGTCGAGCCGGATCTGGAACGCTTCGCTGTCCATGTCGCCGGCGCCCTCGTCGAACAGCGCCGTCATCAGATTGGCGAGGCCCTCCTTGCCCGCCGGATCCTGCGTGCTGCCTCCTGAAAACGCGAAGCGCCAGGTGACCAGCGGCACCGTATAATCCTCGACCAGCCAGGCCTTGACGCCTTTCGGCGAGACGACTTCCTGAATCTTCACAGCGGCTTGCGCCGGCATGGCGATGAGAAGCGCGAAGCCGATCGTAATCGCCCCGACGAGGGCGGGAAGGCGATTCGTCGGAGTCATCGCGGGGCTCAATTCGGTGTCTCCTGCGACGGAAGAAGATAGCCGGTGACCGCGATCTTCGGGTTGAGATAGGTCTGCGCCACCGCCTTGACGCGGTCGGCGGTGACCGCCTTGATCCGCGCCGGGTAGTCGGCGATGTCCTCGACCGATCCGCCGGTCGTCAGCGCCGCGCCGTAGATGTTGGCCATGCTCGACGGGCTGTCCTGCGCGAACACCATGCTGCGCACGACGCGAGTCTTGGCCTTTTCAAGTTCCGACTGGGTGACGCCGTCGCGGCGGATGCGGGCGACCTCGGCATCCACGGCGCCCTCGACCGCCCTGAGGCCGCCGGCCTGGCGCGGCGAGCCGTAAACCGAGAACGTCGTGTCGTCCAGCATCGTGCCTTGGTAATAGGCGCCCGCGCCCGAAGCCACGTCCGTCTTGACGACAAGTTCCTGGTAGAGCCGGCTGCGGTTGCCGCCGCCGAGGATTTCGGCCAACAGGTCGAAGGCCTCCGCGTCGCCTGGCTTGGCGGTCCGGTAGGACGGAACGACCCACTGCGTGCCGAAGCTCGGGATGCTCACGCGATCGTCTGTCATGGTGACGGTGCGGCTGGTGTTCTGCTCGGGCTCGGTCGGCCGAAGCCGGGGCTGCAGGTCGGGCCCGCGCGCGACCTTTCCGAACGTCTCCTCGGCCATCGTCCGCACCGCCTTGGCGTCGACGTCGCCGGCGACGATCAGGACTGCGTTGTTGGGCGTATAGTAGCGGTTGTAGAAGGCGGTCGCGTCGGCGCGGTTGAGCTTTTCCATCTCGTGCATCCAGCCGATGACCGGCACGCGATACGGATGGTTCTGGTAGGTCGTCGCCTCGACTTCCTCCGAGAGCAGCGATTGCGGGTCGCCCTCGATGCGCAGCCGCCGCTCCTCGAGAACGACATCGCGCTCGGGACCGATGACTTCGTCGGTCAGGATCAGGTTGCGCATCCGGTCGGCCTCGAGCTCCATCATCGTTCGCAGCGCGTCGGACGCGACCGTCTCGTGAAAGGCGGTGTAGTCGTAGGAGGTGAACGCGTTCTCGCTGCCGCCGATCGAGGAGACCGTCGCGTCGAATTCGCCGGGCTTGTGGTTGCTCGTGCCCTTGAACATCAGATGTTCGAAGAAATGGGCGATGCCGGATTTGCCGGGCGGTTCGTCGGCGCTTCCGACCTTGTACCACACCATATGCGTCACGATCGGTGCGCGATGGTCGGGGATCACGACCACCTCCATCCCGTTGCCGAGAAGGAAATTCTCGACCGGATCGCGCGTGTCGGAGGCGTTCGCGGGCTTGGCGCCGGCCGTTGCCGTCCCGATAAGGATCGTGGCGACGCCAGCGATCAGGACCCGGGCGGGATTGAAGTCGACGCTCATCGAAACTCCTGTGCGGACGGCGGTGTCGAGGCGGCATGGCGCGACACACATGGGCGGAAATGAACTGCTTGTCATCCCTGACCGCTGAAAGAGGCCGGATTCAGGCCGCCTGGAGAAATCGGATGACCGTATCGCCATAGCCGCGCTGGTCGACAAGACGGAAACCGTCGATCGGCCCGATTTCGGCGTCTGCGCTTTCCTCGATCACGCAGAGCGCGCCCGGCAGCAGCCATCCTCCGTCGCGCGCCGATGCCAGCGCGCGCTCGCCGAGCCCTTTGCCGTAGGGCGGATCGGCGAACAGGAGGCCAAACGGTCGGACGGCGCCGGCCGGTCCCAGCGCCGTCGCGTCGCGCCTGAAGATCTTGGTGCGTCCCGTAAGGCCGAAGCTTTCGACATTGTCGCGGATCAGGCCCCTGCCCTCGGCGGAGTCCTCGACGAACATGGCGAAAGTCGCGCCGCGCGACAGCGCTTCGAGGCCCAGCGCGCCGGTGCCTGCGAAGAGGTCGAGCACGCGGCTTTCCCTGAGCGCGCTTTCGAACCCGTGGGCGATGACGTTGAACAGCGCCTCGCGGGTGCGGTCGGAAGTCGGCCGGATCGATTGGGTGCGCGGCGTGGCCAGCGGCCGGCCGCGGAATTCACCGCCGACGATCCGCACCCGGCCCGCCCTTGCGCGGCGGCTTGCCGCCGTCCGGCCTCGCGCCCTCGGGCCGCTCGCCTCGCGGCTTGCCGAAAGCGGGCTTGCCGTAGACCGGCCTCGCGCCGGCCGGCTTGCCGTAGGCCGCGCGCTTGCTCGCGCGGCGCGCTTCGGTGTCGGCCTTTTCGGCCGCGGCGCGGCCCGCGCCGATCGGCCTGGCTCCAGGCGCCATCCAGACATTAGCCTTGCGCCCGCGGGGCGCCTCGATCGGCCGCTGCTCGCGCTCCGTCTTGCCGCGCGGCTTGCCCGCGCCGAACGGCTTGCCGCCGACAAACGGTTTCGCGTCGCCGCGATCGGGCCGTTCGCCGCGTTCGGGCCTCGCCGTCCGCACGGGACGTTCGCCGCGCTCGGGTCGCGGCTTCTCCGTCGACAATTTGTCCAGCGCCTCGTCGCGCGGCGACGCGCGCTTGAACCGCTTCTTGACCAGCCCGCCCTCGCCGATGCGAATCGGAGGCTCGTCGCGCAGCGGCCGGAACGGCGCGGTTTCGACGGGCGCCGGCGCATCCCTGCCGCGACGCTGCGGCTCGTTGGAGAAGGGCTTGAGGATATCGGCCTCGAAATTCGCGCCGGATTCCTCGATCAGCCGCTCGCCGAGCTGGTCGCGCAGCAATTTGCCCTTGATTTCCTGGACATGGCCCTCGGCGAGTTCACCCAGTTGAAACGGTCCGAACGAAATCCGGATCAGCCGCGTCACGTCGAGGCCGAGCGAACCCAGGATGTTCTTGACCTCGCGGTTCTTGCCTTCGCGGAAACCGAGCGTCAACCAGGCGTTCGAGCCCTGCTCGCGGTCGAGCGTCGCCTCGATCGCGCCATAGAAGACGCCGTCGACGGCGATGCCCTCGCGCAGGTCGGCGAGCTGCTTCTCCTCGACCTTGCCGTGCACGCGCACGCGGTAGCGCCGCAGCCAGCCGGTCGCCGGCAGTTCCAGCGTGCGGGCCAGACCACCGTCGTTGGTGAGCAGCATCAGGCCTTCGGTGTTGATGTCGAGCCGGCCGACCGTGATCAGCCGGGGCAGCTCCGTCGGAAGCACGTCGTAGACGGTCTTGCGCCCCTCGGGGTCGCGGCTCGTCGTCACCACGCCGGCCGGTTTGTGGAACAGGAAGAGCCGGGTGCGCTCGACCGGCGGCAGCAATGCGCCGTCGAGTTCGATCACGTCGTCGAGCGTCACGTTGAAGGCCGGCGAATCGAGCTTCCTGCCGTTGACCTTGACGCGTCCGGCCGCGATCAGTTCCTCCGCGTCGCGGCGCGACGCGATGCCGACTCGCGCCAGCCGCTTGGCGATCCGCTCGCCGTCCTCGACCGGCGCCGCGCCGCGCGGAAAAGGCTTTCGCTCGGCCGGCTTGAAATCGGCTTTCGACTCCGCACCCTCGCGCGGCCGGAACGGCTTGTGCTCGCGGCCTTCGTCGGCCGTGCGGCGTGAACGATAGGGCTCGCGTGGTGCGTCGTTCGCAGGCGCGGATGCGGCCGGCCTTGCGCGGAAGCGGCCTTGGCCGCCCTCGCCGTCGACGGGCTTCGGACGGAATGCCGGACGCTCTCCCCCGCGCGGCCGGAACGGCTTTTGGGGGGTCTCGGCCGCCGCGGCGCGCGGGCCCTCGCCCGCGTGCGCCGGTTTGGCGTAGGACCGCTTGGGCGCACCGCCCTCGGGCTTCTTGCGGAAAGGCTTGTCGCCGCCGGCCGCCGGTTTGCCGTAGCGCGCGGGCTTGCCCGACGACTTGGAGCCGCCTGCGGCATCGGAGTCCCTGCGGGGCGCGTTGCGCCGCGGTGGTTTTCGGTCGTCGGTCATGTGGCCATCTTTTGTGTGTGCGGGTAGATAACAGGAAGCTGCGGGCGTTGCGAGGAGATTGTCCGGATGACAGGCCGGTGAAGCGGCCCGATTTCATGGGCTTGGCGCTCGAGGAAGCAAGCGCGGCCGCGGCGCGGGGCGAGGCGCCGATTGGCGCGGTCGTGGCGGCGGGAGACGCAGTCGTGGCGCGCGCCGGCAACCGCACGCGCGAGCTGAAGGATGCGACCGCGCACGCCGAAATGCTTGCGCTGCGCGAGGCCTCGCGCCTGCTCGACGCAGAACGGCTCGACGGTCTCGACCTCTATGTCACGCTCGAACCCTGCACGATGTGCGCGGCCGCGATCTCATTCGCGCGCATCCGCCGGCTATATTTCGGCGCGCGCGACGAGAAGGGCGGCGCGGTCGTCAGCGGCGTCCGCTTCTTCGCGTCGCCGGCCTGCCATCATCGTCCCGATGTCTATGCCGGCGTGCGCGAACTCGATGCGGCCGCGGTGCTGACGCGCTTCTTCAAGGCAAGGCGCGGCGCTTAAAGCCTAGAAGGGCCAGAGATCGCCCCACTTCCGGCCGTTCTTCTTGGTCGCCTCGGCCTTCAGCCGGCGCTCCTTCTTGACCTCGTCCTCGCCGAGTTCGCCGACCGGCGCGGTGGCGGAAGCCTGGCGATAGTCGATCGGCGGTTCGCTGAGATATTTCCGCGATTTCGCGTTGCCTTGCCGCGTCTCGGCGAGCTTCTTGCGGAACGCCTCGCTCTGCGACTTCATCGAGGCCGGGTCGCTCGGCGCGTTGCCGGTGTCGATCACGTGCGGGCTTGTTCCCGTCGGGGCTCGCCGCGCCGGCGCCACCGTTCCGTCAGGCTCGATGGTCGGCCGCCACAAGGGGTCGTCGCTGTTCTCGTCGGCTTCGGCGCGCAGCCGCGCGCGCTTCTGTTCAGGCGATTCCACCCAGGCCGGATTTCCGATCGAGGCGACGCTGTCCTGGGGCGCCGGCAGGTTCTCCGCCTCGCCCCTGACCGGCTTCACCAGTTCCGGGCGCGGCTTGTAGTCGATGGCGGGGCGCGGCTTGGGGCCGATCTGCAGTATGTTCGTCACGTCGCCGACAAGCTGCTGGGTCGCCGTCTTGTCGGTGCCGTAGGTCGGCGAACTCATGCAGCCCGACAAGGCGGCCGCCGCCACCGATGCGCCGCACGCAGCCGCGATGCCTGCGCGGCTTTTGGCCGTCCTGTCGAAAAATCTCACCGCGATCCGCCTCTTCGGTCCCCAACCCTCGGCCGTCCATGACCGCTGATTCCGGCGATAGTTTGTCGCCCCGGAAGCCGCGCTTTTACTGCATCTGGCCGGCGAGGGCAACGCGGCCCCGAAAGCCTCACGCAAGGCGTCCGAGAGCGCGAAGCTCACGCAGCGCGGCAGCGTCGCGCGCCGACACGTCCGGGAATTCCGGATCGGAGCCGACATCGTCGGTGTAACGCCAGGAGCGCGCGCATTTTCGCAGGCCGCGATCCTCGGCTTTATCGATGACGACCCAGACAGGTTCACCGTCCATGTGGAAGGAATCTGGCGGATGGTCGCCCTGACTGAATTCGATGTCGCAGGTGATGCAAACTTCCGCCATGTCGATCCCTTCCAAACCGACTTCCAACTCCAAGTCTCCGATGCTGACCCTCGGCGCCGCCTCGAGCGAGGAGCCGATCGCCTTCTTCGCCCGCTCGATCTCCAGCGCGCCGGTCACGACGCGCCGCACCTGTTTCACCTTGCGCCATCTCTCCGCCAGCGCGTCGTCGCGCCAGCCCTCCGGGACCGCCGGAAACTGTTCCAGATGGATCGAGGTTCTGTCCGGGTAGCGCTCCAGCCACGCTTCCTCCGTCGTGAAGGGCAGCATCGGCGCGAGCCATGTCGCCAGATGGTCGAACAGATGCCGCACGACCTGCACCGCCGCCAGCCGCTTGAGGCTTGACGGAGCGTCGCAGTAGAGCGCGTCCTTGCGGATATCGAAATAGAACGCCGACAGCTCGACCACCATGAAATCCAGCAGCGCGCGGGTGATGCGCTTGAACTCGAAGGCGTCGTAGGCCGCGCGGACGAGTTCATCGAGCTCGGCCAGCCGGTGCAGCATGAGCCGTTCCAGCTCCGGCATGTCGGCGAGCGCTACCTCGGTCCCGTCGTCGTGCGCCAGCGTGCCCAGCATCCAGCGCATCGTGTTGCGCAGCTTGCGGTAGGAGTCTATGTTGGTCTGCAGCACGGTCTTGCCGAGCCGCTGATCCTCCCAATAGTCGGTCGTCATCACCCAGAGGCGCAGGATATCGGCGCCCGACTGCTTCATCACGTCCTGCGGCACGACCGTATTGCCGAGCGACTTCGACATTTTCCGGCCGTGCTCGTCCATGGTGAAGCCATGGGTGACGACCGTGTCGTAGGGCGCGCGGCCGCGCGTGCCGCAGCTTTCGAGCAGCGAGGAATGGAACCAGCCGCGATGCTGGTCGGAGCCTTCGAGATAGACGTCGGCCGGCCATTTCAGATCGGGCCGGTCTTCCAGCGTGAAGGTGTGGGTCGAGCCCGAATCGAACCAGACGTCGAGGATGTCGCGAACTTGTATCCACGGCTCGTTGGCTTTCGGCCCGAGGAAGCGTTCCCGCGCGCCCCCGGCGAACCAGGCGTCGGCTCCCTCCTCCTCGAACGCCGCAAGGATGCGCGCGTTGACCGCCTCGTCCTTCAGCACGACGCCGTCCTCGTCGGCGAAGACGGCGATCGGCACGCCCCAGGCGCGCTGGCGCGACAAGACCCAGTCGGGCCGCTCGGCGATCATCGCGCGCAGCCGCGTCTGCCCGGCGGCGGGAACGAAACGGGTGGCGTCGATGGCGGAAAGGGCGCGCGAGCGCAGGGTATCGGGCTTGCGATACCCCTCACCCGTCGCGCCGCTTTGCGGCGATCCACCCTCTCCCTCAAGGGGCGAGGGGAGAGCTTCCGCAACGCCGCGTTCTTCCTTCTGCCCTTGCGGGAGAAGGTGGCCGAGCGAAGCGAGGTCGGATGAGGGGTGATCCAGCCCAAACCTGCCTAGATCCTTGTCCATATGGACGAACCACTGCGGCGTGTTGCGGAAAATCACAGGCTTCTTCGACCGCCACGAATGCGGATACGAATGCTTCAGGCGCCCACGCGCAAACAGCATGCCGCGCGCAATCAGTTCGTCGATGACCGCCTGGTTGGCGTTGCCCTTCTTCCCGTTGTCGTCGATGACCCGCGCGGCCCCGCCCTCGCGGTTCGGCCCGAAGCCCGGCGCGTCCTTGGTCAGGTAACCGGCGTCGTCGACCGTGAAGGGGATCGCCGTGTCGATGCCCCTCGCCCGCAGGTCTGGGCCAGCGTCCATCCACGCCTCGAAATCCTCGCGGCCATGGCCCGGTGCGGTATGCACGAAGCCGGTTCCGGCGTCGTCCGTGACGTGATCGCCGGCAAGCATCGGGACCGGAAAGGAATACGGAGCCGGCGATTGGCCGATTTCCCCACCCGTGGGGGAGATGCCCGGCAGGGCAGAGGGGGGCAACGCCGGGCGCCCGCCTGAAACGTCATCGGGCTGCGAGACCCGCGGGACAGCGCCCCCCTCTGTCGGCTGCGCCGACATGTCCCCCACAGGTGGGGAGATCGGGCGCGTGCCCGCCAGCGGATGCGAAAGCGTAAGGTTGCCAAGTTCTTCGCCGCTGATGCTGCAAACTCGATTCAGCGTCACCTTGGCTTTATCGGCCGAAGCATCCGCGAGCGCGTCGGCGAAGATCAGCTTCTCCCCTGGCTGCGGACCGAACGCGTTCTCGGCAGCAGCGACCTCATAGAGGCCATAAGAAATGCGCGTCGAATATGCGACCGCCCTGTTGCCCGGGATGGTCCACGGGGTAGTCGTCCAGATGACGACTGAGGCGTGAACGAGGTGCGCGGAGATTGCATCGGACACCGTACGCGGAGTGGCGACGATCATCACAGGAAACTTCACCCAAACCGTATCGCTCTCGTAATCCTGATATTCCACCTCCGCTTCCGCCAGCGCGGTGCGCTCCACTACGCTCCACATCACCGGCTTCGAGCCGCGATAGAGCTGGCCGCTCATCGCGAATTTCAGCAGCTCGCCGGCGATGCGCGCTTCGGCATGGTAGGCCATCGTCGTATACGGATTGTCGAAATCGCCGATGACGCCGAGGCGCTGGAACTCGGCGCCCTGCACCTTGATCCAGTGCGAAGCATAGGCGCGGCATTCCTTGCGGAACGCGATCATCGCGGCGGAATCGGTGAGATCCGGCTTCGCCTTGCCCTTGGCGCGATAATTCTCCTCCTCGATCTTCCATTCGATCGGCAGGCCGTGGCAGTCCCAGCCCGGCACGTAGTTGGCGTCGCGCCCACGCATCTGGAACGAGCGGGTGATGACGTCCTTGAGGATCTTGTTCAGCGCATGGCCGATATGGATGTTGCCGTTGGCGTAGGGCGGGCCGTCATGCAGCACGAATTTTTCGCGGCCCGCCGCGTCCTCGCGCAGGCGCTGGTAGAGGCCCATCTCCTGCCAGCGGGCCACCATGAGCGGCTCCATCTCGGGCAAGCCGGCCCGCATCGGGAACCCCGTCCGCGGCAGGTACAACGTCTTGGAATAGTCGAGCTTTTCGGCGGCGTCGGTCATCGTGTCTGGCCACATCGGACGGCCCGGCCATGGGCCCGGGCGTCACTCTCATGAAATGGAAGAAGTGCGAGGGTGCGCAAGCAAGCCCGGCTGAGACGGCAGCCTCAGGCCGCCAACTCAACCGGGTTGCTAATTCGTATCGCGCACGAAACGGTCGCCATCGACGCTCTATAGCCGAGCGCGCGTCGCGAAGGAAGCCCTCGCCGGAGCGGCGCTCAGGGGATGGTGAAGTCGAAGCGATAAGCCGCCGACACGCCGACCGTGAACTGGTTGTCGGAGCCGCGCTTCTCGACCAGGCTCGAGTCGGAAGCCGGCCCTCCCAGGCGCGCATATTCGCCGAACACGCTGGTGGTGATCCTGTCCGTCGTCTTCCAGTCGACCGCGCCGCCGACGCCGATCGACTTCAAGCCGCCGCCGGGGTCGTACTCGCTGAGACCGGATTTGACGGAAGCGTTGGCATCGACGCCGTAATAGGCCTCGAAATAGTCCGCCGACGCCAGCGCCACGCGCGGTCCGCCGGAAATGCGGATGGCGGGCGTGACGTTGTAGAACGCATCGACGTTCACGTCGGCGACGAGGCCGTCATGCGAGCGGATGCCCTGCCGCAGTTCGCCCCGGATGCGCACCCAATCGGTCGGATAGACCTCCGCGAAACCGCCGAGTTCGCCGCCGAATCGGACCGGATCGAGCCCTTCGAGGTCATCGTCGTCGCCTTCGTCGCGCCTGAGGATGAGCTTGCCAGTCGGGCCGGCGCGAAACGTTCCGGTGTCGATCAAGCCGATGGAAATGTTGTCGTTGCGAGACGAGAATTTTTCGAGCGTGCCCTGCCGGCCGAAGGAAATGATCGGCGATCCCTGGAATTCGAAATCGTCCGCCCCGTCATAGCTGGGCGCGAGGTATCCCGAGGCGCCGAGCGTCAGCGACCAGTCGCCGGAAAACCAGCCGCCGCCGGTCTCCTGTGCGCCGGCTGCGCCGACGGAGAGAAAGAGGACGGGCAACGCCAGAGCGAGTCGGCTTCGAAAGGTCATCAATTCGGTCTCCTTGCGGCGGCCCCCCAAGGAGCCCTAGCGCGTGTCGAAGAGCGTGTCACACTTAAAGTAAACGCATCCTGAAGTTTCCCGGCCTGGCCAGTCGATGCCGGTGGCTATCGAGCGAACGACACCATGCGATCGAGATCGGAAAGCGGCTTGACCCCCGCGAGAACCGCCCTCGCCTCGGCCTCGTCGCGGCGCATCTGCGCCATGAGCGGTTCCAGCCCGTCGAATTTCAGTTCGTCGCGCAAAAAGCCGAAGAACGACACGTCGCAGGTTTCGCCGTAGAGATCGCAATCGAAGTCGAAGACGAAGGTTTCCAGCAGCGCGACGCCGTGGTCGTCGATGGTCGGCCGGCGGCCGAAGCTCGCCACGCCGTCGAACAGGTCGCCCGTCGCGCGCCGCAGCCTGACGGCATAGATGCCGTGGCGCAGCGGCGCGTCGTCCGGCATGGCCATGTTGGCGGTCGGATAGCCGAGCGTTCGGCCGAGCTTCTTGCCGTGGACGACAGCGCCCTGGACGGTGTAGCGATAGCCGAGAAGACCGGCGGCGGCGGCGACATCGCCTTGTGCCAGCATCGGCCGGATGCGGCTCGAGGAGACCGGCTCGCCGCCCTCGTCGCTGAACACGCCGACCTGGGTGACGGCGAAGCCCTTGCGCGCGCCTGCGTCGACCAGGAAGGCGGGATTGCCTTCGCGGCCCCTGCCGAAATGGAAGTCGAAGCCGGTGACGACATGGGTCGCGCCCAGGCCAGCGAGCAGCACCTCGTCGACGAAAGTTTCGGCCGTCAGCGACGCAAAGTTGCGGGTAAAGCCCTGCCGGACGATGGCGTCGAAGCCGAGCCGCTCGACGAAATGCGCCTTGAGCGGCCATGGCGTGATGCGCGGCAGGGGTATGTCAGGGCGGAAGACGGAGCGGGGATGCGGCTCGAAGGTCAGCACGAGAGCCGGACGATCGCCGGTGTGCGCCTCGTCGAGCGCGCACTCCAGCACCGCTTGGTGGCCGCGATGGACGCCGTCGAAATTGCCGATCGCCACGACCCCGCCGCGCAGGTCGGGGGGCAAGGCGGAAACGTCGTCGATGATGTCGAAGCCGGCCACGAAAATTGCGCCCTCAGCGCAGGCGCGACATGACGGCGACCGGCGTCTGGCGATGATGGGCCAGGAAATCCGCCAGCCGGCCCGCATGCGGCTCGTCGGCGGTGTCGCCATAGTCCTTCGCGTGGATGCCGCCGGAGATATAGAGCGCGTCGATGCCATTGTCGGTTGCGCCCTTGATGTCGGTCGGCATGCCGTCGCCGATCGCCAGCGCGTCCTTGCGCAGCACCTCGCGCCCGGCGACTTCGCAAGCGGCGGCCAGCGCCACCTCGTAGATCGGCCGGAATGGCTTGCCCGAGATCAGCGTGCGCCCGCCCATCAACGCGTAGTCGCGCGCCAGCGCGCCGGCGCACCAGACCATCTTCTCGCCGCGCTCGGCGACCAGGTCGGGATTGGCGCAGATGAACGGCAGGTCGCGCGACCGCAGGCGCGCCAGGAGTCCGATATAGTCTTCCGGCGTCTCCTCCTCGTCGTTCACGAGGCCGGTGCACACGACGGTCAGCGCCTCCTGTTCTCCGACCAGTTCCACGTCGAGACCGGCGAAGATCGGAAAGTCGCGCTCCGGGCCGATGTGGTGGATCAAGCGCGCGCCCTGCTGGATGAGGTCGCGCGTCACGTCGCCCGAGGTCACGACCCGGTCCCAGGAGGCGGGAGGCACGCCGAGGGACGCGAGCTGCTCGATCACGCCGTCGCGCGGCCGCGGCGAATTGGTGAGCAGGATCACCGCCAGGCCCTGGACGCGGGCGCGTTCGAGCGCGGCGCACGCGTCGAGATTGGCGGCGACGCCGTTGTGGACCACGCCCCATACGTCACAGAACAGCGCCGCGTAGCCGGCGGTCAGCGCATCGAGCGAGTCAACGAATTCAAGCAAGGAATCACCCGGCGTTGTCGAACCGGCCGCCGACATCGATTGCCCGCGCCGCCGTCGCCCGGATTAGCCCAGCGCCCCCGCCCTGTCACGGGCTTTGAGCGGCGGCGATATGCCTTGCAGCAATCGCGCAGTCTTAACCGCGCGTAAACAACGCGGCCGAATTTCTATCCGTGCGCGAGACGGGATATTCAAGATTTGCTGTCATGGTCCGCCGCATGAACGTAGGGAAACCAGGCATGCGCAGTGCAATCCGGAATTTCTGGGCGGACCGAAGCGGCAATTACGCCATGATGACGGTCCTGATGATGCTGCCCCTGATGGGGGCGCTGACGATCGGCGTCGACTACGCCGAGATGTCGCGGGAAAAGCAGCTTGCCCTGAACGCGCTCGACGCCGCCGGCATCGGCACGGCGCGCCGCTATCTGGAAGGCAACATCACCGACGCGCAGCTCAAGACATTCGCCGAGAACTTCTTCAAGGCCAACTACTCCGGCCAGGATGCAAGCCAGGTCAAGCTGACGCTGGTCCTGCCCACCGCTGGGGCGGGCGGCAGCACGCTCAAGCTCGCGGCCGCGATGACCTACAAACCCTATTTCCTGCCGGTGCTGCGCACGCTGCTCGGCAACGCCACGATCAAGGACATCGACTTCAACGAGACCACCGAGGTTCGGCTGAAGAACACGCTGGAAGTCGCCATGGCGCTGGATAATTCCGGGTCCATGTCCGAGAAGGGCGGCAGTTCCGGGCAGGTCCGCATGGATCTGCTCAAGACGGCGGCCAAGCAGCTCGTCGACACGCTCGCCGCCCAGGGCGCGCAGATGAAGCAGGTCGCAAGCCCGGTCCAGTTCTCGCTGGTGCCGTTCGCGGCCTCGGTCAACGTGGGTTCAACCTACGCCAACGCGACCTGGATGGACCGCGACGGCATCGCGCCGGCGCACCACGAGAATTTCGACTGGAACCAGATGCTGCTCGCCGATCCATCGAAAACCGTTGTGAAGATAAACGGCGTCTACACCAAAATTGGGCTTGGCTGGCCCGTCGCGGAGCGGAACACTAAGGTCACCCGCATTACCGTGATGAACGACATGCGACGCATCAGCGGCTATACGACCGGTACGACCGGCACTGAATATGTCTGCACCAAAACGAATTCGTCAGGCAATTGCACGCAAGGCTACTGGCGGACGCCGATCTATTCCTCCTTCGCAAGCTGGAAGGGCTGCGTCGAGGCGCGCCCTTATCCCTACAACAACGACGATACCGTCCCCGCGGCCGCGACGCCCAACACGCTGTTCCAGCCGATGTTCGCCCCCGACGAAACCGACCGCAACAGTGCGTACAACAATTATTGGAGCGACGTGACCTCCGGCTCCGTCGGACTGAGCTCCGATCAGGACGTAAACCGGCAGAAATACACGCCGAAATACTTCCAGCCCGTTGCCTCCGGCGCGGAAGGCTCGGATGACGGTCCCAATGCGTCATGCACGACGACCCCGATAACCACACTGACCGACGTGACGAAATCGGCCGGCTCCACATCGATCAAGGCTGCGATCGACAACATGCAGCCGCTCGGCGGCACCAATGTGCCGGAAGGCATGGCTTGGGGCTGGCGGACGATTTCCAGCGGCGAACCCTTCACCCAAGGCCGTTCGGAAGCGGAGAGAGGGAACGACAAGGTCGTGATCGTGGTGACCGACGGGGCAAACACCTATTATACGCCGGGTTCGCTAGGCTCCAACGACGACGCCAACAACAAATCGATTTATTCCTCCTACGGCTACGCCAGCAACGGCCGCCTCTTCGGCGGCACGAGCAGCGCGGTCAGCAAGACCGATTACTCCAACACGAACTACACCGCTGCCTTGAACGAGCAGTTCAAGGCGCTGTGCGCCAACGCCAAGGCCAACGACATTATGGTGATGACCGTCGCGGTGGACCTCAACGCCGCCGACACCGCCGAAAAGACGCAAATCGCGATGCTCAAGGCGTGCTCCTCCGATTCGCGATACCGCAAGGACCCGACGGACCCGAGCAAACCCGCCAAGCTGTTCTGGAACTCCACCGGCGCCAGCCTCGCCAACGATTTCAAGGAAATCGGCAACGAGCTTTCCAATCTGCGCATCGTGGGCTAAGGCTCCCGCCAGGCCCGAACGCCTCGCCGAACGGCGGGGCGCCTCCGGAAACGCAACGATCCGCCGCGCCTGCGAGAGGCAGGCGGATTTTTTCATTTGGGCCTTCCGACCCGCCTGCGCGAACTTGACAGGCGGGCTGCGACCGCCTATCTCCGCGCCACGTTAGCAGTCGCCTAGGGCGAGTGCCAACGCCGGTCCGGCGACGCCGGACGGAGGAAACATTTCAACATCCGCACTGAGGATATTCCAACAATGGCAAACTCGAATTTCCGGCCGCTGCATGACCGCGTGGTCGTCAAGCGGGTCGAATCCGAAGAGAAGAGCAAGGGCGGCATCATCATTCCCGACACCGCCAAGGAGAAGCCGCAGGAAGGCGAGATCGTCGCCGTCGGCTCCGGCGCGCGCGACGAGGCCGGCAAGATCGTTCCGCTCGACGTCAAGGCTGGCGACCGCATCCTGTTCGGCAAATGGTCGGGCACGGAAGTCAAGCTCAATGGCGAGGACCTTCTGATCATGAAGGAATCCGACATCATGGGCATCATCGGCTGATCTTGGCCGTCCGTCTCAATTTCAATCTGACTAACGGGCCGCAGAGCCCAGGAGCTGAACATGGCTGCTAAAGACGTAAGATTTTCCCGCGATGCCCGCGAGCGCATGCTCAACGGCATCAACATCCTCGCCGACGCCGTCAAGGTGACGCTCGGCCCCAAGGGCCGCAACGTCGTCATCGACAAGTCGTTCGGCGCGCCGCGCATCACCAAGGACGGCGTCACCGTCGCCAAGGAGATCGAGCTTTCCGACAAGTTCGAGAACATGGGCGCGCAGATGATCCGCGAAGTCGCCTCGAAGACCAACGACATCGCCGGCGACGGCACCACGACCGCCACCGTGCTCGCCCAGGCGATCGTCCAGGAAGGCCACAAATACGTCGCGGCCGGCATGAACCCGATGGACCTGAAGCGCGGCATCGATCTCGCCGTGACCGAAGTGGTCGCCCATCTCGGCAAGGCCGCCAAGAAGATCGCGACCTCGGAAGAAGTCGCGCAGGTCGGCACGATCTCAGCCAATGGCGACGAGTCGGTCGGCAAGATGATCGCCGAGGCGATGCAGAAGGTTGGTAACGAGGGCGTTATCACGGTCGAGGAAGCCAAGACCGCCGAGACCGAGCTTGAAGTCGTCGAAGGCATGCAGTTCGACCGCGGCTACCTCTCGCCCTACTTCGTGACCAATCCGGAGAAGATGGTCGCCGAACTCGAGGACGCCTACATCCTGCTGCACGAGAAGAAGCTCTCCAACCTCCAGGCCATGCTGCCGGTTCTCGAAGCCGTCGTGCAGACCTCCAAGCCGCTCCTCATCATCTCGGAAGACGTCGAAGGCGAGGCTCTGGCCACGCTCGTCGTCAACAAGCTGCGTGGCGGCTTGAAGATCGCCGCAGTCAAGGCGCCGGGCTTCGGCGACCGCCGCAAGGCGATGCTGGAAGACCTCGCGATTCTCACCGGCGGCCAGGTCATCTCGGAAGATCTCGGCATCAAGCTCGAGAACGTCGGCCTCGACATGCTCGGCCGCGCCAAGAAGGTTTCGATCTCCAAGGAGAACACCACCATCGTCGACGGCGCCGGCAAGAAGGAAGAGATCCAGGGCCGCGTCGCCCAGATCAAGCAGCAGATCGAGGAGACCACCTCGGACTACGACAAGGAGAAGCTGCAGGAGCGTCTCGCCAAGCTCGCGGGCGGCGTCGCGGTCATCCGCGTCGGCGGCGCGACGGAAGTCGAAGTCAAGGAAAAGAAGGACCGCGTCGATGACGCGCTGAACGCAACCCGCGCTGCCGTCGAAGAGGGCATCGTGGCGGGCGGCGGCGTGGCTCTGCTTCGCGCTTCGTCGATGATAACCGTGAAGGGCGTCAACCCCGATCAGGACGCGGGCATCAACATCGTCCGCAAGGCGCTGCAGACCCCTGCCCGCCAGATCGCCCAGAACGCGGGTTCGGAAGCCTCGATCGTCGCCGGCAAGATCCTCGAGAACGCCGGCGCGACATACGGCTTCAACGCCCAGACCGGCGAGTATGGCGACATGATCGCCATGGGCATCGTCGATCCGGTCAAGGTCGTGCGCACCGCGCTGCAGGATGCGGCGTCGGTCGGCGGACTTCTGGTGACCACCGAGGCCATGATCGCGGAATCTCCGAAGAAGGAGAGCGGCGGCGGCATGCCGGGCGGCATGGGCGGCGGCGGCGGCATGGGCGGCATGGGCGGCATGGATTTCTGATCCAGCCAATCAGGCTCCACGCGGATACAAAAAGGGTGGCTCGTAAGGGCCGCCCTTTTTTTTCGTTCGAGCCTGATTTACTTATATGATGGGTGGCGGCAGGTTGGAACGACAGGTTTTCACCATCACTTCAAGCATCCTGTGAAAAGCGAAAAAATACCGATCGGCGGCGTTGCGGTAACGTCGCTGGGTGATGAGCCCTTAGGTCCGGGCCCGAACCATGGCTCCCCGCGTGACGAGCGCGTCCCCATGGTCGGGCAAGCAGACCGGCGGACGCGGATCACCGCGCCATGCAATAAGAATTAGGAGGGCACGGTCCCGCGTCCGCTTCCCGACTTAGGATCAACGGCCAGATGCGCAGGCAGGCGTGGCGGCGAAGATGCATGTCGTGCGAGATCGTCGGTGCTTGCGTCAAAAATTAACCTCAACTCTCGAGCGATCGGAAAGACCCGGAATTCGGTGGCGCGAACAACCAAACATTTACTGCTCGTTTGCAAGATGAAGCAGGCGTTCGAGGGTATCTCATGAATTTCTTGTTCGGATTTTCCGGCCGCATCGGCCGCGGGGGCTGGTGGCTTGGGCAACTTGCCATCCTGGTTGTCATAGGCGTCGGGATCGGCCTGCTGATGGCGATCGCCAGCACCGGCGAACTGCACGGTCAGTCTTCCGCGGACGTTTTCAATACGGCTGGGACGAGCGTACTGGTCGTCCTCGGGTGCATCGTCATCCTGATGAGCTGGATCAACCTCGCCACGACCGTGAAGCGCTTTCACGACCGCGACAAATCGGGGCTCTGGTTCCTGATGAGTTTCGTTCCCATCATCGGCGGAATCTGGATTCTCGTCGAATGCGGCATGCTGCCCGGAACGCCCGGCGGAAACGACTACGGCCCTTCGAACGACTCAGGCGGCTACGGGCTTGCGGATGATCTGGACCTCGGCGGCGACTACGGTTCGTCCAGGGTGGCGGCCCCCGAATCCCCGCGTGCGACTCGCAGCGCAGCTTCCCAGATCAGCCGGCCGCGGACGACGGGTCCGGCGAAATTCGGACGCCGCGTCTGATTATTCGTCGAGGCCGGGTTCCGGGAAGGTTTCCGCCGCCGCGCCAGCATACCAAGCCTGCATCGCCGGCGTCGCCAGCACCGCGTCGACATAGGCGCGGACGACCGGCTCCAGCTCGCCGCCATAGGTTTCGAAGCGCGTGACCACGGGTGCGTACATCGCGTCCGCGGCGGTGAAATGCCCGAACAGGAACGGTCCGTCCTCGACCGTCCGCTCGCGGCAGGCGCGCCAGATTGCCTCGATGCGGGCGCGCTGCTTCTCGCCCTCGGCGTCCAGAACCTTGTGCGCCCGGGGCCGGCGCAAATTCATCGGCCAGCCATAGCGCAATTCCCGGAAACCCGAATGCATCTCGGTCGCCACGCATCGCGCGAAGGCGCGGTCCTCGCGGTCTTCCGGCCACAGACGCCTGTCGGGAAACAGATCGGCCAGATATTCGAGGATCGCCAGCGTTTCCCAGACGAGACGCCCCTCATGCATCAGCACCGGGACCTGGCCGGTCGGCGAGATCTTTGCCAGTTCGATGGCGGTTTCGGGCGTCCGCAACCGCACGAAAACCTCCTCGAACGGGATGTCGAGATGCTTGAGCGCGATCCACGGCCGCAGCGACCAGGACGAGAAGCATTTGTTGCCGATATGGAGCTTGAAGGTCACGCGAGGCTCTCCGTTCAGGGGGCAAAAATGGCACGGTTTTCGCGTCGGCGACAGGGGGGTGCGAACTGCCTTTGCAGCCCAAGATTACATTCCACAGCGCATGGAACCGTCGTAAACGATGCGCATTCTAGGGGGGTGTAGAGCGAATTCGAAGTCATTCGGAACGCTTACGGCACAAGCCGCCTCGCCGGAGCCCTCACCGGCGGGGCGGTCATGTCAATCTTGTTCACAATCGTGATCGACACGCGGCCGCAAGAGCGCCGAGGTCGTGGGGGAACGAAGAGGAGAATTCGGATGCCGAACAAGGATCAGGTCGAGGGTGTGGCAAAGCAGGCCAAGGGCGCTGTCAAGGACGCCGCCGGTGCGCTGACGGGAAGCGCGAAGACGCAGGCGTCCGGCAAGGCCGACAAGGTGGCCGGCAAGGTGCAGAAGAGCTACGGCGACGCCAAGGAAAAATTGAAGGATTGATCCTCTTGGGTCGTCAAATGGGCGGCTTCGGCCGCCCATTTTCGTTGCGGAGGTTCCCCGCCTGCGTTCCCGGCTTGAAGCCGAAAGTCCCATCCGTTACGCCCTTCGCCAGACATCTGCCGGGGAGACGAACGTGATCCATTCCGAAGCGACTAGGATTGAGGCAGACACGTTCGGCGCCATCGAAGTGGCGCAAGACCGGTATTGGGGGGCGCAAGCGCAACGATCGCTCGGCAATTTCAGGATCGGTTGGGAAAGGCAGCCGCTTTCCATCATCCGCGCGCTCGGCATCGTCAAGCGCGCCGCCGCCGAGGCCAATATGGATTTGGGCCGGCTCGACCCCGAATCAGGCTCGATGATCGTGAAGGCGGCGCAGGAGGTCATCGACGGCAAGCTCGATGCGCATTTCCCGCTGGTTGTCTGGCAGACCGGGTCTGGGACCCAATCGAACATGAACGCCAACGAGGTCATCTCGAACCGCGCCATCGAAATGCTCGGCGGGACGATGGGATCGAAGAAGCCTGTCCACCCTAACGACCACGTCAATATGAGTCAGTCGTCGAACGACACCTATCCCACGGCGATGCACATCGCCTGCGCTGAGCAAATCGTTCACAGGCTAATCCCGGCGCTGGCGAAGCTCCGCGATGCGCTGGATGAGAAAGAGCGGGCCTGGAGCCACATCGTCAAGATCGGCCGAACTCACACACAGGACGCTACGCCGCTGACGCTGGGCCAGGAGTTTTCCGGCTACAAGCAGCAGATCGTCAACGGCATCGAGCGGATCGTCCACACGTTGCCGATGTTGATGGAGTTGGCGCAAGGGGGCACGGCGGTCGGCACAGGACTCAATGCGCCGGTCGGATTCTCGGAAATTGTCGCTGCAAAGATTGCAGCGATAACCAGGCTTGGCTTCACGTCTGCGCCAAATAAGTTCGAGGCTCTGGCAGCCCATGACGCGATGGTGTTCACGCACGGCGCGATCAATACGGTCGCGGCTTCGCTGTTCAAGATCGCCAACGACATCCGCTTTCTGGGCTCCGGCCCGCGCTCCGGCCTCGGCGAATTGGCGCTGCCGGCGAACGAACCGGGCTCGTCGATCATGCCGGGCAAGGTCAACCCGACGCAGTGCGAAGCGATGACGCAGGTGTGCATCCAGGTCTTCGGCAACCATGCCGCGATCACCTTCGCCGGCAGCCAAGGTCATTTCGAACTGAACGTCTACAACCCGCTGATGGCGTATAATTTTCTGCAATCCGTGCAACTGATGGCCGATGCCGCTGACTCTTTCACTGACAATTGCGTCGTCGGGATCGTCGCGCGCGAGGACAACATCAAGGCGGCGCTCGACCGCTCCCTGATGCTGGTGACGGCGCTGGCCCCGACGATCGGCTATGACAATGCCGCCAGCATCGCAAAGACGGCGCACAAGAATGGGACGACCTTGAAAGCGGAGGCGCTTGCCACGGGCCTCGTCAGCGAAAGCGAATACGACCGCCTGGTGCGTCCGGAGGATATGACGCAACCCGGGTGAACGAGCACGCTCTATCGTTCACCGATACGCGACGATGCGTTCGGTCATCGAGTCTGGCTTGCTCGACGGATTCAGGCTAGCGCTCAACGATCATACTCCTGAGGAATTTCCCATGCCAAGCAGCGCACTCGTTCTCGTCGGCCGCATTCTGTTGTCGGTCATCTTCATCCTCGCAGGCTTCGGCAAGCTCGCCGCCATCTCCGGAACTGCGGGCTATTTCGCCAGCCAGGGTCTGCCCGCTCCGATGGTGCTTGCCGTTCTGGTCGGCCTTCTCGAACTGGTGGGCGGACTGGCTGTTCTCGCAGGTTTCCAGACCCGCATCGCCGCCTACGCGCTCGCGCTGTTCTGCGTCGCCAGCGCCTTGGTCGCGCATATGGACTGGTCGGACGCAGCGATGGGCATGAGCAACCTGATCAATTTCCAGAAAAACCTGGCGATGGCTGGCGGCTTCCTGGTGCTCGCGGCTTTCGGCGCCGGCGCCTACTCGGTCGACGCGCGCAGGGGCTGAGTTTCAAACACGCAAACAGGGGCTCGGAAACCGCCCGGGCCTTTTTTCATTGCCGCGCGGTCAACCGCCGACTGCCAGTTCCAATTTCTGGCCGGTGACTTTGGCGAGTTGCGCGAGGCGGCCTGCGGGTCGTTCGCCGAACAGCCCGGCATTGGCCGAGGGAACGACGAGTGCGAGCGCGCCATTGGCTTGCCGCTTCCATTTCAGCCTGGGAATGATCCCGGGCATGGAAGCCGAAAGCAGGTAGACAACCCGCATCACCGCCCCTAGAAGCCTGGCGCGCTCGAGATAGCGCGGCGTCGCCAGCGCCGACAGTCCGGACACCGAGGCGTCGTTGAAGACGCCCTGGTGCCGGAAATAGGTCGTCAGCGCCAAGAAAGCTCGGCCGGGGTGGTCGACGCCAATGAAAGAAGCGTGGGCGATGATGTTGAGCGACTGCAAGCCGCGGTATTCGGGATGGGCGCGCCAGCCGATGTCGGCGAGCAGACAAGCGGCTTCGCGGTAGCGCGCCTCCTCTTCCGTTTCATCGACGCCGAGCGCCGCGAAGGTCTCGCCGCTCCACTGCGCGAGTTCATGCGCATGCGTCAGCGAGCGCGCGCGAAGCAGGGCGAGTTCGCCGGCTGCCGAGATCAACGGATCGTCTCCCTTCCGATCGTCGGGCAGCAGCGAATACAAGAACCCTTCGCGTACGCCGAGCGCCGAGACGACGACCACCGACGGCTTCATCGCCGCGATGATCTCCAGCAAGACGGCGGCGCCGTAAGGCAGCAGGGCTCTGCGGTTTTTCGAAACGCCTTCGATGCCTGCCATCTTCTCGATGTCGCCGCGCGCGACCTGGCGTAGGAACGCCGTCGAACTCTCCACGGGCATTGTATAATGATGCATGACCGAAAGCGGATAGTTGGCGACGTTCATGTGCAGCCGGGCGAGATTGCGCCATGTCCCGCCGACCGCGTAGAAGGCGCGCCCCTCGCCGCCCCTGAGGAGCTTGGCGCGGGCCAGTTCGTCGCGCGCCAGTTTCGATGCGACCGAGGGGGAATCCTTTGACATATCCTGGAGGCGCAGACCGCCGAGCGGCAAGGTGATTCCGTCGCCCACGATATCGCCGCTGACGTCGACCAGTTCGAGGCTGCCGCCGCCCAGATCCCCCGCGATGCCGTCCGGCCTGTGAAATCCGCAGATGACCCCGAGCGCGGAAAAGTGTGCCTCCTCCCGGCCGCTCAGAACACGAATCTTCGTGCCGAGGATCTCTTCGGACCGCTTGATGAAATCTGGTCCGTTGACAGCTTCGCGCGCGGCCGCGGTCGCGATGACGTGGAGCGCCGCCGACCCTGCCTGCTCCGACAAAGCGCGGAATCGCTTGAACTCCTCGATCGAGCGGGCAACCGCTTCGGGATCGAGCTTGCCGGTCGAGACGATGCCGCGGCCGAGACCGGCCAACATCTTTTCGTTGAACAGCACTGTCGGCGAGCGCGCAATGCCTTCGTAGACGACCAGGCGGATTGAGTTCGACCCGATGTCGATGATGGAGATCGGGCTTCGGTCCTGAAGACGACCCTGCGATTGGGCGAGCATCAAGCGACGATCGCGACCGACTTCTTGCGGCGCTTGAACTGGGCGATGCGTTTGGGCGCATGACTTTTCAGCGCATCGCCGCGTCCCGAAAGACTGGGGTTCGTCATGAAATATTCCTGCGCGTTGAACGGTTCCTCGCCCTCGTCCGGTGAAACGCGCCGCGAGGTGCCGTCAGGCAATACTTCGAAACTTTGCTGATTGTCCATGATGTTGCCGAGCATGATCTGGCCGAGAATCTGCTCGTGCACCGTTGGGTTGGTGATCGGCACGAGGGTCTCGACGCGACGGTCCAAATTGCGCTGCATCATGTCGGCCGATCCGATATAGACCAGCGCCTCGTCGGAGGGCAGGCCATGGCCGTTGCCGAAGCAGAAGATGCGGCTGTGTTCCAGGAAACGGCCGATGATCGACTTCACGCGGATGTTTTCCGACAGGCCCGGCACCTGGGGCCGCAGGCAGCAAATGCCGCGAATGACGAGATCGATTTCGACCCCGTTGCGACTCGCGTCGTAGAGCGCGTCGATGACGGCCGGGTCGACCAGCGAGTTCATCTTCATCCAGATGCGCGCGGGATGACCCTTGCGGGCATGTTCAATCTCGTCGGCGATGTGCTTGAGGATACGGCTACGAAGGGTTAGAGGCGACATCGCAAGCGTCATTTCCTCTGCCGGCTCGGCATATCCGGTGATGTAATTGAAGATTTGCGCCACATCGCGCGCGATCAGCGGATCGGTGGTGAAGAACGACAGGTCGGTGTAGATGCGCGCGGTGATCGGGTGATAATTGCCGGTGCCGAGATGCACGTAGTTGCGCAGGGTGTTATTCTCGCGCCGCACGACCAGCGACATTTTCGCGTGCGTTTTCAACTCGAGAAAGCCGAAGACGACCTGAACCCCGGCGCGCTCGAGGTCACGCGCCCAGCGGATGTTGGCTTCTTCGTCGAAGCGCGCCTTCAATTCTATGAGCGCAGTGACCGACTTCCCGGCTTCGGCCGCGTCCACCAGCGCGCGCACGATCGGGCTGTCGTTGGAGGTGCGGTACAGCGTCTGCTTGATCGCTACGACATCCACGTCGGCCGCCGCTTGGCGCAGGAACTGGACGACCACGTCAAAGGACTCGTAAGGGTGGTGGACGACGATGTCCTTCTCACCGATCGCCGCGAAGCAATCGCCGCGATGGTCGCGCACTCTTTCGGGAAAACGCGGATTGTAGGGCACGAATTTGAGGTCGTCGCGCGGCACCGCGACAATCTCCGAGATCTGGTTCAGCGCCAGCGGACCCTCGATCACGCTGATGCGGCTCGACGACACATTGAGCTGGCCGGCGACGAAGTCGCGAAGTTCGCTCGGCATCTGGCTGTCGAACTCGATACGGATAACCGAGCCGCGGCGGCGGCGCTTCAGGGCCGTCTCGAAAAGACGAACGAGGTCCTCCGATTCCTCCTCGACCTCGATATCGCTGTCGCGGATGATGCGGAACGTTCCGGAGCCCTTTACCTCGTAGCCCGGGAAGAGCTTGCCGATAAAAATGTTGACGGTCTCCTCGAGCGGGATGAACCTGACGCCGCCCTTGCGATCGGGCAGGCGTATGTAGCGCTTCAAGGCGACAGGCAGGCGCAGAAGCGCATTCATCTGCTCCGGATTCTTGCGGTGACGCAATTGCAGCGCGATCGAGAAGCCGAGATTGGGAATGAACGGGAAGGGATGCGCCGGATCGATCGAGAGCGGCGTCAGCACGGGAAATATCTGCTGCAGGAAATGGTCCTCAAGCCATTGCTGCTCATCCTTCGAAAGGGAGTCGGCGCGGATCGTCTCGATTCCCTGCTTCTTCAGAAGGCCCGACAGGTCGGAAAAGCTCTTCTGCTGATCGGCTTGCAGCAGACCGACCTCATGCAGGAGCTGTTCCAGTTGCTGCTCGGCGGTGCGGCCATCGGCGCTCCGCGTCGCGATGCCCTCGCGAACCTGGCCGGCGAGGCCCGCCACGCGCACCATGAAAAACTCGTCGAGGTTGCCTGCCGAGATCGATAGGAACCTGACCCGCTCCAGCAGGGGATGACTTGCATTGAGCGACTCCTCGAGTACCCGGCGGTTGAATTGGAGCCAGGAAAACTCGCGATTGACGAAACGATCCGGATTGCCGGCTGCGGCATCGCCCTTCGGCGAGGCGATCTCGACGAATTCCGTCTGAAGGGGTTTCAACTCGTTCATCTCATTCCCCTCTGGCCTGGCCCAAGCTAGCTGTTCGCACGCAAATGCGACAGTTTCATTTCACGCCATCCGAGGCATTGGCGCAATCCGCGACGCCTGATAGAGAACGGCGTTTAAGCGGAGAGTCGACATGGCCGGCGGCGCGATCCCCCACTTCCAGAACGACGCCGGCCACCACGCGATCGAAATCGGCGTGAAGGAATTCATGTGCGTCGGCGCCAATCCGCCCAACGACCATCCGCATGTCTTCCTCGACATGGGCGCCGACAGCGAGAAGGTCTGTTCCTATTGCTCCACGCTATACCGTTTCAATGCCGCGTTGAAGGCCGACCAGACCAACCCATCGGGTTCGCTC
Source organism: uncultured Rhizobiaceae bacterium (assembly GCA_964244725.1). GTDB lineage: Bacteria > Pseudomonadota > Alphaproteobacteria > Rhizobiales > Rhizobiaceae > Kumtagia. Next base: position 116,267 of record CAXTJQ010000004.1, read on the forward strand.
TACCTCGACCGCGCCGCCTGAATCCAAACGGATACGCGGGCGCTTGACGATAAGGCAGCGCGACGCGCCGGTGCTGATCGCGGGGGCCGGCATCGCGGGTCTGAGCGCGGCCCTCGCTTTCGCGCAAAGGGATTTCACCGTCGAGGTTTTCGAGCAGGCGACGACGTTGAGCGCTATCGGCGCCGGCGTCCAACTTTCGCCGAACGCCACGTCGGTTCTCGCCAGGCTCGGCGTCCTGCCGGCGCTACGCGCGCAGGCCGTCGCGCCGCCGGCGATCGTCCTGCGGGATGCGGCCACTCTGGCCGTGATCGCCCGCGTCGCACTTCGCGATTTCGCCGAGCACCGCTGGGGGTCGCCCTATCTCGTCACGCATCGCGCCGACCTGCAAACGGCGTTGCTCGACATCGTGGCGGCATCGCCCCTGATCCGGGTCACGTACGGCGCGCGGATCATTTCCCACGACAGCCGCGACGCGCAGGTCCGCGCCATAGTAGAAGTCGGCGAACGGAGGCTTTCGGAAGCGGGCAAGCTGCTCGTTGGCGCCGATGGCGTCTGGTCGGGCTTGCGCCAAGAGCAAAGCCTCTTCACCGGCGAAGTCGCGTGGCGGCGGACATTTCCGGCGACCGAGGACATTGCGCGGAATATCGTTCCAGAGCAGACTGTCAATGCCTTTCTCGGGCCGGGCTTTCATCTCGTCGCCTACCCGATGCGGGCTGGGCGCGAGGTCAACCTCGTGGCGTTCATCACCGGTCCCGCGTTGGCGAGACACTGGTCGGCGGCGGCCGATCCAAGTCCACTCGTCGCGCGCATCGCCAACATCGCCCCGCTGTTAAGGAACCTGATGCGATCGCCTGATGACTGGGAGGCCTATCCCGTCCATACGGTGCGCAGGACCCAGGCATGGACGACCCCCGGGCTCGCACTGATCGGCGATGCGGCTCATGCGATGACGCCCTTCGCGGCGCAGGGCGCGGCGATGGCGATCGAGGATGGCTATACGCTGGCGGCGGCGGTCGCGGCGGCCGATGCGCACGGCGATATGAAAGCCGCCTTGTCGGGCTGGGAGGCCAGCCGGCGGGCGCGCGTCGACAGGGTGCGCAAACGAGGCGCGTTCAACAAATTCGCATGGCATGCGCGTGGCCCGGTGGCGACGGCGCGCAACGCAATCTTGAAGCTCCGATCGCCGGACAGCCTGGCGGACGACATGGACTGGCTCTACGGCTATGACGCCATCCAGCGCCGGTGACCAGATGATCTTGCGTCAGTTGTAAAGCCTGAGCGACAGGAAAAGCAGCGGCGGCAACGGGTTCCACCAACCGGTGCGAAGTCCCGCCGCGCGCAAGGCAGCCGCCGTCCAGGTGTTGCAGCCTAAGATGGCGGTGAAGCGTCCGGCTCCTTCGAAGAAGCCGTCGGCCTCGCCATACCCCGCGCCGGGGATAGATACCGGCGCACTGTCGGTCAGCGCGAAGCTCCCCGCCACGAACGCCGTCAGAGCGTCGTAGTCGCCCTGCCCCAGATCGAAAACCGTGACGGCGGGGTCCTGCTCGTCGATCCCGCCGTAAACATCGACATGCATGACGGACCTGTCGAGGGTAAGTCCCCTCAGCAGCGGCATCGCCTCAAGCTGCGACCATGTCGGGGTGTTGAGATAGAAATCGCGCCCGCCCCAGCCTACGATCACATAGCGCGCACCTGGCGCATCGATCGGCAGGCCAGCCCTTTGCAGGAAGCCAAATTGGCTCAACAGCGCTGCGTCGATCGGCAGAGCGATGTCGGTGTGGATGGCATTGTTCAGGACGAGGATGCGGTGCGAAGGCTCGCCGGCAGGCTCCTCGCGCGGCCAGATAGGGCGCGGCGCAAGCGTACCTAGCGCCAGGAGAATGACGATCGCCCCAAGCGTCCACGCGGTGAAGCGGAACGCGCGCGCCATTCGACGCATCGGGCTAGCAACGTTCATGACCAGTCGCGCACGCCGTCAGGCGTAGATGCCGAGATAAGGGTCAGTGCAGGATCTGCGATAGGAACAGCTTGGTACGTTCGTGCTGTGGATGGTCGAAGAATTCGGCCGGCGTGTTCTGCTCGACGATCTGGCCTTGATCCATGAAGATCACCCGGTTGGCGACCTTGCGCGCGAAGCCCATCTCATGGGTGACGCAGAGCATGGTCATGCCTTCCTCTGCGAGGCTCACCATGGTCTCCAACACCTCCTTGATCATCTCCGGATCGAGCGCCGATGTCGGCTCGTCGAACAGCATGATGCGCGGGTTCATGCATAGCGAGCGCGCGATTGCGACGCGTTGCTGCTGGCCGCCGGACAACTGGCCCGGATACTTGTTGGCCTGCTCGGGAATTTTGACGCGGCGCAGGAAGTGCATCGCCGCTTCGTCCGCCTGCTTCTTGGGGATCTTGCGGACCCAGATTGGCGCCAGCGTGCAATTCTCCAGGATCGTCAGGTGTGGAAACAGGTTGAAATGCTGGAACACCATGCCGACCTCGCGGCGCACCTCGTCGATCTTCTTCAAATCGTTGGTCAATTCCTTGCCATCGACGACGATGCGCCCCTTCTGGTGCTCCTCCAGCCGGTTGATGCAGCGGATCATGGTCGACTTGCCCGAGCCGGACGGGCCGCAGACGACGATGCGCTCGCCGCGCATCACCTTGAGGTTGATGTCCTTCAGTACATGGAAGTCGCCGTACCATTTGTGCATCGCCGCGATCTCGACGGCGACGTCGGTCGTGGAGATTTGCATCTTTTTGGCATCGACCTTGATCTCATCTGCACTGACTGCGTTTTCGATGGCCATCGACGGGTCCCTTATTTTCGGTGTCCGGTGTCGAGCCGGCGTTCCATAAATTGCGAGTAGCGCGACATGCTGAAGCAGAACATCCAGAATACGGCCGCGGCGAAGATGTATCCGGTCCTGGCGGTCTGCGGCGTCGCCCAGGTCGGATCGCCGGAGATATTCTGCTTCACCACCCCGAGCAGGTCGAACATCGAGATAATGAGCACCAGCGTCGTGTCCTTGAACAGCCCGATGAACGAGTTAACGATGCCCGGAATGACCAGCTTCAGCGCCTGCGGCATCACGATCAGCGCCATTTTCTGCCAGTAGCCGAGCCCGAGCGAATCCGCGCCTTCGTACTGCCCTTTCGGCACGGCCTGGAGGCCGCCTCGGATCACCTCCGCCATGTAGGCCGAGGCGAACAGTGCGACGCCGATCAGCGCCCGCAGCAGCTTGTCGAAGGTCACGCCGGGCGGCACGAAGAGCGGCAGCATGAAGCTCGCCATGAACAGCACGGTCACCAGCGGGACCCCGCGGACCGCCTCGATGAAGACGATCGACAGGACCTTGACGATCGGCATCTTCGATCGCCGTCCGAGCGCCAGAACGACGCCGAGCGGCAGCGACACGACGATGCCGACATAGGAGATCACCAGCGTCACCATCAGGCCGCCCCAGAGCGGCGTTTCCACGAAGGAAAGGCCGAACCACCCGCCGACGAGCAGGAAGAACGCGATGAAAGGAAATATGCCAAAGAACAGGATCGCGTTCAGCCCCTTGAAAGGCGCGCGCGGGATGAGCAGGGGGGCCAGCAGCGCCACGAAGATGGCGCCCGTCAGGATGACGCGCCAGCGCTCTTCCATCGGGTATCGGCCGAACATGAACTGCCCGAACCGGCCGGTGACGAACGGCCAGCACGCGCCGGACCAGCCGGCGGGCAACTGGCCGCCCTGTTCGGTCGTCAGGCACGCGGTGCGATCCGCCCCCACCCAGACGGCGTCGACGAACAGCCAGTTGAGGATATTCGGCAGCGCCCAGGCGAGCGCAAGAGCCGCAAGGACTGTCAGCGTCGCGTCGACGGGCGATGCGAAAAGGTTCTTGCGGACCCAGGCGACCGGCCCGGCCTGGAAGCGAGGGGGCGCCTCGGCCAGCACCATCTCGGTTCGCACCCAGTTCATGTCGTGCTCGTCCATGAGCTATCTCTCTCGCAACGCCATTTTTGCGTTGAACCAGTTCATGAACAGCGATGTGACGAGGCTGAGGCTGAGATAAACCACCATGAAAATGACGACGACCTCGATCGCGTGGCCGGTCTGGTTGAGGATCGTGCCGCCAATGGCGTAGAGGTCGGGGTAGCCGATCGCCACGGCCAGCGACGAGTTCTTGGTCAGGTTAAGATATTGGCTGGTCAAAGGCGGAATGACGATGCGCATCGCCTGCGGTATGACCACCAGCCTCAGTCCCTGGCCGGAGCTCAAACCCAGGGCGGAATACGCCTCCGTCTGGCCCCTTGGCACGCCGACGATCCCGGCGCGCACAATCTCGGCGATGAAGGCCGCCGTGTAGAATGAAAGCGCGATGATGAGCGAAAGGAACTCAGGCTTGATGTTCGTCCCGCCGGTCAGATTGAAGCCGCCTTTCTTGGGAAAATCCAGCCCGACAGGCATGCCGGCCAGCAGCATGCCGAGCAGCGGCATGCCGACGATCAAGGCGAGACTGGTCAGCACGACCGGAAACTGCTGGCCCGTCGCCATCTGCCGAATATTTGCCCGATAGGCGACGTAGATGCTGAGAGCGATGCCGACCACGAGGCCGGCCAGGATGAGCCAGGACCCTTCGCCCCACACGAAAGCCGGAAAATAGAAGCCGCGATTGTTGAGGAACGATCCGAACGGCAGCGGCAGGCTGTTGCGCACATTGGGCAACAGCGCCAGTACGCCCTGATACCAGAACAGGATGACCAGCAGGGGCGGGATGTTGCGGAATACCTCGACGTAGACGGTCGCGACTTTCCGGATGAGCCAATTCTTGGAGAGTCGTCCGATGCCGACCAGAAAGCCCACGACTGTGGCGACGACAATGCCGACGGCCGCGACCATGGCGGTGTTGAGGATGCCGACGATCAGTGCGTCACCATACGACGAGTCCGAATTGTATCGGATCAGCTTGTCGGAAATATCAAACCCCGCGCGTCCGTTCAGGAAGGCGAACCCGGTGGTGATGTTGGACCGATGCAGATTCTCGATGGTGTTGTCGACGATCCACCAGACGCCCGCGACGAGCAACAGCACCAGCACGATTTGGAATACGATGCCGCGCAACTTCGGATCGTAGAGCATGGACGCCCTGGCGACCGGCTCTCTGGTCAACGCATCCTGTGATGCCACAGAGTTCCCCTTGCTGTGACGAGACTCCTCCCGGCGCTTTTCGGCCGGTGGAAGCCGTGAGGCCGGAAAGATCAAACCCTCCGGCCGTGGTCTCTCGTCAGCGGATCGGCATGCCGTATTGCAGGCCGCCCTTGGTCCACAGCGCGTTCACGCCGCGGGCTATCTTGAGCGGACTGCCGGTGCCGACGTTGCGCTCGAAGATTTCACCGTAATTTCCCGTCGCCTTGACGATATTGGCGACCCAGCCATTATCGAGACCCAGGTCCGTGCCGATCTTGGTCTCGGCCTCGACGCCGAGCATGCGCCGTATGTCCGGATTCTCGGACTTCATCATCTCGTCGACATTGGCTTGCGTGATGCCTGCTTCCTCGGCATTCAGCAGCGCGTAATAGGTCCATTTGACGATATCGAACCATTTGTCGTCGCCTTGGCGAACGGCGGGGCCGAGGGGCTCCTTCGAGATGATCTCGGGCAAGACGACATGATCGTCGGGCGCCGCCATCTGCAGGCGCACGGCGTAGAGGCCGGACTGGTCGGTCGTGTAGGCATCGCAGCGACCGGCGTCGTAAGCTGCGTTCGCCTCCTCGAATTTCTCGAAGACAACCGGATTGTATTCCATGTTGTTGGCCTTGAAGTAGTCGGCCAGATTCAGTTCCGTGGTCGTGCCGGATTGGACGCAGACCGCCGCGCCCGAAAGCTGCAGCGCCGAATTCACATCCGGCAGCTTCTTGGAGTTGATCATGAAGCCCTGGCCGTCGTAGTAGGTGACCCCGCCGAAGTTGAGGCCGAGCGCCGTGTCGCGGTTGACGGTCCAGGTCGTGTTGCGCGACAGGACGTCGACCTCGCCGGATTGCAGCGCGGTGAAGCGGTCCTTGGCGCTGAGGCCGGTGAACTTCACCTTGGTCCCGTCACCGAAGACGGCCGCCGCGACGGCGCGGCAGAAGTCGACGTCGAGGCCAGTCCATTCGCCCTTGTCATTCGGCGCGGAGAAGCCCGCCAAGCCGGTATTGACGCCGCATTGGACGAAACCCTTGGCCTTCACGTCTTCCAGCGTCCCGGCGTTCGCCGCCGCGGCGCCGACCGTAAGCGCGGCTACGCCCAAGACGGCCACAGTGATCTTCTTCATTTCGAGAACCCTTCTTCGTTTTTAGGATATCCGTTTTGCGGCTATCACCCCATTCGCCTCTTTACGCGGTTGAGGTCATCGCCCGCCCGTTGAAACAGCCGGAGCACTGGTGGCGTTCGACCTTGTCTGTTTTATCCATCGAAGGCGATAATGCCGTTGAGGTCAAGGGCAATGACCGACCTGTGGGCAGTTATCATTGCTGCCCGCCGACTACGCACTCGGCATTGCGACGACCCTCGGGCGAACCGTGGTGGACCAACGGTTTCTGCTCGCAAGCCTCCGCCAGCGGTTGTCGGAGGATTTGCGTCGGCTTAAGGCAGAGAGATCCTTGGATTGAAGAAATCATGACGGCACGCAATTTTACCGGGATGGGCTCCAATACCCGCCTGGCCCATGTCGGACACGAACCGCGCGACTATCACGGGTTCGTCAATCCGCCCGTCGTGCATGCCTCCACCGTGCTCTTTCCGGACGCGGCGACGATGGACACGCGCAATCAGAAATATACGTATGGCACGCGCGGCACGCCGACTTCCGATGCACTGGCCCACGCCATCAATGCGCTGGAAGGTTCGGTCGGAACGATCGTCGTGCCTTCGGGGCTTGCGGCAGTCACCACGCCTCTGCTCGCCTTCCTGTCGAGCGGCGACCATATCCTGATCACCGATTCGGTCTACCATCCGACCCGCCATTTCGCCGAGACTGTCCTGAAACGCATGGGGATCGGCATCGAATACTACGATCCTCTGATCGGCGCAGGGATCGATGCGCTGATCAAGCCGAATACCAAGGTGGTTTTCACCGAATCCCCAGGTTCGCATACGTTCGAGATTCAGGATATTCCCGCGATCGCGGCCGTCGCAAAGGCGCGTAGCGCTGTCGTGATGACGGATAATACGTGGGCGACCCCGCTGTTCTTCAGACCACTGGACTTCGGCGTCGACATCTCGATCCACGCGGCGACGAAATATCCCGGCGGCCATTCCGATATTCTTCTCGGCACCGTTTCGGCCAATGCGGTATGCTGGCCGCGGCTTGAGGAAATGTATCATGCGCTCGGCTGCTGCGCGGGACCCGACGACGCCTATCAGGTGCTGCGCGGCCTGCGCACCATGGGCGTGAGGCTGGCTCACCACCAGGCAAGCGCGCTCGCCATTGCCCGCTGGCTGGAGGATCAGCCGGGGATCGCGCGCGTCCTCCATCCCGCGCTCGAAAGCTTTCCCGGCCATGCGCTTTGGAAACGCGATTTTAAGGGATCGACCGGGCTGTTCTCGATCGTTCTCGCGGGCGGCGGCAAGAATGAGGCGCACGCCTTCCTCGACGCCTTGAAGGTGTTCGGGCTGGGGTATTCCTGGGGCGGCTACGAAAGCCTGGCGGTGCCGTTCAAGCCGCTCGGCCGGCTGTTCCTGCCGCCGGCCGAGGGTCCGGTCATCAGACTGCAGATCGGGCTTGAGGACGTCGACGATCTCAAGGCCGATCTGGCCGCCGCGCTGGCCGCCGCGGAAGTTTGAAGTCATTCCGGCCGCGGCTTCTTTGGAGATCTGGATCGACAAGGGAACGCCCAGCACTGGCGCCGGAGGCGGATTCCGCCTTGCCATCGCGGGCGGCGGACCCTATGGAGCGGAGGCTTCGGAGTGTAGCGCAGTCTGGTAGCGCATCTGGTTTGGGACCAGAGGGTCGCAGGTTCGAATCCTGCCACTCCGACCAACGAACTATGAGGGACAGATGTCCGCGCGCATTTTCAGCCCATCCAGGACCGCCATGCAATCCGGCAAGGCCAAAACCGGCTACTGGGCTCTGGAATTCGACGCCGAAACTCCGCGCAGGATCGATCCCCTGATGGGCTATACGACCTCATCGGACATGAAAAGCCAGATCAGATTGACTTTCTCTACCCAGGAAGAAGCCGTAGCTTATGCCGAGAGAAATGGCATCGGCTATCGCATCGAGGCGCCGAAGGAAGCCAACCGCCGACAGATTTCCTATTCGGAGAATTTCCGATATGACCGCAAGACGCCATGGACACACTGATCCGGTGTCGCCCGCGGCAATTTTGCACGGCATCCTCGCCGGGCGCCTACGGTCCCGTAGCTCAGATGGATAGAGCATCGGCCTTCTAAGCCGATGGTCACAGGTTCGAATCCTGTCGGGATCGCCATTTATCGCATCGAAAGCCAGTCGCGGGATGAAGCAGCGACCGCCAGACGGGCGATGCCGTACGAGACGGCGTTTGGCAGCGACCCATTCAGGCGTCCTTCTGGGCGACGAAGTAAAAATGGCCGCAGAATTGCGCCATGCCCTCGGCAAGATCCTTTTCCATACCGTGCGCTTGCGCATGGCGCTTCAAGACACGATTGAATGCCCCGCCATCCTTCATCATCTTGTTCCAGTTGTCGCCTTCCGTCACGTCGATACCCAGAATCATAAAGAAACCGCGCAATACGAGCGATGCGCCATCGATTGTCGGAAATATCTTGCGCAGCTTCAGCCCCGAGCGCTCGCAGAGAAACTTGAAGCCATATGGCGTATAGCTGAACGTGCTTCTGGCGTGATAGGGTTCGAGAAACGACACGCTCCCCGCCAAGACTCCCTTGGGCGCCAAGACACGAGATATTTCAGAGATCGCCTGCTCCGCAGAATGCACATGCTCCAAGGACTGATATGACCAAACCGCGTCGAATTCTCCGTCGTTGAACGGGAACACAGTGCCATCGTAAAGGACGACCTTGCCGCTGAACCCCGATTCTATACGTTTCCGCGCGGTCGGATCGATGGAATCGCCATAGTCGAGGCCGGTCCATTCAATCGCTTTTCTCTCGAAAAACTGCCTGTGGCCGCCATCGCCACAACCGAAATCCAAAACTTTCGGTGACGCGGCCAGGAACCCGGCTGCTATGTCTACGAGCTTTTCAATGCTTGGCTTGTCCATATATTCTATGACACCGCCAAGGTCGCTGGCGATCCAGTTGCTCAACCTCGGCTTGTTGGAGCCGACCGCTTTCAGCATCGATTCCGCGAAAACGTCCAACAAGTCCGACGCATCGATCATAAAAACTCCTCCCCACCTCGCTGCTCGGCTGTCGAAGTAAATGACTTTTCACAAGGTGTCCATCATGGCGTTGCCACAGACTTTCGTGACGCAGCGGCGCCGCGGCTCGGGTGGAAATACCGCTTCGGCGACGAGTCTGCGGACGTCCCGCCGACCCCTCAAGAGACCCGGAAATCGGCCAGCGGCATCTGCTGCGTCGGCGCCAAATCGAGCAGACTTTCCGTCGCAGTTGAAATCTTGCGCGCCAGGCTGGAGAGATCGCGCAGACAAGGACGCTGGCGATTAAATCCATGGACCCGAGTCGTTTGCCGCGCGTCGCTAAGACGCCCTTGTCGCACCGGCTGCGGCTGAGTATGGATCGGGGCCGATGAATCTGCCAGTGCTTAAAGGCCCGGCGCCTCCGTGAACGACCGAAATCTTCGCTGGCACGTTATGGGCGATCAGGACTGACATGCTCATCACGATTTTCGGCTCCGGCTATGTCGGGTTGGTGCAGGCTGCGGTGTTGGCCGACAGCGGCTACGATGTCGTCTGCGTGGAAATCGACCGCGCCAAGGTCGAGCGCCTGAGCCGGGGCGAGGTCACGATTTATGAGCCCGGTCTGGAACGCATGGTGCAGGACAACATCCATGCCGGACGCCTGCGATTCACGTCGGACGCAGCCCATGGCGTCGCGCATGCCGCGATCCAGTTCGTGGCGGTGGGCACTCCGCCGAGCGAGGACGGCTCGGCCGATCTGAAACATGTGCTGGCGGCCTCGGAAACGATCGCGGCGAAGATGGAGGGGCATCGCATTATCGTCATCAAGTCGACGGTGCCGGTGGGCACCAACGACAGGGTGCGCGCCCACGTAGCCGGCATTTTACGCGGGCGCGGCCGGGAAGACCTGACCTTCGATGTCGCGTCGAATCCGGAGTTCCTGAAGGAAGGGTCGGCGGTCGCCGATTGCGTGCGGCCCGACCGGATCATCCTGGGCGTCTCGAACGAGGACACCGACGAGGCGCTACGCGAACTCTATGCGCCGTTCAACCGCAACCACGAGAAGATCATCAGCATGGATCCCCGCAGCGCGGAGCTGACCAAATATGCCGCCAATTGCATGCTGGCGACCAAGATCAGCTTCATGAACGAGATGGCGAACCTCGCCGACATCATGGGGGCCGACATCGAAAGGGTTCGTCACGGCATCGGATCCGACCCGCGGATCGGTTATCATTTCATCTATCCGGGCGTCGGCTATGGCGGCTCGTGTTTTCCAAAGGACGTTCGGGCGCTGATCCGGATGGCCGAGGACGCAGCTTTCGATCCGGCGCTGCTCAAGGCCGTCGAGCATCGGAACGAACGCCAGAAGAATGTGCTCGTCGAAAAAATCCTGCATCATTTCGGTGGCGATCTCGTGGGTCGGACGTTCGCCCTGTGGGGCCTGGCGTTCAAGCCCGACACCGACGACATGCGCGAAGCGCCCTCGCGGGTAATCATGGAAGCGTTGTGGCAAAACGGCGCGCATGTGCGGGCCTACGACCCGAAAGCCATGGACGAGTGCCGCCGACTCTACGCCGATCATCCGCAACTGACCCTGTGCGCGTCCCAGAACGATGCGATCGCCGGCGCCGACGCACTGATCCTCGCCACCGAATGGAAGACGTTCAGGACGCCTTCGCCGGGGATTCTGAAAGCCACGCTGAAGCAGCCGACGATCTTCGACGGGCGCAATATCTATGACCCCGCGCTTTTCGCGCGAAGCGGGATAAAGGTTTACGGCGTCGGCCGCAACAGTCGCGGCTGAGGCTCGACGCCATCGCGTCGAGCGTCATGCCTTCATCAGCCAGGCATGCTCCGGCGCATTGTAGAACTTCCAGGTTCGGCTCGGACCGGCCATCACGTTCAGGTAGTAGAGATCGTAGCCATGGCAGGTAGCGCAGGGATGGTAGCCTTTCGGCACCATGACTACGTCGCCGTCTCCGATCGCCATGGTTTCGTCGAGCGCGCGCACGCCTTGTTCATCGACGTCCGTGTAGACGCGCTGAAAAGCAAAACCCTGCGGCGGGTTGAGCCGGTGATAATACGTTTCCTCGAGATAGGATTCGACAGGCAGATTGTCCTGGTCGTGCTTGTGCGGCGGGTAGCTCGAGGTGTTGCCGCCCGGCGTTATGACCTCCACCACCAAAAGGGCGTCGGCGGGCTCACCCTCCGGCAGGATATTGGTGACGTAGCGCGTGTTGCTACCCTTGCCGCGTGTTTCCTGGCTGACATCGTCTGGTCCGATCAGCCGCGCCGGCAAGCCGCCGTCGAGCGAGGGAGCGGTGCATACGGCAAGCACGACATCGGTCAGCGCGGTCACCGACCAACGGGACTCTCGCGGCGCGTAGACCGACCAGGGTTTTCCTTCGAAGGGCGACATGCGTTCGCCAAGCAAACCGAAATCCTTGGATCCGGCTTCGACGCGCGCCTTGCCGCTGATCAGCACGAGACACACTTCAAGGTCGCGCGTCGCGTCGGAGGCGGACGCGCCAGGCTCCAAGCGATGGAGATCGAAGCCGACATAGGACCAGCCCGCGTTACGCGGGGTCACACGGGCGATCAGGCCCGGGCCGGCGGCCGGTTTGATCAGAAGCTTCGACATCGCCTCACTCCTCCGGTTTCGTCACCTTGTAGGCGTAGAGGTACATATAGGCGCCATAGACCGTCATGCCGAAGGTGATCGTCGACCAGAACTGATCGCCGTTATGATATTCCCACGCAGCCCATGCCGCGCAAAACGCCACCAGGGCAATGCGCCGCCACAGCGGGTCGAGAAACGGATGCGATTGGCTTTTGAACGCCATCTAGGCGGCTTGCCGGTTGCGTGTCGCGCGCCAGGCGTCGGCCAGGCGCTCGAAGCGTGACGCCATGTCCGCGATCGCTTCCTCGTCGGTCATCGCGCCCGACATCCAGCGCTGCGCCGCGTCGGCGAAGACGGTGCGGCCAACCGCGAAGCCCTTGACGATCGGTGCGCCTGCCGTCGCGGCGAACGCTTCACTGAGTTCGGCTTCGGACGCTTCGAGGCCAAGCAGCACCACGCCGCGGCACCACGGATCGTTCCTGGCAATCACATCGCCGATTTCGGTCCACGCCGCGGCTGAAACCTGGGGCTCCAGCTTCCACCAGTCCGGCTTGACGCCGAGCGCATAGAGTTCGCCGAGCGCACGCGCGACCGTATCCTCGGAGACGGCGCCATGCTTGCCGGCGATGACCTCGATCAGCAATTCGCGGCCGACCTTGCGCGCCGCCTCGAACAATGTGCGCAGCGTCTGTTGCTGTTCGCGCTTCAGATCGGCCGGGTCGTCCGGGTGGTAGAAGCAAAGGCACTTGATGCAATGTTCGACAGGCCATTCGATCAGTTGCGATCCGATGTCCTGGCCGAACTCGAAGCGTAGCGGCCGCGAACCCGGCAGCTCCACCGGCCGGCCAAGCCAGTCGAACCCGTGGCGCGCATATTCGAACATCGCGTCGCGCCCGTGTTTTTCGTCGAGCAGCAAGCCGTAGCCGGGCTGGCCGGCGGCGACCCGCGCGGCGGCCTTCACCGTCAACACCTTGAACGCCGCGATCCTGGTCATATCCGCGCCGGCCTTTTTGGCGATGTCCTCCAGCTGGACGCGGTGATCGCAAGCCAGCGCCATCAGGGCGGGAATGTCCTGGCGGCGGTTGGTCGCCCAGTGGATGTGGTTGATGGCTTCATCCTTGCGGAGCGCCGGCTGCTTACTGCCACTCTGCAAGAAAAACTGAAGTTCTTCCCAGCTCGGATATTCGGGCGAGCAGAGCAGGCGCGAGACGGCGAAGGCGCCGCAAGCATTGGCCCAGGTCGCGGCCGTGGCGAGCGTCTCGCCGCCGAGCCAGCCGCGCAGCAGGCCCGACATGAAGGCGTCCCCTGCCCCCAAGACGTTGTAGACCTCGATCGCAAAACCATCGCCAAGGATGCCGTCCTCGAGATCGTCGCTGATCTCGCCGTCGTAGACGATGCAGCCCATCGCGCCGCGCTTGAGCACGATGGTCGCGGGGGACAGCGCGCGGATCGCCTTCAGCGCGCTCAGGCAGTCGTCGGCGCCCGAGGCGATCATGATTTCCTCCTCCGTGCCGACGATCAGGTCGCATTCGGCAAGGATCGAACGCAGCTTGCCGGTCACGTGGTCGGATTTCACGTAGCGCTCGAAGCCGGCTTCGTGGCCGGCGAGCCCCCAGAGATTGGGACGGTAGTCGATGTCGAACACGACCTTGCCGCCGGCGGCCTTGGCGATGCGGATCGCCTTGCGCTGGGCGGCTTCGCCGCCGGGCCGCGAGAAATGCGTCCCGGTCACCACGATCGCGCGCGCCGAGGCGATGAAATCTTCGTCGACATCGCCTTCGTCGAGCGCCATGTCGGCGCAATCGGAGCGATAGAAGATCATCGGCGAGACGCCGATATCCTCGACCGACAACAGAACCAGCGCCGTCAGGCGGTTCGGGTCGGTGGCGACACCCTCGATCGACACGCCCTCGCGCACCAATTGCTCGCGAATGAAGCGCCCCATCTGCTCGGCGCCGACGCGGGTCAGCAGCGCCGAGCGCAGGCCGAGGCGCGCGGCGCCGATCGCGATGTTGGCAGGGCAACCGCCGACCGACTTTGCGAAGGTGCCGATATCTTCCAGGCGGGAGCCGATCTGCTGACCGTAGAGGTCGACAGAGGCCCGACCGATGGCGATCACGTCCAGCGGTCGGGCGATCGGCATTTCGGCCATATGTCCTCCAGGATTTTTCGCAAACATGTCGGTGCCGGCGGCACATTGCATAGGGCGAGGACCTCTCACAAGCGTTCCATTCGCACAAATAATCCACTATTGCGCAGGCCTGCGCGGCAAGGGCCGCTCGCGGCTAACGGGGAGATCGCGATGATTGGCGTCGGACTGATCGGCACGGGTTTCATGGGCAAATGTCATGCGCTCGCGTGGAACGGCGTCCGCACCGTGTTCGGCGACGTTCCCGAGATCAAGCTCGCGCATCTCGGCGAAGCCAACCCAGAACTGGCGGCGAGCCGAGCGGCGGAGTTCGGCTTCGCCAAGTCCTCGGGCGACTGGCGCGCGGTGATCGACGACCCGCGCGTCGATGTCGTCTCGATCACGACGCCGAACCAGTTCCACCCCGAAATGGCGATCGCCGCGCTTGAGGCGGGCAAGCACGTCTGGTGCGAAAAGCCGATGGCGCCCGCCTTTGCCGAGGCCCAAAGCATGGCCGCCGCGGCGAAGTCTTCCGGCCGGGTCGCGATCCTCGGCTTCAACTACATCCAGAGCCCGGCTTTCCGTCACATCCGGGCGCTTCTCGATGAGAGCACGATCGGCGAGGTCAACCAGCTCAGAATCGAGATGGACGAGGACTTCATGGCTGATCCGGACGCCGTGTTCTTCTGGAAGCACGAGGCAACTTCCGGTTACGGCGCGCTCGACGATTTTGCCGTCCATCCGCTGTCGCTGATCTCGAAGCTATTCGGCCGCGTGGCGCGGGTCATGTGCGACATGTCCAAGCCCTATCCGGATCGGCTCACCGCCCAAGGCGACCGCCGCGCGGTGGAGACCTACGACGCCGCCAACATCCTGTTCAGGCTGGAGAACGGAATTGCCGGCACGCTGCTGGTCAACCGCTCGGCCTGGGGCCGCAAGGGCCGCATCGCGATCCAAATCTTCGGCTCCAAGGGATCGATCCTGTTCGACCAGGAGCGGTTCAATGAACTGCAACTCTACGTCACCTCGGACCGCCCGACCGAGCAGGGCTTCCGCACCATTATGATCGCGCCACACCACAAGCCTTACGACCGCTTCATTCCGGCGCCCGGTCATGGCCTCGGATTCAACGATCTCAAGATCATCGAATGCCGCGAATTGATCGCGCGCCTCGACGGCAAGGACGCCAACGTCGTGGATTTCGATGAAGGTCTCGAAATAGAGCGCAGCGTTCATGCCATGGCGCGATCGTTCGAGGAAAGCGGCTGGGTCGACGTGCGCTAACCAATAGCGTCATGCGCGCCTGGCAAATACCTGAGTAAAATATGGTTCTCGGCGTCAACTAGACGCGAACCGTTCTGCCCTCCGCAACGGATTTCAACGCCGCATCGGCCAGCTTGAGCGCGGCGAGCCCGTCCGCGCCGTTCGGCGATGCAGGCTTGCCGGTCGTGACGGCGTCGATAAAGGCGGCGATCTCGTTGGCATAGGCCTCGAGATAACGCGTCATGAAGAAGTCGTGCAGCGGCGGGCGGGTATAACCCTTGGCATTTGCAATCTCGATCGAGACGGGGCGCTGGTTTTCGGCCGAGGCCATGCCCTCCGAGCCGAAGATCTCGACTCGCTGGTCGTAGCCATAGGTGGCGCGGCGCGAATTGGTGATCACGCACTGTTTTCCGCCTTGCGTCTTCAGGATGACATTGACGCTGTCGAAATCGCCAGCCTGGCCGATCTTCTTGTCGACCAGAACGGACGCCATGGCAGTGACCTCGACCGGTTCCTCGTCGAGAAAGAAACGCGCCAGATCGAAATCGTGGATGGTCATGTCTCGGAAGATCCCGCCAGAGCGGGCGATGTAGTCGAGCGGGGGAGGCCCCGGATCGCGCGAGGTGATGACGATCATCTCGACAGCGCCGACAGCGCCGTCGTCGATCGCCGTGCGCACGGCGGCGAAATGGGGATCGAAACGACGATTGAATCCGACCATTAGCGTCGCGCCCGCCCGTTCGACGACCTTCAGGCAGCCCTCGACGCGCGCGACATCGAGATGAATCGGCTTTTCGCAGAACACCGCCTTGCCGGCCTTGGCGAAGCGCTCGATTAAGTCGGCATGCGTGTCGGTCGGCGTGCAGATCACGACCGCGTCGATGTCAGGGGATGCTTCGATTTCGTCGATGGTGCGGATCGCGCAGCCGTGGACGCCCGCCAGATAGTCTGCCGCCTGCGCGAAGGCGTCGGCCACGGCGACCAACTCAGCCCCCCGGTTCGAGGCAATCGCCTTCGCGTGAACCTTGCCGATGCGGCCCGCGCCAAGCAGGCCAAAACGTACGGTCATCGAAATCCCCTTCATCGCCGAACGGCGACTGGATACCGGTCGGGGCCACGCGCCGCAACCGCCTGACAGTTCAGACACCCGGAATACGTCACGAAATCCGCGCCATGCGTTCTCAATAGAGATCGAGCTGGCGCGGTTCGGCCTCGAAGAGTTCGGCCGCGAGCGTGCGCGTGATGCGCGCCTGTCGTTCAAGCGCGAGCTTGTCGAGCGCGGCGACGAGATCGGCCGCGGCCGAGAGGGACCGCTCCATGCGGCGGACGAGAAACAGCACGACGGCCGGGTCGATCGCGATCTGCCGATCCGCGAACAGCTTGGTGATCACGCCGGACAGGAGGAGATCGTCGGGCGGGCGAAGCTCGACCGCGGTCGCGGCCTGGAGCCGAGACCCAAGGTCGGGCAGTTTCACGCCCCAATTCGCGGCCGGCGTCCGGGCGGAAAGCAACACGCTGACGCCGGCTTCCCGCGCCGCATTGAGTACATGGAACAGGCTGTTCTCATCCAGTCCCGGTCGATCAACGTCGTCGACCAAGGTCGGCGGGTACGGCGACAGGCCTACGAACTCCAACAGTTCCGCGGCGTCGGCGCGGATCGCCTGAGATCGGGCTCGCCAGATGGCGCCGAGATGGGATTTTCCCGAGCCCGGCGGCCCAACGAGAATGGCCACGGGAGCCGACCAGTTTGGCCAGCGCTCGATCAGCGCGACCGCGTCGCGGTTGGCGGCGGACACCACGAGGTCCTCGCGCGCGAACGCGGGCACATGCGTGAAATCGAGTGGAAGCTGCCGCGGGCCATCCGAAGGCATGGAGTGGCCCGGTCAGTCCGTCGTCACGGGCACGTCGACGATCCTGGCGGTGACGGCCATCTCGGATTCATCCGTGTGGCCGACATAGAGGGGAGAGTTGAGGTAGCGCGCGATGGCGAAACGCACCAGAACGGCGATCGCAGCCGCTGCGGGTACGGCGATGAGCAAGCCGACAAAGCCGAAAAGCGCGCCGAACGCGAACAGCGCGAACATCAGCCAGACCGGGTGCAGGCCGACGCTCTTGCCGACGAGGCGCGGCTGCAGGATGTTGCCCTCGATGAACTGGCCGACGAAGAAGACGCAGGCGACCGCGCCGACCATGATCCAGTCCGGCGAGAACTGGACGAACGCGACGCCGACCGCCAGCACCAGGCCGACCAGCGACCCGACATAGGGGATAAAGCTGATCAGCCCTGCGAACAGGCCGATCAGGATGCCGAAATTCAAACCGGTCAGCGTCAGGCCGACTGCGTACATCAGCCCAAGCACAAGGCACAGCGTACCCTGCCCGCGCACGAAGCCGGCAGTCGCGGCGTTCACGTCGGTCGCGATCTGGCGGACATCGTCGACATGGTCGCGCGGCACCCAACCGTCGACCGTCGCGACCATCTTGTCCCAGTCGAGCAGCATGTAAAAGGCGACGACGGGGGTCACTATGAACAGGCTGGCAAGGCTCACCAGCGCCACGCCCGAACTCCAGATCGATGTGAAGACGGTGGTCAGGAAGCCGACACCCGACGAAAGAAGCGAATTCAAACCTTCGCGCAGATCGCCCGGGTTCATGCCGAAACGCCGCTCGATCCATTCCGGATCAAAGCTCGTGACGAGGCCCTGCAAGCGGCTCAGATAGTCTGGCAGCTTGGCGGCGAAGTCCGACAATTGCGATGCCAGAACGGGAATCAGGATCACCAGCGCCATGACGACGACAACCAGGAACGAGACGAGTATGACGGTCGTCGCCATGATCCGCGAGAGGCCGACCCGCTCCAGCCGATCGGCGACCGGATCGAGGAAATAGGCCAGCACCATGCCCGCGACGAAAGGCAGGAGGATTTCGCTGAACAAATAGAGCAGGAAGGCGGCGACGAGTCCGGTGACGAGCCAGAACCTCAGCTGCCGGCGAAACGCAGCGCCCGCGGCTTCCTGGACCGTTATCTCAGCGGTCCGCAGTTTCGCCTTCGCCATAGCCATTCATATGCCTCAGCCAGGCCACGAGATAGGCCGCGGCGGAAGCAACGGTCAAGACCCCGCACAGATCGATCAGACCGGCGCCGATCCAGCCAAAATCCGCCTGCATGGCGAGTTCGCCAAGCACCGCCGCGGCTAACACGATCTGCGACGCGGTATTGACCTTCGAGATCAGCAGCGGCTTCATTTCGACAGGCCTTCCCATGACCGAGGATAGAACCACCGCGCTGACGATGAGGCCATCGCGGGTCACGACGGCGATCACCAGCCACAGCGGCATCTCGCCGATGATGCCGAGCATGACGAAAATAGTCACCAGCAGCAGCTTGTCGGCGACGGGATCCAGATAGGCGCCGAGGACGCTGCGCTGGTTGAATTGCCGGGCGATGAAGCCGTCGACGCCGTCGGAGAGGCCGGCGATCAGGAAGCCCGCGAACGCCCAGTCCATCCGCCCGCCCAGCATCGCGTAGACGATCGCCGGCACAAGAAGGAACCGCATGACCGTAATCAGATTCGGGATCGTCAAGAACAGGTTCCTCGGCGCCTTGATTGCGGGTTACATGAGCGCACGGGGCGCACCGCGCAAGTAGCCGGCAGCGTCAGGCCGCTGGCGTTCTTGCGGGCGATGGTCGATCATGCGAAGAGCCGGCAACGCCGAGGGCGCCGAGACAGGACCATGGACGAACGGAAAAACGGGCTCACCTATGCCGAGGCGGGCGTCGACATCGACGCCGGCAACCTTCTGGTCGAAAAGATCAAGCCTCTGGTGCGCACGACGCGGCGGCCTGGCGCGTCCGGCGAGATCGGCGGCTTCGGCGGCCTGTTCGACCTCAAGGCCGCGGGCTTCGCCGATCCGATCCTGGTCGCAGCCAACGACGGCGTCGGCACCAAACTCAGGATCGCGATCGAGGCCGGCAAGCATGACACGATCGGCATCGACCTCGTCGCGATGTGCGTCAACGACCTTGTGGTACAGGGCGCCGAGCCGCTTTTCTTCCTCGACTATTTCGCAACCGGCAAGCTCGATCCCGAGCAGGGCGCGGCGATCGTCGCGGGCATCGCCGAAGGCTGCCGGAAGGCCGGCTGCGCGCTGATCGGCGGCGAGACCGCCGAGATGCCGGGGATGTACCACGGCGGCGACTACGACCTCGCCGGCTTTGCAGTGGGCGCGGCCGAGCGCGGGCAATTGCTGCCGAGCGACGATATCGTCGAAGGCGACGCGCTGCTCGGCCTCGCCTCGTCGGGTCTGCATTCCAACGGGTTTTCGCTGGTCCGCCGGATCGTCGCGATATCGGGGCTGGCCTGGACGGATGCGGCGCCCTTCGCCGACGGTCGCACTTTAGCCGAGGCGTTGCTTGAGCCGACGCGCATCTACGTCAAGTCGCTGCTCGGCGCGGTGCGCGGGACGCATGGCGTCAAGGCGCTCGCCCATATCACCGGCGGCGGCTTCCCGGACAACGTCCCGCGCGTCCTTCCCAAGGATTTCTCGGCCGAATTCGATCTCGACGCGATCGACGCGCCGCCGGTCTTCGCCTGGCTCGCCAAGACAGGCGGCGTGGCTCCGGCCGAGATGATGCGGACGTTCAATTGCGGCGTCGGCATGGTGGCGGTCGTGGCGGCGGGACAGGCGGCGCAGGTCGCCGCCGTGCTGCAGGAGGCGGGCGAGACGGTGACGCCGATCGGCCGCATCGTGCCGCGGCGTGGCGAGGGCGTGATCTATCGCGGAGCGCTGGCGCTATGACCGTCGTCAAGAAGCGCGTCGCCGTTCTCATTTCGGGTCGGGGCTCGAACATGTTGGCGCTCATCGAGGCCGCGAAAGCCTCGAACTTTCCGGCGCAGATCGTCGGCGTGATCGCCGACCGCGCCGATGCGCCGGGCTTGGCGCTCGCATCCGCGAACGGCCTGTTCGCCGACGCCATCCTGCGCGCCGACTTCCCCAGCAAAGAGGCTCACGACCAGGCCGTCGACGCGACCCTGCATGGCCTTGGCGCCGAGATCGTCTGCCTCGCAGGCTATATGCGCGTGCTGACCGAGGCTTTCGTGACTGAGTGGCAGGGGCGGATGATCAACATCCATCCATCGCTGCTGCCGCTTTTCCCCGGATTGGATACGCATGGGCGAGCGCTGGATGGGGGCGTGCGCCTGCATGGCTGCAGCGTCCATTTCGTGACGCCTGCCGTCGACCAGGGACCGATCGTCGCGCAAGCCGCCGTACCGGTTCTGTGCGGAGACACGCAGGCGTCGCTCGCGGCGCGCGTGCTGAAGGCAGAGCATGCGCTCTATCCGCTGGCGCTGCGACTGGTTTGCGAAGGGCGCGCCCGGATTGAGAACGGCCGCGCCGTCGTCGACGGATCCGCTGACGCCCGGGATCGCGCCATGCTGTCGTCGGTCTCCGAATCCAACTCCGACATCGACGTCGACGTTCAGGCCCTCGCGCGATTCACGCCTTGAAGCATGGGTAATGCTCGCGCAAAGCAGAATCGCAGCGTCGGGCGGGAATGGTAAAGCGTTAATCACTTCAGGAACCGCACGATGGTCGCAAATTCTCATGGATCGAAATGGTCGGCATTCGATTGGCTGCTCCTGCCGTTCCATGCGCTTCAGGTTTTTTCGGGCGAAAAAGGCTTCAAGTCGCCGATCATCGGTAGCGAACGGCTCAATCGGCGCGGGCTGCACGTATGGCGGATGAAACTGACCCATGCGAGCGCGGGGAGGCGACGGAAGCGGCTCGCGCATTTCGTTTCGGAAGCGGAGCGATCCGATTTCGAGCGCAACGGCTTCATCGAGAAGCGCGGCTTCCTCACGCAAGAAGATCACTCGGCGCTTTTTTCGGAACTGCGCGAACTGACGGCCCCCGCCCGCGAGATGACCGAGGGCCTGGCCGTGACGCGCCGCATCGCCATAACCCCGGAGCTTCTCAAGCGCACGCCCGTTCTGCGTCGTTTTCTCGACAATCCCGATTGGCGCCGGCTGACCCGCTATGTCGGCGGGTTCGACATCGAGCCGCTGGTTTGCATCCAGACGATCTTCGGGGCGGCGGGCGTCACGGCGCCCAGCGATCCGCAGACGCAATTGCACATGGATACGTTCCACCCGACCATGAAGGCCTGGTATTTTCTGGAACAGGTCGAGGCGGACAAGGGGCCCTTCACCTATGTCCCCGGTTCGCACCGGCTTTCGAAACGCCGCATGGCCTGGCACAAGCGCAAGAGCATCCTCGCCTCGGCCGGCGCGGACAAGGGCGGGTCGTTCCGTGTGCCCGAAACGAATTTGCGCCTCCTGCGCCTGCCGCCACGCCAGGTGTTCGCCGTGCCCGGCAACACGCTTGTGGTGGGCGACACGTTCGGGCTGCATGCGCGCGGCCAATCCCTGCGGCCATCCGTGCGCGTCGAAATCTACGCCTCGATGCGGCCGAACCCGTTCATCCCGGTGACTTTCCTCGACACCAGCTTCATTCCGTTCGTGCGAGGGCGCAAGGAGGTCATCGGCTGGTGGATGGAAGACCAGATGGCGCGGCTGGGCTTGGGCAGGGTCATCTGGAAGAAGGCCGGAACCGGTACGCCCTGGGAACGGTCGAAGCCGGCCGCAGACCCGCAATAGCGCGCTTTGTCCGCCAATTTCCCGCAATTTTCGCACTCTGTCGTTCAGGCGGCCGCCTTCACCCAGACCTTGTTGTCGTGAAAGGCAGCGCCGCCATAGGGCGCGGGCGCATCCGAGCCGGTCAAGACGTTGATCCCCTCGCCGCGCTCATGCGCGCTGTTGGGCCAGATGCCCTCGGCGATCACCACGCCGCGATTGAGGCCGTCGAAGATCTTCGCGTGCAGCACGACCTCACCGCGATTGTTGCCGATCTCGACCCGGTCGCCTGAAGACAGCGACAGCGCCGCCGCGTCGTCCGGGTGGATCAGCAGTTCCGGACGACCCTCGCGCTGCCTGCCTGTCGGCGTCTCGCTGAAGGTCGAGTTGAGGAACGATCGCGCCGGCGACGTGGCGAGCCGGAAGGGATGCGCCGCGTCCGCGACCTCGATCAGATCGACATGGTCGGGCAATGCCGGCAGGCGCTCGACCTCGCCGTACAGTCCCATGCTTCTGGGCGGTCGATTGGGCGCGGCCTGTCCCGCCCAGTCGGGGCGGAAGCGGAAATTGCCGTCGGCATGGCCGAAGCCGTTCAGAAAATGCGCGGTCTCGAATTCCGGCTGGAGGTCGGCCCAGCGCTGCTCGCCGAAGGCGTCGAAATCCGGCAGGCCCTTCTTTGCCAGCATGACCTCGATGTGCTCGCGCTCGGTCATGCCGAAACCCGGCCGGTCGGATACGCCGAGGCGCCTGGCGAGTTCCTCGATGACGTAATGATTGGTGCGCGGACCCGGCGGCGGATCGAGCAGCCTCGGGCCGAGCGTGATGTGCTGGTTGCCGCCGCCCTTGTAGATGTCGTCATGCTCCATGAACATCGTCGCGGGCAGCACCACATCGGCAAGCTTGGCCGTGTCGGTCATGAACTGCTCGTGGACGCAGGCGAACAGGTCGTCGCGCAGGAAACCCTGCTTCACCAGCCGCTGCTCGGGCGCGATGTTCACCGGGTTGGTGTTCTGGATCAGCATAGCGGTGACCGGCGGGCCGCCGTAAAGCGCGTCCTCGACACGGGTAAGCACCGCGCCGACGCGCGACTGGTCGAGATGACGCACGTTCGGATCGCGCAGACGCGCGCCTTCGAGCAGGTCCGTGTCGAGCTTGAGGATCCCTGAATTGGAATGGAACGCGCCGCCGCCCTCATATTGCCAGCAGCCGGTGACCGCCGCGACCGATAGCGCGGCGTGCATGTTGACCGGGCCGTTGCGCTGGCGGGCGAAGCCGTAGCCGAGCCGGAAGAAGGTGCGTTTCGTCGTGCCGATCAGCCGTGCGAAGGCCTCGATCTCGGCGGCGGACAGGCCCGTGATAGCGCTCGCCCACTCCGGCGTTCGGGTGGCGAGATGCGCCTCGAGCCCGGCCGGATCGTCTGTGTATTTCGCCAGATAGCCGCGATCGGCGAGGTTGTCGCGAAACAGCACGTGCATCGTCGCGCAGGCGAGCGCGCCGTCGGTGCCAGGCTTCAGCATCAAGCCCATGTCGGCCTGCTTCATGGTGGCGTTGTCGTAGATGTCGATGACGACGATCCTGGCGCCGCGCTCCTTGCGCGCCTTGACCGCGTGAGTCATGACGTTGACCTGCGTGACGACCGCGTTGGTGCCCCAGATCACGATGCAATCCGACTTCGCCATCTCGCGCGGATCGGCGCCTGACAGCCGGCCCGCGCCGACCATCCAGCCGGTCCAGGCGAGGTTGGTGCAGATCGAGCCGAAGAAGCCGGAGTAGCGCTTGGCGTGGCGCAGCCGGTCGATCCCGTCGCGCTGCACAAGCCCCATCGTGCCGGCATAGAAATAGGGCCAGACCGTCTCGCTGCCGTAACGCGCCTCGGCGGCGATGAATTTCTCGGCGACGAGGTCGAGCGCCGCTTCCCAACTCGAATCCTTCCAGGCGCCCTCGCCTTTGGCGCCAGAGCGCACCATCGGCCTGAGCAGGCGTTCCGGGTGATGAATCCGCTCGGAATAGCGCGCCACCTTGGCGCAGATGACGCCCGCCGTGTAGGTGTTCGCCTTCGCCCCATGCACGCGGCCGACGCGGCCGTCGGGAAGCAGTTCGACATCCAGCGCGCATGTCGACGGGCAATCATGCGGACAGGCCGAATGGCCGATGCGGAATTTGGAGGCTTGGATAGGCGCGTGCTGGTTCATGGGGGGAAGGTAACAAGTTTTGGCGGCTGCGTGTAGGACCAGCGGGCGCGATCACCTTTCGCGGAAAAGTTCGAAACTTTGTTGCAGTTCCAAGGGCGGCTAGGTTGCCGGCGATATCACAGTTTGCATCGACCCATTTGTCTTGCCGTTAAATCCTGAGCGAAGTTTTACAATTGGTCTGCATCGACAGGCAAGGCATCACCAGCATCATCAAGAAACTTCAGAAACTCCTTTCGGGTGGCCTTGGCGGAACGTACCTATCAGGACAGCTGCATGCTGCAAGCATCACGACGAGGGCTTTCGGTTCTCTCGAAAGCGGCGGCGAGGCAGTGGTCATACAAGGTGATTTGGAATACGGAGACATCGCCATTTTCAATGACCTGACAGCACGATTGCCAAGGCAGACAGTTGTAGTCATTTCGTCGCCGGGCGGTAACCTGAAAGCCGGCATCGAGATCGGCAGGTTGATACGGCGCAACGGCTTTCGTGCTGCTGTATCAAACATGTGCCCGTCCGCGTGCGCGCTTGCATGGCTGGCCGGGTCGCAGCGGTTTGCCAGCCAGACTGCGCATATCGGCTTTCACGTCGCCTATTTAAGCGGGGAGCAGAAAACCGAGTCCGGGATAGGAAACGCCATCGTTGGTCACTATGTCGGGGAGTTGGGCTTCAGCGAGAACGTGGTCACCTATGTTACGTCGGCGCCACCGAACGATATGCAATGGCTGTCGTTCCGTGACGCCGCGCTGGTTGGTATAGACATCGAGACCATCGATGACGGCAACTCCATGGCGTCGACCGCAGGTGTGCGACCGCTGCCGGTCGAAAACCCTTCCGCTAGCGAGTCGCCTAGCCAAGCGGAGTTATCCACCGCGAGCCCGACGACGGCTGCCATCGAACTCGTAAGGAATCTGGTCGAGTCTGACATGGCGCGCGGGCGCAACGCCCTGACCTTAGTCCGCGACACTTATGCCGACCGGCTCTCCTATTATGGTAAGAAATCGACGTTCGCCTCGGTCTATTCGGACAAGCAGAGGTACTTCGCACGGTGGCCAGTGCGCAATTATGTGATCCTCGAGGACACGTTCCGCGCTTCGTGTGACGATCGCCACTGTCCTGTGACCGGTATTTATGATTGGCAGGTGGCGAACGCCGTCCGCAACAAGGCGGCGTCGGGCGTGGCGTCATTCAGCTACTTGCTTGAGCAGGTTGCCGGCAACCTCCGCGTCGTTTCGGAAGAGGGCGAAGTTATCAAATAGCAAAGGCGTAGTTCTATTATGCGCCCCTACTCCGCCGTCGCCTCCTCGTATTGCGACGACATCGCCAACCAGCGCTCTTCCTGGCTCTTCAGTTGCGCGACCAGCTGCGAGCGCTCCTTGGCGAGGCGGTTGGCGGTCGAGGGGTCCTTTTCGTAGACGGCCGGATTGGCGAGGTCATCCTCGATAGTGTCCATGCGCTTGCGCATGCGGTCCATCAGCGCCTCGGTGGCGCGGATGTCCTTGGCCAAAGGCTCGGCGGCGGCGCGGCGCTGGGCTGCCTCGCGGCGGCGCTCGGCCTTCGAGGCCTTGTCGGCCTCGCGCTTCTCCTTGCGGTCGCCGGACGAGCCGGTGACGATCTGGCGATAGTCGTCGAGGTCGCCGTCGAAGGGGGCGACGGACCCGTCCTTGACCAGCCAGAGCCGGTCGGCGGTCGCCTCCAGCAGGTGGCGGTCGTGCGAGATCAGGATAACGGCGCCCGAGAAGTCGTTCAGCGCATGAATCAGCGCCTCGCGCGAATCGATGTCGAGATGGTTTGTGGGCTCGTCGAAGATAAACAGGTTCGGCCCGTCGAAGGCGGCGAGCCCCATCAGCAGCCGGGCCTTCTCGCCGCCGGACAGGTCTTTCGCGGCGGTGTTCATTTTTTCCGTGGCCAGCCCGAACTGAGCCACTCTTCCGCGCACTTTCGATTCCGGCGCTTCGGGCATCAGGCGGCGGACATGCTCGTAGGCGTTCTCCTCCGGGCGCAAATCCTCGAGTTGATGCTGGGCGAAGATCGCCACCTTGAGGCCGGGCGCGACCGTCATCGTGCCGACATCCTGCTTGAGGCGGCCGGACAGGAGCTTGGCGAAAGTCGACTTGCCGTTGCCGTTGGCGCCGAGCAGCGCGATGCGGTCGTCGGCGTCGATGCGCAAAGTCATCTTCTTCAGGATCGGCTGACCCGGCTGGTAGCCGACCGAAAGGTGGTCGATGGCGATGATCGGCGAGGCCACGGCCTTGACTGGCTCGGGAAAGCTGAACGGCCGGACATTGTCTTCCAGCATCGAGGCGATCGGCTTCATCTTCTCCAGCGCCTTGATGCGGGATTGCGCCTGGCGCGCCTTGGAGGCCTTGGCGCGGAAGCGGTCGACGAAAGCCTGCAGGTGCTTGCGCGCGGCGTCCTGCTTGACGCGGCCCTTTTCGAGAAGCTCGGCCTGTTCGGAGCGCTGGCGCTCGAACTGGTCGTAGCCGCCGCGCCAGAAGGTCAGCTTCTTCTGGTCGAGATGGACGATCGAATTGACGGCCCGGTTGAGCAGGTCGCGGTCGTGGCTGATCAGCAGGACGGTGTGCGGATAGCGCGAAACGTAGTTTTCGAGCCAGAGCGCGCCTTCGAGATCGAGGTAGTTGGTCGGCTCGTCGAGCAGCAGCAGGTCGGGCTGCGAAAACAGCACGGCAGCCAGCGCCACACGCATGCGCCAGCCGCCGGAGAACGACGATACGGGCCTCTGCTGGGCGTCCGCGTCGAAGCCGAGCCCGGCGAGGATGGTCGCCGCGCGGGCTTCTGCGGAGTGGGCATCGATGTCGGCCAGGCGGATATGGATCTCGGCGATGCGTTCCGGGTCGGTCGCGGTGGTCTCCTCCTCCAGCAGGGCGGCGCGTTCCAGATCGGCCTTGAGGACGATCTCGATCAGCGGCTCCTCGGTGCCGGGCGCTTCCTGCGCGACCTGGCCGATTCGGGTGTTCCTGGGGATGAACACCGAGCCGGTCTCGGACGGGAGGTCGCCGGTGATGGCCTTGAACAGCGTGGTCTTGCCCGTGCCGTTGCGGCCGACGAGCCCAGCCTTCGCGCCGGTCGGCAGCGAGAGCGAGGCATGGTCGAGCAGCAGGCGTCCGGCGACGCGGAGGGAGAGGTCGGTGATCGTCAGCATGGCGGCGGATTTGGACGACGCGGGCCGCGATTGCAAGGGGTGGGCGTTGAAGCAGCCCCGTGAAATGTGTATATGATTGACCTACGTACACATCGGAGGCCGGCATGCGAACCAATATCGACATCGACGACGCATTGCTCGGAGAGGCGATGGCGCTGACCGGGGCCAAGACCAAGAAGCAGGCTGTGAACGAAGCTTTGCGTGACCAAGTGAAACAAAGACGCGCCGTCAAATCCTTGCTCAGCCTTAAGGGCAAGGTCGAGTGGGAAGGCGACCTGGATGTGATGCGCCGTGACAAATGATACTCGTGGACACCTCGGTCTGGATCGAGTTCTTTCGAAGATCAGAAACACTGCATGGCGAAATCCTGACGACAGCGCTTGAGCGCCGCGATGTCTGTATCGGCGATCTCATTTCGGCGGAGGTGCTTCAGGGCATCCGGAACGTGAAGGAAGAACGATCGATAAACGAAGCATTTTCCGATCTTCCGATGCGAAGTCTTTGCGGGCTGGAAATCGCCCGAAAGGCTGCAGTCAACTATCGGAGACTTAGGGCCAATGGCATCACTGCGAGGGGGACGATCGACGTGATCATCGCGACATGGAGCATCGAGAACGAAATCCCTTTGCTGCACAATGACAGCGACTTCACCGCCATGGAGTCGCTGCTCGGCTTGATCTCATACGTCAAAACAAATTAGAGCGCGCCTCAAGCATAGGCCCTGCCCTCCTCCGTGCGCTGGAAGTAGATCAGGTCGAGCGCGACCGACAGCTTGCCGAGCTTGGTCAGAGACGCGTGGACCTGGCCGCGATGGTGGGTCTGGTGGTTGAACAGATGCGACAAAGCCGGCGCGAGGCGCTGCGAGACTATGCGCATGTCGGTGACGGTCATGTAGGTGAACCGGCCCGCCAGCCCTTCCTCGCCCAAGCCGGCGATCCAGTCGAGAATGCGTGCGTCCTCGGCTTGACGGGCCGCGTACAGACCGTCGAAATCTGTGAACAGGATGGCGTCCAGCGTTGCCGGCGCATCGCCCGCGCCGGTGAAGCGCTTCATCCAGATGCGGTCGGTTGCCAGAAGATGGTTCAGCGTGCCGAGAGCCGATTTGAAGAAGACGCCCGTGTCGCGGGTGAATTCCTCGAAGGTCAGCTCGGAGGCCGCGGCGTAGACGCGCTCGTTGGCCCAGCGGTTGTAGGCGGCGAACATCATGAAATGCTGGCGCATGGTCTTCCCTCGCATCACGGCGCGGCCCGTCCTACCCGGATGCGAGAGGGGCAGCAACGGCGCATCGGCGAGCGGAGCGGACATCGCCGTCCTTCCATGACCGGACTGCTTGGCAATGGAGCGGGCGGCTTGTATAGAGCCGCCACCTCCACGGCTTCTCGACAAAGGACAGACAATGGCGATCGAACGCACGTTTTCGATGATCAAGCCCGACGCGACCCGGCGCAACCTGACCGGCGCGATCACCAAGATGCTCGAAGACGCCGGATTGCGTGTCGTCGCTTCTAAGCGCGTGTGGATGAGCCTGCGCGAGGCGCAGGGCTTTTACGCCGTGCATAAGGACCGCCCCTTTTTCGGCGAGTTGACGGAGTTCATGTCGTCGGCGCCGACCATCGTCCAGGTGCTCGAAGGCGAAAACGCGATTGCCAGGAACCGCCAGGTGATGGGCGCGACCAATCCCGCCAACGCCTCCGAAGGCACGATCCGCAAGGTGCACGCTCTGTCGATCGGCGAGAACTCGGTCCACGGGTCGGATGCGCCGGAAACGGCGGCGCAGGAGATCAGGTATTGGTTCTCGGACATCGAAGTGGTCGGCTGAGCCGAAGAGTCCGGAAACGATGTCAACGCATTGACATCATAGCCGGTTCGCCTGTCCTTTTTATGTGTCGGCGTCCGGCTTCCAGCGCTCCGCCGCCAAGGCGTCCCTCTTTGTCGCCTCGACCCAAGCGCTCGCCGCGCCGTCGAGACGGTGCTCCCTCTTCCAGAACGGGGCGTCGGTCTTGAGATAGTCCATCAGGAACGACGCCGCCTCGAACGCCGTCTGCCTGTGGGACGATGCGGCGGCGACCAGCACGATGTTCTCCCCAGGGGCGATCGCGCCGAAGCGGTGGATCGCGGTCAGCCCGAGGAGCGGCCAGCGCACCACGGCCTGCGTCGCGATCCGCATGATCTCCGACTCGGCCATGCCGGGATAATGTTCGAGTTCCAGCGCCTTGAGCGTGCCCGCTTCGTCGCGGCACAGGCCGCTGAAGGTCACGACCGCGCCGATGTCGGTGCGTCCGCCTGTCAGCCGCGCGATCTCGGCGGCGGTGTCGAAATCCTCCGCCTGGACGCGGACGGCCGGCACGCAAGCGGACAGCACGATCAGCCTCCGGTCATCGGCGGGAACAGCGCGATCTCCCTGGCGCCGACGATCGGCTCGCCATGGTCGGCATGATCGTGGTCGAGGGCCACACGGATCACGTCGGGGTAGCGCAGCGCCTCCTCATACCCTCCGCCGCGGGAGCGCAGCCATTGCAGGAGGTCGTCTACAGAGCGCACGTCCGCCGGGAGAACGACATCTTCCTGTGGATGTCCGATGCGCTCGCGCACCCAAGCGAAGTAGACCAGCCTGACGGGTTGGCCGCTCATTCGTCGACGATGTGCTTGGCGCCGACGCGGAAGTAGTCGTAGCCGGTGTAGAGGGTCACGAGCGCCGAGATCCAGAGCAGCACGATGCCGGTCTGCGACCAGTAGGCGACGATCTTGTCGCCGGCCGGGCCCAGCAGCAGGAAGCCAACGGCCACCATCTGAATGGCCGTCTTCCATTTCGCCAGTTGCGACACCGGGACGCTGACCTTCAACGCCGCGAGATATTCGCGCAACCCGGACACGAGGATCTCGCGGCAAAGGATGATGATGGCCGCCCAGAGCGACCACCCCGCGATGCCCGCCTGGTGGCGGTCGGTGTCGGCGGCGAGCAAGAGCAGGCAGGTGGCGACGAGCAGTTTGTCGGCGATCGGGTCGAGCATCTTGCCGATGTTAGAGGTCTGCTGCCAAGCCCGCGCGAGATAGCCGTCGACATAGTCGGTCAGGCTCGCGATTGTAAAGATGACCAGGGCCGACCAGCGCGCGAAGTCGGTGGACTGCAGACGGCCCTCCGGGATGAAGAAGCACAGCACCACAAGCGGCACCGCGGCGATGCGGCCATAGGTCAGCATGTTGGGCAGATTGAAGGCGCGTCGTGCCATGTGTTTCCGATCCGGCTTGGGCGGCTACTCAAATCAGAAGGAGTCGTCGCCGGTCAATGCGCCCGGGCGACCAAATTCGGCGTCGGCGGTCCCGGCCGTCACTTTTCGTGGAAATGGTTATAGACTGTTCGCGCGACCGATTCAGAAATTCCTTCGACGGTCATCAAATCGTCCATCGCGGCGCGGCCGACGGCCTTCGCGGTGCCGAAATGCAGCAGAAGCGCGCGCTTGCGGCCCGGCCCGATACCGGAAATCTCGTCGAGCGGATTGCGGACCATCTCCTTCTTGCGGCGCGCGCGATGCGATCCGATGGCGAATCGGTGCGCCTCGTCGCGCATGCGCTGCACAAAATAGAGCACCGGGTCGCGCACCGGCAAAGTGAACGCGTCGCGGCCGGGCGCGAAGAAGCGTTCGCGGCCGGCATCGCGGTCGACGCCCTTGGCGACGCCGATCGCCGTGACCTTGTCGGCAATCCCGAGCTTGTCGAGGATGGCGCGGACCGCCGACATCTGGCCTTGGCCGCCATCGATCAGGATCACGTCCGGCCATGCGGGAAACGCGCTTTCTTCTTCGTCGGCGGATTTGGCCGCCCCTGCTGCTCCATCCGGGTTCTCTTTCATAAGGCGCGAGAAGCGCCGCTCCATGACCTCGCGCATCATGCCGAAATCGTCCCCCGGCGTGATGTCGGTCGAGCGGATGTTGAACTTGCGGTACTGGTTCTTCACGAAGCCTTCCGGGCCGGCGACGATCATCGCGCCGACCGCGTTCGCGCCCATGATATGCGAGTTGTCGTAGACCTCGATGCGGGTCGGCTTGCGCTCCAGGCCGAGGGTCTCCTTGAGGCCGTCGAGCAGACGGCCTTGCGTCGAGGTCTCCGCGAGCCGGCGGGCCAGGGCCTCGCGAGCGTTCTGCAGGACATGGTCGGTCAGGTCTTTCTTTTCGCCCCGCTTGGGGACCGAGATTGAAACCCGATGGTTGGCTTTCGCGGAGAGGGCTGCGGCAAGCAATTCGCATTCGTCGACCTCCTGCGCGAGCAGGATCGCGCGCGGGCACGGCTTGTCGTCGTAGAATTGTGCGAGGAAGGATTCGAGGATTTCGGATCCCTCCATCGCCGGATCGGCTTTCGGAAAATAGGCGCGGTTGCCCCAGTTCTGGCCGGTGCGAAAGAAAAATACCTGGATGCAGACCTGGCCCCCCTCCTGATGCAGCGCGAACACGTCGGCCTCCTCGACCGATTGCGGATTGATGCCCTGGTGGCTCTGCACATGCGAAAGCGCAGCGAGCCGGTCGCGGTAGATCGCAGCGCGCTCGAAATCCATTTCCTCCGAGGCCTGCTGCATTGCGCCGGCAATCTCCGTCTTGACCTTCTGGCTGCGGCCGGAAAGGAAATCCTTGGCCTCGCCGACCAACTCGGCATATTCGTCGCGCGTCACTTCGCTGGTGCATGGCCCCGAGCAGCGCTTGATCTGGTAGAGAAGGCATGGCCGGGTGCGGGTCTCGAAGACCGAATCCGTGCAGGTGCGCAGCAGGAAGGCGCGCTGCAGCGAATTGACGGTGCGGCCGACCGCGCCGGCCGAGGCGAACGGCCCGAAATAGTCACCGCCGCGCCCGCGCGCGCCGCGGTGCTTGAAGATGCCCGGTGCGGCATGCTCCGTCGTGACGACGATATAGGGGAAGGACTTGTCGTCGCGCAGCAGCACGTTGAAGCGTGGCCGCAAGCGCTTGATCATGTTGGCTTCGAGCAGAAGCGCCTCGATCTCGGTGCGGGTCACGACGAATTCCATCGTCGCGGTCTCGCGCACCATGCGGCCGATTCGGTTGGTGTGGAATCGGCCCTGCGCGTAGTTGGCGACGCGCTTCTTGAGGCTGCGCGCCTTGCCGACATAGAGCACGTCGCCCGCGGCGTTCATCATCCGGTAGACGCCTGGCGCGTTGGGCAGGCGCTTGACCAGCGTCTGGATGACATCGGCTCCGACCTTGCCGTCGGCGTCGCTCGCCTGCGTCTGGCTCCAGTCGATCGCCGTGAAGGGTAGATTCGGTTCGTCGACGGCGACTGGCTCCACGACGATCTCGTCATCGTCGTCGCTCTCGTCGCCGGGCAGATAGCCGGCGACATCGGTATCGGCCGGATCGTCCCGGGGAATCGGCGGCAATTTGCGTTCGGCGTCGGGCGGACTCATTCGGCGATGCCTGCCACGTCGGCCGTCCGCCACGCAAGATGCTGCCCGCCATCGAGCGCGATCAGTTGGCCCGTGATCGACGGCGTCTCCCATAAATATCGGATCGTCGCGCCGAACTCGCCGAGGCCAGGGCCGCGCCGCAGCGGCAGCGAGGCGGCCTGCGCGTCGAAGTCCGCCTGACTCTGGCGCGGGCTCGGCAGCGTCGGACCGGGGCCGATCGCGTTGACGCGGATCAGCGGAGCGAAGGCCTGCGCCATGGTCTGCGTCGCCGACCAGAGGGCCGCCTTCGACAGCGAATAGGAGAAGTGGCGCGGCGTCGGCTTGAGCACTCGCTGATCGACCATGTTGACCACAAGGCCCGAACGATCCCCGCCTGGCCTGACGGCGAAGGATCGGGCGATCATCGCGGGGGCAGCAACGTGCAAGGCGAAATGCCGGTCCCACGCGTCCCATTCGAAGTCCAACGCCATGTCCTCCTCGAAGACCGACGCATTGTTCACCACGATCGACAGCGGACCTGCGAGCGCCTCGCTTTTTTCAACCAGCCCGGCCACTTGCGACCGGTCGGTCAGGTCGGCCCGAACGACGAAAGCCTTCCCGCCGCCGGCCCGAACCGAGTCGACCAGAGCCGTGGCATCCTCGACCGAGCGATCACAATGGACGACGACGCCAAAGCCGTGGGCCGCGAGATCCTCGACGGTCGCGCGGCCGATCCGGCGCGCGCCTCCGGTCACCAATACGTTCGTGTGCGCAAGCGCCAAATCGTCACCTTCGGAATGATCGGGCCGCGATGGCGGCAATCGTTAAAACACATTCGTTCATCGGGCAGGACTGTGGCCGATCAAGTCGTCTCCGCTTGCAATGCCCATATCGTCAAGCCCGATATAGGGCGCGCAAGCCCTTGCACCAAGCGGCTCGCGGCGACCCGACACTGTCTCCTGCCAGCTTTGCGGGCAGGAACGTCACGCCGAATTCCGGCCTCATTGGCGCCCGGCAATGATCCCGATTGCGGTGCGGTCCGGCCGCATTCCGGGGCGAGAGTCATGCGGTGAAGCGTCCCATCTTTCCGCCCCCGCAGTCGGGACGCTCTCGACCACAACCGCCGCTGTGCGTTGCGTCTGCAGCGGCCAAGGAGAAGACAATGTCAATCAGATCGACCCGCACGACCACCACACTCGCGGCCCTCGGCCTCTTCGCGCTGACCGGCGTTCCGCTTGCCCATGCCGCCGACGCGGTGATGGAGGAGCCGCCGGCGCCGGCGGCGGAACAGCTTCCGGTCGCAAGCTGGACCGGCGCCTATGGCGGCGCGACGGCCGGATACGGCTTCGCCGGCACATCCAAGGACGAGGCCTCCGACAACCGAATCGATACCGATGGCTTCGTCGCGCACGGCTTCCTCGGCTACAACCAGGAGGTCGGCAGCGGCATGGTGGCCGGCGTCGAGGGCGACCTCGGCTACAGCGGCGTCAAGGGCGAAGACGCCGGCGCCAAAGTCAGATCCGGCGCCGACGGCTCGCTGCGCGCCCGGCTCGGCTACACCGTGACGCCGGAAGCGCTGCTCTACGTGACCGGCGGCGGTGCGGCCAAGACCATGTCGGTCGAGGAAGGCGGCGAGAAGGACAAGCAGACGCAGCTTGGCTATACGGCCGGCGTCGGCGCCGACGTGAAGCTCACCGACAAGGTGTTCGCGCGCGCCGAATACCGCTACTCAGACTACGGCAGCGACAGCTTCTCGACCGGCAGCGGCGACCGCGACGTCGACGCCAAGGATCATCGCATCCAGCTGGGTCTCGGCATCCAGTTCTAGAGCGGCTTCTCGATAGACAGCCAGGAGGCCGGGTTCGCGATGATCCGGCCTCCTGTGTTTCAGATTTCAGCCAGTCACGCCTGGGTCGGCGCCAGCGCGGCCAGTTCGGGAAAGCTCCGATCGAATTTCGCGGCCCAGCGCTTGAGTTTCGCGCGGCCCGCCGTCCACTGGCCGGGGAAGCGAAGGTCGAGATAGGCGAGCGTCGCGCGCAGCGCCAGATGGCCAGCATTCGGCTTCCTGCCGAATTTTGGCGGGTCGGCGTCGAGCACGTCGAGCGCGCGCACGACCTTGGACCATTGCAGATCGAGCCAGGGCTGGTGGACCTTCTCGTCCGGCCGCATCCGCCGCTCGTAGACATGCGCGAGCAGGCAATCGCAGATGCCGTCGGCCAGGGCTTCGAGCCGCTCGGCCTCGAGGCGCTTGCCCGGGTTTCGCGGGAACAAGGCGTTGCCCGACAGCCGGTTCAGATGCTGGGTGATGACCCGGCTGTCGTAGATGCCGTCGCCGCCATCGGTGATTAGGCAGGGGATCTTACCGAGCGGGTTCACCGATGTCAGCTCCTCCGGCTGCGGGCCGGTCTGCACGACGATCTTTTCCAGCGAGACGCCCGCGAGCGCGGCGGCCATGACGACCTTGGCGCTGAAGGGCGACGGCGGCGAATAGAGAAGCTTGATCATGGGACGATCCTGTTGGGGAACGGGCTCAGCCGCCACGCACGGGCGGCATGACGATCTTGTCGAGGCGGCAGGACCGGCGGTCGATTTCGGGACAACCGCGAAAGCCCAGGTCCTTTGTCAGGCAGATGCGCACGTCGCGCAGATAGCGCTTGTCGCAGGTGACGGCGACGCCGGCGGCCTTCAAGCCGGGGTTGGCCGCGACGAAGGAGCGTTCCGCCTCGCCGGGCCCGAGCGCGCGATCGGCGGCAAGCTGACGGAATTCGGCCGGCACAGCGACCTTTTCTCGCGCCCGGCGCAGCAGGTCGAAATAGGCGTCCTGCGACAGGCCGGAGCATACGCCGTGCGTGCGCCATTCGTGGCGGATGAGACTGGCCGACGGCATCAAATCATAGAGCGAGCGCATCAGCGCCTGGTCGACATCGTCCGCGCCGGTCTCGCATTCGCGCGGAAATCCGCGCTCGAACTGGGGCCACAGGCCGTGGACGACGAAGGCGTAGGGCCGCTTCGACCGGCACTGCTGCCGGTTGGCGTCCTCGCCTTCCGCCTCGCAGTAGCTCGGCGACCAGGATAGCGCCAGCACGTAGAAGTCGAACGGTTGCGAGGAAGCCGCGGCGCGGCGCTCCGGCCGATTGGCGGACGTATCTCGCGGCGCGGCGTTTGGGGCCCGGTCTGGCGCGCCGTTGGCGATCGGGGTGGGGGCGGCGGCTTGCCGTTGCGGCTGGTCGTCGCAGCCGACGACAAGAGCCGCAAACGCCGCCGTGAGAGCGAACCACAAAGGACGGCGCTTGCGCCGGGTCATGGCAATCAGCGCAGGACGCGGCAGCGGCCGTTGTAGACGAACCAGCGGTCGAAGCCCGCGACGCAGAACTCGACGTTCTCGCCCAGGCCCACGAAGCCCATCCGGCCCTCGACCAGATACCAGAGATCGCGCGTGTTGCCGTCCGATAGCACCACGTCGGCCGTGCAATAGCGGCGCGCGATCGGCCAGTCCTCGCTGTCGGGGATGTAGCGGTCCTCGCGGACGTTGCGAAAATCGAGGATGCTGACCTGCGGCAGATTGGGAACGTGCATGACCTGATAGTCGAAGCGGGCCGAAATCTTGTTCAGGTAAGCCGGCTTGCCGCACAACTCGTCGTTCTCGCGGACCTGCGCGCCGAGATCGGCGGCGCGCGAGACCGAGGGCAGGCTTGCGCTGCCAGAGGCGATCGCCAGCGCGAGGGCCGTCTTTGCGATGCGCGACATGAAGCCTCCGAAACTCGTGAATCTCATAGATCAATTGCGTCACTCTGCGCAAAGCCCGGCCGGGGGTCAAGCAGGAGGAACGTCCTCGACAAGCCATTCGACCGTCCAGCCGCCGCCGGATTGCGCGAGCGCGGATTGCAGGGCGGGCAGTATGACCTTCAACTCGTCCTCCAGCGTGTATGGCGGGTTGACGACGATCAGCCCGCTTCCGTCGAGGCGCGGCGGCGTGGAGGGCGCGCGCAGATCGAGGCGGATGTCGAGGATCCTGGCGATGCCGCTGCGCATCAGCGCGCGGCGAAAGCCCGCCACCGCTTCCCAATCCTTGATCGGGTACCACAGGGCATAGATGCCGCCAGGCCAGCGCCGATGGGCCGTGAAAAGGCCGGCGACGAGGCGGTCGAACTCGCCCGGCTCCTCGAAGGGCGGATCGACGAGCACGAGGCCGCGCTTCTCCTTGGGCGGCAGATGCGCGCCGAGCGACAGCCAGCCGTCGAGTTCGATGATTCGAACCTGGAAGTCACCATCGAACAGGCGGCCCAGGGTGCGCGCGTCCTCGCGATGCAGTTCGATCGCGGTCAGCCGGTCCTGCTTGCGCAGCAGATGGCGGATCAAGGCGGGCGAGCCGGGATAGCGCTTCAAGCCGCCATCCGGATTCCTGAAAGCGACGGCATCGAGGTAGGGACGCATCAGGTCGCCCGCCGCAGCCGCTACCCCGGTCTGCATCAGCTTTCCGATTCCCGAGCGCCATTCGCCGCCGCGCTGCGCCTCGCTGGCGGTCAAGTCGTAGAGGCCGGCCCCGGCATGGGTATCGATGACGCGGAACGCCTTGTCCTTGCGCTTGAGGTATTCGACGAGCCGCGTGACGACGACATGCTTGAAGACATCGGCGAAATTGCCTGCATGGAAGGCGTGGCGGTAGTTCAAGGGGTCGACATCAGCGATCCGTCGGTCCCCTGCCCCAGCGCGGCTTGGCCTCGCCGTCCGGCGCAACGCCTGCCGCACGGCGGCGGCCGAGCGAAATGGCGAGGCCGATGAAACCGACCGCCATGATGCACAAGCCGAACGGCTGGGCGCGGG
The DNA here is from genome assembly GCA_964244725.1 of uncultured Rhizobiaceae bacterium. Taxonomy (GTDB): domain Bacteria; phylum Pseudomonadota; class Alphaproteobacteria; order Rhizobiales; family Rhizobiaceae; genus Kumtagia. The sequence continues at coordinate 153,805 of CAXTJQ010000004.1, forward strand.
GATCGTAGGCGCCGAAGCCGCCCAAGAGGTGGAGGTCGACCGTCTGGATTTGCGCAGGGCCGGTATCGCCCGGCCCGACCGTGAATCGGTAGTTTCCGCCCTCGATGTCGGTGAGGGCGCCTGCCTCGATGCGGTAGACCGACTGCGCGGTCTGCGGCGAATCCTCACGCTTTTTCGCGCCCGCGGCGCCGACCGGCTGCGCGAAGACGGTGCGGCCGTCGGTGGCGACGGTCAGGGTGAGAAGACTGCCCGCCGGCGCGGCTTGCGGCGCGATGCCGGTCACGTCGAGCACCATGTTGACCGGCGAATCCGACGAGGCCAGGGCCTTTTCGACAGGCCGGAACCCGCCCGCCGCGTCGTAAACGGACCACGTTCCGATTTCGTGGCCAGCGAGGCGGGTGATCGCCCAGGGATAGCCGAAGCCGATCGCCGCGCCGATGAGAAGGATCAGAAGGAAGACGAAGCGCATCAGCAATTCCCGCACGCGCGACACAGGCGCGGATCGCGCAACGACGCGATCACGACTTGCGTTCCCACCGGCGCTCCGGCGTCTGCTGCCAATAGGTCACGTCGTGGCCGGCGGCGCGCTGCAGCTTCCATTGCGCGCGGGCTTCCTCGACCTGGGCTGCATCGTGACCGTCGAACATGAACACCATGCGCTGGTAGGGCGCCGCGTCGGGCGCCGTTGCGCCGTCGACGACGAAGCGCACTTCGGCTCGATTCGGATTGGCGTCGCCGGTCGTCAATACGATGGGCTGATGGTCGGCATGAGGTTCGCGGTCGGAGCCGTGCGCGAGGAACGAATCGTCGCGATAGGTCCAAAGATGGGCGTCGAGCCCGTCGCGGCGCTCCTCGCTGCCGGTCTGGATCACGGCGCGCCAGCCGCGCTGCACCGTCTTCTCCACGAGCGCCGGCAAGGCTTCCCCGAGAGACGATTCGGTCAGGTGGTAGAACAGGATTTCGGTCATCGGACCGCCCTCAGTTCTCATAGTGGTCGCGCACGAGGCGGTCGAGCAGGCGGACACCGAAGCCGGACGCCCAGGACTGGTTGATCTCGGTCGCCGGCGACGCCATGGCGGCGCCGGCGATGTCGAGATGCGCCCACGGCGTCTCCTTGACGAAGCGCTGGAGGAACTGCGCGGCGGTGATCGCGCCGCCATGGCGGCCGCCGGTGTTCTTCATGTCGGCGTTCTTGGTGTCGATCATCTTGTCGTATTCAGGCCCCATCGGCAGGCGCCACAGACGTTCCTGCGTGCTCTGGCCGGCCGCGACAAGGCGTTCGGAAAGCTCGTCATGGTTGGAGAACAGGCCGGCATAGGTCGTGCCGAGGCCGACGATGATCGCGCCGGTGAGCGTCGCGAGATCGACCATGAAGCGCGGCGCGAAGCGCTCGTTGCAATACCAGAGCGCGTCGGCCAGCACGAGGCGGCCCTCGGCGTCGGTGTTGATGACCTCGATCGTCTGGCCGGACATGGACGTGACGATGTCGCCCGGGCGCTGTGCGTTGCCGTCGAGCATGTTCTCGACGCAGCCGATGATGCCGACGACATTGGCCTTGGCCTTGCGCGACGCCAGCGCGTGCATCAGGCCCGTGACGGCGGCCGCACCGCCCATGTCGCCCTTCATGTCCTCCATGCCGGCGGCCGGCTTGATCGACACCCCGCCCGAATCGAAGACGACGCCCTTGCCGACGAAGGCGATCGGCTTTTCGTCCTTCTTGCCGCCGTTCCACTGCATGACGACCAGGCGCGCCGGCCGCACCGACCCCTGCGCGACGCCGAGCAGAGCGCCCATGCCGAGCTTGCGCATTTCCTTCTCGGTCAAAATCTCGACCTCGACGCCGAGGCTTTCCAGCGCCTGGGCCTTCGCGGCGAATTCGACAGGGCCGAGGATGTTGGCCGGTTCGTTGACCAGATCGCGGGCCATCGTCACCCCCTCGACCACGGCATTGGCGTCTTCGAACGCCCTGGCCGCCCCGTCCGGATCGGAGCAGTGGATCGTCACCTGGGCAGGCTTGTCGGAGGCAGGCGGCTCGCCATCGTCCTTCTTGGTCTTGTAGGCATCGAAACCGTAGCTGCGCAAAAGCAGGCCGGCGGCGATGTCGGCGACCTGCCTGGCATCGAGAGATACGCCGGGCAATTCCGCGACGACCGCGATCTCCCTCGCGCGTCGGATTTGAGCGGCGATCACGCCGCCGGTCTTCAGCCAGGAATACTCGCTCAGCGCACTCGTCTTGCCGACGCCGATCGCGATCAGCCTGTCCAGCGACGAGCCTTGCGGCGCCAAAACGTCGACCGGGGCGCCCGCTTTGCCCTTGAATTCGGCGATCGAGAAGGCCCGCGACAAGACGTTGCCGGGATCGCAGAGCCTCGCCTGCTCGCCGAACGCCAGATTGTCGGCGACAAGCAGAACGGCGATGCCGCTTTTGGGCGCGGCGAAACTCGCGAAGGCGACGGATGGCATGACGGTCATGAGAAAGTCCCGATTTCGGCGCGTACCGGCCGCGCCCGACATTTCGTCGGTTTCGCCGATCTTGGCAAGGACCCCGCGGCCTTGGCCACGGGCAAGCCGCAGGTCTTGTGCGGTAACGGATCGTTGACCATGTTTCTTGCCGCTTTGTTAGCCGCAATTGGCGACAAGTCGAACGAACCGAAGCGCGAAGACGCCGAGCCGGCCGCGGAGTTTGATTGTTTCGGCGAATTGGCGCAGTAGCGGCGGCAAACAGGGGGCATCTCGACGCGAGGCCGATGCCAGTCATCCAACGCTATGTCCTGCGGCGCACCGTCGAGGTGTTCGCCGCCGCGATGTTCTGGACGCTGGCGATCGTCTGGACCACGCAGGTGCTCGGGCGGATCGACCTCGTCACCGACAACGGCCAGTCGGCCTTGACCTTCTTCGAGATCGCGACCCTGATCCTGCCCTCGATCTTCCCGATCGTCCTGCCGTTCGCGCTGGTCATCGCGGTGGCGCAGACGCTGAGCGTGATGAATTCGGATTCGGAACTCGTGGTTATCAACGCGGCCGGCAGTTCGCGCGCCGCCGTCGTGCGGCCGATCGTCCTGCTGGCTCTCGTCGCCAGCGTTGTCTCCTTCGCCGTCGACAACGGCCTCGACCCCTACGCGCGCGACCGTGGCCGCCATCTCGTCGCCGCCGCGCGGGCCGATCTCCTGTCGCTGGTGATCCAGGAAGGCACGTTCCGCAAGGTCGACGACGGACTTTACGTGCAGGTCGGCAGGCGCCTGCCGGACGGCAGGCTCGGCGGCATCTTCGTGGCCGATTCACGCGAGGAAGGCGTCGACCTGATCTACTACGCCAAGACGGGCGCCATCGTGGAGCAGGATGGAAAGAGCCTCCTCATCATGGACGACGGCGTCGTGCATCGCAAAAGCCCGGCGGGCGACGTATCGATCGTGCGATTCAAATCCTATGTCTTCGACCTCGCCGTGTTCGCCAAGGCGGCCGAAGCGGTCACCATGTATCCAAAGGACCGGACGATCGGCTATCTGGTCGATCCCGACCCCAACGATCCCATCTTTCAGAAGAACCCGCAGACGTTCCAGATCGAGTTGCACCGCAGGCTGAGCGAATGGCTCTATCCGCTCGTCTTCGCGCTGGTCGCGCTGGCGGTCGCCGGCGACGCGCGGTCGCATCGCGAGAGCCGGGTGAACCCGATGATCACCGCGATCGTCATCAGCCTGTTCGTGCGCTGGCTGGGCTTTTTCGTCACCAACCAGACGCAGTCGCAAGCCTGGCTGATCCCTGTCATCTATTTCGTACCGCTCGGAACATCGGCCTTGTGCGTCTGGTTCATCGCCGCCAACCGAGCGCTGGAACTTCCCTCCGCATGGTGGGAGCGACTGTCCGATACGGTGCGGGCCTGGAGAACACGCCAGGCGGCGTCGTGGCGGCGGAAATCGGGGCCGGCATGATCGGCTTCACGCTCGGGCGCTATTTCTTCGGCCGCTACGTCGCCATCACATGCTGGATCTTTGCCGGCGTGTTCGCGCTGATCTTCCTGATCGATTTCACCGAATTGTCGAGCCGGACATCCGGCCTGCCGGGGTTTACGTTCCTGGCCGCGCTCGGCGTCTCGGCGTTCCGTGTTCCGATGATCATGCAGCAGACGGTGCCATTCGTCGCGCTGTTCTCGGCGATGGCCACGCTGATCTCGCTCAACCGCAAATACGAGCTGGTCATCGCGCGGTCCGCAGGCGTGTCGGCCTGGCAGTTCCTGCTGCCATGCTGCCTGGGCGCATTCCTGTTCGGCCTCGCCACGGTCCTGCTGCTCAACCCCCTGGCCGCGCGTGGCTACGCGCAGTCGGAATTGCTCGAAACCGTCATCCGATCGGGCTCCTCGAACAAGGTTTCCGCGTTCTCGGCGCCCTGGATCCGGCAAAGATCGGACGGCGCCGACACGATCATCGGCGCGCGCGCCATCCTGAACCAGGGCGTCGAACTTTCCGACGCAGTGTTCTTTCTGCTCAATGATTCCGGCGACATCGTCGAGCGCAAGGATGCGCGGCGCGCCTTCTTGCGGGACGGTTCCTGGGAACTCCAGGATGTCCGGCGGTTCAAGGACGGCATGCCGGTGGAAGCGGTTGCGGCCGACAGTGTCGCCACAAATCTGAAGCCGGAATTCGTGCAGGAACGGCTGGCGCGGCCCGAAACCATCCCGTTCTTCGACCTCCCGTCGAAGGTCGAGATCGCGCGATCCTTCGGGCTGCGCGCGAACGCTTTTTCGATGCAATTTCATACGCTTATGGCGCTTCCGGCACTGCTGGTCGCGATGACACTGATCGCCGCTACGGTGTCGATGCGGTTCGCCCGGATGGGCCAGTCGGCGACGATGATTCTGGGTGGCGTGCTGGCGGGCTTTCTGCTTTATGTCGTATCGGTTCTCGTCAGGGCTTTCGGCAACGCCGGATTCGTGCCGCCCTACGTCGCAGCATGGTTGCCGGTGGTTGTCGCTTTGATGTTCGGGGTTACGTTCCTCCTCTACAAGGAAGACGGCTAGTGTCGGGAGCGGCCACGCCATCCCTGCGCCCGGCCCCGCGCCGCGCCCTCCGGGGCGCGACAGCCTTGGCGTGCCTTGCGGCGCTCGGCGTCCTGACAATCGCCGCGAAAGCGCAGGATCTCGGCGGACTGACCGATAGGGTGGCCGCGAACGCGCCCGAAGGTTCGCAGATGTTGCTCGAGGCCGATACGCTGGTCTACGACATCGACGGCGACACGGTGACGGCCGTCGGCGGGGTGCGGATCGACTATGCCGGCAACAAGCTGGTCGCGCAGCGCGTCACCTACAACCGCAAGACGTCGCGGCTGCTGGCGAGCGGCGGCGTGCAGATCGTCGACAGCAGCGGCACCAAGGTGTTCTCCGACGAGATCGACATTACGGACGATTTCGCCGACGGCTTCGTCAACACGCTGCGGGTCGAGACCGTCGACAAGACCTATTTCGCCGCCGAGAGCGCGGAGCGGCAGGGCGGCCAGCTCACGACCTTCAACAGCGGCGTCTATACGGCGTGCGCGCCGTGCGAGGCCAAGCCCGACCGGGCCCCGATCTGGCGCATCAAGGCCAGGAAGATCATCTGGAACGGCAAGGCCAAGACCATCCGTTTCGAGCAATCGCGCTTCGAGTTCTTCGGCTTCCCCCTCGCCGGACTGCCGGCCTTCGAGATCGCGGACCCGACTGTCAAGCGCAAGAGCGGCTTCCTCACCCCGACCCTCACCGTCAATTCGCACCTCGGCGCGGGCGTCAAAGTCCCGTATTACCTGGCGCTTTCACCGACCTACGACCTGACGCTGACGGGGACCGGCTATACCAAGCAGGGTTTCCTGGGCGAGGCGGAGTGGCGTCAGCGGTTCGACAATGGCGACTACACGCTGAAAATGGCCGGCATATACCAGGCCAATCCCGACGGGTTCGATGCCAACGGCGTCAATGCGGGCGACAGCGACGACCCGAACCGGTTGCGCGGCATGGTCGGGTCGAAGGGACATTTCGACCTCAATCCGCGCTGGGAGTTCGGATGGAACGCCCTCTACCAGACCGACAAGAACTTTTCGCGCACCTATTCGATCGAAGGCTTCCGCGAATACACCCATCGCTCCGAAGTCTACCTGACGGGGCTGAACGACCGGAACTACCTCGATCTGCGGAGCATGAAGTTCGACATCCAGGAGGACATCAGGGACGACACCCTGTCCACGGACGGCGAACAGCCGCTGGTGCTGCCGTCCTTCGACTATTCCTACACGCCCGACGAGCCGCTTGCCGGCGGCGAGCTGAACATCGACGTCAACAGCCGCACAATCGTCCGCTCGCGTCTCGACGCCACGACCTTCGATAATCTGTCGAGACGGCGGTCCGACCTCGTGCAGGGCATCGAGGGAACATCGTCCCGCGTCACGGCGGAAGCCGAGTGGAAGCGCAGCTTCGTCAGCGACGGCGGCCTGGTGCTGACGCCGCTGCTGCAATTCCAGGCCGACACGACCTATGTCGACCCGTCGCAGGGATCGGTGGCGGCCATCAATGCCCTGGCCGCCAATCCGCTCGGCGGCGCATCGACCGACATCCAGTCCGACTACAATCGCGCGATGGCCACGGCCGGCATGGAGATGCGCTGGCCCGTGCTGTTCGCGTCGGCCAACGCGTCGCATGTGCTCGAACCCATGGCGCAGATTTTCGCGCGGCCCAACGAGGCCTTCGGCTCGACCCTCGATATCCCCAACGAAGACGCCCAGAGCTTCGTCTTCGACGCGGCGACGCTGTTCGAGCGCGACAAGTTCTCGGGCTACGACCGGGTCGAAGGCGGCACGCGCGCCAATCTCGGGCTGCGCTACAGCGGCGCGTTCGGCAGCGGCTGGGCGACCAACGCGCTGGTCGGCCAGTCCTATCAACTCGCCGGCGAGAATTCCTTCGCCTCGCCCGATCTCGTCAACGTCGGCGCGTATTCCGGACTCGAAACCGAAACCTCGGACTATGTCGGGCTTGTCGGACTTTCGGCGCCGTTCGGGCTCTCCGGCTCGCTCGGCGGACGCTTCGACGAGCAAAGCCTAGAACTGCGCCGGATGGAGGCCAAGGCCGGCTACTCGACGTCGCGCGTCAGCCTGACGACGAACTACGCGTATATCCAGGCGCAGCCGCTTTACGGCTTCAGTGAGGATCGCCACGAGGTCACCACGGCGAGTTCGCTCCGCTTTCATGACAATTGGCGCGTTTTCGGCTCCGGAACCTACGACATCAAATCCGGCGTGCTGGTATCGGACGCGGTCGGCCTCGGCTACGACGACGAATGCTTCGCCTATACGCTGACCATGGCGAATTCGCGCGAGGCCGACGGCTACGGCGACGACGAGCGCACCTTCGGCTTCAGCGTCTCGCTGCGCACGCTCGGCGACATCGGGACCGGAACGCCGCAAAGCGCGTTTACGCGCTGATCCGCGGAGGCCATGCTTTCGCCGCAGAAAAGCGGCATCGCGACTGCAACAAGGAAAATAAATTCCGACCTTGAGGGAACAGACCGGCGTGAGAAAACTGCTTCTTTCGATGACCGCCGCCACGCTTGCAGCGCTGGCGGCGCCAGTCCTGCCGATACAGTCGGCTTTCGCGAGCGAGATCAAGTATATCGTCAACAATACGGCGATCACGAGCTTCGACATCCAGCATCGCGCCGCGTTCTTGAAGCTGCAGCACAAGGGCGGCAATCTCGCCAAGACGGCCGGCGACGACATGGTCGAGCAGACGCTCAAACTGGGCGAGATGGCGCGGCTCAAGATCAACATCAATGACGCGCAGGTCGATGCGTCGTTCGCGAAATTCGCCACGGCCAACAAGATGACGGTCGCGCAGATGTCCGGCATCCTCGACAAGGCCGGCGTCACCGCACCGCATTTCAAGGAATACATCCGCACCCAGATGGGATGGAACCAGGCGTTGGCGGCGCGCTTCCGCGCGCAGGGCGGCAGCGTCAGCGAACAGGACGCGGTCCAGCGCATGCTCCAGAACGGCGGGACCAAGCCGACCGCCACCGAATACATGCTGCAACAGGTCATTTTCGTCGTGCCGGCCAAGGACCGCGGCGCGCTGCTCGCCAAGCGCCAGCGGGAGGCGGACGCGATGCGCCAGCGCTTCACCAGTTGCGAGAGCACGCGAAGCTTCGCCAAGGGGCTGATCGACGTCACCGTCCGCGATCTCGGGCGCATGCTCGCTCCGGAGCTTCCGCAGGACTGGGCCGAGCTGATCAAGAAGACCAAGATGGGCGGCGCAACGTCGACGCGGGCGACCGAACGCGGCGTCGAATTCATCGGCATCTGCAGCACGCGCGAAGTCTCCGACGACCGCGTCGCCAAGACGGTCTTCCAGGCCGAAGGCACGGACGATCAGCAGGCCGAGGCCCTGAGCAAGAAATATCTGGAGGAATTGCGCAAGCGAGCCCGCATCGTCGAGCGGTGAGCGCTTCAGCGGAATCGCCGTCCCGGATCTCGGCGCGCGCGCAGGACGGCCTGCCGCCGCTTCGCGACGTGATCGAACGCCACGGCCTGCAGCCGCGCAAGGCGCTCGGACAGAACTTCCTCCTCGACCTCAATCTCACCGGCAGGATCGCGCGGGCCGCCGGCGACCTCACCGGCTGCACGGTGATCGAGGTCGGTCCCGGACCAGGAGGGTTGACCCGTTCGCTGCTTTCGGCCGGCGCGCGGCGGGTCGTCGCGATCGAACGCGACGAGCGCTGCCTGGCCGCGCTGGCCGAGATCGCGGCGCATCATCCGGGACGGCTCGACATCGTTTCCGGCGATGCGCTGAAGGTCGACATGGCCGGATCGGCCAGAAGCGAACGCGTCAGGATCGTCGCCAATCTGCCCTACAATGTCGGCACCGAACTGCTTGTGCGATGGCTGACCGGACCGGTCTGGCCGCCCTTCTACGAGTCGCTGACGCTGATGTTCCAGAAAGAGGTAGCGCAGCGGATCGTGGCGGCGCCCGATACGGAGGCGTTCGGACGGCTGGCGGTGCTCGCGGGCTGGCGCACCGATGCCCGGATCGCCTTCGACGTGCCGGCCCGCGCCTTTACGCCGCCGCCCAAGGTCACGTCTTCCGTGGTCCACCTCGTCCCCAGGCCTGCGCCGCTCGCGGCCGACGACAAAATGCTGGCGCGGGTCACCGAACATGCCTTCGGTCAGCGCCGCAAGATGCTGCGGCAAAGCCTGAAGGCGCTCGACGGCGCGCGGCTGCTGGCCATTACGGGCATCGACGGGACGAGGCGGGCGGAAACGCTTGGCGTCGCGGAGTTCGTGGCGCTCGCCAACGCGCTGGAAAACCCCCAGCCGAGCCGGCGGGCCGACGATATCGGCTGAGCTTCAGTCCGTCGCTTCGTCGAGCAACCCCGAGACGAAATCGAACAGGCCGGGATTGCGGTCGCGGCGCAGGCGCTCGGCGGCGACGATCGAGCGCACCTGCGCGAAGGCGCGGTCCAGATCGCGATTGACCACGACGTAGTCATAGTCGCGCCAGTGCTCGATCTCGACGCGCGCATTGTCGAGACGGCGGCTGATCGCTTCCTCGGCATCCTCGGCCCGCCGTTTCAACCGGCTCTTCAGTTCCGTTATCGAGGGCGGCAGGATGAAGATCGAGACGATGTCGGCCCGCATCTTCTCTTTGAGCTGCAGCGCGCCCTGCCAGTCGATATCGAACAGCATGTCGCGGCCCTCGGCCATCGCGATCTCGACCGGCTCGCGCGGCGTCGCATAGGCGTTGCCATGGACCTCGGCCCATTCGAGCAGCGCGTCGGAATCGCGCAGGCGTTCGAACTCCCTGGTCGGGACAAACCGGTAGTGCACGCCCTCGATCTCGCTCCCGCGGCGGGCGCGCGTGGTGACGCTGACCGACAGGCTCAGATCATGGTCGCTCTCCAGCAAATTGCGCGCGATCGTCGACTTGCCGGCGCCCGAAGGCGACGACAGGACGAGCATCAGCCCTCGGCGCCGAATGCCGGGAGGTAGGAGCGCCGCCGCCATACATCACTCCACGTTCTGGACTTGCTCGCGGAACTGGTCCACCGCAGCCTTCATGTCGAGCCCGATCGCGGTGACCGATCCCGCGTTCGACTTTGAGCACAAGGTGTTTGATTCCCGGTTAAACTCCTGGGCGAGGAAATCGAGCTTGCGGCCGACCGGCCCGCCGGCTGCAAGCAGCGACCGCGCCGAAGCGATATGGGCGCCAAGCCGGTCGATCTCCTCGCGGATGTCGGCCCGCGTGGCGAGAAGCGCCGCCTCCATGTGGAGCCGATCCGCGTCGACCGCGGCGGTGGCGTCCATCAGCGCTGCGACCTGTTGGGCAAGCCTGGCGCGGATCGCCCGCGGCTCGCGCGACGGGTCGGATTGCGCGCGCCCGACCAGGGCCTCGATGGCGTCGACATGGCCGGCGATCAGCCGAGCAAGCGCCTGGCCCTCGGCGGCCCGGGCGGTTTCCAGGCCGGCCAACGCCTCGTCGAGGGTCGCGGCGATCACCAAATCGAGTGCGGAACGGCTCTCCTCGGTCTCCACCGTATCCACGACCTCGAGCACGCCGCGCAGCGCGAGCAGACCGTCGGCGCGCGCCGCGCCGATCCCAAACTGGTCTTCGAGCCGCTTGGCGAGGCCGGCGAGATCCTTCAGAAAGGCCTCGTTGACGATCGGCTGCGAACCCGCCCCGGCCGCCCGGCCGAGGGACAGGGTCGCCTGGATGGCGCCGCGTGAAAAGCGTTTCTGGATCGCCTTACGGACGGACGGCTCCAGCCGGTCGCAGCCGGGCGGCAGCCGCAGCCGGATCTCCAGCGTCTTGCCGTTGACGGAGCGCATTTCCCACACGATCGAGGCCTCGTCCTTCACGGCCGTCGCCCGGGAAAAACCCGTCATGCTTCGCACGCTCATGCCCGCCACCGCTTTGCCCGCATCGCTATGGAAGCGGCTGAATCGACGGCGAAGCGGCGGGCGCCGGCGCGCCGCCGGCTTTGGCCGCCTCCTCCGCCTCTTTCTGGATGGCGCGGTAGCGTGCGACGTTGCGATTGTGCTCGGCCAGCGATTTGGCGAAGACGTGGCCGCCTGTTCCGTCCGCGACGAAATAGAGATCGTCGGTCCGCGCGGGGTTGGCCACCGCTTCGAGCGCCGCGCGGCCCGGAATGGCGATCGGCGTCGGCGGCAGGCCGTTGATGACATAGGTGTTGTAGGGCGTCTTCTTTTCGAGGTCGGACTGGTAGATCGGCCGGTCGGGCGGCTTGCCCGCGCCCTGGAACAGGCCGTAGATGATCGTCGGATCCGACTGAAGCCGCATGTTCTTGCGCAGCCGGTTGACGAACACGGAGGCGACCCGGCCGCGCTCGTCGTTGAGGCCGGTTTCCTTTTCGACGATCGACGCGAGCGTCAAGAATTCGCCGATGTCGGCGAGCGGCAGGTCGGGCGCGCGCTTGGCCCAGGCGGCCTCGACGAACGCCGTCTGCCGCGACGCCAGTTTCGCCACGATCTCCTTGCGGGTGTCGCCGCGCGTGAAGGTCTGCGTGTCGGCGGCGATGCTGCCCTCGGCCGGCGCCGGCGACGGCAGGTCGCCGGTCAGGGCCTCGTCGTCGGCTATGCGGCGCAACGCCTGCGTTACGGTGAGGCCCTCGGGAATCGTGACGGAATGCTGGATCGACTTGCCGCCTTGAAGCAACGCCATGATGTCGCGCATCGACGCCCCCGCCGGCGCTTCGTATTCGCCGGCCTTCAAGCCGGGATCGGCCCCGCCATAGGCGCGGACGCCCAACTGGAAGATGCGGGCGTTGCTGATGACGCCGTTGCGCTCGAGCAGCGCCGCGATCTCGCTCGTTCCGGTTCCGGGCTTGACGAGAAAGGTCTTGGCGGCGGCCAGCGGTCCGGGGGTCTCGAAGCTCTGCTTGCCGAAATAGACGGCTGCGCCGGCGGCGACGACCATCAGGATGACCGCCGACATGACGAAATTCATGAAGACGACGACCTGGTTGCGCGAGGCGCGCGACCGCCTCTGCGGCGGCGGCTCGGCCGCCGGCTGACGCAGCGCCTGGCTTGCCGGCCTGGCGGATGCCGCCGCGGGCGGCGGCTCCAAATCGTCCCTGGGATTGTCGCTGTCGCTCATCTCGCCTCGATCGTTTCGCCGCCGATTCGGACGGCGGAGCCACGGTCCTTATCAGTCTCTAGGCGGCAATATGGCAAATTTCGCGGCGCAAATGCCGCGCGTTTCAGGCGTGAAAGCGCTTGAACACGAGCGATGCGTTCGTTCCGCCGAAGCCGAAGGAATTGGACAGCGCGACATCGACCTTGCGCGCCCGGGCCTTGTGGGGAACGAGGTCGATCGCGGTGGGCCGTTCGGGATTGTCGAGATTGACGGTCGGCGGAACGACGTTGTCGCGGATGGCGAGGATCGAGAAGATCGCCTCGGCCGCGCCGGCCGCGCCGAGCAGATGTCCGATCGCCGATTTCGTCGACGACATCGAAAGGCCCGACGCAGCATCGCCGACCAGGCGCTCGACGGCGCCGAGTTCGATCGTGTCGGCCATGGTCGAGGTGCCGTGCGCATTGATGTAGTCGATATCGCCCGGCTGCAATCCGGCGCGCTTGATGGCGGCCGTCATGCAGCGGAAGGCGCCGTCGCCGTCCTCGGCGGGCGCCGTGATGTGGTACGCGTCGCCGGTCAGGCCGTATCCGACGATCTCGGCGTAGATCCTGGCGCCGCGCGCCAGGGCGTGGTCCAGCGCCTCGAGGACCACGACGCCGGCGCCCTCGCCCATGATGAAACCGTCGCGATCGCGGTCGAAGGGGCGCGACGCCTGCCGCGGCGTGTCGTTGCGCAAGGTCGACAGCGCGCGGCAGGCCGCGAAGCCCGCCATCGAGAGGCGCGTCACCGGCGCCTCCGCGCCGCCGGCCAGCATCACGTCGGCATCGCCGAACATGATGAGGCGCGAGGCGTCGCCGATCGCGTGCGCGCCGGTCGAACATGCGGTCACGACGGCATGGTTGGGGCCCTTGAGGCCGTGCCGTATGGAAACCTGTCCGGAGACCAGGTTGATGATGTTGGCGGGGATGAAGAAGGGACTGATGCGGCGCGGGCCGCGTTCCTTGAGGATGATGGCGTTGTCGGCGATGCCGTCGATGCCGCCGATGCCCGAACCGATCATGACGCCGGTGGCGTTGCGGTCCTGCGCGGTGGCCGGCTTCCAGCCGGAATCCGCAAGCGCCTCGTCGGCGGCGGCGATCCCGTAGAGGATGAAATCGCTGATCTTGCGCAGTTCCTTCGGCTCGAGCACCGATTCCGGGTTGAAGGTCGCCCCGGCGCCGTCACCCCTGGGGATCGACGCCGCGATGCGGCATGCCAGGTCCCCGACCTCGAAGCGCGTGATCGGCCCGACGGCGCTGCGGCCGTCGAGGATCTGCTTCCAGCCGTGCTCGACCCCGACGCCGAACGGCGAAAGCAGGCCCAGTCCGGTCACGACGACCCGCCTCATCGCATGCCCCCGACGCGGTTGACGCCGTCAGCGGTCAGGCCGAAGCCTTGTCGATGTATTTCACGGCGTCGCCGACGGTCAGGATGGTCTCGGCCGCGTCGTCGGGAATCTCGACGCCGAATTCCTCCTCGAAAGCCATGACGAGCTCGACCGTGTCCAGGCTGTCGGCGCCCAGATCGTCGATGAAGCTCGCGCCATCGGTTACCTTTTCGGCGTCGACGCCGAGATGCTCGACCACGATCTTCTTGACGCGCTCTGCGGTGTCACTCATTTCCGGCTTCCTTGTCCCTGTTATGCGCCCTCGTTAGCGGGCGCACCGCCGCTAATCAAGCTGAAAGATCGGCGCTGGCGCAACGCGAAGAGGGCCGCAAAAGGTCCGTTCCGACGGCCGCTACCGGGGTCAATACATGAAAAACACGGTTGCGTCCAAACTGCGAACGAGCAGGCTCCAGGAAGGCGATTCATATCATCGCCATGCCGCCATTGACGTGGATCGTCTGCCCGGTGACGTAGCTCGCCTCGTGCGAGGCGAGGAACACGACGGCGGCGGCGACCTCGGCCGACGTTCCCATGCGCTTGCCGGGGATCGCGGCCAGGATCGCCTCCTTCTGCCGGTCGTTCAGCTTGCCGGTCATGGCGGATTCGATGAAGCCGGGCGCGACGCAATTGACCGTCACGTTGCGGCTCGCGATCTCTTGCGCCAGCGATTTGGAGAAACCGATCATGCCGGCCTTGGAGGCGCAGTAATTGGCCTGGCCGGGGTTGCCGGTGACCGCGACGACCGAGGCGATGTTGACGATGCGGCCATTGCGGCGGCGCATCATCGGATGGGTGAGTTCCCGGGTCAGGCGGAACGTCGCGCCGAGATTGACCTCGAGCACGGCGTCCCAGTCGGCATCCGACATGCGCACGAACAGGCCATCCCTGGTGACGCCGGCATTGTTGACCAGGATGTCGACGCCGCCGAGATCGGCTTCGGCTTTCTGGCCCAGCGCCTTGACCGCCGCGCGGTCCGACAGGTCGGCGGGAAACACAGCGGCCCGTTCGCCGAGTTCGGCGGCGAGCGCCTCCAGCTTGTCGACGCGTGTCCCGTGCAGGCCGACCGTCGCGCCCTGCGCGTGCAGCGCCCTGGCGATCGCTTCGCCGATGCCCCCGGTCGCCCCGGTGACCAGCGCCTTGCGGCCCGTCAGTTCGAACATGGCGATCCTCCCTTGCTTCTCTGTTTTGTCAGTCGGCCGCGCGGTTCAGCGCGGCGAGAGCCGTCTCGATCTCGGCGGGCGTTCCGACGCTGACGGCCGCCAGATCGCGGTCGATCCGGCGCGCGAGGCCCGACAGGACCTTGCCAGCCCCGACCTCGACAAGCGTCGTCACGCCGTTCGCAACGAACCATTCGACGGCCTCGCGCCAGCGCACCCGGCCGGTCACCTGCTCGACGAGGCGGCGCGCGATCTCGTCCGGATCGGTCAGCGGCCTGGCCAGAACATTCGATACGACCGGCACGCAGGGCGGATTCCTGGCGACGCCGGCCAGCGCCTCGCGCATCGCATCGGCGGCCGGCGCCATCAGCGCCGAATGGAACGGCGCGGAGACCGTCAGCATCAAGGCGCGCCTGGCGCCCTTTTCGGTGCAGAGCCGCGCGGCCCGCTCGACGGCCGCCCTGGCGCCCGAAATCACCAGCTGGCCGCCGCCATTGTCGTTGGCGATCTGGCAGACGGAGTTTTGGCCCGCCTCGGCGCAGGCGGCCTCGACTTCGGCCTCGCCGAGGCCGATGATCGCCGCCATCGCCCCCTCGCCGACCGGGACCGACTGCTGCATCGCAGCGCCGCGAATGCGCAGCAGCCGCGCCGTATCGCCGATCGAAAACATGCCGGCCGCCGCCAGCGCCGAATATTCGCCCAACGAATGACCGGCGACATAGGCGACATCGCTCGCCAGGGAGACGCCGCGCGATTCGAGCACCCGCACGACGGCCAGAGACACCGCCATCAGCGCCGGTTGCGCATTGGCCGTGAGCGTCAACCGGTCTTCCGGCCCATCCCACATGATCGCCGAAAGCTTCTCTCCCAACGCCTCGTCGACCTCGTCGAAGACGGCGCGCGCCTGCGGAAAGACGTCCGCGAGGTCACGGCCCATGCCCACCGCCTGGCTGCCTTGTCCGGGAAAGATCATCGCGATGGTCATGGCGTTCTCCGGCCGCTGCCGCTGTCGCGGCCCGTGTCGCGCGCGCCAGCCGTTCCGTCAAGCGAAACGCGGCTCTCCGATCGGACGGATCCGCGGTCGGGAATCCCCTGCGAAAGGTCCGCTATGCGCAATTCGGCCACAGGCCCGCGAATTTTATGACGATCGCATGACATTTGCGTGACAGGTCGTTGAACCCGCGCGAGATTTGCGCATTAGCTTGCGCCGAGAAACGCGTGTCGGGTGGGGACGGGGTTGCGTAGACAGTCGAGAAGGCGCCCCGGGCGGAACACCGACATCGATGCCCGTCATTTCTGGTGGCATGTGGCGCGCGTTTCGGGCTCGGTGTTCGTTACACTTGTGGTTTCGAGCTTCTTGGTCTTCTCGGTCGAACTGATCGTGCGCGGCTCGTTCGAGCAGACGCTGCTGTTCTTCCAGCAGCCGTTCAAGCCGAGCTGGACGACGATCGTCCTGTTCGCGCTGCTGATCATGTTCTTCGACGCGGTGCTCGGGCGCGCCTACCATGCGCTGCTGCTGATCGCGCCGGTGGCGTTTCTCCTCGCCTTCGTCGGCCACCAGAAGGCGTTCTACCTGGGAGATCCTCTGTATCCGACCGATTTCCTCTATGCGCGCCAGATCGTCGAGCTCATGCCGCTGCTGGTCCGGCAGCGGCCGATCACGGCGATCGCGTCCGCCGCGGCGATCGTGGCGGCGATCGCATTCCTGGTTTCGACGTGGCGATTCTGGCGGCGGCGCACGCGGCCCCTGTCGTTCAAGGAGCGCGGCGCGCGGCTCGCGGTCGCCCTGCCGGCGCTGATCTTCTTCGGCTCGATCATGGACTACGCCACCTTTTCGTGGGCGCGCGACCGTCTGCAGATCATCCCGATGATGTGGGACCAGAAGGAGAACTACAACAGCAACGGTTTCGCCATCGCCTTCGCGCTCAACGTGCCGATGGCCAAGGTCGGCGCGCCGCCGGGCTATTCCGAAGACGCCATGAAGGCGATCCTGGCAAAGCCGGCCGCGCCGGTATCCGCGCCGGAGGAAAAACCCGACATCATCATGGTGATGAGCGAATCGTTCTGGGACCCGACGCTGCTGCCCAACGTCAGCATCGAGCCGGACCCGATCCCGACCGTACACGCGGTCTCGACGGGCACGATGTTCTCGCCCGAATTCGGCGGGATGACGGCCAATGTGGAATTCGAGGCGCTGACCGGCTTCTCGAACGCCTTCCTGCCCTATGGAAGCATTCCCTACCAGCAGTACATCCGCGCGCCGACCCCGTCGCTGGCGAAATTTCTGAAGACGCAAGGGTACGTGACCGCCGCGTTCCATCCTTTCGCCGGCTGGTTCTGGAACCGCGCGCCGGTTTACAAGGATTTCGGCTTCGACCGTTTCCTGTCGGAGGAGTCGCTGCCCTATCTGGCGAAGCGTGGCCCGCTGGCCTCGGACGCCGCGCTGACCGACGTGATCATCGAGGAGGCCGACGCGACCAGCGCCCCGTTCTTCTATTTCGCCGTAACGCTGCAGGGCCACGGCCCCTACGAGACGCACCGCTATCCCTCCTCGCCGTTCGCAATAAAGAGCGGCATGACGCGCGAAACGCAGGATTCGCTGATGTCCTACACGGTGGGCGCCGGCGACGCCGACACGAGCCTGGCGCGGCTGATCGACTGGGCGGCCAAGCGCGAGCGGGCGACCATCATCGCGTTTTTCGGCGACCACCTGCCGCCGCTCGGCAACGTCTATACCGAAACGAAATTCATGAAGGACATCGTCGCGGATCGCAAAGCGCCGGCCGCGCAGCTCGCGCAGGACCACCAGACGCCGCTCGTGCTATGGTCGAACCGGGGCGGAGCCGTGGAGGGCGTCGGCTCGATCAGCCCGGCCTTCCTGCCGATGTATCTGATGCGGACCGCCGGCTTCAGCCATCCCTATTTCACGGGTTTTCTCGGCGCGGTGCACGATCGGTTCACGACCGTCGACCGCAACATGCTGATCCGCGCCGACGGCTCCTCGCAGGCGGACTGGTCGCGCGACAAGGCAATCGACCCCGCGATCCGCGATTTCCACTATCTGCAATACGACATGATGTTCGGGAAGCGATTCGGCGAGAAGACTTTTTTTCCGGCGCTCGAACCGCCGGCGCCCGCCTTGCCGAGTTGACTTCTGGTTTCGCCAATATTCATCAAGATTAAAAGTAGTCTTTTCGTCCGATTTTCCAATGCTCGAATCCAACCGGCTCATCTATGAGCCGATCGTCGGTAGACATTCAAGGACCTGTTGTCAACGAGCGGTTTTTTGATCTTTGGCAAGCTGTCGTGGCGGGAACAATTGAAGTGATGTCGGCTATCCCGTCTGCGATTGGGGTTTAGCCGTCAGATCGATACCGAGCGCCTTCATAACGGCGAGGGTCGTCTTCAATGTCGGATTGCCGTTCTCGCTGAACGAGCGATACAATTGCTCGCGTGACAGGCCCGTTTCGGCCGCGATCTGCGTCATGCCCTTCGCGCGCGCCGCGACGCCCAGCGCATGGGCGACATAGCCTGCGTCCTCGGAAGCGAACGCTTCGGCCATGAAAGCCGCAATGGCCTCATACGAAGTCAGCCCCTCGGCAGGGTCGAAGGCAGTCAGCTTCTCGACCATGTCATTCACTCCATTCTCTCGCCAGACGCTTCGCCACCTTGATGTCCCCGGCCTGAGTGCTCTTGTCGCCGCCGCACAACAGGACGATCACGGTATTTCCTCGGCGCTGAAAATAGACGCGGTAGCCTGGTCCAAAGTGGATGCGAAGTTCGCTTATGCCCACTCCCACCGGCTGCATATCGCCTGTATGGGCGTAGGCAAGACGGTCGATCCTCGCAAACTACGAATGTCAAACGTCAGGCGGGTCATGATCCTCCATTCAGACATCCGGTGGTCCAAGCGGACAACCTATGTGCCACCTCATCCGGACAACTCACCCGCTTACGACAAATCCCGAACGCGCGCTTGCGTCCATAACCCAATCCTGTATACAGCGCGCTTCTGCCGGTCCGGCTGGGGGCTGGACGGAGGGCCGGAGGTGCAAACCTCCGCCAGAAGACCTGAAGCGTCTTCGGCCTCCCGTGTCTCCGCTCTCGACTGTTTATGCTCCTTTCTTCCCCCCATCGGGTCGAACAGGTTGCAGAGGCTTAGCCGCCGAACCGGGCAGGTATCGAAGAAAGGCAAAGATACTAATGGCTCTCTACGAACACGTGTTCCTTGCCCGGCAGGACCTCTCTCAGCAGCAGGTCGACGCTCTTGTGGACCACTACAAGGGCGTGATCTCCGCGAATGGCGGCAGCGTCGGCCGGGTCGAGAACTGGGGACTGAAGTCCCTCACCTACCGGGTCAACAAGAACCGGAAGGCCTACTACACGCTCATGGACCTGACCTGCCCTCCGGCGGCGCTCAAGGAAATGGAGCGCCAGCAGGGCCTGTCGGAAGACATTTTGCGCTTCCTGACCATCAAGGTCGACGCGCATGAGGAAGGTCCGTCGGCGATGCTGCAGAAACGCGAAGAGCGCAGCGAACGCGGCGGCTTCGGCGACCGCGACCGCGGCGACCGTCCGCAGCGTTCGTTCGGCGACCGCGACCGCGGCGACCGCGGCGACCGGCCGCCGCGCAGCTTCGGCGGCGACCGCGAGGGCGGCGACCGGCCGCCGCGTCCGCCGCGCAGCTTTGAAGGGGGTGCAGAATAATGGTCGACATCAATCAGATCCCGACCCGGCGTCCGTTCCACCGCCGCCGCAAGACATGCCCATTCTCCGGCGCCAACGCCCCGAAGATCGACTACAAGGACGTGCGCCTCCTTCAGCGCTACATTTCCGAGCGCGGCAAGATCGTGCCGTCGCGCATCACCGCCGTCAGCCAGAAGAAGCAGCGCCTGCTCGCCCAGGCGATCAAGCGCGCGCGCTTCCTCGGCCTGCTGCCGTATCTGGTGCGCTGAACCCGAAGCGGGCGGTTCGCCGCCCGCTGCGCCTTGCCGCCGGGACGGCCTCGAACATTCCCGAGTTGGGGCGGTCCGCCGCCTCTAACTGCCCGACGCGGGCAGGACAGCGACCGGGGCGATGCCGTCATCGCCCGTGCTTCCTGGCCGTTCCGATTCGAAGCCGCGTCGAGCGGCGCAACGACCAAGGATCATAGCCATGGATGTCATTCTCCTCGAACGCATTTCCCGCCTCGGCCAGATGGGCGACACCGTCAGGGTCAAGGACGGGTTCGCGCGCAATTTCCTGCTGCCGAAGGGCAAGGCCCTGCGCGCCAACGAGAACAACAAGAAGAAGTTCGAAGGCCAGCGCGCGCAGCTCGAAACCCGCAACCTCGAGCGTAGATCCGAAGCCGAGACCGTCTCCAAGGATCTCGACGGCAAGAGCTTCATCGTCGTGCGCTCGGCGGGCGAATCCGGCCAGCTCTACGGTTCCGTGTCGACCCGCGACATCGCCGAGCTGCTGACCGCCGAAGGGTTCACCGTCGGCCGCAACCAGGTCGAACTCAACCAGCCGATCAAGGAAATCGGCCTGACCAACGTCGCCATCGCGCTGCATCCCGAAGTCGAGGTCACGATCACGCTCAACATCGCGCGGTCGGCCGACGAGGCCGAACGCCAGGCCAAGGGCGAGACGCTCACGACCGCCGAGGCGATCTACGGCGAGGACATCAACGAGAACGCACGGCCGGATACTTTCTTCGATCCCGCCGACGAAGACGAAGAATAGTCGCCGTCCCGCGATTGGCTAAAAACGGCCCGGTCGCTCCGGGCCGTTTATATCATTCTGTCATTTGAGGGTCGCTGGCCCCATCGGCCGTCGACATTTTAGTCCAAAAGGAACTTCACGGCCCGCGTCGATTTGAAGCATGATGGGGCAACCAGCCTGACCCAGTTCTGTAGCCTGCGGAGTTGCAGTCATGAACATCATGCTCAAGCGGATCATGGACGGCCTCGTCAAAACCGGCGATCTGACCGTTACCGGTCCCAAAGGGTCGACGCATCGTTTCGGCGACGGCAGCGGCGACCCGGTTCACGTTCACATCAAGACGTCGCATGCCGAGCGGACGATCAGCTTCGATCCGATGCTCGCTTTCCCGGAGGCCTTCATGGAGGGCGAGGTCGACCTGGTCGAAGGCGACGTACTGGGGCTCCTGCATATCGTCTATCGCAACACCGGACCGTCCGGAAACATCGAAGCGGCGTGGACGCGCGCGGTCGAGGGCCTGCGGATCGCGTTCCGGCGCCTGCAGCAGGTCAACACCGCCGCCCGGTCGCGCCGCAACGTCCAGCGGCACTACGATTTGTCGGGCGAGATGTACAAACTCTTCCTCGATGCCGACATGCAGTATTCCTGCGCCTATTTCGAACAACCCGAAATGACCCTTGAAGACGCACAGATCGCCAAGAAGCGGCACGTAGCCGCCAAGCTGAGGCTCAGGCCGGGCCAGTCGGTCCTCGACATCGGCTCGGGCTGGGGCGGCCTCGGCATCTACCTGGCCAAGCAGTTCGAGGCGGAGGTGCTCGGCGTAACGCTTTCTAGAGAGCAGCATGCCGTGTCCACGGAAAGGGCGCGGCGGGAGGGCGTGGAAAACCAGGCGCATTTCGAAATGCGCGACTATCGCGACCTCGGCGAACGTTTCGACAGGATCGTCTCGGTCGGCATGTTCGAGCATGTCGGCGTCAACCATTACAGAACGTTCTTCGACAAGGCCGCGACGCTGCTCAAGCCGGACGGCGTGATGGTGCTGCACTCGATCGGCCGCTCCGGCCCGCCGACCGCCACCAGCGCCTTCATCCGCAAGCACATATTTCCCGGCGGCTATATCCCCGCGCTGTCGGAGGTGATGCCGGCGATCGAAAAGGCCGGCCTTATGGTCGCCGACATCGAAATCCTGCGTCTGCACTATGCCGAGACGCTTCGGCAGTGGCGCGAGCGGTTCATGGCCAACCGCGAAAAGGCCAAGGCGATCTACGACGAGCGCTTCTGCAGGATGTGGGAATTCTACCTCGCAGGGTCCGAGGCGGCGTTCCGGTGGCAGGACCTCATGGTGTTCCAGATCCAGCTGACGCGAAAGAACGACACGCTGCCGCTGACGCGCGGCTACATCGAAAAGTGTGAGAAGGCGCTAGCGATGCACGCGATGGGCCACCAGCCGATGGCGCGGCCGCTCGCAAAACCGAAGCGCAGGTCGAAAAGAGTCGCCGATCGCGATTGACGGCGGCCGCTGAATCCGAATTCGTGGGCCCGATCCAGGGCGCACGGTTTCGCGAGGCAGACTTGATCCCGATTCTCTTCAGCGTCGCGGCGCTCGCCGAAATCGCCGGCTGCTTCGCGTTCTGGGCCTGGTGGCGGCAGGGCGCGTCCATGTTCTGGTTGCTGCCCGGGGCGGCGTCGCTCTGTCTGTTCGCCTGGATGCTCGCCCTGTCCTTCCTTCCGCAAGCGGGCCGCACCTACGCGGCCTATGGCGGCATCTACATCGTGGCCTCGCTGCTCTGGTTGTGGTGGGTCGAAGGCCTGCGGCCCGACCGATGGGACGTCACCGGCGCCGTCATGTGCCTGGCAGGCGCGAGCGTCATCCTGCTTTCGCATCGCGCCGTCTGACCGCGCGATGGAGTTGCCCGCCGCGCTGCGCCGCGCCATCGACCTGATGCTCGAGGGGACGCCGCTGGCCGACCTGCGGCAAGCCGCCGGGGCGCTGTCGCAACGCTACCGCGCCGAGACCCGCGACGGTCGATACCATCTGGACGCGGAAGGCGCGGTGCGGGCCTATCTCGCCGCGCGCATGCCGGCCACCTTTGGCGCGGTCCGCGCGGGTCTGGACGCGGTGGCGCAAGCCGCGCCTGATTTCCGGCCCTCGACCCTCCTCGACGCGGGCGCGGGACCGGGGACCGTCTTGTGGGCCGCAGCCGACCTTTGGCCCGGCCTCGCCCGGGCGACGCTGATCGAAGGCAGCGCGCAGGTCCGGCGCGCCGGCGAGAGATTGGCGCAGGGCGCCGCGCTGCCGCGCGCCGACTGGCTGGCGGGCGAGATCACGGACGCTTTGCCGCATGCCGAAACGGCCGATCTGGTGACGTTGTCCTATGTCCTCGACGAACTTCCTCCGGCTGCGATCGCACCGGTCGTGACGCGCCTGTGGGCGCTGACGAAAGGGGTCCTCCTCATCGTCGAACCCGGTACGCCGGCAGGCTGGCGACGAATCCTGCTGGCGCGCGATACGCTGATCGCGAACGCCGCCGCGATCCTGGCGCCCTGCCCGCACGATGCGGCATGCCCGCTCGCCGCGCCGGACTGGTGCCATTTCGCGCAGCGCGTCGCTCGCTCGCGCATGCACCGCCTCGCCAAGGGCGGCGACGTTGCGTGGGAGGACGAGAAGTTCATCTACGTCGCCGCCGCGAGAACCTCGGCCGCCGCGTCCTGGTCGAGGGTGCTCGCGCCGCCGCGACAGGCGAGCGGCATGGTCGGCTTGAAGCTATGCCGGCCCGATGGAACGGTCGAGTCCCGGCTCGCCACGCGCCGCGAGGGGCAGGTCTTCAAAGCGGCGCGAAAAGTTCAGTGGGGCGACGCGGCGGATTTGCCCTGAACGGCCTCGATCTCGTCGAGGATGGCGGCCAGGCGACCGAGATCGGCGATCTCGCGAAATTTCGGGTGATCGCGCGGCGCCTCGGCGTGTTCGAGAATCCAGGTCAAGTCATGCGGCACGAATACGCCCCAGGCGCCCGCGTCCAACGCCGGCAGGATATCCGACTTCAGGGAATTGCCGATCATCATGGCGCGTTGCGCGCCGTCGCCGTGGCGCGCGAAGAGGCGCGCGTAGGTCGCGGGCGATTTGTCGCTGACGATCTCCACCGCATCGAAGCGCTCGCCGAGGCCGGACTGCGCCAGCTTGCGCTCCTGGTCGAACAGGTCGCCCTTGGTGATCAGGACGAGCCGGTAGCGGCCGCCCAGCGCGTCGAGCGCTTCTGCCGCATGAGGGAGGGGCTCGATCGGATGGGAGAGCATCTCGCGGCCGATCGACAGGATTTCGGCGATGATGCGCCCCGGCGCCGTCCCGTCCGTGACCTCGATCGCCGTCTCGACCATTGACAGCGTAAAGCCTTTGATCCCAAAACCGTAGTGGGCGAGATTGCGGCGTTCGGCTTCAAGCAGCCGCGCGGACAGCGCCGCAGGTTCGGCGAAATCGGCGAGCAATGCAGCAAACCGCGACTCGCTCAGCCGGAAGAACTGTTCGTTCTGCCAGAGCGTATCGTCGGCGTCGAAACCGATGGTGGTCAGCGCGCTCATGGCCCGCCTTATAGCCGGCCCCCCAGGAGACGCCATACCGGACTTCCATAAGGCGGCGAGGCAAGAGCGCCCGGTCAACGCAAGATTGCCCACGAGGCATCCGTTGTTCCCATTTTGTTCTGGTAAAGCCGCCGCTATCGTGATAGCCGAGGCGGGTCAATGGCAAATCTTTCCACGGAAATATTCGGCCTGTGAATCCCGTGTGGCGGCGGGCATCAATTCACCATTGCTTAACGCATTCTGCTAGGCGGTGAGTCCACGATCAGGAGAGGTAGCCGGATGGCCGAAGCCGCGCGAAGATATGCCGTCGCCGAAACGCCGCTCTACCGCGAGGCGCCGAACAACATCGAGGCCGAACAGGCGCTGCTCGGCGCGGTGCTGGTCAATAACGACGCCTTCTACCGCGTCTCGGACTTTCTCAAGTCGAGCCATTTCCACGAACCGCTGCACCGCAAGGTGTTCGAGGTCGCGGGCGAACTCATCCGCATGGGCAAGGTCGCCACGCCGATCACGCTGAAGACCTTCCTGCCGGCCGACGAGAAGGTCGGGGACATGACCGTCGCGCAATATCTGGTGCGGCTGGCGGCCGAGGCCGTGACCGTCATCAACGCGTCGGACTATGGACGGGCGATCTACGATCTGGCGACGCGGCGCGCGCTGATCATGGTCGGAGAGGACATGGTCAACATAGCCTACGACGCGCCGGTCGACATGGCGCCGGCCGAGCAGATCGAAGACGCCGAGCGCCGGCTGTTCGAACTGGCCGAGACGGGCCGCTACGACGGCGGCTTCGAGAGCTTCACCGACGCGGTCAAGACCGCGATCGACATGGCCAACGCCGCCTACATGCGCGACGGACACCTGTCCGGCATCTCGACCGGATTTCGCGACCTCGACCGACGCATGGGCGGGCTGCAGCCGTCGGACCTGATCGTGCTCGCCGGCCGTCCCGGCATGGGCAAGAGTTCGCTCGCCACCAACATCGCCTTCAACATCGCCCATGCCTACGAGCCGGCGCAGCAGGCGGACGGATCGTTCAAAGCCGCGAACGGCGGCGTGGTCGGCCTGTTCTCGCTGGAAATGTCGTCTGAGCAACTCGCGACCCGCATCATCTCGGAGCAGACCGAAATCCCGTCCTCGAAAATCCGGCGCGGCGAAATCAGCGAGACCGATTTCGAGAAGCTCGTGGGCTGCTCGCAGATGATGCAGAAAATCCCGCTCTACATCGACCAGACCGGCGGCATCTCGATCGCCCAGCTCTCGGCGCGGGCGCGCCGCCTGAAGCGCCAGCGCGGCCTGGACGTGATCGTCATTGACTACATCCAGCTCATGCAGGGGTCTTCGGCAAAGGCGAGCCAGGGCCGCGTGCAGGAGGTGACGGAGATCACGACCGGATTGAAGTCGCTCGCCAAGGAACTCGGCGTGCCGATCATCGCGCTGTCGCAGCTGTCGCGCCAGGTCGAGAGCCGCGACGACAAGCGGCCGCAACTCTCCGACCTGCGCGAATCGGGGTCGATCGAGCAGGATGCCGACGTGGTGATGTTCATCTACCGCGAGGAATACTACCTGAAAAACAAGGAGCCCAATCCCGGCACGCTCGAATACACGCAGTGGGAAACGTCAATGAACGAAGCGCGCGGCAAGGCGGAGGTCATCATCGCCAAGCAGCGGCACGGCCCGACCGGCACGATCGGCGTTGGTTTCCAAGGCGAGTTCACGCGGTTCTTCGACCTGGCGGAGGACAGCCATATGCCGGAACGGTATGAGTAGTGCCGATACTGCTCTTTCTGGACGAGTCCGGCGACCACAATCTGTCGATCATAGACCCGCAATATCCCGTTTTTGTTCTCGGGGGCATTGTTCTTGAAAGCGGCTATGCGGCAATCGAACTGACCGAGTCGCTGGATCGTTTCAAGCGGGAGATTTTTGGAGACTCTTGTCTGGTTCTCCACACGGCCGACATCGTGCGAAATCGAAATGGGTTCGAGAGATTGAAGGATCGGTCATTCCGTCAGAATTTTTTGCTCAAGCTCAATTCTATAATGCGCGATCTGAACTACAGCGTCATAGCATGCGCCATCCGCAAAGACGATCATCTAGCCCGATATGGTTTGGCAGCGCTCGATCCTTACCTGCTCAGTCTCGATGTTGTGGTCGAGAGGTTTTGCCGCATCATAGGTGATGTACCCGATGGCGGAATCATCATCGCCGAAAAGCGTAATTCCGCACTTGATCGACAACTCGACCTGGCCTGGCTTAATCTCAAAATCCAAGGAACAAGACATTTTCAGGCTAAGGATATCGAGAAACGAGTCTCGAGCCTCAATCTGAGATCGAAAAGTGACAATATCGCGGGGCTTCAACTTGCCGATCTGGTTGTTTCTCCGATCGGAAGACATTTCCTCCGGAAAGCGGATAAGGAAGACTGGACGATCGTAAAGAGCAAGTCCCATCGAAACCGATCAGGAACGATCGACGGATACGTGACCATACCGAAATGAGATGGGACCAGTTCCCGCTACGCAGTAACCAGTCCACGTCATTAAGATGCGGACGAAGGGCTTCTTTGTTAAGCAACACCGTTGACGCGCGGCCTCGTCGAATCGCGTCGAGACTCAGGTGATGGTCAAATCCCGTATCCAGTTCATCTGCCAGAATTGCGGCACGGTGCATTCACGCTGGGCCGGCAAGTGCGACGCGTGCGGCGAGTGGAACACGCTCGTCGAGGAGGGCGCGTCGGGCGGGATCGGCAGCGGGCCGACCTCGATGCGCTCGGCGCGCAAGGGCCGCGCGGTAGTGCTCACCTCGCTTTCCGGCGAGATCGAGGACGCGCCGCGCATCGCGTCGGGCATTTCCGAACTCGACCGCGCGACCGGCGGCGGCTTCGTGCGCGGGTCGGCGCTACTGGTCGGCGGCGATCCCGGCATTGGCAAGTCGACGCTTTTGACTCAGGCGGCAGCGGCGCTCGCGCGACAGGGCCATCGCGTCGTCTACGTCTCGGGCGAGGAAGCCGTGGCGCAGATCAGGCTGCGGGCGCAGCGGCTCGGCGTCGCCGATTCGCGCGTCGAACTCGCGGCCGAGACCAATGTCGAGGACATCCTGGCGACCATCGCCGACGGCCGGCGGCCCGACCTCGTCATCCTCGACTCGATCCAGACACTGTGGACGGACGCGGCCGAGTCGGCTCCGGGCACCGTGACGCAGGTCCGCGCCGCGGCGCAGGCGATGATCCGCTACGCCAAGTCGACCGGCGCGGCGATCGTTCTGGTCGGCCACGTCACAAAGGAAGGACAGATCGCGGGCCCTCGCGTCGTGGAGCACATGGTCGACGCGGTGCTTTATTTCGAGGGCGAAGGCGGGCATCACTACCGCATCCTGCGCACGGTCAAGAACCGTTTCGGCCCGACCGACGAGATCGGCGTGTTCGAGATGTCGGACAAGGGCCTGCGCGAGGTTTCAAACCCTTCCGAACTGTTCCTTGGCGAGCGCCACGGCAAGGCGCCGGGCGCCGCCGTCTTCGCCGGCATGGAGGGGACGCGGCCGGTCCTGGTCGAAATCCAGGCGCTGGTCGCGCCGACCTCGCTCGGAACGCCGCGTCGCGCGGTCGTGGGCTGGGACAGCCCGCGCCTCGCCATGGTGCTCGCCGTGCTCGAAGCGCATTGCGGGGTGCGCTTCGGCCAGCACGACGTCTATCTGAATGTCGCCGGCGGGTACCGCATCTCGGAGCCGGCGGCGGACCTGGCCGTCGCCGCCGCGCTGGTGTCGTCCCTGACCGGCCTTGCCCTGCCCGCCGATTGCGTTTATTTCGGCGAAATCAGCCTGTCGGGCGCGATCCGGCCGGTCGCGCATGCGCAGCAGCGTTTGAAGGAAGCCGAGAAGCTCGGCTTCAAGCAGGCGGTCCTGCCGCGCGGCAGCGAGGAAATATCAGGGGGGATCGGTTCCGGCTCCTTCCAGCCGGGAACGTTGACCGATCTGGTGGTGCGCATCGCGGGTTCGCTGCGCAGAACCGCCGCGAGCGACGAAGACTAGGCGCGGCCGGTCCCGAGGGGACCTCGCGAGGGAATGGGGACGAGATGCCGATAACGCTGCTTGACGGAATTCTCGTCGGCTTCACGCTCGTCTCGGCGATGCTCGCCATGGTGCGCGGCTTTTCACGCGAAGTCCTCTCGATCGTCTCGTGGATCGCGGCGGCGGCGGCGGCCTTCCTGCTCTACAAGGACGTGCTTCCCTACGTTCAGCCGCATGTCGACAACGACCAGCTGGCGCTCGCTGTCAGCGCCGGCATCGTCTTCGTGGTCACGCTGATCATCGTCACGCTCATCACCATGAAGATCGCCGATCTGATCATCGATTCACGGATCGGCGCGCTCGACCGGACGCTGGGCTTCCTCTACGGCGCGGCGCGGGGCATCCTGGTCGTGGCTGTGGCGCTGCTGTTCTTCAGCTGGCTGGTCGGGGCCAAGCCGCCGGCCTGGATCGCCGAGGCCAAGTCGCGTCCGCTGCTGGACAGCATCGGCGCCTATATCGAAAGCCTGCTGCCCGAGGACCCGGAAAACTCGTTCCTCAAGCGCCTGTCGCCCGGCGAAACGCCGCCCGGCGCGACCCCCGCCGAGGCGCCGCCGGCCGATGCGCCGCCGGCCGAGGCAAGTCCCGCGACCCCACCCACCAGCGCCAATTGACGATGGCGCAAGGCGTCGCCTGACTCTATATGACGTGTTTGCGACGAGGATCGCCTGATGCCGCTTGCGGACGCGACGCTGCTTGCCGAGGCCGACGATCATTTCCACGACGAGTGCGGGGTGTTCGGAATCTTCGGACGCCAGGACGCCGCGGCGATCGTGACGCTGGGCCTTCACGCCCTGCAGCATCGGGGCCAGGAAGCGGCGGGCATCGTATCCTATGACGGCGCCCAATTCCATGTGGAGCGCCATGTCGGCCTGATCGGCGACAATTTCACCCGGCCGGCGGTGATGGACCGGCTGCAGGGCACGCGCGCCATCGGCCATACGCGCTACGCCACGACCGGCGGATCCGGCCTGCGCAACGTGCAGCCGCTGTTCGCGGAACTCGCCGATGGCGGACTGGCGATCGCGCATAACGGCAACATCACCAATGCGATGACCGTGCAGCGGACCCTTCAGAAGCAGGGCTCGATCTTTTCCTCGACTTCCGACACCGAGACGATCCTGCATCTCGTCGCCACGAGCAAGGAGCGCGACGTCAATTCGCGGTTCATCGAAGCGATCCGCCAGCTCGAGGGCGCGTTCTCGCTCGTCGCGCTGTCGTCCAAGAAGATGATCGGCTGCCGCGATCCGCTCGGCATCCGGCCGCTGGTGCTCGGCGACCTCGACGGGGCCTGGATCCTGGCGTCGGAAACCTGCGCGCTCGACATCATCGGCGCGCGCTTCGTGCGCGATTTGAAGCCGGGCGAGATGGTGATCGTCACCGCCAAGGGGATCGAGAGCCTGTTCCCGTTCGAGCCGCAGAAATCGCGCTTCTGCGTGTTCGAATATGTCTATTTCGCCCGGCCCGATTCGTCGGTCGAGGGCCGCAACGTCTACGACGTGCGCAAGCGCATCGGCGCGGAACTCGCGCGCGAGAGCCCGGTGGCGGCCGACATCGTCGTCCCTGTGCCCGATTCGGGCACGCCGGCGGCGATCGGCTTCAGCCAGGAGGCCGGCATCCCGTTCGAGCTCGGGATCATTCGCAACCATTATGTCGGGCGCACCTTCATCTCGCCGGGCGATTCGATCCGCCATATGGGCGTCAAGCTGAAGCACAACGCCAACCGCCGCATCATCGAGGGCAAGCGCGTCGTACTCGTCGACGATTCGATCGTGCGCGGGACGACCAGCCAGAAGATCGTGCAGATGGTGCGCGATGCCGGCGCGAAAGAGGTGCATATGCGCATCGCATCGCCGCCGACGCGGGCGTCCTGCTTCTATGGCGTGGATACGCCCGAGAAGGCCAAGCTGCTGGCCTCGCGCATGTCGGTCGAGGAGATGGCCGACTTCATCCGCGTCGATTCGCTCGGCTTCCTGTCGCTCGACGGGCTTTACCGCGCGGTCGGCGAAACGGGCCGCAACGGCGACCAGCCGCAATTCTGCGACGCCTGTTTTTCGAACGAATATCCGACGCGCCTGACCGACATCGACGGCTCGGACAATGTGCGCACGCTGTCGCTGCTGGCGACCGGCGGGCAGTAGACATTAGCGGCTCTTGCTAACATTTCGAACGTGCATTATATGGCACGTATACGGCGACAGACTTGCACGCAAATAGACCCAATCAAAATTCTTTAAATTTTAGTATGTGAATGATTACAAGGGTTTATTATGATTCTTGTCGTCTTTTTCGCAACCGTCTCAGGAAACGAACCTTCGCGCGAATGGATCAAGAAACTCAGTACTGAGGAGAAACAGATTGTAGGAGCGGACCTGAGAACAGTGCAGTTCGGTTTTCCGATGGGCATGCCGCTTTGCAAGCCTCTGCGCGACGGCCTTTGCGAGGTGAGGTCGTCATTGCCTTCCGGAAATGAAGCTCGCATTCTGTTCAGTCACGAACCCATGGGACTCCTTGTCCTGCATGGATTCATCAAGAAGTCGCAAAGAACGCCGCCGGCAGAAATCGAGCTGGCGCTCAGGAGACGTGATGAGTATCGATCCAGACAAAGGCGGGGCGGACAACGATGACGATCGTGGTGACATCGCCAATCCTCATCATGGATCCCGCCTTGAAGATTTTCTTGCCGAAGAAGGCCTGTTGGAGATCGCGACACGGCTTGCCGTCAAGCGCGTGATCGCGTGGCAACTGCGCAACGAAATGCAAAGGCGGGGCCTCACCAAAACGGACATGGCAGCTCGCATGGAAACCAGCAGGCGGCAGTTGGACAGGGTTCTCAATCCCGACGACGACAACGTCACGCTTCAGACGCTCGATCGCGCGGCCCGGGCGATCGGGCACACGCTTCGGGTCGAACTGGCGTAATGGAAATCAACCTCTCCGGTCGCGTCGCGGTCGTCACCGGCGCGTCGCGGGGGATCGGCTATCATGCCGCCAGGCATCTGGCGGCGGCGGGCGCGCATGTGATCGCGGTGGCGCGGACGAGCGGTGGGCTGGAGGACCTCGACGACGATATCAAGGCGGCCGGGGGGCAGGCGACGCTCGTCCCGCTGGACGTCACCGACATGGGCGGCCTCGACCGGCTCGGCGCGGCGATCCACGAGCGCTGGGGCAAGCTCGACATCCTGGTCGCCAACGCGGCTATCCTCGGCGCGATCTCGCCGCTCGGCCATGTCGAGGCCAAGACCTTCGAAAAGGTGATGAGCGTGAACGTCGTCGCGACGTGGCGGCTGATCCGGTCGGTCGATCCGCTGCTGCGGCTATCGAATGCCGGGCGAGCAGTGATCGTGTCGTCCAATGCCGCGCATTCGGCGCGCGCCTTCTGGGGGCCTTACGCGGCGTCCAAAGCCGCGGTCGAGACGATGATGCGATCGTGGGCGGACGAGACCAAAAACCTGGCGCTGCGCGTCAACGCCTTTGATCCAGGCCGCACCCGGACCGCGATGCGCGCGCAGGCGATGCCGGGCGAGGACCCCGGGACGCTGCCGCACCCGTCGGATGTCGCGGCGAGGATGGCGCCGCTGGTCGACCCTCGTCTCAAAGAAACCGGCCTGATCTTCCAGGCCGCGCACGACCGTTTCGTCGCCTATCGGCAGCCCGAATAGCCGCCTGCGCCAATGCGCGGCGCATCGTGGCGTAGCCCTTGCCATGCGTTGACGCCTATAGCATCGCATCATCGCAACGCGGCCGGCCGCGGTCGGGACCATCACCATGTCGAGCGCGATGCCCCTGCAGCCCGTCGAACGCATCTTCGCCGGGATCGTGCTGACCAGCATCGCCTATGCGCTCTTCTCGGCGCAGGACGCGGCGATCAAGCTGCTCGTCGTGGGTCTCAGCGTCTGGCAGGTGCTGTTCTTCCGCAGCCTGGCGATCTTGTCGGGATGCCTGGCCCTCGGCGGTCCCCGCCTGTTCCGCGACGCGCTCCGCTCGCACATCTTCAAGCCCATGATGCTGCGCAGCGTCATCATCCTGGCGGCGTGGCTGTGCTACTATTCGGCGGCGCGATCGATGCAGCTCGCGGAGATGACGACGATCTATTTCGCCGCGCCGGTCATCGTGACGATCCTCTCGGTGTTGGTGCTGAAGGAAAAAGTACCGGCGATACGGTGGGTAGCGGTCTGCCTCGGCTTCGTCGGCGTCTTCGTCGCCTGCGATCCGGCCACGCTCGGCCTGTCCGTTCCCGTCGTCCTGGTGCTTGCCGCGGCCTCCCTCTGGGCGCTGTCGATCGTTCTCCTGCGCAAGATCGCGCTCGCCGAGCGCACGATGATCCAGCTCGTCCTCAACAACGCCTTCTACATCGTCGTGGCCGGCATTCCGATGGCCCTGGCCTGGACGACGCCGACAGGTGGCGAACTCGGTCTGCTCGTCACCGTGGGTCTGTTCGGCGGCGGCGCGCAATACCTCCTGTTCGAAGGCATGAAGCGGGCGCCGGCCTCCGTCATCGCGCCTTTCGAATACACGTCGCTCGTCTGGTCCTTCGTCTTCGGCTATCTGATCTGGGCCGACATCCCTCGCGACACCGTCTTCATCGGCGCGACGCTGATCGTCGCGGCCGGGCTGATGATCATCGGCGCCGAACATCTGCGGACGCGACGCTGAGCACTGCCGACAGACCGCCGTCAGGAGCCGCGAGTTATGACGAGCGGCGGCGGAAAGGGAACCGATGCCGGTGAGAGAAGGCAAGTCTGGCGAGCACATGCTTGGCGTCGGCCTCGTCTCGGCGTCGGCCGTCGTGTTCGGTCTCGCCGGGGTGTTGACCAAATCGATCCGGGCCGATGCGCTGACGATCAATTGCTGGCGCGGCCTGGTCGGCGGACTGCTGGTGACCGCCTATGTCTACTGGCGGCGACGGCGCGAAAAGTCCCCGGGCTCGCCGCGGCTCGGCTGGCGCGGATGGCTGATCGCCTTCGTCGGCGCGGGCGCAAGCCTCGCTTTCATCGCGGCGTTCAAGGCCACCTATGTCGCCAATGTTGCGATCATCTACGCCACCGCTCCGTTCGTCGCGGCCATCCTCGCCTGGCTGGTCGCCGGCGAGCGGATGCGGCGGCGGACGGCAATCGCCGCCGCGGCGTCCATAGCGGGCGTGGGGCTGATGGTCGCCTCGGGCCTTGGCGCAGACAGGCTTTTCGGCGACGGGCTGGCCATGCTCATGACGAGCGGAAGCGCGCTCTACATGGTGCTGGTCCGCAGGTTCCGCGACACGCCCGCAGTCTGGGCCGGCGCGGTGTCGTCTTTCCTGTTGTTCGCGCTCGGGTGGTTCGTGACCGATCCCTTGACGATCTCGGGACGCGACGCGGTTCTGCTAGCAGGTTTCGGCGCGTCCTTCGCCGTCGCATCCGTGCTCTGGACCGAGGGCGCCAGGCTGATTCCCTCCTCCGAGGCCGGATTGCTCGGCGCGGCCGAGGCGCCGTTCGCCATCGTCTTCGGCTGGCTCTTTCTCTCCGAATGGCCGCCGGCCTCAACCATCGTCGGCGGCTCGATTACGCTCGCCGCCGTATGCTGGCATGCCGGGCGCGATTGGCGAGAGCGCCAATGCGCCCCGCCGCGCCGTTCAGGCCCCGGCATGTCACAGATCTAAAAGTCGATCCGTCGCGGAACCAAGCGGCAAGCCGCTCGTTCGGCGCGCGACGGGCCTCCTCCCAAGCTCACCCCCCGTGCCCGTCACAACTCAAGCCAGCCATCGCGGTTGGCTTTTTCTTTGTTCGACGCTCCATTGACGCAACAGACCGTTCGGCTAGAGATTGGCCGGCGGTCGCGCAGCCGTGGCCGGACACGTTGGGAGGCGCTTCATGATCCTGACTGGCGTCATCATCGCAGCGGTCGCGGGCGTTTATCTAGGGCTGGCAGGGCTTCAGGCGGTCATGCTCCGGCTTTCGTTTCGTCAGGCGCTTCTCTATCTTCCGTTCAAGCTCGCCTACCGCATCGACGATGCGCCAATCCGCCTGGCGCGCAAGGCGGATGCGCCGGTCGTCTACGTCGTCACGCATCGCTCCAAGATCGAGCCGGCGCTGATGCTGTCGCTGCTGCCGGACGACACGCTGCACATCCTCGACGCCTATTCGGCAACCGTGGCATGGCTGGAACCCTGGCGGGCGATGGCGCGCACGATCGCCTTCAACGCCGAGCATGTGTTCGTCAGCCGGCGGCTGGTCCAGGTCCTGAAGCGAAAGGGCAGGATCGCCGTCTATATTCCGGAGAACGTCGAGCCCGACATGAGGGCGTTCCGCCTCTACCGCGCCGTTTCGCGCATCGCGATCGCCGCGGAGGCGCGCATCGTCCCGATCTTCATCGACGGCGCGCGGCAACTCCCGACGGCGCTGGCGCCCAATGGCGAGAAGGCCAAGCGCCTGTTCCCCTGGCTGCGGATCGGCGTATTGCGGGCGGCGACGATTCCCGAGCTGGTCGCCGAGGGCGGCGTCCAGGCTACCGGATCGAACGCCTTGTTCGATCGCATCGCGCAGACCCGCAGCGCGACGAAGTTCAGCGGCCTCACCATCTTCCAGGCCGCGGTCGCGGCCGCGCAACGCTTCAGCCCCGACCGCGCGATCGTCGCCGACACGATCACCGGAAGCCTGAGTTACCGCAGGATGCTCATCGCCGTGCGCATCTTCGCGGGCCGGTTCGCGCGCATCACGGCACCGGGTGAAACCGTCGGCTTGCTCTTGCCCAACGCCAACGGCGTGGCGATCTCCCTGCTCGGTCTGCTGTCCGGCGGCAGGGTCGCGGGCATGCTCAACTACTCAGCCGGTCCGGCCGCCATCGCCTCGGCGGTCACGACCGCGCTCATCCGCACCGTCATCTCATCGCGCGGATTCGTCGAGAAGGCGAAGCTGGAGGACATCGTCAAAGCCGTCGAAAACGGCGGCGCGCGCATCGTCTGGATCGAGGATCTGCGCGACGGAATCACGCCATTCGACAAGCTCGCGGCGGCTGTGCTCTGGCGCAGCGCGGTGGCCACGCAGAATGACAAAGGCCCAGCCGTCGTCATGTTCACCTCAGGCTCGGAGGGCGCACCCAAGGCGATCGTGCTATCGCATGTCAACCTCGTGACGAACGCCATGCAGGTCGAGGCGCGGCTGGCGATCACGCGCGAGGATTCGCTGCTCAACGTGCTGCCGGTGTTCCATGCCTTCGGCCTGACCGGCGGCGTCATCCTGCCGATGCTGACCGGCGTGCGGTCGCTGCTCTACCCCTCGCCCCTGCACTACAAGGCAATCCCGCTGCTCGCCGCCAAGGAAATGCCGACGATCCTGTTTGCCACCGACACGTTCCTCGCGGCCTACGCCAAGGCCGCCGCCGACGGCGCCTTTTCCAGCATCCGGCTCGTGGTCGCCGGCGCCGAGCCCTTGCGAGAGCCGACCCGACAGGTCTGGCGGGAGCGGTTTGGGGTTCCGATCTTGGAGGGGTACGGGATGACCGAGGCTTCGCCGGTGCTTGCGCTCAATACGGCGACGCACGGACGCGAGGGTTCGGTCGGCCGCATGCTGCCCGGCATCCGCGTCCGGCTCGAGCCGGTCGAGGGGCTCGCCGGGGGATCGCGCCTGTTCGTATCCGGTCCCAACATCATGCTCGGCTCCATCGCGGCCGACCGTCCCGGAGTGGTCGGGCCCGCCGCCGGAGCGTGGCATGACACCGGCGACATCGTGACCATCGACCGCGAGGGCTTCGTGACCTTGCGGGGCCGCGCCAAGCGCTTCGCCAAGATCGCCGGCGAGATGGTGTCCCTGGCCGCCGTCGAGACGTTGGCGCACGGGATTTGGCCGGACGATCGCCATGCCGTGGTGAGCGTGCCGGATGCGCGCCGCGGCGAGCGGCTGGTGCTGGTCACGACGGCCGCGAATGCAGAAACGGCGGACCTGCAGCGCCATGCCAAGGATGCAGGCGCCTCGGCCCTCGGCGTGCCGGGCGACATCGTCAAGGTCCAGGAACTGCCGCTGACGGGGACGGGCAAGGTCGACCATCGCGCGATCCGGCAGTTGGCGATCGAACGCCTCGGCGTCGCGGCGGCCGCCTAATCGTTCTCGGCAGTCGGCGGCGGCGCCCGGGGGCTGCCCGCCTCGATGAGCGCGCGGCGCGAATAGGCGCGCGCGCTGAGCGGCAGGAAGATCAGATAGGCGAGCACCGAGACCGAAAGCGTCTCCCACGTGTAGGTGAAGAGCAGCATGGTGAAGAAGACGAGGAACAGGATCGCCGGGATCGCCTTGTCGCCGGGCACCCGCAGCTTCTTGCCGGAATAGATCGGCAGGCGGCTGACCAGAAGGAAGGCGACCAGAATGGCGTAGGCCGATCCGACGAAGGCCAGGGTCCGGGCCGGCTCGATCGCGCCGATGAAGACCAGATAAACCGGCAGGAGGAGGACGACGGCGCCCATCGGCGCCGGAACGCCGACAAAATACTCGCCCTGCCACGCCGGCCGGTCGAGATCCTCGTCGAGGACGTTGAAGCGCGCGAGCCGCAGCCCGCAGGCGATCGCATAGAGGAGCGCCGCGATCCAGCCGATCGGTCCGGCGAGGTGAAGCAGGAAGGCGTAGAACACGAGCGCCGGCGCGACGCCGAAATTGACGATGTCGGCCAGCGAATCCATCTGCGCGCCGAATTTCGACGTCGCCTTCAGCATCCGCGCGATGCGCCCGTCGATGCCGTCCAGGAAGGCGGCGATCAGGACCATCACGACCGCGACTTCGAAGCGGTGTTCGAAGGCGAGCCTTATGCCCGACAGTCCGGCGCAGATCGCCAGCACCGTGATGATGTTGGGCAGCATCATCCGCAGCGGGATTTCCCGGATTCGGGGACCGCCCCGCCCGTGCGGCTCGAAGCGCTGAAAAAAGCCCGCCATCGCGGCCTACGAAACCCGAACGATCGGCGTCGCGGCCAGGCCGCCGAACTCCGCGATCACCGTCTCGCCGGCGACCGCCGTCTGGCCGACCGACACGCGGGGTGAGGCGGCCGCCGGCAGGAAGATGTCGACGCGGGAGCCGAAGCGGATCAGGCCGATGCGCTCGCCGATGCCGA
Organism: uncultured Rhizobiaceae bacterium; assembly: GCA_964244725.1. Taxonomy (GTDB): domain Bacteria; phylum Pseudomonadota; class Alphaproteobacteria; order Rhizobiales; family Rhizobiaceae; genus Kumtagia. Next base: position 190,904 of record CAXTJQ010000004.1, read on the forward strand.
TATTGCCGTTCGGCTCTGCCCAGCAGACGATGCGCCGCGCCACCAGGCCGGCGATCTGGACGACCGCGACGATGCCGTTCGGGCTCTCGATGACGAGGCCGTTGCGTTCGTTCTCGCTGCTCGCCTTGTCCAGTTCGGCATTCAGGAACTTGCCGGGCCGATGCTCGATCCTGGTGATGCGACCGCGCACCGGGGAGCGGTTCACATGGCAGGAAAAAACGTTCATGAACACCGAGATGCGCGTCATCTCCTCCGCGCCGAGCCCGAGTTCGCGCGGCGGCGCCGACAGGCCGACCGCCGAGACGATGCCGTCGGCGGCGCTGATGACGAGCCGATCGTCCGCGGGGGTGACGCGCTGCGGATCGCGGAAGAAATAGACGCACCAGGCCGTCAGGATCAGGCCTATCCAAAGCAGATGGGCCGAAAAATAGCCGAGCAGCAGCGCGATGACGGCAAAGACCGCGATGAACGGCCAGCCCTCGCGATGCACGGGCACGAGGGCGTTCCTGATCGTATCGAGAAAATGCATCCGCTGGGGGCGTCCAATGATTGTGCGGCCTGATTAGCGGAAAGGCGCCGATGCCGCAACGCACGAGGACGCGCGCTAAACCTGCACTTCCGGCGTCCGGCGGCGGGTGACGACGCCGTCCTCGTCGGCCTCGCGGGCGCGGCGCAGCCGTTCCTCGGCCTCCGTCGCCTCGCGCTGGCGCGCCCACATCGATGCGTAGAGGCCATCGCGCGCCATCAGGTCGGCATGCGCGCCGCGTTCGGCAATCCGTCCGTCCCTGAGCACGATGATCTCGTCGGCGTGGATGACCGTCGACAGCCGATGCGCGATGACGATCGTGGTCCGGCCGCGACTGACGAGGTCGAGGGCCGCCTGGATTTCCTGTTCGGTATGCGAATCCAGCGCCGAGGTCGCCTCGTCGAGCATCAGGATCGGCGGGCTCTTGAGAATCGTGCGGGCGATCGCAACGCGCTGCTTCTCGCCGCCCGACAGTTTCAGCCCGCGCTCGCCGACCATGGTCGCATAGCCGTCCGGCAGGCGCTGGATGAACGGCCCAATCTGCGCGAGGTCGGCCGCCTTCTGGACATCCTCCTCGCTGGCGTCCATGCGGCCGTAGCGGATATTGTAGGCGATGGTGTCGTTGAACAGCACGGTGTCCTGCGGCACCATGCCGATCGCGGCGCGCAGGCTCTCCTGGGTCGCGTCGCGGATGTCGCGCCCATCGATCAGAATCGCGCCCTTCTGGATGTCGTAGAAGCGGAACAGCAGGCGCGAAATGGTCGACTTGCCGGCCCCCGAGGGACCGACGATCGCCACCGTCTTGCCGGCCGGGATTTCGAAGCTGACGCCTTTCAGGATCTCGCGATTCGGATCGTAGGAGAAATGCACGTCGCGGAATTCGACGCGGCCCTCCTCGACCGCCAGCGGGACGGCGCCAGGCCGGTCGGCGACCTCGGCGGGAACTTCGAGCAAGCCGAACATCTGTTCGATGTCGGTCAGGCCCTGCCGGACTTCGCGGTAGATGAAGCCGATGAAGTTGAGCGGCACCGAAAGCTGCATCAGCAGCGCGTTGATGAAGACGAAATCGCCGATCGTCTGGGTGCCGGCTGAGACTTCACGCGCCGAAAGCACCATGACGGCCATCATGCCGATGCCGAAAATCACGCCCTGGCCGAAGTTCAGCCAGCCGAGCGAGGTCCAGGTCTTGGTCGCGGCGATCTCGTAGCGCGCCATCGAGCGGTCGAAGCGCTGCGCTTCCATACTCTCGTTGTTGAAGTATTTGACCGTCTCGAAATTGAGCAGCGAGTCGATCGCCTTGGTGTTGGCGTCGGTGTCGGACTCGTTCATCTCGCGGCGGATCGAGATGCGCCAGTCGCTCGCCCAGACCGTGAACCAGGTGTAGCCGGCGACCGTCACGGCGACGACGACCACGTAGATGACGCCGTAGGTCAGCGCGAAGATGATCGCGGTGAGCGCGAATTCGAGGATGGTCGGCAGCGTGTTCAGGATCGTGAAACGGACGATCGTCTCAATGCCCTTGGTGCCGCGCTCGATGATGCGCGACAGGCCGCCCGTGCGCCGCTCCAGGTGGAAGCGCAGCGAGAGTTCGTGCATGTGGACGAAGGTCCTGAAAGCGAGCTTGCGCACGGCGTACTGGCCGACGCTGGCAAACAGCGCATCGCGCAACTGGTTGAGCGCGACCTGCAGGATGCGCACGATATTGTAGGCTATCACGAGGGCGGCGGGCACCAGAAGAAAATCCGGCAGCGGCGGGGGGGCCGCATGATTGCCCGAAAGCGCGTTGGTCGCCCATTTGAAGAAATAGGGCACCGCGATCAGGACCAGCTTGGAAACGACCAGATAGAAGGTCGCCCAGACCACCCGCAGCTTGAGGTCGCGGCGCTCGGCCGGCCACATGTAGGGCCAAAGGTAAAGCAGCGTGCGCAGCGTCGCGCCCGAATCCCCCGAAACTGACTTGTCGGCCAAACCGTCCGCCTTCCAACCTGTCTCGATCGCCGGGCCGATCGGCTCGCTCGACCTGGATCGTTTCCTTTGGAGCCGCCTCATCTGCCGTCGCGGCGCGGCGCACAATCGTTTCGCGACAGCATTCGGGCAAGCGCCGATCGCCTCGGCCGGCGAAGCCTACCGTCCGAGTGACGCAGGCGTTTGCAGACGCTGAGATACGGTCGATTGCGAAAGGTTCAAGGCGCTGCCGGCAAGATCGACGCCGTCTATTGCCGGGCGGTCGCGGGCGCGGCCTCCACGGCCTGTTCGCCCAGACCCTGCATATCGGCCGCCTCGCCCTCGGTCGTCCGCGTCGGAACGCCGAATATCTGTCCCGGGTAGATGCGGTTCGGGTCGCGAATCTGCGGTTGATTGGCGAGGTAGATCGTCGAGTAGCGGACGCCGCGGCCATAGACCCGGCGCGAGATGCGCCAGAGCGAATCGCCGCGCCGGATGATGACCGACCCGTTCACCGCCTGCAGCTTGGGTGCGAGCACGTCCGTCGCGCCGCCGGCATCCGGGGGGGTTTCGGTCTCGGCCATCGCAACCGCACCGTCCGCGGCCGGTTTCGGCAAGGCGGGAGCAGGCAAATCACTTGCCGGCGTCGCCACGTCAGGGGACATGGCGGGGACGGAGGCGGCCGGCGTCGCGCCGGATGCCGCAGGCGTTTCCGCCACGGCGGCCGCGGCGGCGGGCGACGGCGGTTGGGGGGCCGGCGCGAGCGCCGAAGGCGATACGGGCTCCGCCGGCTCCAAGGCCATCGCCGTATCCGATGTCCCTGGCGCGATGCCGGACGCGCCGCTCGCGTCGGCGGCGGCTTGCGCGTCCACGCCGGCCGGTGCGTCGGATTGCGCCGCCACCCCCGGCGGCGGCGGCGCGGCGTCAGCGCTGTCGGCGGCGGCTGCCTTGGGTCGCGGTGCGGTTTGGGCCGCGGCGGCTTGCTTGTCCACGCCGGCCGGCGTGTCGGATCTCGCGGTAACGCTCGGCGGCGGCAGTGCGGCGCCGGCGCTGTCTTCAGCAGTTTTGGGTTGCGAAGCGGCTGCGGCCTCCGATCCCGCAGCGGCCGGCTCGGTCCTGGCCGGATCGGTCGCCGCGCCATCCGCCGGCTTGCCCGGCCGCTCGGCCGCGACCGACGGCGCGACGGCGGCGAGGTTTTCGCCCGGTTCACGCTGAAACGGCACGGCGGCCCGCGCGAGAACCCTGACGCCGTCAGCGCCGAGCGCATCGACGCGAATGATGTAGTCGCCGACCGGCAGGCTGCGCTCGGTCTCGACCAGGAAGCGGCGGGCCGCCGACGCGATCGTTTCGCCAAGCAGGATATCATTGGCGTAGGCGCGAATTCGCAGGCCGGCATCGGCCGTGCCGGCGATGAAGATGCGGCGGCCCTCGATCTCGACCGCTTCGACCGCGATCGCGCCAGCGGACGGCTGCGCGGATGGCGGCGGGGCCGGTTCCCAGGCCGGGGCGGAAGCCACGTCCTGGCCGGCCGGCGGCTTGGTTGGCGGTTTCGGCGCGGGCGCGGAGGCCACGTCCTGTGTCGCGGGCGGCGGCGCGCCGCCATCGGGCGTCTTCGCGCCGGCGTCGTCCGAAGCGGGCGCGGTCGGTGGATGCACCGGCTTCGGCGCGGCTGCTTCGGTTTCCGCTGGCGCGACAGCAGGCGGCGCGGGCGCGGCGGCATCAGGCTGGGCGGGCGCGGCATTGGGCTGGGCGGGCGCGGCATTGGGCTGGGTGGGCGGGGAATTGGGCTGGGCTAGCGGGGAATCGGCAGCCGCCACGCCGACATCGTCCTGTTCGGCGGCAACCTTATCTGCGGGGGCGGTTCCAGGCCCGGGGCGCGGAACGGTGATGAGTTCGGCCGGCTTGCCCGGCTGCTCGACGAGAGCCAGAACCTGGCCGTCAGCCGTTTCCGGGATCGAGACCACCGCCGTCTCCAGCGACATCGCCGCGATGCCGTCGGGATTCGTGGCGCGCAGCACGATCTGATAGTCGCCGGGCTTCAGCGGCTCGTCGAGCACGATGGCGAAATCGCCCTCCGGGCCGGCCTGAGCCGAGCCGATCACGCGCGAGCCGATGATCGCCTCGACCTTGGCGTTTGGCGCGGCGTGCCCGGCGATGACGATCGAGCCGTCCGCCTCGACCCGCATAAGATCGAAACCGGGCGCTTCGACCTCCGAGGCCGCCGGCGCAGGTCGCGGCGGCTCGGATGTCGGCGGCTCGGCCCGCGGTCCGCCATCCGCCGGATCCAGCGCCGCCAGCTTGGGCGCGGGCTCGGGCATCGCCACCTTGGACGCCGGTTCGGGCATCGCCACCTTGGGCGCCGGTTCGGGCGATGGCGGCGGCGGCGCGGCGGCGGCCAAAACGGCCTGGGCCGGCACGGATTCGTCCCGAGGCGGCGGCGCCGCCGCGATTTGTGGCGGAACGGTTTCGGTTGGGGCCTTCGCCCCCGCGCTCTCGGGCGGCTCTTGGGCGGCATCGGTCGCCGTAGCCGGCGGGTCTTGCGGACCGTCGTTTGCCGGCGCGGACGGCAACCGTGCAACGGCTGCCGGCTGAGCGGCGGCGGGCGGAGCTTCGCTCGCGGGCGGCGCGGCAGGCTCGGCCGCCATCTCGGCGGTTGCCGGCGCCGTGGCGCGATCGCCCTTGGGCGTCGCCGAATCCGCGTCGGCCGCAACCTTTGCCGGCGCATTCACCACAGCCGGATCGAAGGCGCCGGCCATGTAGCCCACGCCACCCGCCGCGACCGTTCCTCCCAGCAGAAACAGGACGACCTTGATCGGAGTGATTGCCATTTACGCCTTGCCCTTCAGTACCCTACGCCGGTCTATCGTCTTTTCACGCGACCGACAAGGAATTGCCGATTTCATGTCTTGACCGACCCGCGTCCCGCGCTACCCACTCGTCAGCATGAACTCGATTCGATCGATTTGCGTCTATTGCGGTTCGTCGCCCGGCCGCGGCGACGTCTATGTCAAGGCCGGCCTGGCCCTCGGGCGATCGATCGCCGAGGCTGGCCTGCGCCTAGTGTATGGCGGCGGCGCCAGGGGGATCATGGGCGCGGTCGCCGAAGGTGCGATGCGCGGCGGGGGCAAGGTGACCGGCATCATCCCACGCTTCCTACTCGACCGGGAAGCGACGCAGCCGGCCCTCGAACGACTGGACGAGTTGATCGTCACCGAGGACATGCACGAGCGCAAGCACAGGATGTTCCGGGAATCGGACGCCTTCGTGGCGCTGCCGGGCGGCATCGGCACCGTCGAGGAAATCGTCGAGATCATGACATGGGGCCAGCTCGGCCATCACCGCAAGCCGATGGTCTTCGGCAATGTCGAACGCTTCTGGGACCCGATGATGGCGCTGATGGACCATATGCGCGCGGAAGGATTCATCCATACCGGGCATCTCGTGCAGCCGCTGGTCATCGAGAAGCCTGAGGCGATCGTGCCGGCGATTCTAGCCGCAGGCGGCGACAACGAGATTTCCGCCGACGGCGACGAGGCCGTCATCGTCAAGCTCTGAGCGGACCGGATATCGTCATCCTTATCCCGCCCTCGATATGCTAGAAGCGATCGGGGCTGGCAGCCGGGGCCGCGCGCGATGAACCAACATCTGAAATTGAACGACGGGATGCAAGGCAGCATCCCAGACGATCACGGGCTCTTCTTCAGCTATCATTTCGATGCCGCCGGTTTCGCCACCGCCGATCCCGGCAAGGCAAGCTGGACCTGGCGCAGCTATCATCTGACAGACATACGCGGCCGCCACGAAATCGCCACCGAACAGAGACTGCCGCAGGACGTGCGCGACGCTTTCCTGAATTCCGGCCACGATTGCCACATCGACCTCGAAGGCGACTGGCTCTATGGCGATCTTCCGGATCTACGTCACGACTACTCCAAGGAGTCGCACGGCCTCGGCCATTTCCGCTTCGCTTTCGACGACAGGATGCTGATCGGCGCGCGCAAGCAGCCGCTGCGGTCAGTCGACACCGTCAAGCGGATGGTCGACAGCCGCAGCCGGCCGTTCACCTCGCCCGCCGACCTGATCGAAAGCGTCATGGTGCAGTCGCTGGACGGCATGGCGGTCGAGGTGGTGGAACTCGGCGACCATCTCGACGGCATCGAGGACCGCATCGTCTGCGATGCCTGGCACAACGAGCGCCAGTCGCTCGTCGACGCGCGCCGCAAGCTGGTCGTCATCCATAGGCAGATGGCGGCGCTGACCAATCTTTTCCGTCATCTCGAGCAGGCGCACCGGCATGACATGCCGCAGGCGGTGTCCGACATGTCGGCGCGGCTGTCGCACCAGGCGCGCGGGCTGCATCACGATTGCGAGCAGTTGCAAGCCCGCGCCCGCCTGCTCCAGGACGAGCTGATGGCCAAGCTTACCGCGCAATCGAATCGGCTGCTCTACGTGCTTTCCGTGATGACGTCGGTGCTGTTGCCGATGACCATCATCTCAGGCCTGTTCGGCATGAACGTCGGCGGCCTGCCGTTCGTGGGCGAAAGCGGGGGGTTCTGGATCGTCACCGTGCTGTCGCTGATCGTGGCGGGCTCGACGTTCTGGTTCGTGCGCCGGCTCGGGGACGGGATGTAGCGCGGCTTCACGTCACGCCGTCGCGCGAAGATCCTCAAGCACCGCACCGGCGGCGAAGACTTCGGCGTCATGCGGCCTATCGCGAAAGGTTTCGGCCAGGCCGGCGGCGTACCAGCGGCGCATCGGCGGCAGGTCGAGCAGCAGCGCGACATAGGCCGATCCCGGTCCCTCAATCTCAAGGCCGTAGGATTGCGCCCGGAAGGCCACCGGCGCGAAAAACGCATCGACGGCCGTGAATTTCGCGCCGGCGAGAAACGGCCCGCCGAAGCGGTCCAGGCCATCCGCCCACAAATCGCCGAGACGCCAGAGATCGTGCTTCAGCGCATCTGAATGCCGATCCAAGCGAATGCGCACGCCGACGCTCATCGCGCAGTCGTTGCGCAGGGCCGAGAAGCCGGAATGCATTTCGGCCGCCGCCGAGCGCGACCAGGCGCGCGCCTGCGCGTCGACCGCCCAGACGCCCGGATGGCGCTCGGCGAGATATTCGACGATGGCGAGCGAATCCCACACCGTCCAGCCGTCGTGGGCCAGGCAAGGCACGCGGCCGTTCGGAGCGAAGGCGCGGAAGAGCTCGAAACTCGGTCCTTCCGGAAACGCCACGAGGTGTTCCTCGAACGGAATGTCGAGCATCTTCATCAGCAGCCAGGGCCGCAGCGACCAGGAGGAATAGTTCTTGTTGGCGATGTGCAGCGTGTACATGGACCTCAACCTCCTTGCCTGGCGGACCGTCCCGCGAACATCGACCAGGAATAGACCGCGAGCGCGGCCCAGATCAGCCCGAAGGCCACCGCATGGGCCGCGTCGAAGGGCTCGTTGAATATGAAGATCGCGATCAGGAAGACGATGGTCGGCGCGATGTATTGCATGATGCCGATGGTCGACAGCCGCAAAAGCTTGGCGCCGTTGGCGTAGGTAATCAGCGGAATCGCTGTCGCAAAACCCGAGCCGATCAGCAGCCATGCGTCGGTCGGCGAAGCGGCGGAGAAATGCCCTTCGCCGCGCAACTGCAACCACAAAATGTAGCCCAGCGCCGGAATGCCGAGAATCAGGACCTCCAGGAAAAACCCTTGGGCCGGGCCGATCGGCAGCGTCTTCTTGAGGAGCGCATAGAGGCCCCAGCTGACGGCGAGGCCGAGCGAGACCCAGGGCAGGCCGCCGCTCTCATAGCTCAGGATCGCGACGGCGAGCAGCGCCAGCGCGATCGCCGCGATCTGGGCGCGGCTCAATTTTTCGCCAAGCACGGCCGCGCCGAGGAACACGCTGAACAGCGGGTTGATATAATAGCCGAGCGCGGTCTCGAGCGCGCGGCCCGCGCCGATCGCCCAGACGTAGATGCCCCAGTTGATCGTGACGGCGGCGGCCGCGCAGGCGCTGAGCGCGATGGTCTTGGGCGAGCGAAGCGCGGCGCGGATGTCGGCGGTGCGGCCGAGCCAGAACAGAAGCGCGCCGGCGATCGGGGCCGACCAGAGGATGCGGTGCGCCACCACCTCACTGGCGGGAATGTGCGCCACGGCCTTCATATAGAACGGCAGCACGCCCCACATGAGGTAGGCCGCCAGCGCGAAGAGGAAGCCGCGCATTGCGTCGTCGCGCGAAACCGCGGGAGTTTGAATCGTTTGCGTCGCCATGCGGGTGCTATGCGCGAAGAGTTTTGCGCGGACCAACGCAAAGTGTTGATGATGGCGTGCAGCTTCGCTGATGGAGCGCCCTCATTCGGCCGCGACAAGCCCCGCCATCTCGCGGTTCTTCATCAGCTTGTAGACGATCGAATCCATCAGCGCCTGGAACGAGGCGTCGATGATGTTGTCGGACACGCCGACCGTCCACCAGCGCGCGCCGGTCGCGTCGCGGCTTTCGATCAGCACGCGGGTGATCGCCTCGGTGCCGCCATTGAGGATGCGCACCTTGTAATCGACGAGCTCCAGATCGGCGATCTCGTTCTGGAATTTGCCCAAATCCTTGCGCAGCGCGATGTCGAGCGCGTTGACCGGTCCCTGCCCCTCGGCGACCGACATGGTCTCCCGACCGTCGATCTCGACCTTGACGATCGCCTCGGAGACGGTGCGCAGCAGACCGTTGGCGTCGAAACGCCGCTCGACCATGCAGCGGAACGAGGTGATGCGGAAGAATTCGGGAACCGTCTGAAGGATTTTCCGCGCGAGCAGTTCGAAGCTCGCATCCGCGCCTTCATAGGCGTAACCCTCGGCCTCGCGTTCCTTGACCATCGCGATCAGCGTATCGAGGCGGCCGTCGTCGCGCGGCATGTCGATGCCGCGGCGTTTCAACTCGGCGAGGAAATTGGCCTTGCCGCCCTGGTCCGACACCATGACGCGGCGGCGGTTTCCGACCGCTTCCGGCGGCACATGCTCGTAGGTCGCCGGCTCCTTGGCGAGCGCGGAGGCATGGATTCCCGCCTTGGTCGCGAAGGCCGACGCGCCGACATAGGGCGCCTGCGCTTCCGGCGCGCGGTTGAGCAATTCGTCGAAGGCGCGGGAGAGCCGCGAGATGCCGGCGAGTCGATCCGATGGAACGCCGGTCTCGAACGTCTCGGCGAAGGCCGGCTTCAGCATCAGCGTCGGGATCAGCGTGACGAGATTGGCGTTCCCGCAGCGCTCGCCGATGCCGTTCAGCGTGCCCTGGATCTGCCGCGCGCCGGCCTCGACCGCCGCGAGCGAATTGGCGACCGCCTGGCCGGTGTCGTCATGGGCGTGGATGCCGAGCTGTTCGCCCGGAATGCCGGAAGCGATCACGCTTTCGACGATGGCGCGGATCTCGGAGGGCTGCGCGCCGCCATTGGTGTCGCAGAGCACGACCCAGCGCGCGCCGGCGTCGAAGGCCGCCTTGGCGCAGGCCAGCGCGTATGCCGGGTTGGCCTTGTAGCCGTCGAAGAAGTGCTCGCAGTCGACCAACGCCTCCTTGCCCGCGGCAAGCGCCGCCTCGACGGAGGCGCGAATGGCGTCGAGGTTCTCCACGTCGGTGCAGCCGAGCGCGACGCGGACGTGGTAGTCCCAGCTCTTGGCGACGAAGCAGACGGCATCGGACTTGGCTTGCAGCAGCGCCGCCAGGCCCGGATCGTTCGACGCCGAGACGCCGACGCGCTTGGTCATGCCGAAGGCGACGAATCTAGCGTTGCGCGTGCGGCTTTTGGCGAAGAACGCCGTATCGGTCGGGTTGGCCCCCGGATAGCCGCCTTCGACATAGTCGACGCCGAATTCATCGAGCAGCGCCGAGATGGCGATCTTGTCCTCGAGCGAGAAGTCGATGCCGGGGGTTTGCTGGCCATCGCGGAGGGTGGTGTCGAAGAGGGTGAGGCGTTGGCGGGTCATTGAGATTGCTCGAAATCGAGCGCTCTACGTTGCCCCCCTCTGTCCTGCCGGACATCTCCCCCACACGGGGGAAGATCAGCCAAACGTCGAGCGAAAAGACTCACGGTCCCTTCCCCGCGAACTTGTCGGTCGCATAGACCAGCCGATCGAGGATTCCAGGTTCCGTGAACGAATGCCCCGCGCCTTCGATGAGAAAGAACTCGGCGTCCGGCCACGCCTTGTGCAACTGCCAGGCGTAGCGCGCCGGGCATGGCATGTCGTAGCGGCCATGGACGATCAGGCCGGGCAGACCCCGCAGCTTGACCGCGTCGCGCAGCAACTGCCCCTCCTCGAGCCAGCCGGCATGGACGAAATAGTGGTTCTCGATGCGCGCGAAGGCGAGCGCGAACTCGTCGTCGCCGAACTTGCCGCTGGTCTCGGGATCCGGCAGCAGCGTGATCGTTTCGCCTTCCCATAAACTCCAGGCGCGGGCGGCCTCGATTTGAGCGAGCCGGTCGGAGCCGACCAACCGCTTGCGATAGGCGGCCATCATCTCGCCGCGCTCGGCCACGGGAATCGGGGCCTGGAAGCGCTCCCATTTGTCGGGAAACATCTCGGAGACGCCGAACTGATAGTACCAGTCGAGTTCGGCCCTGGTCAGCGTGTAGACGCCGCGCACGACCAGTTCGGTCACGCGTTCGATGTGCGTCTGCGCATAGGCGAGCGCCAGCGTCGAGCCCCACGAGCCGCCGAAGACCAGCCATTTCTCGAAGCCGCAGAGTTCGCGCAGGCGCTCGATGTCGGCCACGAGATGCCAGGTCGTGTTCGCTTCGAGCGACGCATTCGGCGTTGATTTCCCGCAGCCGCGCTGGTCGAACAGGACGACGTCGTAGAGCGCAGGATCGAACAGGCGCCGATTCTTGGGCGAGATGCCGCCGCCCGGCCCGCCATGCAGGAAGACGGCCGGCTTGGCGCCCCTGGTCCCGACGCGCTCCCAGTAGATCGAATGGCCGTCGCCGACATCCAGCATGCCGGTCTCGAACGGCTCGATCTCCGGGTAGAGCGTGCGAAGGGTGGTCACGAGGCCGTCTCCGGCGGCCATTGCTCGGTATCGTGGTCGGGATGCTGGTAGGAGACGAGATCGGCGAGAAACGCCGCCTCCTCGTCCTGCGTCGTGATCTTCTCCGGCAGGCCGGGGATGTCGTCGACGAACGGCAGCTTGGCCTCGACGCCCCAGGCGATCAACGGCCTGATCTCTGCCGGATTGTCGAATGCGCCGATCGCCAGCGCGACGCCGTCTGGCGCCTCGTAGGTCAGCGGCGTGCCGCACGCGGCGCAGAAGCCGCGCGTGGCGAAGTTGGAGGACTGGAAATATTTCGGGCCGCCGCGCGTCCAGTCGAGTCTTGCATGGCGTACAGTCACAAGCGGCAAATAGAAGCTTCCGCTCGCCTTCTGGCACATGCGGCAGTGGCAGACGGACGGGTCGCCCAGCGTCCCCTCCACGCGGAATCGAACCGCCCCGCACTGGCAGCCGCCTGTATAGGTTGGAACATTGTCAAGGCTCATCGTCGGCCTCCTTCGCCGTGCTCCCTACCGCGCCTTGGCGCGCGTGTCATGTGCTTGGCGCGGCTTCAATCGCCAAGAACGCGGTCAGAGTGAGGCTCGTCATTTGCCGGGGGCTTCGGGTGCAGACGATCCCTCCCGCCCCTCGGAGGGTGGCCGCGCAGGGGCCGAGTGGAGTCGCCTCCGCCGGACTCGGACTGCATTCTTGCATCCTCGGCCATCAGGCCCACGACAATAACGATATGGGTGCAGACGCTATCGATATCGCGCAACACGTCATCGTTCCAGAACCGAAGGATCGTCCAGCCATCTCGTTCCAATCGGTTTGATCGCTGGCCATCCCGCGCGACACCTTCGATATGGCCGTGTTGCGAGCCATCTACCTCGATGATCAGCTTGTGCTTCGGGCAGGCGAAGTCCACGATGTACCCGCCTATCGGGAATTGTCTGCGAAAGCTGAGAGCCATCAGCCGATGCGCGCGAAGCACGTTCCAAAGTTTGAGTTCGGCGTCGGTCATGACGCGCCGCATCGATTTTGCGTGGGCGCGATAGTTTGGTGGAAGAGGCGCATGAGGCATTCGGTCTCGCTTTGCTGATTTTCGGTTTTCGCCGCCCTAGCGCTCTACGTCGCCCCCCTCTGTCCTGCCGGACATCTCCCCCACACGGGGGGAGATCGGCTATCCGTCCAATGGCAGCCCATCGTCTTCGTTCGAAGCAAAGAGCAAGTCAAAGACGAGCATGATCTCCCCCCGCGTGGAGGAGATCGGCTATCCGCCCAATGGGAGCCCATCGCGCTCGTTCGAAGCAAAGAGCGAGTCAAAGACGAGAATGATCTCCCCCCGCGTGGGGGAGATGTCCGGCAGGACAGAGGGGGGCGCTGTCCCGCGACCTTATCCGCCCCCTCGTTTCCCGCCCTCACCGCTTGACCTCCCAGGTCGTGATGCGCTCGCCGGTGATGGGGTCCTTGCCGTCCTTGAGCTGGATGCCCTGCGCCAGAAGTTCGTCGCGGATGCGGTCGGCTTCCGGCCAGTTCTTGGTGGCGATGAGGGCGAGGCGTAGCTTGACTTGGCCTTCGACCTTTTTTTGTAAATCTCGAAATTCTTGACTTTGTGAATCCAAACCAGTTGGCATCAATAGACTGATTCCTAGCAATTCCAAGTTGGCTAAGAAAGCGGGACGCTTCATCGGATCCAGTCTGGTGTCGTCCGCAAGCTTGCTGAGCCTAGCAAGACCCGCATGTGTATTGAGATCATCGCTTAAGGCCTCAAGTACATCAGAGTCGATCAGGGGGCTCGTCTGTAAATTGCCTATGACGTTCAGCGGCTCCAATATGTCGTCGTTGATGGACGACCACTGCACAAGTGTGTCTTCGGCTTCCCACAGCCGTTTGATGCTAAAATCGATCGGCTGCCGGTAGTGCGTCATCAGCATCGCCAGCCGCAGGACCTCGCCCGGCCATTTGCGCCCGCCAAATTTTTCCGTTTCCAGCAAATCGTGGATCGTCACGAAATTGCCGTCGCTCTTGGACATCTTCCGTCCCTCGACCTGCAAGAACCCGTTGTGCAGCCAGTAATTGGCCATGACCTCGGTGCCGTGGGCGCAGCGGGATTGGGCGATCTCGTTTTCGTGGTGGGGGAAGATCAGGTCGAGGCCGCCGCCGTGGATATCGAAGACCTCGCCGAGATAGGCCGCCGACATGGCCGAGCATTCGATGTGCCAGCCGGGCCGGCCCCGGATCGCGACCGTGCGGCCGGGCAGCGTGAAGGAAGCGTTCCAGCCGGGTTCGTCAGCGGAAGATTGTTTCCAGAGCACAAAGTCGGCCGGGTTCTTCTTGTGCGCGTCGACCGCGACGCGGGCGCCTGCCCGCTGTTCGTCGAGATTGCGGCCCGAGAGCGCGCCGTAGTCGGCCATCGAGGCGGTGTCGAACAGGACTTCGCCATTGGTTTCATAAGCATGGCCGTTGCCGATCAGCTTTTGAATCAGGCCGACCATGTCCGGCTTGCGGTCGGCCCGCGCGGTGACGAAGTCCGTCGCGCGCGGTTCATGCGTGGGCTCCAGGCAGCCAAGCGCCTTCACGTCCGCGTGGAACTGGCTTGCGGTCTTCTCGGTGACGCGGCCGATGGCCTCGTTGAGCGGCAGGTCGGGAAAATCGCGCAGAGCGCGCGCGTTGATCTTGTCGTCTACGTCGGTGATGTTGCGGACGTAGGTGACGTGGTCCTGCCCGTAAAGATGCCTCAGAAGCCGGAACAGCACGTCGAAGACGATGACCGGGCGCGCGTTGCCGATATGGGCGAAATCGTAGACCGTCGGGCCGCAGACATACAGGCGGACGTTGGCCGGGTCGATCGGGACGAACGGCTCCTTGGTCCGGGTCAGCGTGTTGGTCAGTTTCAGGACAGGCATTTCGGTCATCGGAAAGTCCGCTTCAGTCAAGGACGGCGGCGTTTTGCGCGCGGCCGTAAGCCAGCCGGCCGGCCGGGACGTTTTTCATATCGAGAGAATGGCTGAAAACGACCGGTCCAGCGACAAGCGCTAGCCGATAATACAGAAGCCGCAAATGGCGAAGGTCGATTTCATAGGCGTCGTTATCATAGCCTTGCGCGGCCGCGTCAAGCGCCGACAGGGCGTGCCGCGGAGCCTCCTGTTACGAAGCCGCGTCCGGACGCCACCGTTTGGTTACCGTTCGAGGTCAGATTCGAGTGGGGAAGTGTTGCAGGCATGCCTCAACGCTAAAGGTTTCGTAAACATGTCTAGACATACTTCGTCAACGAACGACAAAGTGCTGCGGTCAGTCACGCTTTCGACCGATTTGCCGATCACTCGATACGAACAAGAAACGACCCAAGGACCTAAAATGTCAGTCTCCAAGAGCGAAGCGGATCGCGCCCGCGCCCGGAACGCCAGCGCGCATCTGGTCAAGCACTATCGCGCGATCGGGCCGGCCGCCGTGCTCGCCGCCGTTCTTGCGACAAAGAAGCGCAAGCCCGCGGCGACCGCCGCCGCCGGCAAGGTAGCCTGAGCCTCACCAGCGCTAGGCAAAGCCGCCGGCGTCAGAGCAGGTCGAGTTGCGCCGGTCGGGTGACGACGCGGCGGCCGGCGTGGCCGCATCCGGCGCGGCCGCCCTGGGCTCTTGAATTTCGGGGGCCGTGTTGGCGACCTTGTTGACCAGGTCGGAGACGCGGATCGCCTCGAAAAAGCCCGGCTCGGCCGGCAGCAACAGGTCGGCCACGTCGCGCGGTTCCCGGCTGCGGCAATCCAGCCAGCGTGCGCAATCCTGTTCGTGGATCACGACCGGCATGCGGTCGTGGATGCCCGCCAGATCTGTGCTGGCATGGGTCGTCAGGATCGTTCCCGTGTCGATTTCCGAGCCGTTCGGATCGGCATAGGTTTCCATCAGGCCCGCGAAGGCCACGATGCCGCCGCCGGGCGGGCGCAGGAAAAAGGGCTGCTTGCTCTTGCCGACCGTCCGCCATTCGTAGAAGCCGCTCGCCGGAACGAGCGCGCGGCGATGGCGCATCGCCGTCTTGAAGGCCGCCTTCTCGATGACGGATTCGGAGCGCGCGTTGAACAACAGCGGCATGGCCTTCGGGTCCTTGGCCCAGCGCGGGATCAGGCCCCAGCGCACCAGGATCGCCTGCCGGTCGGGCAGGTTCGAGCCCGGTTCGCGCGGCGGGCCGGCCAGCACCATGAGGATCGGCTGCGTCGGCGCGATGTTGTAGCGCGGCGGAAAATCCTGCAGATCGAGGATCGCGAACAGCGCGGCCACCTCCTCGGGCGTCGCGGTCAGGGTGAAGCGGCCGCACATGGCTGTCTCCGTTTTTCCTGGTTAAAGACTGGCATAAGAGTGGCGATGCCGGCGTGGCGCTGCAACCGGCTTGCGGGCCAAGGGAGACGTTCTCATGCCAGTCGCCCCCATTCCAGCCGTGTCGGTCGCGCTGGTGCGCGGCGACCGCATTTTGCTGGTCCGTCGCGGACGCGCGCCGTCGCAAGGTTTCTACGCATTCCCGGGCGGGCGGGTAGAACCCGGCGAGAGCCTCGAGGCCGCCGCGCGGCGCGAACTTCTGGAGGAGACGGGGCTCGAATGCGGCGGGCTTGCTCCGGTAGCCGTGCTGCCGATCGATTCGGCGCATGATGGCGGCGTCGATTTCCTGCTGCATGTCTATTCGGGCGTCCATGCGCGCGGCGAGCCGTTAGCCGCCGACGATGCCGCCGAGGCGCGGTTTTTCCGCCTGGACGAACTGGGTTCGCTCGATCTCGTCGCCAATGTCGGGTCGATCGCTGCCGACCTGCTGAAGCGCGATTGAACTCGCGGGACGTGGGGATCAAACGTCGCGTCATGCCTTGCCAACGCCAAATTGATGGGCGAGGACCCTTCATGGCTCGAAAGACGGTCGCGGCGCTGTCGGTGGTTCTGGGGTTGGCCGGCGCATCCATCCAGGCGGCCCCGGCCGCCGAAGGCCCGTACGAGTCCGGCCTGATGCGCCTTTCGGAAGTTTTGGGATCGCTGCATTTCCTGCGGACGCTGTGCGGCGACAAGAGCGATGTGTGGCGGATGGAAATGGAGAGGCTGATCGCGGCCGAGAAGCCGACGCCCGAGCGCCGCGCGAAACTGGTGGCGACGTTCAACCGTGGCTACAGCGCCTTCGCGCGCAGCTACACGCGATGCACGGCGTCAGCGTCGGAGGCGATGCGGCGCTACAGGCAGGAGGGCGAGACGCTGTCGCGCGACATCGCGGCGCGCTACGGAAATTAGGGTTGCGTTAACGTTTCCGGCAATGCAAGCGTGCGCTGCAAAACGAATGTGCTAGAAGGCTTAACGGGACGTAAAAAATTTGAATCAAGTTTTGGCTCCGGGACGGGCTTTGGCTTGGAAGGGTGGTCAGGTGAGTATCGAACAGAATACAAGCGATATCGACGCGCTGGTCCGCGAGGAGAAGCGCCTGACCGCCGTCGAATGCCACAACGAGGCTTGGGCGGAAGGCATTTCTGCCGGCATCGAGACGGACATCATCGCCGAGGCGGCGTTTGCGACCGCGCTCGGCGAGATATTTCGCTGCAACGGCGAGCGGGCAACGCTGTCGCTGATCGACCGCATGCGGGAAAAAGTCATCGCCGGCGACTTCGCGCCGTCGCAATTGCGGCATTAGAGTAGACCGCGCGGGCCGTTCCGTGCCAAGAACCGGACCGCATCGAGGTGTTCTCGCCCCTGCGGAGATGCCCATGTCCCAGCGTGATCCCGTAACTTTGCCGATCAGGCCAATCGCCAAGCCAAGCGCCGGGAGGCTTGCGATTGTGGGGCTAACGCTGGCCATCGGTCTTTCGCTGACAGCGTCGCATGCCTTCGCGCTGAGCGAGATCAAGCGCGAGGAACTCCCCGCGCCCGACATGCCAGCGGTTCCCGACAATCCAGGCCAGGACAAGGTCGTGCCGATCCCCGATCCGATCGCGCCGCACGACGCCACCGAACCGGACGAAACCGGACCGGTCGGACCCGACGGTGGCGTCAAAAGCCCTGCCGCGACCAATCCCGTCGACGAGAACGAGCCGGTTCCGCAGGTCGAATATGATTTCGGAAAACTGCCGGCCGAGGTCAAGCGGATGCGCGACCTGATCCTGGCGGCCTGCCTCAGCGGCGATCCGGAGGCTTTGCGGCCCCTGATCGGCATGGGCGACGCGCAGACGCAGATTTCGCTGGCCGAGATCGAGGGCGATCCCATCGCCTACCTGAAGAGCCTAGCCGGGGACGAAGGCGGGCAGGAAATCCTCGCCATCCTCGAGGAGGTGCTCTCGGCGGGCTACGTCCATCTCGACGCCGGCACGCCGTCGGAGCTCTACGTCTGGCCATATTTCTTCGCCATGCCGATCGACAAGCTGACCGCGCCGCAACGCGTGGAATTGTTCAAGATCGTGACGGCCGGGGACTACGAGGAAATGAAGAACTACGGCTCCTATATCTTCTATCGCGTCGGCATCGCGCCGGACGGACGCTGGTCGTTCTTCGTCGCTGGAGAATAGCTGTCAGGCCGGCAACGCTTCCGAAAACAGAACCGGCCGGCCCGTTCCGGGCGTCACGATCTCACCCTCCCACATGACCCTGACCCCGCGCACGATCGTGCCGACCGGCCAGCCGGTCACGCGCCTGCCGTCGTAGGGCGTCCAGCCGGCCTTCGAGCCGGCTTTCGCACTGGCGATGGTCTCGCCGCGCTTGAGGTCGACGATGGTGAAATCGGCGTCGTAGCCGGCGGCGATGCGGCCCTTGCGCGCCATGCCGAAAATCCGGTTCGGGCCCTGGCTGGTCAAGTCGACGAACCGCTCCAGCGTCAGTCGGCCCGCATTGACATGGTCGAGCATGATCGGGACCAGCGTCTGTACGCCGGTCATGCCCGACGGCGACGCCGGGTAGTGTCTGGCCTTCTCGGCGAGCGTATGCGGCGCATGGTCCGAGCCGAGCACGTCGACGATGCCCTGCGAGACGCCGCGCCAGACGCCGTCGCGGTGACGCTTGTCGCGTATAGGGGGGTTCATCTGAATCAGCGTGCCCAGGCGCCCGTAGTCATCCGACGACAGCGTCAGGTGATGCGGCGTCGCCTCGCAGGTGGCGATGTCCTTGTGGTCCTTGAGAAAGGCGATCTCCTCCTCCGTCGAGATGTGCAGGACGTGGATGCGCGCGCGGGCGCGGCGCGCGATGGCGACGAGGCGCTTCGTGCAGGTAAGCGCCGCGATCTCGTCGCGCCAGACGGGATGCGAAGACGGCTCGCCCTCGACGCGAAGATGCGCCCGTTCGCGTAAACGGTACTCGTCTTCGGAGTGGAAAGCGGCGCGCCGGCGCGTGTTCTTGAGGATTTCGAGGACCCCATCGTCGTCCTCGACCAGCAGGTCGCCTGTCGAGGACCCCATGAAGACCTTGATTCCGGCGGCGCCAGGCAGGCGCTCCAGTTCGCCGACATCGCGTGCATTGTCGCGCGTGCCGCCGACCCAGAATGCGAAATCGCAGTGCATGCGGCCGGCAGCGCGCGCGACCTTGTCGGCAAGCGCTGCCTCGCTCGTCGTCTGCGGGTTGGTGTTGGGCATCTCGAAGACCGTAGTCACCCCGCCTAAGACAGCCGCGCGGGAGCCGGTTTCGAGGTCCTCCTTGTGCTCTAGACCCGGCTCGCGGAAGTGCACCTGGCTGTCGACGACTCCCGGAAGGATGTGGAGGCCGCGGCAGTCGATGGTCTTGCCGGCCGGGGCGCGCGACAGATCGCCGATCGCGGCGACGCGTCCGGCGACGACGCCTAAATCGTTCAGGCCGGACCCGTCGTGATTGACCACCACGCCGCCTGTCAGGATAAGATCGTAGGTCGCCGCCATCCGCCCAGCCGCCCTTGCCCGCCTTCGAGAGGCGGCTTACGTAACGGGCTTGCCGAATGCAAGCGTGCGAGTTCCGCCGATGCCGACCGCCCTCCTCGACGACCGCGCGCTGATCTCGATCGCCGGACCCGAAGCCGAACCGTTCCTGCAGAACCTGATCACGACCGACCTCGACGCACTGCCGCCCGATAGCGCCAAGCCGGGCGCGCTGCTCTCGCCACAGGGAAAGATTCTTTTCGATTTCCTGATCTCGCGTGCACCCGACGGATTCGCGCTGGAATGTCGCGCCGATGTCGCGGACGATTTCATCCGCCGCCTGACGATGTACAGGCTGCGCGCGAAGGTTATGATTTCCAAGCTGGATCAGAGCGTTGTCGCAATTTCGTGGCCGACCTATGAAGGCGGTTCACAAACCGATTCAAGCGGCGGGCGGGCGCTGCTCGATCTGCGTTTCCCGGATGCCGCGCCAGTATGGCGCTGGTACGGTTTTACTGGTTCTACGGCCAGCCAAGGGTCATGGCACGCATTCCGGATCGCCAAGGGCATCGCCGAGAGCGGTTCGGACTACGATCTCGGCGATGCGTTTCCGCATGACGTGCTGCTCGACCAGACCGGCGGCGTCAGCTTCCGCAAGGGCTGCTATGTCGGCCAGGAGGTCGTGTCGCGGATGCATCATCGCGGCACGGCGCGGCGGCGCGTCCTGATCGCGACCGGACACGGCGCGTTGCCCACGTCGCGAACCGAAATCCTCGCCGGGGGGCGGCCGATCGGCGCGCTCGGGTCGGTCGCCGGCGTCCACGCCATCGCGATCGTGCGGATCGACAAGGTCAGGGCGGCGCTGGACGATGACGTTGCGATCACCGCCGGCGGGGTCGTGCTGGACCTCTCGATTCCGCCATGGGCGAACTTCACCTTTCCGCAAGCCGCGGCCGCCGAGCAAGCCTGATGCCGGCGCGCGGATCGGCGCCGACGCGCGTCTGGCAGCGCATGCTGTCGGGACGGCGGCTCGACCTGCTCGACCCCTCGCCGCTCGACATCGAGATCGCCGACATCGCGCACGGCCTCGCGCGGGTCGCGCGGTGGAACGGTCAAACAGCCGGCGACCACGCGTTCTCGGTCGCGCAGCATTCGCTTCTTGTCGAGACGATCTTCTGCCTGCAAGTTGCTGACGCCCTGCCCGCGCAACGGCTGGCCGCACTGCTGCACGACGCGCCGGAATACGTCATCGGCGATATGATCTCGCCGTTCAAATCGGTCGTCGGCGGCGATTACAAGGTTGTCGAGGAACGGCTGCAGCGCGCCATCCATCGGCGGTTCGACTTGCCGGCCCGGCTCGACGAGAAAACGCGCAGGGCGATCAAGCGCGCCGATCAGGTTGCGGCCTACTTCGAAGCGACGGTGCTGGCGGGGTTCTCGACCAGCGAGGCGACGAAGTTTTTCGGCCGACCGAACGGCGTGACGGCGGAGAAGCTCGATCTAGCGTCGAAACCGGCGAAAGCCGTACAAGTCGAGTTCATAGCAAAGTCGAAAGCACTTGTAACAGGTCGGCTTTCCTGACGATCTTGTTGCAATGTACGTGTCTGAGGCGTACATGACAATCAAACAGGATTGTTAACATGACTTCTCTGAGCCTTGAACAACCCCAAGCCGACGAACGAAGTTCGGAGCGAATGAATTTCCGCACGAAGCCGCGAATAAAGCACGCTATTCAGAGAGCGGCGGCGCTGTCCGGTGTTGACGACTCCGTCTTCACCATGAACGCCGCTTATGCCAGTGCGCTTGAGGTCATCCATGCTCATGAGCGAACGATGCTTGATCCTTCCGACCATTCGGCTTTTTTCGCGGCGCTCGACGCTCCCCCGCCGGCAGGCGAAAAATTGAAAGCGGCATTCGAGCGGCACGAGTCGACAGTCACGTCGAAGTAAATCCAGATCGTGCTTATCGAGCCGCTCGATCCCGGGAAACATGATCGCAGCGGTTTTTCTTGCGGTGTCGAAAGCGTCGACAACTACTTCCGGAAATCGGCCAACAAACTCGCGAAAGCCGGCAACGCCCGGATCTACGTCATGATGCGCGAAGACGGCGCACTCATTGGCTTTTATTCGATCAATGCGCATGCGGTGGATTATCGCGATCTCCCGCCGAAATTCGCCAGGACGAGACCAGGTCATGGGATCATTCCCGCGGCCTACCTTTCCATGATCGGCGTGGACCAGCGTCATTCGGGCAAGGGGTACGGCGGCGACCTGCTTGCGGACGCACTGAAACGTATTGCTAAGGCCGCCGACAACCTGGGCATAGCGGTGGTGCTGCTGGACATACTCGATGATGGCGATCCGTCCATAATCGCGCGTCGCAAGAAACTGTACCAAAGCTACGGATTTCAACCTTTACCT
Source organism: uncultured Rhizobiaceae bacterium (assembly GCA_964244725.1). Classification (GTDB taxonomy): domain Bacteria; phylum Pseudomonadota; class Alphaproteobacteria; order Rhizobiales; family Rhizobiaceae; genus Kumtagia. The sequence continues at coordinate 212,620 of CAXTJQ010000004.1, forward strand.
TCGCAACCGTTAAGAATGTTCCTGACGATCGCGGCTATTCAGGCCCCGCTCGCGTGAACTTCGTCGATTTCAAAGGGGATATTTATTCTGTCCCGCAAGAAAGCTGACTTGTCCGAAGGTGTCCTCTGGGCGGAAATCTTGAACGATGCTAAACGCTTACCCTTCCGGCTCGGGCCGCTGAAGCAGCCTCGCAGCGGGATTTGCGTCAATTCTTTCCCCCCATTACCGCGCTCCCTTATCCTTACCCCATCGCTCTCACGGGGACCTCGGTGCGCACCGGGTATCGAGGGGGAGCGGCGGCGCCGGATCGGTGACGCTAACGGTCGCGTCGCTGGGCGATGAGCCCACAGGTCCGGGCCCGAACCATGGCTCCCCGCGTTAACAACGCGTCCCCGTGGTCGGGCAAGCAAACCGGCGGGCGTGGGAAACCGCGCCATGGTAACAAAAATTAGGAAGGCACGGCCCCGAGCCCGCTTCCCGACCTCATCCTGAGCTTGTCGAAGGATCACAATGGCCAGATGCGAAAGCAGGCGTGGCGACGGGAAAGGACGCGCTCTTGCAAGTCCACAAGCTATCTTCCCGGCCGCTCCAGCCGATCGAGAAACCACTGCGTCAGGCGAATCCAGACCTCGTCTTTTTCGCCCGTGTCTTCGTAGCCATGGTCGAGGTTGGGATTGTCATTGACCTCGATGACGAAGACGCCGTCGCTGGTTTCCTTGAGGTCGACGCCATAGAGGCCGTCGCCGATGCAGCTTGCGGCCTTGACGGCGGTTTCGACGACATGGGCGGGCGCTTCCTTCAGCGTGAAGGTCTTGATCCCGCCCTGGTCGGGCTTGCCGTTGGCCTTGTGGTTGACGATCTGCCAATGCTTCTTGGCCATCAGGTAGTGGACGGCGAACAGCGGCTGGCCGCCGAGCACGCCGACGCGCCAGTCATAGTCGGTGGGGATGAATTTCTGCGCGATCAGCAGGTCGGAATGCTCCAGCCACTGCCCGGCCAACGTCTTCATCTCCTCGAAATCCGACGCCTTCTTGACACCGCGAGAGAAAGACGAGTCGGGGATTTTCAAGACCAGCGGGAAACCCAGCGTGTCGGCGGCGACCTGGAAGTCGGCGGGCCCGGCGATCATTACCGTCGGCGGCACCGGCACCTTGTTGAAGGCCATCAGTTCGTTCAGGTAGACCTTGTTGGTGCAGCGGATCATCGACAGCGGATCGTCGATGACGGGCATGCCCTCCTGCTGCGCGCGGCGCGCGAAACGATAGGTGTGGTTCGAGATCGCGGTGGTTTCGCGGATGAACAACGCGTCGTAGTTGGCAAGCTTGGCGAGATCGCGCCTGGTGATCGGCTCGACTTCGACGCCCATCTTCTCGGCGATGCGCGCCCAGTGACGCAGCGAGCCGATCTCGGACGGCGCGAGATCCTCGTTGGGGTTGACCAGGGTCGCGAAGGTATAGCGCGCCGGCGTGCGGGTCTTGGTGTCGCGCCATTCGCGGTTGGTATAGACCTCGAGGCTCTTCAGGAAGCGCGGTTTCTCGTCCTTGGTCATGCGCGAGAGCGGGTAGAAACCGATCTTGTGGATAGAGGCCCATTGCTCACTGTCCTTGATCACCACTTCGAGCGCCGGGGCGCGGTACCAGTCGAACAGGAGCTTGGCGAACCTGTCCCAGTGCTTGCTCGGGCCGATGCCAAAGAAAAACGTGACCTTGCCGGGAAACGCGCCGCCGAGGTCCTTGCGGCATTTGTTCAGCGCGCCTTCGAGTTCGGGCAGCGCGTTCTCGTAGAGCTTGCGCTCCGAAAGATCGATCATGGTCTCCACCGTCGGGATGACCTTATGGCCGCGAGAGCCCGCGAGCAGCGAGGCGTAATACCCCCGGCTCTGATAGGCATAGTCGCCCGAGAGATTGATGACCTTCGGCCGCTGACCGCGAAACAGCGCCGGGTGGGCGAGATACTCTCGGTTGGTGATGATCTTGTGCGGCGTCGCCACCTGATCCAGATCGCTGTTTCGGCCCGTGAGGATGACCCATGTCATCGGCGTGTCCGGATTCGATTGGATTCAAAGGCGGCGGCTCGACCGAACGAAAACCTCGTCACGAGGACGCCGTTCCCGGGAGGCTGCGGGCATCAGCCAAGATCATCGCCTGGGTCGCGAGAGCCTTGGAGAAGCGGATCGCCGCGGCGCCGTCCTCGTAGTAGTCGGGTACGCGTCCGGAGCATCTGTAGCCGCCTCGCTCGTAGAGCGCGATGGCGCGCCGGTTGTCCGCGCGGACCTCGAGCCGAATCGAATCGGCCCCCCTGCGGCGCGCGGCGTCCTCGGCGGCGACCAGCAGCGGCCGGCCGATCCCGGTCTCGCCCGGGGCGGCCGCGATCGAATAGAGCCTGGCATGGCGGCTTCTCGCGCGAAACAGAAGCGCTGCGTAGCCGGCGATCCGGCCCAACCGTTCGGCGACGAGGATCAAGGCGCTGCGCTTGCCCAGCAAGGTCCGGAACGAGCGCCGCGAGATGCGGTCGCCCGCAAAGACGCCGGACTCGATCGCCATGAGCGCATCGAGATCGGACTCGCGGGCGGGGCGCGTCATGGCGGACATACGCGGCGCTGAACCTTCCCCTGTTCGGCGCCCTGCGCCATCTCCGGGCCGCCTTCCGTTCGCGGACCGGCACGCGCTATCGCACCGCGATTCGGGCTGAATTGTGTCTGCTTCGCAAGCACGAGGCGGGTTGTTTCGGCTGACTCCGCCTGACGGTTCAGCTCGCTCGGCCGGCCAGCAAGCCACGATAGGCGATGTCGGCGACGCGGGCCAGAACCGTGTCCGTCGCCGAACCCGCCACCGCGCAGCCATAGCCCTCGTCCAGCCAGAACACCGCCCGCGTATTGCCTTCGCGGAGCAAGCGGAAGCCGGTTTCGCGATCGCCCGGATCACGCGTAATATAAAGCGAAACGCGATTGCCGGACGCGTCCTCGTACATGAATTGCGCCGCCGAACGCCGGCCGGCAGGGAGCAGCCTGCCGCCGATCAGATGAAGCCCTTGCGTCGACAGATCGGGCGCCACCAAGGCCATATCCAGCCGTCTGGACAGCCATTGCTGCAAATGGTCCTGCTGATCCGCCCCGACCTCGACCACATGCAGTTTCTCGGCGGCATAGATGTTGTGGGCCGCGATCGCGGCGGCGGCCAGGTCGAAGGTCTGCCGATCAACTTCGAACCAGGCCGAGCGGCCGATCAGCGCTCCGCCGGCCAGGCCGATCGCCAGCAGGAAAACGGCGGCCGCGAATTGCCACCACGTCGGCATCGCGCGTCGGGCGGCGAAGGATCGCGCCTCCAGCGCGCGCCGGACCCGCGCCGGTATGGGCTCGTCGACGACCCCGGCGACCGCCGCGCGGAGCAGCCCGGCATCGTCCCCGAAGCGCGCCGCGCGCGCGCGCATGTCCGGGTTGGCAAGCAGCCACGCCTCGTAGGCGGCGCGCTCTTCGTCGGGAAGTTCTCCGTCGAGGGCGAGGTGGATGTCGCGGTCGTTGAATTGGCGCATGGTCATGGCCCGACCGCCTTGATCGCGCGCCGCCGCGCGCCGGCGTCTAAATGCGCCCGAAGCTCTTCGCGGCCGCGCGAAACGCGCGACATCAGCGTGCCGGCGGGTACCCCAAGGATTTCCGACGCCTCGGCGTAGGAGAATCCCTCGATCGCCACGACAATAAGGGCCGCCCGGCGCTCGGGACTGATTGCCTGCAGGGCCTCGAGCACCTCGCGCGAGGCGGCGCTGTCGGCCTGATGCGCGGGAACGGACAACGCTTCCGTCGCCTCGAGCGCCAGCATAGCCGTTTCGCCGCGGCGGTTGTCCCTGCGGATGCGGTCGAGGAAGATGTGATGCATGATCGTATAGAGCCAGCGGCGCGGGCTGTCGCCCGTGCTCCAATTGTCCAGTTTCGCCAGCGCCCGTTCGAGGCAATCCTGCACAAGGTCGTCGGCGGCGTCGCGATCGCGCGCCAGCGCCCTCGCATAGCGCCGCAGCCGCGGTATCTCGCCCAGGATGGCGTTGCGTTTGTCGTCCATGGTCTCCGACGCTCGGAAGGCTTCGTCGTTCGACGGTGCGCTCGATGATGAACGCCCGGACAACCCGCATTCTTCCGCACCATCAACGAAACTGATCGGTCGATCCACGCTATTCGTTTTCACCCGCGCCATTTCGTCGGTACATCAAGCTTGAAACGAAGGAGCGGCCGCCATGACGAGCACCACAATCGCCCCGGCCCGCGCTTACCCATGGCTGATCGTCATCTGCGGATGCCTGATCGCGGCGCTCACGTTCGGCCCGCGATCGGCGATGGGATTCTTCCAGTTGCCGATGCTGGCCGAGAAGGGCTGGGACCGCACCACTTTCGGCTTCGCGATGGCGTTGCAGAACCTGTTCTGGGGCCTTGGTCTGCCGCTCTTCGGCGCGATCGCGGATCGCTACGGGACGTGGCGCGTGCTGGCGCTGGGCGGGTTGCTCTACTCGGGCGGACTGCTGACGATGGCGCACGCCAACTCCATCGCCGCGCTCGATATCGGCGGCGGCGTCCTGGTCGGGCTGGGCGTCGCGGCCGGATCGTTCTCGATCGTGTTGGCGGCTTTCGCACGCCATACGCGACCGGAGACGCGGTCATTCGTGTTCGGCATCGGGACGGCGGCGGGCTCGGCCGGGATGTTTCTCTTCGCGCCGATCAGCCAGGGCATGATCGACGCGTTCGGCTGGTCGTCGACGCTCGTCTATATGGCGCTCGCCATGCTGACGATTCCGCTGCTCGCCATCCCGCTCGTCGGCAGTTCACATGCCGCGCAACGCGGGCAGGCCTCATTCCAGCAAACGATCGGCCAGGCGCTGCGCGAGGCGTTCGGCCATCGCAGCTACGTCCTGCTGTTCTCGGGCTTCTTCGTCTGCGGCTTCCAGGTCGCCTTCATCACGGCGCACTTCCCGGCCTATATCCGCGATATCGGCATCCCGGCCAAATACGCCGTGATCGCGCTGGCGCTGATCGGCTTCTTCAACATCATCGGATCGCTTGGCGCCGGCGTGATCGGGCAGCATTATTCGAAGCCGATGTTCCTGTCGCTGATCTATATCGGCCGCTCGATCGCGGTGACCGCCTTCCTGTTGCTGCCGCAGACGCCGGCGAGCGTCGTCATATTCTCCATCGTCATGGGGCTGCTCTGGCTGTCGACCGTGCCGCCGACAAATTCGCTGGTGGCGATCATGTTCGGCACGCGCCATCTCGGCCTGCTCGGCGGGGTGGTGTTCCTGTCGCACCAGATCGGGTCGTTCCTCGGCGTCTGGCTTGGCGGCTATCTCTACGACCGTTTCGGCTCCTACGATGCCGTCTGGTGGCTCGGCGTCGCGCTCGGACTGTTCGCGGCGGCGGTGCATTCGCCGATCCGCGAACGGCCGGTCGAGAGGGCGGGCATGATGGCTGCGGAATAGACTTTCAGGCGAGATCGGTCTTGGCGAAATCATGGCCCTTGTAAAGGAGCGGAAGAGCGAGCGACTTGGCGCACGCATAGGAGAAGCAGTCGCCGAAGTTGAGATCGGCGGGATGGCCGACAGCTTTGCCGTAGACGGAAGCGGCGGAAATGGCGCCGCGACCGATCTCGGGTGTTATGGAAACTTCCTCGATGCCCAAATCCTGAAAAAACATCTCGACGATCTCCGCGGCCGTCTTGATCGCCGATGGCGAACGGCGTGTCTTCATACTTCCGCGCGAAGCTGCGAGAACTGCTTCGAATCGAACGATCGGAGATACGTGGAGCTGCCCGCTGTGGCGAAGCTTCGCGACGAGGCCCTCCCATTCCAGTTCGCGGTTCAGAACCGCAACGACAACCGACGCGTCAACAAACATCAGTCTTCATAAAGTTCATCGCTGAACTTCTTCATGTCAAAGTTTGGGTCCGGAGGTCCAAGCTCGTCTCGTAGCCGTTTTTGAAGCATGACAATCCGCTGCATGAACGGCGTTTCGGCGCGCCTTCGCGTGAGTTCGTTGGTCAGCGCCTGGCGCACGGCCTCGGTCTTGCTGCGGGCGCCTGTGACGCTCTGCAGTTCGATGGCCAAGGCATCGACTACGTCGTCGCGAATATAAAGCGGCACAATCGCATCCTTTGAATATTCAAATACCACAATATGAATATTCACGCAATGTCTCAGACAGGCGTTGTCGCCGTTTCAGGCTTCGCACCCCTGGTCAACAAACGCTGGTAGAACAGGCCGATGCCGATCAGGACCGCGCCGAGGCCCATGAAGGAGAAGGCGCGCAGGACGCCTTCGAGCGCCGACATGTCGAGCAGGAAGACCTTGGCGACCGAGAGCGCGATCAGGATGCCGGAAGCGGCGCGTATGACGAAGGAATTGGCTCTCACGCCGATGACCAGCAGCACGACGCCGAGCAGCAGCCAGACCGCGGAATAGGCGTAGAACTCGCCATCCCCCGTGCCGCTCCAGAAGCCGATGAACTCGCCCTTGAAGACGCGGCGGACGGAGAGCGTGACATAGGCGAAGGCCAGCGCCGCCCCGGTCAGCGCGAGCATGATCGCATACCAGCGCGGCCGCTTGGGGCGGGCATAATAGGCGAGCGCGCCGGCCGCCAATGCGGGAAGAAGGTAGGCGAGGAACAACAGGTTCAGGACCGGGATGCGGCCGGTGAATTCATTGGTGAAGACGGGGTTCAGCAGAAGGAAATGCTGCAGCACGACCGCGGCGACCGAAATGACGCCGATCGCCATTGAACCATAGCGGAACACTGAACTCGGCGCGCGCTGGTCGAGCGCGATCAGGATGCCGCCCGCGCCGAACGCGATGATCGAATCGATCGCCTGTTCGGCCAATGTCGGATACCCCGCATCAATCGTCCCGCCGTTCATCGCGTGGCGGACGAGCATCGCCAAGGTCAAAAGGGCGAACAGGGCTGCGGCGGCCTGCATGGCGAGAAAGGGCCGTCCGCCGGTGGTGCGGGCAAGCTGCCATGCGGCGAAACCGAAGGCCAGCGCGGGTATGCCGTAGCCCGGCAGCAGCGCGTTGAAGACGGGCGTGGTCCCGAGTTCGCCAACGCCGACGATGCTCGGGTCGATCGCGACGCGGACGAGCACCACGACAACCGCCGAAAGGCAGAGCCAACCGAAGATCGGGTATGCGCGCAAGCGCGTGGCGAGGGCCGGCAGCACGCCCCCCACGCCGATCAGGATCGTTGTCAGGCCCGGTCCGCACGCCATGTGAAGCGCAAGCGCGAGACCCGCGGCGGCGCCCGAGATCGCCCCCGACACGGCCGGTCCGCCACGCAGCGGCGGCGTTTCCGCGCGCGCGATCCACTCGCTGCCGACAAGCAGGACCGCGGTCACGACCAACACCGCGGCGGCGTAGCCGAAATCGATGTTGGGATTTCCCATCCCGAGCCACAGCGAGCCGGCAATGACGAGCGGAACCGCCGCCGCGAAGACCACCCAGAACGCGGCCTTGCGCGGGCCGATATTGACCAGGGCGCGTCCCTGCCAGAGGCCGAGCGCAAGAAACAGGATGGCGAGCCCGATGCCCGGATAGAACAGCGGGTCGACATCGCCGCCGACGGGCACGCCATCGACGGTCACCGTTGCGCCCATGACACGCAGGTCGAGAGCGCCGGCGAAAGCGATGCGGATGAAAGCCAGGATCGTCGCGATGCCGGCGCCGAAGAGCAGCGCGATCGCCTCGACGCGCCATGCGGCGATCGCCAGCATCGCAGCCAGCAAAGCGAGGCCCCAGGGTTTCGAGCCGAGACCCTGCAACTCGGAATCCACGACCATGGCGATGCCGACCAGCGCCACGAAGAAGGCCGGCACCGCCGAGGGGAAGACATGCGCGACCGGAGCGCTGACGCGATTGTCCTCGCCATGGAGCCAGACCAGCGCCAGCGCGCCGAGCATCACGGCATTGATGAACAGCACGACCCAGATGTCGAGATCGACCGGCGGGGCTTCGGCTATATAGACCAGGCACCAGAGCCCCGCACCGGCAAAGGCGAGCGACGCCATCAAGCGCCAGCGCCGGGTGCGCGAGACGGCGATCGCCGAGACCAGCACGATGGCCAGAAAGCCGAACAGCGCCCATGGATTGGGCGATTGCGACGACACCAGCACCGGCGTGGCGAAGGAGCCGAGGAGACCGACGCCGGCGAGCGCCTGGCCATGGATCAAAGCCAGCAAAGTCGTCGCCACGCCGACTACGCCGAGCAGGACGAAAGCGGTCGCCGGACCGATGAAACCGTAGACCCCGTGCGCGGCGTAGACCGTCGCGAAAAGCGTCAGCGCGCCGACCGCGGTCAATATCGCGGGGATGTAGGCGGTCGCCATGCCGGGGACCGGAACCTTGAAGCCGGTGCGGCGGATGTATTCGCCGAACGCCAACATGGCCACGCCGAACAACGCAGCCATCGTCAGGCGGAAGGCCGGACCGAACAGGCCGGCCTCGATCGTGTACTTGACCAGGAATATCCCGCCGAAGGCGAGCGCCACGCCGCCGACCCAGACGGCCCATTGTGTGCCGAGCGTGGTTTCGAGATCGCTGCGCGGACGCGCACGCGGTCGCAGGCGTGGCCGAGCGGTTGGGCGAGGCGGGGGCGCCGCGCTCGTGTCGGGCTCGTCAACGGGCTTTGGCGCCGGAGCAGGCGGGACATCGCCGCGCGGCGCGGTTTCGGATTGGCCGGGAAGATCGGTGCGATCCACGGCAAGGCGATCGTCAACGGGTTCGCTGACCGCCTCGGCAGCGTTTTCCGGGGCGATGCGGCTTGCAGCCGAAGCCCGATCGGCGGGCGCGGCGGCCACGCCCGCCGGCATGGCCGGCGACGCGCCTGAAAACACGAAGGAGCGCAAGGCGCCGGTCTGTCGCTCCAGCAGGCCGAGCCGGTTGTTCTGTCGGACCGCCGCGACGATGAGCGCCGCAAGCGCGACGAGGCCGAGCAACCCGAAGAAACCGTCGAACATGCGCTGCCCCCAGACCGCCCCCGCGGCCGCCGATCAGACCGGCCCCAGAATCAAGGCCGATTTTTGAAGATATCATCGCTGCGACGCGATGGGAGATCATCAAAAAGATGGACCATGTTTCAATCGCGAACGCCAGCGCCCGCTCCGCTTCTCAGGCCGCATCCTCGCGATCAGGCATGGGAGCGGCGGCGCGTCGCAGGGCGGCGAGGAAGCCAGCACGCGCGTCGGGCGGCTCGATGCCGCGCGGCTCGTAGACATGGCGGGCGAAGAAGAACGCCGTCAGGCGGAAGGCGTCGTCGAGCGCGGCGTCGTCGGCCCGGCGCTCGCGGCTTTCGATCAGGAAGGAGGGCAGCGCCAGCAATCTGTCGCTCCACGGCGCGCCGGCGTCGCGCGACACGGCGCGGCCCGACTTCGGCGACACATAGACCAGATGGTCGCGCGCGCCCGTCGCGGCGCATCGGTCGAGGTCGAGGCCGAAGCCGAGCTCGTCGAGGACCATCAGTTCGAATCGCGCAACCAGTTCGCCCGCCAGCGCCGGCTCGTCCAGATGCTCGACCAGCAGCAGCAGCGTCTCGTAGAGGCCGGGATGGGCGTCGCGCTCCGGAATGAGCCGGACATGGGCGGCAAGCGTCTGGAGGCCGAAGACGGCGACGGCGCTGTCGAACAGGCGCGCCGCGTTGAGCTCGAGCGGCTCGACCTGGAACGCGCCGAGATGCTCGTCCAGCCGCGCCCGCCAGACGATGTCGACCCGGTTGCCGGCCTGAAGCAGCGGCTGACGCTTGCGCGAGCGCCCGCCGCGCACGAGGCCGAGATGGCGGCCGTGGTCGCGGGTCATGACCTCGAGGATGAGGCTCGTCTCGCCATGCTTGCGGGAGCCGAGGATGATGCCTTCGTCGCGCCATTCCATGCGAAAAGCCTTTCACGGCTTCGGCGGGGAAAGCAAGGTCGACAAACCGGTCGCCGGTTTTGGCAGCCAGGCTGTCAGTTCAAACTGCATCATCGACCTGAACCTTTCTCGATGGGGTGAAGCACCCTGCCGGGGGAGCGAAGGGGTTGTGTGCGTCAAGTTCTGCAAATTTGGGCGGCCACGCTGTTGGTCATGCGGCTTTTCTGAGTTCGATCTTCTTGTGTTCGCGCAGATCATCCATG
>CAXTJQ010000005.1:0-216496 GCA_964244725.1 uncultured Rhizobiaceae bacterium
TGGCCAACACCTTCATGCGCGCGCCCGGCGAGGCGGTCGGCACCTTCGCGCTGGAATGCGCGGTCGACGAACTTGCCGAGCAGATGGGGATGGACCCGGTCGACCTGCGCATCCGCAACGAGCCTGACAAGGATCCAACGGAAGGCACGCCTTTCTCGTCGCGCCATATGGTCGAGGCATACCAGGCCGGCGCCGAGCGGTTCGGCTGGAATAAACGGAACACGCGTCCCGGCAACCGGCGCGAGGGAGAATGGCTGGTCGGCATGGGCGTCGCGTCGGCCACCTATCCGTACCAACGCATGGCGGGCGGCGCGGCGCGGATCACGTTGACGAGCGACGGACATGCCGCGGTGGCCATTTCCGCGCACGAAATGGGGATGGGCACCGCCACGGTGCAGACGCAGGTCACCGCCGAGCGGCTCGGTCTGACGATGGACCAGGTCAGTTTCGCCTATGGCGATTCGACGCTGCCGGGCGTCGTGCTTGCCGGCGGCTCGCAGCAGACCGCATCGATCGGCGCTTCGGTGATCGCGGCGCAGCATAAGCTGTTCGAAGAACTCCTGAAGCTGGCGGGCAATGACTCTCCCCTCGCCGGCCTCACCATGGCTGAGGTCGGCGGGATCGACGGCGGTCTTGGCAAGCTCGACGACGCGTCCTGCCACGAAAGCTACGCGTCGATCCTCGCGCGCGCGCGCCGCGACGAGGTGAGCGTCGAGGCCGAGGCGCCGCCGCCGCTCGAACTGATGCACTGGTCGATGCACTCCTACGGCGCGCAATTCGCGGAGGTCGCCGTCAATGCGGTCACGGGCGAGGTGCGCGTGCGACGCTTCCTCGGCTCCTTCGATTGCGGCCGCATCCTCAACGCGAAGACCGCGGCAAGCCAGTTTCGCGGCGGCATCATCATGGGGCTCGGGCTGGCCTTGATGGAGCAGGCCGAGTTCGATCCCCGGTCGGGCCGGATCATGAACCCCAGTCTCGCCGAGTATCACATGCCGGTTCACATGGACGTGCCCGAGATCGACGTGATCTGGACCGACATCGCCGATCCGCATTCGCCGATGGGGGCCCACGGCGTCGGCGAGATCGGCATCACCGGGGTTGCCGCCGCCGTGGCCAACGCGGTGTACAACGCCACGGGCAAGCGAGTGAGAGATCTGCCGATCACCCTGGACAAGCTGATGTGAAACGCGCCTCGTCCGCAGGAGGCGCTCCGATGCGATGCTGAACGAGCGGCCAGACATTGGCGTGCCTACCGCCGGGGCCGTCGCATCAGAAATTCGGCCAAGGCTATCGCGACGTTGGACGAGACCGACGCTTTCCCGGGCGGAACGACACCGGCTACCCGCGCTTGCCGGGCTTCTTTCGTTGAATTGTGCTCGCGACCCCAATGACGCGACGCAGCATGCCGGGTAACGACCCCGTGCGCATGTTGACGCGCCGGGAAAAATGGAACTTCGATTTGAAGCCGGGGCGGCAGGCGATTTCGGCGATCGGCAGCCCCGTCGATTGCAACAGCGCCACACCGGTCTCGACCCTGCGCCGCCACAGCATCTGCATCGGGCTGATGCCGAAATGATGCTGAAACAATCGCCGCATCGCGCTTGCGGACGCACCGAAGCGCTGGCGATATCTTGGAGCGCGATGTGGCTCCCCGATCCGGACGCATGTCATCTGTTCGACGGAACCGGCGCGGCGATGAAGCCAAGCGTCTGTCCCGAAAAGCGATGGACGGCTCGATAGAATTTGCGGGCACTCGCCCCCAGCGTTCGGCCAAACGCCACCATCCAACGGGCGCGCTCGGTATGGAACGAGCCGCCGGGTCCGGGCAAGACAGGCCGCGTGACCGTGCGCCATTGCGTGACGCTTCCATCAGGCGGATCGCAGAACGGGAACGCCGCGGACGACCGTCTTCGAGCGCCCGCGGAAAATCTCCGCCGGAACGGGATGGCCGACATGGTAGCCCTGGACGTGATCGATGCGATACTCGCGCATCAGCGCCATCTGGTCGTCGGTCTCGACCCCTTCGACGAGAATCTTGTGACCGCGGTTGCGGACCAGGCCGATGATGTCCTGCAGCATCGCCTTGCCTTTCGGCAAGGCGCAGTCGTGAAGGAAGGAACGATCGATCTTGACGGTTTCGAAATCGATCAGGCGAAGCCACGACAGACCGGCGAAACCCGTGCCGAAATCGTCGAGCCAGATTTTGATCCCCAGCAGCTTCAGGTCGCTGATGCAGCGCAGCAGGTCCGAATGCATCTCCATCTCCAGCCCTTCGGTGATCTCGAAGGCAAGCCTGCTGCCGGCCACGCCGGTTTCGTGCAGGATGGCTGCGACCGAGGCCGCGAAGCCCGGCGCCTTGAGCTGGATCGGGGAGACGTTGACGCTCACGACACGGACATGATTGCCGGCCAGGAGATCGCGGCAAACGGTGCGTATCGCCCAGCGGCCGAGATCGAGGATGGCGCCCGTCCGTTCGGCGACCGGGATGAAGAGGCTGGGCGGAACCGACGTTCCGTCGAGCATTTTGAGACGCATCAGCGCCTCGACAGCTTCGATCCGGCCCGAGGCGACGGTCTGGATGGGCTGGTAGACGAGCGAGACGAGATCCTGGCCGATGGCGATCTTCAGCAGCGCCGCGATATTCTCGCTTTCATCGCTGCTTTGAGGATCGTTCGGATCGAACAGACGCGCGCAGTTGCGGCCGCTCGCTTTCGCCCCGTAGAGCGCGCGATCGGCCTCGTGGATGATCTTCTCCAGTTTCGAACCGGCCTGGTTGCGGGTGAAGGCCGCGCCGACGCTCACCGTGACGACGGACATGCCGTCGCGGCGCTGCTCGTGCAGCAAGGACAGTTCCTCGACGGTCCTACAAATGGCCTCGGCGAGCCCCGCCACCTGTTCCCGCTTCTGCAGCCGGGCGATGACGATGAATTCCTCGCCGCCATAGCGGCCGATCGAACCGCCGCGCTTCTTGATCATCGCGCTGAGCGCGTCGGCGACGAGGACGAGACAGCGATCGCCTTCCTGGTGTCCGTAGCAGTCATTGTATCGCTTGAAGAAATCGACGTCGATCAGAATCGCGGCGAAGCTGCTCCCGTTCTGCTGCCAGTCGCTCCAATGGTCGCGCAGCTTCTGGTCGATGGACCGACGATTTTCCAGCCCCGTCAGCGGGTCGGTGTTCGACAACCGCAGCAGCGCCTTGCCGCGCTCCGTCGCCTCGGTCTGCTGAAGTCGCGCCTCATGCGCGTTGAGGAAGACGTTGTAACGCTCCCGGTTCAGTTTCCAGTTCACGTAGGACGTGAACACGAAACAGGAGACGTAGAACGTTCCGAATGCGAGCTTGTAAGGTTCGGTCGCCGGAAAGAAGAAGAGAATGGACACGAAAAAGATCGTCAGGACGATTCCGGAGGCGATAACGGACAGACGGAACGGGAAGCTGAAGAACAGATTGGCGCCCATCATGAAGATGGCCCCGAAGACCATGTAGTAGGACATGCTTTCCGTCTGGGCCGTCATGATCGAAGGACAAAGCCAGCTCAGGTAACCGAACACCAGCGCGGCGGCGCAGGTCGCGTCCAGTCGGTCCGATCTCACCTTCAGCCGAATCTGGGCTTCGAAGATCGAGATCGCGACGACGCCGAAAATGAAGCGCGCGGCGATGGTATAGGGCGCGACGTCCGGGATCAGGAGCAGATCGGTGATCGAGAACAGCAGATAGACGATGAAGGAAAGCCAGATGCCCTGCCTGGTCGCGTGCTTTCGACCCGCTTCGCGCTCCTCGCGGTAGAGCGCGCGCAGGTCACCCAACCGGACCTCGCCGAGCAGGGGGGGTCGATTCTCTTCAACTCGATCGCCCGGCCCGTGCGTCGTGCACTGATCCAACAATTGCGCCCCGCTCTACGAAAATCGTTGTCGCCTCCTGGCGATGAACCTGCCCGGATATCTGAAGACTTCCTTGACTTCATACTCGCCAGCGACGCGGACGCGCGCATCAGGCCGACGGTAAGCGCAAACCGAAGAAATTTCCGTTAAAATAAGGCAGGGATTTCAGTGCGACCCTGGTCGGCGCCTGGCGCCGGTTTCGGAATACCTCATTTTTCCAGACAAAATGGCGCATCGCAGGCGACGCGCGCACATCCTAGAAATATGGTTAACGTTCTGTCAGCCGATGGTGTTCAGCGTTGAGTCAAATGCAATTCATGTTCGATGGCGAAAGTCTCATAACTCCCGAATTGATCGCCGAGGAATCCGTCTCGTCGAGGGCGCGCGGCCACGACGAGCAAATCGCCATCGGGAAGGCGCGGTTGGCGCTCGCGCTGCAGATGGCTCGGCAACGGCTTGCGAGCGGCAGCGAGCCGGCCGCGGCCGTTCAGGGGCTGGCCGCGGATTTGCACCGGACGCGGACCAGCTTCGACCCAAGCGTCTGGTACGACCTGGTGCCGGTCGTTCAGAACCATCCGATCGCCGCACTCCTCCTGCAGGACCCGTTCACCCGATGGTCGTTCGAAAAGCCGAGGGGCTACTCCGGCGACGCCCATTTGCTCGATTTCATCTATGGCCACCCGAGCATCGCCGAAGACATCGGGAAGGCGACCGCGCTGGGGCGGGCATTGTACGGCATCACGAGCGAATCGGCTTCTTCGAGCGCCGTGCGGGAGCGACGCGACCTGCTCACGCGGCATGTCGACGCGATCGCCGCGGCGCGCGGACCCGATACGGAGATCCTGACGATCGCCGCCGGGCATCTGCGCGAGGCCAACCGGTCGGTCGCGCTGCGGGAAAGGCGGATCCAGCGGTGGATCGCGCTCGATCAGGACCCCTTGAGCGTCGGGTCGATCACGCGCGATTTCCACGGAACATGCGTCGAGGCCATCGACGGTTCGGTCCGGGGCCTTCTGACCAACGCCTATCCCATCGGCCGGTTCGACTTCATCTACGCGGCCGGCCTCTACGACTACCTCGCGCGGAATGTGGCGATCAGGCTCACGCAAACCTGCCTGCGGATGTTAAAGCCGGACGGCGTCCTGCTTTTCGCCAATTTCGCGCCGGACATGACCGACGACGGCTACATGGAGACCTTCATGAACTGGGCGCTGCTGCTGCGCTCCGAAACCGATATCTGGGACATCATCAACGCGAGCGTCGATCGAAATGCGGTCGATGCCGCCGTGCATTTCGGCGCGAACCGGAACATCGTGTACGGAACGCTGTCGAAGCGGTCGTCAGAGGAAAGGCGTTCGGGGGCAGTCGCCGCCGCAGGCGCGGCGCCGCAGGCGTGATGGCGTCGTCCGCTTCACGCCAGGCCTATCGAACTGTTTTTACTTGACGCGATCGCATCGAGGCGGTCCGGCACCGGAGGAAGCGATCATGCCAAGACTCACCCGTTTTTCCGTCGCGCCGCTGGCCGGCATGACGAGGCGTCTGGCCGATGTCGCGTCCGGCCGCGCCGACCCAGACCTGGTCATCGCCGGCGCGCGCGCGCTTTCGACCTATTCGGAGCGCATCCTGCCCGAGCGCGAGATCTGGATTTCGGGCGGCCGCATCGCCGCCGTCAAGCCTTCCGGCAGCCATCGCGGCGGTGCGAGGACCTACGACGCCAGGGGCGGCATCGTCGCGCCCGGCCTTGTCGATCCGCACATCCACATCGAATCGAGCATGGTCACGGCCTGCGCCTATGCGGAAGCCGCGCTGCTCAACGGCACCACGACGATCTTCTGCGACAGCCACGAGATCGGCAACGTCATGGACGTCGCCGGCGTGGAGGCGATGCTGGAGGATGCGCGGCAGGCGCCGCTGTCGATCTTCCTGACCGTGCCGAGCACGGTGCCCGCCACCTCGCCGAAGCTCGAAACGGCGGGTGGCGACCTGACCGCGGCCAAGATCGCCGCCCTGTTCGACAAATGGCCGGAGGCCGTCGCGCTCGGCGAGAAGATGGATTTCGTCCAGGTCGCGATGGGCGATGAGCGCAGCCATGCGATCCTGGCGTCGGCGCTGTCGCGCGGTCGCCCGGTGTCCGGCCATGTCTACGGACGCGAATTCGTCTCGGCCTATGCCGCGTCGGGCGTCACCGACACGCATGAGGCGATCGACCGCGACATCGCCGACGACATGCTGGAGGCCGGCATCTGGCTGTTTCTGCGCGGCGGACCGCCAACGACGCCGTGGCACAGCCTGCCGCAGGCGATCCGGACGATCACCGAACTCGGCGCCTCGCACAAGCGGGTCGCGGTCTGCACCGACGACCGCGACGCCGACGATCTGATGCTGTTCGGCCTCGACTGGGTGACGCGCGAGGCGATCAAGGCCGGCATGACGCCGGAACAGGCCTGGTCGATGGGCTCGCTGCATGGGGCGACGCGCTTCGGCATGGAGGGCGAGATCGGCGGCCTGGGCGGCGGCAGGCGCGCCGATCTGGTGCTGCTCGACGATCGCTTTGACCCGGTCAGCACCTGGTATGGCGGGGAACTCGTGGTCGACGGCGGCCAGATCACGCCGCTGCTCGACCAGGCGCTGTCGTCGCGCTACCAATACCCCGAAGCGGCATTTCATACCGTCAAGCTGCCGAAGGCGGTTCGTCTGACGCCGGACCTGCCGACCACTCCCGTCGTCGCCCATGCGATCAAGACGGAGCTTCCGGGCATCACCCTTGGCCACGTCGCCGTCAAGCTCGATCCGGCGAACGACTGGCAAACGCATTTCGACCGGCACGGCCTCTGCTTCGTCACCGTGGTCGAGCGCCACGGCAAGTCCGACGGGAATGTCGCGCACGGCCTGCTGAAGAACTTCACGTTGGCCAAGGGCGCGGTCGCCTCGTCGGTCGGCCACGACAGCCACAACGTCATCATCGCCGGGACCAACGAAGCCGACATGGAGGTGGCGTTGCGCGCCATCGAAGAGACGCAGGGCGGCGTCTGCGTGGTGATGGACGGCGTCGTCACCGCGATGACGCCGCTGCCGATCGCGGGTCTTCTGTCGGACAAGCGGGTGACCGAGGTCGCCGAGCAGGTCCGGGCGCTGAAGGTCGAATGGGAAAAGGCAGGGTGTTCCATCCCCTATATGGGATTCAACCTGATCCCACTCTCCGTCATCCCCGAAATCCGGATCACCGACATGGGGCTCGTGCTGGTGCCGGAGATGGAGATCGCGCCGCTGTTCGAGGTCGCCGGAGCGTAGGGCAGGCCCTACGCTCCGGCGGACGCGCATCAGCGTTCGAAATAGGCGGGATCGGCAAGGTCTTCGAGCAGACCGAGAGCCGTCGGCCGCCAGCCGAGCAGCGCCCGGGTGCGCGCGCTGGACGCCGGCATGTCGGCGCCCGCAAAGCCCGCGAACCAGCCGAAATGGCTGGCGTCACGAGGTTCGACGGGGAGCCCCAGATGGCGGCCGAGCGCCGCGGCTATGTCCTTGAAGGCGATGCCCTCCTCGGCTGCGGCGTGATAGGCGGGTTCGGTTGCTCCCTGTTCCAGCGCGAGGCGGTAGAGGCGGGCGGCGTCGAGCCGATGCACCGCGGGCCAGCGGTTGAGGCCATCGCCGATATAGGCGGAGACGCCCTTTTCCCGTGCAAGGTCGGCGAGGATCCGCATGAAGCCGTGATCGCCCACGCCGTGGACCGAAGGCGCGAGCCTGACGGTCGAGGCGCGCATGCGGCGGTCGCGAAGCTCGATGGCAGCGGCCTCCGATTGGCGCGGATAGGATGGATCGGACGCGGGCATGTCGGTTTCGGCAGCCACGCGCCCCGGCGCGAGCAAGGCGACGCCGGAGGTGATCAGGAACGGCTTGTCCGACCCTTCGATCGCCTCGCCCAAGGCTTCGATGGCGCGCCGGTCCTGCTCGCTGTTTTCGGCGAACTTCGAAAAGTCGTGGTTGAACGCGGTGTGGATGACGGCGTCGGCGTATCCGGCGGCCCGCCGCAGCACCTCCAGATCGTCGAGCGAGCCAAGGACGGCGTCCGCTCCCTTGGCCCGTAGCGCGGCCGCCTTGTCCTCTGCGCGCGCAAGGCCACTGACCCGATGGCCGGCGCCGAGCAGGTCCGCGACCAGCACCGAGCCCACCCATCCGGTCGCTCCCGTTACGAAAACATGCATCACTGATCTCCGATGTTCGTGAGCGACACATATTTGTCGGTAAGCTATGATGGTAAAGTAGTGATCTTATCCCGGTATAAATCATAACAGGTTGACGAATGTCCGACGCATCCTCCCTCAGCCTGTACCTCAAGGACCGGCGCGCGAGGCTGGATGCCGGCGCGCTCGGCTTTTCCGGCTCGCGTCGCCGCACGCCGGGGCTGCGCCGCGAAGAAGTGGCGCAACGCGCCAACATCAGCGCGACATGGTACACATGGCTCGAACAAGGCCGCGGCGGCGCGCCGTCGGCGGACGTGCTCGACCGGATCGCACGCGCGCTGATGCTGACCGAGGTCGAGCGCGAACATCTTTACATGCTGGGGCTCGGACGCGCTCCCGAGGTTCGATACCGGCCGCGGGAGGGCGTAACGCCGCGGCTGCAGCGCGTGCTCGACGCGATGGAGGCGACGCCGGCGCTGATCCGCACGGTGACCTGGGACGTGGTGGCGTGGAACCGGGCGGCGGCCGCCGTGCTCACCGACTACGGCGCGCTGCCGCCCAAGCAGCGAAACGTGCTTCGGATTCTGTTCCTCGATCCGAACGCGCGGGCGCGCCAGTTCGACTGGGAGGGGGTCGCGCGCTACGTGGTCGCCGTCTTCAGGGCGGACGCGGCCCGCTCGGGCGCCACCGAAGAGGCGCTGCGGCTTGCCGACGAACTCGGCCGCGCGAGCCCCGAATTCGCGGCGATGTGGCGCGACAACGATGTCCGCGAATTCGGCGAAGGGGTGAAGCGCTTGCGGCATCCCGTGCTCGGCGAGATCGCGCTGGAATATTCGGCCTTCGCGGTCGATGGCCGGCCCGATCTGGCGCTCCTCGTCTATAATCCTGCGACCAGCCTCGACGCGCAGCACGTGAAATCCCTGATGCAGGGAGAGCCGGCGGCATAGCGCGCTTCACGATCTTCGG
Organism: uncultured Rhizobiaceae bacterium; assembly: GCA_964244725.1. Classification (GTDB taxonomy): domain Bacteria; phylum Pseudomonadota; class Alphaproteobacteria; order Rhizobiales; family Rhizobiaceae; genus Kumtagia. The sequence continues at coordinate 9,024 of CAXTJQ010000005.1, forward strand.
GCAGACGATCCGATGTGGCCTCACGCAGATGGCCTGAGTTCGGCCAGATAGGTTCGCAACATCGAAACCCGTTTCGGCCGGAAGCTTTCGCCCGCCAGTCTCGCCTCGGAAATGCGATCGGCCTGGAACATGCGAAACGCTTTTCGCAGGCGGCACCATGCGAGCACCATGAGCTTGCGGTCGAGATAAGCGATGGCAAGCGGGAGAATCGTCCGACCGGTGAGGATTCCGCTCCTGTCGGCGTAGCGGATGGCGACGGCCTCCTCGCGCCAGCAGCCTCGCCTGATCGTGTCCAGGTCGGGCGACGACGGATACCGCGTTTCCAGGCGGTAGACCTGCGACACGGCATGGAACAGACGCCGCTCGCCGTCGTCGGGAAGGGTCGCGGCGACCTTGGCCATCACCGCGGTCGCCGCCTTGACCAAGGCGGGATCGCCCATGTGGAGCACTTCGGCGAGACCGAGCGCCAAGGCCTCGATTTCCATATGGTCAAACGTCTGCGGCGGCAGCGCATAGTCCTCGACCAAGCGATAGCCGTAACCGCGCTCGCCGTCGATCCGCGCGCCGGCGGCGCGGAGGCTGTCGATATCGCGATAGAGCGAGCGCCGCGAAACGCCCGTCTCCTCGGCAAGGCGTGCGGCGGTGAGCGGCGCGGGCAGTTCGCGCATCTTTTGGAGGAGACGAAAAAGCCGGTCGGATCGAGCCATCGTTCAACTGCCGAAAACTGTCAGTTGGCCTTGGCTATACCGTCTCTCGGCACGCAAGCCAACCGATCGACAGGCAAGGAGATCTCCATGACCATCCATACCGTGACCCATTTGAACTTTCGCGGCGACGCCCGCGCGGCGCTCGCCTTCTACCATTCGGTGTTCGGCGGCGACCGGACGCTGATTTCATACGCCGACGCCCACGCCGTGCGGAACCAGGCCGAGGCCGAGCAGATCATGTGGGGCCAAGTGGCCGCCGACAACGGCTTTCGCATCATGGCCTATGACGTCCCGTCTTCAACCGCATGGAATCCGGGCGAGATTCCTTTTTTCGTTTCGGTGCGCGGAGAGGATGCGGCGGAGATCGCCGGGTACTGGGAAAAGCTGGTCGAGGGCTCGACCGTCATCCAGCCGCTTTCGCCCTCGGGATGGTCGCCGCTCTACGGAATGGTGAAGGACCGGTTCGGCGTCACCTGGGTCCTGGATGTCGTCGCGCCATACGCTTCAAACTGAAGCCCAGGGACGAGGCGGCGAGAACCGCCGTCTCACGCTTTCGCGGCATGGCGCGTCAGGGGAGCATTTCCGTTCGAAACCGCGGCGCGAGGGCTGCGGCTCGCCGGCCACGCTCCGCGAGATCCCCTTCGCCGAGCTTGGGCGGCGGCGACGTCCGGCTCTTCATCGGGTCGCCGACCAGCTTGAAGAACGCGTCCTGCCCCGCAGGGGCGCACATGCACAGCAGATGGACCGTCTTGCCGGATATGTTCTTGAAGGCATGCGGCGCGTTCGCGGGGATATTGACGGTCCGGCCTTGCGCCAGGGTCGATGTCTCGCCGCGGAAGGTGAATTCGAGTTCGCCTTCGAGCAGGGTAAACATCTCCTCGAAATCGTGCCGGTGGGGAGGCGGGCCGCCGCCGTCCGGCACGATCATGTCGATGAGGCAGTACCGGCCGCCGGTGTCGTCGCCCGAAACCAGGATCGTGTAGACGCCGCCGGCAATGGCCAGGTGAGACAGCGCGGGATCGTCGGCGTCGGCGATCGTCAGCGCACGTTCGGGGTCGTCGTCGGGAATGCTCATCGTCCGATCTCCTGTCCGGGTTCTACACAAACGGCGCTCGAAGATTTGAGGCATCAGCCCGCCGCCGGGGATGACGGCCGTCGAGGTCCGTCCGCGATGCGATCGAGCAGTTCCTCCAGAAGGCGCCGCTCGCCGTCGGTGAGGACATCGGTGCGGTCGAGAGATGCCCGCAACGTCGAGGCCGCCTCGTTCGGTTCCGATTCGGCGGGAGCGACGGCATCGCTGACGATAGCCGCGATGACGGCCTCGCGCGCCGCATGCGACAGACCGGGGTCGCGCTGATCCTCTCGCTGGCCAAGCATGGTCAGCACCGCGCCGGTCGCGACGGAGTGCAACAGGGAAACGGCCCGCGCCTCACTTACCCTCAAGCGCCCGGCCAGCGCGATGGCCCTGATCCGCCGCCGCAGGACGTTCAGTCCCGCCGCGGTCGCGGGCGAGAGCGGGCGTGGGAAGGGATCGCCGGCCATGATCGAAAACAGGCCGGGATGGGTTAGCCCGAAAGCGATATGCGTATCCCATCCCTCGCGGAGTTCCCGCACCGGATCGGCATCCGGCGCGCGCATGGCCTTTTCGCCGACATAAGCGGCCAGCCCGTGCTCGGCGACGGCGTCGAGCAGTCCGCGCTTGTCGCCAAACAGGCGGTAGATGGTCGGCGCCTGCACCCCGGCGGCGGCTGCGACGGCGCGCGTGGTCGCGGCGTCGCGGCCGCCGGATGCGATCAGCGCGGCGGCGGCGGCGAGGATGCGCGCGCCGACATCCGCAGCCTGACCGGTCTGCGCGGCGGTTGAGTTCACATCGCTCATTCTTCCTCATATCGAAAGTCTGTTTCCAGCGATAGCTCCCTCTTGTTTCCGATGATAATCAGCGCTATCTGTTTTTTTGTTAGCAACGATACAGAATCCAAACCTTCGCCCTAGGAGCATGAACCATGATCGTCGTCACCGGAGCAACGGGCCAACTCGGCCGCGCCATCGTCAAGCAGCTGTCGGACCGGATACCTGTGGGCCAGGTGGGCGCCAGCGTCCGCGATCCAGACAAGGCCGCCGATCTGCAGGCTCTGGGGGTGCGCGTGCGCCATGGCGATTTCGACGATGCGCAAAGCCTGGCGCACGCTTTCGAGGGCGCCGCGCAGGTTTTGCTGGTCTCGTCGAATGCTCGCGCGTCGGGTGGCGACGCGCTTGCCCAGCATCGCTCCGCGATCGAGGCGGCGCGCGCCGCCGGCGTCGAGCGCATCGTCTATACGAGCCACATGGCCGCCAGCGCCACCTCGGCGTTTGCCCCGATGCTCGACCACCAGGCAACCGAAGACATGCTCGCGCGATCCGGTCTGGCGTGGACCGCGCTGCGCAACGGTTTCTACGCGGCGAGCGGCCTTGCCCTGATGGGCGACGCGCTGGAAACGGACGTCATCCGCGCGCCGGCGGACGGCAAGATCGCGTGGACGGCGCATGCCGACCTGGCGGAAGCCGCCGCGATCATCCTGGCGGATATTATCGATGGAAACCACGCCCGCCACGACGGGCCGACGCCGCCGCTCACCGCATCGCAGGCGCTCGACTTCGGCGACATCGCCGCGATCGCGTCGGCGCTGAGTGGCAGGAGCGTCCGCCGCGAGACCCTCTCCGACGCAGACCTGCGCGCCGGGATGGCGGCGCGCGGCGCGCCCGATTCGGCCGCGGCGATGCTGCTCGGTCTCTATGCCGCCAGCCGAAAGGGCGAGTTTTCGACGGTCGATCCGACCCTCGAGCGACTGCTCGGCCGCACCCCGATCGCGATGCGCGACCTGCTTGCGGAGAAGATCGGTCCGCGACGCGACGCTGTGTCCGCGTAGCGGAGACGGCCTAACCCTTCGAGCGGGCTCAGAAGCCGAGCTGGACCTTGGTCATGCGCGAGCGGTCGCCGGCGATCGCGAAGGCCTCGGCCGCGTCCTCGAACGGAAAGGTCGCCGTGATCAGCGGCTTGACGTCGATCAGGCCGCGATCGATCAGGTCGACCGCCAGCGCGAATTCCCGATCGAAGCGGAACGTGCCGCGGAAATCGATCTCGCGGGCGACGATGGCGTTGATCGGCAACGAGACATCGCCGCCCAGGCCGAGCTGGACGAGGATACCGCGCGGTCGAAGGTGTTCAAGCGCGCCGCGCAGCACGGCGGCATTGCCCGACGCTTCCAGCAAAACGTCGATGCGGCCGATGCGGCCGACGCATTCGGCGAGGCCATCCGGATCGGCGGCGACGTTGATCGTCGCCCCGGCGCCGGTTCGGCGCGCGAGAGCGAGCGCCGCATCCTGGACGTCGGTAGCGACGACTTCGGACGCGCCCGCCAGCCGAGCCGCCGCGATCGCGAGAATGCCGATCGGGCCACAGCCCGTGACCAGGACGCGGCGGCCGAGCAGCGGACCCGCGCGGTCGACGGCGTGAAGGCAGACGGCGAGCGGCTCCGCCATAGCGGCCTCGGCCATGGTGATATGATCGCCGACCGGCACGCCCTGCCCCGCATCGATGGCGACCCGTTCGCAGAATCCGCCCTGCATGTGCGGAAAGCGCATGGCGCTGCCCATGAACCGCATGTCCGTGCAGTGGTTGCGGAGCCCTTCCTTGCAATAGACGCAACGGCCGCAGGCCCGGCTCGGGTCGACGGCGACGCGCTCGCCGATGGCGACGCTCGATACGCTGGCGCCGATCTCGACGACGACGCCTGCAATCTCGTGCCCGAGAACCATCGGTTCGCGGATGCGGATGGCGCCGCTGCCGCCATGGTTGAAATAATGCAGGTCCGATCCGCAGATGCCGCCAGCGGCGACCTGCACGCGAATGTCGCGCGGTCCGAGCGGCGGCTCGGCGACGTCCTCGACGCGGAGGTCTTTCGGAGCATGGATGACGACGCCACGCATGGGCTTGATCCCTTCAGACTCTTTCGAAAGCCGCGGCGGCGGACATCCGCGTCCCGCTACAGGACGGCGAGCATGCCGCCGTCGACGTAGATGATCTGTCCGTTCACATAGTCGGATGCCGGCGACGCCAGGAAGATGGCGGCGCCGACCAGGTCAACCGGGAGGCCCCAGCGGCCCGACGGCGTGCGGCCGCGCACCCAGGCGTCGAATTTCGGATCCTCGATCAGCGCCGTGTTCATCTCGGTGACGATATAACCCGGACCAATCGCGTTCGTTTGGATGTTGTGCGCGGCCCATTCAGCCGCCATCGACCGGGTAAGGAGCTTGATGCCGCCCTTGGCCGCCGTGTAGGGCGCTATGGTGGCGCGCGCGACCTCGCTGGTCAGCGAGCCGATGTTGACGATCTTGCCGCCCTTGCCGCGCGCGATCATGCGCTTGGCGGCCTCGCGGCCGACCACGAAGGCGCTGGTGAGATTGGTCTCCAGGACGCGGCGCCAGTCCGCGGTCGCAAGCTCGACCATCGGCTTGCGGAACTGAATGCCGGCATTGTTGACCAGGATGTCGATGGCGATGTCCTGGGCGTCCAGATCGGCAAAAGCGGCCAGGATGGCGTCCTCGTCGGTCACGTCGAACGGGCTGCACAGCACGGAATGGCCCGCTGCCGCCATGATCTCGGCTTCGGCCGTGAGCTTGGCCTGGCTGCGGCCATTGAGCACGATGCGGGCGCCCGCTTCCGCCAACGCTCTCGCCATGGCGAGGCCGAGACCGCCGGACGAGCCGGTCACCAGCGCCGTGCGGCCTGAAAGATCAAAAAGCTCGACAGCGCTCATGCCTTGCTCCGGCGAACGAAATTGGAGCCGCGAGGCAGGCGGAAGCCCGCCCGGGCCGGCGAATCCTCGTGGCGACCGTCCCGAATCAAGGCCGACCGAGACGTGTTTCTAGCAGCCGGCGCGGGCCGCGCGAATCGTATTCCTTCGTCACCCGCGACGGCGCGGGCGGCGACTGGTATGGATGAATCGGCCGGAGCACGGCCACGATGCTGCAATCTGCAGGGAAAGGCCGACCATGCGCTCCAGACTGGCCATCCGCGTCGTCGGCTGTCACGCCGAGGGCGAAATCGGCGACGTGATCGTCGGCGGCGTGCTGCCGCCTGCCGGCCGGACGATGATGGACAGGATGATCGCCATGGAGCGCGACCACGACCATATCCGGCGCATGCTGATCTGCGAGCCGCGCGGCAGCGTGGCGCGGCATGTCAATCTCCTGCTGCCCTCGACGCGAGAAGACTGTGTCGCCGGGGCGATCATAATGGAGCCGACGGAGTATGTGCCGATGTCGGGCTCCAATACGATCTGCGTCGCGACCGTGCTCCTGGAGACCGGGATGGTGCCGATGCAGGAGCCGGAGACCCGCTTCAACCTCGACATGCCTGGCGGCGTCATCGCGGTGCGTGCGCAGTGCCACGATGGGAAGTGCGTCTCGGTCACGTTCCGCAACGCGCCCTCCTTCGTCGAGCGCCTCGACGCCATGATCGAGGTCGACGGCCACGGCGCGATCGCGGCCGATATCGCCTATGGCGGCATGGTCTTCGCCATCGTCGACGCGCAGGACATGGGCTTCGACATCAGAGCGGACGAGGCGCGCGACCTCGCCGTGCTGGGCGAAAAGATCAGGCTCGCCGCCCGCGCGCAGCTCGACGTCGTCCACCCGCGATTCGACAACGTCCGCGGCGTCTCGATCGTGCAGTTCGCCATGCCGTTCAAGGGACCGGGCAACGTTACCCGCAACACCTGCATCGTCGCGCCGGGACGGTCCGACCGCAGCCCTACCGGGACCGGAACCTCGGCGCGCATGGCCGTGCTGCATGCGCGCGGCGCGATGCGCGAGGGCGACGTGCTGATCCATGAATCGATCATCGGCTCGCGTTTCACCGGCCGCATCCATAGCCTGACCTCGATCGCCGGCCGCGAGGCGATCGTTCCGGAGATAACCGGGCGGGCCTGGATCACCGGCGAGCACACCTATTTTCTCGACCCGACCGACCCCTACCCGCAAGGCTACGTGCTCTCCGACACCTGGGGCGCCTCGACCGCGACGAAGCAATAGCAACCGCATCCGGATCGCGGCGCTTACGCGTGCGTCGGCCAGCCGAAGACTTCGACCGGGGCGTCCAGACCCTTCAGCGGGTGCGCGCCAAGGCTCTCGAGCCGGTCCGTCCAGCCGGCCATCTCGACGAAGCTCCGCGACAGCAGGATCGGATGCTTGACCACCTTTGTGAGGCTTTCGATGCGCGACGCCACGTTGACGGCCGGGCCGATCACCGTGAAATCGAGACGCTTGCGCGACCCGATATTGCCATACATCACGTCGCCGACATGGACGCCGATGCCGTAGCCGAGCGGCGCGCGCCCATGCGCGACATGGTCGGCGTTGAGCGCGCGCATCGCGGCCTGAGCTTCCTCGATGGCCTTGAGGAGGTTGCCGCACGCGGCGGGATTGCTCAGCGGGAAGATGGCGAGCAGACCATCGCCCATGAATTTCAGGATCTCGCCGCCATGCTTCTCGATCGGTTCGGACATCGCGTCGAAATAGCCGTTCAGCAGGTCGATGACATCGTCGCGTGGCCAGGCGTCGGAGATCGCGGTGAAGTCGCGCAGGTCGCAGATCAGGATCGCGGCGCCCACGGTGGTCCCGCTGCCGCGCGTCGTCGCGCCGGCAAGGATCAGTCCACTGGCGTGCGGACCGACATAGGTTTCGAGCAGGGTCCGCGCGAGCCGGTTCTTGATCCGGATCTCGCTGACCAGCGCCAACGCCGGCAGCAGGTCAGTCAAATAGGCGATGCTCTCCCGCTCGAACCCGCCGGGCCTGTCGGTCGAGAAGCTCACGACGTGGCGCTTGCCCAAAGTATGCGTGAGCGGCCACGCGAGATATTCGGTAAGGCCCTCGGCGCGAAGCTCCTTATAAAGAGAGGATTCGGCCTCGTTCTCGGTTCCCTCGAGCCGATACCGGACCTCATCGGCGCCGTCGTTGATCGCGGCGATCGGACTGTTGGCGTACTGCGCGGTGTCTCTCATGCCATAGCCGTAGGTCTGAAGTTCGGCGTCCGTCAGGCCGCGCTTCCAGAGCATCCGTGCGCCGACCCATTCGGGGTGGTTAATCCTGAAGTGCAGGGTCCCGCGGGCGATCGGCACGCCGACCTCGTTGAGTCTCTCGCACATGTCGACAAGGATGTTGTCGATGAACCGCTCGCCGCTGGTCTCCGTCACCAGCCAATCAAGCACCCTGCGGCGCTCCGCGGGCCAATCGCCTTCCTCGACGGTCCGGCGAAACCCGGCCCCCACCACATCCTGCAATGACTGCATCGCAATTCTCCGTGCCCGTTGAAAATCGTGGCCGGCGAACGCCGCCCTCCTGGAGGCGCGATCTCGTCGGTTCGTATGCCTCTTATCTAAGTCGGCCAGGATCATGCACAACCGTCACGGACGCGGGAGCGGGCTGCATGGCGCAATTTGCGAAGGCGACGATTTCCTCTAAGAGACGCGAACCCGCCCGGACGAGGACGCCATGACGACCGATATCGCGACCATCGCCGCCGAACAGGCCCGGCTCCTTTCGAGCGCGCTTCCCTACATGCAGCGCTACGAGAACAAGACGGTCGTGGTGAAATATGGCGGCCACGCGATGGGCGACCCGGCGCTCGGCCAGGCTTTCGCGCGCGACATCGCGCTGCTCAAGCAGTGCGACGTCAACCCGATCGTGGTCCATGGCGGCGGGCCGCAGATCGGCGCGATGCTCGCCAAGATGGGGATCGAATCGAAGTTCGAGGGCGGCCTGCGCGTCACCGACCAGCGGACGGTCGAGATCGTCGAGATGGTGCTCGCCGGCTCGATCAACAAGGAGATCGTCGCGCTGATCAACAAGGAGGGAGAATGGGCGATCGGCCTGTGCGGCAAGGACGGCAACATGGTGTTCGCCGAAAAGGCGCGCAAGACGATTACCGATCCCGATTCCAACATCGAACGCGTGCTCGACCTCGGCTTCGTCGGCGAGCCGGTCGAGGTCGACCGCACCCTGCTCGACCTGCTCGCACGCTCCGAGATGATCCCGGTGATCGCGCCGGTCGCGCCCGGCCGCGACGGCCATACCTACAACATCAACGCCGACACCTTCGCCGGCGCCATCGCCGGCGCGCTCGAAGCCAAGCGGCTCTTGTTCCTGACCGACGTGCCCGGCGTGCTCGATCGCGACGGAAAACTGTTCGACGAGCTGACCGTCGCGCAGGCGCGGGCGCTGATCGCCGACGGCACGATCTCGGGCGGCATGATCCCCAAGGTCGAGACCTGCATCGAGGCGATCGAGCGTGGGGTGGAGGGCGTCGTCATCCTCAACGGCAAGACGCCGCACGCCGTCCTTCTCGAACTGTTCACCCAGCACGGCGCCGGCACGCTGATCGTTCCGTGAACGCTCGCCATGCCGGTCATTTTCCGTCACAAGGGTTTCCGATTTCTCTTCTAGTCGAACGAGGGCAACCCGCGAGAGCCGCCCCACATCCATGCGCTGAAGGATAATGTCGACGCCAAGTTTTGGCTTTGGCCCGATGTCGTCGTGGATTACAATGATGGCTTCAGCGCCAGGACACTGCGCGAATTGGCGGAAATCATTTCGAATCGACGCGACTACATCACGGATGTCTGGAATGGCTTCTTCAGTTGGAGCAAAATCGATCCGGTTCGACGAAGACAGCTTCTGGGTCGATCTTTCCGACGGCCGGACGCTCGGGGTCCCTTTGGCCTGGTTCCCGAAGCTGCTGCGCGCATCGCCGTCGGCGCGCGAGCAGGTTTCTTTCAGCAGCAGGGGACTGCATTGGGAGGACCTGGACGAGGATATCTCGATCGAGGGCCTTCTCGCGGGTCGCGGCGATCGAACGAGGCTTGGCCCGGCGACAAAGGTCGCCTGAACGTTCGGTCCGGCGGTCAATCGGCGCTGGGGTTCGGCTCGCCCGCGAGCATGTCGCGCTGACGCTTCGCACCCAGCACCAGGCGTGAAGCCTGCGCGGCGAGGTCGTCGACGCGGCCGTCATAGTCCGGCGCGATCGTGCCGAAGACGCGGTCCCACAGCGAGGTGTAATTGCCGTAATTGTAACGAAACTCCGAATGATGCTGGTCGTGGAAGAAGGCGCACAGCATCGGCGAGGGGAAGCGCGCCGCCGGCGCGGCGAAATATTCGAAGCCGGCATGGCCGAAGGTGCCGTTGATCTGGTCGTAGAGCCGGTTGGCGAGAACCACCACGGGCGGAAACGGAAACACGAACAGCATCAGCGTGTGATGCGCCTGCGATAGCGCGGTATCGACGACCGTCATCGAATCGTGGCTCCAGACGGTCGGCGCCACGCTGCGGTGATGAAAGGCGTGGTGCCTGTAGAACAGTTTCGTGTGCAGCAGGCGGTGCGCCAGATAGAACCAGAGATCGGACACCAGCATGCAGAGGAACATGATCGGCAACGCGTTCCACCACGTCAGGCGCCACGGCGACGGCGCCCAGCCCATATGCTGGCAGAAGATGCCGAAGGCGACCGAGGTCGACGTGACCAAGATCGAGACCATGCTCTGCTTCATCTCGGCGATCATCCGCTTGTCGCCGCGTCTCGACTTCTGGATGCGGCGGTCGGGATTGCCGCGGTTGAGCAGGATGACGGAGTAACCGAAGAGAAAATAGAACGCGACGGTCACCGCATAGATCCCGGCGAGCAGCGCCAGGAACACGGCAAGATTGTCGATGAAAGGCATCATGCGATTGCGCGGATCGGTCCTGGAGCGGAGACAGGACCCAAGCTAGCAGAAATCGTCTGGGTAGGAAGCGCGTACATCGCTGCTTTTTCGCCGCGCCGCCACGACTGCCGCGTTTTCCAAGCCTATTGCCTTACTCTGCCGGCGCCTGCCCGATCGCGGGCCTCCTGCTGAAACGAAGCGGCGCCGGCGACGCTTCCGCGGCTTTCACCCGGGCATCGTAGGTCGGCGCGACGGTCCCCATGACGCGATCCCAGAACGAAAAGAAATTCGCGTAATTGTAGCGGAATTCGGCATGATGCTGGTCATGGTAGGTCGTGCACAGCATCGGCGAGGGATAGCGCGCCGTGGAGGACGCGAAATATTCGAAGCCGGCATGGCCGAACGTGCCGTTGCCCTGGTCGAAGAGCCGGTGCGCGATGAGAACCAGCGGCGGGAACGGCACCAGGAACAGGATGACCGCGTAGAAGCCCTGGCTCATGGCCGTGTCGACGACGCCGATCGCGTCGTTGCTCCAGACGGTCGGGGCGACGCTTTTGTGATGCAGGGCATGAAAGCGATAGAACGGCCTGGTGTGAAGGATGCGATGGGCGACATAGAACCACGCGTCGAACAGCACCATGCACAGCACGAACAGGAGCGGCGCCGTCCACCAGCTCAGGGCCCAGGGCGCCGGCGTCCAGCCCTTATATTGCGCGAAGAGACCGAACGAGACCGACAGGCACGTGACGAGGATCGACAGCAGGCTCTGGCGGATTTCGATCGCCTTGCGTTTCTCGCCGCGGCGGTTCTTCTGGATGCGACGTTCCGGATTGCGGTCGTTGACCCAGCTGATGCCGAAGCCCAAAATGAAATAGACGGCGACTGTCGCGGCGTAGACGGCGGCGAGCAGCAGCGCGAATTCAGCGAAACCGTATGCGAAGCCTGTCATGTCTGACGGTATTCCCTGCACTATGCGGCGATCTCCGGGTTGATAGCACGGGCGCGGCCGCGAGGAAATCGACGGGCGTTCTCGATACGCGCGACCGATGGCCTCGCCTGCAGCGAGTGAGGCGTCGGCCGCCGCCGCATGCGATTCCAGTGGAATTGCCGAGCCGAGCCGCGATATAGCGCGTCATCTCCTCGCCAAGGGCCGGACGCCGGCGCCGCGGCCCATCCCGAAGGTTTCGACACCATGGATATACGGCAGGAAACCCACGATCTGCTTGGCCGGCTGTGCGTCAGGGCCGCGCTGTCAGGCGGCGATCTCGCCGTGCGCAGCCCGGTGACCGGCGAAGAGATCGCCGCCTTGGCCTCGATCGCGCCGGATGAAGCGGCGGCGGCGATCGGCGCCGCCGACAAGGCGTTCCGCGACTGGCGCAACGTGCCTGCGCCCAAGCGCGGCGAACTCGTTCGGCTGCTCGGCGAGGAACTGCGGGCGCACAAGGCCGATCTCGGCCGCCTCGTGTCGATCGAGGCCGGCAAGATCCCGTCCGAGGGGCTGGGCGAAGTCCAGGAGATGATCGACATCTGCGATTTCGCGGTCGGCCTTTCGCGGCAGCTTTACGGCCTGACGATCGCCACCGAGCGGCCGGGTCACCGCATGATGGAGACCTGGCATCCGCTCGGCGTCGTCGGCGTCATCTCGGCGTTCAACTTCCCGGTCGCCGTCTGGTCGTGGAACTCGGCGCTGGCGCTGGTTTGCGGCAACGCCGTGGTCTGGAAGCCGTCGGAAAAGACGCCGCTGACCGCGCTCGCCTGCCAGGCGATTTTTGGCCGCGCGGCCGAGCGCGCCGGCGATGTGCCAAACGGCCTGTTGCAGGTGCTCGTCGGCGACCGCTCGGTCGGCGAGGTTCTGGTCGATCATGCGAAGGTCGCCCTCGTTTCCGCCACGGGCTCGACCCGCATGGGCCGCGACGTCGGCCCGCGACTGGCCAAGCGCTTCGCCCGCGCGATCCTCGAACTCGGCGGCAACAATGGCGGCATCGTCTGTCCGTCGGCCGATCTCGACATGGCGGTGCGCGCCATCGCCTTTGGCGCGATGGGCACGGCCGGCCAGCGCTGCACGTCGCTGCGCCGTCTGTTCGTGCACGAGAGCATCTACGAGGCGCTCGTGCCGCGCCTGCGCAAGGCCTACGCCAGCGTCTCGGTCGGCAACCCGCTGGAAACCGCCGCGCTGGTCGGTCCGCTGATCGACAAGGCCGCCTTCGACGGCATGACGAAGGCGCTGGACGCGGCCAAGGGCGCAGGTGGGAAGACGACAGGCGGCGAGCGGATCGAGACCGGTCACGCCGACGCCTACTACGTACGGCCCGCTTTGATCGAAATGCCGGCGCAGACGGGACCCGTGCTGGAGGAGACCTTCGCGCCGATCCTTTATGTGATGAAGTACAGCGACTTCGACGCCGCGCTCACCGACCACAATGCGGTCGGGGCCGGGCTCTCCTCGTCGATCTTCACGCTCGACCTGCGGGAGGCCGAACGGTTCCTGTCGGCCGAGGGCTCGGATTGCGGCATCGCCAACGTCAACATCGGCACGTCGGGCGCCGAGATCGGCGGCGCGTTCGGCGGCGAGAAGGAAACCGGCGGCGGCCGTGAGTCCGGCTCGGACGCGTGGAAGGCCTATATGCGCCGCGCGACCAACACGGTGAACTATTCCAACGCCCTGCCGCTGGCGCAGGGGGTGTCGTTCGATATCGATTAGCGGATGGCCCTGACCAGTTCGGCATCCGGAAAGCAGGTCGGCGCAAGGCCGTTTCTGGCCTGCCAGAGGCCGATGGAGCGGCGGGTCTTGAAGCCGGGCAGGCCGTCGGCGCCGCCGACGTCGTAGCCCTTGGCTTCGAGCGCGCGCTGGAGCGCCGCGATGTCGGAGCGGTAAAGGCCGCCGACCTTGCCCCAGGACGCCGCGAACGGTTCGTCGCCTCTGGCGATGCGGTCGGCGGAATGGCCGATGAACAGCGCGTAGAGGTCGCTGATGTTGTATTGCTTGAGCACGTAGAAGTTGGGCGTGACGATGAAGGAAGGACCGTCTCGGCCGGCGGGCATCAGCAGGAAACCCTGCTTGCCGGCTTCGTTTTCCGGGAACGGGCCTCCACCGATGCGAACAATTCCCATGCCGGCCCATTCGCCGATCGTCCTGCCCTGGTCCGGCCCCTCCAGAGCGCAGGAGACGGCTGGCGGCGCCACGACCTCGAAGCCCCAATCCCGGCCCGATATCCAGCCGTAATCCTTGAGGTAGCTGGCGATCGACGCCAGCGTGTCGGGCGCGGAAGTCCAGATGTCCGCGCGGCCGTCGCCGTCGCCGTCGACGGCGTGCTTGAGGAACGAACTCGGCAGGAATTGCGGCTGGCCGAGCGCGCCGGCCCAGGACGATTTCATCGCGCCGCGCGCGGCCAGGCCTCGTTCGACCATCGCCAGCGCGGCGAGCACTTCGGTGCGGAACATCGCCTTGCGCGTGGCCATGAAAGCCTTGGTTCCGAGAACCTCGAAGGCGTCGTAAGGAATTTTGGCGGTCCCAAACTGCGTCTCGCGGCCCCAGATCGCGAGCACGATGCCGCCGGGCGCGCCGTAGCGTTTCTCGACGGTGGCGAGGGTGGCCGCATATTTCGCCGCCTGGACCCTGCCGCCGGAGGAGACCGCGCGCAGGGTCTTCTCGGCGAAATACGCGCCAGGCGAGCCGAACTCGGCCTGATGCTGCGTTTTCGGCGTTTCCGGCTCGGCGCCGGGCAGGACGAGGTCGGGCAGCTTCAGATTCGGCTTCACGCCGTCGAAGGCGGAGTCGAAGGTCTTTCTCGATATGCCCTCGGCCTTGGCATCGGGCCAGAGATCCGTCTCGATCCACGTTCGGAACTGGTCATCGATTTTGGACCCTGCCGCCGTAACGGAGACGCACGCAACCATCGCCATGCACGCCAGAACGATCCTGCCGCCGGATGTCCGCATCAGAACGCCGTCCTCGACTTGAGCGCCGCCGTGAGCGTGCCCTCGTCGAGATAGTCGAGTTCGCCGCCGACCGGCACCCCATGGGCAAGACGCGTGATCTTGACCTCGAACCCGGCCAGTTGGTCGGTGAGGTAGTGCGCGGTGGTCAGGCCCTCGACGGTCGCGTTCACCGCTATGACGATTTCCGCGACGCCGCCTTGCGCCACCCGGTCGACGAGGTCGCGGATGCGAAGCTGATCGGGGCCGACGCCATCAAGCGGCGACAGCGTTCCGCCGAGCACGTGGTACCTCGCGTTGAGCGCCGCCGCGCGCTCCAGCGCCCAAAGATCGGACACGTCCTCGACCACAAGAATGGTCGACCCGTCGCGGCGCGGATCGGCGCAGATCATGCACGGGTCGATCGTGTCGACATTGCCGCAGACCGAGCAGATGCGGATCTTGTCGACGGCGTCGGCCATGGCGCCGGCGAGCGGGGCCAGAAGCTGGTCCTTCTTCTTGATCAGATGCAGCGCCGCGCGGCGCGCGGACCGTGGCCCAAGCCCCGGCACCTTGGCCAGAAGCTGGATCAGGCGCTCGATTTCAGGACCGGCGATTCGCTTGGACATCGGCGACGATTAAAGCGTTTCCAGGCGGGAATGAAGCCGTCCCTATTGCCAGGCCGGCGCATTCGCGAGGGATTGGAGCCAGCCCTCAATTGTAGGCGGGGGCCGATCCGTCCTCGCCGACCAGCATCGCGCCGATGGCGGACGCGGCGTCGGGATCGACGTCGAAGGACATCCGAGCATCCGACGCGACGGAGCCCGTCGATAGCGGCTCGGCCATCGCGACCGCGCCGCCGCCATCGGCGGCGCCGAAGGGTGCGGATGCAGGCAAGGCGGATCGTTGCGCCGGCGCGGGGGGCATGGGAGGGAACGCGCTCGCGATCTGCGGCGGGGCGTCCGGCCGCGCGGTCGGCGTCGGTCCGTCAAGCGCCATCGGCAGGTCGATGGGAAGATTGTCGGCCTGCGCGATCGCGGTGGTCTCGCTGACGATCGTCGCCGGCCGTACCGCCTGCACCGCGACGGGCGTTGGCTGCGCCATCACCGGCGCGGGCCGCGCGATCGCTCGTACGGGCTGCGCCGCGGCGATCATCACCGGCCGGTAGGACGATTTCTCGTCGGGCAGCACGACGGGCTCGCCGCGGCGGCCGCGGCGCTCGTAGAATTCGTTGCCGCCCGCCATCAGCACGTAGTGCATGTTCCTGTAGGGATAGCGGCGGCCGGCGGTGTGGAAGTACATCGCGTTCCTGACCTTGGCGTTGCGTTCGCCGCGCAGCACGGCATCGGCCGCGGCCTCGACATCCGGCAATGCGCTCGACTTCATGGGACGCGTCATCACGCCCGGCGCGAACTGACCCCTGGCGCCGACGACTTCGCAGATCGTGCCGCCGTGCTGGCCGGAGCGCAGCCGGTTCATCACCACCGTGCCGACCGCGATCATGCCGTCGCGGCTCGAACGGTTCGATTCGAAGAACATGGCGCGCATCAGGCATTCCTTGTCGCGCGCGCCGTAACTCGCGCCGCGCCAACTGGCGGGAACGACCATCGAAGTGACGCGGTCGGTCAGATCCATGGTCTGACTGCACGCCGAGGCGATGAAGGGGATCGCCAGAACCGCCAGCAAAGCGGGCAGGCGCCGCGGCGCCGTCACGAGTTGCGTCTCATATTCACTCCCGGCAAGTCCCCACCTGTGACCAGAATGTGCAATTTTCGGGCGAAATCATGACGCGAGCATCGTGTGGACCAACGCCAACCATGTTCGTAGGTTTTAAAGGTTAACGAATTCTCAATCAGCGGAAATCGTAGCGTTCGTTCCGGATGTGGTTGAAATTCACGACCGCCAATTTCCGGGTCTGGGCTGCAACGTGCAGGTCATGATCGGACGTCAGTAAGGTAGCGTCCTTTCTCATGCCGAGAGCCATCAAGAGGACCGAGTCGGTGACGCCCAGCCGAACGTAGGATCGGTCACGGACAGCGGAGCGGCTTTCGACGTAGTGCTCGTCCGCGTGAAGAATCAACGCCGCGAGCGTCGCTGCAACCGCTTCGCGAATCGGACTACCGATTTGACGAACCAGATTGGAGGTTTCGCTCGCGACATTGGGTGTGATCACGACATTGCGCGCGGCCTTGACGATTTCGCACAGCAATTGGAAATCGGTCGCATCGTAGTGAGCGAGACGCTTGTGACGCCCAATATAATCTGGATTGGCCAGGCCAACGCTGAGAAGCACGCAGAGGCTGGTGTCGACGATCAATGGTCGGCCATTAAAGGGGTTGACCATCACGCGGTGCGCAACTCTCGATCTTCGACCGACAAGACATGGCCGTCAGCATCGCGTATCCTCACCATCTTGTACCAGCGATCCTGATAGTCGAAATCCTGAAACATCGAAGCCACGCCGCGGGTGGCGGCCTTTTTCCGTTTTTCCCATTTCCTGCGAAAGCCGATGGTCACGTTCCAGATCGCACCGTCGTCGTCGAAGTCGACTTCTTCCAGACCAATTTCAAAAATACCTTCGTCCCCGAACAAGTCGGAAATATAGGCTTTTGCACTCCTCACCGCATCTTTAACTTCCATTACTACCTCCAAGACTCGACCTTCCGCTTCGTATCCGACTCAAAAAGGCAGCTTGAAGCCCGGCGGAAGCGGCAGGCCGGCGGTCAGCGCGGCGGTCTTGTCCTTCATCTCGGCCTCGACCTTGGCCTTCGCGTCGTTATGGGCGGCCAGGATCAGGTCCTCGAGAACCTCCACGTCGTCCTCCTTGAACAGCGACGGGTCGATCTTCAGCGATTTCATCTCGAACTTGCCGGTCAGCACGACCTTCACCAACCCGCCGCCCGCCTGGCCGGTCGCCTCCATCAGAGCGATCTCGTCCTGCATGGACTGGAACCTCGACTGCATTTCCTTGGCCTTGCCCATCAAGCCGAGCAGATCCTTCATCGACATTCCTCCTTCAGTCGGTTTCGTCTTCCGGCGGCGGATCGAACTGGCGGTCCGGCTGCAGGTCTGTCAGGCCGGATTGGTCGAATTCGGCCGTTTCCGCAAGCCGCACGTCGATGATCCTGGAACCGGGGAAGCGCGCGAGGATGGCGGCGACCGCCGGGTCGGTGCTGGCGTCGAGGAACGCGGTCTCGCGCTTCGAGGCTTCGGCTTCCGCGAGCGTCTTGCCGCCGTCCTGGCGCGAAACCGAAACCAGCCAGCTTCGTCCCGTCCAGCGGCGCAGCTTGGCGTTCAAATCCGTCGGCAGCGATTTCGGCGCATCGGGCGTCAGCGCGATCTCGAGCCGCCCCGGCTCGACGCGGACCAGGCGGACGTATTTCTTCACGGCGACCTTGAAAGCCACGTCGCGATTGGCGTCGGCCAAAGCCAAGATGTCGGCCAGCGAGCCGACGTCGACTCCAGGCTCCGCCTCGGGCGCAGGCTGCAAGGCGGGTGGCGCAGGCCCGGGCTCGGGCGAAGGCGGTTCGGCGAACGGAGGCGCCAGGACGAGCCGCGCCGCCGACCCCGCGCCCTTGGCTTGCGGCATGCGGGCCGCGACGACGGCGTTTGGCGCGGACGCGGACGCACCGCCGTCGAAAGGCCCTCCCGGACGGCCGGAAACCGGCAATGCCTGGGAGCCGGTCATCTTGGCGGCCTCGTCAAGCGTTGGCAGGTCCACGGCGTGCGCCATGCGGATCAGCACCATCTCGGCGGCGGCGACGGGACGATGGCTCGACTGCGCCTCCGGTATGCCCTTCAGCAGCATCTGCCAGGCGCGCGACAGCACGCGCACCGAAAGCGTCTCGGCGAAGGCCGCGCCGCGCAGACGCTCGTCCTCGGTCAGCGAGGGGTCGTCGACGGCCGAGGGCACGTAGCGCACGCGGGTCACGAAATGGGTGAATTCGGCGAGATCGGTCAGCACGGCGGCCGGATCGGCGCCAGTTTCGTACTGGTTGCGGAACTCGCCAAGCGCGGCCGGCATGTCTCCGCGCATGACATGCTCGAACAGGTCGACGACGCGCGTCCGGTCGGCCAGCCCCAGCATGTCGCGCACGGTCACGGCGGTCACGTCGCCGGCGCTGTGGGCGATCGCCTGGTCGAAGATCGACAGCGCGTCGCGCACCGACCCCTCGGCCGCGCGCGCGATCATCGCCAGCGCCGCCGCCTCGACGCCGATCCCCTCAAGCCCGGCGATCCGGTCCAGATGACCGATCAGCGCCTCGGCATCGACGCGCCGCAGGTCGAAGCGCTGGCAGCGCGACAGGACGGTGATCGGAACCTTGCGGATTTCGGTGGTGGCGAAAATGAACTTGGCGTGCGGCGGCGGCTCCTCCAGCGTCTTCAGCAGGCCGTTGAAGGCCTGCGTCGACAACATATGGACCTCGTCGATGATGTAGACCTTGTAGCGCGCCGAAACCGGCACGTAGCGGATCTGCTCGATGATCTCGCGAATGTCGTCGATGCCGGTATGCGAGGCTGCATCCATCTCGACCACGTCGACATG
This sequence comes from uncultured Rhizobiaceae bacterium, assembly GCA_964244725.1. Classification (GTDB taxonomy): domain Bacteria; phylum Pseudomonadota; class Alphaproteobacteria; order Rhizobiales; family Rhizobiaceae; genus Kumtagia. The sequence goes on from CAXTJQ010000005.1 coordinate 27,926, forward strand.
GCGTCCTTCCATGATCGCCTGGCAATGGATGCCGAGTTCGGCGATGTCGACGGATGGCTTGTCGAGCGCGTCCGTGCGGTAATTCAGGGCGCGCGCCAGGATGCGGGCAGTGGTGGTCTTGCCCACGCCGCGCACGCCTGTCAGCATCCACGCCTGGGCAATGCGGCCGATGGAGAAGGCGTTGGTCAGCGTGCGGACCATCGGCTCCTGGCCGATCAAGGCGGAGAAATCCGCGGGACGGTATTTGCGGGCGAGCACGCGGTAGGCGGCGGCCCCCTTGCCGGACTGCTTTTCTGCGGCCTCGCTCATCCGATCAGACGCCTCCGACGGCCGGCGCACAGCCGGTTCGCGGTGTGAGTGTCACCCGCGCGAACGCATGCCGTCAACGCCTGGACGGTTGCTGCGGACTGAGGTGGGAGGCTGGAACAATGACCCGTTCCGTGCTCGTTGGGGCTGCTTCCTTCCGGACCTGACCCGGTTGGCGAGTGGCTCGTCCACCACCAACCTCCCGCGCCCCATATCGTCAATTCCAGTGCTCATTGCAAGGCCGCGCTTGACGCTCCCGCCGGATAGGACGCAAGGAAGATGCCCGGTCGTAAACAGTTTGCAAGAGATCGCGCCCATACCCAGATGGCGCAAAAGCGTCTATAGCCCGCCTCCCGGAGTCAGCGGCGCGTCGTTCGATGGCAAAAATCTCGCTCAGGCTGGAACAACTCGTCGACAGCGTCGCCTTGCGCGACGAATTGACGGCGATGGCGGCCGACGACACGGCCGAAGGGGTCGCCGCGGCGCGGCGCCTGGTGGTCGCCGCGCTGAAGGATCGCATCGCCGCCGGCCACCGGCTGGCCGAACGCCTGCTGATGGAGGACGGCAGCGGATCCGCCTGCGCGGCGCGGCTGTCCCATCTGATGGACGAGATCATCCGCGTCCTGCATGATTTCACCGCCGCCGGCGTCCACGGGCGCGCACCGTCGGGGCCGGAGCGCATGGCGGTGGTGGCGGTCGGCGGCTACGGCCGCGGCACGCTGGCGCCCGGGTCCGACATTGACCTCCTGTTCCTGTTGCCCTCCAAGCAAACCCCGTCGGGCGAGCGCGTCGTCGAATCGATGCTCTACGTGCTTTGGGACCTCGGGCTGAAGGTCGGCCACGCCACGCGCACCATCGACGAATGCATCGCCCTTTCGCGGGCCGACGCGACCATTCGCACATCGATCCTGGAAGCGCGCCTCGTCTGGGGCGAGCAGGCGCTGTTCGACGCGCTTCTGCTGCGCTTCGACAACGAGGTGGTCAAGAACACCGGTTCGGACTACGCGCAGGCCAAGCTCGCGGAGCGCGACGAGCGCCACCGGAAGGCCGGCGAGAGCCGTTATCTGGTCGAGCCGAACGTGAAGGACGGCAAGGGCGGCCTGCGCGACCTGCAGACGCTGTTCTGGATCGCCAAATATTTCTACCGGGTGCGGTCGGGCGACGAACTGGTGACCGCAGGCGTTTTCACGCGCGGCGAATACAATCAGTTTCTGAAAGCCGAGGATTTTCTGTGGGCGGTGCGCTGCCACATGCATTTCCTGACCGGCAAGGCCGAGGAGCGGCTGCATTTCGACATCCAGCGCGAGATCGCCGAACGGCTCGGCTATACGAGCCATCCCGGCATGTCGGCCGTCGAACGGTTCATGAAGCACTATTTCCTGGTCGCCAAGGATGTCGGCGACCTGACCCGCATCTTCTGCTCGGCGCTGGAGGAGGAACAGGCCAGGCATACGCCGGGCTTCAACCGCATCTTCCAAACGTTTTCGCGCCGCAAGCGCAAGCTCGCCGGCACCGGCGACTTCATCGTCGACAATCATCGCATCAACGTCGCCAACGACGATGTCTTCGAATGCGACCCGGTCAACCTGCTGCGGCTGTTCTGGTTCGCCGACAGGCACGGCCTCGAATACCATCCCCAGGCGCTGAAATTGCTGCGCCGCTCGCTGCGGCTGGTCGACAAGGGCCTGCGCCAGGACCGCGAGGCGAACCGGCTGTTCCTCGAAATCCTGACCTCCGACCGCAATCCCGAACTCAATCTGCGGCGCATGAACGAGGCCGGCCTGCTCGGCAAGCTGATCCCGGAATTCGGCAAGGTCGTAGCGATGATGCAATTCAACATGTATCATCACTATACGGTCGACGAGCACCTGCTGCGCTGCATCGGCGTGCTGTCCGAAATCGAGCACGGCGACGGCGAAAAGCTGCACCCGCTGTCGCATACGCTGATGCCCGGCTTGAAAAACCAGCGCGAGGTGCTTTACGTCGCCGTGCTGCTGCACGACATCGCCAAGGGCCGGCTGGAGGATCACTCGCAGGCCGGAGCCCGCATCGCGCGGCGCGTCTGCCCGCATATGGGCCTGTCGCCGACCGATACGGAGACCGTCGCCTGGCTGGTCGAACACCATCTGCTGATGTCGATGACGGCGCAGACGCGCGACCTCAACGACCGCAAGACGATCGACGACTTCGCCGCCGCCGTGCAGTCGGTGGAGCGGCTGAAGCTGCTGCTCGTCTTGACGATTTGCGACACGCGCGGCGTCGGCCCGGGGGTCTGGAACGGCTGGAAGGGGCAGCTGCTGCGCACGCTCTACTACGAGACTGAGCTGTTGCTGACCGGCGGTTTCTCCGAAGTGTCGCGCTCGCTGCGCGCGCAGCAGGCGCGCGAGCGGCTGGCCGAGGCCCTGGCGATCTGGCCTTCGACGGCGCGGGCGCGCTTCCTCAAGCTGCACTACGACAATTACCTGCTCGTCGTGGACCTCGAGGATCAAGTCCGTCACGCCGAGTTCATCCGCCGCGCCGACGAGGCTGGCCAGAAGCTGGCGACCATGGTCAGGATCCACGCATTCGAGGCGGTGACGGAGATCACCGTGTTGGCGCAGGATCATCCGCGGCTGCTGTCGGTGATCGCAGGCGCCTGCGCGGCGGCCGGCGGCAACATCGTCGACGCCCAGATTTTCACGACGTCCGACGGGCGCGCGCTCGACACGATCCTGATCTCGCGCGAGTTCGAGCATGACGAGGACGAGCGGAGGCGGGCCGAGCGCGTCGGCAGGCTGATCGAGGACGTTCTGTCGGGCAAATCGCGCCTGCCCGAGATCATCGCCAAACGCGCGAAGGCGCGGCGCGCCCGCGCCTTCGCGATCGAACCGCGCGTCGACATCCGCAATTCGCTGTCGAACCGCTTCACCGTCATCGACGTGGAGGGGCTCGACCGGCCCGGATTGCTATCCGAGATCACCGGCGCGCTCTCGAACCTGTCGCTCGACATCGTGTCGGCGCACATCACGACGTTCGGCGAGAAAGTGATCGACACCTTTTACGTCGGCGATCTGACCGGCCACAAGATCGACAATCCGAGCCGTCTCGAAGCCATCCGCCGGACTCTCGTCGAGACGCTGGAAGGCAAGTCGCCGCTGTCCCTTGCAGCCGAATAGACCGGTGGCGGCGCGCTGGACGATGACGCGCCCATGAGCCTGGTGCGCAAATTCGCCACGGTGGCCTCCGGCACCCTGGCCAGCCGGGTCCTCGGGTTCTCCCGCGAGATGCTGATGGCGGCGGCGCTCGGCACCGGGCCCACGGCCGACGCCTTCAATGCGGCCTTCCAGTTCCCAAACACGTTCCGGCGCCTGTTCGCCGAGGGCGCCTTCAACGCGGCCTTCGTGCCGCTGTTCGCCAAGGAGATCGAGGGCGGCGGCATCGAGGGCGCGCGACGCTTCTCGAGCGAGGTCTTCGGCGTGCTGTTCACCACGCTGGTCGCGCTGACCATCCTGATGGAGCTTTCGATGCCGTTCCTGGTCTCGACCGTGGTCGCGCCAGGCTTCGCCGACGACGCGCAGAAGTTCGAGCTGACCGTCGGGCTCGCGACCGTGATGTTCCCGTATCTCGTATGCATGTCGCTCGCCGCCATGATGGCCGGCATGCTGAACTCGCTGCGCCACTATTTCGCGGCCGCGGTGGCGCCGGTCTTCCTCAACGTCATCCTGATCGGCGTGCTGGTCTACGGCTGGCGCGACGGCTTTAGCGCACTGGCGATCGGCCATGCGCTGGCATGGGGCGTGCTTGCCGCCGGCGTCGTGCAACTGGCGATCGTCTGGGTCGCCGTGCGCCATGCCGGCGTCACGATCGGATTCCGTCGTCCGCGCCTGACGCCGAACGTCAAGCGGCTGTTGATCCTGGCGTTTCCAGCCGCCATCACCGGCGGCATCACGCAGATCAACCAGCTTGTCGGTACGGCCATCGCGTCCGGCCAGGACAGCGCGGTGTCGTCGCTTGCCTATGCCGACCGCATCTATCAATTGCCGCTCGGCGTGGTGGGCATCGCGGTCGCCATCGTGCTGCTTCCCGAACTGTCCCGGGCTCTGCGCGCCGACGACCTGAAGGAAGCCGCGAACCTGCAGAACCGCTCGGTGGAATTCACGCTGTTCCTGACACTGCCGGCGGCCGTGGCGCTCGTGGTGATCTCGGAGCCGATCGTAAGGATCCTCTACGAGCGCGGCGCCTTCGCCGCCAGCAACGGGACGCCGACGGTCTCGGCGATCCTGGCGATCTTCGGCCTCGGCCTGCCGGCCTTCGTCCTGATCAAGGCGTTCACGCCCGGCTATTTCGCCCGCGAGGACACGCGCACGCCGATGGTCTTCGCCGGCATATCGGTCGCGCTGAACCTCGCGGTGGCGCTGACGCTGTTTCCGACGATGGGCGGCGCGGGCATCGCTGTCGCCTCGGCGATCGCCGGCTGGGTCAACGCCGCGCTGCTGCTCGGCGTGCTGATCAAACGCGGACACTGGGGCCGCGACGCGGGTCTCATGCGGCGGGTTCCACGGCTGCTGGCGGCCGCTGCGGTCATGGGCGCGGCGCTCTTCTACGCCTCGCGCTGGTTTGCCGCCGAGATGGCCCCCGGCTCGCCCTTCGTCGTCAAGGCGGCGACGCTGGCCGCGCTGGTGAGCGGCGCGGTCGTGGTTTATTTCATCACGGTCTTTGCCATCGGCGGGGCCGATCTCGGCATGCTCAGGCGCAGCATGAGGCGCTCGGGCAAGCCGACTACGGGATCACCTCGAGATCCGTGAAGCGAAATTCCTCGTCCGTGGACCGAATGGGGGCTCCGGCGTGGCGGGCGCAGGCGTAGTGGAAGCAATCCGCGAGATTGAGCCGTTGCGGACCCGATCGGAAACGATGCGCGGCTTCGAGTGACAGCGTCGAAGCGATGCCGGCCGGCGGCAGGTCGCGAACCGCAACCGCACGATCGTCGAGGACCGAATTACGAGCTTCCCGCTGGTTTCCAAAAGCGGTCGACGGCGGCGAGGATGGCGTTGGAGCAACGCTCGGCTTCCCGTTCGTCCGCGAGGATTGCGACAATGGCGGCCGCGTCGACAAACATCAACTCTCTCCGGACAATTTGTCATAGACGGATCGGGCGAGCGGCAAGCGCGCCCGATCCGTCAATTCGATGCCAAATTCCGCGCGCAATCGAGCGGCCGCCTCGACCGGCGTTTCATTGTTGCGCCTGCGGTCCAGCGCTTCCCTTGCCGCAATCACGACAGCCTCTGTCAAGCCGATGCCTTCGATCCTGGCGAGCTTTCGGATCAGGCTGTCAGCTTCCGGATTGGTTAGGTTGATCGTCATGCCCGTGATCTCGTATGCGAGCGCTTCTGTAGAGAGCTTCGTCTACATGGAGTCGTCGAGATTGGCCATGGCCTTGCCGTCACGCCCGCCGTCCGCCATAAGCGCCTCGATTTTCGCCGCGCGCGAAACGGCCCTCCACAAGCCACGAGGATTGCATGACCGCCTTCGAGCCACTCGTCTTTTCCGGCGTCCAGCCGACCGGAAACCTCCATCTCGGCAATTACCTCGGGGCCATCAAGAAATTCGTCGCCCTGCAGGACGGCAACGACTGCATCTACTGCGTCGTCGACATGCATGCGATCACGGTCTGGCAGGATCCGGTCGAACTGGGCAACGCGACGCGCGAGGTCACGGCGGCGTTCCTGGCGTCCGGCATCGATCCGGAGAAACACATCGTCTTCAACCAGAGCCGCGTCGTCCAGCATGCCGAGCTGGCCTGGGTGTTCAACTGCGTCGCGCGCATGGGCTGGCTGAACCGCATGACGCAGTTCAAGGAGAAGGCCGGCAAGGACCGCGAGGCCGCCTCGGTCGGCCTGTTCGCCTATCCGACCCTGATGGCGGCCGACATGATGGTCTATCGCGCCACGCATGTGCCGGTCGGCGACGACCAGAAGCAGCATGTCGAACTGACGCGCGACATCGCGCAGAAGTTCAACAACGACTTTTCGAGCCGCATCGCCGACCTCGGCATCGGCGTCGAGACGATGGTCGGCGAAGAGACGGTGAACGGCTTCTTCCCGCTGATCGAGCCGATCATCGGGGGGCCGGCGGCGCGGATCATGTCGCTGCGCGACGGGTCGAAGAAGATGTCGAAATCCGACGCGTCGGACCTTTCGCGCATCAACCTGACCGACGATGCCGACACGATCGCAAAGAAGATCCGGAAAGCCAAGACCGATCCGGAAGGCCTGCCCTCGCAACTGGAAGGACTGAAGGACCGGCCGGAAGCCGAGAACCTGATCGGGATCTACGCCGGGCTGGCCGAAACGACGAAAGAAGCCGTGCTGGCCGAATTCGGCGGGCGGCAGTTCTCGGATTTCAAGCCGGCGCTAGCCGATCTCGCCGTCGCCAGGCTCGCGCCGATCGCCGGCGAGATGCGGCGCATCTCGGCCGACCGCGCCTATGTCGATGACGTGCTGAAGGATGGCGGCGAGCGCGCCGGCGCGCTGGCCGAGCGGACGATGAAATCGGTTCGGCGGATCATCGGCTTCCTGAACGGATGAGGCCCCTGACCGCCGCTTGCCCGCCGCGGCGTTGGGTGGCAATTTGTCCGGACCTGCGGTGCCGAGCGAGGGGTAGCGGATGGTTTCCAAGCGTCTGAGCCGTGAAGCCGGACACCGGCGCAAGTTTCTGGCCGTCGTGGATGAAACGCCCGAATGCGAGCGCGCCGTGGCCTATGCCGCGATGCGGGCGAAGTCGACAGGCGGCGGCGTCGTTCTCATCTATGTCATCGAACCGAGCGATTTCCAGCACTGGCTGGGCGTCGAGAAAATCATGCGCGACGAAGCGAAAGCGGCGGCGCAAGCGGCGCTCGACATCCACGCCGCCAAGGTCAGGACGACACTCGGCATCGAACCGGAACTGATCGTGCGCGAGGGCAAGCCGACGGAGCAAATCTTCGCCCTGATCGAGGACGACCAGGATATCGCGATCCTCGTGCTCGCCGCCGGGGCGTCGAAGGACGGCCCGGGCCCGCTTGTCGCCTCGATAGCCGGCAAGAGCGCCGCCTTCCCCATTCCGGTGACGGTGGTTCCGCTCAACCTGACGGATGACGAAATCGCCAGCCTCGCCTGAGCATCGATGCTTGTATGTCGCGTAGATCCGGATTATTTAGAACTATTCCAAACTTGCACGGAGATGCGGCCATGTTCATCCAGACCGAGGCGACGCCCAATCCCGCCACGCTCAAATTCCTGCCGGGCCGCGAAGTGCTGGCCGAGGGCACCGCCGATTTTCGCGACGCGCAGTCAGCGCGCGATGCTTCCGCGCTGGCTGGCCGGCTGTTCGAGGTCCCCGGCGTCACAGCGGTGTTCTTCGGCTACGACTTCATCACGGTGACCAAGGATGGCCCGGACTGGCAGCACATCAAACCGGCGATCCTGGGCGCGATTATGGAACAGTTCATGTCCGGCGCGCCGGTTATGACCAGCGGCAGGCAGGATCTCGACTCCGACGAGAAGGACGAGTTTTACGATAAGGCAGACGCAGAGATCGTGCTGACGATCAAGGAGCTTCTGGAGACCCGCGTGCGGCCCGCCGTGGCGCAGGACGGCGGCGACATCACTTTCCGCGGCTTCGAGAAGGGGACCGTGTTCCTCAACATGAAGGGCGCCTGCGCGGGCTGCCCATCGTCGACCGCGACGCTCAAACACGGCATCCAGAACCTGCTCAAGCATTTCGTGCCTGAGGTCATGCAGGTCGAGCAGATCGCCTGACCGTACGGCAGTCGATCCTGCGGAATTCAAGCTCCGACCCCATCGAAAGAAACCCCGTCAATTTTGGCGGGGTTTTTTTTCGCCTTCGAGAACCGACGATGCCGCAGCGGTTTCAGCTTCTCAGAACACCGCCTGTCCGCCTGCGGACGTTCTCGACGATCCTTCCGGCCAGCGCCTCGAAGTCCTCGTCGGTGAGCGTGCGTTCCGCCGGCTGGATCGACACTTCTACGGCGACCGACTTCCTGTCGGCGCCCAGCGACGCGCCCTCGAAAACATCGAACACCGAAACAGCGGCGATCAGGATGTTGTCGGCGCCCGCTACCGCTTTCTGGATCGCACCCGCCTCGATGCCCCGATCGACGACGAAAGCGAAGTCGCGCTTCGTCGCCTGGAATGCGGAAAGATCGAGCCGCGGCTTGGTGCGCGTCGGCTTGGCCTTCGCCTCGGGAAGCGCATCGATGAAGACCTCGAAGCCGGCCAATGCGCCGGAAACGTCGAGCACAGCCAGGGCCTTGGGATGGAATTCGCCGAAATGCCCGAGGACGAGTTTGGGGCCGAGCTTGATAAGGCCGGAGCGGCCGGGATGATACCAGGCCGGAGCGCCGGCCTCGATTTGCACCCGGTCGACGGGCGCCCCGCCGGCTTCCAGCACCGCGAGAGCGTCGGCCTTGGCGTCGAATGCGCCGACCGTCCCCGCATTGCCGGACCAGTGGCGGCCGGCTCCTTCGAGCTTGGCCGTCCCCCTGCGGATGCCGGCGGCAACGCGGCGCTGCTGGTCCGGGCGGTCTCCCTCATACGTCCCCGAGACCTCGAACAGCGCGACATCGTTCAGGCCGCGATCGGCATTGCGCTGCGCGGCGGCGAGCAGTCCGGGCAGCAGCGAGGGCCGCATGTCGGACATATCGGCGGCGATCGGGTTGGCGAGCTTCAATTCCGCCTTGCCGCCGCCGAACGCCTCGGCGTGCTTGCCCGGAATGAAGGACCACGTCACCGCCTCCATCATGCCGCGCACCGCCAGCGCGCGGCGGACGATGCGGGTGCGTATTTGCAGCGCGGTCAGGATCTTGACGTTGACCGCGTCGTGCGACGGCATGGGCCGCGGCGCGATGTTGTCGACGCCATGCATGCGCATCACCTCCTCGACGAGGTCGGCCTTGCCGTCGATGTCGGGCCGCCATGAGGGAACCGAGATATCGACCTTGTCGGCCGAGCCTTTCGGCTGGAAGCCGAGGCGCGTCAAAATGTCGAGGCTCTCGGCTCTCGAAATTTCGATGCCGGTCAAACGCTTCACTTCGGAAACCGGGAAGGACACGGTCCTCGGCGTGTAGCCGATGTCGCCGGCGATCTTGGCTTTCGACGGCATCCCGCCGCAGAACTCGACAACCATCCGCGTGGCGAGGTCCAGGCCTGGCAGCGTCATTTCGGGATCGACGCCGCGCTCGAAGCGATAGCGGGCGTCGGTGATGATGCCGAGCGCGCGGCCGGTGCGCGCGATGTTGAGCGGCTCCCAAAGCGCCGACTCGATCAGCACGTCCGTGGTCGTCTCGTCGCAGCCGGAATGCTCGCCGCCCATGACGCCGGCGATCGACTCGACGTTCCCCAGGCCATTGCCGTGCAAAAAGCCGTCGTCGGCGATGACGCACATCTCGGGAGCCAGGGTGTAGACGCGGCCATCCAGCGCCTCGACCGTCTCGCCAGGGTCTGCGCGGCGCACCACGAGATCTCCAGCGACCCTCGCGGCGTCGAAGACATGCAGGGGGCGACCACGATCGAAGGTGATGTAGTTGGTGATGTCGACGAGCGCATTGATCGGCCGCAGTCCGATCGCCAGCAGCCGCTGCTGCATCCATTTCGGCGAGGCGCCATTGCGGACGCCCCTCACCAGCCGTAGCGCGAAGCCGGGACAAAGGTCAGGCGCTTCGATCGCCACGCCGACCGGACACTCGCCTTCGCCCGCGACAGGCTCGATCCGCGCCGGTTTCAGGGCGCCGAGGCCGGATGCGGCAAGATCGCGCGCGATGCCATGGACGCCGGCGGCGTCCGGACGGTTCGGCGTCAGATTGATGTCGATGACCGGGTCGTCGAGATGGGCATAGGACGCGTAGCTCGCGCCGACCGGCGCATCGGCCGGCAGGTCGATGATGCCGTCATGCTCGTCCGAAAGTTCGAGTTCACGCTCCGAGCACATCATGCCGCGGCTTTCGACGCCCCTGATCTTGCCGACGCCGAGCGTGACGCCTGTGCCCGGAATGAAGGCGCCCGGCGCGGCAAAGGCGCCGATAAGCCCCGCCCGCGCATTGGGCGCGCCGCAAACCACCTGGACCGGCGTGCCGTCGCCGGTATCGACCGTAAGAACGCGCAGCTTGTCGGCATCCGGATGCTTTTCGGCGGTCAGCACTTTCGCGATGACGAACGGCCTAAGCGCCGCCTTGTCGTCGACGGATTCGACCTCGAGGCCGATCGAGGTCAGCCGCTCGCAAATCTCGGCCAACGTCGCGTCGGTCTCGAGGTGGTCCTTGAGCCAGGAAAGGGTGAGTTTCATGATGTTCGATTCTCTTAAATGATCGGCACGAGAGCCTGAATTTCCGCGATGGTCAGGTCAGACCTTTCGAAGCAATCGGCCCTCATCGCTCGGCAGGCGTCTGCGACCAAGCGACGAACTTCTCCTCCGTCGCGGTTGAAGCGGTCATCGTTGGTCTTCGCATAGAATGCAACGGCGCTCCAACGCATTGAATGACTCTCTTTGACCCCACAACAAGGAGTTCAACTTCTGCCTGGCAATATCTTCGGCGGATGTCATTCATCTGCGGACATCTCTACTCCGCCGTCATGGCGGATTTGACCGCATTGGCGTACTTCCAGCCGCTCAGCATGCCACGCACCGAAAGATCCTCATCGATGTCGGACCAGTGCACGCCGTCCAGCATCAACTCGACGTTATTTCGTTCGGCGGCCGTTGCATCGAGGAGACGTGGGTACCACCACAGTGGAGTGATAACCTCGCGCCCATCCGCAAGCCGGACATGGACCCGTTCAGGATCGCACCAAGCCTCGACAGGCTTTTCATTGTCAGGATACGGATTTGCGGAACTCATCCCACGCCTCGAGAAAATGGCCTTGATAATCGTTTGCTACTTCGAGAATACCCTTCATATCGAACGCTTTGAAGCCTTTATGCTCCGCCATTTGTACTGGACTCAACCAGACTTTTGCCGTTCCGCCCTGTCCTGAGGCGTGAATATGGGGCGCTCCTGCATGTCGGAGCCGTAGAAGTGAAATCGAATTCCATCTTTTCGAAAGACTGTCGGCATTCACGAACTCAACCCCCCGAAGAGCGTCGGCATATCCAGCGGCCTGAAGCCGTAATGCTGAAGCCAGCGGACGTCGGCGTCGAAGAAGGCGCGCAGGTCGGGCATGCCGTATTTCAGCATGGCGATGCGGTCGATGCCCATGCCCCAGGCGAAGCCTTGGTATTCGTCCGGATCGAGGCCGCCATGGCGCAGCACGTTGGGATGCACCATGCCGCAACCGAGAATCTCCATCCAGTCCGACCCCTCGCCGAACCGCACCTCGCCCGGCCGCGAGCGGTCGCACTGGATATCCACCTCGAGGCTCGGCTCGGTGAACGGGAAGAAGGACGGCCGGAAGCGCATCCTGACCGAGGGCACCTCGAAGAAGGTCTTGCAGAACTCCTCCAGCACCCATTTCATGTTGGCGATGTTGGCCGTCCTGTCGATCACGAGACCCTCGACTTGGTGGAACATCGGCGAATGGGTGGCGTCGGAGTCCTGGCGGTAGGTCTTGCCCGGGATGACGATGCGGATCGGCGGCTTCCGCGCCTCCATCGTGCGAATCTGGACCGGCGAGGTGTGGGTGCGCAGCACCTTGCGCTCGCCGTTGGCGTCCGGATGGAAGAAAAACGTGTCGTGCATCTCGCGCGCCGGATGGCCTTCCGGAAAATTCAGCGCCGTGAAGTTGTAGTGGTCGGTCTCGATGTCCGGACCTTCGGCGACGGAAAACCCCATGTCGGCGAAGATCGCGGTGATCTCGTCGATGACCTGGCTGATCGGGTGGATGCGGCCGCGCTCGGCGGGCGAAGAGCGCACCGGCAGCGTCACGTCCAATTTTTCCGCGACAAGACGCGCCTCAATCGCCGCGTCCCTGAGCTCGGCGCGGCGGGCCGTCAGCGCGTCGGTCACGCGGTTTTTCATTCCATTGATCGCCGGACCTTTGACCTGCCGGTCCTGCGGGCTCATTGAGCCAAGCGTCTTCAGCATTTCGGAAACCGAGCCCTTCTTGCCCAGCGCGCCGACCCGCACGGCCTCGATCGACGGCTCGTCGGTGGAGGCCGCGATGGCGGCGAGCAACGAAGCTTCAAGATTTTCGATGTCGCTCATTGGCTGGTCCAAGCAAGTCGGCTTTCAGGATGCGGAACCGGTCCGCGTCGCTCTCGCGGTCCTCTCAAAGAGAAACCCGCGCCAGCCTTGCCAGCGCGGGTTCCCTGGTATCGAAAGTTCGGGACGCGCGCGGCCTCAGGCGGCGACGGCGCTTTCGAACGCGTTCGGCGTCGTGTCCTTGAGATATTCGAGCGCGACCTTCGCCTTGGCGACCAGCGCGGCGAAAGCCTGCGGCTCGTGGATCGCCATGTCGGACAGTACCTTGCGGTCGATCTCGATGCCGGATTTGTTCAGGCCGTCGATAAAGCGCCCGTAGGTCAGGCCGTGCTCGCGCACGGCGGCGTTGATGCGCTGAACCCAGAGGGCGCGGAAATTGCGCTTGCGATTCTTGCGGTCGCGGTAAGCGTACTGCATCGATTTCTCGACCGCCTGCTTGGCGATGCGGATCGTATTCTTGCGGCGGCCGTAGAAACCCTTCGCGGCGTCCAGGACCTTCTTGTGCTTGGCGTGTGCGGTGACGCCTCTCTTTACGCGTGCCATGTCATAGTTTCCTTATGCGTTCCAGGCTCAGATGCCACCGCCGTTCGGCAGGAAGTTCTTCACCACCTTCTCGCCGTCGGCCTTGAACAGAACCATCGTGCCGCGCGCATCGCGGATGAATTTGTTGGAACGCTTGATCATGCCGTGCCGCTTGCCGGCCGCCGCGGCCAGGACCTTGCCGGTGCCGGTAATCTTGAACCGCTTCTTGGCGGCCGATTTGGTCTTCATCTTGGGCATTTCGCTTTTCCTTTTCTTGGCGGGCGTGATCGCCCTTTATCGCTCCGGCCAAACCATGACCGGAAAGCATCAGAAACCGCCACGGCATGCCCTGCCGGACGGTTCGAACGCGGCCTTATAGCGACGAGCGCCGCAAAGCGCAACGCCGGCCTTCTGGCTCGGCACGCCGATTCTTGTCAATTTCCGAGAGAGATTGCCGGCGCCGCCGCCCAACCCGGGCTCAGCCTTGGGTCGAACTCGCTCAGCGCGAGCCGAGCCTCCCGACGCGATCAGCGCGGCGAGAGCACCATCATCATCTGGCGGCCTTCGAGCCTCGGCTCGGCCTCGACCTTGGCGATCGTTGCGGTCTCCTCGCGCACCTTGTTCAGCAGTTGCATGCCAAGCTCCATATGCGCCATCTCGCGGCCGCGGAAGCGCAGCGTCAGCTTGACCTTGTCGCCCTCCTCGAAGAAGCGGCGGACCGACTTCATCTTGACGTCGTAGTCGTGGCTGTCGATGTTGGGACGCATCTTGATCTCCTTGATCTCGATGGTCTTCTGGTGCTTGCGCGCCTCGGCCGCCTTCTTCTGGTTGGCGTATTTCAGCTTGCCGAGATCGAGGATCTTGACGACGGGCGGGATGGCGTTGGGCGAAATCTCGACCAGGTCGAGTCCGGCTTCCTCTGCCAACTGCAACGCGAAAGACGTGTCGACGTCGCCGTGATTCTTGCCTTCTATGTCGATCAGCTGGACCCGCGGCGAGCGGATGTCCTTGTTCGAGCGGGGTCCGTCCTTGACGGGTGCGCCTGCCTTGAATGGTCTGCGAATGGTCGTATTCTCCTTGAACCGTTGATGTCGAATGCGCGCAGCCGCTACTGCCGGAAACGCGCGCGGCGAGTCAATAGCACGGCGCGTCAAGGAAATCACCACTCTTCGGTGGCGTTTCAAGGCCGGACGGGCCCTTTGCTCACGCGCGGAGCTGTGGCAGAAGCCCCCCCGTAAGCCGGAGGCGGCATGGACGATCATCGGCCCGATTTCATCGACATCGACGGCGAGGCGATCGCCTACCGGCGGCGGCCCGGCGGCGCGCCCGGACTGGTCTGGCTCGGCGGCTACCGGTCCGACATGCTCGGCGCCAAGGCCGAGGCGATCGACGCCTGGTCGCGGGAGACCGCGCGAGGCTTCCTGCGCTTCGACTATTCCGGACACGGCGAATCGGGCGGCGACTTCATGGAGGGAACCATCTCGCGATGGCTGCGGCAGAGTCTGGGCGCGCTCCATCACTTGACCAGCGGGCCGCAGATCCTCGTGGCATCCTCGATGGGCGCGTGGATCGCGCTGCGTCTGGTGCAGGAGTTGGCCTTGGCGGACGAGAGCGCTCGCGTGGCCGGGCTACTGCTGCTCGCGCCGGCGCCGGATTTCACGGTCGAGTTGGTCGAACCGAAGCTTTCGCACGAGAACCGGCGCGACCTGCAGCGGAACGGGTTCTTCGAAGCGCCGTCGGACTATGGTCCTGAACCCGACCTCTACACGCGTTCGCTGATCGAGGACGGGCGCGACAACCGCGTGCTCACCGGGCCGATCGACACGTTCTGTCCGGTCCACGTGATCCAGGGCATGAAGGATCGCGACGTACCCTACGACCACGCGCTGAAGCTGGTCGGGCTGCTGCCGGCCGACGATTTGACCCTGTCGCTGGTTCCCGACGGCGATCACCGCCTGTCGCGGCCGCAGGACATCGCGATGATCCTGCGGTCGCTGGAAGCGCTGCTGGCGGTCGTGCAAGCGCCCTCGTGAGGCTGTCGATCCCTATCTCCGCTTTCGTCGCGGCGGTCGTCGGCTTCGGCAGCACGCTGGCGCTGATCGTCGCCGCGGCCAACGCGCTCGGCGCGACGCGCGACCAGACGGCCAGCATGGTCACCGCGCTCTGTCTCGCCATAGCGGTCGAGTCGCTTGTCCTGTCATGGCGGACCCGGATGCCCGTCATCACGGCATGGTCGACGCCCGGCGCGGCGCTGGTGGCGGCGAGCAGCGGCTTTTCGATGAACGACGCCGTCGGCGCGTTCCTGATCGTCGGCGCGATGCTGGTGGCGACCGGCCTGTTCCGTCCGCTGACGCGGCTCATCGCCCGCATCCCGGCCTCGGTCGCTTCCGCCATGCTGGCCGGCATCGTCGTGACCTTCGCCATCAATGCGGTCAAGACGGTTCCCACCGACCCGCTGCTGATTTTGCCGCTGATCGCGGCGTTCTTCGTGATCCGCCTGTTCAGTCCGGCGCTTTCCGTGCTTGCCGTGCTCGTCGGAGGGGGCGCCCTCGCTTTCCTGCTCGGCCGCATCGGGGAATTGCCCTCCCCCCAACTTTCGATCCTCGTTCTTACAAGGCCCGCGTTCTCGCTCGCCGCGACGATCGGCCTTGCGCTGCCGATCTACCTCGTGACCATGGCGTCGCAGAACCTCGCCGGCCTCGCGGTGCTCAGGGCGTCAGGCTACGAGCCGCCGGCCGGACCCCTGATCGCACTGACCGGCGCCGTCTCGCTGATTACCGCGCCCTTCAACGCGCTGACGACCAACCTCGCCGCGATCTCGGCCGCGATCTGCACCGGACCCGACGCTCACCCCGATCCAGGGCAGCGCTGGGAGACGGGGCCGTTCTACGCTTTCGCCTACCTCGTTTTCGCATTGTTCGGCGCGTCTCTGGTCGCGATCTTCGCGGTGCTGCCGCCGAGCCTCATCATGCTGGTGGCCGGCCTCGGGTTGCTGGCCTCGCTCGCCAATGCGCTGTCGATCGCGGTCCGGGAGCCGGCCCAAAGGATCGCCGCGACGACGACGTTTGCGGTGACGGCGTCCGGCGTCACGATGCTCGGCATCGGCTCGGCGTTCTGGGGGCTGATCGCCGGCCTCGCGGTCATCGCGCTCGACACGATAAAAATGAGATAATCATTTCCGGGGCTTGTCCGGATTCGGATGGCGATGTCTTGAAGCGCCATTTTTCTCTCACCATTTCGAATCCAGGCAGCCAATGTGGCTGCGCCCAACGAAAGGAATGGGAGAAATGCACAGTTCCGCTTTGATCCGTCCGGCCTGGACGCCCGCCACCATCGCGCTGATGGTCGTCGGCTTCATGGTGTTCTGGCCGCTCGGCTTCGCAATGCTCGCCTACATCATCTGGGGCGACCGGCTCGACGGGTTCAAGAGCGACGTCAACCGGGCGACCGACGGCATCTTCGGCGGTTTCCGCCGCGGCGCGAACCGCGCCGAGCGCTGGGGCAAGCGGGGCGGCGGCTTCGCCCGCACCGGCAACGTCGCCTTCGACGACTGGCGCGAGAAGGAGCTCGAGAGGCTCGCCGAGGAGCGCAAGCGCCTCGACGACATGCTGACCGACTTCGACGACTATGCCCGCGAACTGCGCCGTGCGAAGGACCAGGACGAGTTCGACCGCTTCATGGCGAACCGCTCCAAATCGACGCCAGCCAAGGCGGACGACAAGTCTGGACTGCTCGACGACTGACCGTCGGCATCCAAGCGTTCGGAACGGCGTCGCCCAAAAGCGGCGCCGTTCTTTTTGGAGGGAAGGCGCAACTTAACCGTCCCTTGCAACTCTCGAATCGCGTATTCCTCGCGCATGCCGTTCGGATTCCTGCGCCCGCTCCAGACCCGCCCGGTCGTCCTCGCCGGCGAGCGGGAGCACACCGTCGCCGGGCGCACGCTGCCGCTTCGCATCGTCGAGAACGACCGCGCGCGGCGGCTGACCCTGCGCATCGACGCCGGCGGACGCGGACTGCGCGTCACCGTCCCGCCCGGCGTCCGGGGCGGCGAGGTGGAGCGTTTCCTGTCCAGGCATCAGGGCTGGCTGGAACAGCGCCTCGCCAAGATCCCCGACAAGCCGCAGGTCAGGCCGGGCGTCAAGATTCCGCTGCGCGGCGCGCCGCACTTGATCGTCCACGAGGCCGGCGGGCGCGGAAGCGTCGAGGCGAGAGCGGGCAAGGATGGTCCCGCGCTCGTCGTTCGCGGCGATCATCGACATCTGCCGCGTCGCGTCGCCGATTTCCTGAAGCGCGAAGCCAAGCGCGACATCGAGGCGCTGGTCGCGAAGCATTGCGCGACCGTCGGGCGCAAGGCGAAAGCGATCCGTTTCCGCGACACGACAAGCCGCTGGGGCTCCTGCACGGCGGACGGCGCGCTGTCCTTCTCCTGGCGCATCATGATGGCGCCGGCGCCCGTGATCGATTACCTCGTCGCGCACGAGGTGGCGCATCTCAGGGAGATGAACCACGGCCCGGATTTCTGGGCGCTGTGCGAGGCGCTCTGCCCCGGCACGAAACGCTGCAAGGCATGGCTGAAGACGAACGGCGGCGCGCTTCAGGCGATCGGGTTCGAGTGATGCGACGAATGCGCCGGAACTACCGCGCAATCAGGTCCAAGGTTGGAAAATAAGTCCGATAGCGGCCAAGGTCGCGTGTCAGGAGCGGCATTTTCGCGACAGCGGCATGCGCGCCGATAAAGAAGTCCGGCAATACACCTGTGCGCGAGCCGCTGTTCCGCTTGTATTCAGCGAACGCCTTGCCGGCCAGGAACAAGGCGGCTCGAGGCATGGGGTCGATCTCGATCCTGGCGGCTTCCAAAAAGGCGTCGACATCCTCGATCTGCTCGTAACGAACCGAGAATTCGGCGTAGACGATGGCGTTGATGACTATGGCGCCTCTCAGCGAGGCTGCCTCCAGCGATTTCAGTGACCAATCGGACCAATTGGGATCGTTCGTCGCGAGATCGAGCAGGATGTTCGTATCGACGAGCGTCAAGGTTCAGATCGCGTCAAAGACATGATTTCGTCCGTTCCCAGGCCGCGGCCGGCATGGCCGCGAAGCTGCTCAAAGCGGCTTGGCGGCTTGCGCCCGTGCGCCCGTGAAAGCACCACTGTTCCATCTGCGGCGCGCTCGAAACGAACTTGGCTTCCAGCCTTGAGGCCAAGAAAATCCCGCACCTCCTTCGGTATAGTGACCTGACCCTTCGTTGTTACAGTTGTCATGGACGATCTCGGTAATAACTCGGATTCGCATGGTATTACTCATGAGTCCGGATCGCAACAGCCTGTCGAAAATATCCCGCATCGAGCGGCGCGCCTCGACTTCGATGACTGCGAAAGCTACGACACTTCCATGCCCCTCGATATCAAAATCTGCGGCCTGACGACCGATGCGGCGCTTGCCGCCGCGCTGAATAACGGCGTAACCCATCTCGGCTTCATCTTTTTCGCCAAGAGCCCTCGCGACGTCAGGCCGGCCGATGCTGGACGCTTGCGGGAAGCAGCGAGGGGTCGCGCGAAGGCAATCGCCGTGGCGGTCGATGCGGATGACGCGACGCTCGATGCGATTGTCACAGGCATGGACCCGGACGGTCTCCAGCTTCACGGCGATGAACGTCTCGAGCGCGTGGCCGAGGTGAAAGCGCGCTACGGTCTTCCGGTCATGAAGGCGATGTCGATCGGAACGGCCGCCGATCTGGACCTGATCAAGCCCTTTGTCGGGATCGCCGACCGCTTCCTGTTCGACGCCAAGCCGCCGAAGGGCTCCGACCTGCCCGGCGGCAACGGCGTCTCGTTCGACTGGACGCTGCTGCAAAGCCTCGACCCGGCGATCGATTACATGCTCTCGGGCGGACTGCACGCCGGCAATATCGCCGACGCGTTGCGGCTCGCCAACCCGCCGGGGATCGACATTTCCTCGGGCGTCGAATCCGAGCCGGGCGTCAAGGATGTGGCGTTGATCGAGGCCTTCTTCCGCGCCGTCAAAGCGGCTGGTAGCCGGGACGCGGCCTGAGGCTCGGGGACAGTTTACTTTTTGCCCCGGAACGGCGTAAGCGATGCCGAACGTGCATTAGGGACAAGAACGTAATTTGCCCCGGCATTTCATCGGAAACGTCATGAACAAGCCCGTCGAACCCAATTCCTTCCGCACCGGACCCGACGAGCAGGGCATGTTCGGCATCTTCGGCGGCCGCTTCGTCGCAGAGACGCTGATGCCGCTGATCCTCGATCTGCAGACGCATTGGGACTTCGCCAAGACCGACCCAGCCTACAGAGCGGAAGTCGAGCATCTCAATACTCATTATACCGGACGCCCGTCGCCGCTCTATTTGGCCGAGCGGCTGACCGAGCATCTGGGCGGGGCGAAAATCTATTTCAAGCGCGACGAGCTGAACCACACCGGCTCGCACAAGATCAACAACTGCCTCGGCCAGATCCTGCTTGCCAAGCGGATGGGCAAGACGCGCATCATCGCCGAGACCGGCGCGGGCCAGCACGGCGTGGCGTCGGCGACGGTGGCGGCGCGGTTCGGCCTGCCCTGCGTCGTCTACATGGGCGCGACCGACGTGCAGCGGCAGGCGCCGAACGTGTTCCGCATGAAGCTGCTCGGCGCCGAGGTGGTGCCGGTGACGTCCGGCCACGGCACGCTGAAGGACGCGATGAACGAGGCGCTGCGCGACTGGGTGACCAATGTCGCGGACACCTATTACATGATCGGCACGGCGGCCGGGCCGCATCCCTATCCGGAAATGGTGCGCGAATTGCAGTCGGTGATCGGCCGCGAGGCGAAGGAACAGATGATGGCCGCGGAGGGCCGCCTGCCGGACATGCTGGTCGCGGCCGTCGGCGGCGGCTCGAACGCCATCGGCCTGTTCCATCCGTTTCTCGACGACCGGCAGGTCGCGATCGTCGGCGTCGAGGCCGGCGGCAAGGGGCTGCAGGGCGAAGAACATTGCGCGTCGCTGACGGCCGGTTCGCCAGGCGTGCTGCACGGCAACCGCACCTATCTCCTGCAGACCGGGGACGGGCAGATCATGGAGGGCCATTCGATCTCGGCCGGGCTGGACTATCCCGGCATCGGCCCGGAGCATTCCTGGCTCAAGGATTCCAACCGCGTCGAATACGTGCCGATCATGGATACGGAGGCGCTGGAGGCGTTCCAGCTTCTGACGCGGCTCGAAGGCATCATTCCGGCGCTCGAACCGGCGCATGCGCTGGCCGAAGTCGTCAAGCGCGCGCCGACGATGGCCAAGGACAAGATCATCGTGATGAATCTCTGCGGCCGCGGCGACAAGGACATTTTCGCGGTCGGGAAGATTCTCGGGATGGAGCTTTAGGCTTGCGCTGTTTCGTTGTGGAGGCGCTGTGATAGGATTGCAAAACGTTGCAGGAGGAGATCATGGATGATCAGGCTGTAAATCTTCCGATCGATCGCGCCGTTCACGACGATCCCGAACTTGAGGCGGGTCGACAGAACGTCACGCCCTCGGCGATCGCTGAACAGGCGATCCGCGATTGTCTCCATTTTTATGCGGCAGAACGCGAGATCCTGCGCCAACGCGTCGTGGAGGCGGATAAAGGCAAGTTCATATCGTCGGAGGCCATGCTGCGGTGGATGGAGAGTTGGGGCACCGACCGTGAACTGCCGCCACCGGAGCCTGATCTCGACTTCGGACCGCGCAGGAAATGATCGTTGCTTTTCTTGACAGCTGTAACGACGACTTGGCTTGGGTTCGCGCGCATCACGAATCGGTTTTTCCGGCCGGCGCCGATGGGGCCGAAGTTCGTTTCAGAGGCGCTATCCTGACCCTTGCCTCCGCATCTTACGCTGGTAGGCCAACGCCAGAAGCCGACCACCGCTTGCTTCCTGTCAAACAGACGCCATTCGTTTTCATCTACAGGGTTGCAAGTGACCGTATCGAAATTCTCAGGGTGCGAGATTCGCGTTCGCGAGCCGGTATCCCCGACGGCGACGAGTGAGGCCGTCTTCATGACCACCCGCATCGACCGCCGTTTCGCGAAACTCAAGGCCGAGCGCAGGCCTGCGCTCGTGACCTACTTCATGGCCGGCGATCCGGACTACGACACCGCCCTATCGATCATGCGGGCGCTGCCGAGGGCGGGCAGCGATATCATCGAACTCGGCATGCCGTTCTCCGATCCGATGGCCGACGGACCCTCCATCCAGGCGTCGGGCCTGCGGGCGCTGAAGGCCGGCCAGACCCTGGCGAAGACGCTGGAAATGGCTGCCGCCTTCCGCAAACAGGATGACGAGACGCCGATCGTGCTGATGGGCTATTACAATCCGGTCTACGTTTACGGCGTCGATCGCTTCCTGGCCGACGCGAGGGCCTCCGGCATCGACGGGCTGATCGTCGTCGACCTGCCGCCGGAGATGGACGAGGAACTCTGCCTGCCGGCGATCCGGTCCGGGTTCAATTTCATCCGGCTGGCGACGCCGACGACCGACGACAAGCGCCTGCCCAAGGTGCTCGAAAACACCTCCGGCTTCGTCTACTACGTGTCGATGACCGGCATCACCGGGTCCGCGCTCGCAGATACCGCCAAGGTCTCGCAGGCGGTGACGCGCATCAAGCGGCACACCGGCCTGCCGGTCTGCGTCGGTTTCGGGGTCAAGACGGCGAGCCAGGCCCGCGCGATCGGGGCGTCGGCCGACGGCGTCGTCGTCGGGACCGCGATCGTCAACGCGATCGCCGCCACGCTCGGCCCGAACGGCGAACGCAGCGGCGATCCGGTTGAGGCGGTCTCGGCTTTGGTCCTAAGCCTGGCGGACGGCGTTCGCACCGCCCGGCTTGCGGACGTGGGCTAGCCGCCCCATTATCTCCCGTTCAAAGGGACGCCTGCCATGAACTGGATCACCAACTACGTCCGGCCGCGGATCAATTCGATGCTTGGCCGCCGCGACATTCCGGAAAACCTCTGGATCAAGGATCCCGAGAGCGGCGAGATGGTGTTCCACAAGGAACTCGAGGGCAACCAGTACGTGATCCCGTCCTCCGGGCATCACATGAAGATCGCCGCGCGCGAGCGGCTCGGCTATTTCTTCGACGACGGCCGCTACGATCCGATCGAGAACCCCAAGGTCATGACCGATCCGCTGCGGTTCCGCGACGAGAAGCGCTATACCGACCGGCTGCGCGAAGCGCGGGCCAAGACTACGATGGAGGACGCGATTTTAAGCGGGCTCGGGACGATCGAGGGCTTGCCGATCGTCGCCACCGTCCAGGATTTCGCTTTCATGGGCGGCTCGCTCGGCATGGCGGCGGGCGAGGCCATCATCCGCGCCTTCGAAACGGCGGTCGAAACACGGCGGCCGATGGTGCTGTTCGCGGCGTCCGGCGGCGCCCGCATGCAGGAGGGCATCTTGTCGCTGATGCAGCTGCCGCGCACGACGGTCGCGGTCGACCGCCTCAAGGAGGCGGGGCTGCCCTATATCGTCGTCCTGACCAACCCGACCACGGGCGGCGTGACCGCATCCTATGCGATGCTCGGCGACATCCATATCGCCGAGCCGGGCGCGCTGGTCGGTTTCGCCGGCCCGCGCGTCATCGAGCAAACCATCCGCGAAAAACTCCCGGAAGGATTTCAACGCGCCGAGTACCTGATGGCGCATGGCATGGTCGACATGGTGGTGTCGCGGCTCGATCTCAAGGCGGCCATCGCCCGCCTGCTCAAGATCCTGCTCAGGACGCCGGTCGAAACCGCGGATGCCGCGCCACTCGAATTTTCGCCGCCGGCGCTCAACGGCGCCGACAACCGCCGCCCAGCCTGATCGTCTCCGATGAGCGACAACCGGACAGTCGGGCTTGCCGATCGCGAGATCGAGCGCCTCATGGCGCTGCATCCCAAGGGCTTCGACCTCTCGCTCGGCCGCATCACGCGTCTTCTCGACCGGCTCGGCAATCCGCAGTTCAGGCTGCCGCCGGTCATTCACATCGCCGGAACGAACGGCAAGGGTTCGGCGGCCGCGTTTTCCCGTGCTCTGCTCGAGGCCGAGGGGCACGCGGTCCACGTCCACACGTCGCCGCATCTGGTGAGATGGCACGAGCGCTACAGGCTGGCGGCGCCGGGGGGCGGAAAGTTCGTCGAGGACGGCGTTTTGGCCGAAGCCATCGCCAGGGTTGCCGCGGCCAACGCCGGCGAGGCGATCACCGTCTTCGAAATCCTGACCGCCGTCACCTTTCTCCTCTTCGCCGAGCATCCCGCCGATGCCGCGATCGTCGAGGTCGGGCTCGGCGGCCGCTTCGACGCCACCAATGTCGTGCCCAGGCCGGCGGTCAGCGTGATCATGCCGGTGTCGCTCGACCACGAAGCCTATCTCGGCGACCGGGTCGAGCTGATCGCGGCGGAAAAGGCGGGCATCCTGAAACCGGGCGTTCCCGTCGTCATAGGGGCGCAGGAAAGCCCGACCGCGTTCGACGTGATCGTCGAAACCGCCGAGCGCCTCGGTTGCCCGACGGTCGCCTACGGACAGGATTTCGTCGCGTTCGAGGAAAACGGACGGATGATCTATCAGGACGACGACGGCCTGATGGACCTGCCGCCGCCGCGTCTGCCGGGCCGGCACCAATACGCCAACGCGGCCGCCGCGATCGCGGCGGTCAAGGCGGCCGGCTTCGACATCGGCCAGCGCGCGGCCGAAAAGGCGATGGCGACCGTGTCGTGGGCCGGGCGCATGCAGCGCCTGTCGAACGGCGCGCTGTCGGCGCTCGCGCCGCCAGGATCGGAAATCTGGCTCGACGGCGGACACAACCCCGGCGCCGGGGTCGTCGTGGCGGAAGCCCTGACGGAGCAGGAAGAAAAATTCCAGCGGCCGCTGTTCATGATCTGCGGCATGATCAACACGAAGGACCAGGCCGGCTATTTCCGCGCTTTCAAGGGGATTGCGCGGCACGTCTTCACGGTGCCGGTGAGCATGACCGACGCCGGCGTTCCGAATGCCGAACTCGCGGCGCGCGCCGCGGAGGCCGGCCTTTCGGCCGAACCCGTCAACTCCGTAGCCAATGCCTTGATGCTGCTGCGCGACACCTGGGACCCCAAGGAAACCCCGCCGCGCATCCTGATCGGCGGATCGCTCTACCTGGCGGGCGCGGTGCTGGCCGAAAACGGGACGCCGCTATGCTGAAGCGCCGATCGCCGATATCCCGCGGCCCCTCGAACCCGAAGGCATTCTCGTGAACCATGCGGGCTTTCTGGGATTTCCAGACACGCTGCCGGGCGGCGGCAAACCCCGCATCGTGCTGTTCGGCGCACCTTTTGGCAGTTGCTATCCCGATGCTGACAGCGGCGGCTTCGCGTTGGCTCCAACAGCCGTGCGGGCGGCGGCGGCGGATGCCGGCTTCACCGGCAATTGGGATTTCGATCTCGATGGTCCGTTGTTCGCCGGCCAGGCGGCGTGCTGCGTCGATATAGGCGACCTGCCGACTAAAATGAGAAGCAACACCGCGAACCGGGTGCTCATCGAGGCGAAAACACGCGAGATCATCGCAGCGGCCGCGATTCCGATCATGCTCGGCGGCGACGACTCGGCGCCGATTCCGTTTCTCGCCGGCTTCTCGCATGGTCGTCCGATCTGGATCGTTCAGATCGATGCGCATATCGACTGGCGCGATGAAGTCCGCGGCGAGCGCTTCGGCTATTCCAGCACGATGCGGCGCGCCAGCGAAATGGCCCATGTCGCCGGGATCGTCCAAATTGGCATTCGTGGCCTGGGCAGCGCCCGGTTCCAAGAACTGGAAGCCGCGCGCCGTTACGGGGCGACACTCGTCACGGCGCGGGAGGTCCATGCGCAGGGTATCCAGTCCGCCATCCGGCATATCCCCGATGGGGCGCGCGTCGTGATCACGCTCGACTGCGACGCCCTCGATCCCGGCGCGATGCCCGGCGTGGCGGCGCGCACGCCCGGTGGGCTGAGCTACATGCAGATCATCGCGCTGATCGAAGCCGTCGCCGGGCGCGGGCACATTGCCGGATTCGACCTGATCGAACTATATCCGCCATCCGATGTCGACGGCATTTCCGCAATCACGGCGGCCCGCATCCTCGTCAACGTCATCGGCAGGATCGTGCGGCAGAGCTGAGGCGTTCTGAGTCGTTCGGGGATTATTTCAGCTCGATTTCGATGAAGGCGTATTCGCCGTCATTGGCGTTGATCACGTCGTGTTCAACGCCTTCTTCGCGAAAGTACGGCACGCCACCCTTCATTTCCGCCAGGCTTTCGCCGGTGGCGGTCAGCAATCTGACCTTGCCGTCCATCAGCGGCACGACGACGTAGTCATGGCCGTGACGATGCCAGCCGGTGTTGTCGCCAGGCGCGAAGCGGTATTCGGTGACGATGACGCGGTCATTGTCGATGAAGACGGTAGCTTTTGCCGACCCGGTCATGGAATCTTCCTATCCCGCTCTGAGAAAACCACGAATGCGTGTCGCAGGCGAGCGCCGAACGGCAATCAGCCAACAAAAAGCCCGACACAAGGCCGGGCTTCGCATCGAACATCCGCAGAGTCACACTTGGCCGTTGATCCAGTGCGACAGCGCCGTCTTGGGCAACGCGCCGACCTTCGTGTCGGCAACCTCGCCGTTCTTGAAGATCTTTAGCGTCGGGATCGAGCGGACGCCGAAATGTGCCGCCAGTTCGGGGTTCTCGTCGATGTTGAGCTTGGTGATCTTCACCTTGCCGGCCAGTTCCGTGGAGATTTCCTCGAGCGAGGGGCCGATCATCTTGCAGGGGCCGCACCATTCGGCCCAGAAATCGACCACGACGGGACCCTGCGCGTCGAGAACGTCCGCCTGAAAATTGTTCTTGTCGACCTTGACGGTGGCCATCTGCCTTTGCCTTTCCAGATTGTATTGCACAAGATGTGGTGGATATGCCCGCCACATTCAAGCACGGTTTGTGTCACGCCTGGGTGAGTCTCACAAGCGCCTCGTCCATGGCGGATGCTGGGAGCGAGATGAGCCGCGGCGCGTCGGTAAACAGGAGGGCCGCCGAAACGTTCCGGCCCGGATAGATCGGCCGCAGCAGCGCGCGATACAGCGCAAGCTGCGTCGCATAGGCCGGCGGGATATCCGACAGCCCGCTTGGAGCAGGCCGGTTGGTCTTGTAGTCGACGATCATCACCGCGTCGGCGGTCACGGCCAGCCGGTCGATCTTGCCGGAGACGGCGCGCGGTTGGCCGCGAACTTCGATGCGGCCCATCAGGGCGACTTCCGCACGGGACCCGAGGGCGAACAACGGCGCGAAATCGGGCTCCTCCAGCACCGCGAAGATCGACGCCAGAGCCGCATCCCGCTCGTGGTCCGGCCAGCTTGACGCCGCCCGATTTAGGTAGCTGCGCGCAGCTCCGCGACGGCCGGCCGCCTCGATCTCCGGCAGGACCTGGAGCAGCTTGTGCAGGACGATGCCGCGCTCGATCGCAAAGCCCGGCTCGACGTCCGCGTCGAGCACCGGCGACCGCCCGGAAACGCTTTCGGCGCCGGCTTCGATGAAGAGCGACGACGCACCCGACGGCGCCAACGGACGCGGCAGGTCGCGCGCCGGCTCCAGCGGACGGCGCAGAAACGATGGGAACTCGGTCGCAACCGTCGGAAAAGCAGGTACAAGCGGGGGGGCGGGTTGCGCGGCGTGATCGGCGACGCGGAACCGATGGACTTTACCCTCGAATACCGGATGATCGATCTCGGCGCTTTCAGCCGCGCCTTCGAGGGCCCGGCCGACGATGGAATGCCACGTTCCGGGCTTGGGCGGCAACTTGCCGTGAAAACCGCAGACGATCAGCCTGTCCTCGGCGCGGGTCATCCCGACATAGAGCAGACGGCGGTACTCGTCGTCGGCGCGCTCGGCGATCTCGCGCTCGATCCGGCGCGCGATCGTTCCCGGCTGCTCGCCCGGCGCGCGCCAGAGATAGCCTTGCAGGGGAGACGCGCCGGCCGCCATGCGGAACGGCATTAGGCGCGGCAGGTGCGAGGCGCTGAACGGGCTCGACCCGCCGTCGACCAGGAAGACGACCGGCGCCTCCAGGCCCTTGGACGCATGGACCGTCATGATGCGGACCTCGTCGCGGGTCTGGTCCATCTCGCGCTTGATCTCGGGCGCGGCCGATTCGAGCGTCGCGAGGAACGTCTCGAGGCCGGGCATGCCGACGCGCTCCTGGGCGAGCGCGAAATTCAGGAATTCGTCGAGGATATCGCCGGCTTCCGGGCCGAGCCGCGCGATCATCGTCGCCCGCACGCCGTCGCGCCCAAGCACGGCCGAGTAGAATTCGAACGGACGCTTGAAGGCGGCCTCGTTCACCCATCCCGCCAGCCGCGCGGCGACGGCGCTGCAGGCCGCGTCGATCTCAGCCCGCGCCCGCAACGACGCCGAGAGCGATGCGGCCTTGCCCCGCTCGGCGGCGAGTTCGTAGAGCGCGTCCTCGGAAAAGCCGAAGATCGGGCTGCGCAGCACCGCCGCCAGCGAAAGGTCGTCCTGCGGCTGCAGAAGGAACCGACCGAGTGCGATCATATCCTTGACGGCGATATGCGCGGGCAGGCTCAGCCGATCGGCGCCAGCCACCGGGATATGCTTGTCCTTGAGGCTCCTGGACAGCGCGTTGACGAAGCTGCCGCGCTTGCGCACCAGCACGAGGACATCGCCGGGCGAAAGCCGCTTGCCCGATCCCTCGATGACCTCGTCGTTCAACAGCCAGTGTCGGATCGTCAGCGCGATGCTTTCGGCCAGCAACACGGCAGGCGCGGTCGCGTGGTCGATGGCTTGCGCCCAGTCGTCCGGCTCGTCGGCCGCCGTCATGCCGAGCGAGGGCCATAGTTCGACGTAACCGGGCGCACCGGCTCGCACCGCATTGTGCATGATGGGATCGCCGAACGTGTTGAGGCCGCGCCCCGCCGCGTCGTCGGCGAATACGGTGTCGACCGCCTTCAGCACATCCTCCGTGGACCGGAAGGACAGCGTCAGCTTGACATCCTCGAACCTGCCTTCGGCATCGCGCACCTTGGTGGCGAAGGCGGCGCCGCTTTGCGCGAAGGCCTCGGGCGCGGCGCCCTGGAAGGAGTAGATCGACTGCTTCTCGTCGCCGACCGCGAAGATCGTCCGGCGCACGCCGTCGCGCGCGCCCTTGCCGGCGAAGAACTCGTCGGCCAGCATCCGCACGACGCCCCACTGGTCGGGGCTGGTGTCCTGCGCCTCGTCGAGCAGGATATGGTCGATGCCCTTGTCGAGCTTGTAGAGCACCCAGGCGCTGGCGTTGTCGCGGGCGAACAGCCGGACGGTGCGGGTGATCAGGTCGTTGAAGTCGACGAAGCCGCGCGCCGCCTTGAGCTGTTCGTAACGGCCGATCAGCCAGTCGGCGATGGTCAGCGCTGCGCGGGTGTTGGCGAGCATCCGGAACAGCGCCAGCCGGTCGCAGACTTCGATGATGGCGGCCGCCGCCGCCGCATAGCGTTCGTCGATGTCGGGCAGGCGTGCGCGCATCGCCTTGGTGGCCAGGCTGCTCGACCCGTAGGCATCCCCGTCCGCCTTCAGGAACGCCTTTGCAAGCAGATTCAGGCGGGCGACAGGGTCCTGCTCGGCAAAGGCCTCGACCGCGAAGGGCACGACGTGCTTCAGCGGGGTGCGGGCGTCCGTCTCTTCCGCCGCGGCGGCATAGGCGGCGAAATAGGCCGTGGAAAAGCCCGGGAGCGGCCAGACGCCGGCCGCGATGGTCGAGGCGGTTTCATGGGGGGCAAGGCCGAATTCCTCGAACAAGGCGGCGTAGGGCGGTTCGTCGACCGCGACGCCGTCGAGGAAGGCGCGCAGGCCGTCGCGCTTGGCGACGATCTCCTTCAGCAGCGCGTCGAGACCCGCCTCGCCGCCGATATCGAGAACATCCGCGAAGGCCTCGACCAGGGGCCGCGCATCCGCGCCCATGGCGCCGGTCAGGAGTTCGCGCCGGGCCTGGCCGAACAACGCGTCCTCCATCAACGAATCCATCATCTCGAAATGCGCCGCGATGTTGGCTTCGAGGGGGAACTGGCGCAGCACCGATTCGCAGAAGGCGTGGATGGTCTGGATTTTGAGGCCGCCCGGCGTCTCCAGCGCCCGGGCGAAGAGCTGCCGCGCCAATGTCCTGCGCGCCTGCGTCGGCGGCGCGCCTTCGATTTCAGCGAGACGCCAATCGAGGGCCGCGTCGGTGAGGGTGGTCCATTGCGACAGCGTCGAAAAGACACGGTTCGACATGTTGGCGGCGGCGGCGCGCGTATAGGTCAGGCAGAGAATGCGGGCCGGGTCGGTGTCCTCCAGCAGAAGCCGGATGACGCGTTGCGACAGGACGTGGGTCTTGCCCGAACCGGCGTTGGCCGACACCCAGGCCGAGTGGCGCGGATCGGCGGCGCGCGCCTGGCTGTCGCGCGTCGCCTGCGGAACCGGGTATGTCCGCTTTTCGGTCATTCCAGAGCCGCCTCGCCGGCATCCTCGCCGCCGGCCGACCATTCGAGCACGCGCGCCAGATGATCGTAGTCGCCGTCGGTATCGTTCTCGCGGAAGGGCAGCGCCCGCGACAGGTAGCCCATGGCGGGCCGCGCATAACGGTCGAGCAGTCGTCCCAGCCGCGCCCACGCCTCCTCGGCGAGGTCGGGTCCGGATCGAAGGCTCTTCCCGATTTGGAGAATCGATTCGGGAATCACCTCGCCGTTGGCCTTGAGGCGGATATAGGCAAGATCGGCCGGATCGCGCCTGCCGAGCACGTCGAAGGCTCCGCGCAGCAGCAGCGCGCCCTCGAGCGCCAGTTGCGGCGCGATGAGGCGATGCGCCTGCGTCTTCGACGGCGATGTCCCGGTCTTGTAGTCGATGATGTCGGCCATGCCGCCCGGCAGCACGTCGATGCGGTCGGCATAGCCGGACAGCGTGACGCCGCTCGCGCCGACAGGCGTCGGCCTGGCGCGCGCCTCCGGATGGCGCTGCAGGACGGCGTTGGCGCGATCGTTTTCCCAGGCGACGACATTGGCGGCGAGCTTGACGAAACGCGGCCACCACACGGCGAAGATGTCCGCGGGCAAAGCCGCCTCCTCGAAACAGGCGCGGCCGATCTCGATCAGGCGCGGCGCGGCGTCGGCGGCGGACGGGTCGATCCCGGCGGCGGAGAACCGATGCAGGACGGCGTGCATCAGCGTCCCGCGCTCGGCGGCCCCCGGATCGCGCACCAGCGGATCGAGCGCATGCAGGCGCAGGATGCGTCGCGCGTAGATGGCGTAAGGATCGCGGCGCAGCGTCTCGATCTCGGTCACCGAGAAATGCCGCGGCCGGGCGTCGAGCGGCGGCTTGGGATTCGGCCGACTGACGGGGTCGACGGCCGGACCAGCGTCCATGGCGCGCGCCAGCGCCAGGATCGCATCGCCGCGTCCGCGCATCGCCGCGACCTGGTCGGGACCGGCGAAGGCCGCGATGCGCTGCAGCCAGCGCGACGCGACCGCCGGGGCATCGCCGGAGCGGCCGGCGCGGCTGAGGATGACGTCCTCGACGCCGAGCGCCATCTGGAGATCGTGCGCGGCCTGGCCGATGCGGCGCTCGGGCGGTTCGAGGTCGATGTCGCTCTTCATCATCCGCGACATGAAGCGGTCGGCGACCGCGCGGCGCGGCCATGCGCCTTCGTTGAGGCCGCCGACCACCAGCGTGTCGGGCGACAGCAGCCGCGCTTCGAGCGCGCCCCAGATCGCCACGCGGGCATCGGAGCCCTGCGCCGGCTTGACGATCTCGGCGGCGAGCAGCGCGTCGAGCACGGCAGGCCACTCAGCCGGCTCGACATCGAACCCCGCCTCGGCCGCCAGCGCACCACGCAGGAATTCCGCGAGTTTTTGGCCGTTATCGCCCTGGTAGAGGCGTTCGACGCCGCCATCGGCGTCGCGCGCGAGATTTTCCAGCGCCATGACGCTCGTTCGCAGGATTTCGGCGAGGCTGACGAGCGGGCGGGCGGCAAGATCGGCAAGCGGCGCCAGCGCCGTCTCCATGGCGCGGCAGACGGTTTGCGCATCCTCGATGCCCGCGACCGACAGGCGGTCGAGCCAGAACGGCGGACGGGCATCCCCGCCAAGCGCGGCCAGCCGCGTTCGAAAAAGGTCCCCCATCCGCGTGGCGTCGGGGCGGACGCAACCGCCGCGCAGCGCGACCAGTTCGACGAGTTCGACGCCGCGTCGCACCCGCTGGCGATCAAGCCCGAGCGAGAGCAGCGGGTGCTTGAGGAAAGCGAGCAGCGGCAGAGGATCGCCCGGCGCATGCACCACGGCGGCCGTCAGCCGCATCAGGGTTGCGGGCGGCGTGGAGGACAGCGGCGTCCCGCCGGAATCGTCGGCGCGGATGCCGAAGCGCAGGAGCTCGGCCGACACGCGGCGCGCGAGGTCGCGGTCGCCGGTCACCAGCGCCGCCGTCCGTCCCGGCGTTTCGATAGCCAAGCGCAGCGCGATGGCGATCGCGGCGGCCTCGTCGCGTTCGTTGGCGGCCTCGACCAGCGTCACGCCGGACAGCGCGTCGGTCATGGCCTGCGCCCCCATCTCGCCGCGCCTGCCTACCCAGCCGTCGGTCGTGTCGGCTGGACGCAGCGCCTCGGCGACGATCCGCGCGCGCAAGACCTTGGCATCGGCGGGTTCGCCGATTTCCTCGACCTCGGCGCGGTCGATCCCGATGCGGCGCAACAGTTTGACGAGGCCGAACTGCGGATGGCCGAGAACGGCCGGCTCCGGCGCTGGTCCGTTGAGGACCGCCCAGGAGCGGTCGTCCATGCCGCAATCCAGTCCTGGCAGGACGACCGCGCCGCCGCGAAGCCTTGAAATCGTCGCCAGAAGCGTCGCTGTGGCTGGTATGGAGCCGGTCGACCCCGCGGCGATGACCGGTCCGGGCGGCGGGTTGGCCGTCAGCCGCGCGGCTTCGGCGAGGATCGCGGCGTTGCGGTGCGCCGCCGGATTGGAACGTCGCCGTTCGGCCAGCGCCTCGGGCCAGCGCCGGGTGACGATCTCCAGGAATTCGAGCGTGACCTGCCACCAGCCGGCCAGTTCGCCCTCGACCAAATCCTTCAACTTCGACCAGCCGGCGCCTTCCGTCTCGACCTCGTCGACGAGGTCGGCCAGGTCGCGCGCCAGCCAGATCGCGTCGGCGGCCGATGCCGGCACGATGAACTCCTCCGCGAACTTCTCGGCGACGAAATCCGGCAGACCCTTTTTCCAGGCGCGGACCAGCGGCGCCAGCAGCAGCAGCCGGTCGATCGCGGCGATCGGCGGATCGAGGTCGGCGGCGGCTTCCGCCCGCCGCAGGAACAGCGCGTCGTCCCCGTCGAATTCGCCGAGCGGGCGGATCGTCGGCAGGATCGCCGACGCGCCGCCGGCCCGGTCCATGAACACCCCGCGCAATTCGCGCGCCGCCCTGCGCGTCGGCACGTAGAGGGTGACGGCGGCCAGCGCCAGCGGGTCGCCGTCATGGCGGAAACCATCGACGAGCCGGCCCGACAGGAGCGCGTCGGCGAGCGTCGGCAGGAATGGCGCGCCGGGCGGGATCGAGAGGACGCGCGGGGCGGACCGGAGCGTCATGGGCTCGCGGTCGGCGCCCGCGCGACGGCGGCCTCGGCGTCTGGAATAGCCTCGGGCGCGCCGACGGTGATCCAGCTTCCATCGATGGCCAGGCCGAACAGGCGGCCCACGGCGATCGCGGCGTCGAAATAGCGGTTGAGGGAATGCGGGGTCGCGGATGCGCCCGTGAACTGGCGCGGATCGAGGATCGCCGCGCCGGCATAGATCAAACCGGCCGGGTCGTTGCGCGCGCGGCCAAGGCGTCCTTCGCCGTCGACAAGGAAATCCGTGCCGCCGCTGTGGCCGGTCGCCGATCGCCGATCGCAAAGCATCAGCAGACCATCCATCCGCGCGCCGTCCCATGCAAGCGCAAGGCGCTCGAGATTGGGCTGCGCCCGGTCGATCCAGAACGTGTCCGCGTTCAGCACGAAGAATGGGTCGCCGCCAAGGTCGGGCAGCGCCTTGACGATCCCGCCGGCGGAGTCGAGCAGCGCGTCGCGCTCGTCGGAGATCACGATCTCCAGATCGCTTCGCGCGGACAGATGGGCGACGATCGCGTCGGGCAAATAGTGGACGTTGACCACCGCTTTCCTCACACCTGCCGCCACGAGGCTGTCCAGCCCCCAGTCGAGCAAGGTCTTGCCGGCGATCCTGACCAACGGTTTGGGGATGATGTCGGTGATCGGCCGCATCCGCTTGCCGAGACCTGCGGCAAGCACCATCGCGACCTTCGGAACCACGCCGCTCACGCCCGCTCCGACAGCAGGCCGTAGCGTTCGTAGAGCGATGCGAGCGGCGCCAGGACGGGGTGCGCAAACGCCCGATGGACATAGTCGCGAATACGCGGCAGGTGGGCGAGATAAGCCGGCTTGCCATCGCGCTGTGCGAGGCGCACGAAAATGCCGAGAACCTTCGTGTTGCGCTGCGCGGCCGTGATCGCATAAGCCGCGCGGAAGCCTTCCAGGTCGAAGTCGCCTCCCGCTTGGCGCGCCGCCACGTAAGCGGCGACCGTCGCCGTCTCGATGTCCGGGGAGACGTCGGCGCGGGCGTCCATGGCGAGCGCCGCGACATCGTAGGCGGACGGCCCGATCAACGCGTCCTGGAAGTCGAGGACGCCCAGCCTGTCATGGCCGGCCCGCCCGCCGCGCCAGACGATGTTGGGCGAATGGAAATCGCGCAGCACGATGCTGGTCTCGGCGCTGTCCAACCGGTCGAAAAGCGCGTTCCAGACCGCCGCGAAGTCGGCGCGCAACGCCTCGTCGACCGACGCTCCCGTCTGCCAGGGCACATACCAGTCGAGGAGCAGGTCGACCTCGATCATCAGCGCTTCGCGGTCGAAATGCGGGATGTCGTGCATCAGGCCTGGCGCGGCTTCGATACGCCGCGCCCATTGCTTTTCGTGAATCATCGCCAGCAGTTCGGCCGCGGCGACATATCGCTCGACGATCGGACGCCGGTTGGATCCCAGAAAATTCTCCGTTCCGAGATGATCCATCAGAACGAAGCCGGCTTGCGGGTCGGCGGCCCGGATCTTCGGCACGCTAACGCCGCCCTCGGCCAGCGCCGCATCGACGGCCAGGAAGGCGGCAACCGTCCGCGCGGTATGCGCGATGACCGCGTAGGGTTTGCCGTCGCGCACAGGGGGGCCCAGGATCAAGGAAGGCGAATCCATCAGAACGAGCGTCGATTCGTCGGCTGAGGAAATCAGTTCGTAGGCGCGCGCGGACGCGTCGCCTGGAAAGGGGGCCCGGTCCGCCTCGCCATGACCGGCCTTCGCGAGAAACGCCCTGATCGCCAGCGTCCGCGCGATGCGGTCGAAAGCCTCGCGGTGGGCCGTGATCGTCGCCCCGCGCGTAGCGTCGTGCGCAAGTTTGACCATGATGGCGGTCGACGGAAGGCGCGGGCCGGCTTTCTCTGGCCACTCCATCAGGACGGCGTTTTCGGAGAGCGTCTCGTCCAGTCCAAGTTCGTCCAGTTCAGCCGGCGCGCCGAGGCGGTAGAGATCGAAATGGGCGAGCGGGATGCGGCCGTCATAGGTTTGGACAAGGGTAAACGTCGGGCTCGGCACGTCGAGGTCGTCGTCGCCGGCATTGGCGCGGATGAGCGCCCGCGCCAGCGTGGTCTTGCCCGCGCCGAGGTCGCCCGACAGGGCGACGACATCGCCCGGCCGCAGCGCGAGCGCCAGGTCCTGGCCGAGCCGGCCTGTCGCGGCCTCGTCGGGCAGCGGCAGCGCCAGGGTATTTTCGTCCATCGCCGCCCTATTCCGCGGCGTTGCGAAAATCGGAGGGCGAAAAGGGAAACAGGCAGACGACGGTCGTGCCGATCCCGATGCCGGTCTCGATGCGCACCGAGCCGCCATGCAGTTCGACGAAGCTCTTGACGATCGACAGGCCGAGGCCCGCGCCGCGCCGGCGGCCGCCGTTCACCCTCGGCTCGAAGCGCCGGAAGACGGTGTCCAGAATTTCCGGAGGCATGCCTGGACCGTCGTCATGAACGGAGAATTCGACGCCATCCCGCACTTCCCGGCAGCGCATCACGATGGTGCTCGCCTCCGGAGCGTAGTTCACGGCGTTGCTCAGCAAGTTGTAGAGGATCTGGCGAATTCGGGTTTCGTCGCCGTGAAAAGCCCGCGGCGCCTG
Organism: uncultured Rhizobiaceae bacterium; assembly: GCA_964244725.1. Classification (GTDB taxonomy): domain Bacteria; phylum Pseudomonadota; class Alphaproteobacteria; order Rhizobiales; family Rhizobiaceae; genus Kumtagia. The sequence continues at coordinate 63,148 of CAXTJQ010000005.1, forward strand.
AGTGATGTCCACGTCGAGGGCGATGGAGTGTTCCTGCAGGCGGTCGGCGATCAGTTCGGCGGCGGCGGCGACCGTCTGCTCGATGCGGACCTCGGACAGTTCGAGTTCCATGATGCCGGCATCGACGGTCGCGAGATCGAGGATGTCGTTGACCACCGTCAGCAGGACGGCGGACGACGTGCTGATGTGGTCCAGATATTCGCGCTGGCGCGTTGCGAGCGGTCCGGTGGCCGGCAGCGACAACAACTCGGTGAACCCGATGATGTTGGTGAGCGGCGACCGAAGCTCATAGGAAACATGCTGCACGAAGTCGTTCTTCAACCGGTCGGCGCGCTGCAGCGCGTCGTTCTTGTCGAGCAGCGCACGCTCGACGTTGACGCTGTCGGTCACGTCGACGAAGGTCATCATGACCTGCCCGTTCGGCAGATGGTTGACCGTATAGCGAAGGGTCTTGCCGTTCTTGAGTTCGACCTTGCCATGCTGGTCGCGCCGTTCGTCGTCGAAGCCCGTGACGGCCGCCGTGAAGCCCATCCATGGGCTGTCCAGCGCAAGCGCATCGCACCAGGCCTGGATCGCGGCGACGTGCGTCTTCTGGGCGACGATGTCGGAGGGCAGGGTCCAAAGGGCCGCGAAAGCGGGATTGGAGAGGCGGATGCGCCCGTCGGGGCCGAAGACGGCGACGCCCTCCGCGAGATTGTCGAGCGTCTCGCCCTGCACGCGCACGGCGGTGTTGTAGCGGCTTTCCAGGTTCATCTTCTCGGTCAAATTCTCGAATATCCAGGTGACGCCGCCGCTGGGATGCGGATTGGCGACGACCCGGAGCGTGCGCCCGTCGGGCAGATGCCACCAGTGTTCGGGCGAATCGACGGAACGGTAGGCCGAGAGCAGGTTTTCCTTCCAGCGCCGCCATTCCGGCTGCTCGGCGATCTTGCCCTCGCTGCGCAGCCGGTCGAGCAGCAGGGCATTGTCGGGCGCGCTTTCCAGGAAGGTGACGTCGAGGTTCCAGAGTTTCTGGAATGCTTGGTTGAAGAAACGAAGCTTCTCCTGCGTATCGAAGATCGCGACGGCCGTCGTGAGCTGATCGAGGGTGTCGGCGTGGCTGCGCACCGTGCGCTCGTATTCCTCGCGGATCGTTTCTATGGCGCTGACATCCATGGCAAGCCCCGCCGACCCTTCGCCGCCGGCATAGTCGGTGACCGAGAACATCCGCCGGTCGCCGCCCACGACGGTCGAGACGCGCTGATCGAAGATGCGGTGCTTCTCGTGGCAGCCGGCCATCGATTCGCGCGTGATGGTGCCCAGGAACTCCCGGCCGTGCAGCAGCGCGTCGTCGACGCTGGAAGCGTCCACGGCCTCGGCATAAGCCTTGTTGACCCATTTCAGCTTGCCGTCGGCGGCGCGCAGCCAGAACGGCATCCGGAGCGCCTCGATCAGGCCGAGCATCGTGTCGTAGTCGACGGCGAGGCGTTGGTTTTCGAGCTTGAGCCGGGTCTGCGTCCGAAGGTTTTCCGACAGGCTCATGAAACGCAAGATGACATGCGATGCGGTCTTTCGGCCCTGGACGTCGATCGGCGCGCCGGTCTGGGATTCGATCGCGAGATCGAAGGCCGTCCCTTTCTCACGCAATCCGACCACGGCATTGTCCAGCGCCGCGGCGGAACGCGCAATCATCCAGCGGCCAAAAGCGAGAAATGTCTGACGGTCTTCAGGGGCGCCGGCCTCGGCCGTCAGCGTGCCGATCATCTCGGGCTTGGAGCGGTCGTTGGCCCAGACCACCACGCGCTGATCGCGCAGGTTGAGCAGGGCATCGGAACGCTGCAGCGAGGCGTTGAGGTCGGCGACCCGGGCGCGCAGCTCGGCGTTCTGGGCCGAAATTCTCGCCCGTTCGCGGATCAGCACGATCGCCGAAACCAAGGCCGAGCCCATGACGCCGGCGAGGACCGCGAGTTGGATGACCTCGACCGCCTTGACCGGCAAGCCGGCGATCGAAACGCCGAGATCGTGTTGCGCCCATGCGGGCATCACCGTGCCAAGCGCCGTCAGGGCGGCGGCTGCGCGCAGCCCATTTCGCCTCGAGCGAGACACCGGCTGGCGGGCATCCAGACCTTGCGCCGGGGCAGATTCCATCCGCCGGCCTTTCTCGGCCTGCCCCGCGTTTCGCGGGAATTCCCCCGGCATATCAGTCCTCTCCGCCGCCCGATTCGATGACTGCGCGCGAACCGGCCCCTCGGTTCGACGACCATGACGGCCGCGCGCCACGCGAATCACAAGACCATACAGGCTCGGCGAATCGGCGGGAAGAAGTGTTTGCCGCGAAAACGACAGCCTGGCGAAAGTCAATCGCCCAACGTCAACCTATTGTGGGTAGAATAGTGAGACTCAATAGCGGTAGTGTTCCGCCTTGAAAGGACCCGTCTGCGCGACCCCGATATAGGCCGACTGATCGTCGCTCAGTTCGGTCAGCTTCACACCGAGCTTGTCGAGGTGCAGACGGGCCACCTTTTCATCGAGATGCTTGGGCAGGATGTAGACCCGGTTCTCATATGTCCCGGGCTTGGTCCAAAGCTCCATCTGCGCCAGCACCTGGTTGGTGAAGGACGCCGACATGACGAAACTCGGGTGGCCGGTGGCATTGCCGAGGTTGAGCAGACGGCCTTCCGACAGCAGGATCATGCGCTTGCCGTCCGGAAACGAGATCATGTCGACCTGCGGCTTGACGTTGGTCCATTTCAGATTGCGCAGGGACGCGACCTGGATTTCGTTGTCGAAATGACCAATGTTGCCGACGATCGCCATGTCCTTGAACGAGCGCATGTGGTCGAGCGTCACGACATCCTTGTTGCCGGTCGTGGTGATGACGATGTCGGCGGTCGGCGCGGCGTCTTCGAGCGTGACGACCTCGAAGCCGTCCATCGCGGCCTGCAGGGCGCAGATCGGATCGATCTCGGTGACCTTGACGCGGGCGCCCGCGCCCTGGAGCGAGGCGGCCGAGCCTTTGCCGACATCGCCATAGCCGCAAACGACCGCGACCTTGCCGGCCATCATCACGTCGGTGCCGCGCCGGATCCCGTCGACCAGCGATTCCTTGCAGCCGTATTTATTGTCGAATTTCGATTTGGTGACCGAGTCGTTGACGTTGATCGCCGGGAAGGGGAGCAGCCCCTTCTTCTGCAACTGATAAAGGCGATTGACGCCGGTGGTTGTTTCCTCGGTGACGCCGCGGATCGCAGCGCGCTGCTTGGCGAAGAAGCCGGGGGTAGCGGCCATGCGCTTCTTCACCTGGGCGTAGAAATACTCTTCTTCCTCGCTTTGCGGATTGGACAGGACGTCCTCGCCAGCCTCGGCGCGCGCGCCGATCAGGATATACATGGTGGCGTCGCCGCCGTCGTCGAGGATCATGTTGGTCAGGCCGCCATCGGCCCACTGGAAGATTCTGTCAGTGTAGTCCCAGTAGTCCTCCAACGACTCGCCCTTGACCGCGAAGACCGGCGTGCCGGTGGCCGCGATGGCCGCCGCCGCGTGGTCCTGGGTCGAGAAGATGTTGCAGGAAGCCCAGCGGATATCGGCGCCGAGCTCCTTCAGCGTCTCGATCAGCACGGCGGTCTGGATGGTCATGTGCAGGGAGCCGGTGATGCGTGCGCCCTTGAGCGGCTTGGCGTCGCCGAATTCCTCGCGGCAGGCCATCAGGCCGGGCATTTCGGTCTCGGCGATGTCGATTTCCTTGCGGCCGTACTCGGCCAGCTTGATGTCGGCGACGTGGTAGTCATGCTGATTGGCCATCGGGCGCTCCATGCGAATGGGCCGCCGCGCGGGGCGTCGGCGTGATCGGGGGCTGACTAGCAGAAAGCCCCATGGGTCACAACCATCATATAAAGAAATCTTTATGCCTGCATGTCCGTCAGGCCTCTTCACCGAACTTCGAGGCGACCAGCGCCTCGAGCGCCGATATCGCCCTCGACGCCTCGGGGCCGCGCGCGGTCACCGTGATCCGGCAGCCGGGGCTGGCGGCCAGCATCATCAGGCCCATGATCGAGGTCCCGCCCACCTTCATCCCATCCCTTTCGACAAGGATGTCGGCCTGGAATCCCGCCGCGAGTTGGACGAACTTCGCCGAGGCGCGGGCATGGAGTCCGCGCTGATTCATGATCAGCATTTCACGGCTGACCGGCGCTTCATCCGTCACTTGCCGCTCAGCATCTGGCTTGCGACATTGATGTATTTGCGTCCGGCGGCTTGCGCTCCATCGAGCGCGCGCGCCATGTCGTCGGTCTTGCGGATGCTCGACAGCTTGATCAGCATCGGCAGGTTGACGCCGGCGATCACCTCTATGCGGCCCGGCTCCATGACCGAGATCGCGAGGTTCGACGGCGTGCCGCCGAACATGTCGGTCAGGATGATCACGCCATTGCCTGAATCGGTCGAGACGACCGCGTCGACGATATCCCTGCGGCGCTGTTCCATATCGTCGTCGGCGCCGATCGACACCGTCTCGAAGCTCATCTGGGCTCCGACGACATGCTCGACAGCATTGCGGAATTCCTCCGCCAACCGACCGTGCGTCACAAGCACGAGTCCGATCATTCTGGCTTGGCTCCCGTCATGCCCCGTTCACGCACATTCCATAGACTTGCCGCCCAGATCCGTTTCCCTGACGCGGGCGCGCCATCTTGGCCAGCAAACGGGCGATGACAAGCGCAAATTTGCTACGGTCCGAGCCATTTTGCCGCATTCAGGCCTCCCGATCGCCAGGGTCGTCGAACGGCGGCAGGCCGAGCCACGAGGCGAGCGCCGCGAACGCACCTTCCACGTTGCGCGCGGCGAGAACGAGCAAGGCCAGGTCGCAACCCTCGATCGGCGTCGTCCGATCCTCATCGAAACGCGGCGCTTCGGCGGTGTCGACGAGGTCCACGACGAGGCCGATGACGGCCGAAGACCGGTTGCGGACCCGCTGCGGGCCGCGTCCCCGCGCCTCGACCAGCCCGGCGATGCTGTCGGGCGCGGAGGCGATCAAGCCGTGAACGGATCGGGTCAGGACTACCTGATCGTCCGCGATCAAAGCGGTCGGCTGGCCGCCGGCGGCGGCCCAGCGCATCAGCGCCAGCGCGAGGGTCGTCTTGCCGGAACCGGAGGCGCCGCGAAAGAGTACGCCACGATCGCCAACGACGACCGCGGTCGCATGATGGTTGGAAGCCACCGAACGTCACTCCTCGGCGGGAAGCGTCATGACGAAGCGGGCGCCCCTCGTGTCGCCCGGCTTGGAACCGGGGATATTCTCGGCCGTCAGGCGTCCGCCATGGGCTTCCGCGATCTGCCGGCTGATCGACAGGCCGAGGCCGGAATTCTGGCCGAATGCCTCGCCGGACGGGCGGTCGGTGTAGAAGCGCTCGAAAATGCGGTCGATCGCGTCGGCCCTGATGCCCGGACCGTTGTCCTCCACCGTCAGCATGTTAAATTTGCCGGCCTGCGATAGCGTCACGGAGATGTGGCCATGCTCCTCCGGCACGAAGGACCGGGCATTGTCGATCAGGTTGGTGATCACCTGTCCGAGCCGCAAATCATGCCCCATGACGAAGAAGCCCTTGTCGCTTTGCGGCGGCTTGGCGACCTTGAACTCCAGCGCGGCCTTGCGCTTGTGGCGGCCGGCATCCTGCGATGCGGAGACCAGATCGGCCGCGAGCGTCTTCAGGTCGACCCGCCTGGCGTCCTCCCGCGCGAGTTCCGCATCGAGCCGCGAGGCGTCGGAAATGTCGGTGATCAGGCGGTCGAGGCGGCGCACGTCGTGCTGGATGATCTCCATGAGCCGGCCGCGCGACGCTTCGTTCCTGGCGATCGGCAGCGTCTCGACGGCGCTGCGAAGCGAGGTCAGCGGATTCTTCAGCTCGTGCGCAACATCGGCGGCGAAGCTTTCGATCGCCTCGATGCGGGCGAAGAGCGCATTGGTCATCGCACGGACGGCGACCGACAGATTGCCCACTTCGTCCTGCCGGTCGGAAAAATCCGGGATCTCCTCGCGATTCTTGACGCCGCGCCGGACGCGGACGGCGGCGGCCGCCAGTCGCCGCAACGGGTTCGCGATCGTCGAGGCGAGCAGCATCGACAGGATCGCCATCACCAGGGCGGCCACGCCGAAGACGCGCAGAATTGCCTTGCGCTCGGTCGCCACGATCTTGTCGATGTCGCCGCCCTCGGTCGACAGCATCATGACCCCGAGGACGGCGCGGAACCGCTGGATCGGCACGGCGACCGAAACGATCTGCTCGCCCTTCTCGCTCACGCGAACGACCGTCGAGGGGCTGCCGCTCAGGGCGTTCATCACTTCCGGAAAGGCGGCTCCGTTGCCGCCCGGCGGCTCGCGGTAGACCGGCAGCTCCGTGTTGCGGAACAGGTCGAAGATGAATTTCTCCGCCCGTTCGAAAATGTCCGGCTCGTCTTCCTCGACCGGGGGCAGCTCGTAGCGCAGGATCTGGCCGCGCGAATAAAGGTGTCGCGAGTCGAGCAGAAGGTTGGCGTCGCGATCGTAGATGCGGGCGCGGGTCCGCGTCGGCGAGATCAGCCGCTTGAGGAGCGGCGCGACCCGCTCGGGATTGATCGGAAAGTCGAGATTGTCGAGCTGATCGCTGCCCGGCCCGATGCTTTCTCCAGCCTGCAACTCGAGCAGCTTCTCGGGGTCGATGCTGATCGAATCGGTCTCGACCGTCGCCGACGACGCCACCGCCCCGGCGATGATTTCGCCCTGCGTCATCAGACTCTCGACGCGCGCGTCGATCAGGCCGTCGCGAAAGGTGTTGAGGTAGAGGATGCCGGCGACCAGGACGGCGAGGCCGGCGAGGTTGAGGAAAAGGATCCGCCGCGTCAGGCTGGAGAAGACGTAGTGGCCGAGAAACCGCCGAAGGGGCCGCGTGAGGGCGGATATGAGGCGTTTGACAAGGCTCGACGGCCGCTTCCTGGCAGCCGCCGGCTTCAAAGCCCCCAGATCGATCGCCATTCCGTTCTCCGCGCGGATCAGGCCTCGCGGAAACGGTAGCCCACCCCGTACAAGGTCTCGATCATCTCGAAGTCGTCGTCGACCGCCTTGAACTTCTTGCGCAGCCGCTTGATGTGGCTGTCGATGGTGCGGTCGTCGACATAGACCTGCTCGTCATAGGCCGAATCCATCAGCGCGTCACGGCTCTTGACGACGCCGGGGCGCTGGGCGAGCGAATGCAGGATCAGGAACTCGGTGACGGTGAGCGTCACCGCCTCGCCCTTCCACGTGCAGGTGTGGCGTTCCTGGTCCATCACGAGCTGTCCGCGCTCAAGCGATTTGGCCTGCTGGTTCGGCGTCTTGGCCGCCGCCTCGCGGGCGCTGGCGCGGCGCAGGACGGCGCGGACCCGTTCGACCAGAAGGCGCTGCGAGAACGGTTTGCGGATGAAATCGTCGGCGCCCATCTTGAGCCCGAACAATTCGTCGATCTCGTCGTCCTTGGAGGTCAGGAAGATCACCGGCAGGTCGGTCTTCTGGCGCAGCCGGCGCAACAGTTCCATGCCGTCCATGCGCGGCATCTTGATGTCGAGGATGGCGAGATTGGGCGGGCGGGCCGCGAAGCCCTCCAGCGCGGACGCCCCGTCGGTGTAGGTCTCGACACGGTAGCCTTCGGACTCCAGCGCGATCGACACCGAAGTCAGTATGTTTCGGTCGTCGTCGACAAGCGCGATCGTTGCCATTTCAGTTTGCTCCCTCATGAGCGGGCGTCCCTTCCTGCATCGGGAAGGCCGTATTGGAGGACAAATTGAGTACAAAGTGTGGCAACGTGTCGCTCCACCCTGCACGCACGGAGTCTATGCCAAAGGCCGGGCCTTGGCGAATGCAAAACGCCGGCTGCGCGCGCCTCCGAATGCAGGCGCCCGCGGCGTGGGTCTTTTCTTTTCAGCGTCGGCGAGCCATGTCCTGCCGATGGCCTTCGATGAAACAATGATCATCGCCGAAGACGTGTTCATCCATCCGGACGATCTGGAGGAAAGCTTCATCCGCGCCTCCGGACCCGGCGGCCAGAACGTCAACAAGGTCGCGACCGCCGTGCAATTGCGCTTCGACGCCGCGCATGCGCAAGGCCTGCCCGAGCGCGTCCGCGCGCGGGTGATCGCGCTCGCGGGGCAGCGCGCCACGAAGGACGGCGTGATCGTCATCGAGGCATCGCGTTTCCGACTGCAGGAGCGCAACCGCATCGACGCGCGCGAACGGCTCGCCGCGCTGGTCGCCAAGGCCGCCGAACCGCCGCCGCCGCCGCGCCGCCGGACGAAGCCCACGAAAGGCTCCGTCGAACGCCGGCTGCAGGGCAAGGCTGGCCGCTCGACGGTCAAGCGGCTGCGTGGCAAGATCGACGAAGAGTAGGCGCGTGCAATGCTGGTCTTGCCCAAGGGCGTCCGCCATATCCCCGGTTTTCTGGACCGGGACGCCCAGGCCGCGCTGGTCGAGGACATCCGCGCGGTGGTCGCGGCGGCGCCCTTGTTCGCGCCGGAGATGCCGCGCACCGGCAAGCCGATGAGCGTGCGCATGACGAATTGCGGTCCGCTCGGCTGGGTGACGGACAAGGATCGCGGCTATCGCTATCAGCCGACGCACCCCGTGACCGGCGATCCGTGGCCGGCCATCCCTGCGCGGCTGCTGGACCTATGGACCACGGTCGCCGGGGACCGCCGGCCGCCCGAGGCCTGCCTGGTCAATTTCTACGGCGGCGAAGCGAAGATGGGACTGCACCAGGACCGGGACGAAAAGGACCTCGGAGCGCCGGTGGTGTCCGTCTCGCTTGGCGATGCCTGCCTGTTCCGCGTCGGCCAGGTCAGGCGCGAGGGCCCGACCGTATCGTTCCGGCTCGAGAGCGGCGACATCGTCGTGCTCGGCGGCGAGGGACGGCTCTGCTTCCACGGCGTCGACCGGATTTATCCGGCCAGTTCCGCACTTCTGCGCAAGGGCGGGCGGATCAATCTCACGCTGCGCCGCGTCAACGCTTGACGCTGCTGTCGGTGGGCATCCGCGCGGCAAATACCCAGTGGTCGAGGACAAAATAATTGAAGATCGGAACGATCAGGCAGGTCAATGCGACCGGCGCCTGCGGCGGCAGCCCGAGCGAATCCGACAGCACGGCTGAAAGCAAGAACGAAATCAGCAATCCGACAAGCGTGACGGCCAGAAAGCGCGGCGCCTCGAGGCGATGCCGTCCGGCCGACACGAAGGTGAAATATTTGTGCCCGGCGTAGGAAAACACGGCCGCGGCCGCATACGCCGCGACCGACACAGCGCTGGTCGACGCGTCTGCGCCGCGTCCGTTCATGAACACGAGGGCGATCGCCGCATAGAGCAGCGTCGAGCAGACCCCGATCACGGCAAAGCGCGAAACGCGGGACGGGATCATGGGCTTACGCGGCCCGCCGAAGCACCGGCGATGGTCCGGCTGTCCCGACTTTCATTCGACCGGCCCTCCATTCATCGCCGACTCCCGGCGTCGGTCGCACCGCCAAGACCTCACCTCTAGGCCGGAAGGGTTAAAACGCGTTGAACGGTCCGCTCAAAGCTTGCGCAGCGCCACTTCCTCGACGAGATGGTCGGGGCCCTTGCGCAGGATCAGATCGGCCCGTGGCCGCGTCGGCAGGATGTTCTCGCGCAGGTTCTTCAGATTGATGGTCTGCCACAGGCTTTCGCCGATGGCGCGGGCGGCCTCTTCCGAAAGATCGACATAGCGGTGGAAGAACGAAGCGGCGTCGCGGAACGCGGTCTGACGAAGGCGCATGAAGCGGCTGATGTACCAGTCGTGGATCTGGTTTTCGTCGGCGTCGATGAAAATAGAGAAGTCGAAGAAGTCCGACAGGAACGGCACGAATTTGCCGTCCTTGGGCAGGTCGCGCGTCTGCAGGACGTTGAGCCCCTCGAAGATGAGGATGTCGGGGCGGTCGATGGTGACGTATTCGCCCGGCACGACATCGTAGGTCAGGTGCGAATAGAGCGGAGCGCGCACGTCGGGCGCGCCCGACTTGATCGCGGACAGGAAGCGGAGCAGCGCACCGACATCGTAGCTGTCCGGAAAACCCTTGCGCTCCATCAGGCTTTCGCGGCGCAGCACGTCGTTGGGCAACAGGAAGCCATCCGTAGTGACGAGGTCGACCTTCGGGCTCGACGGCCAGCGATTGAGCAGTTCCTGCAGGACGCGCGCCGTCGTCGACTTGCCGACGGCCACCGAACCGGCGATGCCGATGATGAACGGCGTCTTGACAACGTCTCGCGCCTGGAAAAAGGCCTGCCGCTGGCGGTAGAGGATCATGCTCGTCTCGACATGTGCATAGAGCAGACGCGACATGGCGAGATAGATGCGCTCGACCTCGTCGAGGTCGATGCTGTCGTAGAGCGAACTCAGCCGCTTCACCTCTTCCGCGGTCAGCGTCAGCGGGGTATCGGCACGGAACGCCGCCCACCGCTCCGCCGAGAAGAAGCGGTATGGCGAGTATTTTTCGACCGGGACGAACTGATCCATCTCGTGCGCGCTCCAGGCGATCAGCTAGCCGGCCGGGAGGCTTTTTCCGCCAGTCCCGATCGTTGCGTGCGCCGTTGCAGTTCGGCCATCACGTCGTCAAGCGGAATTTCGGCGACGGCCAGCACGACCAGCCAATGGTAGAGCAGGTCGGCGCTCTCCGAAACCAGCGCGCCGGCATCGCCGCGAACGGCCGCGATCACGGTTTCGACGGCCTCCTCGCCCATCTTCCTGGCCGCGCGATCCATGCCGCCGGCGACCAGCTTGGCCGTCCATGAAGAGGCCGCATCGCCCGCGCGGGCACGCTCGGCGACGATCCGTTCGAGTTCGGAAAGGGTAAAGTTCGTCATGCAGGCCGTTTAGGACGCCGCCCGGTCCGAGTCGAGTCGCACAGCCAGCCCGGCCGCCGCCATATGCGCCTTGGCCTGTGCGATGGAATAGTCGCCGAAGTGGAAGATCGACGCCGCGAGCACCGCCGTCGCGCCGCCGTCGCGAATCCCCTCGACGAGGTGGTCGAGCGTGCCGACGCCGCCCGAGGCGATGACCGGCACACGCACGGCGTCCGCGACCGCGCGGGTCAGCGCCAGGTCGTAGCCGCTTTTGGCGCCATCGCGGTCCATCGAGGTGAGCAGGATTTCGCCCGCGCCGCGCGCCACGATGTCTTGCGCGAAGGCGACGGCGTCGAGGCCGGTCGCCCGGCGGCCGCCATGGGTGAAAATCTCCCAGCGGTCGTTTTCACCGCGGGCGGAGACCTTCCTGGCGTCGATGGCCACGACGATGCATTGATCGCCGAACTTGTCGGCCGCCCGCGACACGAAATCCGGGTCGCCAACGGCCGCCGTGTTGATCGACACCTTGTCCGCGCCGGCGAGCAGAAGCTTGCGGATGTCGGAGACCTGCCGCACCCCGCCGCCGACCGTCAGCGGCATGAAGCAGTGCTCGGCGGTGCGCGCGACGATGTCGAAAATCGTCTCGCGCTCGTCCGACGAGGCGGTGATGTCGAGGAAGCAAAGCTCGTCCGCGCCGGCCGCGTCATAAGCCCGCGCCGCCTCGACCGGATCGCCGGCATCGATCAGGTCGACAAAGTTGACGCCTTTGACGACTCGGCCGTCCTTCATGTCGAGACAAGGGATGACGCGCGATTTGAGGGTCACGAAATGGAACGGATATCGACGCCTTCGTAAATATCGGCAAGGGCAATCGTCACACTCAATTTTTCGAGACTCATAAACGCTTCCAGGCCGGCAATTTCCACAGGCTTTCCCCACTCGTTCGAAACGCGTGAGCAAAGCCATACCCGTGGCTCTTCATGCGCCAGGATCAAGTAATATAGGACCGGGTCCATGGTGCGGTAATCCGCCAGTTTCTCGACGAAGTCGCGTCCGTAGGACGAGGGCGAGAGCACTTCGGCGAGGAGAAGAGGCTCGGTAGCCGCCAGGTCCCCGCCTTTCGAGGTCGCGCCTTTCCGATCGACGAAGACATCGGGATAGCGAATGCCGTCTGCGGTGCGGACGGCGAAATCCGCCGAGCCGACCGTAAACTGTTTTCGATCCGGTTGCTGACGCAATGTCTGAAAAAGGTTTCCGGCGATCTCGATATGGTTCCGCGTCACATTGATCATCAACTCGACCACCCTCCCCCGCACGAATTCCCGCTTTCCCTCGCGCCCTTCGTTCCAGCGCAGGAATTCGTCCGCCGTTGTCGGCATTTTCGTCTGGATGCTCATCGCGCCTATTTGCCAGTGCCAGCGTACAGTTCGTCGAGTGGGACCGTGATCGCTAGTCCTGACAAGACAACCTCTTCATCCGCTCCTGAAATTTCCTTGGCGCCGCCCCATTGCCCAGTCTCGGTCCGCGACCAAAGCCAAATTCGGGCGTCCTCTTGAGACAGGATCATGTAGTGCAGCAGAGATGGCAACGACTGGTAGTCGGAGAGCTTTTCAACGAAGTCCCGGCTCATGGAAAACGAAGAAAGAATTTCGGCGAGAAATACCGGCTCAGTGGCCGCCAAGTCGATGCCTCTAGAGGCTGGGCCCTTTCGATCGACATACATGTCGGGGTATCGAACGCCGTTTTCCGTTGCGACGGCAAAATCGGCCGATCCGATGCTGAAAGCGAAGAGGTCGATGCGCCTACCGAACGCGATGACGAGATTCGACGCGATGCTGGCGTGATTTCGCGTCACTTGGATCATCATTTCGACTACCCTCCCCCGAACGAATTCGCGCTTGCCCTCGCGGCCTTCGTTCCAACGAAGGAATTCATGCGGCGTCATGGGGGACTTGGACTGAATGTTCATCGTGCCGACATCCTTGGCGATCGGCTTGACCTAACACGATCCGGCGCGATTATGTAGACTGGCGAAGCATCGCCAGGGCTTCCGCCGGATCGATGCGGCCGTCGTAGAGCGCGCGCCCGGAGATCGCTCCTTCGATTTTTCGCGCATCGGGCATCGTCATGCGCTCGACGTCGGCCATCGACGCCAGACCGCCCGAGGCGATGACTGGGATCGACACCGAATCCGCCAGGGCGATGGTCGCGTCCCAGTTGATGCCGGCCAGCACGCCGTCGCGGTCGATGTCGGTATGGACGATCGCGGCGGCGCCCGCGCCCTCGAAGCGCCGCGCCAGTTCGATCGCGCCCAGCGACGACGCCTCGGCCCAGCCCTCGACCGCGACCGTTCCGCCCCTGGCGTCGATGCCGACCGCAATCTTGCCCGGGAAAAGCCGACAGGCCTCTCGCACCAAATCAGGATCGCGGACCGCGATGGTGCCGAGGATCACGCGCGCCAGGCCTTTCGCCAGCCAGGCCTCGATCTGCGCCAGGGTGCGGACGCCGCCGCCGAACTGGACAGGATTGCGCGTGGCGCCCAGGATCGCCTCCATGGCCGCGCCATTGCGGCTCTCGCCCGCGAAAGCGCCGTCGAGGTCGACCACATGCAGCCATTCGAAGCCCTGGTCCTGGAAGCTTCTCGCCTGCGCCGCCGGATCCTCGTTGTACACCGTCGCGCTGGCCATCTCGCCCAGCTTCAGCCGGACGCACTGGCCGTCCTTCAGGTCGATGGCGGGAAACAGGATCAAGGTTTCCACCTGAGGAAATTGGCGATCAGGGCGAGGCCGAGGGCCTGGCTCTTTTCGGGGTGGAACTGCACGCCGGCGCGGTTTTCGCGTGCGACCGCCGCCGTCACGGGGCCGCCATAGTCTGCGACGGCCAGAACGTCCTCGGGATTTCGTGCGTCCAGATGGTAGGAGTGGACGAAATAGGCATGCAAGCCCTCCTCGCCTGTCCTGATGCCCTCGAACAGAGGATGCTCATGTTTCACGTGAATCGTGTTCCAGCCGATCTGCGGGATTTTCAGCGCCGGGTCGGACGGTTCGATTTTCTTGACGTCGCCCGCGATCCAGCCGAAGCCATTCGTGGTCGTCTTCTCCAGCCCGCGATCCGACATCAGCTGCATGCCGACGCAGATGCCCAGGAAGGGCCGGGCGCGCCGCGCGACGGCGTCCGTCAGCGCATCCTCCATGCCCTCGACCGCGACAAGTCCGGCGCGGCAATCGGCATAGGCGCCGACGCCCGGCAGGATCACCCGATCTGCTTTCCGGACGATGTCGGCGTCGGCGGTCAGGATGATTTCGGCATCAAAGCCGCCTTCGCGCGCCGCGCGCTCGAACGCCTTGGCGGCCGAACGCAAATTGCCCGAGCCGTAGTCGATGATGGCGACGCGCATCAGGGCCTGCCGGGATAGCTCAGGAGACCGAGCGCCGAACGGCCCTTCGACCGGCGGCCGGCCGAAGACGTTTGCCAGGGCGGGTCGACCATCGGTTCGACATCGTCTCCGACGCCGCCCGCATAGCGGATTTCGGCGTCCTCAAGGCTGTCGGCCTCGATCGCCATCGTCTCGATCCAGCCGCGCCGGCGGAAGGCGGCGATCCACAATGAAGCCCCTTCCAAACCGATATAGAACGACAGGAGCAGCGAAAGCGCCGAGCCCGTCCAGCCGAACGACTCCACCTCCCTCAAGACGCCAAGGCCAAGCATCACGGCCACGACCACGGCGGCTTCGATCCAGAGACGATTCCAGATCAACCAGAGTGGCGGCGCGAAAAACGCCAGCAGGTGAAAACCGTCGCGAAGGATCAGCGTCCGGTCGTGGTCCACATGTCCGCCGGCGGACGGCTGCATCACGATATAGCGCGCCATTCCCTCAGCCTTTCAAGCTGCCCTTTGTCGACGGCACCGCATCCGGCTGGCGCGGGTCGGGTTCGAGCGCGGCGCGCAGCACCCGCGCCACCGCCTTGAAACAGGTCTCGGCGATGTGATGATTGTTGCCGCCGTGGAGATTGGCCACGTGCAGCGTGACGCCGGCATTCTGGGCCAGCGCTTGAAAGAACTCGCGCACCAGTTCTGTGTCGAACGCGCCAATTTTCGGAGACGTGAACGGCACGTCCCAAACAAGATAGGGCCGGCCCGAGACATCCACGGCGGCGCGGGTCAGGGTCTCGTCCATGGCGAGGTCGATCGAGGCATAGCGCATGATGCCGCGCCGCTCGCCGAGCGCCTTGGACAGCGCCTGGCCGATCGCGATGCCGGTGTCCTCGACCGTATGATGATCGTCGATGTGCAGGTCGCCCTCGGCGCGGATCGTCATGTCGATCAGCGAATGGCGCGACAGTTGGTGGAGCATGTGGTCGAAGAAACCGATGCCGGTGGCGATCTCGCTCTTGCCGGCGCCGTCGATATGTACAGCGACGACTATTCGAGTCTCTCCGGTCGACCGGGTGATTTCGGCGCTGCGCGATTGCATCGGACTTTTCAAGCTTTCTCCTGGTAGTCAGGGTCAGGCGGCATCCCGATCGCACGGTTGGCGGTAGCGTCGGCATGCAACCTGGCAAACTGATTGGCAAGGAGTGCGGACAGCAATGTTTCCATTTCACTCACGTCCAGCACGCCTTCGAGGTCCTTCGCGTCCGCCGCTTCCAAGGCATGGTAATAGCCCTTCTTTGAACCCACGATTTGATCGATGATCGTATTCTTGCCGGGGAGGCGGACACCGAGCCTGATCGACAGCACCGCGTAGGCAGCAGCCCGCGCCGTTCGACCGTTCCCGTCGTCGTAAGGGTGAATCCAGTTTAGACGCCACATCATGTAAGCGGCCAGATGGACGGGACTCCGGGCCCAATTTTCGTTCACGTAGTCGCACATTTCCTCGATGTATGACTGCACTTTTTCTGGGAACGGAGGCGTGTGGCCGCTGCCCGTGATGGACATGCCATGCGGTCGCGGCACGCCGGCATATTGCGTCAGACCTTCGACTGCAAGGCGGTTCAGCTCTCCCAGAAATGATGGACGGAGTTTGAATTTTCCATCGGAAACAAGTGCGTCTTCAATCGTCTGAAAAACGAAGTCGGCCTGACGGATGCCGTTCGACGCTTCGCGCCGCGCTCGGGCCTCCTTGCCCGTTTCCAGAAACGGGCGATCAGGTTTACTTTCCCGATCTGGCGGACTTGTCGGCATCATCGATCCGTTCCGCCTCTTCGGCAATCATCTCGCGCGTTATCTTCTCGTTCTCGATATGCGTATTTCCGAATGCGAAGCTCAGCCTCTGCTCGGCCTTTTCGCCATCGGACATCGGAATCTTGGCTGCTTCCAGAAGCAGCGTTTCCCAATCTATCATCAAATCTCCTCACGCTCTCGTCGCAGCTTTCCAATAAGATAACACAGCGCTTTGAATCGTCACCCGCTCATCCTTATCTGGGGCTCAACAAACTCAGGATGATGCAATGATGTCGAACGAACTCACCATGCACGCCACCACGATCGTGACCGTGCGCAAGAGCGGCAAGGTGGTGATCGCCGGCGATGGGCAGGTCAGCCTCGGCCAGACGATCATGAAGGGCAACGCCAGGAAAGTCCGCCGCATCGGCAAGGGCGGCGCCGTGATCGCCGGCTTCGCGGGCGCCACGGCCGACGCCTTCACCCTGCTCGAACGGCTCGAAGCCAAGCTCGAGCAATACCCCGACCAGCTCACCCGCGCCTGCGTCGAACTCGCGAAGGACTGGCGCACCGACCGCTATTTGCGCCGGCTGGAAGCGATGATGCTGGTGGCGGACAAGTCGATCTCCCTGGCCCTGACCGGCACCGGCGACGTGCTCGAGCCGGAACATGGCGTCATGGCGATCGGCTCGGGCGGCAACTACGCGCTGGCGGCGGCCCGCGCGCTGATGGACAGCGACAAGGACGCCGAGGACATCGCCCGCAAGGCGATGCAGATCGCATCGGAAATCTGCGTCTACACCAATTCCAGCTTTGTGGTCGAAACCATCGATGCCGGCTGAAGAGGAAGCACGGTGCGGGGAGGCTTCGTGAACACACTCGGCCTCCCCGCCGACCGGGCAGGCAACAAAACCTGGCCATGGCGCATGCTGGCGCTTGCCACTTCCTTGGTCGCTTTGCAGGCGGCGCTTCTGTGGTGGATGGGCCGGGCGCCAATCTGCGAGTGCGGCTATGTGAAATTCTGGCACGGCGTCGTCAAAAGCTCGGAGAATTCGCAGCACGTTTCGGACTGGTACACCTTCTCGCACGTCATCCACGGCTTCCTGTTTTACGGAGCGGCCTGGCTGGTGATGCGGCGTCGATCGCTTGGCCTTCGACTGGTCGCGGCGATCGTCGTCGAAGGCGGATGGGAACTTTTGGAGAACTCGCCAATCATCATCGAACGCTATCGCACGGCGACCATGGCGCTCGACTATTACGGCGACAGCATCCTGAATTCGGTCTGCGATACGCTAGCGATGGCGGTGGGGTTTGTACTCGCCGCACGGCTTCCCATATGGATCGTCATCACGCTCGCGATCGTCTTCGAACTCGGCGTCGGCTACGCGATCCACGACAATCTCACCCTCAACATCATCATGCTGCTGTACCCGCTCGACGCGATCAAGCAGTGGCAGAGCGGACTCTAGAAAGACCATGACCACCTTCTCCCCCCGTGAAATCGTTTCCGAACTCGACCGCTACATCATCGGCCAGAAGGACGCCAAGCGCGCCGTGGCGATCGCGCTGCGCAACCGCTGGCGGCGCCAGCAGCTCGAAGGCCAGATGCGCGAGGAGGTGATGCCCAAGAACATCCTGATGATCGGCCCGACCGGCGTCGGCAAGACAGAAATCTCGCGCCGCCTGGCGCGGCTGGCCGGCGCGCCGTTCATCAAGGTCGAGGCGACCAAGTTCACCGAGATCGGCTATGTCGGCCGCGATGTCGAGCAGATCATCCGCGACCTTGTCGAGACGGCGATCGGCCTGGTGCGCGACAAGATGCGCGAGGATGTAAAGGCGCGTGCGCATATCAACGCCGAGGAGCGCGTGCTGGAAGCCTTGGTCGGCAAGACCGCGAGCCCGGCGACGCGCGACTCGTTTCGCAAGAAGCTGCGCGACGGCGAGATGGACGACAAGGAAATCGAGGTCGAGGTCGCCGACACAGGAACCGGCGGCATGCCGAGTTTCGAGATCCCCGGCATGCCGGGCGCCAATATCGGCGTGATGAACATCAACGAGATGTTCTCCAAGGCGATGGGCGGCAAGAAGACCAAGACGCGCAAGACGACGGTGAAGGAATCCTACGACCTCCTGGTCAACGACGAATCCGACAAGCTGCTCGACCAGGACGAAGTGGTTCGGCGCGCGCTGGAGTCGGCCGAGAACGACGGCATCGTCTTCCTCGACGAGATCGACAAGATCGCGGCGCGCAGCGACATTTCGGGCGGTCCGTCGCGCGAGGGCGTGCAGCGCGACCTGCTGCCGCTGGTCGAGGGCACGACGGTGGCGACCAAGTACGGGCCGATCAAGACAGACCACATCCTGTTCATCGCGTCCGGCGCCTTCCACGTCTCCAAGCCCTCCGACCTGCTGCCGGAGCTGCAGGGCCGCCTGCCGATCCGGGTCGAACTGCAGGCGCTCGACAAGGACGATTTCCGCCGCATCCTGACCGAGCCCGAGGCCAGCCTGATCAAGCAGTACATCGCGCTGATGAAGACGGAGGGCGTCGAGATCGACTTCACCGACGACGCGATCGATTCGCTCGCCGGCATCGCGGTCGACCTCAACGCCAGCGTGGAAAACATCGGCGCGCGGCGGTTGCAAACCGTGATGGAACGCGTGCTGGACGAGATCTCCTACACCGCCCCCGACCAGCCCGGCACGAAGGTCACCGTCGACGCGGCCTATGTCGAAAAGCATGTCGGCGACCTGTCGCGGAACACAGATTTGTCGCGGTTTATCCTGTAAGCAGCGCATGACCGCTCACGTCAGGGACACCCGCGCCTCATGAAGAAATGGGTTTTGATCATCGTCTGCGTCGCGCTGGCGGTAACGATGATATCGGCCGACGCCGCGACGCTCGTTCCGCCCGGCAACCAGTCGGCGGAGCAGCCCGCCGTCCCGGGCGCCTCGTCGCGACGCACCAAGGCCGGCGGGACGAGCTTCGACGCCAAATACCGCAAGGTCTACAAGCTGCTGAGGACCGACGCCGGCCTGCGCGCCAAGATCAAGCAACAGGCGTCGGCCTATGGCATCGATCCGATGCATATCGTCGGCGCCATCGTCGGCGAGCACACCTACAATGTCGACGCCTATGACCGGCTCCAGACCTACTACGTCAAGGCGATCTCCTATCTGTCGAGCAAGCTGAGCTTCGATTATGACGGCGAGGATGTCGCCGATTTCATACAGCGGCCGCAGTTCGACGACTGCGCCGGCAAAGCCGACAGCTACGATCTGTGGACCTGCCGCGAGCGCGTGTGGGACGCGTCGTTCCGGGGCAAGACGGTCGGCGGCGCGACCTTTCCCGACAACCGCTTCAGCGCCACGTTCTTCCAGCCCTTTTACGCCGGCCAGACCTTCGGCATCGGCCAGCTCAATCCGCTGACGGCGCTTGAGATGAGCGACCTGGTGCACATGGTTTCGGGTCTTCCCGAGCTCGCGGTTTCGGACCCCAACCGGGTCTACGAGACCATCATGGATCCCGACCTCACGCTCGCTTATGTCGCAGCCACCCTGAAGATGTCGATCGACGCCTACCGCGACATCGCCGGCTTCGACATCTCGCGCAATCCGGGTCTGACCGCGACGCTGTACAATGTCGGCAATCCGGAGGCGCGCGCCTCCGCGCTGCGGAAGGAGAACAAGGCCCGCGCCGCCAAGGGCCAGGCGCCGAAAATGCCCGAGGAAAATTATTACGGCTGGCTGGTCAACGACAAGCTGCCGGAACTACAGGCGCTGTTTTAGGTCGAAGCCTCACCGGCGCGGGGGCGATTTTCGCAGGCGGATATAAATCGCGCCGCCGCCGCCATGATGGCGCGCCGCGTCGTCGTGGCTCGATACGAGAGCGCGGAACGGCGCGGTGGCCAGCCAGGCCGGCACTACCCTTCGCAGGACGCCGTCGCCGCCCGTCGACGATCCCTTGCCCGTGATCACCAGAACGTAGCGGACGCCGCCGGCGTGGGCCCGACCAAGGAAAGACAACAGCAAGCCATAAGCCTCGTCCTGCGTCATGCCATGGAGGTCGACGCGGCCCTCGATCGGTAACCGGCCCGCCGCGACCTTGTCATGGGTCGGCCGGTCGAAAAGGGTCTGGACGATCTGCTTCTTCGGCGCAGGCGGGGTCGTTGCCGCAACGAGGCTTTCAGGCGTTCGCCTTTGCGCAATCGCGTCCTGCGTGGAGTGCGCCTCTGCGGGTGGAGGCTCGACGGGCTTCCTGCCCTTGAGCGGCGTCGCCGAACGGGCAACCAGGCTCCAGAGGATGCGGTCCTCGTCGCTCAGCGCCTCCTGTCTGCTCCGGCTCATGACTTTTCGACGAGCGCGCGCGGCAGCAGCGCATGGAAATTCGCCTGATGGCGCACGACACCGGCAATCTCGCCCGCCGCGTCGCCGGACCCGGCAAACAGATCGGCGCGCGCCGGACCGATGATGGCCGATCCTGTATCCTGCGCGATCATGAGCCGGCGGAAGCCAGCGCCGCCGAAGGCGGTCAGATCCGGCGCGTCGATGTAAAAGGGCGTGCCGAAGGTGTGAAGCAACCGGTCGACGGCGATCGAGCGGCCGGGCGTCAACGGCGCCTTGGCGGCGGCGATCGGCCCAAGCGCGGGGTCATCGACTTCGGCCTCGCGAAAGAAGATATAAGATCGGTTGTAGTGCAGGATCTCGTCGACACGATGCGGGTTGGTTTTGAACCAGGCGCGAATCGACTGCATCGTCACGTCCGCCAATGGAATTTCGCCGAGGTCGGCGAGGCGCTTGCCGGGCCCGGAGAACGGATGTCCGGACTTGGCGGCGTAGGTGATGCGCATAACGCGGCTGTCCGTCAGGTTGAGCCGCGCCGAGCCCTGGACATGGATGAAGAACGCATCGACCTTGTCGGCCACCCAGGCGATGGCGAGCGCTTCGGCGTCAAGCGCGCCGCGTTCGATAGCGCGCCGGTCCGGATATTCCTCGATGCCGTCGGGCGCTGCGCGACCAAATGCGAAAGCTCGGTCCAGGGTCGACGGGCGATTCAGGTCATTCACGTCGACGAGATCATGCGAACGTCTGAGGAGCGGTATGCAAAACATCTCGGTTCGCACCGGGGAGGCCGTCACCTCCGGTTCGTAGTAACCCGTGACGAACCCAGGCCCGCCGTCCTCGTCAACAATTCGCGCGGGGACAAAGTGCCGTTCAAAGAACGATCTCGCGGCTTGTCGTGTCGCAATGCCTACGGTCCGCGCGTCGCCGTAGGCCACGGCGAATTCGCCAAACTCGACACCCAGCGAGCCCGTTCCGTACGGCCTGACGAGGGTCTGAAAGGCGGACCGGCGAAATGCCGACAAGGCCTGGCGATGATCGTCCGCGGCCCAACCCGAAAGGCTCTCGTATCCCATCGGCTCGAAGCGCGGCGAAAGGGCCATGGGGCAAGCCTCCCGCGCGGAGCGTCATTCTTCCTCTTCGGTCGCGACGAGCTTCCAGTTCGGATCCTTCGACTTGGTGTCGCGGGCGAAGGTCCAGACATCCTTGACCTCGGCCACGGTCTCGGGATCGCCATCGATGACCGCGCCGGACTTGTCGCGGGTCGCGGAAATCAACTCGCTGACGATGCGCAAGGTGATGTGCGACTCGCTGCCCTTCATCTCGGCCGAAACGATGTCGGCCTTGTCGATGCCGACGAAAGACGATTGGATCTTCTCCGACTTGCTCTCGCGCTCCGTGATCGCCGCCACGAAGCCGTCGTAGACCTCGCGCGACAACAGATTCTTGAGCGTCTTGCGGTCGCCGTCGGCATAGGCCATGACGATCATCTCGTAGGCCATCTTGGCGCCTTCGGCGAACGTCTTGGGCTCGAAGGACGGATCGGCGTCGCGGATCGCGCGCAGGCCCTTGTTCAAATCCGTGTCCGGCTTGGCGACGAGGTCGATGGCGGCGTAGGCCTGATCGTTCTCGGCCGCCGTCGGCTTCTTGCGCGGCAGCGATACGACATTGTCGGTCTTGCCCGCATCCTTGTCCTTGGTTCGGCCGGCCGTATAGGGGTCGAACGGAGGACGCTCGTTGCCGGTTCGCCGCCCCAGAACGTTCCGAAGCTGGAAGAAGATCACGACAGCCGCGATCAGGAAAAATATCGTGCCGAAGTCGAAGAATTCCATTTCTTCCGCCAACCGATCCCGTGAAACCGCGCAACGCCGATGACCGGCCTATGGCGCTCGTCGCGATGATTTCTATAGATGCCAGAGCGCAATCATTCAAATCAAACGCCTGCATACCTATGTAGGATGGATCGCACCAGCAACAATGCCGGCTGCATTCTCGCCAACCTGCAGGATCCTCGCGTGGGCCGCACTCTTGTTCCGCTGTTCTTTCTCGCTCTGCCGCTGATTGAAATTGCCGGTTTCGTGGTGGTGGGACGCGAGATCGGCGCGCTCGCGACGGTCGGACTCGTGCTGCTCAGCGCGGTCATCGGCGCCATTCTGATGCGGGTGCAGGGTTTCGGCGTGATGACGCGCATCAAGCGGGATATCGCCGCCGGCCGCAATCCGGGCCGCGAACTTGCGCACGGCGTGATGATTCTGTTCGCGGGAATCCTGCTTTTCATTCCGGGTTTCGTCAGCGACTTCATCGGTCTTCTGCTGTTTGTCCCGCCAGTCCGCGAATTCGGTTGGCGGCTGGTGCGCAACCGCGTCGCCCGAAGCGGCGGCTTCAGCGTGTTTCGGTTTGGAAAAGCGCGTGGTCCGGCGCATGGAAAGCCGATCATCGATCTCGACCGGGAAGACTATGCGGCGGACCGCAAACCCGGCCCATCCCCATGGCGTTCCATCGACGGCGACCGCTAAGCCGAAACTTGTGTTGCCCCTGTCGCCATGCTAGCGAACCGGCGATTTTTCATCGGGCCGAAGCGGCCAACAGGGAGATGCGCGGTCCATGGCCAGCAGCGAGAACATGCCGTCGGGCGCCATCGCCAACGGCAACGGCCAGACCGAGAAGCCGCAACTCAACGTTCTCGCGCAATACGTCAAGGACATGTCGTTCGAGAGCCCCGGCGCACCCAATTCGCTGCGCGGCCGCGACAAGGCGCCAGGCATCAACATCAACGTGAACGTCGCCGCCAATCCGATTTCGGAGAAGGAGTTCGACGTCAATCTGACGCTCAACGCCAAGGCCTCCTTCGACAAGGAAGTCCTCTTCAATGTCGAACTGGTTTACGGCGGAGTCTTCCGCATCGAGGGCTTTCCGCAGGAGCATATGCTGCCGCTGCTGTTCATCGAATGCCCGCGCCTGCTGTTCCCGTTCGCGCGCCAGATCATTTCGGAGGCGACGCGCAATGGCGGTTTCCCGCCGCTGATGCTCGACCCGATCGACTTCGCGCAGATGTTCCAGCAGAAGCTCGCTGAGGATCAGGCCGCCTCGAAAGTCCAGGTCAGCTAGGCGAGATTTCAGCGGTCGCGACCGTCCGGACGGCGTGGGCATAGGCTCGCCAGACGGACCGCTCACCGAGGGACGCCACCAGCGCGCCGTGCGCCTTTCGATCGGCGTCGGTCAAGCGGGCGGGCAGCGGGCGGGGCCGTTCGTGCGGGCTGCCCAGACCCGACGCCATGGAGATTTCAGCGCTGGTCACCACGATCGTCTCGAGACTGAGCGCGGCCTGCTTGCCGCCGATCAGCTCGATATAGACTTCGGCCAGCAGTTCGGAGTCGAGAAGCGCCCCGTGCTTGGCGCGCCGGCCATTGTCGATGCCGTAGCGCCGGCACAGCGCGTCGAGCGAATTCGGCCCCATCGGATGCCTGCGGCGCGCCAGCGCCAGGGTGTCGACGACGCGGTCCGGGGCGATCGGCCCGATGCCGATCCTGCCCAGCTCGGCGTTGATGAAGCCCATGTCGAAACTGGCGTTGTGAGCGATCAGCATGGCGCCCTCGACGAATTCGAGGAATGCGTCGGCGATTTCGTGGAAGCCAGGCTTGTCGGCCAGATGTTCCTCGCTGATCCCGTGCACCGCGAGCGCATCGGGGTGGATCGCGCGGCCTTGCGCGTTGAGATAGACGTGAAAGGTGCGGCCGGTCGGGAAACGATTGTAGAGCTCGACGCCGCCGATTTCGATGACGCGGTCGTCGCGCGGGTCGAGCCCCGTGGTTTCGGTGTCGAAGATGATTTCCCGCATGGTTCGAATCGCCTGTCCTTCGTTTTGGAAACTCGATACTGCGAGTGTTTCCCGCAAGATCGTTGACATTGTCAGGCCAGGTTGTCCCCGCTTAGTTCGGCGACGATCCGCAACACCGCGTGGCGCGCTGGCCCCAGGCCGTTTCCGGTTTCGATGACATAGTCGGCCTGTCTGCGCTTTTCCGCATCCGAAGTCTGTCTGGCGAGAATCGCTTCGAAGCGGTCCGCCGTCATGCCTGCCCTCGCCAGGACGCGCGCGCGCTGGACCGCGGGACTTGCGGTGACCACGACGATCTTGTCGACCCGGTCGCGTCCGCCGGTCTCGAACAGCAGCGGGATGTCGAGGACCACGAGCCGATGGCCGGCCTCGCGATGGCGGGCGACGAAGGCGTCGGCGTCGGCGCGCACCAGCGGATGGACGATGGTCTCGAGTCGGCGCAGGGCCAGGGGGCAACCAACCACCTGCCGCGACAAACGCACGCGATCGACCATGCCGTCGACGACGCTTCCCGGAAAAGCCGCCGCGATCAACGGGGCGGCGGGACCGGCATAAAGGCGGTGAACGGCCGCGTCGGAGTCGTGCACCGGCACGCCGGCTTGCGCGAACAGTCTCGCCGTGGTCGACTTGCCCATGCCGATCGAGCCTGTGAGGCCGATTACGATCATGCGCGGGGCGCGAGATCGTCGACGATTCGGTCACGTAGGGCGGCGGTGACTTGCGGCCTGACGCCGAACCAGCGCTCGAAGCCGGGAACGGCTTGATGAAGCAGCATGCCGAGCCCGTCGACAGTCTTCAGGCCAAGGATGCGGGCGGCGGCCAGCAGCGGCGTCTCCAGCGGCGCATAAACCAGATCGGTAACCAAAGCGTGTGGCGGCAACATCGAAATGTCGGGCGGCGCCTCACTCCGTCCATGCAGACCGATCGACGTGGTGTTGATCAGCAGCGCCGTATCCGGAAAGTGGTTCGCGGTGGTCTCCCACCCGTGCGCGCTGATGCCGGAACCGAACGACGCCGCCAGGGCCTTCGCGCGCTCGATCGTACGGTTGACGACACGGATGTCTGCGAAACCCTTCGACTGGAGGGCATGCAGAACGGCGCGCGCGGCGCCGCCCGCGCCGAGCACGGTCGCGACGCCGGGCGCGGCGTCCCAGCCAGGCGCGCGGTCGTCGAGGTTGGCGGAAAAACCGTAGGCGTCGGTATTGCCGCCGACGAGAGCGCCATCCTCCATCCAGAACGTGTTGACCGCGCCGATCGCGCGCGCCGCATCGTCATGGCGATCCGCCAGCGCATGCGCGGCCTCCTTGTGCGGAAGCGTGACGTTGCCACCGCGGAAGCGGCCGTCGCGGATCGACCCGACGAAGGACGCGAAATCGGCCGGGGCGACATCGACCGGATCGTAGCGTCCGTCGATCCGGAACGCATCGAGCCAGAAGCGGTGGATCAGCGGCGACCGTGAATGGGCGATCGGGTGGCCGCAGACGAAGGCGCGGCGGTCAGCGTCAGCCATCGAGCGCCCCAAGCTCGCGCAAAGCCTTGAGAACCGGCAGCAGAGGCAGCCCGACGATGGTGAAGTAGTCGCCGTCGATGCGGTCGAAGAGTTGAACGCCCTCGCCCTCGATCTTGTAGGCGCCGACGCTGGTCAGCGCCGCTGACCCGACCCGCGCGAGATGCCGACCGATGAATACAGGCGTCAGCGCCCGCATCGTGAGATGGGCGACCTGTACGTCCCGCCACAACGTCTGTCCGTCGCGCACCAGCGCCGCGCCGCTCGCGAGCTGATGGGTTTTTCCGGATAAGGTCAGCAATCGACGCCGCGCGGCCTCCATGTCGGCGGGCTTGTGCAGCACCGCGCCATCAAGCGACAGCGTCTGGTCGCAGCCGAGCACCAGCGCGCCGGCGTGGCGCTCGCTCACCTCGACCGCCTTTGCTTCGGCGAGGATCTGGGCGAGATCCTCGGGCGTCGTCCCGATATGTCCCAACGCGCCCTCCACGGCGCGTTCGTCGACATCGGCGTGGATCGCCTCGATCACGAGCCCCGCGTCTGCCAGCATTTTCTTCCGGTAGAGACTGGCCGAGGCGAGGATCAAGGTCTGCATGATGGCGGATCTGCTAACGCGTCTTGCCACGCAGGGCAACGATCGCGGCTGCGGTCTCCTCGATCGAGCGGCGGCTGACGTCGATGGTGGGCCAATTGTGGCGCGTACAGATTTGCCGGGCGTAGGCCAACTCCTCGGCGATCGAAGCGCGATCGACGTAGCTTTGCGTCTCCCGGCTTCCGGCCGCGGCGATCACCCGATTCTGGCGAACATGCGACACCCGCTCCGCCGTGGCGACGAGGCCGACGATCAGCGGCTTTGTCGCCACCTTGAGCGCCTCGGGAATCGGCACGCCGACCACGATCGGGATATTGGCCGTCTTGATGCCGCGATTGGCGAGATAAATGCTGGTCGGCGTCTTGGAGGTGCGCGAAATCCCGACCAGCACCACGTCGGCGAGATCGGCATCGTCCGACGCCTGGCCGTCATCGTGCTCCATCGTGAAGTTCAGCGCATCGATGCGGCGGAAATAATCGGCGTCCAGCACATGCTGCGCGCCAACGCGGCGTCCGGCCGACATGCCAAGATAGGACTGCAGGACCGCAAGCACCGGCTCCAGCACCGAGACGACCGGCAAGCCCATGTCCGCGCAGCGCTGATCGATCAGGCTCGCCAGATGCTGATCGACGATTGTGTAGAGTACGATCCCCGGTTCCTCGTCGATCTCCTCGAACACCTTGTTGAGCTGCTTTTCAGTCCGGATCAGCGGGTAGATGTGTTCGATCGCGCGGGCATCCTTGTACTGCGCGGCCGCAGCGCGGCCGGCAGCGAGCAGGGTTTCGCCCGTCGCGTCCGAGACCAAATGAAGGTGGAAAAAATTTTGCGGTTTGTTCACAGATCGATCCCGGCCCTGTGCCTTGATGTGGACAAAGCGGCCGAAATGCCCCGACGCCCGAGACGGACTGTATCAGATGCCGACTTGTCCACAATTTGGCAAGCGGGGCGACACATTCCGGGACGCTTCTGAATCATGGGGATAAGTCGAAGCCGCCATCGAAGAATCCCGTCCAAGCGTTTCAAACTTTGGTCAAATGCCTGAATTAAAACGGTTTTCGATGTTTTCCCCATTATTTACAAGCAGATGTAGACCTTGCTCGAAGGCTCGGCGTATCTTCGTCGATCGTGTTCCCGGTGCATGACAGGCAATCATCGCAACCCACAGAGTCATAGAAAAAATAAGAAGCCTTTATGAAAAGTTAATTTTTATAGGAAGGCTGTGGACGACCGTCGGGAGCGTCCGGTGACGCGCATTGCCTTGCTCCCCGATCTGTTTCAAGAAGGGCCATGAACGGTGACGGTCGAACGGTTGGAACAGGCATCGCGCGCCGATCTGCCATGGCGATAGTCGTTTTTGCCGGGGTGGTCGCGAGCTTCATCTGGTTCGACCCGCCCGACCTCTATCTTTGGATCAAGGCGGCGCATCTGATTTCGCTCATCGCCTGGATGGCGGGTATGCTCTATCTCCCTCGTCTCTTCGTCTATCACGCGGCGAGCGTCGCCGGGTCCAGCGAGGACCATACCTTCAAGATCATGGAGCACAGGCTTTATCGGTTGATCATGACGCCGGCGATGATCGCAACCTGGATTTTCGGTTTGTGGCTCGCCTGGAAGGGTTTCGGCTTCAGCGGAGGATGGCTGCACGGCAAAATTGCCCTGGTGTTGATCCTGTCGGGCTTGCACGGTTATCTCGGCGGCGCCGTCCGTCGCTTCGCTGCGAACAGCAATGCCAGAAGCGCGCGACACTGGCGTCTGATGAACGAGGTTCCGGCGATGCTGATGGTGATGATCGTGATCCTGGTCGTCGTGAAACCGTTTTAGACACGCCGAAATGTGATCGTCGACGCGCCTTGCTCTTTTATCGGCGGGTGTGTAAAGGACAAAGCCTTCCTCTTCGCCAACGGCAGCTTCGGTCCCTCTGATCGGTTCGCCGGGCCTGCTTATCGCATCCGCCGATAGCTATTTCCCTTTTTTAGAGCTTCCCTATGCAGGAAATGAAACTCCAGGACTTCAAGAACAAGAAGCCGATCGATTTGATCGCTTTTGCCGAATCGCTCGAGGTCGAAAACGCCAGCGTCATGCGCAAGCAAGAGCTGATGTTCGCGATCCTGAAGAAGCTGGCGGCGCAGGATGTGGAGATTATAGGCGACGGCGTTGTCGAACTGTTGCAGGACGGTTTCGGTTTCTTGCGCTCGGCCAACGCCAATTACCTGCCGGGTCCGGACGATATCTATATCTCGCCCTCGCAAATTCGTCGATTTTCGCTGAAAACCGGCGATACGGTGGAAGGGCCGATCCGTAGCCCCAAAGAGGGCGAGCGCTATTTTGCCTTGCTCAAAGTCAACACGATCAATTTCGACGATCCCGAGAAGATCCGCCACAAGATCCACTTCGATACGCTGACACCGCTCTATCCCAACGAGCGGTTGAAGATGGAGGTCGATCATCCGACCGGTAAGGATATTTCCTCGCGCGTCATCGATCTGGTCGCGCCGATCGGAAAAGGTCAGCGCGGCTTGATCGTCGCTCAGCCACGAACCGGCAAGACGGTTCTGTTGCAGAACATCGCCCACTCGGTGACGACCAATCATCCCGAATGCTACCTGATCGTCCTCCTGATCGATGAACGGCCGGAGGAGGTGACCGACATGCAGCGTTCGGTCAAGGGCGAGGTCGTATCCTCGACATTCGATGAACCGGCCGTCCGTCACGTCCAGGTGGCCGAAATGGTCATCGAGAAGGCGAAGCGTCTTGTCGAGCATGGTCGCGACGTGGTTATCCTGCTTGATTCGATTACGCGACTGGGACGAGCCTATAACACCGTCGTTCCCTCCTCCGGCAAGGTGCTGACCGGCGGCGTTGACGCCAATGCGCTGCAGCGGCCGAAGCGCTTCTTCGGCGCTGCTCGTAACATTGAGGAAGGTGGGTCGCTGACGATCATCGCGACGGCGCTGATCGATACAGGCAGCCGTATGGACGAGGTCATCTTCGAGGAATTCAAGGGCACCGGCAATTCCGAGATCGTTCTCGACCGCAAGGTGGCCGATAAGCGCATTTTCCCCGCCATGGACATCTTGAAGTCCGGAACACGCAAGGAAGACCTTTTGGTCTCCAAGGGCGATCTGCAGAAGGTCTTCGTTCTCCGTCGGATTCTCGCGCCGATGGGCACGACCGACGCAATCGAGTTTCTGATCGACAAGCTCAAGCAGACCAAGACCAACGCGGATTTCTTCGATTCGATGAATACCTAGCGCGGCTATTCGATCCCTCGCCTGACCTTGGCATCATGAGCCTCGATACGATCGTCGCGTTGTCGAGTGGCGGTTTGCCATCGGGGGTCGCTGTCATTCGTGTCAGCGGCGCTGCGGTGTGTTCTGTTCTGCGGACGCTCGTTGGCCAAATTCCTCGGCCTCGCCTTGCAGATTATCGCAGCGTAAGAGACCGAAACGGCGCTTTGCTGGACCGTGGAGTTGTCCTTTTCTTTCCCGCTCCGGCGAGTTTCACGGGCGAGGATTGCGCTGAGTTTCAGGTCCATGGCGGGCGCGCGGTCGTTGCCGCCATCGTAGACGAAATCTGTCGCCTCGAAAACTGCCGGCCTGCCGAGCCAGGCGAATTCATGCGGCGCGCCTTTCTCAACGGCAAGCTGGATCTCTTGGCGGCGGAGGCGACTGGCGATTTGATCGGCGCCGAGACCGAAGCGCAGAGACGGTTTGCGATATCGAATGCCAATGGAGGCCATTCGCAGCTTTACGCCTCTTGGCGACAGCGCATCGTAAACACATGGGCAATGGTGGAGGCCGGACTCGATTTTGCCGACGAGGATGATATCGGCGACGAAATCGGACGTGAGAAACTTGCGGACGTCAGCGCCTTGGCTGTAGAAATTCGTTGTCATCTCGATGGCTATCGGAGAGCCGAGGTCGCGCGGAATGGTTTCGATGTCGTTATCGCGGGCGCCCCCAATGCCGGCAAATCCAGTTTGATCAACGCGCTTGCGCGCCGTGACGTGGCGATCGTGAACGAAGACCCGGGGACGACGCGTGACCTGATCGAGATCAGTCTCGATCTTGACGGCACCAAAGTGCGTCTGACCGACAGCGCCGGCATTCGCGAGGCGACATCGAAAGTGGAAAAGATCGGCATCGACCGCGCCATTAAACGCGCCGACGAGGCGGACCTCATTCTTTATCTTCAGGAGGCAAACGGTGTGGCCGCATCGCCGCTCAGCTTTCGTCGCCCGCTACTGTCGATTCTCAGCAAGGCGGATACGGAGGAGTCTGCGGCCGGCATGAAATTTGACCTGGCGATCTCCTCGAAGACGGGCCTTGGGCTTTCGGAATTGCTGCGACATATATCCATCCGTGCGAGCGCCGTTGCTCCCAGTGCCGGCGAGATCCTGCCTTGGAAGTTGCGGCATGTCGAGCTGCTGAGGGAGGCGGAGGTACATCTTGATGCCTGCATTGAACAACCTGCGGCCGAGTTGATCGCGGATCATCTGCGGACGGCTGCGCTGTCAATCGGGCGAATTGCGGGCGCGGTAGACGTTGAGGACCTCCTCGATGTAATCTTCCGGCAATTTTGTATCGGCAAGTGATTCACGTGAAACACCAAAACCTCGATCAAAGTGGTCCGGGGCGCCCGCACTACGATGTCGTTGTCGTGGGGGGAGGGCATGCGGGTTGCGAAGCTGCAGCTGCCGCCGCCAGAATGGGCGCCAACGTTGCCTTGATAAGCATGCAGCCCGACAGCATTGGCGCCATGTCGTGCAATCCCGCCATTGGCGGCATTGGCAAGGGCCAGCTGGTCAGGGAGATCGATGCTTTGGACGGACTTATGGCAAAAGCCGCCGATGCGTCCGGTATTCAGTTTCGTATGCTGAACAAGCGCAAGGGACCTGCGGTCTGGGGCCCGCGCACCCAATCAGATCGCACATTGTATCGATCGGCGATCCAGAATCTGTTGCAAAGACAAGAAGGCTTATCAATCGTTCGGGGAGAAGTCGCCGACATTCAGCTTGAGGGGGATCGGGTTCGATCGGTGTCGCTCGCGAGTGGCGCTGTGATCGATTGCTCTGCGGTGGTTCTCACCACTGGAACGTTTTTGCGAGGCCTGATCCATATTGGCGCCAAGAGCTTTCCTGCCGGCCGTATGCACGAGGCGGCAGCCGAACGTCTTTCGCGGACCATTGCGCGGTTCGGCTTCAAGCTCGGCCGTCTCAAAACAGGAACGCCACCACGATTGGCCTCGTCGACCATCGACTGGGCCGTCGTAGAGTTGCAATCGGCCGATGATGTGCCCGAACCCTTTTCGCTCATGACCGGACAAATCGACCTAAGGCAGGTCGATTGCGGAATTGTAAGGACCAATTCGGCAACTCATGCTGTCGTCAGAGACAATCTTGCGCGTTCGGCACTGTATTCGGGATCAATAAAAGGAGTTGGTCCGCGATACTGTCCATCCATAGAAGATAAAATCGTCAAATTCAGCGATCGCGATAGCCATCAAATATTTCTTGAGCCCGAGGGCTTGGATAGCGACGTTATATACCCGAATGGTATCTCGACATCCCTACCCGAGGATGTGCAGATCACCTTCTTGACGACGATTCCGGGACTTGAGCATGCTCAAATTCTGCAGCCCGGATATGCGATCGAGTATGATCACATCGACCCGAGAGAACTCGCAATTTCGCTGGAGACGAAAAAGGTCGCCGGATTATTCATGGCGGGACAAATCAACGGGACTACGGGATACGAGGAAGCCGCCGCGCAAGGCGTGATCGCCGGTCTGAATGCCGCGCGATGCGCGGCAGGTTTGGAGACAGTAAGTCTTAGCCGCTCCGAGGCTTATATCGGGGTTATGATAGACGACCTGACAAGCCGTGGCGTTTCCGAGCCGTATCGGATGTTCACATCACGGGCTGAGTATCGGCTGACTTTACGGGCAGACAATGCTGATGCCCGCCTGACGCCTTGGGCTTATCGACTTGACATCGCGTCATCAAAACGCATGAAGAAAGTCGAGTGTATTGAAAATGAGTTGGCTGCGGCAACAGCTCTTCTGTATGGCATCTCAATTACGCCGGGCGAAGCAGCCCGAAACAAACTCGTGGTTAACCAGGATGGCAAACGACGATCTGCATATGACTTGCTTGCGACACAAGTCGCGACATTCGAGGACCTCGCAACAATATGGCCTGCCTTGAATTCCGTCCCGGAAAGCACTCGTGATCGATTGAAAATCGAAGCCATATACAGCACGTATGTCCAGCGACAGGCCAATGATATAGCCTTGGTCTCTAAGGAAGAACGGAGAGTCGTGCCGGTTGGTTTTGACTTCTCATCTCTGCCTGGGCTGTCGATCGAACTTCGTCAAAAGCTGACCAGCCTTCAACCGCAGAACTTTGCACAGGTCTCGAAACTCGAGGGAATGACGCCTGCGGCTCTCGGTTTAATCCTGATGAAAATCATTGATTTTGAAAAGCGACGACTACGTGCTGCCTGAACGACAGCAACTTGAGGCGGCTATAGGCCCCGTTTCACGTGAAACATTCCACGATCTTACGACATTTCGCGAGATTTTCATGCAATGGAACAGGACCATCAATCTCGTATCCTCAGACACGCTTCCGGAATGGTGGAGGCGGCATATCCTTGACAGCGCTCAGCTCGTCTCCCTCGTCAAGCCCTCGGGAGCTTGGATTGACCTGGGAACGGGCGGCGGCTTTCCGGGTTTGGTTGCCGCAATACTCCTCAGGGACAGGATGACCCTTCACCTCGTTGAAAGCAATCGCAAAAAAGCTGCGTTTCTTCAAGCGGTCGTCGGAACGTTGAGACTTTCTACCATTGTCCACGGATGCCGTATCGAAGCAATGACCCCCCCTTGCGCAAACATCGTGTCGGCTCGCGCACTGGCCCCCTTGCCCACGCTGTTCACGCTTTCGGAGCCTTGGTTGACGCGTGGCGCTACGGCATTTTTCATGAAAGGACGGGATTATCGTCCGGAGCTTGCGGAAATCGCTGACTTTTGGGAATTTTGCCTGCTAGAACATCCTAGTCAGACCGAATCGGGTAGCGTGGTGCTTGAGTTTCGATACGTCAGGCGGAAATCAACGTAGTGTTCGGCAAGGACAGAATGCGCAGCGGTCCCCGCATCATTACAATCGCGAACCAAAAAGGTGGCGTCGGCAAAACGACGACAGCTATCAATTTGGCGACCGCTCTCGCCGCGATTGGCGAGCACGTCCTTTTGATCGATCTCGATCCGCAAGGAAACGCCAGCACCGGGCTCGGCATCGACCGCCGTGACCGATCATCGTCTTCTTATGACGTCATCACTGGTGCGATGACGCTAAACGACGCCGCCGTGCCGACTGCCGTTCCCGGCCTGTCGATTGTACCCTCCACTCTGGACCTGCTAGGCGTGGAGATGGAGATTGCAGGAGCCTCCGACCGTGTCATGAGGCTGCGGAATGCAATTCGATTTTCCGTTTTGCAATCAATATCCTACAGCTATATTCTCATCGACTGCCCGCCTTCGCTCAATTTGCTGACATTGAATTCCATGGCGGCTGCGGATGCCGTGCTGGTGCCGCTGCAGTGCGAGTTTTTTGCTTTGGAGGGTCTCAGTCAATTGCTTGAGACGGTCGACGAGGTCCAACGTACGATCAACCCAGGTCTTCGGATTCAAGGGATCGTGCTGACGATGTATGATGGACGCAACAATCTTGCGAACCAGGTTGTCGACGACGTCCGCGCTCATTTGGGCGACAAGGTCTATCAAACGGTCATTCCGCGGAATGTGCGGGTGTCCGAAGCGCCGTCATACGGCAAGCCGGCTATCCTTTACGATCTGAAGTGTTCCGGAAGCCAGGCTTATTTGCAACTCGCCTCGGAGGTGATTCGCCAGGAGCGAAGGCTGAAGGCGGCGTGATGCAAAACCGGACCGGATACTGGGCTTAAGATAGCGGCATGAGCGAAGAACCTCAAAGGCGACGCCTTGGCCGCGGTTTGGCGGCGTTGATCGGCGAAATCGACAAGCCTGCGGATTTGACGGCGTCAATCCCCACAGACGGCCGTGTACCCGTCGAGTTCATCGCTCCCAATCCGCGCAACCCGAGACGCAATTTCAACGATGCGGAACTGACCGATCTGGCGCAGTCCATTCGCGAACACGGAATTGTGCAACCCGTGGTCGTGCGCCCGTCGCAGCGCGAAGCAGGGCATTACGAGATCATTGCCGGGGAAAGGCGGTGGCGCGCGGCGCAGCGCGCGGGGCTCAACGACATCCCTATCATCGTACGGGACGTCAACGACCGCACTGCCCTGGAATTGGCTATCATCGAGAACGTCCAGCGCGCGGATCTCAACCCGGTCGAGGAAGCGATGGGTTACCAGCAACTCATCGACGATCACGCCTATACCCAGGCCGATCTCGGCCAGGTTATCGGAAAAAGCCGCAGCCATGTCGCCAACACCTTGCGGTTACTCAGGCTTTCGCCGGAGATCCAACTGCTTTTGGAAAGCGGCTCGATTTCGGCGGGCCACGCCCGCACTTTAGTAACGGCGACCGATCCTGCGGGTCTTGCGAAAAAGATCGTCGAGGACGGGCTGTCGGTGCGCCAGGCCGAGGTTCTCGCGCAACAACCCGCCGAGGCGCGCCGTGCAGCGGAGAGCAGGCCCCAGCCGATAAAGGGTTCCGATACGCTGGCGTTGGAAAAACTGCTTTCGGATGTGACCGGGCTCAAGGTCGTGATCTCGCACCGCGATCCGGGCGGCGACATCCGGATCATCTATCGCAGCCTCGAGCAACTCGACGACCTCTGCCGACGGCTCAAAACCTGACGCTTCACCTTTTCGCGGTCGTAAGCCGGCTTGCAAGTACAATCCCCAACAATGCCTTGTGCGCCAGCGCAGTCGCGAGGTCCGGCCGCCTCCGGGTCTCAAGAACGGTTTTTTGCAAGGCATCGAGCATGCCGATCAACGCCGCCGCGTTCCATCGTTCAAGCGCGGTCTCCAGGAGCTTGCGCCGCGAAAAGAACATCGTCGGGCGCGCCGCCGCAACGACGCCGGACGCGCTCTTCCGGTCGCGCTCCATGGCCAGCCGCATGACAAGCATAACCTGAAATTGCCGCTGCATGGCCGACAGGATTGTGAAGGCCTGGCTCGCATTGCGCATTTGACACGAAAAAATCCTATCGAAGGCCTGGATGTCCCCAGCCAGTACTGAATCGACGATGTCGTCAGCCGAGGCGCCGGAGGCATCGGCGCCCAACGCGCGCACGTCCACGAGATCGATGCTGCGCCGCCCTGTCGAGGCCAGGACCAGCTTTTCCAGTTCACCGCGTGTCGCCAGCCGGTCGCCGCCAAGCCCGCGCTTCAGGACCGCTCGTGTATCCGCATCGATCGTCAGGCCGGCACGGCCGAGCTCCATATCGATCACGGCGTCGACCGTTCGTTCGTCGTCTAAATAACAGGGCAGCGCCAGCGCGTGAGGACACGACTCGACGGTGGCGCGCAGGCCGAGACCCTTCTTCAAATCGCCGGCCTCGATGAGGATCTGGGTTGCAAACGGCGGGTCGGCGCACAACGCCTTGACGTCCTCCGCTACAGCCTTCTGGCCGAGCGCGTTGCGCACCCAGATCAAACGGCGGCCGGCAAACATCGGCAGTGTGTTCGCCTCGTCCGCCAGCCGTCCCGGTTGCCGGTCAAGTTCGGCGGCATCCAGTCTGACCAACGAAAATGGATCGTCCAGAGCGATTCCCGAAGCTTGCGCGAAGCTCCGCGCGCGTTCGCTGACCAGGCCGCGATCCGGACCATAGACAAGGACGATAGGCGGCGGAGCAGGATGGCGCGCCAGCCATGCATCGACGTCCTGCGCCTTGAGATGTCCCATACCCATCCATACAGCGTTTCGAGTTTGAATGAACCCGACTGTCCGCGGTCGTCATGCACCGATCCAACGCCAGCAAGCCATTCGCCAGTTCCGTCCCTACCAATCCATTGCCGTCAGGCGAGGGGCGGGAGATCCACGGTGCGGGGATCCGTCAGGGCATCGGGAAGGCGCGTCTACACCCACGCGTTATCATGACGACCAGATTGTTTTGTCCCGCGCCGCCAAGAAACCGCGCTGATTACGCCGCCCCGTTAATTTGCCGCAGATTGCTCTCGGAACGCTCGGTCCTGCTCGCGATTGACCGATTAGCACCAAGTCGCACCGGCTTGCAGTTGAAAGTCTCCAATGAACATCAGGCTCCTTTCCCTTGCGACCGCGGTTCCGCCGCACGCCATCGCGCAACGGGATGCCGCAGCTGTGGCGTTCGAAGCGTTTTCGGATCGCTTTCGCGATTTCGATCGGCTTTCGAAGGTTTTCGAGAGCTCCGGGATCAGAACGCGGTACGCGGTCAAGCCGTTGGAATGGTATACGACGCCCCTTGGCTGGCCCGAAAGGACGGCCGCGTTCCTGGCGGGCGCTTCGGATCTTTTCGTCACGGCGGCATCCAGCGCGCTTCGAAAGGCCGGACTGCAGGCTGGCGACATCGACACAGTGGTCACCGTCTCCTCGACCGGCATCGCCACGCCCAGCCTCGAGGCCAGGGTCGCCACGCGGATGGGATTTCGCCCCGACATCGAGCGGATACCTGTCTTCGGGCTCGGATGCGCGGGCGGCGTCACGGGACTCTCCATCGCGTCGCGCCTGGCCGCCGCGCGCCCGGGCAGCAACGTCCTCATGGTGGCGGTCGAACTCTGCACGCTGGCCTTCCGCTTGGACGAGTTGACCAAGGCCAACATCGTCGCCACTGCCTTGTTCGGGGATGGCTGCGCGGCCTGCATCGTCCGGGCCGGCGAGGAGGGCATCGCGGCGATCGCGATGAGCGGTCAGCATCTTTGGCCCGATACGCTCGACATCATGGGATGGAACGTCGATCCCAGCGGATTCGGAGTCATCTTCGATCGCGCGATTCCGCCGTTCGCGCGAGCCAACATGAAATCCGCGGTGTTGGACATCCTGAAGCGCGCCGGCCTGACGATCGAGGATGTCGGCCGCCTGTCCTTCCATCCGGGCGGCGCCAAGGTCGTGGATGCGCTGGAGAGCGCCTTCGACCTTGGCCAAGGGGCGCTGAATCACGAGCGGTCGGTGCTGGAGGACTATGGTAACATGTCGGCGCCGACCGCCTTCTTCGTTCTCGAACGCGTGCTTGAAAACCCTCCGCACCGCACTCTGCTGACTGCGCTTGGACCAGGATTCACCGTCAGCTCGGTGTCCTTGAAGGTAGCGGCTTGAACGCCGCGCCGGTCCTGCTCGCGCTTGTCACGATCGAACGGCTGGCAGAACTGTGGCTGGCGCGGCGCAATACGCATACCCTGATCCAGGCAGGAGCGTTCGAAGTCGCGGCGGGTCACTACGGACTGATCGTGGCGGTTCACGCCGCATGGCTCGCCGTCCTATGGGTCTACGGCGCGACCCAGCCGTTGAACGGCTTCTGGCTCGCGGTCTTCCTCGCCCTGCAGATCGGACGCGTCTGGGTTCTCGCAACACTCGGACGGCGCTGGACGACGCGCATCATTATCGTCCAGGATGCGCCGCTCGTGGCTTCCGGTCCGTATCGCTATGTTTCGCATCCCAATTATCTGATCGTCATCGGCGAGGTCGCGGCGCTGCCTCTGGCCCTCGGCCTGCCGGTCGTGGCGGCCATATTCTCGGTGGCGAATGCCATGGTCCTGTCGATACGCGTGCGCGCCGAAAACGCGGCGCTCGAAAAGGTTCGCGATGCCGGCTGAAACGGTATGGCCGAAAGGCGCAACGCCTGCGACGTGGCTCGGTTTCGGGGCCATGTGCGTCGGCATGTTCATGGCCATTCTCGACGTTCAGGTCGTCGCCACCTCCCTGCCGACGATCCAGAACGCGCTGTCGATCGAGCCCGATCAGATGAGCTGGGTCCAGACCGCCTATCTGATCGCCGAGGTGGTCGCGATCCCGCTCACCGGCCTGCTGACCCGCGTCCTTTCCATGAGGCTGCTATTCGTCTTCGCCGTTCTCGTCTTCACGGCGGCCTCGATCGGCTGCGCGAGCAGCCGGAATTTCGGCGAGTTGATCGCATGGCGCGTCCTGCAAGGCTTCTCCGGCGGAACTCTCATTCCGGCCGTCTTTTCGGCGGTCTTCATTCTCTTTCAGCCGGCCCGGCAGGCGATCGCCACGACGGTCGCGGGCGTGCTCGCGGTTTTGGCGCCGACCGTGGGTCCGATCGTCGGCGGCTGGATAACCGAAACCTATTCATGGCACTGGCTGTTTCTCGTGAACGTCGTCCCCGGAATCGCCTCGGCGACGGCGGCGTATTTCCTCTTGCACCGAGACGCGATCCGGATCGCCCATCTTCGGCGGCTGGACATCGTCGGTCTCGGTACGCTGGCGATCGCGTTGACGGCGCTGGAGTTGATGCTCAAGGAAGGCCCCGTGCGCGGCTGGGCGTCCGGTCTTGTGCTCAGCCTGGGGGCTCTGTCCGTCGTTGCGGGGTTCGCCTTCCTGAAGCGAACGCTGGCGTCGGCCGCGCCGGTCGTGGACCTCCGCAATTTTCGCGACCGCAATTTCGCGGTGGGATGCATCTTGAGTTTCGTGCTTGGCATCGGCTTGTTCGGGTCGGTCTATCTGATGCCGGTCTTTCTCGCCTATGTGCGCGGCCACGACGCGCTCGAGATTGGCGAGGTGATGCTGGTGACCGGCATCGTCCAGCTCGTCGTCGCCCCGGCCGCCGTCGCGCTGGAGACCCGCGTGGACGCCCGCTATCTGACGGCATTCGGTTTCGCGCTGTTTGCCGCGGGACTGGCGCTGAGCGGCTTCCAAACGATCCGGACCGACTTTGACGGGATGTTCTGGCCGCAGGTGGTGCGCGGCGCGGCCATCATGTTCTGCCTGCTGCCGCCGACGCGCCTTGCGCTCGGGCAATTGCAGCCAGGCGCGGTCCCGGATGCCAGCGGGCTGTTCAATCTGATGCGCAACCTCGGCGGCGCGATCGGCTTGGCGCTGATCGACACGGTGATGTTCACCCGCGCCCCGAGAATCGGCGCGGGAATGTTCGAGCGGCTGACGGCGGGCGATCTCGACACTGCGAGATCGATCGGCGCGCCGATGGATTTATTCGCCGCCCGGTCGCCCGGTCCGCTTCCGGACGACGCGATGGATCTCCTCGATCCGCTGGTGCAGACGGCGGCCCTCTCGCAGTCGATCAACGAAGCCTGGTTGCTGATCGCCGTCCTGACCTGTCTGGCCCTGATGTGCGTCCCGTTCGCCAAACCGGTGCGTTGAGTCCGACGCCGATATTCCAAGGTCACAAGGGTTGCGAGTGGCGGGCCACGGACCATCAGATGATTACTCCGAACGGGCTTTAACGCCACGATGGCCGCAAAGAGTGGTGGTCAGGTTGGTCGGCACGCCTATTGTGCATTGGCGCGGGCCACCGCATTCAACCGCGCCAGACGGAGAGACATCATGATCGTTCGCAAATTCACGATGGCCGACGCTTCGTTCGAACGCTCGCCAGGGCAAGACGGCGACGTGTTCGCAGGTAATGTGGTTGATGAGCGGCAAGGCGGGCCGATCACCATCGGCTACGGACGCTACGCGCCCGGCCAGAGCATCGACGTCACGCTCGAAGTCGATGATGTCATGGTGGTCCTGGAAGGACGGCTATCGGTTTCGACCGACGCCGGGCTGCTCACAGCCGGTCCGGGCGAAATCGTTCACATGCCCAAAGGGGAGGCGGTCACGATCCGTTCGCATGAGGCGGGTGCTGTAACCGCGTATGTTACTTATCCGCACTGGCGGGAGCCGTCGGCCGCGACGTAGACAGCTTTCGGCTTCTTTCGGTCCTCCGCCCCACATGCGGCGTCATGATCGGTAGCGGCAGGAAATCGTGCGATCGGTGGGGCGGCGAGTGGCGGAGAGGGGGGGATTCGAACCCCCGATGAGCTTGCACCCATGCCGCATTTCGAGTGCGGTGCATTCAACCACTCTGCCACCTCTCCGCGGGGCGTGGTCCGCCTTTCGGCGCGGGCAGTGCATATCGGTTGGCGTCCGGGGATACAAGGTGAAATCGCACGGACTCTCACCTGCCAGGCCGGGCGAACGGCGTTGCGATGCGCGAAACGGCGCGCTTCGCCTTGACTTGGAAAAGTCCTTCGTCTATCGAGCCGGCAAATCCGGCGCTGGGACCTCCCCACGCCGGGTTTTCAATTGAAAAATCAACGGCTCGACAAGAAGACGGCTGGATCGCTTTTGGCGACGAAAACCGGACCGGGCGCGAAAGGCCAAAAATGTTCGCAGTCATCAAGACGGGTGGCAAGCAGTATCGCATTGCCGCCAACGACGTCATAAAGATCGAAAAGCTCGCCGGCGAGGCAGGCGACATCATCGAATTCGGCAAGGTGCTGGCCTTCGGAGCGGGTGACGACGCCACTTTCGGCGCCCCCTTCGTCTCCGGCGCCACCGTCACGGCGGAAGTCGTCAAGCAGGGCCGCGGCAAGACCGTCATCGCTTTCAAGAAGCGCCGCCGGCAGAATTCGCGCCGCAAGCGCGGCAACCGCCAGTACGAGACCACGGTTCGCATCGACGAGATCCTGACGGGCGGCGCCAAGCCAACCGCGCGGGCGGACCGGACCCCCGCGGTCGAGCCGCAGGAATAGATCGCGGCATCGCCGACAAGGCTTGAAGAAACGCGCGAAGCGCGGCATACGGACATGGCGCGCTGAGCAAGCGCGAAGGAGTTGAGACATGGCGCACAAGAAAGCAGGCGGGTCGACCCGCAACGGTCGCGATTCGGAATCCAAGCGCCTCGGCGTGAAGAAATTCGGTGGCGAAGCCGTGCGCGCCGGCAACATCATCATTCGTCAACGCGGCACCAAGTGGCATCCCGGCGAAAACGTCGGCATGGGGACCGATCATACCCTCTTCGCCCTCGACGCCGGCGCCGTCGCTTTCCGCAAGAAAGCCAACGGCCGCACCTACGTATCGGTCAATCCGATCGCCCAAGCCGCGGAATAGTCCGGATCCGCACGACAACACCGGCGCCCCCTCTCGGGAACCGGAGTCTGGCGCAGCCAGGAAAAGGATCAGGGGAGATGGGCCGCCATCTCCCCTTTCTTTTTCCTGGAGAACGTCCGATGGTTGCCGAGAAGGAAATCCTGCAAGACGAAGGCTTTGCGATCGACCGCCCGGTTCTGGTCACCGAACGGCTGCTGATGCGCCGCCCTCGGGTCAACGACGCCATGCCGCTCGCCGTCCTCGCCGACAATCGCCACGTCGCCGAGATGCTGGCGCGCATGCCGCATCCCTACGGGCCGGCCGAAGCGCGCGCCTTCCTCGCGATGGAGACCGGCCAGCGCGCCGGCGCGGTCTATGCGCTGACTCTTGCCGGCACCGGCTCGTTCATCGGCTGCGCGGGCGTCAACGTCACCGACCGCGGCCTCGAGCTCGGCTACTGGATCGGCGAGCCGTTCTGGCGTCGGGGCTTCGCGACGGAGGCCGCCCATGCCCTGGTCGATCTCGCCTTCGAGGCGACGCCCGCCAAGGTCCTGCATGCGGCATGCCGCGTCATCAATCCAGCGTCGCGCCGCGTCATCCACAAATGCGGGTTCCAGTATGCCGGTCAGGGCATGATGAACTCTTTGGTCGCCGGCCAGGTGCCGATCGAACGCTACCGCCTCGACCGCAAGACCTGGGCGAGCCTGCGCAGTTGGGCGCATAGCTGAGACTCGCAACGGGCCGGGTGAAACCCCGGCCCATTGTCTTTCGTGACTGCGGCTGCATATCGGACCATATCGTTCGATCAGGAAACGCCAATGCGCCGTTCCATCACGTTCGCCCTCATCGCCGTCGGCTCTCTTGCCACGCTCACGTTCACCGCGTCCGCGGCCGATTTCAAGCTCGAGCGATATTTCGCCGGCCGCACCCTCGCCAAGGGCGAATTCAGCGCCATCAACGGCGTGCACCGGACCTTCGACGTGGTGCTCAACGGACGCTGGAATGGCAGGCGGCTGAAACTGACCGAGGATTTTGTCTACAACGACGGAGAGCGCGACCACAAGACCTGGACCTTCGTCAAGACCGGCGAAGGCAAGTATACGGGCACCCGCGAGGATGTTCGCGGCGAGGCGTTGGTGACCATCAGGGGCGACACCGCGCTCTATTCCTACGACGTGTATCTCAATGCGAAAGAGCGCAAGAATCTCGTTCGCTTCCACGACAAGATGGTGCTTAAGGGCAACAAGGTCTTCAACACCGCCACCGTGACCAAGTTCGGTTTCCCCGTCGCCTCGGGAAAGGTCGACTTTTCGCGCTAGGTTTGGGCGTCGACATCCCTCGCACTTTCAGGGTGTTTGAGCTAGAGCAGGCGCTTCCTCGCCCGAGCGCCACCCATGAAATTCCTCGACCAAGCCAAAGTCTATATCCGCTCAGGCGACGGCGGCGCGGGCGCGGTATCGTTTCGGCGCGAGAAATTCATCGAATTCGGCGGGCCGGACGGCGGCGACGGCGGCCGTGGCGGCGACGTCTGGCTCGAGGCGGTTGACGGCCTGAACACACTGATCGACTATCGCTACCAGCAGCATTTCAAGGCCAAGACCGGCATCCACGGCATGGGCCGCAACATGACGGGCGCCAAGGGCGGCGACGTGACGCTGAAGATG
The DNA here is from genome assembly GCA_964244725.1 of uncultured Rhizobiaceae bacterium. Taxonomy (GTDB): domain Bacteria; phylum Pseudomonadota; class Alphaproteobacteria; order Rhizobiales; family Rhizobiaceae; genus Kumtagia. The sequence continues at coordinate 106,090 of CAXTJQ010000005.1, forward strand.
CCGGCCGGCACTCAGGTCTTCGAGGACGACAACGAGACCCTGATCTGCGACCTCACGGTCGTGGGCCAGCGTTTTCTGCTCGCCAAGGGCGGCAATGGCGGCTTCGGCAACCAGCATTTCAAGACGTCGACCAACCAGGCGCCGCGCCGCGCCAATCCCGGCCTCGAGGGCGAGGAGCGCAACATCTGGCTGCGGCTGAAGCTGATCGCCGATGCCGGCCTCGTCGGCCTGCCCAACGCGGGCAAATCGACGTTTCTCGCGACGGTCACCGCGGCCAAGCCAAAGATCGCCGATTATCCGTTCACGACGCTGCATCCCAACCTCGGCGTCGCCCGCGTCGATGCGCGCGAATTCGTCATCGCCGACATTCCCGGGCTGATCGAGGGCGCGCATGAGGGCGTCGGCATCGGCGACCGGTTTCTCGGCCATGTCGAGCGAACGCGGGTGCTGCTGCATCTCGTCTCGGCGCAGGAGGAGCATCCGGGAAAGGCCTACAAGACCGTGCGCGCCGAATTGGAGGCGTACGGCAACGGCCTGACCGAAAAGCGGGAGATCGTCGCGCTCAGCCAGGCCGACACGCTCGACGCCGCCACCCGCAAGAAGAAGGTCGCGGCGCTGAAGCGCGCAGCCGGCCGCGCGCCGCTGGTTCTCTCGGCCGTGACGCGCGAAGGCGTCGAAACGACGCTGCGCCTGCTGATCGGCGAGGTGCGGATGGCGCGCGACGCGGCGGCGCCGGTCGACGATGTGCGGTGGAAAAGTTGACGTTCGACAACGACGCCTCCACCACCATGATTCGCATGGTCGCCCTCCCTTGCAAACGGGGGATGATCGAGGCTGCGGCCGGCTGCGCCGCCAAATCCTCCCCTGCGAAGCGGACAAGGGGGACCGCCGAAGGCGGTGGAGGGGGCATTTTCTGACAACACGCATGACCCTCTCGCTCGCTCCCTATCGCCGCATAACCGTCAAGATCGGCTCGGCGTTGCTGGTCGATCGCGAGAGCGGCCTTCGGCGCGACTGGCTGACCTCGCTGGTCGATGACATCGCGGCGCTCGCAGCCAACGGCACGGAGGTGCTGGTCGTGTCGTCGGGCGCGATCGCGCTCGGCCGCACAATCCTCTCGCTCGGCAAGCGCGCGCTGAGGCTCGAGGAAAGCCAGGCGGCCGCCGCCGTCGGCCAGATCGCGCTCGCCGGCGCCTGGGCGGAAGCGCTTGGCCGTCATGCGATCCGCTCGGGGCAGATTCTTCTGACCCTTGGCGACACGGAAGAACGCCGCCGCTATCTCAACGCCCGCGCGACGATCTCGAAGCTGCTCGAATTCCGCGCCGTGCCGGTCATCAACGAGAACGACACGGTCGCGACCTCGGAGATCCGCTACGGCGACAACGACCGGCTGGCGGCGCGCGTCGCCACTATGATGGGCGCGGACCTTCTGATCCTGCTCTCCGACATCGACGGGCTCTACACCGCACCCCCCGCCCGCGATCCGTCCGCAGCGTTCATCCCCATGGTCGATCGCATCACGCCGGAGATCGAGGCGATGGCGGGGGCCGCCGCCTCCGAACTCTCGCGCGGCGGCATGCGCACCAAGCTCGACGCCGGCAAGATGGCGACGCTCGCCGGCGCCGCGATGATCATCGCCTCGGGAGCGCGGCCTAACCCGTTGGCGGCGATCGAACGCGGGGAACGCGCGACCTTCTTCAAGCCGAGCGCCAACCCCGTGAAAGGCTACAAGACCTGGATCGCCGGCCAGTTGGAGCCGGCCGGCCGGCTTTCGGTCGACGCCGGGGCGATCGGCGCGCTGAAGTCGGGCAAGTCGCTGCTGCCGGCCGGCGTGACCTTGGTCAGCGGCAATTTTTCGCGCGGCGATACGGTGGCGATTCTCGATCCGGACGGCCGCGAGATCGCGCGCGGGCTGATTGCCTATGATGCGGCCGATGCCGTAAGGATAGCCGGCTTGAAAACGCGGGAAATCGAGACCGTGCTCGGCTACTCGGCGCGGTCCGCGATGATCCATCGCGACGATCTCGTCGTGGGGATGACGGCGCCGGGCTGACGCGACCTGTCGACGATCCGCGTGTGGATCGGCAGGAGGCCGGAGGGGAAAGACATGTCGACGTGGGGCCGGAACGCGACTGCGGATGAGTCTGCCTCGGCTCGGAGGCGGTACGGCTTCTGGTCGATCCTGCTCGCGCTGACCGCCCTCGTTCTCGTCATCGCGTCGATGATCCTGGTGGTGAATGTCCCCGAGGCGGTTTCGAAACCGGTATCGAACGCCGCCTCGATCGTCGCCGTGGTCGCCTACTTCATCGCAGCGCCGGTCCTTCACGCCGCCGGGTTCGCATTCGGGGTCGCGGGCCTCTTCCGCGCCACGCACAAGGGATCGAGCGTTGTCGGCGTGCTGCTCAATCTGGCTCTGTTCGGCGCGGGCGTCGGCATCATCTATTTCACGGCCGGCGCACTGACGGCGTTTCGCTGATGTCGGCAAACATTGCCGCCGAGCGTCGTCGCTTCTACATGCTCTGACATTCTCTTTGACGGTCGAGGCCGATGTTGACGACGCGCGAACGCTCTATCGACGACACTACCGACCTCATGGCCGCCATCGGCCGGCGCGCGCGCGCTGCCGCTCGACCGCTCGGGCTCGCCTCGGCCGACACGAAGCGCGCCGCGCTGATCGCGATGGCCGATGCGATCCTCGCCCGCGAAACCGCTATCCTCGACGCCAACGCGCCCGACTTGGCGAACGCCGGCGACTCCGGCCTGTCGCCCGCGTCCGTGGACCGCCTCAAGCTCACATCGGATCGCATCCGCGCCATGGCCGACAGCGTCCGCGCCATCGCCAACCTGCCCGATCCGATCGGCGAGGTGACGGCCGCGTGGGACCGGCCCAACGGCCTTCGCATCGAGCGCGTCCGCACCCCGCTCGGCGTCATCGGCGTGATCTACGAAAGCCGCCCGAACGTCACCGCCGATGCCGGCGCGCTGTGTCTCAAGTCCGGCAACCCGGTGATCCTGCGCGGCGGCTCGGATTCGCTGAATTCCTCGACGGCGATCCACGAAGCGCTGGTCGAAGGCCTGCATGCCGCCGGCCTGCCCGAGGACGCGATCCAGCTCGTGCCGACCACCGACCGCGCCGCCGTCGGCGAGATGCTGAAAGGCCTGTCGGGCCATCTCGACGTGCTGGTGCCGCGCGGCGGCAAAAGCCTCGTCGCGCGGGTGCAGGCCGAGGCGCGCGTTCCGGTCTTCGCCCATCTCGAGGGTCTCTGCCATCTCTATGTCGACAAATCGGCCGATCTCGCCATGGCGGCGGACATCGCCGTCAACGCCAAGATGCGGCGGACCGGCGTCTGCGGCTCGGCCGAGACGCTGCTCGTGGACCGCGCCGTCGCGGACACGCATCTCGTCGCGATCCTGACGGCGCTGGCCGGCGCGGGGTGCGCGATTCGCGCCGACGACGAGGCGCGAAAACTATACCCTTCGGCTAATCCGGCCACCGAAACCGACTGGGCGACCGAGTATCTCGACGCCATCATCGCGGTCAGGATCGTCGACGGCGTCGGCGGGGCGATCGACCATATCGACCGCTGGTCCTCGCATCACACCGAGGCGATCGTCGCGGAGGACGCGTCCGTGGTCGAGCGCTTCTTCAGCGAGATCGATTCGGCAATCCTGCTGCACAACGCATCGACGCAGTTCGCCGACGGCGGCGAGTTCGGCTTCGGCGGCGAAATCGGCATCGCCACCGGCAAGATGCATGCGCGCGGGCCGGTCGGCGTCGAGCAACTGACCTCGTTCAAATACCGCGTCCGCGGCTCGGGGCAGGTGCGGCCGTGACGCGCGCGCCTTGATCCCACCCCATCACCTCCGCATGCCGCATGCCGGGAAGGGCATGCAGGTCGGCCTGTTCGGCGGCTCGTTCAATCCGCCGCACGAGGGCCACATGCTGGTCGCCGAGACCGCGCTGCGGCGGCTGGCGCTCGACCAGCTCTGGTGGATCGTGACGCCGGGCAACCCGCTGAAAAGCGGCGGCGACCTTGCGCCGCTCGGCGAGCGCATCGCCCTTTCGGAGCGGCTGGCGCGCGACCGCCGCATCAGGATCACTGCCTTCGAGGCCGGGCAGAACCTGCGCTACACCGCCGACACGCTGGCGCTCGTCAAGGCGCGCAACCCTGGGATCGATTTCGTCTGGATCATGGGGGCTGACAATTTGCGCGACTTCCACCGCTGGCAGCGCTGGCGGCGGATCGCCATGACTTTCCCGATCGCGGTCATCGACAGGCCCGGTTCGACCCTGTCTTTCCTGTCCTCGTTGCTGGCCAAGACCTTCGACTACGCCCGCATCGACGAAGCCGACGCCAGGAGCCTTGCGCAACGCGACCCGCCTGCCTGGACCTTCATCCACGGGCCGCGCTCTTCCATATCGTCCAGCGCCATCCGGGCAACCCGCCGGTAGTCGCCGCGAGCGCGGCGCGGTGTCGCTTTTGCCGCCGCCCGGCCGCCGGCCCTCTGGCACTCTGCCGCCATGTCCGAGCCGGTTCGCAGCAGCGCCGCCAATCATCCGGCTTCGACGCCGACGGTCGCGATCGCGTCGGTGGTCGCGTCCATGGCGCTGGTGGCCGTCGGCAACGGAATGCTGTTCGCCTACATCCCCGTCCGGCTGGGGCTCGAGGGCTTTGCGCCCACCTGGGCGGGATCGATCCTCACCGGGCTGTCGGCCGGGGGAATCGCCGGCTGCCTGCTGACCGGCGTCATGGTGCAGCGGGTCGGCCACGCGCGCAGCTACATGCTGCTCTCGGCGCTGATCGTACTGGCCAACGCGGTCGTCGCGCTGCATGTCCATCCGCTGACGTGGCTCTTCGCCCGGGCGCTCTACGGCTTCGCCATCTGCGCGCTCTTCATCGTCGCCCAAAGCTGGCTCAACGACGCCGTCGGCAACGCCATCCGGGGCCGCGTCATGGCGATTTTCTACGTCGCCTATATCGTCGGCCTCGGCGCCGGTTCTTTCCTACTCGGCCTTGCCGACATCCACTCCGCGCAAGCGCCCGTGTTGGCGGTCGCCTTCACCGCGCTCTCCATCCTGCCGGTCGGGCTGACGCGGCTGGCGCAACCGCCGGCGCCCGAGGCGGCCTCGGTCGCCTTCCTGCGCGCCTGGCGCATCTCGCCGGTCGGCATCGCAGGCATGCTCGCGGTCGGCGGCCTGTCGATGATGATCGCCGGCTTCGCGCCGATCCACGCCACCGCCAGAGGCTATTCGCAGCGGGACGTGTCGTGGCTCATGTCGGCGATGCCGATCGGCACGCTGATTTTCCAGATACCCTTGGGCTGGATTTCCGACCGCACCGACCGGCGCTATGTCCTCATCGGGGCGTCGCTCCTGGTCGCCGCCACCGGCCTCGTCGCGATGCGCCTGGACGGCAGCGCGCTGTTCTTAATCATCCCGATCTACGTCGTGTGGAGCGGCGCCGCGGAATCGATCTACTCCCTGTCGAGCGCCCACGCCAACGACCGCGCGGGCAAGAACGACCTGATCACCCTGTCGAGTTCGATGCTGTTCGCCTGGTCGCTGTCAGGCTTCGTCGCGCCGGGGCTCGGCACCATCCTCACGGCGGTCTACGGCACGCAGTCGTTCATGCTCGTTGCGATCGCCGTGGCGGCGATCTTCTGCGTCTTCGTGATCTGGCGCGTTCGCATCGCGCCGGCCGTCGCAGCCTCTGAAACCGGGAGCTTTTCTCCCATGACCGCACAGGCGCCCGTCGCCGTCGATCTCGCCTTCTCGGCGGAGGGCGATCGGCGCTTATTGCCGTAGAGGCTGCGGCGGGCTCGGACGCGCCTGCGGTTTCGTCGCGTCGGAACGGTCCGGCTCGGAGGGTGCGGCTTTCGGGAATCCCATTTGTTTTTCGGCAAGCCGCGTACGCGCCAGCTTGGTCAGGTCGATCTTGGTCCTGAGAAAATCCGTGTCCGAGGTCCAGTAGCGCAGGATCATGGCGATGGACGCTTCGTTCAGTCCGCTGACAAAGGCCAACGGCGCGGGCTGCTTGTGAACGCGAGTGTCGCCGATGGCGATTCCGGCCAGCGTCTGTTGCGCGAGATCGATGTCGTCCTCGTAGGCGATGTTGACCGCGATGTCGTTGCGCCGCGCGCCGTTGCGCGTCGAATTGCGCACCGGCTCGTTCCACAGTTTGGAATTTGGGGCCAGGATGTAGGTGCCGTCGACGGCGCGCAGCCGGGTCGCGAACAGGCCGATTTCCTCGACGGCGCCCGCGACCGAGCCGACCTCGATCGCCTCCCCGATTCGGAACGGACGCAGCACGAGCAGCATGATCCCGGCTGCGATGTTCTGCAGCGTGCCTTGCAGCGCGAGACCGATCGCCAGGCCTATGGCGCCGAGCGCCGCGATGATCGAGGCGGTCTGGACCCCGAATTGCCCGAGCACCATGACGACGACGACGATCATCACGGCATAGCGCGCCGTCTTCGAAAGAAAACGGCGCAACGTCTCGTCGAAGCCATGAAACTGGCTCGTTCCCGAATAGATGCCGCGCTCGATGAGACCGGCGACGACGTAGCCGGCGACGATCAGGATGACGGCCCCGATAACGGAGAACGAATACGTGATCGCCAGCGCCCAGACGGCGCCGATCCCGGACTGGAGCGTGGCCAAGGCGTCTTGCGGGGCAAAGTCCATCGAATCGTCCTCGTGTTTTTGCTTCCGTGGGAAGCCTGTTGAACCCGGGCGTCCCCCTTGGGTTCCAATTTCGCTGCCCGCGCAAAGCGTGGCGTCAAGACCTCGGCGGCCAAGTTTGATGCAATCATCACGGATATTGTCTTGAAACCTTTACCCTCCTCTGCCTATTTTTGACATGTCGCCGTTGCGGCGGTGATTTGGTTGTTCTTGTCACGAAGGGAAAAAGACGCTGAGAACAGCACTGCGGAAGAAGGCATTTCCAATGCCTTCGCCGGCCGGGATGCACGGATTCGAATCCGTATCCCGCGCCTTGAAGACCGTTCTTTCAAGCCTTGAAGACGCCAAGGCGGAGAACATCGTCCCAATCGACATTCAGGGGAAATCCAGCCTCGGCGACCACATGGTGATCGCGTCAGGCCGATCGCATCGGCACGTCGCGGCGGTAGCCGATCATGTGCTCAAGGCCCTCAAGGAGGCCGGGTTCGGCGCCGCGAAGGTCGAGGGCCTGGCGGCCGCGGACTGGGTGCTGATCGACTCGGGCGATATTATCGTCCATGTCTTCCGGCCCGAGGTTCGCGAATTTTATAATCTCGAGAAGATGTGGCAGGCGCCCGATCTCGAGGAAGAGACGATCCATTGAGCCTGCGGACGCAGGCCGGCGCCTGTGTCGGTAGGCAGATCGGTCGACTGTGGAGGGTCTCCGCGCTGCGATGAGAATCGTCGTCCATGCGGTCGGGCGCATGAAGGCCGGTCCCGAGAGGGAGCTGGCGCAACGGTATCTCGAACGCTTCGGGAAGACCGGCGGCGCCCTCGGCCTCGATTTCGGCGGCGTGACGGAGTCGCCCGAGAGCCGGGCATTGTCCGACGAAGAACGCAAGCGGGAGGAGTCGGGCCGGCTTGTCGCCTCGCTCGAATCGAAATCCGTTCTGTTCTTGCTCGACGGGCGCGGCGAGACCCTTTCCTCGCATGATTTCGCCCAACGCCTCGTTTCGGCGCGCGACGGCGGCGCACGCCACCTTGCCCTGGCCATCGGCGGAGCGGATGGTCACGGCGATGCCGCCCGCGCCCGGGCGGACATGCTCTGGTCTTTCGGAGCCTTGACCTGGCCGCATCAATTGGTCCGCGTCATGCTTGCCGAACAGCTTTACCGCGCTTCGACGATCCTTTCGGGACATCCCTACCACCGCGCCTGATCCGATTCCGCAAATGCCCGCAATTCCCCCGATCGGCGATGCATGTGACACTGCGCGGAGGCCGTCCGTCATAGTTGATGCTTCGTTAATGAAGACAGCCCTACACTGGGACGGCGGCGCGTGACGCCTGCCCGACACGGTTCCGATGAGATGAGTGGCGCCCCCAGACAACACACCAGAGCGGCGCGGCGCGGCGCGGTCGCGATACTGGCGATCATGATGCTCGCCACGCCCGTGCGCGCGCAGGAGACCGGGTCCAGCGCGGAGGAACAGGCGCGCCGCCGCGGCGAATACGAAACTGTCTCCCGCGAAATCGAACTCTCGACCGGCCGCATCGGCAACCTGGCCGCCGAGATCGCCCGGGTCAAGCAGGACCATGCCTCGATCACGGCGGCCTCGATCCAGGCCGCCAAGACCGAACGGAAGCTGTCGCAGGACATCGACGAGATCACGGCGCGGCTCGATGGCCTGAAGGGGCAGCGCGACGGCGTGCGCGCCTCGCTCAATGCGCGGCGCGGCGTTCTCGCCGAAGTGCTTGCGGCCTTGCAGCGCATGGGTCTCAACCCGCCGCCTGCCATCCTGGTCAGACCGGAGGACGCACTTTCGTCGGTGCGCAGCGCGATCCTGCTCGGCGCGGTCGTCCCGGAACTGCGCCAGCAGACCGAGATCCTCATGGCCGACATGGCGGAATTTTCCCGCATTACCGGCTCGATCGAGGCGGAGCGCGCGAGGCTGACGGCGTCGGTCGCCGAGCAACTCGCCGAAAGGAAGCGGCTGTCCCTGTTGCTCGAGGCGAAGCAGCGCTTGCAGGTCCAAGTCGAAAGCGAGCTGTCGCAGGAGCGCGCGCGTTCGGAAGCGCTCGCGGCCAAGGCGGGCACCCTCAAGGAGCTCCTCGCCGCGCTCGACGCGCAAGCCGAAAAGGACCGCGCCTTGCTGGAAGCGGCCCGGCAGGCCAAGGCCCGCATCCTTGAAAAGGAAGAGGCGATCGCGGCGCTTCCCGACAACAATCGGACCATCGACGCGCTGCCTTTCGCCGCGATGGTCGGGCAGGTGCAGCCACCCGTGAACGGCCAGTTCCGGAGCCGGTTCGGTGGCAAGGACGATAACGGCGGCGTGATTCAGGGAGACACGCTTGCGACACAATCGGGAGCCATCGTCACCGCTCCCGCCGATGGAAATGTACTCTATGCCGGGCCCTTCCGTTCCTACGGACAACTCTTGATCCTGGACGCCGGCAATGGCTATCATGTCGTCCTGGCGGGACTAGGCAGAATCAGCGTGACGCTCGGTCGCTCCGTCCTCGCGGGCGAGCCGATCGGGGCGATGGCGGAGGCCCGGGTCGCCACGACGGCCTCCGGACTGGCCAACAGCGGTCCGGAACTCTATGTCGAGTTCCGCAAGGATGGAAAACCCGTCGATCCGGCCCCATGGTGGGCGGGACGTCGTTCTGGAAGGACAGGAAATGATTCGTAAGGTTTCGCTTCTGTTTGCTGGCGCGCTGATGGGCGCGTCGGCCATGAGCCTTGTCTACGGGACGGTAGGCACGACGGCGAGCGCCGCAGGCTCCGAAACCTACAAGCAGCTTGCGATTTTCGGCGACATCTTCGAGCGCGTTCGCGCGCAGTACGTCACGCCGCCCGAGGAGAAGGCGCTGGTGGAGAGCGCCATCAACGGCATGCTGTCCTCCCTCGATCCTCATTCCTCCTACATGAACCCCGAAGCGGCCAAGGACATGCGCGTCCAGACCAAGGGCGAGTTCGGCGGCCTTGGGATCGAGGTCACGATGGAGAACGAGCTCGTCAAGGTCATCACGCCGATCGACGACACGCCCGCCGCCAAGGCCGGCGTGCGCGCCGGCGACTACATCTCCGCGATCGACGGCGACGAAGTCCGCGGCATGACGCTGAACGACGCGGTCGAGAAGATGCGCGGCCTCGTCGACACGCCGATCAAGCTGACCATCCTGCGCGAGGGCGCCGACAAGCCGCTCGACATCACGGTCGTCCGCGACATCATCAAGGTCAAGGCCGTCAAGTTTCGCGTCGAAAACGACGTCGGATACATGAAGATCACCTCGTTCACGGAGAAGACCTACGACGACCTCGAAACCGCGATCAACGCGATCAAGAAGCAGGTGCCCGCCGACAGGCTGAAGGGCTACGTGCTCGATCTTCGGCTCAATCCTGGCGGTCTGCTCGACCAGGCAGTCAGCGTTTCCGATTCGTTCCTGGATCGCGGCGAGATCGTTTCGACGCGCGGCCGCGATCCGAAGGATGTCACCCGCTTCGATTCCCGCGCGGGCGACGACATCGACGGCAAGCCGCTCGTGGTGCTCGTCAACGGCGGGTCGGCCAGCGCCTCCGAGATCGTCGCCGGCGCGCTGCAGGACCATCGCCGCGCGACCGTGGTTGGGACCCAGTCGTTCGGCAAGGGCTCGGTGCAGACGATCATTCCTTTGGGCGAGAACGGCGCCTTGCGGCTGACGACGGCGCTTTATTACACGCCTTCGGGCAAATCCATCCAAGGCAAAGGCATCACGCCCGACATCAAGGTCGATCAGCCGCTGCCGGAAGATTTGAAAGGCCAGAACGTCTCGCGCGGCGAGTCCGAATTGAAGGGCCACATCAAGGGCGTCGAGGAGGGCGACCAAGGATCGGGCTCGGCGGCGTATGTGCCGCCGGACCCCAAGGACGACGTCCAATTGGCCTACGCTCTCGATCTGCTGCGCGGCGTCAAGACCGATGCGGCCTTTCCGCCCAATCCCGACAAGGCTGTCCTCAATCAGTAGTTTAGGACAGCGGCGGTTATGCCCGCCGCCGTCCATGTTTCCGGGTCTTGCGTCGCCGCCGCGCCATCCGCCCGGCGGCGTTTCGTTGAAGGGTCCATGCGCGCCGCGGAGGATGGTTTTGTCACTGACGCAAAAGGAGATCGAGCGCCCGCTCGGCCAGGCGGTCCCGGTGTCGCGAGCCGACCGCCGGGGCGTCTCGGCCGGCGCCATCCTTCCGGCGCTCGCCGCCGTCGTCCTGATCGCCGGATCGGGGGCCATCGCGTTCCGGCCCAAGCCCTATCGCACCCCGGCGCCCGTGGTCACGGCGACGCCCGAAGCCGCCGGCCCGTCGGCGCTGAAGCCGGCAGCGGCCGCCCCTCGATCCGGCGATGGCGCCAAGATCATCAAGGTGGATCCGCAACTCCAGGCCCGGCCGAACGCCGGAATCGTCATTCATGATGCGGCGGCGATCGGCCAGGACCTGCGCGTCGCGCATGTCCCCGATCGTGATCTGATCGAGGACAGCGAATTTGGCCCCTTGCCGGTCCGCGCCGCGGATGGCCGCCGGCCGATGGATGTCTATGCGCGGGCGTGGTCTGGCGCGCGCGGCGCGCGCATCGCCATCGTGCTCGGCGGCATGGCGATTTCGCAAACCGGCACGCAGAGCGCGATCGACCGGCTGCCGGCCGAGGTCACGCTGGCCTTTTCTCCGCAGGGCAACAGCATCGGCCGCTGGATGCAGGCTGCGCGGCAGAAAGGCCATGAGATCGTCATGCAGATCCCGCTCGAGCCGTTCGATTTCCCGGCCGTTAATCCCGGCCGCAACACCCTGACCGTCGCCGCGTCCGCCGAGGAAAACATCGATCACCTGCGCTGGGCGCTCGGCCGCACGACCAACTATACCGGCGTGATGAACTTCATGGGCGCGCGCTTCTCGACCGAGGCGGCAGCGATGCAGCCGGTCATGGCGGAATTGGGCAAACGAGGTCTGCTTTACCTCGATGACGGCTCGTCGGCGCGCACGCTGGCGCTCGATCTTGCGCTGAAGAACGCGGTTCCGTTCGCGGCCGGCGACGCGACGATCGACCTTTCGCGCGATCGCGGCGCGATCCTGGCCAAGCTCGGCCAGCTCGAGGCCACGGCGCGCGCCAAGGGCTTTGCCGTCGGCACGGGGTCGGCGTTCGACGAGACCGTCGACGCGGTGACCTCGTGGGTCGGCGAAGCCAAGAAGCGCGGCATCGAGATCGTGCCGATCTCGGCCGTCGTCAGCGATCCGGGCCGCTAGAACGAGCGATGACGAACAAACAGCGAATCGATCCGGAAACCTTGCCCTACCGTCCCTGCGTCGGCATCATGGTCCTGAACGCGGCGGGGCTCGTGTGGACCGGCCACCGCATCGCCAAGCCCGACAGCGAATTCGCCGGCACGCCGCTGCTCTGGCAGATGCCCCAGGGCGGCATAGACAAGGGCGAGGATCCCCATCCGGCCGCGCTCCGCGAGCTTTACGAGGAGACCGGCATCCGCGACGTGACGCTTCTCGCCGAGGCGCCGGGGTGGATCGACTACGACCTGCCCGAACAGCTGGTCGGCCTCGCGTTCAAGGGCAAGTACCGGGGGCAGAGGCAGAAATGGTTCGCGTTCCGCTATCACGGCGACGACAGCGACATCCAGATCAATCCGCCTCCGGGCGGACATGAGGCCGAGTTCGACAAATGGGAATGGAAGCCCATCGACAGTCTTCCCGAGCTGATCGCCCCGTTCAAGCGAAAGGTCTATGTCGAGGTCGTCGCGGCGTTCCGGCACTTGGCGGGGTAGCGCGCTTCACCAGCCGTCGCCGCCGGTCGCGAGCCAGCGCATGAACGCCTGCGCGTCCAGCGGACGGCTCATCAGGTAGCCCTGTCCCTCGTCGCATGACCAGTCCGACAGCAGGGCGAAGGCCGACCGCGTCTCTATGCCCTCGGCGACCACCTTGTATCCGAGGGCATGCGCCATTTCGATGATCGAGCGGACCAGCACCTGGTATTTCGGCTCGTCGTCGAGCGTGCGCACGAAGGCCTGGTCGATCTTCAGATATTTGGCCGGGAATTTCCCGAGATAGCTCATATTGCTGTAGCCGCTGCCGAAATCGTCGATCGCCATCTCGAAGCCGTCCTGGCGCAGGCGCTCGACCTGTTGCAGCATGCTCTGGAGACTGCCGGCGAGCATGCCCTCGGTGAATTCCAGTTCCACCAGCGCAGGATCGACGCCGATGCGCATAGCGAGGTCGTAAAGCCCGGCGGCGAAGGTCGGCTCCTCGAGATTCTTCGGCGAGACGTTGACCGAGACCTTCAGCCCCGGCGCCTGCGCCTGCCAGTTCGCGACCGCGAGCAGCGAATGTTCGAGCACCCATTGGGTCAGCGGCGTGATCAGGGCGGTCGCCTCGGCGAGCGCGATGAACTCGGCAGGGGATACGACGCCCATTTCGGGATGACGCCATCGGACGAGCGCTTCGGCGCTGAGGCAAGCGCGTTCGCGCATGCACACGCGCGGCTGGAACTGCAGGGAAAGCTGGTCGCTCGCGGCCAGGGCCGCCGGAAGGTCGGTGAGGATCCTGAAGGCGCGCTGATGGGCCGCGTCGGTCTTGGAATTGTACCAGGCCCACCCATCGTCGGTGCGCCGGCTGTCCTGCGCGGCGGCGAGCGTCGCGCGCAGCAATTCGCTCGGCTCGATCGTCGCGCTGGTCAGCGGGGTCAGGCCGACGCCGGCCTTGGTGTCGACAGGGATTTTCTGGCAGACGATCGAATGGCGGAACGCGTCCACGATGGCCCCGACGACCGACGGCGGCTGTCCGCCGGCGTTGTCGGGCGCCAGGAAGGCGAAGCTCAACACGCTGACGTGGTAGAGCTGCGTCTGGGCGGGCAGCAGATCGGCAAGGCGGGCGGCGCCGGCGCGGACGAAGTCCTCCGCGTAGGAATGGCCCAATGCGCGCAGCAGATCGTTGAAATGCTTGGCGTCCGCCAGCGTGACGAGGACAAGGAACGTCTTTCCCTCCGATGCCTGCAGTATCGTGAAGTCGGACAGGAATCGCATCCGGTTTGGCAGCAGCGTGACATGATCGGTCTTGCCGATCAGGTCGGCCGGTTCGTAGCGGTCCAGCAGCTGCCTGACGCGCTCGAACCGCGCGACATCCGAGCCCGGCGTCCTCAGCAAGGCGAGCAAGGGCTGCGCGGCGGGCGCAACCAGCCGCAGCGCTTCGTCGGACTTTTCCTGATACGCCGCTTTCAAATCTGGCATACGCCCCGGGCTTCCTTCATTCGTGACGGTAAGCTTTAAGAATCAATCTTCGGTTAAGGTCGCCAAGGGTTGCGCCCGATTGCGGCGTGCGCTTGCAACCGCGCACCGACTCGCAGCGTATACCAACGTCTCAACCCGCCGGATCGCCATGAGCAAGACCCTCCTCCGTTTTCTGTTTCTTCTGGCGATCCCGCTGTTGCTGGCGCCCGCCGCCTGTTCGCGGCTCGGCGCCTTCAATGCGGTCATTCCGAAAGACGGCGGCGCGAAGCTCGCCGCAAGCGGCATCGCCTATGGCCCCGATCCTCGCCAGAAGCTCGACATTTACGCGCCGACGGACCCCGCCTCGGTGCGCGGCGTCATCGCCTTCAACTATGGCGGCTCCTGGAACAGCGGCGCGCGCGGCGAATACGGGTTCGTCGGCAAGGCTTTCGCCAGCCGCGGCTACGTCACCGTGATCTTCGACTACCGGCTCGTGCCGCGATTCCGCTATCCGGTTTTCGTCGAGGATACGGCCAAGGCCGTCGCCTGGACCCATCGCAACATCGCGGCCTATGGCGGCGACCCGCGGAAGCTCTATGTCGTCGGCCATTCGGCTGGCGCCTACAGCGCGATGATGGTCACCGTCGCGCCCGAGTTCCTCGCCGCCGAAGGCCTGTCGCCATCGATCATCCGCGCGACCGCCGGATTGTCGGGCCCCTACGACTTCCTGCCGCTCGACGTCGACGAGACGCGCGAGGCCTTCAAGGGCGTCGGGAATCTGGAGCGCACCCAGCCGGTCAATCGCGTCGCGCGCGGCCAGGCCGCGCCGCCGATCCTGCTGCTGCATGGCGAAGCCGACGACCTGGTCTATCCGCGCAATACGAGGGCGCTGGCCGCGGCGTTGAAACGCACCGGCCATGAGGTCCGGGTGAAATTCTATCCCGGCGTCGACCACGTCGGCACGCTGCTCGCCATCAGCCGCCCGCTGCGCGACAAGGCGCCGGTCATCGACGACGTCCTCGACTTTTTCGCGGCCCACTGACGACCGGGCTTTGGCCGCTTATTCCTGCTCGCCTCTTGTTGCAGAGCGCCGATCCGGTTCTACTGACGCCGTTCGTCAACTCGGCGGGAGCTTTTGCGGATTGGATCGCTCGGATGGCAAAGGCGATGGAGAGCGGGCCTTGCCGCCGACGGAGGCGGCGGGCGCGTCCCATGCCGGGGCGGGCGCGATCCTGACCATCGATCTGTCCGCCGTCCGGTCGAACTACCGGCTTCTGCGCGACCGGCTCGGCGGCGGCCGTTGCGCGGGCGTCGTCAAGGCCGATGGCTACGGCCTGGGGGCATCGCGCATTTCCGCCGCGCTGGCGGACGAAGGCTGCGACACCTTCTTCGTCGCGCATCTGGCGGAGGGCCTTTCGCTCAAGCCAGGCCTTTCGCCGAGCGCGTCCGTCTACATCCTGAACGGCCTGCCGCCGGGTTCGGAGCCCGGATGCGCGCAGGCCGGCCTGATCCCCGTCCTGAACAGCGAGACCCAGCTTTCGGCCTGGCGGCGTCAGGCGCGCGCGGAGGGACGGATCCTTCCCGCCGCAATCCAGGTCGACAGCGGGATGTCGCGTCTCGGCATGCCGCCCGTCGAAGTCGCCCGCGTCGCCAACGATCCGCAGGCGCTGGCCGGAATCGACCTGCGGCTGGCGATGAGCCATCTCGCGCGCGCGGACGAGCCCTGGGAGGGCGCCAACGAAGCCCAGCGCAACGCCTTCGAGACCCTCGCGCGCATGCTGCCGAAGGCGCCCTGGTCGCTCGCCAACTCCTCGGGCATCTTTCTGGGTCCAGCCTATCGCTATGATCTGGCGCGGCCGGGCGCGGCGCTCTACGGCCTCAATCCATTGCCCGGAACGACCAATCCGATGGCGCCTGTCGTCCGCTTGCGGGCCAAGGTCATCCAGACCCGCGCCATCGACGCCGGAACCGGCATCGGCTATGGCCATGTCGCGCTCGCGCCGCGCGCCATGGAGGTCGCGACCATCGGGCTCGGCTATGCCGACGGCTGGCCGCGCCGCGCGGTGACGGCGGCCCATTTTGAAGGCGTCACGCTGCCGTTCATCGGCCGCGTCTCGATGGACAGCATCATCCTCGACGTGTCGTCGCTGCCGCCCGGCGCGCTGGCGCCGGGGGACCTCGTCGACCTTGTCGGCGGCCGCCAGACGATCGACCATCTGGCGGTCGAGGCCGGTACGATCGGCTACGAAATCCTGACCGGGCTCGGGCGCCGGTTCCATCGGATCTACGAGGACGCCCGGGCGCTGGCGCAGCCGCCATGAGAGGTCTCGCGCGATGAAGGTCCTGGTCCTCGGCGGCGGCGTCATCGGCGTGACCACCGCCTATTATCTGTCGCTCGCCGGGCATGAGGTCGAGATCGTCGAGCGTCGCGGCGGACCGGCGCTCGAAACCAGCTTCGCCAATGCAGGCGAGGTCTCGCCCGGCTATGCGTCGCCCTGGGCTGGGCCCGGCATACCGGTCAAGGCGATCAAATGGCTGCTGATGCGGCACGGCCCGCTGGTCCTTCGGCCGAAGATCGATCCGGCCATGTATGCCTGGCTCGTCCAGATGCTGCGCAACTGCACATCGGCGCGCTACGCCGTCAACAAGGCGCGCATGGTGCCGCTCGCGGAATATTCGCGCGATTGCCTGAAGGCGCTGCGCGCCGGGACGGGCATCGCCTATGACGAACGGACCAAGGGCACGCTGCAGCTTTTCCGCACCCAGAAGCAGGTCGATGGCGCGAGCGGCGACATCGAGGTCCTGAAGACATTCGGCGTGCCTTACGAGGTTCTCGATCCTGCAGGCTGCATCGCGGCCGAGCCGGCGCTGAAGGATGTCCGGCGGAAGTTCAAAGGCGGACTGCGTCTCCCCGGCGACGAGACCGGCGATTGCCAGATGTTCACCGAGCGCCTCGCCGCCCTGGCCGCCGGGCGCGGCGTCACCTTCCGATTCGACACCACTATCCAGGGAGTCGACGTCGCCGGCGGCGCCGTCGTTTCGGTGTCCACGAGCGCCGGCCCGCTCATCGCCGACGCCTATGTACTGGCGCTCGGCAGCTTTTCGCCGATCGTCGCCAGGCCGCTCGGCCTGTCGCTGCCGATCTACCCGGTCAAGGGCTATTCCATCACCGCGCCGATCGGCAGCGACGCCCACGCGCCCGTCTCGACCGTCATGGACGAAACCTACAAGGTCGCGATCACCCGTCTCGGCGGACGCATCCGGGCAGGCGGCACGGCCGAAATCTCCGGCTATGACATGCGCCTGCACGACGCGCGCAAGGCGACCCTCACCCATTCGGTCGGCGACCTGTTTCCGGGCGCGGCCGACCTCGGCGGCGCGTCGTTCTGGTGCGGCTTGCGGCCGATGACTCCCGACGGCCCCCCGATCCTCGGCGCTTCCGGCATCGGCAGGCTGTTCCTCAACACCGGGCATGGAACATTGGGCTGGACGATGTCATGCGGATCGGCGAAGATCATTGCCGACCTGATTTCAGGCAGGAAAGCAGACATCGAGACGCGCCATCTCGGCCTCGAACGCTACGGCTAGGGGATCGGCCCGCATCCGCGCCCGATCGGCGCGGTCCGCTTTCAAGGCTCGATTGACTTTGCCCGCGTCTGCGCCTATGTAGGGCGTATCGATCTTGCTTGCCGACTTTGTCTCACTACCCGCATAAGCGCGTTCTGGCGAACTCTTCCTCAAAATCGATTACCGTCCGACGGACATTCAGCCCGGCGGAGGTCTCACTAACGATTGAAAGGAATCGTCATGAGCAGCACTGGTGTAGTCAAGTGGTTCAACGCAACCAAGGGTTTCGGGTTCATTCAGCCTGATGCCGGCGGACCGGATGTTTTCGTCCACATCTCCGCCGTCGAGCGCGCTGGCATGCGCAGCATCGCGGAAGGCCAAAAGATCGGTTACGAAATCGTGCAGGACCGCAAGTCCGGCAAGATGTCGGCCGATAATCTGCAGGCCGCCTAACCAGGACGCCGAATGTCCGGTGACCACGGATGTACTGGCACCGATAGGCGTTGAACGAGGGGGTCGGATTTTTCCGGCCCTTTTGCTTTTTTGAGGTGAGTAAGGCTGATGGCTACAGAGCGCCCCGCAAAACGAATGGACGTGTTCCGCGACCGCGCCGCGCGCACCGACGAAGCCGCCAAGACCATCACCGATTCCGAAGTCAAGTCGCGCGACGCGAAGACCGAGCGGTTGCGCAAGCTGCGCATGGCGCAGGACGAACTGGCGGCGCTGGAGCCCAAGCCGGAGAAGCCTGTGAAGGTCGCCAAGCGGCCGGCTGCCCCCAAGCCGCCCGCGCCGAGAAAAGCCGGAAAGCCCGCGGCCCCGCGCGGCTGAGAACCGACCGTCGGGCTCATAGCCTACTCCTCGTAGGATTTGAGCGCGGACAGGAATCGCGCCGCCGATTGGCGAATAGCAGCGCGGTCGCTTTCCTTCATCCTGTCGAGCGTCGCATACGGCATCTTCAAGCGGTGGTTCGGCCCGAGCGCCTTGCGGTTGCGGTCGAGAAAATCCCAATAGAGCGCGTTGAAGGGGCAGGCGTCCGGGCCCGTCCGCTGTTTCACGTCATAGGCGCAATGCCGGCAATAGTCGGACATGCGGTTGATGTAGGCGCCGGACGCCGCATAAGGCTTCGAGGCCAGCAATCCGCCGTCGGCGTGGAGGATCATTCCGACGACGTTGGGCATTTCGACCCATTCGTAGGCGTCATGATAGACGATCAGGTACCATTCCTGCACGGCTTTCGGGTCGAGCCCGGCCAGCAGGCAGAAATTGCCGATCACCATCAAGCGTTGGATATGGTGGGCGTAGGCGTTGCGCCTGGTTTCGCCGATGGCTTGCGCCATGCAGTTGAGCTTCGTTTCCGCGCTCCAGAAGAAATCTGGCAGGGCGCGATGCGCGCCGAGCCTGTTCTCGTCGCCATAGCCCGGCATCCTCAGCCAATAGACGCCGCGCATATATTCGCGCCATCCGATGATCTGGCGGACGAAGCCCTCGACGGCGTTCAGCGGCGCGTCGCCGGCGTGGTAGGCGTCCTCGGCTCGCCGGCAGCACGCGCGCGGGTCGAGCAGCCCGCAATTGATCAACGCGGAGAGATGCGAGTGGAACAGCAGCGGTTCCCCCTGCCGCATGGCGTCCTGATAAGTCCCGAATTGCGGCAATGCGTGGACGACGAACCATTCGAGATAGTCGAGGGCGTCGGCGCCGCTCACGGGATAGTCGAAATCCGCGAGATCGCCGAAATGCGCCGCGAAGCGGGCCGCGACCAGAGAAAGCACCGCCTCGGTGGCCGCGTCCGGCGGATAGCGTGGACGCGTCGGCGCAGCGATGCCGGCCGGCAGCCGGGCGCGGTTCTCGGAATCGAGGTTCCACGCCCCGCCCTCGGGCCGGTCGCCCTGCATCAGCAGGCCGGTCTTCCGGCGCATCTCGCGGTAGAACGTCTCCATCAGCAGGCCGCTCCGCTGGCGGGTGGCCCACATGTCGAACTCCTCGTGCGAACAGACGAAGCGGTTGTCCTCGCGGATGTCCACATCGACGTCCAACAGCCCGGCCCAGCCCCGCATCATTTCGAGCACCCGGTATTCGCCGGGCTCGGTGACGACGATCCTCTCCGGCTCATGTCGCGCGACGGCGGTTTGCAGGGCCTCCGTGAACGACGATGCCGGCAGGCTTCCGTCCAGCCTCGTATAGTCGACCTCGATCCCGCCGCGGCGCAGATCGTCGGCGAAATGGCGCATGGCGGAGAACAGGAGGGCGATCTTGCGCTTGTGGTGGCGAACGTAGGTCGTCTCCTCGACGACCTCCGCCATCAGCACGACATCCGAGGCGGCGTCGAGATCGGACAGGCTGGAGATGGACCGGGACAGTTGGTCGCCGAGGATGAAACGAAGCGTCTTGGCCATGCCGCGCAAACGAGGGAGGAAGCGGAGCGTTGCACGCCGGGTCGCCATGCCGCATCGACGGCGTCGGCGCGCCGCCGAGGACGTTGCCAAGCGCGGTGCGGACGCGGTAAATGCGGCCACGAACGAGGAGCGACATCATGACCGACTACGGACATTTCATCGGCGGCAAGCATGTCGCCGGCGCGAGCGGCCGCAGCCAGGATGTCATGCAGCCGATGGACGGCGCGGTTGTCGGCTCCGTGGCGCTGGCGTCCAAGGCCGAGCTTCGCGCGGCGGTCGAGAACGCGGCTGCCGCGCAGCGCGGCTGGGCGGCGACCAACCCGCAGCGGCGCGTTCGCGTGCTGATGAAGTTCCTCCAGTTGGCTGCGCGCGACAATGACGCGCTCGCCGAACTGCTCGCGCGCGAACACGGCAAGACCATCGCCGACGCCAAGGGCGACCTGCAGCGCGGGCTTGAAGTGGTGGAGGTCTGCATCGGCGCGCCGCACATGATGAAGGGCGAGTTCACCGACGGCGCGGGCCCGGGCATCGATGTCTATTCGATGCGCCAGCCGCTCGGCGTCGTCGCCGGCATCACGCCGTTCAACTTTCCGGCGATGATCCCGTTGTGGAAGATCGCGCCGGCGCTCGCCTGCGGCAACGCCTTCATCCTCAAGCCCTCCGAGCGCGATCCCGGCGTGCCGATGCGCATCGCAGAATTGTTCCTCGAGGCCGGCCTGCCTGCCGGCGTGCTCAACGTCGTCAACGGCGACAAGGAAGCAGTCGACGCGATCCTCGACGATCCGGACATCAAGGCGGTCGGCTTCGTCGGCTCGACGCCGATCGCCCAATACATCTACGGCCGCGCGACCGCGAACGGCAAGCGCGCGCAATGCTTCGGCGGCGCGAAGAATCACATGATCATCATGCCGGACGCCGACATGGACCAGACCGTGGACGCCCTGATCGGGGCGGGCTACGGCTCGGCCGGCGAGCGCTGCATGGCGATCTCGGTGGCGGTGCCAGTCGGCAAGGACACCGCGGACCGCCTGATGGAGCGGTTGATCCCGCGCGTCGAGAACCTCAAGGTCGGCCCATCCACCGATTTGTCGGCCGATTTCGGGCCCCTGGTAACCAGGCAGGCTCTCGACCGCGTCAAGGGCTATGTCGATGCCGGCGTCAAGGAAGGCGCGAAACTCGTCGTCGACGGCCGCGGCTTCTCAATGCAGGGCTACGAAAATGGCTACTACATGGGCGGCTGCCTGTTCGACGAGGTGACGCCGGACATGTCGATCTACAGGGACGAAATCTTCGGTCCGGTCCTGTCGGTGGTGCGCGCGCCCACCTACGAGAACGCGATCAGGCTCGCCAACGATCACCAGATGGGCAACGGCGTCGCGATCTTCACCCGCGACGGCGACGCCGCGCGCGATTTCGCCAGCCGCGTCCAGGTCGGCATGGTCGGCATCAACGTACCGATTCCCGTGCCGATCGCCTACTACACGTTCGGCGGCTGGAAGGCTTCGTCGTTCGGCGACCTCAACCAGCACGGCCCGGACGCCTTCCGCTTCTACACCAAGACCAAGACGGTCACCTCGCGCTGGCCGTCCGGCGTCAAGGACGGCGCGGAGTTCGTAATCCCGACGATGAACTGAGGCGGTTGGAGACGGTTCGCCCTTAAGCAAACCATTTCGGCACGAATTACTGCGTCGTCGTTACGTCGCCCCAGACTCCGGCCTTGGCCGCATTCGCCTCCGCCAATTCCCGGTCGTAGACGGCGGCGCCCTTGGCCACGACCGCATGTCCGCCGCTGACCAGCAGGCCGCCGATGTCCTTGCCGCCGCGATCGCATTCGACCAGCATCACGTCCGCCGCGGCGCCTTTAGCGCTGCACCGCATCATGCGGCCGATCAGCAACTCGTCGAGGGCGGCCCGGGCACGCAGACCGCAAGCCCAGCGCGCGCCGTCTCTGCTCTTGCAAATCTTCGCCGACGGGACCGGCTCCAGTCCGGCGAGCCGGTAGGTCCTGCCGCCTTCCGCGAAGCTGACGCTGTCGAGGATCTTGAAATGCGCCTTGTCGCTGAATCGCAGCCGATTGCTTTCCTCGGTGGGCGCGGAAACCGGCGACGCTTCGATGCGCGGGTAGGCCTGCAAGCCCCGGTCAACACGAACGGGCGCGTCCGTCCATGGCGGCGATCCAGCCTTGAGACCGGGCGATTGCGCGAATGCGATGGGCGGGCAGGCCGCAAGAACCATCATCGCGAGCAAAATGCGGCGATGGGGTAGCGCATCGCCGGCCCGCGCCGGCGGAAGGCGGCGATCCCCGCCGTGGTTGCGTGAACGACCAAGCAAATCATCCTCCCGAATATGACGCGTTCCTCGGCGCGTCCGCGCCGAATCCTGCCAGATCGCCGGCCCGATTGTCACGACCCGGCGTAAAAAAAGGGTCTCCATGGATGAATTTCCGGCACAGCGGTGCTATCGCCGTGGCGCGCGGAGCCGCGAGCAACGCGGCGCGGGGAGATGGCATGAAAGAACGCATCGGATTCATCGGCCTGGGCAATATGGGCTCGGGCATGGCCGCCAATCTGCTGGCCAAGGGGTGGCCGCTGATCGTCTATGCGCGCCGCCGCGAAGCCTTGGACAAACTTATCGCCGATGGCGCGACCGAGGCGAAGACGCCGCGCGACATGGCGGCGTCATGCGATGTCGTGGTGCTCTGCGTCACCGGCTCGCCGGAGGTCGAACAGGCGATCAACGGCCCAGACGGCCTCGCCTCGGTCGGCAAGCCCCTGATGATCGTCGACTGCTCGACGTCCGATCCGGCGGTGACCGTGCGCCTCGCGCCGGAACTGGCGGCAAAGCAAATCACCCTGATCGACGCGCCGTTGTCGCGAACGCCGAAAGAGGCCGCCGCCGGGACTCTCGATGTCATGGCCGGGGGTTCGGATGACGATTTCGCTCGCGCAAAGCCGATTCTGGAGGCCTTTGCCGGGCGCATCGTCCACACCGGCCCGACCGGCAGCGGCCATACGATGAAGCTCCTGAACAATTTCCTGTCGATGGGCTACGCGGCGCTTTATTCCGAGGCGCTGATGGTCGGCGCGAAAGCGGGCCTTACCCCGAAGATCGTCGACCAGGTCATTCGCGGCGGGCGGATGGACTGTCCGTTCTATCAGACGTTCTTCGACTACGTCATCAACCGCAACGAGAAGGCGCACCTGTTCACCCTGTCCAACGCGCTCAAGGACATGACCTATCTCGCCTCGTCGGCGCAGGCGAGCGGGGTCGCCAATCCGATGGGCTCGGCCGTCCGCAACAGCTTCGCTTCGGCTGTGGCAACGGGACAAGGCGCGCGATACGTGCCGATGCTGTCGGATGTCGTCGCCGAATTGAACGGCGTCGATCTGATGAAGGTCTGAACGCCCTCCGCGAGTGTCGCCGGGCATGCAATGATGGGCGCGGATCCGCGCCCATCATTGCCCGTCGCCACGCTGCCGTCCGGCCCTGACTGTTTCAAAGATCCTGCCTGAGGCAGTCGGGGAGCGGACGTTGGGGCCGTGCCTCATAAGCGGGTCGCGATTGATCAGCCTGGTACCCTGCCGCTTTGAAGAAGTTTCGGCATTGTTGGGGATCGAAGAGGTCGCGAATATCCTTGAGCGAATCGCAGATGGCGTGGGCCGCCCGCCCCTCCCAAGGATGAGGTCCGCATTCAGGTCGCCAAGGTGAAGGCTGCGCGGTTCCTTGACCGTGACTGCCTTGTGATCAATTTGGCGTTCCTCGCCGGATTGCCGCCCTTTGCAACCCGGCCAAGCTGGGTCTTCGCCTCCTGCCGCGCAAGCTCCGGCGTCCAGGCGCCATGAAGACCGATGAGGCGTCCGGCTGATCGATACCGAACGTCGACCCAGGGCAAGCGTTCGCGGATGCCGTCCAATATCGCCTGTGCGCCAGCGCTGTCGGGGATGGCGGCGGTCGTCAGGTTGACCATCAGGAGCGGTCCGTCGGTATCGACCGCGATGTGGCGCTTGCGCCCCGACGATCTTCTTCCAGCATCATAGTCTTTGAGTCCAAAATCAGAATGCAATGACCCGCTTGTACTCCCGCTCCAGCCAGTCCGGCCCGCCTTGCGCGATCCAGGCCAGCGTGGCGATTGGCGCCAGTTTGGCGAGGGTGTCGAGATCGGCCTCGCGAAACGTCCACCGCGCCTGTGCCGCAGCGATGATCAGGCCGATTGTCCGCTGCTGCCAGATCAGCGGCGCGTAGATCGCCGATCCCATCCGCGAGGTCTTCAGATACTGCCTGAAGTCGGGGCGCACGGTTGTGTCCGCCAGCAGCAGCGGCTCCCCGCTGTCGATGACCTGCCCCGGATTGCCGCCGTCGATGGGCACCAGCAGGCGCGTCTGTTCGGGTGGAAAACCATGATTGCCGACAAGCATCAGGTGCTGTCGATCCGGGGTGACGAGGAACGCGCCGGCCACGAAGAACTGGCGCTGGTCCCCCGTCAGCGCGTCCGGCCTCAGATGAGCCTCGCGATTACCGAGGCCGATGAAAAAAAGCGATGCGATGGCGTGCAGAGCCGCTTCCGGACCGACCGCGGTCGCAGCAGCGAGCGCCGCATCGGCAACCATCGACCTGCTGACCTTATATGTCACAAGAGGTCTCCAAACAGGTCGGCGATGCGGAGCAAGCGCCCATCTGAGAACGGCGCGCCGACGATCTGAATCGACGCGGCCGGCCGCACATGGCCAAAAGCATGGGGGAACGTTACGGCCGGGCACCTCGCCAGGTTCGCCAGAGCCGTCAGGTCGGCCTGAGAAACGGGCGGCGTCGAGCCATGCGCAAACGGCTGTTGCGGCGCGGTCGGCATCAGGATGGCGACTGAGTCCGAGAGCGCGCGCAAGGTGGCGGAGCGCAGGCCCGCGATTGTTCGGCGGGCGGCGGCGATCTTCTCGCCGGACGCCATGCGGCCGAAACTGATCATGGACTGGAAGCCGGCGCCGTAGGGGCTGTCGCCCCGATCGAAGGATGCGCCGAGCCGAACGGCAGCCTCCGCCTCCAGCACGAGCAGACCGGCGCGACGGGCCAAGGTGGGATTCCATTCCGGGATGACGATCTCGCGCACATCCGCGCCCGCCGCGCGCAGCGCCACGACAAAGCGCTCGAAACTGTCGAGAATGGCCGGTTCGCAAATTTCCAGAAGAATGGTCATGGGAACGGCGAAGCAGAGATCCTTCAACGCCACCGGACTGGTTGAAACGTCCGAACCGGGCGGCGCGACGAGGCTGTTGGAACCGGTGTCGTCCGGCCTGGCCGTTGCCGCCACCACGGACGCCAGATCGGCAGCCGATGTCGCCAGCGGGCCGATCGTGTCCAGCGTGTCCGAAAGGATAGTCATGCCGTCACGCGGCAGCAGGCCAAAGGTGGGTTTGAGCGCCCACAAGCCGCTATAAGCGGCGGGGATGCGCACCGATCCCATTGTGTCCGTGCCGAGCGTGACGGGCACAATGCCGCCGGCGATGGCGGCGGCCGATCCGCCGCTCGATCCGCCCGGCGTGTGGCCAGGAAACGCCGGGTTCTCGCAACGGCCCCACGCCGGGTTGTCGGTCGTCGCTCCGAGCGCGCCTTCATGCATGTTGAGCTTGCCGATCAGCACCGCTCCAGCCGCCTTGAGGCGCCCAACTACGGTGGAGTCGCGATCGGCCGGCGGGGCAACGGCCCCCGCGCCGTCGGTCGTGACGAAGCCCACGGCGTCCAAATTGTCCTTGACGGCGAAGGGAATGCCGTCGAGCGGACCGAGGGTTTGGTTTGCGTCGCGCCGCGCGTCGCTTTCGGCCGCCGCCTGCAACGCGGCCTCCGCGCTCCAGGCGATGAAGACATGCCAGCGCTCGTTGGTCTCGGCGATTCGCTCCAGCGCCTCCGCGGCGAGGCGGACGGCCGTGGTCTCGCCGCGCGCAAGGCGCGTCGCCAGGTCTGTCGCCGATGGCAGGCTCACGCGTCGGCCTTGCGCTTGTCGATCAGCCGGATCGGCTTCTGCCGGCTCTCGATCTGCGTCAGCCCGGCGAGCGAGCCGGGCGCGGCCAGCGCCACAGCGATCTCGACGCCCAGGCGCGCCTTCAGGAAGCTCTCGACAAGCGTCGTGGGCTGGTCCACCGCGCCGCGCGTTTCGATGTGGACCGTCATCGCGTCGCGGCCGGCGTCGCGGTCCACGATACAGACATATTCCGACAGCAGACCCTCATGGTTCTCGGTCAGCAACGGCCCGATCGACGTCGGGTAGACGTTGATGCCGCGCAGCTTCACCATATTGTCGCTGCGCCCGAGGAAGCCGGCGATGCGCCGCAGATTGAGCCCTATCGACGAGGCGTCCGTCCGGTAGGCCGACACGTCGTGCGTGTTGAAGCGAATGACGGGATAGATGTCGTCCTTGAACAGGCAGGTCACCACCATGTCGCCGCTTTGTCCGTCGGCCACCGGCGCGCCGGTGGCGATGTCGAGGATCTCGACATATTGCGCGTCCTCCTGGACATACATGCCGTCCATGTCGGGTCCTTCGCCGGCGATGGCGCCGGTGTCGCCGACGCCGTACCAGTCGAAGACCTTCGCGCCGCCCCAGGCAGCCGACATCGACGCCCTGGTCTCGGAGCCGAGATGGCCCGAGATGATGCGGATGGGGATATCTCGGCCGGGCTCAAGACCGAGTTCGCACGCAACTTCCGAGAGGCGTCGCAAATAGTCGCCGAAGCCGACCAGAACGGTCGCGCCAAAATCGCGCATCAGGCCGACCTGCGTCGCCGAGCGCGTCTCGACGCCGGTGCCGGCCGACAGGAACTGCGCGCCGACCCAGTGGATCACGGCCTCGCGCATGTAGTGCCCGCCATTGACCATGCCGTGCCCGTAGACGGAATGGATGACGTCGTCGGCGGTGATGCCCTGCATGGCGTAGAAGCGCGCCACCAGAAGGTTCTGGATTTCGCGGCTGCGCGGGCCGAACAGCAGCGGCTGCGGCCGGCCGGTCGTGCCGCTGGTGGTCTGGAATACCAGCGGCGGACGCTCGTTCGGCGCGTAGGCCGCGCGGCCGTCGAAATCGCCGAGCGGCGGATGGGCTTCGAGCGACGCCATCAGGTCGGCCTTGCCGTAGAACGGCAGCTTGGCGATGTCCTCGATGGCGCGGATGTCGCCGGGCTCGACACCGTCCTTGCCCCAATGGCGTTGGTAGAACGGCACCTTCCATGCGAACGCCATGAGTCTCAGGAAGCGGCGGTTCTGGACGGCGCGCAGCTCGTCGCGGCTCGTTTGGGAAAAGGTCGCGAGATAGTCCTCCGGCCGGCCGTATTCCTGGATGAGCGAGGGATAATCGAGCGCGTCGAAATAGTTCATGAGGCGGATGTCCGGTCGTTAGGAAAGGCGGGCGAGCGACTGCTGGAGATGGATAAGTGGCGCGCCGTCGGCGAGGTCGAGCGCGGCTTGGGCAATCGCCTGGGCCTGCGCAGCCGACGCGCCAGACGCCTCGATCAGCATCAGCGCCTTGTCGCGCACCGCGGCTTCGCTCATCGGGTTTTCCGGATCGCCCCAGGCGTCGGGCACGGCGCGCGCGACGCGGCGGCCGTCGTCAAGCTCGATCGTCACGGCCGCGCCGAAGCGGGCCGGGTAGGGATCGGAGAAGTGGCCGGCGGCCGCGACCGCGATGCGCGAGCGCAGGTCGGGCCAGCCATGGCTGGCGAGCGTTTCGGGCGTGAAATCGTCCAGCGCCGGACGGCCTTTCGACAGCACTACGGCGGCTGCATGCTGCAGGCTGAACTTCGCGTCGTGCATCGTCTTGGGATCGGGTCGGTCGCAAATGCGCACCGCGTCGGCATAGGTCTCGACCAACACCCGGGCGATCGCCGCGCCGCCGATCTCGTCGCGCGCCAGCAGCGCCGCGTCGATGACGGCATGGACGTGGCGGCAGGCCGGCCATGGCTTGAAGCTGACCTCGCCGATCAGCCACGGAGCGTCGGGATCGGTGGCGATCTCGTCGGGAGCGCCATCAGCCGCCATGGCGGAAAACAGCCCCTGCTGTCCTTCGAGGATGAAGCGCGGTCCGGACAGGCCACGATGGGCAAGGTCGGCCGCCGCTACGCCGCGCCGCGCGGCTTCGGAGATGTGGAACGGCTTGGTCATGACCGGCTCGTGCAGGCACCGGAACAGCCCGCCAGCCGTCGAGCCCGCCGTGCCGAGCGCCCAGACCAGCCGCTGCGGGTCGAGCCCGAGCAGCAGGCCGGCCGTCGCGGCCGCGCCGATCCCGCCCAGCGTTGAAGTGGGATGAAAGTAGCGGTAGTGCTCGCGGCCTAGCGCGCGCCCGATCCCGACCATGACCTCGTAGCCGGCGAGCAGCGCATGAAGCGCTTTTTCGGACGGCGTCTCCGCGCCGAAGGCGAAGAGCACCGGCACGAGGACCGGGCCGGGATGCAGCAGCCCCTTGCGGTGGACGTCGTCCATCTCGAAGATGCTGCCGAGCCCGCCGAGAGCGAAGGCCCGCCCGCTCCGGTCGGGCGCCGGGGCCAGCCAACCGGCGGAGCCGACGCCGCCGGACAGGATGCGGCCTTCGTCCACGGTGCGGCCAATCAGGGCGCAGCCGAGCCAGTCCAACAGGTGCAGCGCGGCCCGACGCAAATCGGCCTCGTCGGGCTGTCTTGCGATGCGCGCGACCAGGCGCTCGGTCGCGCTTATGGTCTGCTCCTGTGCTGCGCTGCTCACGGCCATCGCGGAGGTTTTTTCCTTGCGGGCCAGCCGGCGATCCCGCACAACTGGCAAAATTTGTCCGGACATATTTGACCGGATTGGGGCATGACGCAAGCGCGGCGAGGCAAAAAGGCATGAACGCGAAGCAGCGTCCGACCATCCTGTCCGTCGACGAGGCTGCGCGTCTGGTGGCTGCTGGAAGCCGCGTGTTCCTCGGCGGCGCGCTGGCCGAACCCGCGCCGCTGCTCGATCATGTCGAGGCCAATCCGGCGGTGTGGCAGGACGTGGCGATCACCGGCGCCTTCGTGCCCGGCATCAACACGCGCGATTATTCTGCGCTGGGGCAGGAGACGCAGGTGGAACTGGTCATTCCGACGCCCGGCATGGCCAATCCGGCGGGGCGGGTCGACCTGCTGCCGCTCCACTATTCCGAGTTCGCGCGGCGGGTCTCGGAGCCTGGTTTCATCGACTGGGCCATCGTTGCGACATCTGTGCCCCAGGACGGTGTGGTCGACCTCGGGCCGACGGCGGATTTCGCGCCGCTGCTCGCGGAGGCAGGCGTCAGGCTGGTCGCGATCACCAATCCGGCTCTGCCCGCCATGCGCAACGGCTGGCGGTTCCCGATCGAGGCCTTCGCGGCGATCGTCGAGGGGCCGCCTGTCCCGCCGGTCCATTCCGGCGTTGCGCCGGACGAGGTGAGTCGCGAGATTGCCGGGCTGGTGGCGCGGGAGGTTCGCGCCGGCGATACGATCGAGCTTGGGCTCGGGCGCTTCCAGGCCGCGATGCTGGAGGCGCTGGCCGGTCATCGCGATCTGGCTTTTCATGCCGGCATGATCTCGCCGCCGATCCTGTCGCCGCTGGAGGCCGGCGTGTTCTCGCGCGGCGTCACCACCGGCATCGCGGTCGGCGGCGCGGCGTTCCTCGACGCGCTGGCTCAGCGCGGCGATGTGCGTTTCGCTCCGGTCACGCAGACGCATGGCGCGGCGGCGCTCGCGGGCATCGAGCGGTTCGTGGCGATCAATTCGGCGCTCGAGGTCGATCTCTGGGGCCAGGCCAATGTCGAACGCATCGGCGACAGGACGGTCGGCAGCGTCGGCGGCCTGATCGATTTCATGCGCGGCGCGCGCATGTCGCGCGGCGGCCGCTCGATCCTGGCGCTGCCGGCCAGCGCCAGGGGTGGTACCGTCAGCCGGATCGTTGCCCAGCTTGCCGGTCCGGTGTCGGTCGCGCGGAGCGATGTCGACCTGATAGCAACCGAGTTCGGCATCGCCGATCTGCGTGGCGCGTCGGAGGAGGAGCGCGCGCGCCGACTCGTTGCCATTGCGGCGCCGGCGTTTCGCGATAGGGTGCGGCACGACTGGCATTGCGCTCGCCTGCAATCCGGAAGGGGGGCGCAATCATCGTCATGAGCGAAGCGAGAGCCGGCCCGCGCTATGCGCAGTTGCGCGATGTCCTGCAAGGCCGCATCGAGGCCGGCGCGTATGGCGTCGGCGACCTGATGCCGACGGAACTGGAACTCCAGGAGGAGTTCGCGCTGAGCCGCCACACGGTGCGCGAGGCGCTGCGGCAGCTGATCGAGGCAGGCCTGGTGCGCCGCCGCCAGGGGTCGGGCACTCAGGTCGTTCGGGCATCCGTCGAGCAGAACTACGTGCATTCGATGCGCTCGCTGAGCGAGCTTTTTCAATACGCGTCCGACACGCATTTCCGCATTGATTCGATGACGGAGGCCAAGCCCGGCCTCGAGGTGGTTGGGCTGTTCGGCGCCGATGCGGACACACCCTGGCTGAGGATCGAGGGCATCCGGCTGAAAAGCGACCACCTCGCGACGATCTGCGCCTCGACCGTGTTCCTCAACATCGCGTTTCGGAGCCTCGCGCCGAAACTGCCGGGCCACCAGGGTGCGATCTACCGCCTGGTCGAGGAGAATTTCGGCGTGACGCTGGCCGATGTCGAGCAGGAGATCAGCGCCGAGCCGATCGGCCGCGATGCCGCCAGCCGGCTGGGAGTGTCGGCCAGGATCTGGGCGGTCAAGGTGATCAGGCGCTATCTCGACGCCGACGGCAGGCTGCTGATCGTTTCGATCAACCACCATCCCGGCGACCGGTTTTCCTACGCCATGCATCTGCGCCGCGAGGGCGCGAAAGGCTGGAGCTAAGAGCGCCCGGTCAAAGCGGCCGTGTGTTCGCCCAAAGCAGGCAGGCGCAGGTCTGGATTTGCCGGCTCGTCGCGGAACTTGATCGGCGCGCCGAGGTGTTTTTCGCCTTCGGCGTCGAGCAGCACCATGCCGCGATGCGCGACATGCGGCTGGTCGAACGCCTCCTTCAAGTCGAGGACCGGCGCGAAGCACACGTCCTTGTCGCCGAACCAGACGACCCACTCGTCGCGGGTCCTTTGCAGGAAGGTCGCGGTCAAAAAGTCCCTGACCGGCTGCTGCGTCGGGCCGGGCGGTGAAAACGCGGAGTCTCGCAAGTCCTCGCGGCCGAGCGCGGCGAGCAGGGCCTCGATGAATTTGTGCTCGACCCCGGCGAGCACAATGTGGCGGCCGTCCGCGGTCTCGTAGGGCCGGTAGAAGGCGTAGCCGCCCCAGGAGCGCTCGTCGCGGACGACGGGCGCGCGATCCTCGGCGAAGATCGAGCCGACCAGATTGGGCAGCCAGGCCATGATGGCGTCCTGCATGGAGACGTCCAGGTAGTCGCCGCGCCCGGTCTTCTCGCGCCGCAGCAGCGCCATCAGGATCCCGGCCAGCGCGGTGAAGGAGCCCGCCATATCGGCCACGGGCACGTTCGGATTGGTCGGCTGGCCGTCCTGGCCGAGATTGAGGCTGATGGCGCCCGCCAGCGCCTCGATGCCGATGTCGTGCGCCGGCCGCCGGCTCTCCGGCCCGATCTGGCCGAAGGCCGAGATCGAGGCGTAGACGATGCGCGGATTGCGCCCCGACACCGCAGCATAGCCGACGCCCAGCCGGTCGACCACGCCCGGCCGGAAGGCCTCGACCACGACATCCGCCGTCTCGGCGAGACGCAGGAAAGCTTCGACGGCGTCCGGCTGCTTCAGGTCGAGCATCACGCTCTTCTTGCCGCGATGGGTGTTGCGGAACCACACGCTCTCGCCGCCCGACCGGTAGCCCACCTTGCGCACTGGTTCGCCGGCCGGCGGCTCGATCTTGACGACTTCCGCGCCATGATCGGCCAGCATCTGCGTCAGCATCGGGCCGGGCAGGAACTGCGACAGGTCGAGGACCCGAAATCCGTCCATCTTCATGGGCGCTACCCTTACACTATGCCGCGCGCCCGCAGGTCGGCCAGGGCGGCGTCTGCGATGCCGATGGAACCTAGCACCGCGTCGGTATCCGCACCGAGCGCCGGCGCGCGACGCGTCGGGATGCGGCTGCCGGACAGGCGTATCGGACTGCTCACGATGCGCAGTCCGTCCGGCCTGGCGTCATGCGTGACGGTCTGAAGCCCACCGGTCTCGATCAGGTACGGGTTGTCGAGGGCGGACGACAGGGTGAGGATCGGCGCCGCGGGTACATGGCCGGCCAGCAGCGTCATCCACTGCGCGGTCGTCTTCGCGGCGAAGACACCGTCGAGCAGGGCCGCCAGCGCGTCGCGATTCCGGAACCGCGCGCGCGGCGTGGCGAAACGCTCGTCCTCGGTCCATTTCGGATGCCCGACGATTTCGCACAGCGCCTCCCAGAACTTTGGCAGGATGCACATGACGAAGATGTGGCCGTCCTTGGTCGGAAAGGCTTCGCAGGGCGCGGCCGACGGGTGGCCGGAGCGCGGCCGCCGGGCGACTGCGTCGCCTTCGTTGAGGTACCACATGGCGGGGTAGGTGAGCTGATGCATGGCAACGTCGTAGAGGGAGACATCCACATCGCGGCCCCTGCCGCTACGCGCCGCGCCGAACAGCGCGGCGGTCAGCGCGAAGGCGGTGGTGATGCCGGACAGATAGTCGACGAGCGACAGGCCCATGCGGGTCGGCGGCGAGTCGGGCTCGCCGGTCAGGTCCATGAAGCCGGCCTCGGCCTGCAACAGATAGTCGTAGGCGGGCCAGGTCGCGCGCGGACCCGTGCGGCCATAGCCCGAAAGATGCGCGCAAACAATCTTCGGACTGACGTCGGCGAGCGCCTCGTAGGTCAGGCCGAGCTTGCGCGGTTGGTCGCCGCGCAGATTGTTGAGCACGGCGTCCGACGTGGCGACCAGCCTGCGGAAAATGTCGCGCCCGTCCGGCGCATGGATGTCCAGCGACACGCTCTTCTTGGCGAGGTTGAAGGCCTGGAAGAATTCGCTGTCGTTCTCGCCGAGGAAATGCGGCCCGGACTGCCGCGAACTGTCGCCGCCGGGGATTTTGCCGCGCGGCGGCGCCTCGATCTTGATGACCTCGGCGCCCATGTCGGCGAGGTACAGGCTGGCGAACGGGCCTGCGCCATATTGTTCGACGGCGAGGATGCGGACGCCCGAAAGCGGCCGGTCGAGCGCTTCTTGCTCGGGCGCGCCTACGCTCAAGCCGGGTTCCTCTCGATCAGTTGCTTGGCGATGATCATGCGCTGGATCTCGTTGGTGCCTTCGCCGATGCACATCAGCGGCGCGTCGCGGAAATAGCGCTCGATATGGTATTCCTTGGAATAGCCGTAGCCGCCATGGATGCGCATGGCCTCGAGCGCGTTCTCGACGGCCGCTTCCGAGGCGAAATATTTCGCCATGCCGGCTTCCATGTCGCAGCGCTCCCCGCTGTCATAGGCGCGCGCGGCGTCATAGGTCAGCAGCCGCGCGGCCTGCAGGCGCGTCGCCATCTCGCCGAGCTTGAGCTGGATCGCCTGGTGCTGCGCGATCGGCTTGCCGAACGTCTTGCGGATCTGGGCGTATTTCACGCTGTCGGCCAATGCCGCGCCCGCCAGCCCGCAGCCGCGCCCGGCAATGTTGATGCGACCGAGTTCAAGGCCGGAGAGCGCTGCCTGCATGCCGCGCCCCTCGACACCGCCGATCAGGTTTTCGGCCGGGATGGCGTAGTCCTCGAAGACGAGTTCGGCGCTGTCGACGCCCTTGTAGCCCATCTTCTCCAGTTTTTTGGAGACAGTAAAGCCGGGTCCTTTCTCGGCGATGAACATCGACATGCCCTTATGGCGAGGCTCGGCGTCCATGCTGGTTTTGACCAGCAGCGCGAAGCACGAGCCATGGATGCCGTTGGTGATCCAGGTCTTGGTCCCGTTGACCAGGTAGCGGTCGCCGTCCCTGACGGCGCGGGCGCGGATCGCCTGGAGGTCGGTGCCGGCATCCGGCTCGGTCAGCGCCAGGCCGCCGCGCACCTCGCCGGTCGCAAACAGCGGCAGATATTTCCGCTTCTGCTCCTCGGCGCCGTTGCGCGCCACACAGGCCGCCATGATGAGGTGCGAGTTGATGACGCCGGTCAGCGACATCCAGACCGAGGCGATCTTCTCGATGACGCGGACATAGGTCGAGGCCGACAGGCCGAGCCCGCCATAGTCGGCCGGGATGGTGGCGCCGAAGAGGCCGAGCGCCTTCATCTGCTCGACCATCTCGACCGGATATTCGTCGGCATGCTCGAATGCGAGCACATGCGGGCGCACGTCGCGGTCCAGCCATTTCCCGACGCTGTCGAGGATCATCTTGTCTTCGTCGGACAGGCCGGACGTCGAAAGGGAATCTAGCAGCATGATGGGCCTTCTCGCGTTCTAATAACGCGCCTTTTCCTCGACATCGAAGCCGATCTTGGCGATCAGCATCGTGCGCTCGAATTCGCTGACGAGCCTGCCGTCCTGGTTGAATCCGCGCGTCTTGACCGAGACGATCCCGGCATTGGGGCGCGACTTGCTCCCGCGCTTGGAAATCACCTCGGACTCGGCGGTCAGCGTGTCGCCCGCAAACAGCGGGAAGGTCAGCTTGATCTCGTTCCAGCCGAGATTGGCGATGGCCTTCTGCGATACGTCGGTGACGCTCATGCCGACCATCAGCGCGACGGTGAAGGGCGAGCAGATGATGCAGCGCCCAAACTCGCTGTGTTTGGCGTATTCGGCGTCGAAATGCATCGGATGCGTGTTCATGGTGAGCAGCGTGAACCAAATGTTCTCGGTCTCCGTCACCGTGCGGCCTGGACGATGTTCATAGATGTCGCCAACCTTGAAATCCTCGAAATAGCGCCCGAAGCTTTCGCGGTAGCGGTTCGGGGCGATTTCCATGTGCGTCACGACCATTGGTTGTTTCCCTGGAGATCAGTTCCGCGCAAGGTCGCGGAGCGCGAGCACGCGTTCCATGGCCCGCACCACCGGCCGCTCGACGAGCTTGCCGTCGACCATCGCCAGCCCGTTTGGGCTGTCGCGATAGGCTTTCACGACGCTCTCGGCGCGGTCGATTTCGCCGGGCGTGGGCGTAAAGACCGCGTTCACGACGGCGACGTTGGACGGGTGGATGACCGCCTTGCCGGTGAAACCGAGACGCTTGGCGGCCTCGGTCTCGGCGCGCACTTGGTCGAGGTCGCGGAAGGCCAGCGACGGCACGTCGAGCACGTCGATGCCGGCGAGCTTGGCCGCATGGACCACGCGCGCGCGCGCCCAGAGCAGCGGCTCGTGCTCCATCGCCACGCCGAGTTCGGCCGAAAGATCGGCAGCTCCGAACAGGGCGAAGCGGATGCGCGGGCTGGCGGCGAGGATGGCGACGACGTTCTCCAGCCCCCTGTTGCTCTCGATCAGCACGGCGAGACCGCAGGCGAGGCCCGCCTCGGTCAGGATATCGTCGGCGATGCGGACTTCTTCCGCCGAATCCACCTTCGGCAGGAAGACGACGCCGCCCGAAGGCCGCGCCTCGACGACGGCGAGCAGATCGTGAAAACCTTCGGCCGAACGGAGGCTGTTGATGCGCAGGGAGCGCTCCGGGCTGGCGCCGTCGGTGAGGAAGGGCAGGGCGAGCCCGCGGGCCTCGGCCTTCGCATGCGGGGGCACGGCGTCCTCGAGATCGAGGCAGACGACATCGGCGCCGCTCGCTAGCGCCTTGGCGTGGACCTCGCCACGGTTGCCGGGCGCGAACAGCAGCGTTCTGCGCGGGGTCACGCTCATGGCGGCGCCATCATCAGGTCGACCAGGCGCGCGATATCCGTCTCGGCTTCGAGATTCTCGACCGCTTCGACCAGCGCGTCGACCTGCGCCTCGGGAAGCGGGCGCAGCCCGTAGGTGCAGCAGCGCCGGAATTTCTCGGCGTTCTGGTCGCGCGACAGCGGCGAGGAGGGATGGCCGAAAACCTGGGGAAGGTCGATCGCGTGGGTCGCGCCGCCAGCAAGCGTCACCTCGATGCGTTGCGGGGCAAGCGCGTTGAGATCCGGATTGCCGTCCTGCACCACGTCGACCAGCGCCGCATAGCGGTGTACTTCCGGATCGCGCAGCGCGTCGCCGCGGAAATCCGGCACGTCGACAGCGCCCCTGGCGAGGAAGACGCCGGCCACGAACCGCAGGCAGAGCTTGGCGTAGTTGGATTCCGGCGCGGGAATGTCTGGGCGGCCGACGAGCCGGAAATTCAGCGGCGGCACATGCGCCACGACGCGCTCGACATCCTGCGAGGTGAAGCCGTACCGCTGCTGCAACTGCGCCAGCCCGTCCACCACGCCATGCGTGAGGCGTCCGCTCGGGAACGGCTTGTGAGACAGCGCCGCGATCTGCCAGTCCTGGCCGAGGCGGGAGAGGAAAGGCTCCAACTCGTAGTCGTTCTGTTCGAACAGGACGAGGTAGCCGTATTGTCCGGTCAGGATGTCGTGCGGACCGCGGATTCCAGCCCCCGCCAGGTCGGTGGCGACGATCGCGGCGCGGGCGTTGAATCCGACCTGCAGGCCGAGCATGGGCGAGCCCTCGACATGCGGCTGAAGCGTGCCGCTGGTCTGCGCATATTGCGCGCCGAACGCATCCTTGATCGACGTTTCGGAAAACCCAGACAAGCTGGCGATGGCGGCGGCGGCCCCGAAACCGCCGGCCGTCGCCGGCCGGAAGAAGCGCAGCGGCGCGTTGGTGACGATGCCGAGCATGCTGGAGACATCGACGCCGAGCGCCAGCGCGGCGATCAGCGTCTTGCCGCCGACCAGCCGGCCGCGCGCCTTTTCGCGCTCGGCCCAAGCAAAGACGGCCGAGAGGATCGTCGCCATCGGATGCAGCACCGCGCCTTCGTGGACGCAGTCGAATTCGAGGCAATGGATCTGGTAGGCGTTGATGATCGCGGCCGACTGCGCGGGCAGGCGCTCGCCGGTCAGCCAGACGCGTGCGTCGTCGCCCGCGCCCCAGCCGGCGGCAACGCTCTTCAGGGTCTCGATGCCGGCGCCCGACGTTCCGGCAATGCCGACGCCCAGCGTGTCGAGCAGGAAGGTTTTCGTCTTTTCGATCGTCTCGATCGGCAGGTTGTCGAACCGCGTCCTGGCCACATGGGCGGCGACCCGGTCGATGTCCCTGGCCGGCGCCGTCGTCATGACTGGTTCTCCACCCAGCTCGGCAGCGGCAGGCCCTGTGGCGGTGCGACCGTCCTCGCGTAGCGCCGCGCAATATCGAGACGCGTCGCGCACCAGACGCCGTCCTGCGCGCGGACATGGTCGATGAAGCGCGCCAGCGCGCCGATCCGGCCGGGACGGCCGATGATGCGCAGATGCAGGCCGAGCGACATGATGCGCGGGGCATCCGCCCCCTCCGCGTAAAGCTGGTCGAAGGTCGCGACCGCATAGTCGAGCCATTGATCGGGCGTATAGCCGGGCGCGGTCCAGAACTTCATGTCGTTGGTGTCGACAGCGTAGGGAACGATGACGATCGGCGTCGGCCCGTTCGCCGTTTCCACCACGTCCCAGCGCGGCTGGTCGTCCGACAGATCGTCCATGTGATAGGCGAAGCCCGCCTCGGCCAGCAGCGCCCGCGTGCGCGGCGTATGCAGATAGCGCGACAGCCAGCCATAGGGCCGCGCGCCGGAGGTGGTCTCGATGCTCGCCACGGCCCTGGCGATGAAATCCCGCTCGCGCGCCTCGTCGAAGGAGAACTGGTGGACCCAGCGCCAGCCATGGCTGCACGCCTCGTGGCCGCCGTCGGAGATGTGCCGGGCGAGTTCCGGCGCGGACTCCAGCGCCTGCGCCGCCGCCGTCACGGTCGCCGAAATGCCGGCCTTCCGGAACAGGTCGAAGATGCGCGGCGCCCCGGCGCGGATGCCGTAGGCGTAATTGCTCTCGTTCATGTAGTTGCGGATCGGCAGCTTGAGCGAGACGCCGAGTTCGTCGACCGGCTCCGGTCCCTTGTCGCCGCGCTCGATGGACATCTCGGAGCCTTCCTCGATGTTGATGACGAACGACATTGCAAGCTTGGCGGCGCCGGGCCAGCGATAGGGCGCGCTCAATGGTATTCCTCCCCGCCCGACACGTTGATCGCCTCTGCGGTGATGTAATCGGCGGCGTCGGAGCACAGGAAGGCGGCGACCGCGGCCGTGTCGTCCGGCGCGCCGGTGCGCCCCAAGGGGATGCGCGCGCGCATCTCGGCGAGGTAGGCGTCCACCGTCTGTCCGCGCGCCTTCGACATGAATTCGTTCTGCCAGGCGCCGAGCTCGGTGGTGACGTGGTTGGGGCAGATGGCGTTGACGGTGATGCCGTGCGGCCCGAGTTCGAGGCCAGCGGCGCGCGTCAGGCCGAGCAGCCCGTGCTTCGACGCGGTATAGGCGGTAGCGAAGGCGAAGCCCGACTTCGCCGCCTGCGAGGCGATGTTGACGATGCGGCCATTTTTCCCGGTCTTTTCGCGCCGTCGGATCATGTGCGGGATTGCCGCGCGGATCAGAAATGCTGGCGCCCGCAGATTGACGCCGAGCACCGCATCCCAGGCTCGCGTTTCCATCTCGGCCAGCGGACCGAACAAATAGCCGATGCCGGCATTGTTGACGAGGATGTCGAGCCCGCCGAAGCGCTCGACGGTTGTAGCGACGATCCGCTCGATCTCGGATTCCAGAAGAAGGTCGCCCGTGACGGTCGCGACATCGCCGCCCGCCGAGCCGATTTCCGCCGCCGCCTGGTCAAGGTCGCCGGCCACGCCGACGCCATGCGCCGGCGCCAGCGCGCCGTCGACGGCGCCGCGATCATGCAGCATGACATGCGCGCCATCCGCCGCCAGGCGGGCCGCGATCGCCCGGCCGAGGCCGCCCTTGCGGGCAGCGCCGGTCACTAGCGCAATGCGTCCCGCGAGGGGGCGGTAGGCTTCGCTCATGCCGGTACCGGCTCGGTTACGATGAAGGTGGGGTTGTCGGCGAAGGCCTGGAACTCGGCGGAGATGCGCTTCATGGTCTCGGTCGCAACGTCCGGGCCGAAGCGATCGACATCCTTCACATCGATGATCTCGACATATTCGTAGGGCGGCCTGGCTTCTGAGCCGAGCACGCTTTTTGCCTTGTGGACGGTGAAGCGCTCGATCGAGGCGAGGCCGTTGACGGTTGGGATATCCACTGTCTTCGCCCAGGCTTCATAGGCCGCGACATCCGTCCCCTTGCGAAGGTTGAAAAGAACCACGATCCGCAACTGCATCTCCGCTTATACAATAGTCAGCCTAATTTGTCCGGACAAATTCACGGTCTTGGGTGGGACTGTCAAGGCCGCTTCCGGGAAAAATATCACGTATGCGCTTGACAGCATGGCGACCGACATGCGTGATTTGTCCGGACAAATAATAACGAATAAGGGGATACCCGCATGGGAAAACTGCATCTTGCGGCCGCCGCGGCGGTGTCTTTGATTTCGCTGGCGGCGGCCCTGCCGGCCCAGGCCCAACAGCTTCTGGTGCTGTCCGAGGATGTGCCGGCCGGTCTCGACTACGACGGCGCGTCGGCAGCCATCCCAGCCAGCCAGCAGGGCATGGTCACCCTTCTGGAGCCGTTGGTCTCCTACGTCGCCGGACCGCCAAACGAGAGCGGCGTCATCATGCCGGACTTTTCGAAGTTCGAGGGACGGCTGGCCGAAAGCTGGACCTACGACCAGGCGACGCTGACCTGGACTTTCAAGCTGCGCCAGGGCGTGAAAGGCTGCGACGGCGCGACCTTCAACGCCGACGA
This sequence comes from uncultured Rhizobiaceae bacterium, assembly GCA_964244725.1. Classification (GTDB taxonomy): domain Bacteria; phylum Pseudomonadota; class Alphaproteobacteria; order Rhizobiales; family Rhizobiaceae; genus Kumtagia. Next base: position 145,707 of record CAXTJQ010000005.1, read on the forward strand.
TGTGATCTATACTTTCGCCCGCGCCAAATCGGTCAGCGGCGCGGCGCCGATCGGCTGGTTTCTCTCCAATGTCGGCTCGATCGCCGGGTTCACCGCCGATGTGTTCGGCAAGGATGCCGCCGCCAAGGAACTCGGCGACGAGGTCAGGAAGGTCGACGACTACACGGTCACGATCAAGCAATCCGAGCCCAACCAGTTGCTGCTGCCGGTGCTGTCGATCTTCGGCCTGCTGATCTTCGACAAGGAGACGATGGAGGCCAACAAGACCGACGCCGATCCGTGGTCTCACGACTATGTCAACAACGCCAATGCGCCCGGCTTCGGCGCCTATTGCCTGGCGAGCTGGAAGAAGAACGAGGAGATTTCATACGCCGCCAACCCGGATTATTTCGGAGGCGCGCCCAAGATCGAGAAGGTCTCGGTGCGCCGCGTGCCGCAGTCATCCAACCGCCTCGTCGTGCTGCGCACCGGCCAGGCCCAGCTCGTCACCGGCCTGACGCCGCGCGAATTCGACAGCCTGCGCTCGCAGCCCACGCTGCATGTCGGCGCGGTCACCGGCAACGAAAGCCTGTTCGTCCACATGAACTTCAAGTCGAAGCCGTTCGACAATCCGAAGGTGCGCGAGGCGATCGGCTACGCGCTGCCCTTCGACCAGATCATCCAGAACGGCTATTTCGGCCAGGCGACCCAGTGGAAAGGCGTCGTCCCGTCGAGCTATCCCGGCTACAAGGAAGGCGCCAAGCAGTTCACCTACGATCCCGAGAAGGCCAAGGCGCTGCTCGCCGAGGCCGGCTATCCCGAAGGCAAGGGCCTCGAGGCCTTCGCCGACGCGCTCCAGCTGTCCTACGTGTCGGAGAAGGAATCGACGCTCGGCCCGATCGTCAACATCATCCAGTCGTCGCTGCGCGCCGTCGGCGTTCCGGCGACGCTGAACCCCATCCCGCAGACGCAATATGGCGATCGCCAGCTGGTCAAGCGCGACCTGCCCTTCGCGGTCAACGACCAGGAAAAGCCGATCGGCGTCGATGCCGGCTACGCCATCCAGCTGTTCTTCGCCTCGCCTGACAAGGGCGGCCTGAACAACATGGTCAACTACTCGAACGCGGCGGTCGACGACGCCTGGGCCAAAGCGCGCGTGGAGCCGGACACGGCCAAGCGCACCACCGAGGTGCAGGCGATCCAGGACCAGATTTCGAACGACATCGCCTGGCTGCCGGTCGTCGAGTACAAGACGCAGTGGGGCTTTTCGAACACGCTGAAAGGCATGCGCTGGTATCCCGACAACTCCATCCGGTACGGCGAATTGAGCTTCGGGGAATAGTGGACTGTCGCGAAGCCCGCGTTTTTATTGAAAGGGGGAGAGGGATCATTAGACAACTCTCCTCGGGCCTGCCGGCCATTTCCCCCTCGAGGGGGGAGACCGGTCTCTTGGCGGTCTACGCCCCGATCTCTGTCGTTTGCGATAGTGCGCCGACGCGCCAACTGCCGGTCTCCCCCCTTGAGGTGGCGATGTCCGGCAAGACAGAGGGGAGTAGTGACCAGGATTGCGGCGCTCCCTGGACGAAACGCATTCCATCGCAACGGTTCCACATTGGTCGCCCATGCTGACCCGCTATATCGCCAAGCGCGTCGGCATCGGCGTCATCCAGCTCATCGCCCTCACCATCGCGGTATTCTTCATCATCCGCCTGCTGCCGGCCGACCCGGTGTCGCGGCTGGTCGGCATGAACTCGAGCGCCGAGGCCTACGGCCAGGCGGCGCGGCAACTCGGCCTCGACCGCTCGCTGCTCGACCAGCTGACGATCTATCTCGGATTCCAGCCCTCCATACAGCCGGGGCTTTTACAGGGATCGCTCGGCAACTCCTGGGTGACCGGCGCGCCGGTGCTGAGCGAGATCGCGACCTTCCTGCCGATCACCATCGAACTCATTACCATCAGCTTCGTCGTGGCCTTCGTCATCGCGGTGCCGGTGGGAATGCTCGGCGCGCTCAATCCCGGCGGCAAGGCGGACAGGGCGGTGTTCGTCTATTCGCTGTTCGCCGGCTCGCAGCCCGAATTCTGGTGGGGCCTGCTGTTCGTCTTCGTCTTCTTCTTCATCCTCGGCGTCGCGCCCGCGCCGCTTGGCAGCCTGTCGCCGATGACGACCCCGCCGCCCTTCGTGACAGGTTTCGTCCTGGTCGATACGCTGCTGGAAGGCTCGTTCGACAAATTCGTCGAGGCGCTGCACCAACTCATGCTGCCGGTGCTGACGATGGTCTTCATCCTGTCGGGCCCGATCATCAAGATGGTGCGCCAGAACATGATGCGCGCGCTGCAATCCGACTTCGTGCTCTACGGCAATTCGATCGGCCTGCCGCGCGCCCGCATCGCGCGCTATGCGCTGCGCGCCGCCATGGCGCCCTCGATGACGCTGATCGGCATCCTCTACGGCTTCATGCTGTCGGGCGCGGTGCTGGTCGAGAGCGTATTTTCGCTGAGCGGCATCGGCCAGTATGCGGTTCGCTCGGTGCTGGCCTTCGACTATCCGGCGATCCAGGCGGTGGTGCTGGTCATCACCGCGATTTCGCTGGTCGTCTACCTCGCACTCGACCTGATTCACGCGGCGATCGACCCGAGGATCGCCTACTGATGGCGAACATTCCTCTCACCCAGCCGGGGCTCGCCGATCCGCTGCTGGCGCCGCCGCGCAAGCGCACCGACTGGCTGCTGATCGTCGGCAGCACCATCGTCACCATCGTTTGCCTGCTGGCGGTTTTCGGCCCCCATGTCGGGCCCTTCGACCCGACCATCACGACGCCCGTGGTCGCCGCGCCGCCGCCGTCCCTCGGCGAACTGCCCGGCGTGCTCAGGGCCTGGGCAATGGGAGAGCTGCCCGCGCCGCCGCATCTGATGGGAACGGACGCCAGCGGCTACGACATCTTCTCGCGCGTCATCGCCGCCCCGCGCACCGACCTGACCATCGCCCTCGTCGCCAACGGACTATCGCTGATCGTCGGCGTGCTGCTCGGGCTGGTCGCCGGCTACTACCGCAACTGGCTGACGGAGCTGCTGATGCGCGTCTCCGACGTCATGCAGTCCTTTCCGGTGTTCATCTCGGCAATGGTGCTGGTGGCGCTCGCCGGCCGCTCGACCAGCAACATCATCATCGCGCTGGCCTTCGTCTATGCGCCTATCTACCTGCGGTTGACGCGCTCCGAGGTGCTGAGCCAGCGCACGCGGGGCTTCGTCGAGGCGGCTCGCGCCATCGGCAACAGCGAAATCTCCATCGCGCTGCGCCATGTGCTGCCGAACTCGCTGACGCCGGCGCTGATCCAGGCGTCGGTGACGGTGGGTTTCGCCATCCTGCTGACGGCGGGTCTGTCGTTCGTGGGCGCCGGCGTTCGCCCGCCGACGCCGGAATGGGGACTGATGATCTCCATCGGCGCCAACCAGGTCATTTTGGGCGAGTGGTGGCCGTCGGTCTTCCCCGGCATCGCCATCTCCATCACGGTGTTCGGCTTCGCCGTTCTCGGCAACGCCCTGGAGCGCCGCTATGAAAGTGGCTGAGGCGCTCGAAACCCAAGTCGCGGTGGCGCGGACGATCATGTCGGTGCGTGGGCTGACCGTCGGCTATCCGACGCCGGAGGGCTGGTCGCGCCCGGTGAACGGTCTCGATCTCGACATCCGCGAGCGCGAGGTGATCGGCTTGGTCGGCGACGCCGGCTCGGGCAAGTCGACCGCTGCCCTGGCGCTTCTCGGGTTGGCCAGGGCTCCTGGAAAAATCCTCGACGGCAGCATCGAGTTCGGCGGGCGCGACCTGCTCAAGCTTTCGGACGACCAACTGCGCGAAATCCGCGGCCGCGACATCAGCATCATCGTGCAGAATCCGCGCGGCGCGCTGAATCCGATGCTGAGGATCGGCCGCCAGATCGGCTACGCCTACCAGGCGCACCGCAAGGCGAGTTCGGCGGAGGCGCGCGGACAGGCCGTCGACATGCTTCGTCTCGTCGGCATCAACGATCCCGAGCGGCGCGTCTCGGCCTTCGCGCATGAGCTTTCCGGCGGCATGGCGCAGCGCGCGCTGATCGCCATGGCGCTGTCGTCCCGGCCGCGCCTGCTCATCGCCGACGAGCCGACCAGCGGCCTCGACGTGACCATTCAGGCGCAGTTCCTGGACCAGATGTGGCAGACGGTGCAGGATACCGGGTCGGCGATCCTGCTGGTCACGCAGGAGCTTGGCATCATCGCCAATTACTGCGACCGTGTGCTGGTGCTGCACGAGGGGCGCATCGTGGAGGACGCGCCGGTGGCGCGGTTCTTCGCCGACCCGCAGCACGCCTATAGCCGCGACGTTCTGCGCATCCAGCGCGAGAAAGGCGGCGCCTTCCGCGCCCAGCCGGCGAAGGCCGAGCCGAAGGCGCCGGTGATGGCGGTGTCGGATTTGACGGTTCACTTTCCGGTCCGCAACTCAAACAAGGTGGTGCAGGCCGTATCGGGCGTGACGCTCGACGTCGCCAAGGGCGAAGCGGTCGGCCTCGTCGGCGAGAGCGGGTCGGGCAAGACCACCGCCGGCCGCGCCATGGTGCGGCTGGTGCAGCCGACCGCCGGCAAAATTCTGTTCCAGGGCCAGGATGTGTCGCGTCTCAATTCGAGCGAGATGCGCGGCTTGCGCGCCAGGATGCAGATCGTCTTCCAGGACCCGTTTGACAGCCTCAACCCGCGCTGGACGATCGGCGACATCCTGGCGGAACCGCTGAACCTGCACACCAAACTGTCGGCGCGGGAAAAGCGCGAGCGGGCGGCGGCGGCGCTGGACCTGGTGGCGCTCGACCCGAAGATCCTCGGCCGCAAGCCGCGCGGGCTGGGCGCCGGCACGCTGCAGCGCGTCAACATCGCGCGCGCGCTGATCTCCGATCCCGAGTTCATCGTGCTGGACGAGCCGACTTCCGTGCTGGCGCCGCGCGCCCGCGCCGGCCTGATCGAACTCCTGCCGAGGCTGCAGGAGAAGCTCGGCGTTTCGTTCCTGTTCATCAGCCACGATTTGACGACGGTGCGCTATCTCTGCCATCGGGTCGCCGTGATGTATCTCGGCCAGATCGTCGAGGAGGGGACGGTCGAGCAGATTTTCTCGCGGCCCAGGCACCCTTATTCGCAGGCGCTGCTGTCGTCGCACCTGTTTCCCGACCCGTCGCATCGCCGCGTCGACCATCCCGCGCCGGCTGCGCTCGAAGGCGAGATCCCGAGCCCGATCGATCCGCCGCCCGGCTGCTATCTCGCCGGCCGCTGCCCGCATGCGCTGCCGCCCTGCCGCCAGAACCGGCAGGTGCTGGCGCCCCTCGACGATGGCCGGCAGGTGCGCTGCGAGAGGGCACAGCGTGGAGAAATCCAATGACCGACACCGCAGCGCATGACGATGTGCTGATCGTCGGAGCCGGCGCCAGCGGCGGCGCGGTCGCCTGGCGGCTCGCCTCGGCGGGACTCAAAGTCACGTGCCTCGAACAGGGCGACTGGGTGTCCTACGAGGACGCGCCGAGCCTGCGGCCGGACTGGGAGATCGCCCGCCAGACGACTCACCACCCAAACCCGAACGTCCGCCGGAACCGCGTCGACTACCCGGTCGACGATACGGACGCGGCGATCAAGCCCTTCGTCTACAACGCGGTCGGCGGCTCGACCATCCTGTGGGGCGCGCACTTCCCGCGCTTCCGGCCGTCGGACTTCAAGACGCGGACGCTCGATGGCGTCGGCGACGACTGGCCGATCGACTATGCCGACCTCGCACCCTATTACGAGGAGAACGACCGCATCATGGGCGTGTCCGGCCTGGCCGGAGACCCCGGCAACCCGGAGCGCGCCGCGCGGCCGATGAAGCCCATTCCGCTGGGCGAGGGCGGCCGCCGCATGGCGCAGGCCTTCGACCGGCTCGGCTGGCATTGGTGGCCCTGCGACGTGGCGATCAATTCGGAGCCTTATGGGCGCGGCCGCAACGCCTGCAACAATTGCGGGCCTTGCGATCTCGGTTGCCCTCGCGGCGCGCGCTCCTCCGCCGACATCACCTATTGGCCGCTGGCGCTGGAACAAGGCGCGCGGCTCGAAACCGGCGCGCGCGTGTTCGACATCGAGACGGACGCGCGCGGCCGCGCCGCCGGCGTCGCCTATTACGACCGCGACAATGTCGCCCGCCGCCGCCGCGCCAGCGTCGTCATCCTGGCCGCCAACGGCCTGGGCACCGCCCGGCTGATGCTGCTGTCGCGCTCGAAGCGGTTCCCGAACGGCATCGGCAACGACACTGATCTGGTCGGCCGCCGCCTGATGCACCACCCGACCGGCATGGTGACGGGCAAATTCCGCGAGCCGATCGAGGGCTATCGCGGGCCCTTCGCGGTCTCGATCCTGTCGCAGCATTTTTACGAGACCGACCGGTCGCGCGGTTTCCTGCGCGGCTACCAGATGCAGTTGGTGCGCTCCGACGGCCCGGTCGGCACGGCCTGCGGCGGCTATCTGCCCCGCCTGCCCTGGGGCGAGGACCACCACCGCCGCTTCCGCGAGACCTTCGCCCATACTGCGAGCCTGACCGTGACCACGGAGGACCTGCCGCGCGACGAGAACCGCGTCACCTTGTCGGACACGCTGACCGACGCCTGGGGCATCCCGGCGCCCAAGATCACCTATTCGCTCGACCGCAACACCAGGGACATGATCGAGCACGGCATCGCCAGCGCGACGCGCGCCTTCGAGGAGGCCGGCGCCTGGGAAACGGCGCCGCAGCGCCTGCTGCCGCATGCCGGCTTCCACCAGCTCGGCACGGCCTGCATGGGCGCCGACCCGGCGTCAAGCGTGGTGGACGATGCCTGCCGGACGCATGCGGCGCCGAACCTCATGATCGTCGACGGCTCGGTCTTCACCACGGCAGCCGCGCTAAACCCGACATCGACGATCCAGGCCATCGCCCTTTATGCCGCCGACCGGCTGGTGCGCGAGCGGCGCGATCTGGAGGTGGCTGCATGACCGATGCGAGCGTGCTGTCGGCTGTCTTCGCGACGATCCTGCCCGGCGACGACCTTTATCCCTCGGCCGGCCTGCTGCCGCTTGGCGAACGTGCGCCGACCTATCCGCATTTCGCTCCCGCCATCGCCGGGACGTTGAACGCGCTCCCGGCAGATTTCGCGGCGCTGAATCAATCATCGCAAACGGCGATCCTGCGTGATCTTGAGGCCGCTAGGCCGGAGCTTTTCTCAGCCTTCGTGACGGCAGCCTACAGCCTGTACTATTCTGACAAGACGGTGCTTGGCGTCATCGCCGAGGCCGAGAACTACACGCCGCGGTCGCCGCAGCCGGAGGGCTATGCGCTGAAGCCGTTCGACCCGGCAGTCGTCGCGACGCCCGCAACTCATTCGCCATCCTGGCGGCCGACGGAGCAAAGTCATGCCTGAGCAACGGCACGCCGGGCGCGTCGCGCTGGTGACGGGCGGCGCAAGCGGCATTGGCCTTGGCATCGTCGAACGCCTGCTTGCCGACGGCGCGAAGGTCGCGTCCTTCGACCTGAATGCGACGCAACTCGTCGGCGACCGGTTCCTCTCCCTGCAGGGCGACGCGACCAGCGAGGCTGATGTCCAGAAAGCCGTCGACGACGTGGTTGCCTGGGGCGGCTCTCTGGACATCATGGTCTGCAACGCCGGCGTCATCGGCGTCACGCCCGTGGTCGAGATGGACTTCGCCGAGTGGCGTCGGGTGACGGAGGTCAATCTGCACAGCGTGTTCCTCGGATCGCGCGCCGCCGCCCGCGCCATGATCGCGCGAGGGAAGGGCGGCTCGATCATCAACGCCTCGTCGGGGGCGGGCAGGCGCGGCGTGCCGAACCTGTCGCACTACTGCGCGTCCAAAGCGGCGATCATCATGCTCACGCAGTCGCTCGCCGTCGAGCTCGCGCCGCACCGGGTCCGGGTCAACGCCTATGCGCCCGGCCACATAGAGACGCCGTTCTGGGGCGGTATCGCGGAAGGATTCTCCAAGGTCCTGGGCAAGAGCCCCGAAGCGGTGATCGAAGGCTTCCGCGCGACCGTGCCGTGGGGACGGTTCGGGTCGGCGGTCGACGTCGCGGCCTCGGTGTCCTGGCTCGCCAGCGACGACGCCGACTATGTCAGCGGCCAGACCCTGGCGATGAACGGCGCGGAGTTCCCCTATTGATGCGCGGGACGCCGCAAACCTTCGATTTCATCGTCGTCGGCGCCGGCTCGGCCGGCTGCGTGCTGGCCAATCGGCTGTCCGAGGACGGCAGGAACAGCGTGCTCCTGCTCGAAGCCGGCGGATCGGACCGCAATCCGGTCTTCTCCATCCCGCTGCTCGCCGGCGTCGCCTATTGGTGGAAGCGGTCCAACTGGAACTACGTTACGACGCCGCAGTATGGGCTCGACGGCCGCACCATCAAATGGCCGCGCGGCAAGGTGCTGGGCGGTTCTTCCACCATCAACGGCATGATGTATATGCGCGGCAACGCCGCAGACTATGACGGCTGGCGCCAGCTTGGGCTGCCCGGCTGGGCCCATGCCGACGTGCTGCCTTATTTCAGGCGCTCCGAGCACAATCCAGAACGGCCCGACAATCCCTATCATGGCCAGGACGGGCCGCTCTTCGTCGCCAGGGCGAAAGCCGCCAATCCGCTCTACGAAGCCTTCCTGGCAGCTGGCAAAGCCGAAGGGTTTCGGCCGAACGCCGATTTCAACGGCGCGGATCAGGAGGGGCTCGGCCCCTACGATTTCAACATCCGCGACGGCCGCCGCGAATCGAGCGCGACGGCCTTCCTGCGGCCGGCGCTGAAACGGCCGAACCTCACTGTCTGGACAAGAGCTGTGGCGACCCGCATCCGGCTCGATGGGTCGCGGGCGACCGGGCTGGATGTGCTGCACAAAGGCAAGACGGTCAGCATCGCCGCGCGGCGCGAGATCGTGCTGGCCGGCGGCGCGATCAACTCGCCCCACCTGCTTCAGGTGTCGGGCATCGGCGATCCGGCGATGCTGAAGGCCGCGGGCGTGTCGCCGCTGATCGCGTCGCGCGACGTCGGGCGCAATCTGCAGGACCATCTCGGCGTCTACCTGACCTATGCGGCCAAGGACCCGATCACGCTCTACGCGCTGTTCCGTCCGGATCGCGCCGCTCAGGCCTTCCTCTCCGCCTGGGCCTTCGGCACGGGGCCGGCGACGGCCGTACCGCTGGAGGCCGGCGGCTTCCTGAAGACGCGCCCTGATCTGGATATCCCGGATATCCACATCACCTTCGTGCCGGGCCTCAGCCTGGAGACGACGCGGAAGGGGCAGGGCGGGCACGGCTATCTCATCAATTTCTACCAGCTCAGGCCGCGGAGCCGCGGCGAGGTCGCACTGACCTCGCCCGACCCGCTCAAGGCGCCGCGCATCGACCCGCGCTATCTGGACTCGGAGTTCGACCGCGCCGTCATGCGCGACGGCGTCCGGCTGGCGCGCGGGATCGGCGAGAACCCAGCGCTGGCGCGCTACAAGGCGTCGGACCTGTCGCCGACCCCGCGCGACCTGGCGAGCGACGACGCCATCGACGCCTGGGTGCGGCAGGGCGCCAACACGATCTTCCATCCGGTCGGCGCCTGCCGCATGGGCGCGGACGAGAGCGCCGTCGTGGACGCCGAACTGCGCGTACGCGGCGTCGCCGGCTTACGCGTCGCGGATGCTTCCATCATGCCGTTGATCATCGGCGGAAACACCGCCGCGCCGACGATGATGATCGCCGAGAAGGCGGCCGACTTGATGCTCGGCCGCGCGCCCCTGCCGCGCGATGAGCCGTCCGCCGTGCGGGCCGCCTGACCCGGTGCCGAACGTTGCCCAACCTGGCGTCAGCGGTTCCGTCGATCCGGCATTCGCACGCGTCGCCGATCTGTTCTCAAACCTGGTTTCCGCAGGCTCGGAGCGCGGAGCGCTCGCTGTTGCGATCGACGGCCATGTCGTGGTGGACATTCATGGCGGCGCCGCCGATCCCCTGAGCGGCAGGCCGTGGCGTAAGGACACGCTCGCCTGCTGCTTCTCGGTGACCAAAGGCGTTTTCTCGCTGCTTGCTCATCTGCTGATCGATCGCGGGTCGCTCGATCCGGACCGACGCGTCGCCGACCTATGGCCGGAGTTCGCCGCCGGCGGCAAGGGCGACATCACGATTGCCGACGTGATGACGCATCGCGCCGGACTGCCGGCAGTCTCGCAGGCCTGCGCGCGAGGCGATCTCTATAACTGGGAGACGATGACCGGCCTGCTGGCGGCGTCGCGGTCGGTCGTCGAGCCACGCGCGGCGCCCGTCTATCACAACATGACCTATGGCTATCTGCTGGGCGAAATTATGCGCCGCGCCACCGGCCGGCCGGTCCGCGACCTGCTGGCGGACCTGCTCTGCCAACCGCTCGGCGTCGATTTCGCCATTGGCTTGTCCGCTGCCGACCAGGCGCGGATCGCGAGCCTCACGCAGGACGATCCGGACTCGCTGTTCCGCCGTCTGGAGGCGGAGCCGGATACACTGTTTTCCCGTTCGATGGCTTTCTTTGACGAGAGCGAGGACTTCAATACCGAACGCTGGCGCGGCGCCGTTATCGGCGCAGGCAGCGGCCATGCCACGGCGCCGGCCCTGGCGCGCCTCTACGGCCAACTCGTGAACTCACGGTCCTTCCTGTCGGCCGCGCGCCAGGCGGATGCGCGCACGGAGCGCTGCCGCAGCGCCGGCGTCGATCCCGTTCTTGGCTTGCCGATCCGCCACGCGCTGGGGTTCGAGCTGTCGCTTCCGCCAAGCCTGGATTTCGGCCCGAACCCTGCGACCACAGGCTATTGGGGCGCCGGCGGCGCGACGGCTTTCGCGGATCCGGACAGCAGGCTCGCTTTCGGCTATGTGACCGGCGCCATGGCGCCGGGTCTCGGTTCGTCCGACCGGGCCCGCGCCCTGGTGGCGGTCGCCTACGATTGCATGTGAGGTCATATGAACGCTGCTGAACGCAGGGAATCATTCGCCGGCGGGCCGCTCGTGCTCGAACAGCGCGATTGGCTGGCGACGATCCTGTTCGACCGGGTGGCCAAGCGCAACGCCTTCAGCCTGGCGATGTGGCGCGCCGTGCCCGAAGTCGTGGCCCGCATCGAAGCGGACGAAAGCATTCGCGCCGTCGTCGTCAGGGGCGCCGGCGGCGCCTTCTGCGCCGGGGCCGACATTGGCGAATTCGCCGAGATCTATGCCGAAAGATCATCCGCCGACAGCGCGAACGCGGTGATCCGCGAGGCGCAACGCGGCCTTCGGGCGCTGGCGCGGCCAACCATTGCGCTTGTCGAGGGCGCCTGCATTGGCGGCGGCTGCGGTCTGGCGCTGGCCTGCGACCTGCGCTTCGCCTCGGTCGACGCGCGCTTCGGCATCACGCCATCCAATCTGGGACTGGCCTACAGTTTCGAGGACACGATGCAGCTTGTCGAAAAGGTAGGCGTCGCCAGCGCCAAGGACATGCTGTTCTCGGCGCGCCTACTGGATGCCGAGGAAGCCTTTCGCATCCGGCTGATCGACCGCGTCTTTCCGCCCGACACGCTGGAGGCCGAGACGCTGGCCTATGCCGCGGCGCTGGCCGACCTTTCGCAGGGCTCGATCCGCGCGGCGAAAGCCATGACGAATGCCGCAGTCGACCACTTGGGCGACCAACTCGCCGGCCGCTTCGAGGAGCGGTTTTCCGCCGCCTTCGACAGTCCCGACTTTCGTGAAGGCCGCGAGGCTTTCCTTGCGCGACGTCCTCCGCGGTTCAGGACGAAGCCATAACCGCAACGCCTTAGGTCGACGGACGCAGCTTTACCTGCGTTCGATTGTGCTAGCGGCGCTTCGACGGCGGAAGTCGAGTTCTCCGCCGCGCCTCCAGTTCGATGAGTCCGTCGCCCTGCACGGGCGGCGACTTACCGCGGAAGGAATTGCTATCCTGTGAAGCGGTTGCCGAAACTGCCGCAATGCGGCGACCCGAGCCTAAGTCGCATAAGGGCAGTGTAGAGCTCGGCCACAATTGCGTCTTGACGGATTTGGATTTGGCGCGTGGACGCGTCAAGAATTGCAGGTCCCGGGAGGCGAGCGCGCCGCCGTGTTATCGCCTGATTATGGTGTTGAAGGTTGAGCGTCACCTCGGGCCGTTCTTTGGTTTTTAACTTCCAAATTCGCATGAAAGGAGAAATCTAGTTCCTTCTGGCATTTTCGGAAGTGCTTATGGTTGCCGGCTACTTGACATAAAGGCTACCGAATGACGAACGGTCCGCTTGATTTTCTCTGGTTCATTCCGAGTTCCGGCGACGGCAGCTATCTTGGATCTGGCGAATTGAGCCGTCCCGCGGATCCGGCCTATTTCCGGGAGATCGCGACTGCTGTGGATCGGCTCGGCTACTCGGGCGTCCTGATACCGGTCGGCGCCGCATGTGAGGAATCCTTTGTCCTCGCGGCCAATCTGGCTGCCTATACCGAACGTCTTAAGTTCCTGGTCGCCATCCGCCCCGGCGCCGCCACGCCGGCGCATTACGCACGGCTCGCATCGACGCTGGACCGCGTTTCGAACGGCCGGCTTCTGCTGAATATCGTGGTGGGCGGCAGCGCGCCTGAACTGGCAGGCGATGGTATCTTTCTACCTCATGACGAACGATACGATCATGCGACTGAGTTTTTCAAAGTTTTTAACGAACTCGTCATGACGGGAAAATCGAACCTGGATGGCAAGTACATCAAGGCCATCAACGCCCGCCTTGTACTGCCGCCCGTGCAGCAACCCCGGCCGCCGCTCTACTTTGGCGGTTCGTCGGATGCGGCGATCGATTTCTCAGCAGGCTTTATGGACAAGTACCTCACTTGGGGCGAACCACCGGCGCAAGTCGGCGAAAAGATTGCGGCGGTGCGCAAGGCGGCGGCGCGCGCGGGCCGCGAAGTCACGTTCGGCATCCGCTTGCATTTCATTGTTCGCGAAACCGACGACGAGGCATGGACGGCCGCCGATCGGCTGATCTCAAAACTTTCGGACGAAGCCATCGCAGCCGCGCAGGAGACCCTTATAAGGGCATCGGACTCCGTGGGACAGGCGCGGATGGTCGCTCTGCATGGCGGTCGCCGCGACAAGCTTGAGGTTTCGCCGAATTTGTGGGCAGGGATTGGCTTGGTCCGCTCGGGAGCGGGCACGGCACTCGTCGGCTCGCCGAAAACCGTAGCCGCCCGTTTGCGCGAATATCAGGATCTTGGAATCGATACGGTCATCGCCTCCGGATACCCCCACGCGGAAGAAGCTTATCGTCTCGCCGAATTGCTGTTTCCCGAGCTCGGCATCACCGGTTACCACAAGGCGCCCAGGTCGTCCTTCGGCGGGCAACAGGTCTTCGGCGGCGGCGGCCATGGCGGGAACGTCAAGCTCACATCCGCCTCCTGAAATCCGATTCCGGTCGCGATCGGCCTCCCTGGCGCCAATCGTCCCCACACGGTCACCATCGGAGGCGGCTTTTCCGGTGCGGCAGTCGACTGGCGCCTGGCGCGGACGCATTGCGCGCGCGAACTCGAGATTTCGATCATCAAGCCGCTTACTTTTCATTGACGGAAGCGTTGCATATTCGAGCGAAGGGCCGCTCTTCGCGTCAATACGCCGGCCACCAGCAGGTCCTTGTTCCCGGAAGATCCCGGTCACTTCGATCGCTGGCTCGCGGTGAGCGGCGAACTCGACGGTGATTCCAACGCTCTGGACGAATGACGACCCATATCCGCGTCTCGCGCCGCGGACGGGCTTCCTGTCTAGGCCGACGAGCTACGCTATCGCCAGCAACGCCATGAAGCTCAGGCTTTCGTGGACCGAATTCGCGGCTTGTCACTCGCCGATCGCCTTCACCTTCCAGAAGGGCTTCTATTCGAAGCGCGCTCTCGACGTGGAACTGTTCTACAAGGCGCCAGCGGCCAGACGCTGGTGCAGTCGATCGCCACCGGTAAACCGGCGCCGGCGCCGACCTGTTGCTCGACTGGATCAAGCCGCTCGATCGGGGTCTCGAGGCTATTGAGGGCGCCTACGGCGTCGATCGCGCGCTGGTAGTGAAACAGCCGACGGGCCGCCTGCTCGGATTGGCCTCGCCTCCGAAGAGGCCAAGGTCGTTCACCGACCGCGCGCGCTATTTCGCGCCGGCCATGCCCTCGGAGACCAGGCTCTTCGCCGTTGCGACGATCGCGTCGTCGTTCGAACGCGGCGACCAGCCGAGGTCGCGCCTGGCCTTGTCGGCCGATACCGGCCGCTCCTTGCCGAGTTCGAACAGCCGGTCGCGCACGACCGGATCGAAGATCGAGGAGATCCGCACCAGCCAGTTCGGCAGCCTGCGCCGGGGTACCCGGCCCGCGACCTCGGGAACGCGATCACGGAGCACCTTGGCGATGTCCTCCATCCAGTAGAAAGGCCCGGCGCCGATGAAGCGCTGGCCGGCCACGTCCGGCGCGCGCATGGCGCGGATGTGCAGGTCGGCAATATCGCGCACATCGACCAGCGGCCAGCCGAAACGCGGCAGTCCCGGCAGCGAGCCGTCGATCAGCTTCTTGACGATGTCGAGCGAGGCGGAGAAGTCGCGGCCGAGCACCGGCCCGATCACCGCGCCCGGGCAAACGGTGACGAGTTCAACCGCGCCGCCCTCGCGCGCGCGCCAATCCCAGGCGGCGCGCTCGGCGATCATCTTCGAGCGCTCGTAGGCGGAGCTGTCGCTACGATTCGCCGGGTCCGACCAGTCGGCTTCGGTGTAGGGTTCCGAGCGGCCGCCTCGCCCGTAAGTCACGGCCGCCGTGGAGGACGTCATCACCACGCGCTTGACGCCCGCATCCCGCGCGGCGGCGAGTACACGGAGTGCTCCGTCGCGCGCTGGGCGAATAAGTTCGTCATCGTCCTTGGGATTGCTCGACGGGATCGGCGAGGCGACATGCAGCACCGCCGAACAGCCGGCGCAGGCCTCGCGCCAGCCGCCGTCGGCATTGAGGTCGGCCGCGACCATCTCGAGCCGGTCCCCCGCTTCAGTCAGGCGACGGATCGCGGTGCGAACCTCGGCCTGGCGCGCCAGACTTCGGACGGTTGCGCGCACGGTCGCGCCTTCGTTCAGCAGTTGGGCGATGCAGAAGCTCGCTATATATCCCGATCCTCCCGTTACAAGCACACGCTCGGCCTCGGCCATGAAACCCTCCTTGTCAGAATCCGCAGGTAGACGTAATAGGCATATAATGTCCATTCAGTCCGATCAAACCGATCGAAGAATTTTGTCAGCCGCATTGACGCTGTTTGCGCGCCATGGCTTCCAGCGCACGAGCATGGCCGACATCGCGCGCGAGGCGAGGATCGCGCGCGCCACGCTCTATCTACGCTATTCCGACAAGCGCGCCCTGTTCGAGGCGCTGGCGGCCTCTTTGGTGGACAATGCGCTCGCCGGTGCGGAGGCGGCCTGGAGGGCCGAAGCGCCGCTCTCCGACAACATCGCCGCGAGCCTGCTCGCCAAGGACCTGGCGTTCTTCCACATGATGAACGCCACCCCGCACGGGGCGGAGTTGCTGGAAATCGACGCGGAACTGACCGCCCGGCATGTCGCGCGTCTCGACAGCGGTTTCATCGCGCTCCTCGCGCGCGGCGGTGCGGACGCCGAACGCGCCGGCGCCGATCTTTCAGCGTTCGGCGGGGCCGATGGCTTCGCGGCGTTCCTGGCTAGCGCGGGGGCCGGGCTGAAACACGAGTCGAGGACTGAAGACGCCTATCGTCTTGCCATCGAGCGTCTGTCGCGCGTCGCGGCGCGCGCGGCCAACAAAAGCTGAAGGAGGATGACATGGTCATCGTCCCAGGTTGGGCGCGGATCGCTTCCGCCGCAGCTTGAGCGGCCGCGGCCATCGACATGATGCGCGCGACGAGAACCGAGGATCCGGCTGCACCGACTATGCTTGCGCGGTCGACCTCGCCGAGTCGCTGCGGCTGCGTCATGGACGAAGGACGGACTGGAGGTGCTCGGCAAGCCTCTTGCCCTGCGTCAGGTCCGGGTCCTTCGACGGATTATAGCAGGCGACCGCGACTCCGATGAGTCCGGAAGACTGACAGATCGGGCGCATCAAGGCGTCCAGCTCCTCCCAGAACAAACCGTCCGGCATAAGATAGTCCGTCGCCGTAAAGACCGTGTCGGCCAGAATGTCGAGATCGAGATGGATCCAGAATTTGCCAACGCTCTCTTCCAGCTTTTGCACGATGCGGCGGCCAGACGCGGCCACGCCTTCCGCGCGGAGCGCCACAAGGCTCATGCTGTTGAATTGCGGACCGATATCGCCCGGCATGAGGCTGCCCGCCTTTGCGGCCTCGGTTTCGTCGCGGTAGCCGAAGAGAAAGGCCGCACCCGGATTCAGCACGCTGCCGGGGCCAAGCACCTTGGTGAGCGTGGCCGGACCATGGCCCAAAAGGGATGCAAGCGGCACGTCGGCGGCCTCGCCGGTCGGAGAAGTCTGTCCATCGTAGAGATCGAGATGGCCGTCGCCGTAAGCGAGGCCGACCTCACCGACCGCGTCGCGCGAGCCAGCTAGAACGCCCATGATCTGTGTGCAGCAGCCGCCCAGGACCAACAGCCGCCGGCCTTGGCGCTGCAGGTCCGCGACTTGCGCGCGCAGTTTGCCAGTGGTCGCCACGACGGAGTCGTGCGAGACGATCCCCCATTTTTCATCGCGCCAACCGGCTTCGATCCTCACATCCGCGTCGCCGAGATCGTCCGCCGAGAGCATCCTGGCGAGCCCGAGATCACGCAGCGCCTGGGGCGAAAGCTCGGTTCCTTGTCGGCGATCGCCGCTGAAACCGAGGGAGTCGATGGGAATGCCGAGTATGGAAAAATGCTGATCCAAAACACCTCGCAAAACCTGCTTCCGCTGGGCAGGCCTCTAGCCGCAGTTGTTGGTCAGCGCAAGCGACCAGTATTCCCTTAGGACGCCAACGGTGGGCGCCAGCCAATCGTCTCGCGATTCAGATTGGCTCATTGCCGCTAGCATAAAGACTCGGCGCTTCCCGAGCGTTTTGCATACTGGCGCTGGATTGACGACTCCAGGCGCCGACCAAACGCTATGAAGATGCCGCTGCCGGATGCTTCATCGAAGGCCGCGCGGCTCGAACGGTACGAAGCATGGTCGCGGTGCCCTGCGAGGCTTCCCGGGCAAATCTTGCGGCCGTCTGGCTGGCTGAACCGGGCAGACGCGCACGCGGGCGGTTTGGGCGCGTCGGGAACGGCGCAAAGCTTCACAGGGTTCAAATCCGACCGATTGCGCTCCCGAAGGGTCGCCGCAAGCGGTTTGCCGACAGGGTTCCAGCCAGGCGGCGCCGCCAATCTTATGCGGATGCCGCAACGGAATTCCGCTTACCGGGATTGTAATGCTATAACATGTTGCGCTAGAGAAGCCTGATGTTCAGCTCGCTCCTCACCCGTCGGGAACGCGATCCTTTCCACGACTCCGCCCTTGCTCAACCGGCTGGCTGGCGCCTCGCCGTGGTTGCAGTCATTCTTGTTTGCCTTTGGCTGTCGGTGGCTTGGGCGGTAAGTCTCTCATGACGGTTCCCGCAATCAAGCTTTCCGACGTCACCCTGACCTACAATCGCCATCCGGCGGTTCATCATCTCGGTGGTTCGTTCGAAGCCGGTAGCCTAACCGCAATTGCGGGTCCGAATGGGGCTGGCAAGTCGAGCCTGTTGAAAGCGATCATGGGTGACCTCCCTTTGTCAGGCGGTGCTATCAGCTGCGCCGGGCTGACGGCGCGGGATATCGGCTATCTCCCTCAGGCCGCCGAAGTGGATCGATCCTTCCCTTTGACCGTCGCGGACACAGTCCTTCTTGGGAGCTGGCGGCAGACGGGCGCGCTGCGAGGCGTCACGCGCACCATTGCCTCGCGAGCGAGGGAGGCACTGGCAGCCGTGGGTCTTACCGGTTTCGAGCGTCGTCACATCGGGTCGCTGTCCGCTGGACAGTTTCAGCGCGTGCTCTTCGCCCGGCTCCTGCTTCAGGATGCCCGGCTGGTGCTGCTGGACGAACCGTTCAATGCGATCGACGCCCGGACTACCCAGGACCTGCTGGATCTGGTGCATCGTTGGCATGGTGAAGGACGCACGGTGATCGCCGTGCTGCACGATTTCGAGCAGGTGCGGGCTCATTTCCCACAAACGCTTTTGTTGGCGCGTGAATGCATCGCCTGGGGACCGACGGCTGACTCACTGTCGCCCGCTAATCTGCTTCGCGCCCGGACCATGGCCGAACGCTGGGACGATCAGGCGCCCGTACATCGTCATGACGGCCACGACCAGGCCCACCGCGTTGCGCCCGGTCGCCGGAAAGCTGCCTCATGACCATCTATGATCTGCTTTTCGCGCCTTTTGTCGAATATGGATTCATGCGCCGTGCCCTGGTCGCGTGCGTGGCGCTGGGATTGGGATCTGGACCGGTCGGCGTTCTGCTGATGCTCCGGCGCATGAGCCTGGTGGGCGACGCGATGAGCCACGCCGTGCTTCCCGGCGCTGCCATCGGATTCCTCGTTGCGGGCGGGCTCTCACTGACCGCCATGGGTTTTGGCGGGCTGATTGCAGGTCTGGCCGTGGCGCTCCTGTCCGGATTGGTCAGCCGGACGACATCACTGCGCGAGGACGCCAGTTTTGCAAGCTTTTACCTGACCTCGCTTGCCGTCGGTGTCCTCATCGTCTCTCTACGCGGCTCGAACATCGATCTTCTGCACGTCCTCTTCGGCACCATCCTCGCCATCGACGCCATAGCCCTTTATCTGGTGGCCAGCATAACCTCGCTCACGCTCATCATATTGGCGTGCGTCTATCGTCCGCTTGTCGCGGAATGCTTCGATCCTGGATTTTTGCGGGCCGTCGGCGGCCGCGGGCCGCTGTATCACCTGCTGTTCCTGTTCCTGGTGGTTGTCAATCTGGTGGCGGGATTCCAGGCGCTTGGAACGCTCATGGCGGTCGGTCTCATGATGTTGCCGGCCGCCTGCGCGCAGCTCTGGGCGCGCACCCTGCCCATGATGCTCGTCATTGCAGGAGCTACTGCGGCATTCGCCGGGTTCGTGGGTTTGCTCGCATCCTTCCATCTTGGCGTCGCGTCGGGACCAACGATCATCCTCACCGCAAGCTTCGTTTACGGCCTGTCATTGCTGTTCGGCCCATCTGGCTTGGTGCGCCGCCTTTTTCCCCGTCCGCATCTCGCGGGCTAGACCCTGAAGGAGTGATCTCATGAACAGAAGAAGCCTCATTGGCGTCGTCCTGGCGTCAACGGCACTTGCCTTTGCGGCCGTTGCACCCGCCGCGGCCAAAACACTGGAAGCGGTAGCGACGTTCACGGTGCTCGCTGATGTCGTGAAGCAAATCGGCGACGAACACGTCAACGTAAGGACGCTCGTCGGACCCAATGGCGATCCCCATGAATTCGAGCCCTCGCCCGACGACGCCAAGCGCCTGAAGGCGGCCGACGTCGTGTTTACCAGCGGCGAAGGCCTTGAAGGCTGGCTTGATCGGTTGATCACCGCGTCAGGCTACTCGGGAACGCCCGTTGTAGCTTCGGAAGGCATCACGACCCGTGAAATGGACGAAGATGGCCAGACCGTAACTGACCCGCACGTTTGGAACGATCCTTCCAACGTGATGGTCTGGGTTGGCAACATCGAGAAGGCCCTATCCGCGGCATCGCCGGAAGACGCGGAGCAGTTTAAGGCAAACGCAGCCACTTATCTCAAGGAACTGAAGGACGTTGACGGCTACGCGAAAAGCACCTTTCAAAGCATTCCCGACCCGCAACGGAAAGTTCTTACCAGTCACGACGCATTTGGCTATTTTGGCCGGGCCTACAATGTTACCTTCCTGGCGCCACTTGGCTTTTCTACGGAAACCGAGGCATCGGCGGCCGATGTCGCCAAGTTAATAGATCAGATCAAACAAGAGAAGGTCAAAGTCTATTTCTTCGAAAATTCCAATGACCCGCGTTTGTTGGGGCAAATTGCAAAAGCCACTGGTGCGGAACCAGGCGGAGAATTGTTTGTAGAGTCGCTCTCTGAGCCTGATGGCCCGGCGTCGACTTACCTAAAGATGATCCGTTATAATATCGATCAGATTGTGAACGCCATTAGGAAAACCAGCTAAACGACATGGAAGGCTTGCCCGAAACAAGCCTTCCATGTCAAACCATTGCTGTTCGTTCCGGACCCGGATGCTCGCAATGATTTGTCAAAGCTAGTTTGCTTTTCAAGGTTGTTGCCTTCGGCAAAGCTCGGCCTTCCGATAAACTTGCGTTATTAGACCGTCATTCCGCACCCTGCCCGTGGCGTACAATCGCCGTCGACAGCCGAAACACCGAAGCCGCCGGAAGGATCGTCACGGCCGGCGCCGGCCTGCCGATCGTAAGCCCGTGCAGGATCGACATGGCGGTCGCCCCGAGCTGGATGCGCGGCTGTTCGATGGTGGTGATCGGCGGGAAATATTTCGCGCCAAATTCGAGGCCGTCGCAGCCCGCGACCGAGACATCTCCGGGCGCCGCCAATCCGCGTTCGCGCAGCGCGTTGATCGCCCCGATCGCCATCTCGTCATTGGCGCAGAAGACGGCCGTCGGCCGCGCTCCCGTATCCAGAATGCGCAGCAGCGCGTCATGTCCGCTGTCGATGGTGAAATCGCCATGCGCGACGAGCGCCTCGTCGAAAACGATGCCGGCCTCTGCAAGCGCGTCGCGATATCCCGCCAGCCGGTCGATGCTCAGCACGTTCGGAAGGGTGCCCGCGATGTGCGCGATCCTGCTATGGCCAAGGCCGAGCAGATGTCGCGTCATGCTGGCGCCCGCAGCGCGGTCGTCGATCGCCACCACCGGGATGTCGACGCCCTCGATGCGTTCGCAAAGCGCGACGACCGGAAGGCCGGCCTCGCTGACGCGTTCGAACCAGTTCGGTTCCGGCAACCGTCCGGTGAGCAGGATGACCCCGTCGGCCGCCCCCGCGAGGAGGCGATCACCGTAGCTCTTGGCGCGGAAATCGTCGCCGGCGACGTTGCCGATCAGGACGCTGTAGCCGAGGCGTTGGGCTTCCTGCTCGATGCCCGCCAGCACATAGCTGTAAAACGGATTGCCGATATCGGGCACGATCGTCACGATCAGCCAGGTCTTCTGCGTCCTCAGGCTGCGCGCGGTATGGTTGAGCGTGTAGCCGAGCTGTTGCGCCGCCGCCTCGATGCGCGCGCGCGTGGCCTTGTTGACGACGCTCGACCCCATCAGACCCCTGCTTACGGTTGAAACCGAAACGCCGGCCAGGTTCGCGATTTCCCGCATCCGCATGATTGGCCGTGGCGGGATGTTCGTCAATTGCCGATTCCTTGAGCATGTCCAGCGTAAATTAGCATGAAAAATGCCGATTACAATCGATTGCAATCGGCTGCAATCGATTGTAGCTTTGATTTTGGCACAGTTTGGCGTGTCTCAACGGGAGGTGACGATGAACAGGCGGATGATACTTGGCGGGTTGTGTCTCGCCGCGATGTCGGCGGGTTTGCTCAGGCCGGCTTTCGCGCAGCAGGTCACAGCGGAAGTCCTGCATTTCTGGGTGTCGGGCGGCGAGTCGAAGGCCATCAAGGTCATCGCCGACGCGTTCAACGCGCGCGGCGGAAAGTGGATCGACAACGCGGTCGCCGGCGGCGACGCGGCGCGGGCGGCCGCGATCAGCCGCATCCAGGGCGGCGACGCGCCCGCCGCCATGATGTGGAATGTCGGGACGGCGATCGAGGACCTCGCCAAGCAGGGGTTGCTGAACAATGTCGACGCCATCGCCGACAAGGAAGGCTGGAAATCCTTCCTTCCTCCGGTCATTCTCGATCGCATGACGGTCGATGGCCATATCGTCGCCGTGCCGGTCAACATTCACGGCGAGAACTGGCTCTTTTGGAACAACGAGGTTTTGGCCAAGGCTGGCGTTCAGCCACCGAAAACGTGGGGCGAGTTCTTCGCCGCCGCCGAAAAAGTCAAGGCCGCCGGCTTCATCCCGCTGGCGCTTGGCGGAGAGCCCTGGCAGGAGGTGCTGGCGTTCCGCGCCGTCGTCGCCGCGCAGGCCGGGCCCGATGTCTACCGCGAGATTTTCGTCAAGCGCAACGCCGAGGCGGCGACCTCGCCGGCGATGCAGCAGGCGATGACGACGTTCCTGAAGCTCAAGACCGAGATCGACCCGGGTTCGCCGGGGCGCTCCTGGAACGACGCCACCAACATGGTGATCACCGGCAAGGCCGCGTTCCAGATCATGGGCGACTGGGCGAAAGGCGAATTCTCCGCCGCCAACCAGACGGCGGGCAAGGAGTTCGGCTGCGCGCTGCCGCCGGGCGGCTCGTCGGGCTACATCATCGCCGTCGATGTGTTCGCGTTCCCCAAGACGACCAACCCGGACACGATCAAGGGTCAGGAAGCGCTGGCCAGCGTGCTCATGGACAAGACGGTGCAGACCGACTTCAATCGGCTGAAGGGATCGGTTCCGGTGCGCCGGGACATTTCTCCGGCCGATTTCGACGCCTGCGGCAAACTCGCCGTCGAAACGCTTGCCAAGCCGGAGAACCAATTGCCCAATGCGGCGCTCGCCATGACCGACGACATGGAGGGCTCGATCGAGGATTTGATCACGCAGACCTGGAACAGCGAGGGCGCGGATCCGGCCGACGTGTTGAAACAACTCGCGGCGATCATCGGCCAGCAGTAACCGGCGAAACCGGATCCGGCGCATGGTCGCGCCGGACTTTGACAGGCAGACCGATGGCGTCCCGTTTCCGTTCAGGCCGATCGCTCGGCGCAACCTTCACCCTGGCGCCGACCGTCATCGTCATGGCGGTCGGCTTCTATGCGTGCCTGGTGTGGACCGGCGCCATGTCGCTGACGCCGTCGCGCGTCCTGCCCGACTACACCTTCGTCGGGCTTTCGCAGTACACGCGCCTGTTCGCCAATTTGCGGTGGCAAACCGCGTTCGGCAACATGTTCCTGTTCGGATCGCTGTTCACCGCCGCGTCGCTGATCGTCGGGCTGCTGCTCGCGATCGCGCTGGACGCGAGGGTGCGCGCCGAGAGCTTCTTGCGCAGCGTTTTCCTCTATCCCTTCGCGCTGTCCTTCATCGTCGCCGGCCTGGCGTGGCGCTGGTTGCTCGACCCGACCTTCGGCCTGGAGCGCATCGTGCGCGACCTCGGCTTCGACAGCTTCCGGTTTCAGTGGCTCGTCGATGCCGACATGGCGATCTACACGGTCGTCATCGCCGGCGTCTGGCGCAACGCCGGACTGGTGATGGCCATCATGCTGGCCGCGCTGCGCGGCGTGAACCCGGAAATCTGGCGCGCGACGCGGGTCGACGGCATTCCAACGTGGCGGGTCTACGTCCACATCATCATCCCGCTGCTGCGCCCCGCGATCCTGACAGCGGTGGTTCTTCTCGCGACGGCCGTCATCACCAGCTATGACCTCGTCGTGGCCATGACCGGCGGTGGACCGGGATATGCGACCGACATCCCGGGCAAATTCGTCGTCGACTTCCTCTTCGTCCGCTCCAACCTCGGACTGGCCTCGGCCGCAGCGATCATCATGCTGGTGTCGATCGTCGGCGCGCTGGCGCCTTATTTCATCCTCGAACTCAGGAAGCGCGCCTGATGCGGGCGCGTCGTCAGCCGCTCGCCGGGCGCCTCGGCCTCTACGTCTTCCTCGGCTCGGCCGCCATCTTCTTCCTGCTGCCGCTCTACGTCATGGTGGCGACCTCGCTGAAGACGATGCCCGAGATTCGAAGCGGGTCGTTGCTGGCGTTTCCGCTCAGCCCGGAGTTTTCGCCCTGGGTCAAAGCCTGGTCGCAGGCCTGCATCGGCATAGCGTGCGAGGGCATCCGCGTCGGGTTCTGGAATTCCGTCGCTATCCTGGTTCCGGGCGCGGCGCTGTCGGTCCTGGTCGGCGCGCTCAACGGCTATGCGCTGTCCTTGTGGGCGCCCAGAGGCGCCGGCGCGATCCTGTTCCTGCTGATCGCCGCCGGCTTCGTCCCCTATCAGGTCATCCTGTATCCGCTGGTGCGAATCATGAGCGAGATCGGCCTGTTCGGAACCTTGCCGGGTATCGTGCTCATCCACACGCTGTTCAGCCTACCCATCCTGACGCTGATCTTCCGCAATTACTACATCGGCCTGCCGGCCGAGATCATCAAGGCGGCGCGGGTGGACGGCGCCGGCTATTGGCGCATCTTCATGCACATCGTCCTCCCGATGTCGCCGCCGATCCTGATCGTGGCGATGATCATCCAGGTGACGGGCATCTGGAACGATTTCCTGCTCGGCCTGATCTTCGCCGGCCGCGACTGGCTGCCGATGACCGTGCAACTGAACAACCTTGTCGGCTCGGCGCGCGGTGCGCGCGAATACAACGTCGAGATGGCGGCGACGCTGCTGACCGCCTTGTTGCCGCTGGTCGTCTACATCGCGTCGGGGCGCTTCTTTGTGCGCGGCATCACGGCGGGAGCGGTCAAGGGATGAGCCACGCATGAAAGCCGTCTCGATCGTCGACGTACGCAAGAATTACGGAACGCTGCCGGTGCTCAAGGGACTGTCGCTCGATATCGTCCCCGGCGAGTTCGTGGTTCTTCTCGGCCCGAGCGGATGCGGGAAGTCTACGCTGCTGCACGCCATCGCCGGCCTGGACGATATCGATTCCGGCGATATCCGGATCGACGGCAGGAGCGTCGTCGATCACGAACCGAAAGACCGCGGCATCGCCATGGTATTCCAGTCCTACGCGCTCTACCCGACGATGAACGTGCGAAAGAATCTTTCCTTCGGACTGAGGATGAATGGCGCGCCGAAGGCCGAGATCGACAGCCGCGTCGAGAAATCGGCGCGTCTCCTGCAGATCGAGGAACTGCTGGATCGCAAGCCGTCGCAACTCTCGGGCGGGCAGCGTCAGCGCGTCGCGATCGGCCGCGCGCTGGTGCGCGAGGCGGCCGTCTTCCTGTTCGACGAGCCGCTGTCCAATCTAGACGCCAAGCTGCGGACCGAAATGCGGCTGGAGCTCAAGCGGCTGCACGGCGCGCTCGGCGCGACGATGATCTATGTCACCCACGATCAGGTCGAGGCGATGACGATGGCCGACCGCATCGCGGTTCTGCGCGCCGGAAATGTCGAGCAGTTCGCCACGCCGCAGCAGCTTTACGACAAACCCGCCAACCTGTTCGTGGCGAGTTTCGTCGGCAGCCCGGAGGTCAATCGCATCGCCGGGACGCTCGCGGCGCGCGATGGCCGCCGTGTGGAGTTCGTGGCCGGCTCGCTGGTGGTGGATGTCTCTGGCTACGCGTTCGCGCAGCCTCCACCAGCCGACATTGCGGCCGTTCTAACGGTTCGCGCGGAGGATCTGCGGCTTACCGTCGAGCGCCCGGCGCTCGATGCAGCGGCAGTCCTGGCGGCGCGCCCGGTGACGCGGGAGCCGCTTGGCTCCGAAACCCTGGTCTGGTGCCTCACCGACGCCGGCCGCATCTGCGTCCGGACGCGTCCCGAACAGGCCGGTCCGCCAATGGACAGCGGATTTCTTCACATCGACGTTTCGCGCGTCTCCCTTTTCGACGCGCAGTCCACCCAGCGCCTTTGATTTTCCTACGAGGTTTTGTCATGAGCCGTCTTTCGGTCCAGCTCTATAGCCTGCGCAACTGCGGACCCTTGTCGCATCAGCTCGATCTCGTCCGGAAGGCGGGACTGGACGCGGTCGAACTGACCTCCTCCAACTACAAGGACATCGGCGAAACGCGCCGCCTCCTGGAGCAGCATGGGCTGACCGCGCCGAGCGGCCATGTCGGCATCGAGCGCCTGCGCGACGAGTTCGCGGCGACCGTCGCGACGGCGCGCGGTTTCGGGGTCGAACTTCTGGTCCTGTGGGGATTTCCCGACGAGGAATTGTGGCCCGACCCGGAGGGTTGGACCAAGGCCGGGCGGGCACTCGGCGCATTCTCGCGGCGCCTGGCCGATCACGGCTTGCGGTTCGCCTTTCACAACCACGACTGGGAACTGATCCGCTTCGCCGACGGCGGCGTCGCGCTCGACCGCCTGTTCGACGCTGCGCGCGGAACGCCGCTCGAATGGCAGGCGGACCCCGCCTGGCTGGCGCGCGGCGGAGCCGACGCGGGGGACTGGTTCGAACGGCGCGGCGCGATCCTCCGCTCCGTCCACGTCAAGGATCTGGCATCTCCCGGAACGGCGCTCGACGAGGACGGCTGGGCCGATCTCGGCCAAGGGCGACTTGACTGGACATCCTGGTGGCCAAAACTCGAAGCCCGGGGCGTCGACCTGTTCGTGCTGGAGCATGACGATCCATCGGATGCCGAGCGCTTTCTTCGGGTCAGCGCGTCCGCCGCGCGCGCCCTGGCGGAGCGACGCTGATCCGATGACCGGCATGCCCTTTCGCATTGGCCTCATCGGCTGCGGCAACATCAGCGACACGTACCTCAACAACGCGCGGCTATTTCCCCAGACGATGCGCTTCGTCGCCTGCGCCGACCTTTCGCCCGAAGCCGCGCGCCTGAAGGCGGAAGCCTTCGGGCTGCGCGCGATGACGCCGGACGCGCTTTGCGCTGATCCGGACATCGAAATCGTCCTCAACCTGACGACGCCGGCCGCCCATGCCGCCGTGTCGGGCCAGGCGCTTCTGGGCGGCAAGCACGTCTATTCCGAGAAACCGCTTGCAACGACCCTGGACGAGGCCCGCCAGCTTGCCGACATCGCGGCTTCATCGGGTCTCCACATTGCGTGTGCGCCCGACACCATCCTTGGCGCGGCGCATCAGGCGGCGCGCGCGGCGATCGATTCCGGGCTGCTCGGCTCGGTCGTCAGCGCCCATGCGGCGGTCATGGATCGCGGCATGGAAACCTGGCACCCGAATCCGGACTTCTTCTTCAAGCCGGGCGGCGGGCCGGTGATGGACATGGGGCCTTATTATCTGGCGTCGCTCATCGGCCTTCTGGGCCCGGTCGAAAAGGTAGCCTCGCATGGCTCGCGCGGCATTCCTTCCCGGACGGTCGGCATCGGTCCGAGCACCGGACAGCCGATCGACATCGAGGTCGACACGACCGTGCATTCGCTGATCTCGTTCGCAAGCGGCTGCAACGCGATCTTCTCGGCGAGCTGGGATGTCTGGGACCATTTCCTGCCGCATCTCGAACTCTGCGGAACCGAAGGGACCATTCGCCTGCCGGATCCGAACTGGTTCGGCGGCGGGCCGACGATCGCCCTTCGCGGCGCGAAACCGACGGCTCTGCAAACATCCGGCTTTGCTTTCGGCGCGCCCAACAGGCCGCTGTCAGACGGCGCGAGCGTCGCGGATTACCGGATCGTCGGGCTGGTCGACCTCTGCCATGCCCTGATCGAAGGCCGCCCGCCGAGACTGTCGCTGGACTTCGCAACCCATGTGCTCGCCGTCATGGAAGCGATTGTCGGCTCGAAAGGCAAGGCATGGTCGCCGGGCAACACGGCGGCCGGGCAGGATATGCGCCCTCCTGCTCTTACTCGGGACGAGGCGGATCGCTGGCGCTGACCTGCGTTGCCTACACCGCCAGGAGGAGATCCGGCGCGGCGGGCTTTCCCGCGCGCAGCAGCATGCCGAAAAGATCGCGCGGCTCGTCCGGATCGGCCAACAGGTCGAGCTCTTCGTAGAAGCCGGTGCGTTCGAGCTGGTCTCGGACGTAGCGAAGCGCCGAAAAATCCTCGACGGCGAATCCGACCGAATCGAACAGCGTGATCTGGTTGGCGTCACGTCGGCCCGGCGCGCGGCCGGTCATGACCTGCCAGAGTTCCGTCACCGAATGGTCGGCGGCGAGCTGCTGGCATTCGCCCTCGACTCGCGTTTGCGGCGGATACTCAACGAAAATGTCCGACCGCAGCAAAATGTCGCGATGCAGTTCGGTCTTGCCCGGGCAGTCGCCGCCGATGGCGTTGATGTGGACGCCGGACCCGACCATGTTGTCGGTCAGGATCGTCGCCGACCGCTTGTCGGCGGTCACCGTCGTGATGATGTGCGCGCCCTCGATGGCGTCCTGCGTCGAGGCGCAAAGCGTGATGTCGAAGCCGAAGCCGACGAGATTCTTGGCGCATCGGCGCGATGCGTCGGGATCGATGTCGTAAAGGCGCAGCCTGCTGATTCCGAGCAGCGCCTTGAAGGCGATCGCCTGGAATTCCGACTGCGCGCCATTGCCGATGATCGCCATGCAGCCGGCGTTTTCGGGCGCAAGATATTGGGCGGCGACCGCCGCCGTCGCCGCCGTGCGCAGGGCTGTCAGCAGCGTCATTTCCGAAAGCAGCATCGGATAGCCGTTGCCGACATCGGCGAGCACGCCGAACGCGGTCACGGTCTGGCGCCCCTCGCGCATGTTCTTGGGATGCCCGTTGACGTATTTGAAGCCGTAAAGCTTGCCGTCGCTGGTCGGCATCAGTTCGATCACGCCGTCGGTGCTGTGCGAGGCGACGCGCGGCGTCTTGTCGAACAGCTCCCAGCGCCGGAAATCCTCCTCGATATAGGCGGCAAGCTCGACGATGAAGCGTTCGATGCCGATGGCGAGCACCAGCTTCATCATGTGGTCCACGCTGACGAAGGGCACGATGTTCAGTTTCGCGGCCATGGATCAAAAGCTCCGTGTCGGGCGGTCCATGATCGTGCGGCCCATCAGGCTGGCCGTCAGATCGACGACGAGCGTCGCGGTGCGGCCGCGCTCGTCGAGGAAGGGGTTGAGTTCGACCAGGTCGAGGCTGGTGACGAGGCCGCTGTCGTGCAGCATCTCCATGACGAGATGCGCCTCGCGGAACGTGGCGCCGCCGGGAACGGTCGTGCCCACGGCCGGCGCGATCGACGGGTCGAGGAAGTCTACATCGAAGCTGACATGCAGCATGCCGTTCTCCGCGCCGGCTCGGTCGAGGAACGCGCGCAACAGGGGCGCTATCCCATGCTCGTCGATGGTCCGCATGTCGTGAACCGTGACGCCGGCGCGCCCGAGGGCTTCCCGTTCCGCCGGATCGGCGCTGCGGATGCCGAGCGCGCAGACGCGCGTCGGGTCGATCGCCGCGACAAGCTTCGGGAAATAGCCGTCGAAGCCGGGCTGCCCGCAGGCATAGGCCAGCGGCACGCCGTGCAAATTGCCGCTGGTCGTGGTGTCGAGCGTGTGGAAATCGGGGTGCGCGTCGAGCCACAGAACGAAGAGCGGCCTGCCCGTTTCGACGGCTCGCCGCGCAATGCCCGCGAGCGTGCCCGCCGAGATGCTGTGGTCGCCGCCAAGGAAAATCGGCATGGCTTCGGCGCTGGCGGCATAGGCGGCGTCAGCGAGGCGCTCGGTCCAGGCCGCGATCTCCGCGAGCGATTTCAAAGCGGCGTTGCCATGCGCCTTCGCGAGCGCCTCGGGCGGCGTCACCGTTCCGAGGTCGATCGCCGCATGGCCAAGGTCGCGCAGGGCCGCCGCGAGGCCGGCGGTGCGGAGCGCGCTCGGCCCCATGTCGCAGCCCATCCTGCCCGATCCGGCCTGAACGGGCGCTCCCAGAATAGCGCAATCCATGAATTTCCCTCCGCTGCTCGCAAATCCCATTTGAGTCGAGTTTGCCGGCGGATTGAATAGATCAATTTGGCAAATCCGCTGAAATGCCTTATCAATTCGGCAGCACCGCTTCTCGATGTGGTAAGCATGGACTGGCTCGACGAACAATTGATCACGCTGCTGCGCCATGACGCGCGGCGCAGCATCTCCGATCTCGCGACTGAAATCGGCGTCTCGCGCGCAACGGCCAGGGCGCGCGTACAACGGCTCGAGAAGGCCGGCATGATCATCGGCTACACGGTCATTCTTCGCACCGATGCGGTCGACCAGCGCATCCGCGGCATCATGACCATCGAAATCGAAGGCCATGCCGCCGATCGGGTCATTCGCGCCTTGGGCGGTTTCCCGGAGGTATCGACTATCCACACCACGAACGGCCGCTGGGACCTGGTGGTCGAACTCGGCACGCAATCCCTCAGCGAATTCGACGCGGTGCTGCGGCGAATCCGCCTGATCCCCGGGATCACCGGCAGCGAAACAAGTCTTCTGCTCGCCACACCGCGCAGCACCCGGGCGCGCTTATAGGTGGAAGCCTCTCCAAGATCCCATGGACCGCGCGCGGCGCTACACGCCGCCGGCTACGCAATCGCGCATTCGGTCAACGCGCCTGGTTCGCTTGGGCATCCATGCCTTGTCGCGCCGACTTGGCGCGGGCCGTTCCCCACCATGATGAACGGACGCAGGCGCTGGTTTTTCGTCCTTGGCAAAGGTTGTCGACTGGCCGGTGCTAGGGCGGGCGGTCATCCGACCCTGCGAAGCTGCTGGCAAATGCGGACGCGGGCAAGTCACACTTTTCGTGAATGGGCCAAGCTTGCCTTCAGCCCGCGACCGAAACCATGTAGCCCGCCTTGCGCAACAGGCTGACGACGCCCTCGGGGCCCGGCAGGTGCAAGGCGCCGATGGCGATGAAGGCGTTGCCCTTGTCGAGGATTGGCGCCGCGCTCGTCACCATGCCGTGGTTGCGCGTGGTGATCATGGTCTGCTCGAAGGCCGAATAGCCGGGGCCGTCGGTCTCGCCGTTTGGCAGCACGTCGCGGAACAGCGGCCAGAACAGGCCCGTCTGGCCCTGCGTGTACAGGACGACCATCGTCTCGACGACATCGTTCATTCTCTCGCCAAGCTTCAGCGTCTCGACCAGCCCCCGCACATGGAAGGACATGGGCAGCGACGCCATCGCCTCCAGCTGGCCGGCGGCGGTTTCGAGACCGGCGACCGTCTTGCCCTTGGCTTGCGCCTCCTGCGCCAGGCTGACATCGAGCACCGGCGCGCCGCCGGCCTTGCGCGCGAGTTCGCAGGCCGGCAGGGCGACCATGGCCGAGACGATCCAAGGCTTCATCTTGGCGATACTGAACAGCGGAATGCCGCGCGCTTCGAGCGCCGCGTCGACCGTCTTGATTTCCTCGGGCGTCAGCAAGGAGTTGAGCGTCGTCGCGTCCGTGAACATCATCAGGTCCGGCCGCTGCGCCAGCACCGCCATCATCCTGGACTGGTCGAGCACATCGGTCGTCTCGATGACCATCGTGCCGGCCGCGTCGAAAGCCTTGCGCGCGGCAGGCGGCAAGGTGACGACGCGCGCGTCGGTCATGTGCATCGTGCCGAACAGGTAGGACGCCGCGACGCCGGGCTTTTCGATCTTCCACAGCAGGCCCGACCCGTTCTCGGTGTTGGCCGCGTCCGCTTCGATCGCCGCGAATTTCTCCGGATCGCTGGTCCGCAGTTCGGCGAGCAGGTTCCTGCCGCTACAGGTCGGCATGCCGGCTGCGCGCGCATGCGTCGTGGCGATCGACAGCATGACGGCGAAGGCGAGGAAAAACAGCACGTTGGCGAGCGCGATCAGCTTCAGAAGCGGGAGCGCGCCGCGATCGGCTATGGCGATGACTGTCTTCATGCCGCGCAATCTAGAGGCAAAAAGCGGTCAAACCGTTAAGCCCCACCTTAAAATGCGCCTTGGTCTCAAGCGCGCGGATGCGCCGAATCGTAGATTTCGAGCAGCCGCGCGGTGTCGACGCCGGTGTAGATCTGCGTCGTCGACAGGCTGGCATGACCCAGAAGTTCCTGAATGACGCGCAAATCGCCGCCGCGCCCGAGCAGATGCGTGGCGAAGGAATGGCGCAGCGCATGCGGCGTCGCGGTGTCCGGCAAGCTCAGCGCGCCACGCATCTTGCGCATCGCGCGCTGTACGAGCGCCGGGTTGAGCGGGCCGCCGCGCGCGCCGCGAAACAGCAGCGCCTTCGGATCGAGATCGTAAGGGCAGAGCCGGCGGTATTCGGCGACGGCCGCCGTCGCGACCGGCAGCACCGGGACGAGCCGCGTCTTGCCGCCCTTGCCGGTCACCCGCAGGACGCCGTCGCCAGGCCCGGCGAGTTCGCCGGCCTGCAGACCGAGCGCTTCGGAGATGCGCAGGCCCGAACCGTAGAGCAGGGTCATGACCGCCGCGTCGCGCGCCGCGACCCAAGGCTCTTCCGCCAGTTGCTCGGCCACCGAGACGACGCGCCGCGCGTCGGGCGCGGTCAGCGGCTTGGGCAGCGATTTCGGCTGTTTTGGCGCGCGCAACGCGGCGGCTCCGGCCGCGTTGACCAGGCCGCGCCGTTCGAGATAGCGCAGCAGCGAGCGCACGCCGGCCAGTCCGCGCCCCAGCGTCCGCGCGCCCGCGCCGTCCTTGCGGCGGGCGGCCAGGAAGGCGCGCAGATCGGCCGGCCGCAGATCGGCGATGTCGGCGATGCCCGGCGCGCCGCCGCCATGCCCCGTCAGGAACTGCAGGAACTGCCGCGTGTCGCGCTCGTAGGCCTCGACCGTCAGGGCCGCCAGCCGGCGCTCCTTGGCCAGCATCCGCAGCCAGCCCTCGCGGGCCGTCTGAAGGTCGGTTTTGGCGGCGACAAGGAATTCCTGCATCGATCTTTTCCCGAAGGGCAAACCGATGCTTGCCGTGTCGAGGTTAGCAAGCCGTGAAGGACGCCGACAGTTGCAAGCGAAGACTTGCGAGCGCGGCGACCGCTTTGCTGACGGTGACTTCGGTTTATGTCACAACGCTGCGATGACGGGGCCATAAACTTTCCGCCGTCTGATACGATGCGCGCACCATCCCGGGGGAGATCCGTCATGTCCGGAGAAACGAAGTCAGCCCATCCAAAGACCGACGGAGAGGGAGAGGGCGACGCTTCCGCGGCCGAGAGGGAAAAACGCGTCCGGCTTGCCGAAATCCTTTTGGCGCGCGCGCCGGCCGAGGACCTCGCCGGGTACGATCGCGCCGTTCTCGACAAGGCCGCTGCCTTGGTCTCGAAAGCGGTCGCGGACCATCACCGGGGCGCGAGCGTCGTGTCGGTCGATCGCGACGCCGACATCGTCCGCGCCGGCCTGCCCGTCACCGCGATCACCGTCGTCAACGACAACATGCCGTTCCTGTTCGACTCCGTGTTGGGCGAGATCACGGAAAGCGCCGGCGAGCCGATGCTGGTGACGCATCCCGTGCTGCACGTTCGGCACGGACGAGGCGGCGTCGAGGACATCCTCGCCGATGGCGGGTCGGCGCGCGACCATGGCGCCGACCGGCTCAGCGTCATTCACGTCCACGTCAAGCCGCTCGCTTCGGACGAGGCCCATGCGCTGAAGGCTCGGCTGGAAAAGCTGCTGATCCAGGTGCGGGCCGCCACCACCGACTGGAAGCCGATGCTGGCGCGGCTCGATCGCGCTATTTCCGAATTCCGATACGCGCCCGTGCCGCTCGATCCGGATGCGGTCAAGGAGGCCGTCGCCTTCCTGGAATGGCTGCGCGACGACAATTTCACCTTCCTCGGCATGCGCGAACTGCACTATGCCGGCGGCGAGATGACCGGGGCGCTGGAGCGCTCGGATTTGCCCGGCCTCGGCGTCCTCGCCGATCCCGACGTGCTCGTGCTGCGCCGCGATACGACCACGGACGGCGTCACCACACCCGAGATCCGCGCCTTCCTGCACGGGCCGGAGCCGCTGATCGTCACCAAGGCCAATGCGAAGTCGGCGGTCCACCGCCGCGCCTATCTCGATTATATCGGCGTCAAGACCTATACGCCGAGGGGGCAACTGGCAGGCGAACTGCGCATCGTCGGCCTGTTTACGTCGACGGCCTACACGCGCTCGGTCATGAAGATCCCCTATCTTCGCTCCAAGGCTCAGGCGGTTCTGAAGAAGTCAGGCTTCGACCCGGGCGATCATTCCGGCAAGGCGCTGACCAACGTGCTGGAATCCTATCCGCGCGACGAACTGTTCCAGATCCCGGTCGCGGTGCTGCGCAAGCATGCCGAGGCGATCCTGGGCCTCGTCGACCGGCCGCGCGTCCGCGCCCTTGTGCGCGCCGACCAGTTCGACCGCTTCGTCTCCGTCCTCGTCTTCGTGCCGCGCGACCGCTACGATTCGATCGTGCGCGAGCGCATCGGCGCCTATCTCAGGACCGCATTCGAAGGCCGGCTCTCGGCCTACTACCCGGCCTTCCCCGAAGGGGGTCTGGCGCGGGTTCATTTCATCATCGGCCGCTCCGGCGGCAAGACGCCGAAGATCGAGCCGGCGGCGATCGAGCAGGCGATCCGCGACATCATCCGCACCTGGGAGGACGCGCTGCGCGACGAGGCGGCGGCATCGGGAGCAGACGATGGGCTGGCTGCTTTGGCCGCCCGGTTTCCAACCAGCTACCAGGGCGGCTTCACCGCCGCCGAGGCGCTGCGCGACGCAGGCCGCATCTCGACGCTCTCCGACGGCGACCGGCTCGCCGCCGACTATTACCGCCACCCCGGCCAGACGCCCGACCAGGCGGCGTTGAAAATCTACCACTACGGCGAGCCGGTTGCCCTGTCGCGCCGCGTGCCTGTCCTCGAGAACATGGGCTTCCGCGTCATCAGCGAGCGCACCTTCGCCGTCACCGCCGGCGACGGCGCGCATGTCTTCATCCACGACATGGAACTCCAGAACGCCTTCGGCCGGCCGATCGACCTTGCCGACGGCGGCGCGCTGTTCGAGGAGGTGCTGTTCTCGGTTTGGCGCGGGCAGGCCGACAACGACGCCTATAACGGGCTTGCCCAGACGGCCGGGCTTCGATCGTCCGAAATCGTCATCCTGCGCGCCTATGGCCGCTACCTCCAGCAGGCCGGCATCCCGCAGAGCCAGGATTTCATCGCCGCCGCGCTCAACCGCTATCCCGACATCGCGCGCGACCTGCTGGGGTTGTTCGAGGCGCTGCACGATCCGGCCGAAACAGACGGCGCATCGAGGGCGAAAACCCTGACAGCAAGGGTCGCCGAGGCGCTCGAAGCGGTGCCCAACCTCGACGACGACACCATCGTGCGGCGCTATCTGAACCTGATCGAATCGACGCTGCGGACCAACCATTTCGTTCCGGGCAAACCGGAGAAGGGCCAGTCGCTGGCCTTCAAGCTCGATTCGAGGCGCGTCGAAGGCCTGCCCGATCCGCGTCCCTGGCGCGAGATCTTCGTCTATGGCCCGGACGTCGAGGGCGTGCATCTGCGCTTCGGCCCGGTCGCGCGCGGCGGCCTGCGCTGGTCGGACCGGGCGCAGGACTACCGCACCGAAGTGCTCGGCCTGGTCAAGGCGCAGCAGGTCAAGAACGCGGTCATCGTGCCGGTCGGCGCCAAGGGCGGCTTCTTCCCGAAACGCATCGTGAAGGAGGGCGGACGCGACGCCGTCTTCCAGGCCGGCCGGCAGGCCTACGTCAACTTCGTTTCCAGCCTGCTGTCGCTGACCGACAACATCGACGGCGA
This sequence comes from uncultured Rhizobiaceae bacterium, assembly GCA_964244725.1. GTDB lineage: Bacteria > Pseudomonadota > Alphaproteobacteria > Rhizobiales > Rhizobiaceae > Kumtagia. The sequence continues at coordinate 181,050 of CAXTJQ010000005.1, forward strand.
TACCTTCGTCCCGCCGGAAAATGTCGTCCGCCACGACGACGCCGACCCGTATTTCGTCGTCGCCGCCGACAAGGGCACCGCGACCTTTTCCGACACCGCCAACGCGATCAGCGCCGCGCACGGCTTCTGGCTCGACGACGCCTTCGCCAGCGGCGGTTCGGCCGGCTACGACCACAAGAAGATGGGCATCACCGCCAGGGGCGCGTGGGAGGCTGTGAAGCGCCATTTCCGCGAGATGAACCGCGACATCCAGGCCGAGCCCTTCACGGTCGCGGGCGTCGGCGACATGTCGGGCGACGTGTTCGGCAACGGCATGCTGCTTTCGGACCACACCAGGCTGATCGCCGCCTTCGACCACCGCGACATCTTTATCGATCCCGACCCGGATGCGGCGGCGTCGATGGCCGAGCGCAAGCGGATGTTCGCGCTCGCCCGTTCGAGTTGGCAGGATTACGATCTGTCGAAACTCTCGGCCGGCGGCATGATCGTCTCGCGCGCGCAGAAATCCGTGGCGCTGACGCCGGAGGCCGCCGCCGCGATCGGGCTTTCGAAGACGGCCGCCTCGCCGGGCGACATCATGAACGCGATCCTCAAGGCGCCCGTCGACCTGCTTTGGTTTGGCGGCATCGGCACCTATGTCCGCGCCACCGCCGAAAGCAACCAGGACGCCAGCGACCGCGCCAACGACGCGATCCGCGTCACGGCGGTCGAGGTCCGCGCCAAGGTCATCGGCGAAGGCGCTAATCTCGGCGTCACGCAGCGCGCGCGCATCGAGTTCGGCCTCGCCGGCGGCGCGTGCAATTCGGACGCGATCGACAATTCCGGCGGCGTCAACTCCTCCGACGTCGAGGTCAACATCAAGATCGCGCTGGCGTCGGCGATGCGCGGGCGCGCGTTGACCCGCGAGGCCCGCAATGCGCTGCTCGCGGAAATGACGCCGGAAGTCGGCGCGCTGGTGCTCGCCAACAACTACCACCAGCCTCTGGCGATCTCGCTGCAGCAGAAGCGCGGCCTGGCCGATCTGCCGCACCAGGCGCGCCTCATGAGCGCGCTGGAGGCGCGCGGCCTGCTCGACCGCGCAGTCGAGACGCTCCCGTCTGGCCCGGCCCTCGTCGAGCGGCAGGCGCGCGGCGAGCCGCTGACGCGGGCTGAGCTCGGTACGCTGCTGGCCTACGCCAAGATCGTGCTGTTCTCCGATCTCGTCGCAGGCGATGTCCCCGACGACCCTTATTTCGAACGCGACCTGATGCGCTATTTCCCCGGCCGCATGGTCGAGGGCTACGCGGACGAGATCCGCGCCCATCGTCTACGCCGGGAGATCGTCGCCCGGGCGCTGGCCAACGATATTGTTGATCGCGGCGGCCCGACCTTCGTCAACCGACTGCAGGATTCGACGGGCCGCGACGCGGCCGATGTCGTCCGTGCGGCCATGGTGGTGCGCGACGGCTTCGCGCTGCCGGCGCTCTACGCACGGATCGACGCGCTCGATGGCGGGATCGACGGCAAGGTCCAGCTCGATCTCTACCAGTCGGTCGCTCGGCTGACCTTTGTCGCCACGGCGTGGCTGCTGAAAAACGAAGTCTCCGACCGGCCCGTCGAAACGCGCGTCGCCGAACTCCTGGAGGCTCGCAAGGTTCTCGAACCCAGGCTTGCCTCGCTCCTGCCCGCCCACGCCAGGGCGCGGCTCGACGAGCGCCGCGGCGACCTCGTGGCCGCGGGCGCGCCGGAGTCGCTCGCGACGCAGTTGACGATAACCGATACGGCGCTTTCGCTGCCCGACATCGTCTCGATCGCGCGAGCCGCCAGCGCCGGTCTGCTCGAAGCCGGCAAGGCCTATTATGCGGTCAGCGAAGCCTTCCGCGTCGGCCGTATCGAGGATGCCGCCCGCGCCATCGCGCCCGCCGACTACTATGACGGGCTGGCGCTCGGCCGGGCGCTCGACACGATCGGTTCGGCTCGCCGCGGGATGACCATCGCCGCCCTGTCGGCCGCCGCGACGGCGGCCGATCCCGTCGCGGCCTGGCTCGATGCGGGCGGCGAGCGCATCGCGCGAATCCGCGAACGGCTGCAGGCCTTGACGGAAGGCGGCGAGATCACCGTATCGCGGTTGTCGGTCGCGGCCGGATTGATGAGCGACCTGGCGTTGATGTAGGAAACCCCGGAGGAGCGCCTCGCATGGAATGCGTCGCCGTTCCCTTTGTCGGGGGTTTTCTCCCGCCAGGCGGCCTGCGGGTGTCCGTCATCCCCAGGTGGCGAGGAGCGCGTGGGCTACGGCACCACGACGATCGGCCGCTTCCCCTTGTCGATCACGCGGCTGTACAGGTCGATGACATCCTGGTTGATCATCCGCACGCAGCCCGACGATGCGGCCTTGCCGATCGACTTCCATTCCGGCGTGCCGTGAATGCGAAACAGCGTATCGACGCCGTCCTTGAAGATGTAGAGCGCGCGCGCGCCGAGCGGATTGTCGAGGCCGCCCGGCTGGCCGGCCGCGTATTTCGCGAGTTTCGGCTTGCGCGCCACCATCTCGGAGGGCGGCGTCCAGGTCGGCCACTTCTTGCCGTGATGCACTTCGGCGCGGCCCGACCAGACGAACCCTTCCTTGCCGATCGAAACCCCATAGCGGATCGCGTCGCCGTTTTCCTGCACCAGATACAGATGGCGCTGCTGCAGATGGACGACGATCGTGCCCGGCGCCTCGCCGGTCGGGTCCGTCACCAGGCGGCGCAGATGCTTCGGGTTGAGTTGCGCGATCGGAATTGCCGGCAGCGTGAAGCCGCTGTCGGTGAATGAGGCGTACATCGCCGCCTCCGGTCCGAGCGGGGGCGTCGGCGCGGGCGCATCGGGATGGATGGAGGCGGTCTTTTCGGGCGAAGGAGTAGGCGTGGGCGCCGACGCGATGGCCCCTGCGGGCGCCGGTCGCGTCGGGCGGAACGGCGAGAGCGCCAGATCGGCTGCGGTCGAGCAGCCCGACAGCGCCGAGACGGTCGCCGCGCCGATGCCGAACAACAGCGCGCGCCGCGGCAGCGCGTCACGATTCGGAGTCTCGATCGGGTTGGTCGATGGATGATGTTGGGTCACGGCCGCCGGTCGCTGGTTGAACGTCGAGCGCAGCGTCGCGCGCGCCCGTCACATCCAATCTTCGCCAATCGTGGTTGACAAAGCGTGAAGAAGTTAAGGCTCTGAAAAACTTTACCGATTCAAGATCGGCGTCGAGGGCGCCGGGTACGCATCGAGAGCCGTCACGGCATGACCGCGATCGCGCCACAATGTCGGCCCGACCGCTGCCTACCCCTCGGGCGAACCGAAGGGACCGCCGATGATCGCCAGACTGAAAGCCGAAGCCGGCCTGCTCGCCATTTGCTTCCTGGCCGTCGCGCCGCTGCTCGCGGCAAGCGTCGGGTTGGCGTTCGCCGTCACCAGAACGGCGGGGCGTTTCTGATGACCGGCCGCCGCCCGGCCGTTGCGCCCGCCTTTCGCGGCCCGAACCCCTTTACATCGCAACGCTGGCAGGGATTCATCCTCGCCTTCGAGCAGCGGAGATATCCGTGTCGTTTGAAACCTGGTCCGCTTTCGCCGCCGCAACGGCCGTTCTTCTAGTCATTCCCGGGCCGACGATGCTGGTCGCCGCCGTCACGATCCGCAAGTGAGGATCGCCGCGCGCGGCGAATGCCATGGACGCGTCAGGCGTTGGCCGCACGGCGCGCCTCCCTCTCTGCGGGCGAGTTCGCCAACTCGTCATACGCGGCCTGCACCTGCACGAACATCGCCTGCAGGTAGTCGACGACTTCCTTGGGCAGCGCATTGCCGGCAAACTGGTCGGGATGGTAAAGCTTCGCCTTCGCCAGATACGCCGAGCGGATTGCGGCGGATGACGCCGCGCGCTCGATGCCGAGCGTTCGATGCGGATCGGCGGCCATCGCGCTTTTCGACAGCTGGTCCGTCCGGGGCGCCTCGATCAGCGCGGCGGAAGCGATGGACAGCTTCGCCAGCGCCATGCTGCGGCCGTCTCGCGTCAGAAATTCCACGAACGGTTCGGGCTTGTTGAGAAACTCATGCAGTTTTTGCACGCGGTTCAGCGCAATCTCGCCGGATAGCCGCTCTCCGCTGGTCAAGGTCAGCGTCACGGCGAGCGCTATTTTTTCTGGTTGTTCGGCAAACACCGTCAAGTCCCCTGTGTTCACGACCTTGCGCCCGATTTATGCATGGCGACGCCTAGAACGACGTTTCGCCATTCGTTAGAAATCGAACCATCGCCTTGGCGTTCTCCCCTGTTCGCGGATGCCGATTGTTTGTTAAGACGGCGCCGACCGCGAGCCAAAGCCGTCCTGTTGAAGCGGCCGCCATGACGGAGGAACCATGTATCTCGGCATCGATCTCGGTACGTCCGGGGTAAAAGTCCTGCTGATCGACGGCGACCAGAAGGTCGTCGGGTCCGGGCATGCCTCGATCGAGGGGTCGCGGCCCCAGCCCGGCTGGTCCGAACAGGATCCGGCGCACTGGATCGAGGCGACCGGGACCGCGATCGAGGCGCTGAGGGCCTCGCATCCGAAAGAGGCCGCCGCCGTCAGGGGCATCGGGCTGTCGGGCCACATGCATGGCGCGACGCTGCTGGACGCGGACGACCAGGTCTTGCGCCCCTGCATGCTGTGGAACGATACGCGCAGCTTCGCGCAGGCGGCCGAACTCGACGCCAATCCGAGCTTCCGGAAAATCAGCGGCAACATCGTCTTTCCCGGCTTCACCGCGCCGAAGCTCGCGTGGATTCGAGACAACGAGCCGGATATATTCGCCAGGATGCGCTGGGTGCTGCTGCCCAAGGACTATCTGCGGCTGTGGCTGACCGGCGAGCATGTGTCCGAGATGTCGGACGCGGCCGGCACGTCGTGGCTCGATGTCGGCGCGCGCAAATGGTCGCCCGAACTGCTCGCGGCGACGAATCTCGAGGAACGGAACATGCCCGCGCTGGTCGAGGGCAGCCAAGGGAGCGGAACGTTGCGGTCGGAGCTCGCTTCGCGCTGGGGGCTTGGCGGCGGCATCGTGGTGGCGGGCGGGGCGGGCGACAACGCCGCTTCGGCCTGCGGCATGGGCACGGTCAGGGCCGGCCACGCCTTCGTCTCGCTCGGCACGTCCGGCGTGCTGTTTGCCGCCAACGATTCGTACCGCCCGAATCCGGCGAGCGCGGTTCACACGTTCTGCCACGCGCTGCCTGACGTCTGGCACCAGATGGGCGTCATCCTGTCGGCGGCCGACAGCCTGAACTGGCTCTCGAATATTGCCGGCAGGCGTGCGGGCGACCTGACGGCGGCGCTCGGCGACGATCTGCGCCAGCCGACGGGCGTGACCTTCCTGCCCTATCTCTCTGGCGAACGGACGCCGCATAACGATGCCGCCATCCGCGGTTCGTTCACCGGATTGGCGCATGAATCGGATCTGGCGAGCCTCACGCAGGCCGTGCTCGAAGGCGTCGCCTTCGCCTTCCGCGACAGTCAGCTCGCGCTGGCGGCCGCCGGCACGACGCTGTCGCGCGTGACGGCCGTCGGCGGCGGCTCGCGCTCGCGCTATTGGCTGAAGGCAGTCGCGACCGCGCTTGGCGTGCCCGTGGAAATCCCGTCCGACGGCGATTTCGGCGCTGCCTTCGGCGCTGCGCGGCTGGGACTGATCGCCACCGAGAATGCCGATCCTATCGCGGTATGCGCCGCGCCGGAAACCGCCGAGACGGTCGATCCGGTCGCCGGCCTGCGGGATGCCTACGAAACGGCCTACGCCCGCTATCGGGCAATGTATCCGGCGATCAAATCCGTGCGGTAGGTTTCCGCCCGCCCGCAGCCGGAGGCCAGTTTTCGAGACTACGCGTTTTCAACCGACCACCTACCCCGCGGATCGAAGGCGCGGCGCGTCAGGCCGTCCCGTCCGCCACGCGCAGGTTCGGCCCATGCCTGAACCCGCCATCGCACGTGACCAGGATCGCCCCCACGGCATGCGCCGCGATGAGCATGTCGAGAGGCGCGAGAGCTATTCCGCTTGTCGCATCCCGGCCCGCAGGCGTCCGTAGACGGCTGCGGCCGTTCCTGAACAGCTTTGCGACATGGGCACGACCGATCTCTGTCTGATACAGTCCATGGTCTAGACCATGTTGGAGCGTCTGGCCGCAAGGTTTGCAATGCCTACAGTCTTCTCAGCCGTGCGGGCGGCGTGCCGAATGCGTGTGAAAATGCACGCGAGAACACGGCCGCGCCCGAAAAGCCGCAGCGCTCGGCGATGTCGGCCATGGGAACGCCGGTATCCAGCACCAGACGTCTGGCCGCATTCAGCCGGAGCCTGAGGTAGTAGGCGCCCGGCGTTTCGCCGATCGACCTGCGGAACACGTTTTCCAGGGTGCGCGCGGTGACCCCGCCGCGAAGCGCGATGGCGGCGATCGTAAGGGGCCGGTCGACATGCGCCTCCATCAGCCGGATCGCCTGGGCCGCGCGCGGGTCGTGGCCTTCCAGGCGGCCGAGCGAAACCAGGGGTTGCGCATCGGTCGACGCCCGCGTCTGATCGTAGATGAAGACGCTGGCGACGTCGAGCGCGACGGCCATGCCGAGCCGGGCGCGGATCAGGTGCAGCATCAGGTCGAAGGTCGGCGAAGCCCCGCCGCTCGTGAAGACGGGCCCATCGATGACATAGCGGTCGGGACGCACGTCGATGCCCGGAAAGGTCGAGGCGAAATCCTCCATGTCCTCCCAGTGGGTCGTGGCCGCGCGGCCGTCCAGCAATCCGGCGCGCGCCAAGAGCCATGTGCCGGCCTCGATGCCGCCGATGGCGCGCACCGAGCGGGCGGCGCGGCGGAGCGTGGAGGCAAGCGGACTCCCGCCCTCGGTTCGGGTCCCGAACCCGCCGACGACGACGATCGCATCGGATGTCTCCGCCGCGCCGAGCGCGCCGGCGCAGGCGATCGGCAGCCCGGACGTGGTGATTGCCGGCCGGCCGTCGACGGTGACGACGCGCCAGTCGAAATGTGTTTCGCCCAGGATTCGGTTGGCCGCCCGCAGCGGGTCGAGCGCCGAGGCGACGCACATCAGCGACGCTCCCGACAGGACGAGCAGCGACACTTTCAGGGGCGTCCGCTCGAGACGAAAGATCGAACGCGTTTCGTATTTCATCAATCCGATTGCGTAAAGTGCGAAGCGGGCCGTGGCAAGGCGGGCGAAGGTTGTCAGGTCTGACCCGGAGCATTTCATGCCGCTCGCCATGAACCGTGAAGTCTTCATCACCTGCGCCGTGACCGGCTCGGGCGGCGCGCAGGATCGCAGCGCGCATGTGCCGCGTTCGCCCAAACAGATCGCCGACTCGGCGATCGATGCGGCCAGAGCGGGGGCGGCGATCGTCCATTGCCACGTCCGCGATCCGGAGACGGGCAAGCCCAGGCGCGACGTGCATCTCTATCGCGAGGTGACGGAGCGCATTCGTGACGCCGATGTCGACGTGGTGCTGAACCTCACGGCCGGCATGGGCGGCGACATGGTGTTCGGCGATGTCGAGAGCCCCCTGCCGCTGCGCGAGAAAGGCACCGACATGGGCGGCGCGTCGGACCGCGTCGAGCACGTGCGCCAGTGCCTGCCGGAGATTTGCACGCTCGATTGCGGCACGATGAACTTCAACGAAGCCGACTACGTGATGACCAACACGCCGGGCATGCTGCGCGCCATGGGCGGCATGATGACGGCGATGGGCGTCAAGCCGGAGATCGAGGCGTTCGACACCGGACATCTATGGTTCGCCAAGCAGTTGGTCGAGGAAGGCGTGCTGAAGGCGAACGCGCTGGTGCAGCTTTGCATGGGCGTGCCGTGGGGCGCGCCGGACGATCTCAACACGTTCATGGCGATGGTCAACAACGTGCCGTCAAGCTGGACCTGGTCGGCCTTCTCGATCGGCCGCAACCAGATGGCCTATGCCGCCGCCGCCATGCTCGCCGGCGGCAACGTGCGCGTCGGGCTGGAGGACAATCTCTGGCTCGACAAGGGCGTGCTGGCGACCAACGCGCAGTTGGTCGAGCGGGCTGTGACGATCGTGTCCAACATGGGCGCGCGGGTCATTGGGCCGGACGAGGTGCGCAGGAAGCTGGGGTTGACGAAGCGCGCGCCGGTCGCGGTTTGATGATTGCGGCCACGCCCCCTCCACCGCATGTTCAGGCCCGGACAGTCCAAGGAGCAATTTCATGACCATCACCAACGCAGCCTGCATCGGCGGCGGCGTGATCGGCGCGGGGTGGGTGGCGCGGTTGCTGCTCAACGGCATCGACGTGTCGATCTACGATCCCGATCCCGAAGCCGGCCGCAAGGTCGACGAGGTGATGAAGGGCGCGCGCCGCGCCTACAGGCGGATGGCGCCGGGTGGGCTGCCGAAGGAAGGCAAGCTGACCTTCGCCGTGACCATCGCCGACGCCGTGGCGGACGCGGATTTGATCCAGGAAAGCGTGCCGGAGCGGCTCGACATCAAGCACAAGGTGCTGGCCGAGATCGACAGATACGCGCCGGCCAATGCCTTGGTCGGTTCCTCGACCTCGGGCATCAAGCCGTCCGACATGGCTGTCGCGATGAAGCATCCCGAGCGGCTGGTCGTCGGCCATCCCTTCAACCCGGTCTATCTCCTGCCCTTGGTCGAGATCGTAGGCGGCGCCGACACGCTGCCCGAGGCGATCGAGATGGCGCGCGAGATCTACGCCTCGATCGGCATGAAGCCGGTGGTCATCCGCAAGGAGATCGAGGCTTTCGTCGGCGACCGTCTGCTCGAGGCCTGCTGGCGCGAGGCGCTGTGGCTGGTCAAGGACGGCATCTGCAGCGTCGAGGAGCTCGACGACATCATGCGCTATGGCTTCGGCCTGCGCTGGGCGCAGATGGGCATGTTCCAGGTCTACCGCGTCGCGGGCGGCGAGGCCGGCATGCGCCACTTTATGGCTCAGTTCGGGCCCTGCCTGAAATGGCCCTGGACCAGGCTGATGGACGTGCCGGACTTCAACGACGAACTGGTCGACCTGATCGCCACCCAGTCGGACGAACAGTCCGGCCAATGGTCGATCCGCGAGCTGGAAAGGATCCGCGACGACAATCTCGTCGCGATCATGGAGGCGCTCGGCAAGCAGAACAAGGGCAAGGGCTGGGGCGCGGGCGAACTGCACAACGGCTACGTGAAGCAGCTGACCAAGCTCGCAAAGAACCAGCCGAAACGCTCGAAAGCCGCGGAGAAGGCCAGGGCGGAAAAGCCGAAGAAAAAGGGGTGATGAGGTGACGGGCGCGACTCGATCCCTCCCCGTTCTGGGGAGGGTGGCCGCGAAGCGGCCGGGTGGGGTTGGAAAAGGCCACGCTCCACGTTTGCTTTGCGCTGTAAGCTACGATAGGCGACCCCACCCGGCCAGCCTGCGGCCGTCCACCCTCCCCAGAATGGCGAGGGATCGCGCCGCGCCAGTCTCGCCTCCTGGCCATCAAATGCATAAGGCCGGGCGCGCAGACAGTGGCCGAGGTCGACGCTTCCTTGCTGCGCCGTGAAGTTGCATGACCGGAAAGGAATAGGAATGAACTTTGGCCTCACCGATGAGCAGCGCCTCATCGTCGAGACGACGCGGGCCTTCGTCGAGAACGAACTCTATCCGCACGAGGCGGAGGTCGAGCGGACCGGCGTGCTGCGCATGGACCTCGTCAAGGAATTGCAGGCCAAGGCGATCGACGCCGGGCTTTACGCCGCCAACATGCCGGTGGACGTCGGCGGCGCCGGTCTCGATACGGTCGCCTGGCTGCTTTACGAGAAGGAGCTCGGCCGCGCCAATTACGCGCTGCACTGGACCTGCGTGGCGCGGCCCTCCAACATCCTGCTCGCAGGCACCCCCGAGCAGCGCGAAAAATACCTTTTCCCCTGCATTCGCGGCGAGAAATGGGACTGCCTCGCCATGACCGAGCCCGGCGCCGGCTCCGACCTGCGCGGCATGAAGGCGAGCGCGGTGAAGGACGGCGACGACTGGGTTCTCAATGGAACCAAGCACTTCATCAGCCACGCCGACATCGCCGATTTCGCGATCTGCTTCATGGCGTCCGGCGAGGAGGATTCTCCGCGCGGCAAACGCAAGAAGATCACCGCATTCTTCGTCGACAAGGGCGCGCCCGGCTTCACGGTTCGCGACGGCTACCGCAACGTCTCGCATCGCGGCTACACCAACGCGATCCTCGAATTCGACGATGTCAGGCTTCCAGCCTCGCAGGTGTTGGGCGAACCGCATAAGGGCTTCGAGGTCGCCAATTCCTGGCTCGGCGCGACGCGGCTGCAGGTCGGCGCGACATGCCTCGGCCGCGCCGAACGCGCGCTCGGCCTTGCGATTTCCTACGCCGCGCAACGCGAACAGTTCGGCCGGCAGATCGGCAAGTTCCAGGGCGTGTCGTTCAAGCTCGCCGACATGGCGACCGAGCTGAAGGCCGCCGATCTCATGGTGTTCGAGGCTGGCTGGAAGTACGATCAGGGTAGCGTGACCGACCAGGACATGGCGATGGCGAAATTGAAGGCAACCGAGGTGCTCGCTTTCGTCGCCGACGAGGCGATCCAGATCCATGGCGGCATGGGGCTGATGGACGACCTGCCGCTCGAGCGCATCTGGCGCGACGCCCGCGTCGAGCGGATCTGGGAAGGCACGAGCGAGATCCAGCGGCATATCATCAGCCGGGCGCTGTTGCGGGCTGTGGGCGGGTGACGGAATGCAGATAGTTTGCACGATCCCCCCTCCACCGCCTTCGGCGGTCCCTGACCGAGGCGAGCCGACGGTCTCGCTCGTCCTGCGAACCCCCCGTAAACGGGGGAGGATCGAGGTCGCGCCAGCGTCGCCGCCGATCCTCCCCTGCGAAGCGGGGGAGGGGGACCACGAAGTGGTAAAGGGGGCGTCCGCATGAGAAACCGCCTCGAACGCCTTCTTCGCCCGAAATCCGTCGCCATCGTCGGCGGCGGGGCGTTCGGCGCGAATGTCGTCAGGCAATGCATCAAGATGGGCTTCGCCGGCGCCATCTGGCCGGTTCACCCGACGAAGGAAACCGTCGAGGGCTTGCATGCCTACAGGACCGTCGCCGACCTGCCGGGCGCGCCGGATGCGGCGTTCGTGGCCGTCAACCGCAGGCTGACCATCGAGATCGTCCGGCAGCTGCGCGAAAAGGGCGCCGGCGGGGCGACGTGCTTTGCCGCCGGCTTCCGCGAGACCGGCGACTACGACCCCCACGGCGCGCGCCTGCAGCGCGAGTTGATCGAGGCCGCCGGCGCCATGCCGATCATCGGTCCGAACTGCTACGGCCTGATCAACTACGCCGACGGCGCGCTGCTGTGGCCAGACCAGCATGGCGGCGTGCGGCTCGCGCCAGGCGCGCGCGGCGTCGGCATCATCACGCAATCGTCGAACATCGCCTGCAACCTCACCATGCAGAGCCGAGGCCTGCCGATCGCTTTCCTGATGACGGCCGGCAACCAGGCCCAGACAGGGCTGTCGGAAATGGCGCTTGGGCTGATCGAGGACGACCGGGTGTCGGCGCTCGGACTGCATATCGAGGGTTTTGACAGCGTCGAGGGGTTCGAACGGCTGGCCGCCCGCGCCCGCGATTTACGCAAGCCGATCGTCGCCATGAAAGTGGGCCGCTCAGAGCAGGCGCGGGCCGGCGCGGTCTCCCACACCGCCTCGCTCGCCGGTTCCGACGCCGCGTCCGACGCCTTCCTGAAGCGCCTGGGCATCCCGCGCGTCGACACGATTCCCTCCTTTCTCGAAACGCTGAAGCTGCTGCACGCGCTCGGGCCGCTCAAGTCCTCCACACTCTCGTCGATGAGTTGTTCGGGGGGCGAGGCGTCGGTGATGGCGGACGAGGCGATCGGCCGCACCGTCGCTTTCCCGCCATTGACGGCGGAGCATCGAGCCAAGGTCCAGGCCGCGCTCGGCCCCCTTGTGGCGGTCGCCAACCCGCTCGATTACAACACCTACATCTGGAACAATGGGCCGGCGATGACCGCGGCGTTCACCGCCATGGTCTCAGGCGGCTTCGGTCTCAACATGCTGGTGCTGGATTTCCCGCGACTCGACCGCTGCTCCGACGCCGACTGGTGGACGGCGGTCGACGCCTTCGACGCGGCGCTGAAGGCGACCGGCGCCAAGGGCGCGATCGTCGCGTCGATGCTGGAGAATTTGCCGGAGGCCCATGCGGAAAAACTGCTGGCGATGGGCATCGCGCCTCTCCACGGGCTGGCGGAAGCGTTCGATGCGGCCGAAGCGGCGGCGTTCGTGGGGGAGGCGTGGGCGGATGTGCAGGATCGACCTCCACTCCGGTCTGCTTCGCGGACCACCTCTCCCCCGATCGACGGGGGGAGAGGCGCCGAGCGCGGCGAGGCGGAGTGGGGGAACCAACTCTACGCCGCTTCTCATCTCTCGATAACCCTTTCCGAAGCCGCCGCGAAGGCGCTTCTCGCCCAAGCCGGGCTTCCCGTCCCCGCCGGCCTCGAAGCCGGGTCGACCGACGAAGCCGTCGCCGCCGCCGAACAACTGGGCTTTCCGGTCGCGCTCAAGGCCATGGGCGTGGCGCACAAATCCGAAGCCGGCGCGGTGGCGCTGAATATCCGCGATGACGCCGCGCTGCGCGAGGCTGCGCATCGGCTGATCGGCCTCGGCAGCGGCCTCTATGTCGAGCGCATGGTGCGGGACGGCGTCGCCGAACTCATCGTCGGCTTCACGCAAGACCCGCTGTTCGGCCCGGTGATGACGCTGGGGTCGGGCGGGATAATGGTGGAGTTGCTGAAAGATTTCGCTACCCTGCTCCTGCCTGCGTCGCGCGATGACATCGAAACGGCGCTGCGCGGGCTGAAATTGTTTGCGCTGCTCGACGGGTTTCGCGGCCGGCCCAAATCGGATCTGCAAGCCGCGGTCGAGACCATTCTGGGTTTGTCGGATTTCGTCCTCGCACAGGGCGATACGATCATGGAACTCGACATCAATCCGCTGATCGTCTGCGCCGGGGGCGCATGGATCGCCGACGCGTTGATGGTGCTCAAACGGGGAGACAATGACTGAATTCATCGCCACGCGGCGCGAAGGCGCGATCCTCGAAATCACGCTCGACCGGCCGAAGGCCAACGCCATCGACCTCGTCACCTCGCGGCTGATGGGCGAGACCTTCCGCGCGTTCCGCGACGATCCGGACCTGCGGGTCGCGATCGTCAGGACCGCCGGCGACAAGTTCTTCTCGGCCGGCTGGGATTTGAAAGCCGCGGCCAGCGGCGACCCGGTCGACGGCGACTACGGCGTCGGGGGTTTCGCCGGCCTGCAGGAACTGCGCGACATGAACAAACCGGTGATCGCCTGCGTCAACGGCATGGCGGTCGGCGGCGGCTTCGAACTGGCGCTGTCCTGCGACCTCATCTACGCGGCCGACCATGTTCGCTTCGCGCTGCCGGAAATCCGCGCCGGCACGCTCGCCGACGCCGCGACGATCAAGCTGCCCAAGCGCATGCCCTATCATGTCGCGATGGACCTGTTGCTGACCGGCCGCTGGATGGATGTCGCCGAGGCGCATCGCTGGGGCCTGGTCAACGAAGTTCTGCCGAAGGAGAAACTGGAAGAGCGGGTCTGGGAGATCGCGCGGCTGCTTGCGTCCGGTCCGCCGCTTGTCTTCGCGGCGATCAAGGAAGTCGCGCGCGAGGCCGAGGCGATGGCCTTCCAGGATGCGATGAACCGGATCACCAAGCGCAAGTTCCGCACCGTCGACGAGCTTTATGCATCGGAGGACGGCATGGAGGGGTTCAAGGCCTTCGCCGAGAAGCGCGAGCCGGTGTGGAAGGGGAGATAATGAGCGATCGACGCCCCCTCCACCGCCTTCGGCGGTCCCCCTCCCCCGTAAACGGGGGAGGGTTCAGGTCGCTGCGACGGCGCCGCAAATCCTCCTCTGCAAAGCGGGGGAGGGGGACCGCCGAAGGCGGTGGAGGGGGCGCTGGCGTGCAAGTCCTGCGGCGCGCCGCGAGTCGTCGTGCAGCGCAGCCATGACCGACTACGCCACCCTCATCGATGCCGAGACCCGGGCGTTCATCGACCGCACCGACAGTTTCTATCCGCCCGACACGGTCGACTTCACGATGGAGCGGCAACGAACGGTGTACGACCGCCTGTGCCGGGCGTTCTTCGCCGGCCATCCAGAGGACGTAACGGCGGAAACGGCCAGGATCGGGCTGCCGGATCGCGCCATTCCGATCCGCGTCTATCGGACCGCCCACGCCGGCGCGTCGGCGCGCGTCATCTATTTCCATGGCGGCGGCTTCGTGCTGGGCGGGCTCGACAGCCATGACGACATCTGCGCCGAACTGGCGTCGCGCACGGGCTTCGAGGTCGTCGCGGTCGACTACCGACTCGCGCCCGAGCATAAGCATCCGGCCGCGTTCGACGACGCGTTCGCCGCGTTCGCGTGGGCCGCCGCGCTGGATGACGGAATGCCCATCGTTCTCTGCGGCGATTCCGCCGGCGGCAATCTGGCTGCGGCGGTCGGTCACGCCTCCCGGGCAAGCGCGAGACCGTCCGTCGGCCAGGTGCTGATCTATCCCGGCCTGTCGGGCGAGCGCATCGGAAAATCCTACGTCGAGCACGCCGACGCCCCGATGCTGACCGTGCGCGACCTCGATTTCTACAAGACCGTGCGCGGCCGCGGCGACCCAGCCGACCCGACGCAATATCCGCTCGGCGACGGTGATTTTTCCGGCCTGCCGCCGACCGTCTGCATCACCGCGCAATGCGACCCGCTGTCGTCCGATGGCGAACGCTACCGGGACCGCATCCTGGCCGCCGGCGGCAAGGCGGCCTGGTTCGAGGAGCCGGGCCTCGTGCATGGCTATCTGCGCGCGCGCCACAGCGTCGGCCGTGCGCGCGCCAGTTTTGCGCGCATCGTCGACGCCGTCTCGGCGCTTGGCGATGGGTTGTGGCCGTACTGACGGAGACGCGCGCAAAAATCGGCCGCCAGGGTTTCCCGCCGCGCGACTTGCGATAGGATATCGCCGCGGCATCCGGTTCTGACGAGGGGGAATTCGATGAAGACCATCACGCAGTTCGAGCGCAAGATCGTCGAAAACCCGGATGTCGGCATCGAGATGCCGGACGGCTGCGTGCTGTCGGCGCGCATCTGGTTGCCGGCCGACGCCGAGCGGGACCCCGTGCCGGCGATCATCGAGCACCTGCCCTACCGCAAGCGCGACGGCACCGCCGCGCGCGACCATCTCACCCATCCGTATCTCGCCGGCAACGGCTATGCCGGCATCCGCGTCGACATGCGCGGCAACGGCGATTCCGAAGGGCTGATGGAGGACGAATACACCGAGCAGGAACTGGAGGACGCCGTCGCCGTCATCGCCTGGGCGGCGGCGCAGCCCTGGTGCAGCGGCAAGGTCGGGATGATGGGAATCTCCTGGGGCGGCTTCAACGCGCTGCAGGTCGCCGCCAGGCGGCCGCCGGCGCTGAAGGCGATCATCACTCTGTGCTCGACCGACGACCGCTACGCAGACGACATCCATTACAAGGGCGGGTTGCTGCTCAACGAGAACCTCGGCTGGGGCGCGACCATGCTGTCCTACTCGTCGCGGTCGCCCGATCCGGCGATCGTCGGCGAAAGTTGGCGCGACATGTGGCTCGAAAGGCTGAACGCCGAGCCGTTCCTGCCCGCGATTTGGCTGAAGCATCAGACGCGCGACGCCTACTGGAAACGCGGATCGGTCTGCGAGGATTTCCCGGCGATCGAGGCGGCGACGCTGGCCATCGGCGGCTGGGGCGACGGATACAAGAATGCCGTCTCGCGGCTGGTCCAGGGCATCGAGGCGCCGGTCAAGGGCATCGTCGGGCCATGGATACACAAATATCCGCATTTCGCCGTGCCCAATCCGGCGATCGGCTTCCTGCAGGAGGCCCTGCGCTGGTGGGACCGCTGGCTGAAGGGCAAGGAGACCGGGGTTGAGAACGATCCGGCGATGCGGCTCTATCTGATGGACTCGGCTCCGCCCAAGGACTGGTACGAGGAGCGGCCGGGGCGCTGGATCGCCGAGCATCAGTGGCCCTCGCCGGGGATCGAAATGCGCAGCTTCAGCCTCGCCAATGGCGGCAAGCTGTTCGAGAGCGCGCCGAAGCTGGTGAACGTCAAGATCGCCTCGCCGCAGGATTGCGGCATGAAGGGCGGCGAATATTGCGCGATCTGGCTGGGGCCCGAATTGCCGGGCGACCAGCGCGAGGACGACGCGAAGTCCGCCTGCTTCGACCGGCCGCTGACCGCTTCGCTCGACATCGTCGGCGCGCCGGTCGTCAAGCTCACGCTCTATGCCGACAAGCCGTCGGCGATGGTCGCCGTGCGGCTCTGCGATGTCCATCCCGACGGGGCGTCGAGCCGCATCACCTACGGCGTGTTCAACCTCTGCCACCGCGACGGCCACGAGACGCCGAAGCCGGTCAAGCCCGGCGAGACGATGGAGATCGGTTTCAAGCTCGACGATATCGCCTATCGGGTTCCGGCGGGCCACACGCTGCGCGTCGCCATCTCGTCGACCTATTGGCCGCTCGTCTGGCCGTCGCCCGAGCCGGTCGCGCTGACGATCCTGACCGGCGGGATCGACATCCCCGAACGCGCGGCGGGCAGCGGCGACGAAGTCGCCTTCGAGGAACCGGAAGCCGCACGGCCGTGGAACACCCAGACCGTTCGCAAGGGCGGCCATTCGCGCGAGGTCGAGCGCGACGCCGAAACCGGAGCGGTCACGCTGTCGATCGTCGACGATTTCGGCGAAACCCGCGATGCCGGACACGGGTTGATCAACGGCGGCATCGCCCGCGAGCGCTGGACCATCCACCCGAGGGACCCGCTTTCGGCGCGCGGCGTCACCCACTGGACATCGACGCTGTCGCGCGACGAATGGTCGTTGCGCACGGAAACCTTCGCCGCAATGCGTTCGGATCCAACCGCCTTCCACCTCACCGGACGCATCGAGGCCTATGAGGGCGAGACCTTGGCGTTCGAGCGCGACTTCGTCGAGACGATACCGCGCAATCACATTTGAATTGATTCGCGGCTGCTCCAGGCGGCGCTCGCCATTTACGTCGGTCCATGTCGCGAATCGTCTTGCGCTGTTCAGGACTCTGCGGTCATATCCGGGCCATGGAAAGCCAATAAAAGCTACGGTCGAAGAACCGTGAAAAGGGGACCACCATGTCAGACGAACTCGACTTTCTCAGCCGCTATGTCGCCAGGGGCAAACTGAGGCGGCGTGACTTTCTGGGCCGCGCCGCCGCGCTCGGCGTGAGCGCCGCGTTCGCTAATTCGCTGCTGGCGAGCGCCGCCCGCGCCGAGGGGCCGGTCAAGGGCGGGATATTGAAGGCGGGCCTGGTCGGGGGCGAATCCACCAACAGCCTCGATCCGGCCTTGTTCATGACGCAGGTGCCGTTCGCCTTCGGCAAGCAATGGGGCGAAATGATCCTCGAGATCGCCCCGGACGGAACCATCGAGAACCGCATCGCGGAGGAAGTCGGCTCATCGGACGACGCCAAGGTCTGGACGCTGAAAATTCGCGACGGCGTCGAATTTCACAACGGCAAGACCTGCACCCCCGAAGACGTGGTCGCGACGTTGGAGCGCCACTCCGACGAGAAGTCCAAGTCGGGCGCGCTCGGGTACATGAAAGGTTTCGAAAGCATCAAGGTCGACGGCAAGAACGTCGTCATTACCCTCAAGGAGCCCAACGCCGATCTGCCCTTCCTGCTCACCGACTATCATCTCATCGTTCAGCCTAATGGCGGCAAGGATGGCGCCGACGCCGGCATTTCGGCCGGTCCGTACAAGGTGACCGTCAACGAGCCGGGCGTCCGTCACGGCGGCGAGCGTTTCGCCAACTATTGGCAGGCCGACAAGATGGCGCACGCCGATCAGATCGAAATCATCGTCATCAACGACGCGACGGCCCGCACCGCCGCGCTCCAGGGCGGCCAGGTCGACATGATCAACCGCATCGAGCCGAAGATCGTCAATCTGCTGAAGCGCGTGCCGGGCGTGACCATCCGCAACCATTCGGGTCCCGGCCATTATGTCTTCATCGCGCACTGCAATACCGCTCCCTTCGACAACGCCGATCTGCGGATGGCCTTGAAGTACGGGATGGACCGGCAGGAAATGGTCGACAAAATCCTGATGGGTTACGGTTCGGTCGGCAACGACTTCCCGATCAACGCGTCCTATCCCCTGTTCTCCGACGATATCGAACAGCGTGTCTTCGATCCCGAAAAGGCCGCCTTCCACTACAAGAAATCGGGCCATGACGGGGCCATCCTGCTGCGCACCTCGGACGTGGCCTTCCCCGGCGCCGTCGACGCCGCTCAGCTCTATCAGCAAAGCTGCGCCAAGGCCGGAATCCCGATCGAGATCAAGCGCGAGCCCGGCGATGGCTATTGGTCGGAAGTGTGGAACAAGCAGCCCTTCTCCACCTCCTACTGGGGTGGACGCTCGACCCAGGACCAGATGTACTCGACTGCCTATCTCTCGACCGCCGACTGGAACGATACGCGGTTCCTGCGGCCGGACTTCGACAAGATGGTGCTCGCGGCGCGCGCCGAGCTCGACAATGGCAAGCGCAAGGCGATGTATCGTGACATGGCGATCATGGTGCGTGACGAGGGCGGCCTGATATTGCCCATGTTCAACGACATCATCGATGCCACCGGCCCGCGCGTCGCCGGCTGGATCGACGATCCGCACCAGGAATTGCTGAACGGTTACGCCCTGTCGAAGTGCTGGCTCTCCGCCTGAGACCGGCCTTGCGCAGATGTCGTCTCCCATCTTGAAGCTTGTCGCCCAGCGCGTCGCGCTGGGCGTTCTCCTCCTGCTGGCCGTCTCGGTCCTGATCTTCGCCGGAACCCAGATCCTGCCCGGCGACGTGGCGCAATCGATTCTGGGACAGTCGGCCACCCCGGAATCGCTCGCCAACCTGCGCGCCGAACTTGGACTCAACGACCCGGCCTATGTGCGCTATTTTCGATGGCTCGGCGGCGTTCTCACTGGCGATCTCGGAACGGCGCTGTCGAGCGGCCAGGACATCGCGACCTCGATCGGAGGGCGGCTGAAAAACACGCTGTTCCTGGCAGCCTGCGCCGCGATCGTGGCGGTGCCGCTGGCGATCGTTCTCGGTCTGGTCGCGGTCCGCTACCGCAACGGCTTCGTCGACAAGCTGATTTCGGGGTTGGCGCTGGCCTCGACGTCGTTTCCCGAATTCTTCATCGGCTATGTGCTCGTCTATTTCTTCGCCGTGAAGTGGCAGATCTTTCCCGGCATCTCCACCGTCTACGACGGCATGCCGTTCGTCGAACGCCTGCGGGCGGTGGCGCTGCCCGCGGCCGCGCTGACGCTGGTGGTGCTCGCCCACATGATGCGGATGACCCGCGCCGCCATCCTGAACGTGATGCAGTCGGCCTATATCGAGACGGCCGATCTCAAGGGCTTGAGACCGCTGGAAATCATCCGCAAACACGCCTTTCCCAACGCCATCGCGCCGGTCGTCAACGTGGTGATGCTCAACCTCGCCTACCTTATCGTCGGGGTGGTCGTGGTCGAGGTCATCTTCGTCTACCCGGGCATGGGGCAGTATCTCGTCGATCACGTTACGAAGCGCGACGTGCCGGTGGTGCAGGCCGTCGGCCTGATCTTCGCCGCCGTCTACATCACCCTCAACATCATCGCCGACATCGCCGCCATCGTCGCCAATCCGCGTCTGCGGCATCCGAAATAGGAAGCGTCATGCTCGACCTGAGACGCATTCCGCTCGCGGCGTGGATCGGCCTGATCCTGACGACGCTGTTCCTGGTCTGCGCCATCTTCGCGCCATGGATCGCGCCGCACGGCAATGGCGAGATCGTCGGCGACGTCTGGGAGCCAGGTTCCGCCCAATTCTTTCTCGGCACCGACAATCTCGGCCGCGACCTGCTCTCGCGCATGATCTACGGCGCGCGCGTCACGATCTTCATCGCCGTGCTGGCGACCGCGCTGTCCTTCTCGCTCGGCGCGGTCCTCGGGCTGACCGCGGCCGTGCTCGGCGGCTGGTTCGACACGCTGATGTCGCGTTTCGTCGATCTCCTGATGTCGATCCCGACGCTGATCTTCGGCCTCGTGGTGCTGTCCGTGCTGCCGTCGACGATCGTCACGCTGATCTTCGTGATGGGCATTCTCGACTCGACCCGCGTGTATCGCCTGTCGCGCGCGGTCGCGGTCGACATCAACGTCATGGATTTCGTCGAGGCGGCAAAGCTGCGCGGCGAAGGCATGATCTGGATCATCTTTCGCGAGATCCTGCCCAACGCCCTGTCGCCCTTGATCTCTGAACTCGGCCTGCGCTTCATCTACGCCATCCTGTTCCTCTCGGCGCTCTCCTTCCTGGGCCTCGGCGTCCAGCCGCCTGACGCCGACTGGGGCGGCATGGTCAAGGAGAACAAGGACGGCATCGTCTTCGGCATCCCGGCGGCGCTGGTCCCTGCGGCGGCAATCGCCGCGCTTGCCATCTCCGTCAATCTCGTCGCCGACTGGGTGCTCAACCGCACGACCAGCCTGAAGGGGGGACGCGGCTGATGGCCAGGCAACCGGTCACGCCAAGGTCCGACCTGCTCCTCGACATCCGCAATCTGCGGATCGAGGCCACGGTCTACCCCCCGGGGGAGGCGCCGCGCGACATAACGCTGGTGCACGACGTTTCCCTGACGCTCAATCGCGGCAAGGTGCTGGGCCTGATCGGCGAATCCGGCGCCGGCAAGTCGACCATCGGCCTGGCGTCGATGGGCTACGGCCGGGGTGGCGTCCGGATCACCGGCGGCGAGGTCATCATCAACGGCCGCGACATCTTGAAGGGTGGCAAGTCCGGCGTCCGCAAGCTGCGCGGGCGCGAAGTCTGCTACGTGGCGCAGTCGGCGGCCGCGTCCTTCAACCCGGCGCATCAGCTGATGGACCAGGTGGTGGAGGCGACGCTGCTGCACGGGGTGGCGACCCGCGCGGAAGCCGAGAAGCGGGCTGTCGCGCTGTTCGAGAAGCTCTCGCTGCCGGACCCGGAGACCATCGGCAAGCGCTATCCCCACCAGGTCTCCGGCGGGCAGCTTCAGCGCGTGATGACGGCCATGGCGCTTTGCTCGGAACCTGATCTGATCGTCTTCGACGAACCGACGACGGCGCTCGACGTGACGACGCAGATCGACGTGCTCGCCGCGATCAAGGACGCGATCCGCGATACCGGCGTCGCGGCGCTCTATATCACGCACGATCTTGCCGTCGTGGCGCAGGTGTCCGACGAGATCATGGTGCTGCGCCACGGGCGGCTGGTGGAATGGGGCGGCACGCGCCAGATCATCAAGGAGCCGCGCCAGGAATACACCAACGCGCTGGTCTCGGTTCACGAAATCCATCACGACGAACAGCAGCCGGGGACCACGCCTTTTCTTTCGGTCAAGAACGTCACCGCGGCCTATGGCGGCGGCAAGGTGAAAGTGCTGAAGAACGTCTCGGTCGACATCTTCCCCGGCCAGACGCTGGCGGTGGTCGGAGAGTCCGGTTCGGGCAAGTCGACGCTGGCGCGCGCGATCACCGGGCTGCTGCCGCCTGAACAAGGCACGATCACCTTCGACGGACGCCCGCTCGCCAACAGGCTCGCCGACCGGCCCAAGGCGGATCTCCAGCAATTGCAGATGATCTATCAGATGGCGGACGTGGCCATGAATCCGCGCCAGACCGTCGGCACGATCATCGGCAGGCCGCTCGAATTCTATTTCGGCATGCGCGGGCGCGAACGCGACTCCAAGGTCGCCGACCTGCTCGACAAGATCGAGATGGGCAAGGGCTTCATCGACCGCTACCCGGCCGAACTGTCCGGCGGCCAGAAGCAGCGCGTCTGCATCGCCCGCTCGCTCGCGGCCAGGCCGAAGCTGATCATCTGCGACGAAGTCACCTCGGCGCTCGATCCGCTGGTGGCCAACGGCATCCTCAAGCTCCTGCTCGACCTGCAGAAGGAGGAGTGCGTGGCATATCTCTTCATTACCCATGATCTTGCGACCGTAAAATCGATCGCCGATTCGATCGCGGTGATGTATCGCGGCGAGGTGGTGCGTTACGGACCGAAGAGCCAGGTGCTGACGCCGCCGTTCGACGACTATACCGACCTGCTGCTGTCCTCGGTGCCGGAAATGGAAATCGGCTGGCTGGAGAAAGCGATTTCCGGGCGCAGGATGGCCAGCGCGGGGAACTGAGCGATTGTCCTGAAATCCTGGAATTGTTATAAGTGGGGCATGAACAAGCACTCGACGCTCGCGCTGGATCAGCATTCGACAAGTTTCATCGACCGTCAGGTCGAGGAGGGCAACTTTGAATCGGCAAGCGAGGTTGTGCTGGCAGGTTTGCAACTTCTCGAAGAGCGACAGGAGAAGATCGGAGCATTGCGCGCTGCGATCGAGGAAGGCGAGAATAGCGGTCCGCCGCAGCCGTTCGACTTCGATGCGTTCATCGCACGCAAGCACCGCGAACGCGGTCTGTGAAGAGGCCGAATCTTTCTCCGCTCGCGGCGGCTGACATTGATGGCATTTGGGATTACACGGCTGATGTCTGGAGTGTACCTCAGGCGGATCGATACGTCGCGAACGTTCGGGCGGCGTGCGACTCGATTAACTCATACGACAAAACGGGCCGGCCGGTTGATCAGGCAAAGCGTGGCTACCGTAAGCTTTCCGTCGGTTCTCATCTGATCATTTTCCGCGTTACCGGCCGGAATGTCGAGATCATGCGCGTTCTCCACGCTCGAATGGATATCGCCGCCCGCCTTGAGGAGTAAGTGGCTCTGAACACCAAGCTCCTCCTCGTCATTCTCGACGGTCTGCCTTTCCGAAACTGGAAGCCGTTCATGGGCAATCTGGAAGGCTGGGTGCAGTCGGGAGATGCACGGAAATGGCGGATGCGCTCGGTGCTGCCCTCGACCTCCGCCTGCTGCTACGCCTCCATCCACACCGGCGTTCCGCCCCAAATCCATGGCATTCCGTCGAACGAATTCCGCAGGCGCGTGGCGCAGCCCGACATTTTTTCGGAGGTGACGAAGGCCGGCGGCAAGACCGGCGCGGTCGCCCACTCCTACTGGTCGGAATTCTTCAACCGTTATCCGTTCGATGTCGTCCGCGACATCGAATACGACGAGCCGGACGGGCCGATCACGCATGGCCGCTTCCACACCATGTCCGGCT
Source organism: uncultured Rhizobiaceae bacterium (assembly GCA_964244725.1). Lineage (GTDB taxonomy): Bacteria > Pseudomonadota > Alphaproteobacteria > Rhizobiales > Rhizobiaceae > Kumtagia. Next base: position 204,304 of record CAXTJQ010000005.1, read on the forward strand.
ATGGCCATACCAACCAGATGACGCCGAGCGACGTCGACCTGTTCGCGACCCTGACGCGGCTGGTCGAAATCAAGGGCATCGACTACGGCATCCTGCATACCTGCACCGTGGACTCGATGGGCCATCGCTACGGCCAGGATTGCGTCGAGATGGACAATGCGCTGTATTCCCTCGATTCCGCGCTCGCAGGCTTCCTGCCGCGCTGGCTTGCCGCCGGTTGCGAGGTGATCGTGACGGCCGACCACGGCCAGACGACCCGCGGCCATCACGGTGGCCATGACGACGACATGCAGGATGTCGGACTGTATTATTTCGGCCCCGGCGAAGGTCCGAAGGACGATGTGCTGCTCGATCAGCTGCAGCTCGCGCCGACGATTTTGACGCGGCTCGGCGTGTCGGCGCCGGAAACGATGGAGGCCAAGACGTTTCTGACGTGAAATCGCGGGCCCGCGCGGATGGCGTTCACAGGATTTCGGGGCTGTCTTCCTTGTCTGCGAGCCGCGCCTTTCGCGCGTTCCAGGTCGCCGCTGTCTGCGGCTTGATGAAAAGCCCCGTCACGGCGGGCGCCTGCGCGCGCACTTCCGTCTCAATCCTGAGCACACAGGCTTCGATCGCCCGCGCATCGGCCGCGTCTTCGAACTCGACAGACAGGTTCGCGACGATCTGGTTTGGCCCCAGATGGACGGTGACGACGCCGTTGGCGCCGCGCACGTCCGGGTCGGCGGCGGCGATGTCGAGGATGATCTTCTGAATCTTCGGATCGGCGGCTTCGCCCATGAGCAGGCTCTTGCTTTCGCGGGCGAGAAAAATCGCCGTGAAAGCGAGCACGACGCCGATGCCGAGCGAAGCCACGCCGTCGAGTTCGGGAATGCCGAGGATTTGTGACGCGACGATGCCGACGAAGGCGATGCCGAGGCCGAGGAGAGCCGCGCTGTCCTCGAACAGCACGGTGAAGACGCTCGGGTCCTTGCTCTCGCGGACCGCCTCGATATACCCGAGCTTGCCCTTGGTCGTGCGGAACTCCCTGAGCGCGACGGCCCAGGAAATGCCTTCGAACAGAACCGACAGGCCGAGCACGATATAGGTCACCTTGACGTTGCGGATCGGCTCGGGGTCGCGGATGTGGACGATGCCCTCGTAGAACGACACGCCGGCGCCGAGCGCGAACACCAGCAGGGCGACGATGAAGCTCCAGAAATAGAGTTCGCGGCCGTGGCCGAAGGGATGCGTCTTGTCGGCAGGCCGCGCCGCGCGGCTCATGCCGAACAGCAGCAATCCGCCATTGCCGGTGTCGACCAGCGAATGCACGCCTTCCGACAGCATCGCCGAACTGCCGGTGAAGAACGCCGCGACGAATTTCGTGACCGCGATGAGAAAATTGCCGCCAAGCGCCGCGTAGATCACGATCTTCGAGCCGGAATGCGCCGCCATGGACATCCTTACAGGTCTATGCAGGTGAACGGCGTCCGCGATCGAGCGTTCCGGAACCTTGCGGTGTCGGGTCGGCGCTACGATCAGACCACTACCATAATTCGATCGGTTCCGAAGGTTCCGCATGGTCGATCGCGGGGAGGTCCGTCGAAGTCGGCGGCGAGCATCATCCGGCCACGTCGAACCGCAACCGCCGCGCGGAGGCGATGGCCGTGTTGGCCCTGATCTCGGCCAGCGCCGGCTCCGGAAACGGCGCGTCGAGATAGAGCAGCGCGATGGCGTCGCCGCCGGGGTAATCGCGGCCGAGCTGGAAATTGGCGATGTTGACGTCGTTCTCGCCGCAGATGGTGCCGAGCAGGCCGATGATGCCCGGCGCATCGGCGTTGGTCGTGTAGAGCATGTGCTGGCCGACCTCTGCGTCGAGGTTGATGCCCTTGATCTGGATGAAGCGGGGCTTGTGATCCGAAAAACAGGTCCCGGCGATCGAACGCGTCATGTGCTCGGTCCTGACGGTCAGCTTGATGTAGCCGTCGAACACGCCCGACTTGTCGCGCTTGACCTCCGAGACGATGACGCCGCGCTCCTTCACCATGATCGGCGCCGAGACCATGTTGACGTCGGCGACCTGCGGCCGGATCAGGCCGGCCAGCGCCGCGCTGATCAGGGCGCGCGTGTTCATCGAGGCGGTCGCGCCGTCGAACAGGATTTCGACTTCCTTGATGGCGTCGTCCGTCACCTGGCCGACGAAGGCGCCCAAGACTTCGGCGAGCTTGATGAACGGCTTGAGGCGCGGCGCCTCCTCGGCCGTGATCGAGGGCATGTTGATCGCGTTCGACACGGCGCCCTTGACGAGATAGTCCGACATCTGCTCGGCGACCTGCAGCGCGACGTTCTCCTGCGCCTCGCTGGTCGACGCGCCGAGATGCGGGGTGGTCACCACGTTCGGCATGCCGAATAGAGCGTTCTCCGTCGCCGGCTCGGTCTCGAACACGTCGATTCCCGCGCCCGCGACCTTGCCGCTTTTCAAGGCCTCGACCAGGTCGGCCTCGACGATCAGGCCGCCGCGCGCGCAATTGACGATGCGCACCCCGTCCCTCATCTCGGCGATCGCCCGCGCGTCGATGATGCCGCGCGTCTTGTCGGTCAGCGGCGTGTGCAGGGTGATGAAATCCGCCCGGGCGAACAGCCTCTCCAGGTCGACCTTCTCGACGCCGAGTTCGGAAGCCCGCGCCTCGGACAGAAACGGATCGAACGCGATCACATGCATCCTCAGTCCGACGCCCCGCGCGGCCACGATCGAGCCGATATTGCCGCAGCCGATGACGCCGAGCGTCTTGCCGGTGATCTCGACGCCCATGAAGCGGTTTTTCTCCCATTTCCCCGCATGGGTTGAAGCATTCGCCTCGGGGATCTGGCGCGCCAGCGCGAACATCAGCGCGATGGCGTGCTCGGCCGTGGTGATCGAATTGCCGAACGGCGTGTTCATCACGATAATGCCCTTGCGGGACGCGGCCGGGATGTCGACATTGTCGACGCCGATGCCGGCGCGGCCGATCACCTTGAGCCTCGGCGCGGCGGCGATCAACTTTTCGGTGACCTTTGTCGCTGAGCGGATCGCAAGACCGTCATAGTCCGCGATTTTCGCAAGCAAGGCGTCCTTGTCCTTGCCGAGCTCGGGCATGTAGTCGACCTCGACCCCGCGATCCTTGAAGATCTGCACGGCGGTGGTGGAGAGGGCGTCGGAAACGAGTACGCGGGGCATGGGTGGTTCCTTGACGGGTTGGCGCGCTTCCTCCCCTTCCGGGAAGGGAGCGCAGCGAGGCGGATGGGTGGTCGCGGCCAGCCTCGACCAAAAATTCTTGTCCAATTGGGTAAGACGTTGAGCCGACGGGAGCGACCCAACGCCGACGAGGGAGGGATCGTGCCTACGCCGCAACCCTCATCGAAGCCTTGGCCGACGCGAAGGCCCAGTCGAGCCAGGGCGTCAGCGCCTTGAGGTCGGACGCCTCGACCGTCGCGCCGCACCAGATGCGCAGGCCGGGCGGGGCGTCGCGGTAGCTTGCGATGTCATAGGCGACCTTCTCGGCTTCGAGCGCTCCGGTCAGAGCCTTGACGAATGCCTGCTGGCCGTCGTCGTCGAGATTGGCGATCGCGGGATCGACGAAGCGCAGGCAGACGGATGTGTTGGAGCGCGTCGCCTCGTTCTCCGCGAGGAAAGCGACCGCCGGATTGGCGGCGACCCAATCGGACAGGACCTTGGCATTGGCGTCCGCCCGGCTGACCAGCGCATCGAGCCCGCCCACGCTCTTGGCCCATTCGAGCGCGTCGAGACAATCCTCGACGCAGAGCATCGACGGCGTGTTGATCGTCTCGCCCTTGAAGATGCCCTCGATCAGCTTGCCGTTGGAGGTCAGGCGGAAAATCTTGGGCAGCGGCCAGGCAGGCGTGTAGGTTTCAAGCCGATCGACGGCGCGCGGCGACAGGATCAGCATACCGTGCGCGCCCTCGCCGCCCAGAACCTTCTGCCACGAGAAGGTCACGACATCGAGCTTGGCGAAGTCCAGATGCTGCGCGAAGGCGGCTGATGTCGCATCGCAGATCGTCAACCCTCTTCGGTCGGCGGGGATGAAATCGGCGTCGGGCACGCGCACGCCAGACGTCGTGCCATTCCAGGCGAACACCACGTCGCGGTCGAAATCCACCTGGGAAAGATCCGGCAGCGCGCCATAGTCGGCCTCGAAGATGCGGGCGTCTTCGAGCTTGAGTTCCTTGGCGACATCGGTGACCCAGCCGGCGCCGAAGCTCTCCCAGGCGAGCATGTCGACGCCGCGCTGCCCCAGCAGCGACCACATCGCCATCTCGACAGCGCCGGTGTCGGAGGCAGGCACGATGCCGACGCGGTAGTCTGCGGGGACTTGCAGGACTTCCCGGGTCAGCGCGATGGCCTGTTCGAGCTTGGCCTTGCCGATCCTGGCGCGATGCGAGCGCCCGAGCGCGGCGCCTTTCAGCGCCTCGAGCGACCAGCCGGGACGTTTCGCGCAGGGACCTGAGGAAAAATTGGGATTTGCCGGACGGAGTCCGGGCTTGAAAACGGTCGTCATCGTGATCTATCCTTCCAGATAGTGGCCCCTCGTTGGGGAGGGGTGGCCCGCTCCGGCAGATACGCGAAGGCGCGGATGGACGCAAGGGGTCGAAGGCCGGCGATCCGACCGGTGGTCGGGCCCGCCGCACAAAGCAAGACGTTGGCGCCGGCGCATGTCATTTTGATTGCTGCGAACACGCCTCTCTTACGCCGCCCCGTTGCGCCGTCACGAAACTGCGCTAAACCTTGAACACAAGCCGGGGGGGAGCAGCATGGCCGCAACATTCGTGATCGCGCAAGGCGGCGGGCCGACCGCCGTCATCAACCAGACCATGGTCGGCGCGGCGCTCGAAATTCGCCGTCAGCATGAGGGCGCGCGCGTTCTCGGCGCTCGCCATGGGGTGCGCGGCATTCGCGACGGCGATTATGTCGACCTCACCGAAATCCCGGAAGCGCAGCTTCGGCTGATCGCGGGCACGCCGAGCGCGGCCCTCGGTTCGACGCGCGACAAGCCCGACGCCGCCTATTGCGAAGTGGTGCTGAAGGGCCTTCAAAAGATCGACGCTCAGGCTTTCATCTATATCGGCGGCAACGACACGTCGGGCACGCAGCAGATCCTGACCGAAGCCTCAGGCGGGTCGATGGCCTTCGTGCATGCGCCCAAGACCATCGACAACGACCTCGAGGAGAACGACCACACGCCGGGCTTCATCTCGGCGGCGGAATATGTCGCCGGCGCGTTCCTGACCGCCGACCTCGACTTCCGCGCGCTTCCCGGCATTTATGTCGCCATCGTCATGGGCCGCCACGCCGGCTTCCTGACGGCCGCCTCCGCCGCCTGGCGGATCGACGAGGACAGCGGGCCGCACCTGATCTACACGCCCGAGCGCGCCTTCTCCGCGAAGCGTTTCGTCGACGATGTCCGTCGCACCATGGACAAGCACAAGCGCTGCCTCGTCGCGGTTTCGGAAGGCGTCTCGACCGAGGACGGCCGCGCGCTGGTCGAGACGCTGGTGCCGCCCGAGCGGCTGGAGCGCGACGCGCACGGCAATCTCAAGCTGTCAGGCGGCGATCTGGGCATGGCGTTCGAGCATGCGCTGAGCGAAGGCCTGCCGGGCAAGCGCGCCCGCGTCGACGCGCTCGGCTACATGCCGCGCGGCTTTATCGGCTCGATCAGCAAGGTGGACCAGCAGGAAGCCTTCGATGCCGGGGTCTTCGCCGTCGGCGTCGCGGCGGAAGGCGGCGGTTCGGTGGCGCTTCAGCTCGAGAACGGCAAAACGGTGCTGCGCAAGGTGCCGCTGATCGACGTCGCCGGCAAGACGCGCCATATGCCCGCCGATTTCCTCGACGCCGACGGCACGCAGTTGGCCGCGAGCGGCCGCGCCTATTTCGACCGGCTGGCGCCCAGGCGCTATGAAATCGGCAAACCGTTCGTATGAGGGAGTAGGGAATAGTACATCCTACTCCCTGTCGCTACTTCGGCGCATTGGCTTTGAGCCAGGCTTCCATCTGGTCGATCTCCTCCTCCTGCGCCGTGACGATGTCTTCCGCGAGCTTCTTGATTTCGGAATCCTTGCCGTGGGCGATCAGGGTCTTGGCCATGTCGATCGCGGCCTGATGATGCGGGATCATGCTGCGGACGAAATCCACGTCGGCATTGTCGGAATAAGTGATCTTCCCCATCGACTCGTCCATTTTCTGCATGGCGCGCATATAACCCTGCGCGGCGGGCGACGCGCCGCCGGTGTCGCCGCTCATCGCGTTCATGTCGTGCCCACCCGTCGTGTCCTGGGCCCGAGCCGCCAAAGGCGGCAGGCAGAGGGCGCAGCCGGCAAGCGCGGCGAACAAGGTCTGGCGAATCATGGAATTTTCCTTTCGGCATTGAAGGTTCGATGCGGGCTGGTTCCGGGGACATCGCCGGCAAGCCCGTCGAGAATAGGGCACTCCGGCCGATTGTCGCCATGGCAGGCGTCGATCAGATGACCGAGCGTCGCCTTTAGTTCCAGCAACTCGGCGATCTTGCGATCGATTTCGGCCAGCTTGCCGCCCGCAAGCGCCTTGACCTCGCTGCTCTCGCGGCGGCTGTCGCCATAAAGCGACAGCAACTGCCGGCATTCCTCGACCGTAAAACCCAGACCGCGCGAGCGCTGGAGGAAGCGCAGCCGATGGATGTCGGCGGTCGAGTAGTCGCGATAGCCGTTGTCGGCGCGATCTGGGCTGAGCAGACCGATCTCCTCGTAGTAGCGGATCGTCTTGGCCGGCAGGCCGGATCGCGCAGACGCCGCGCCGATGTTCATAGCGTCAACGTCCTCAACCGCAGCGCATTGGCGATCACCGAGACCGACGACAGGCTCATGGCGGCGGCCGCCAGCATCGGCGACAGCAGCACGCCGAAGATCGGGTAGAGCGCGCCGGCTGCGATCGGGACGCCGAGGAGATTGTAAAGGAAGGCGAAGGCGAGGTTCTGTTTGATGTTGCGGAGCGTCGCCTGCGACAGCGCCCGCGCCCGCGCAAGGCCGGCGAGATCGCCCTTGAGCAGCGTGATGCCCGCGCTTTCGAGCGCGACATCCGCCCCGGTGCCCATGGCGATGCCGACATCGGCGGCCGCCAGCGCCGGCGCGTCGTTGACCCCGTCCCCGGCGACGGCGACGATCGCACCCCGCGCCCGCAGATCCTCGACCAGCCGATGCTTTTGCTCAGGCGTCATGTCGGCCCGAACCTCGTCGATGCCGAGTTTTTCCGCGACGGCCTTGGCCGTGACGGCGTTGTCGCCGGTCGCCACAACGATCCTGACGCCACCCGCCCGGAGTGCGCGGATCGCCTCGGCGGCATTGGCCTTGATCGGATCGGCTACCGCGATCATCCCGGCGAGGCGGTCGCCGATGGCCACGAACACGACGGTGGAGCCCTCCGCACGGCGCCGGTCCGCGTCGGCGTCGAGCGGCGCGGCGTCGACGCCGAGAGCCCTCATCATCGCGGCGCTGCCGAGCGCGACCGCCTGGCCCTCGACGCGACCCGATATGCCCCGGCCGGTGACCGAGACGAAATCGCCTGCATCCAGGATCGCGGCGCCGCGCGCCTTCGCGCCGTCGACGATCGCGTCCGCAAGCGGATGCTCCGATCCCCGTTCCAGGCTGGCGGCGAGCCCGAGCACCTCGATCTCGTCGAAGCCATTCGCCGCGACGACCGCAATCAGGGTGGGCCGGCCTTGCGTCAGCGTGCCGGTCTTGTCGACGACCAGCGTATCGACCTTGGCGAGCCGTTCGAGCGCCGCCGCGTCCTTGACCAGCACGCCGGCTTGCGCGCCGCGCCCGGTGGCGGTCATGATCGACATCGGCGTGGCGAGCCCCAGCGCGCATGGGCAGGCGATGATCAGCACCGAAACCGCGGCGACAAGGCCATGGACCGTGCCTGGATACGGCCCGAGGATCGCCCAGCCAGCGAACGCGGCCGCCGCGACGAGTACGACCGCCGGGACGAAGAAGGACGACACGCGGTCGGCCAGCCCCTGGATCGGCGCGCGCGAGCGCTGCGCCTTGGCGACCATGCCGACGATGCGCGACAGCATCATGTCGGCGCCGACGCGTTCGGCGCGCAGCAGCAGCGCGCCGTTGCGGTTCAGCGTCCCGCCCGTCAGCGTGTCGCCCTTGGTCTTCTCGACCGGCGTCGGCTCGCCGCTGATCATCGATTCGTCGACAGAGGAGCGTCCGTCCTCGACCACCCCGTCGACCGGCACGCTTTCGCCCGGCCGGATGCGCAAAAGGTCGCCCGGATGAACGTCGGCGACCGGCACGTCCGTCTCGCGGCCGTCCCCCCCGATCCGGCGCGCGGTCTTGGGGGCCAGGTCGAGCAGCGCGCGCAAGGCCGATCCGGTCCGCTCGCGCGCCTTGAGTTCCAGCACCTGGCCGAGCAGGACCAGCGCGACGATGACCGCCGCCGACTCGAAATAGACCGGAACGCCGCCGCCATGGCCGCGCAATCGATGCGGGAACACGTCTGGAAACAGGGTCGCGAAGACGCTGTAGCCATAGGCGGCGGCGACACCGATGGCGATCAGCGTGAACATGTTGGGGCTGCGGTTCACGATCGATTCCCAGCCGCGCCGGAAGAAGGGAAGCGCCGCCCACAGCGCCACGGGCGTGGCGAGCGCCAGCTCGATCCAGACCGCGAGCCCTTCGCCGATCCAGTCGCGGATGGGCAGGCCCGCCATCGGCCCCATGGCGAGCGCCAGGAGCGGGATCGATAGGACCGCGCTGACCCAGAGCCGGCGCGTGAAATCGACGAGTTCGGGATTTGGACCGTCATCGGCCGCGGGTACGCCCATCGGTTCCAGCGCCATGCCGCATTTCGGGCAGGCGCCCGGCTTCTCCCGGACGATCTCCGGATGCATCGGGCAGGTGTAGTGCGCACCTTTCGGCGCAGGCGGCTCGCGGACGGCATCGTGAAGGTAAGTTTCGGGCGCCGCCGTGAATTTCGCCTCGCATCCGGCCGAGCAGAAATACTGCCCCTTGCCCTCATACGGCGCGAAATGCCTCGCGCTGGCGCGGTCGACCGACATGCCGCAGACCGGATCCTTGGCCGTCAGATAGATTTCCGGCCTCGCCGCGAATTTTGACCGGCAGCCCGCGCAACAGAAGTGGTAGGTGCGCCCCGCGAAATCGGCGGACGGCTTGCCGGCGGCGGGATCGACGCTCATCCCGCAGACGGGGTCGCGAACGATGGCCGCCTTGGCCTCGTCGCCGCGAAAGCCGCCGGCGCTGTGATGCTGGGCGTGTTGGTTCATGGATCACCCTAATGTGGCAATGATCCATGGACTTTCCAGTCACTGGAAGGTCAAGCCCTTCCTGCAAGCGGGCTGGATTGCAGCGAGCCGTCAGGCGACGAAGGCGTGCGCGATCGCGGGGTCGGCTGATTTTGACCGCGAAATTGCTTTCTCTCCACGGGAAAGCAGACCATTTTCGGTCTATGCGAGGATGATCAGCCCGGCCTCGCCTTGCACGACAAGGTCAACATCGACTATTCGGATGGATCGCGAGACTTCGAGAATGTCTCGAGGACTTCAAACCGTGAGAAACTTCCGAACCTCGGGCTTGTCGAGATCTTCCGCCGGGCCGGTATGCACGATTTGGCCGCGATCCATGATGTTGACCTCGTCGGCGAGTTCGCGGCAGAAATCGAGATATTGCTCGACCAGCAGGACCGCGATGCCGGCCGTATCGCGCAGGTAGCGGATGGCGCGGCCGATATCCTTGATGATCGACGGCTGGATGCCTTCCGTGGGTTCGTCGAGCACCAGCAGTTTGGGCCGCATCACCAGCGCCCGCCCGATGGCGAGCTGCTGCTGCTGGCCGCCCGACAGGTCGCCGCCGCGCCGCGACAGCATCTGCTTCAGCACCGGAAACAGCTCGAACACATGCGGCGGGATGGTGCGGTTGCCGCGCTTCAGCGGCGCGAAGCCGGATTCGAGGTTTTCCCTGACCGTCAGCAGCGGGAACACCTCCCGCCCCTGCGGGACGAATGCGATGCCCGACCGGGCGCGATCGTATGCCGCGCTCCGGTCGAGCGCCTTCCCCTCGAAGGCGACCGTGCCGCTCGTCAGCCGGTGGTGGCCGACGATCGATCTCATCAAACTGGTCTTGCCGACGCCGTTGCGCCCGAGCACGCAGGTGATGCTTTTCGGCTTGACGGAGAGCGTCACGCCGCGCAGGGCCTGCGCCGCGCCATAGTGCAGGGTGGCGTCGGTTACCGTGAGCATTGGAACGACACCGGAAAGGGGCGAGATATTGTGCTTGTCGCGCCGCCCCCTCCACCACGCTTCGCGTGGTCCCCCTCCCCCGCTTCGCAGGGGAGGATCAGCGGCGCCGACGTCGCGACATCAATCCTCCCCCGTTTACGGGGGAGGGGGACCACGCGAAGCGTGGTGGAGGGGGCATGCTCAGCTTTCATGTCAAACCGTTCGAAACACACCCGCCACATCACCATCACCGCCCCAGATAGACTTCGACGACGCGGTCGTCGGCCGACACGAAATCGAGCGTGCCCTCAGAGAGCACCGAACCCTCGTGCAGGCACGTCACCTTGACGCCGAGCTCGCGCACGAAATGCATGTCGTGCTCGACGACGACGACCGAATGGTTCCGGGCGATGTCCTTCAGGAGACGCGCGGTCTCCTCGGTTTCCGCGTCCGTCATGCCGGCGACCGGCTCGTCGACGAGCAGCAATTTCGGGTCCTGCGCCAACAGCATGCCGATCTCGAGCCACTGCTTCTGCCCGTGCGACAGGTTCGCGGCGAGATCGTAGCGCCGATCGCCGAGCCGTATGGTCGAGAAGATCTCGTCGAGGGTGCGGCGCTCGTCCGCCGACGATGCGTGGAACAGCGCCGAGAAGATCGAGCGCGAGCCTTGCAGGGCAAGCAGGATGTTGTCCTCGACCGTATGGCTTTCGAACACCGTCGGCTTCTGGAATTTGCGGCCGATGCCCATCATGGCGATGTCGGCCTCGTCGTGCTTGGTGAGGTCGACATCGCCGTTGAAGAAAACCTCGCCCGAATTGGGCTTTGTCTTGCCGGTGATGATGTCCATCATCGTCGTCTTGCCGGCGCCGTTGGGCCCGATGATCGCGCGCATCTCCCCCCTGTCGAGCACCAGCGACAGGTTGTTGATGGCGCGGAAGCCGTCGAAGGAGACATTGACGCCGTCGAGATAGAGGATGGTGCCGCTTTTGCTCATCATCGGCTCCCTATTCCGCCGGCTGCGGGTCCGCACCGCCGGGCGGCGGCGTCCAGCCCTTTTCGGCGCGGTCCGACTGGACCGCCAGCGAACCGGCGTCGGCCGGCGTGTCGCCGGGGTTCTTCCGGCTCCGCCACGGCCGCTCGCCCTGCCATTTCGTCCACAGGCCGACGATGCCTTTGGGCAGGAACAGCGTCACCGCGACGAACAAGGCCCCAAGCGCGAACAGCCACAGTTCGGGCAGCGCGCCGGTAAAGTAGGATTTCCCGACATTGACCAGCAGCGCGCCGATGATCGGCCCGACGATGGTGCCGCGACCCCCGACCGCCACCCAGATAACCGCCTCGATCGAATTGGCAGGGTCGAACTCGCCCGGATTGATAATGCCGACCTGCGGAGCGTAGAGCGCGCCGGCGATGCCGGCGAGCACCGCCGAGACGACGAAGGCGAACAGCTTGACGTTTTCCGGCCGCCAGCCGATGAACCGCGTCCGGCTCTCGGCGTCGCGCACCGCGACCATGATCTTGCCGAGCTTGGAATTGACGATCGCCGAGCAGATCGCGACCGCGATGGCCAGCGCGATGGCCGAGGCGGCAAACAGCGCCGAGCGCGTGCCGGCGGACTGGACGTTGAAGCCCAGGATGTCCTTGAAATCGGTCAGGCCGTTGTTGCCGCCGAAGCCGAGATCGTTGCGGAAGAAGGCGAGCAGCAGCGCATAGGTCATCGCCTGGGTGATGATCGAGAGGTAGACGCCGGTGACGCGCGAGCGGAAGGCGAGCAGGCCGAACACGAAGGCGAGCAGGCCGGGCACGAGCATCACCATCAGGAACGCGAACCACCAGTGGTCGAAGCCGTACCAGAACCAGGGCAGTTCCTTGTAGTTCAGGAACACCATGAAATCGGGCAGCACGGGATTGGCGTAGACGCCGCGCGCGCCGATCTGGCGCATCAG
>CAXTJQ010000006.1:0-205733 GCA_964244725.1 uncultured Rhizobiaceae bacterium
AGAAGTCGATCCCGGGAACCTACAAAGTAGGTGGGCGCCGTGTGAGAAAACCCACGGGTCTTCCCAGTGACAGCTCCCTAGGGATCATTAAGGCCCCGGGGAATAAGTCTCTTCTGTCGCGAAGCACAGACCGTCGCGGTGAATATAGGCCGATCGCCGTTGTCGCGCCAGAGCGTTCTAACGCGACCGGCTCTCGTCTTTGAAGATGACCGCATGCCAGACGATCAGCGCCGGCACGATGCAGAGTTCCATCACCAGTCCGGCGAGATGACCGAAGGACGGCGCGCCGACGCTCGCCAGCGAGAGCAGCCGCGCTAGCCCCCCGACGAACGTCAGCGCTGCGAGCAGCCGCAGCCGGCCAGCCTTGCGCTCGATATGCGGGATGCAGCTCCACCAGCCGATGCCGATCGCCAGCAGCACCGCCGACAGGAAGCGGAAATGACTGTCGAGGTCGATCGGCGCGGGCGGCTGCGCGTGCATGAAGGCCGGACCGAGCGCGGCGCCCGCCAGCCCGGCAAGAATCGGCAGCAGCGCAAGCACGGCGATGACGATCTGCAAGAGGCGTCTTTGCATGGGATGTTCCGGATGGCTGGTGCGATGCCTGCCGCAATCGGCAGGGGTTGCGTGTATCATGTATCGCATCGCGATTGCCTGCATGAAGGCGCCGGCGAAATCAGGAGCACGCATATGGAAGGCATGGAAATCCGTCCGCCGATGGCGCGGGACGAGCCGGAATGGCGGCGGCTGTGGACCGCCTATCTCGACTTCTACGAGACCAAACTCGCCGACGACGTCTATGCGCTGACCTGGGAGCGGCTGCATACGGAAGGCGAGTTCGAGCCCAAATGCCTGCTCGCCGTCGTCAAGACCAAGCCGGTCGGCCTCGTCCACTATCTCTATCATCGCTCGACCTGGGCGGCGGCGAACAATTGCTACCTGCAGGACCTGTTCGTCGACCCCGACAAGCGCGGCTCCGACCTTGGCCGCGTGCTGATCGAGGCGGTGCGGCGCGAGGCCGGCAAGCGCGGCGTCGCGAACGTCTACTGGGTGACCCACGAGACCAACGCGCGGGCGCAAAAGCTCTACGACCGCGTCGCCCGCAGGACGGGCTTCATCGAGTATGATTTGCTTTAGATCGGGCTGATGCAGAGGACGCGTTCGAGCGCGTCAGGTGGAGTTATCGCGTGAAACTTGCGGCCTGTCGACTTACGGATCAGGGCCGCGTCGGCAGTGACCAAGATGCAGTCCAAACGCCGCGATAAAGCGAGAAAGAAGCAGTCATAGGCCGGATGTTGAAGCGTGAGGGCAATAGAGATCGCATCCTCGATGAGCGGTTGAAGCGGATAGAACTCAATCGACAGTTGCGACAGCAATTCGGAGGCGGCAGCCGCCTCTGTTTCAATCAGATGACCTTTCCGAACCTTGCTGACGATCGCATTGCTCGCCTCGGCGGAAATCAATTCCGATGCTGCAAACGAATAAAAATCTCTTAGCGCCACAACGTCGTCTGAATCTTGCTCTTGTACGATCCATTTCACGACGATGCTCGAGTCGATGACCGCCAAGGTCATCGGGAATCGCGATCCTCTCTGATCAAGATTTCCGAAGGCGTCGTCGGACGGCCGGCGGTCTGCCTGCGCAATTTCGCTGCACGCTCCTCCCAGCTGAATGCCTCACCGTGCTGGGGTCGAGGCATGTCGTTGACGAGCGCCTTCTTCAAAATTTCTTCATGCTCGGCTTCTGCTGAGCGTCCATTCCGCACGGCCCGATGTTTCAGGCCTCGCATCATATCGTAGTCTAGATTGCGACCGGTCAAACTTGCCATGCCAGCCTCCGGTTCTACTAGCATTATGATCTAACGTAGCGCGGACACACGTCATATGTCTATCAAACACTACAGCACCGTCGCCGCGATCAGCCACAGCATCCCCGCCGCCTGATACGCGAAGGCGAAGAGACCGCCGCGCTTCTCTGCCGTCCGCCAGACCGCGAAAGCCAAGAAGACATTGTAGGGAAGCGGCGCGAAGAACACGCAAAGCGCGGCCGCGAGCGGCAGCTTGGCGGCGAGCATGGCGAGCGCGGCGAGCGAGGTCGCGACGTTGACGATGGTGCCGACGAGCAGCATGTCGCGCCAAAACAGCGTCGCCAGCGGGGTCATGCCGTACCAGCGCCAAGAAAAGAAACGCCGCTGCGCGCTGCCCGTCATGCCCGATGCGCCGTGACCCGCGTCCATCCGGAATCCGTGCGGTCAGCCGAAATTGACGTCGCGGCCGGCCGAGCGGATCGACACCGAGAAGCCGCCCAGCACGTCGATCAGCGCGATGACCATCAGCGTGAAGAAAACGGGATGGGCCGCGCCGCGCACCAGCAGGAACTCGACCAGGAACGCTGCAAAGACGAAGACGGACAGGAGATGGTCGACGATCGAGGCGTTCGACGAGCGCGTCGCCTTGACCATCTCGGCGAGCAGCAGGACGAGCGCGATGACCACCAGCAGGCTGCCCACCGTCATCGACCAGACGCCGCCCGACATCATCGTGACCGAAAACATCACCGTCGAGAACGGGTCGTCGCCGACCACGCCGAACAGCCCGGTCAGGCCGAGGTTGAACAGCAGGTACGGGATGATCAGGAGAGGAACCATACCCAGCATTTGATGCTCCTTGGCGCGTTCGCAGGCCGCGCGAAGCCCTTATGCCGTGGATCGGCCTGCCCGGACAATCCACCCGACAGCAAAAGACCGGCGCGAGGCCGGTCTTTCGATCAAATCGCGGAATGTTGCCTCAGCCTTCCTTGGGCTCCAGCACCTGACGGCCGCGATACATGCCGGTCTTCAGGTCGATGTGGTGCGGGCGGCGCATCTCGCCGGAATTCTTGTCCTCGACATAAGTCGGGGCCTTGAGCGCGTCGGCCGAGCGGCGCATGCCGCGCTTGGAAGGGGAGGTCTTGCGTTTTGGCACTGCCATGGGACTGGTCCGTTCGTCTTGTCAAAAGCCCCGCAAGCTCAGGCGAAGAGAGCCACGCAAGCCGGGCGGAATCTGGATTCCGCGAGCCTATACACCGGGGCGGCCGGCTTGGCCAGCGCCGGCGCCGGCTTTTTTCTTGAAACAGGCTCATTCGAGGCACTGCACATAATCCGCCGATTTGGCGGCGCGGCGCTGGATCGTGCTGGCCAGCCTGCGCAATCCCGCCGACGGCTTGGCCGGATTGCGCAGGATCGGGTTGGGCAGCGTGACCG
Organism: uncultured Rhizobiaceae bacterium; assembly: GCA_964244725.1. GTDB lineage: Bacteria > Pseudomonadota > Alphaproteobacteria > Rhizobiales > Rhizobiaceae > Kumtagia. Next base: position 3,239 of record CAXTJQ010000006.1, read on the forward strand.
CGAGAAGCGCCGCCTGGCGCGCCGTCAGCCGTTTAGCAGAGACGCCGAAATGATGTTGCGCGCCCGCTTCGATGCCGTAGATCCCCGGGCCCCACTCGGCGATGTTGAGGTAGATCTCCATGATCCGCCGCTTCGACAGGACGAGATCGAAATAGACCGCCAGCGGCAATTCCAGGACCTTGCGCACCATCGACCGGCTGTTCCACAGATAGAGGTTCTTGACCGTCTGCATGGTGATGGTCGAGGCGCCGCGCGTCGGTTCGCCGGCCATCGCGTCGTCGATGACCACGCGCAGTTCGCCGAGGTCCACGCCGTAATGGCGGCAGAACTGGCCGTCCTCCGACATGATCACCGAACGCGCCAGAACCGGCGCGACGTCGTCGATCGACACCCAGCGGCGGTCGTATCCCTGGAACGTGGCGAGATCGGCGAGCATCAGCGTCGAGACCGGCCGCACTAAGGGTGGCAGGTAGAGCACGGTGAGAATAGTCGGGATCAGGGCGAGCACGATCGCGGCGAGCACGATCCGGCGCAGCCACCGGCGGACGCGTCCCGGCCGCGCGCCGCGCGCCGCCGCGCTGGGGTCCGGCGCCCCTCCGGTCTCCGGTTGAACGGTCTGTTCGTCCAAGCCACCCGCCTTCATGTCGTCTGGCTTTCGGCATAGCCGCGAGGACCGGAGAGCGCAACGGACGAACGCGCCCGGCGCTTGACCGGCCCGGGCATTTGCTGACACCGTTCTCCAATGCCAGCCTCCGCTCCCGCCTTCGAAACCGTCCTGCAGCGCCGCGCGCATCAGGTCGAGCATGCCCTGCGCGTCCTTCTTTCCCCGCGCCTGCTGGACGGCGAAATCGCCCGGCCGCCCGGGCTCCTCTCCGCCATGCGCCATGGCGTCCTCAATGGCGGCAAGCGGCTGAGGCCGTTTCTGGTGCTGGAAATCGCGGCGCTCTTCGACGCCGATGGCGAAGCCGCCTTGCGCGTCGCCGCCGCGCTCGAATGCGTGCATTGCTATTCGCTGATCCACGACGACCTGCCGGCGATGGACGACGACGATCTGCGCCGCGGCCAACCGACCGTCCACCGCGCCTTCGACGAAGCCACCGCGATCCTGGCCGGCGACAGTCTCCTGACGTTGGCCTTCGACATCGTCGCCGACCCGGCGACGGAGTTGCCAGGCGAGCGCAGGGCGGCGCTGGTGCTGGCGCTGGCGCGCGCGGCCGGCGCCGGCGGCATGGCTGGCGGCCAGGCGCTCGACCTCGAGGCCGAACGCATTCCCCCTGATGAGGCGGGCGTCATCACGCTGCAGGCGATGAAGACCGGCGCCCTGCTCCGCTTCGCCTGCGAGGCCGGCGCGATCCTGGCCGGCGCGGCCGCGTCCGACCGGGCGCGGCTGGCGGAATTCGGCGCTGCGATCGGGCTCGCCTTCCAGCTTGCCGACGATCTCCTCGACGTGACCGCGACGCAGGGCGCGATGGGCAAGGCGACGGGCAAGGATGCGTCAGCCGGCAAGGCGACGCTCGTCGCATTGCACGGCGTCGACTGGACGCGAACGCAACTGGCCGGCCTGGTTGCACAGGCGCACGACCTGCTCGAACCGTTCGGCGCGCGCGGCGCGACCCTCAAGGCCGCCGCCGCCTTCGTCGCCAATCGCACCTCATGATGTCCCAAACGGTTTCTTAAGGAGAATAAAGGCTAATCGACACTGAGAAAATACGAGCCATACGGCTCCGCGTGGGAGTGCGTGCGTGACGGACTACTCGACATTCATCCGGTCCATTCGGCTGCGCTATCTCTCGGGCCTCTTGATCGTCGCGCTGGCCGCCGGCGCGGTGTTCGCGTTGCTCAACGAGATCGGAGGCCGCCGCCAGGCCGTCGATACGATTCTGCTGCAGATCGACCGGCTTTCCGTCAACCTTCGCGATGCCTCGAATTTCGTCGCATCGACCGTGAGGCTCTGGCATCAGGCCGACACCCTCGACAACGGCACGGCCGCGCTCGGTCACGCCGCGCACATCGAGGAGGAGGCCGGAAAGCTCGAGGCCTCGTTGAAGGGCGCCCGGCCGGGCTTCGAAACTGAAACGATCTTCCTCCTGCGGTCGCAAGGCGGCAGCGGCGGCGTCTTCATGTCCGCGCGCCAGATCGTCGCCGCCCTGCACACCCTCGCGTCATCTCCGGAGCGCAACGCCTGGAACGCCAGCGACATCGAATATCAGAACAATCAGTCCGTGCAGCCGCAGCTCAGCGGCCTGCGCGCCGCCATGGAAGGGGAGCGCAGGCTGCTCGACATGCACGGCGACAGGGTGATCCTGTGGAGCGGCCTTGGCCTGCTGGCCGTGATCGCGGCGGTCGCCGTGACGGTGTTCCGGCCGATGGAGAACGCCATCCGCCGCGCCTTCGCCGACTCGGCCCGATCGCTCCACGTGGCTGAAATGGCCGACCGCGCGAAGTCCGAGTTCCTGGCCAATATGAGCCACGAAATCCGCACCCCGATGAACGGCGTGCTCGGCATGGCGGAACTGCTCGCCAAGACCGACCTGACCCCACGCCAGAAGACCTTCACCGACGTGATCGTGAAGTCCGGCAACGCGCTGATCACCATCATCAACGACATCCTGGATTTCTCCAAGATCAGCGCCGGCCAGTTGACGCTCGATCCGGCGCCCTTCTGCCTGAGCGAAGCGGTGGAGGATGTCGCCACGCTGATGTCGGCGCGGGTGTCGGAAAAGAACCTCGAACTCATCGTCCGCGTCGATCCGCGCCTGCCCGCCCATCTGGTCGGCGATGTCGGCCGCTTCCGCCAGATCGTCACCAACCTGGTCGGCAATGCCGTGAAATTCACCGAACGGGGCCATGTCCTGGTCGACGTCTCGGGCGAGGTTGCCGAGGGCATGGTCAAGCTCAGGCTTCGCGTCGAGGACACCGGCATCGGCATCCCGGCCGACAAGCTGCAATCGGTGTTCGAGAAATTCGCCCAGGTCGACGGCTCGTCGACGCGCCGGCACGAGGGCACCGGGCTCGGCCTTGCCATCGCCGCGCGCCTCATCGACCTGATGGGCGGCCAGATCGGCGTGGAGAGCGAGATCGGGCGCGGCTCCGTGTTCTGGTTCGCCGTTCCGCTGCCCGTGCATGAGGCGGACGCGGTGGGCGACCCGGTGGTGCCTGTCGATCTCACCGGCGCGCGCATCCTCGTCATCGACGACAATAAGGTCAACCGCGACATCCTGCTCGAGCAGATGCGAAGCTGGGGCTTCGACTGCGCCGCCGCCGAAAGCGGCGCGATGGGCCTGGCCTTCCTCGACCGCGCCCGTATGCTTGGCGCATCCGTCGACTGCATCGTGCTCGACTACCAGATGCCCGGCATGAACGGCGCCGACGTGGCGCGGGCGATCAGCGCCGATTCGGGCATGAACATGATTCCGATCCTCCTGCTCACCTCGGTGGACCAGGTCGACTATCCGCGCCTGATCGTCGATTACGGCGTGGCGGCGCACCTGACAAAGCCGGCGCGCTCCGCGCAGCTTCTCGGCGCGATCGTGGCCGTCATCCAGAAGGCGCGCGCGAAATCGGGCCCCGCCCATTTCATCCGCGATGCGCAGCCCGTGGCGGTCGCCGCGACGGAGCGCGTCCCGCCCTACACCATCCTGCGCGCCGGCCCTGCCCCTGCCGGCGAAGGCGCCGCGCAGCAGAACGGACCGGTCGACATCCTCGTGGCCGAGGACAACGAGGTCAACCAGCTGGTGTTCGGCCAGATTTTGGGCGGTCTCGGCATGTCGTTCCGCATTGCCGACAATGGCCGCACCGCGGTCGAGATGTACCGGTCGCTAAAGCCGAGGCTGATCCTCATGGATGTCTCGATGCCCGAGATGAACGGCTACCAGGCGACCGCCACGATCCGCGCCATCGAGCAGATCTCCGGCGGCCGCACGCCGATCATCGGCGTCACCGCGCACGCGCTGAAGGGCGACCGCGAGAAATGTCTCGAATGCGGCATGGACGACTACCTGCCCAAGCCCATCTCGCCCGACCGCCTCGGCGCCAAGATCGCGACCTGGCTCGGCGAGGCGGAATTGGCGAGGACGGCCTGATCTGCCTCGACGCGTTCGGTCAGCGATTCCGCAGCACCACGCATGACCCGCCCGCCGCGCGCAATTGCCGGCAGATGTCGTTCGCGCTCGCCCGGCTGTCGGCGCCGATGCGCACCGCGTAGATGCCGCGCCGGCCCCGCGCGGAGCGGACGCGGCTGACCACGGGTTCCGCCTGCGCGACAGCCTTGCCGAAGCGCCGCGACAGGCGCCGCCACTGCCCGATCGCCGCCGCGCGGCGGAAATTGCCGGCGACCTGGATGCCCCAGGGCTTCGTCGCGATCGTCGCCATGGCGATCGTCTGCGCATAGATCGCCCGCATCATCCGGCAGGCCTCGCCGAACGTCCGCGTCGGGTCGAGCGGCTTGGTCTCGGGATCGTGGCCCCGTTCGCTGAAATTGTCGGCCGGTTCGCCGAGGATGTCGAGCACGTAGTCCTCGGTTTCGAGCGGCAGGAACCCGCCGGCCGACAGCCACCGCGCCAGGCGCGTCTCGCCGGCATTGTAGCCGATGGCGGCCAGCCCGAGATTGCCGTAGGCGGCGCGCATCTCGGCCAGGTAGCGCGCCGAGGCCGGGATCGCCCGCTCGATATCGAAGGCGTCGTCGAGCCTGCGCATCCGCGCCGTGCCCGGCATGAACTGGGCGATGCCCTGCGCCCCGGCCGGGCTGACCGCGTCGGGGTCGAAACGGCTTTCCTTCCAGATCAGCCGCGCCAAAAACGCTTCCGGCAGGCCGTTCGACCGCGCATGGACATCGATCAGATGGCAGATGCGCGCCTGCGTGGGGGCCGGCTTGGGCGGCGGCCGCGGCGGATCGGCGCTTGCCGCCGCGACATTGGCGAGCAGCAGCGCCAACGCGCTGGACGCCCGCGCGATGCGATGCACGCTATTCCGCCGCCTGCCGGCCGTTCCGGCCGAAGCGGTTCTCGATATAGGTGCCGACCATCCTCTCGAAATCGCGCGCGATGTCCGGGCCGCGCAGCGTAGCAGCCTTGCGGCCGTCGACGAACACCGGCGCGGTCGGCGTCTCGCCGGTTCCCGGCAGCGAGATGCCGATGTCGGCGTGCTTGGATTCGCCCGGGCCGTTGACGATGCAGCCCATCACCGCGACCTTGAGAGCTTCGACGCCCGGATATTTCTCGCGCCAGACCGGCATGTTCTTGCGCAGGTCGTCCTGGATTGTCTGCGCCAGTTCCTGGAACACCGTCGAGGTCGTGCGCCCGCAGCCCGGGCAGGCGGCGACGACCGGCATGAATTGCCGGAAGCCCATCGTCTGCAGCAATTCCTGCGCCACTTGCACCTCGCGCGTGCGGTCGCCGTTCGGCTCGGGCGTCAGCGAGATGCGGATCGTATCGCCGATGCCCTGCTGCAGCAGGATGCCGAGCGCGGCCGACGACGCGACGATGCCCTTCGATCCCATGCCGGCCTCGGTCAGGCCAAGATGCAGGCAGTGGTCGGAGCGGCGCGCGAGGTCGGCATAGACCGCGATCAGGTCCTGGACGCGGCTGACCTTGGCCGAAAGGATGATCTTGTCGCGCGCAAGCCCGATCTCCTCCGCCATCCGCGCCGAGAGAAGCGCCGACTGGACGATCGCCTCGCGCGTCACCTCGTCGGCCGTCAGCGGCGCGCCTTGGGCTTGGTTGTCGTCCATCAGATGGGTCAGCAAATCCTGGTCGAGCGAACCCCAGTTGACGCCGATCCGAACCGGCTTGTCATGGCGGATCGCCATCTCGATGATCGCGCCGAACTGGCGGTCCTTCTTCTCCTTGAAGCCGACATTGCCGGGATTGATGCGGTATTTCGCCAAAGCGCGGGCGCAGTCGGGATGGTCGGCGAGCAGCGTATGGCCGATATAATGGAAGTCGCCGATCAGCGGCGCGTCGATGCCGAGCCGGTCGAGCCGCTCCCTGATGCGCGGCACGGCGGCGGCGCTCTCGTCGCGGTCGACGGTGATGCGGACGAGTTCGGACCCGGCCTTCGCGAGCGCCGCGATCTGCGCCACGGTGCGGTCGATATCGGCCGTGTCGGTGTTGGTCATCGACTGGACCACGATCGGCGCCGCGCCCCCGACCATGACGCCGCCGACATCCACGCCGACCGAACGCCGGCGCGGGAAAGGCAGGGCTTGCAGGTCGGCCATGGTCGGCTCTCGGTGGGACAGCCTTGAGGTGGCGAATGGCGTCCGGCTTGTCAAGCGTCTGAAGCCGGCGGCGCTGGAACCGGCGCTTTCGTGGCGCATTGTGCTGCGATTGAAGTGATGGTTTTTGAGGGAAAATTTATGACGCTTTCGACGGTATTGATCATCATCCTCGTTCTGATCGTCATCGGCGCGGTGCCCGCATGGCCGCATTCGCGCTCTTGGGGCTATGCCCCGTCGGGCATCGTCGGGGCGGTTCTCGTCGTCCTGCTGATCCTGGTATTGCTCGGTCGGGTCTGACGCTGGACCCTAAATGCTGTTCTTGTCGGTCTCGCGATCGTAGTCGGCGGTGTGGGTTAGGCCCGCCAGCAGGAATACGATCAGGATCAGGCCCGACATGGCCATGAAGACTGGGACGTATCCGACCGACTCGGCGACGAAGCCGATGACCGAAGGCGCGAGCAGGATGCCGGAATAGCCCATCGTGGTGACGACGCTCATCCCGGCGCCGGACGAGGTGCCGGGAAGGTTTCCGGCTGCTGAAAAGACGATCGGCACGGTGTTCGCCACGGCGAGGCCGCAGATCGCGAAGGCGATGATGACCAGCAGCGGAGTGGGGGCCAGCGCCGCGGCGAACATCGAGGCGGCGGCGATCAGGCTGCAGACGCGCAGCGTCCGGACCGCGCCGAACCGGTCGCGCACGCTGTCGCCGGCGAAGCGCATGAACGCCATGGCTCCGGCGAAGAACGCGTAGGCGAGCCCCGCGACGGCGAGGTCGGCGCCGCGCTCCTGGTTCATGTACAGCGCGCCCCAGTCGAGCACCGTTCCCTCCGAGACGAACAGGAACATCGCCATGACGCCGAGCAGATAGACTTTCGGGCTGCGCAGCGCCGAGACTCCCGTCTTCTGGCCGGAATCGGCCTGCTTTGCCGGAAGCTGGCGCGCGCCGAGCAAATGGCGAACGGCAGCCAGCGAGATCCCCACCGCGACCACGGCCACCACGATGGCATGGGCGAGCGGACCGTAAGTTTCGAGGAAAAACCCTCCGAAGCCGCCCCCGGCAAACCCGCCGAGGCTCCAGAACCCATGCATCGACGACATCACGGCGCGGCTCATATGCCGCTCCAGCGTCACGGTCGCCGCATTCATCGCGACATCTGTGCAGCCGACCAGCGCGCCGAACACCACCATCGCCGCCGCCGTCGCCGATACGGTCGGACACAGCACGACGAGCAGCAGCCCGACGCCTTGGAACAGGCCGACGAAGCGCAGAACTGGACGTTCGCCGAACCGCGCCATGAGCCATCCCGAAAAGGGCATCGCGACGACGGCGCCGATCCCGAAGCAGAGGATAAGCAGACCGAGCGTGGATTCGGTGATCGAAAGGCGGGTGAGGACCAGGGGAATCTGCGGCGCCCAGCTGCCGACCATGAAGCCGTTGACGAGGAAGATCGCCGCCAGCGCCCAGCGCGCAAGCGAAACCGATCGCAATCCGTTCGAAGCATCCATCGCCGAGCCGATCCGCCCCATGAAGGCGCGGACCGTAACTCGGTTTGACACGCAGTCAAGGAGCCGCTGAAGCAGTGTCGAACCAGTATCCGTCGATGTTGGCTTGATTGACAACGATTGGCGTGGGTGCCAAGGATGGTTGTGCGCGCCGAACTTCTCTACCGCACCAAGACCGCATTCGCCGATGGATCGGTGGCCGAGATGGTCATTTGGCGACTTCCCCGCCCAGTGCCCGGCAGCCGCCACCCGTACAAATACAGGCTGTATTTCGGGTGAGAGGGTGAGCGGATCGTCGGCTTCGACAATGAGCGCGGAAAGGGCGACCACTGTAACCTCGACGGTCGCGAATAGCCCTATGTGTTCCGTTCGGTTGAAAGGTTGATTGCCGACTTTCAATCTCAAGTCCGAAGGAGATTGCCGCCGTGAAACGTGCTCTGATCCAACTTCAGACCAGCGCCACTGCGCCCGATTTGCTCGACTCCATGGGTAAGGCCTTTATCCATGCCTGGGAGAGCGGACAGTCTGCCGACCCGGTCACCGTGCTGACCTTCACGTCGCCCGCTCAGCTCTTCTCGGTGATCAGCCCGAAGCGCTGGGATCTTATCGAACGCCTTCAGCAGATTGGCGGATCAAGCATCAGGGGTCTGGCGCGTGCACTCGGACGGGATGTCAAGCGCGTCCATGAGGATGTCACACTGTTGATCGAGTGGGGCATCATCGAGCGCGACGAGGATGGCAAGGTCGTCGTTCCTTACGGTGTCATTCAGGCCGATTTCGATCTGCGCGCCGCTGCCTGAGCGACAAATCGCCGCCGTTAGCCTACCCGAACGCCACCAGCAAATCCTTCGCGTCGATCTGGTCGCCGGCCGCGACCAGCACTTCGGAAATCGTCCCGTCGCGTTCGGCGTGCATGGCGGTCTCCATCTTCATCGCCTCGATCGACAGCAGGACGTCGCCGGCCTTCACCGCCTGCCCGGCCTTGACGTTGAGCGCCGAGACGACGCCGGGCATCGGCGCGCCGACATGCGCCTCGTTGCCCGGCTCAGCCTTGCGCTTGGCCTTGCCGTTGGACGCGCCGCGCACGCGGTCCGGCACCTTGACGCGGCGCGGCTGGCCGTTGATCTCGAAGAACACCGTGACCATGCCCTTGTCGTCGACATCGCCGACCGCGAGGCAGCGGATGACCAGCGTCTTGCCCTTCTCGATATCGACGAAAATCTCGTCCTCCGGCGCCATGCCGTAGAAATAGACCGGGGTCGGCAGCACGCTCACCGGCCCGTAATTCTCCTGCGCGGCCACGAAATCGGAAAACACCTTCGGATACATTAGCCACGACGCGAACTCGTATTCCGACAGCTTGCGGCCGAGCTTCTCCTCGATCTCGCCGCGGCTGGCCGAGAGATCGGCCGGTTCAAGCAGCGAGCCGGGCCGCTCGGTGATCGGCGCGGCGCCCTTCAGCGCCTTCTTCTGCACGCCTTCGGGCCAGCCGCCCGGCGACTGGCCGAGATCGCCGCGCAGCATCGAGACGACGGAATCAGGGAAGGCGATGTCCTTGTCGGGGTTCTCGACATCGGCGACGGTCAGGTCCTGGCTCACCATCATCAGCGCCATGTCGCCGACGACCTTCGACGACGGCGTCACCTTGACGATGTCGCCGAACATCAGGTTGACGTCGTGATAGGTCTGCGCGACCTCGTGCCAGCGCGTTTCCAGCCCGAGAGAGCGCGCCTGCTCCTTGAGATTGGTGAACTGCCCGCCCGGCATCTCGTGCAGGTAGACCTCCGAGGCCGGACCTTTCAGATCGCTCTCGAAGGCCGCGTACTGGTTGCGCACAGCCTCCCAGTAGAACGAGATGCGGCGGATCCATTCGGGGTCGAGTCCGGGGTCGCGCTCCGTCCCCTTCAGCGCCTCGACGATGCTGCCGAGGCACGGCTGCGACGTGTTGCCCGACAGCGAGTCCATCGCCGCGTCGATGGCGTCGACCCCGCTCTCGACCGCCGCCAGCACTGTGGCGGCCGACAGTCCGGAGGTGTCGTGGGTATGGAAGTGGAGCGGCAGGTCGGTCTCGTCGCGGAGCGCCCGGAACAGCACGCGCGCCGCGTTCGGCTTTAGCAGCCCGGCCATGTCCTTGACCGCGATGATATGCGCGCCTGCCGCCTCCAGCTGCTTGGCCAGCCCGGTATAGTATTTCAGGTCGTATTTCGCCCGCGCCGGGTCGAGGATGTCGCCGGTGTAGCAGATTGCCGCTTCGCACAGCCTGCCCTCGGCGCGCACCGCGTCCATCGCCACGCGCATGTTGTCGACCCAGTTGAGGCAGTCGAAGACGCGGAACAGGTCGATGCCGCCGTTGGCCGCCTGTTTGACGAAATACTGCACGACATTGTCGGGATAGTTGGTGTAGCCGACGCCGTTGGCCCCGCGCAGCAGCATCTGCAGCAGGAGGTTCGGCGCCGCCTCGCGCACCTTCGCCAGCCGCTCCCACGGATCCTCCGTCAGGAAGCGCATCGCCACGTCGAAGGTCGCGCCGCCCCAGCATTCGAGCGACAGCAATCGCGGCAACGCCTTGGCATAGGTGCCCGCGATCGCCGCGATGTCGTGCGTGCGCATGCGGGTCGCGAGCAGCGACTGGTGCCCGTCGCGCATCGTCGTGTCGGTCACCAGGACCTGGCTCTGCGCCCGCATCCAGTCGGCGAACCCCTCCGGCCCGAGCGCGTCGAGCGCCTGCTTGGCTCCGTCGGGGATCGGCCTGTCGAGGTATGGCGCCTTCGGGGCGGGCGCGTCGTCCTTCGGTTCGGGCCGGCCGCGCGTCTCGGGATGGCCGTTGACGGTCACGTCGGCGAGGTAGTTCAAGAGCTTCGTCGCCCGGTCCTGCCGCTTGACCTGCGCGAACAGTTCCGGCGTCGTGTCGATGAATTTCGTCGTGTAGGAATTGTCGCGGAACGCCGGGTGCGTGATGATCGCCTCGAGGAAGGTCAGGTTCGTCGCCACGCCGCGGATGCGAAACTCGCGCAGCGCGCGGTGCATGCGCGCGATCACCTCTTCCGGCGAGGGCGCCCAGGCCGTCACCTTTTCCAGCAGCGGATCGTAGAAGCGCGTGATCACCGCGCCCGAATAGGCTGTGCCGCCGTCGAGCCTGATGCCGAAGCCTGTCGCGCCGCGATAGGCGGTGATGCGGCCGTAATCCGGAATGAAGTTGTGCTCCGGGTCCTCCGTCGTGATGCGGCACTGCAGCGCGTGGCCGTTGAGCCGGATGTCCTTTTGCGCCGGCACGCCGGATTCGGGCGTCCCGATGGCGAATCCGTCGAGGATGTGAATCTGCGCCTTGACGATGTCGATGCCGGTGACCTGCTCGGTCACCGTATGCTCGACCTGGATGCGCGGATTGACCTCGATGAAGTAGAATTTTCCGCTGTCGGCGTCTATCAGGAACTCGACCGTCCCCGCGCCGACATAGGCGGTCTCCTGAGCGAGCTTCAGCGCGTGGCCGCACAAGTCCTGGCGCTGCCCTTCGTCGAGATACGGCGCCGGCGCGCGCTCCACGACCTTCTGGTTGCGCCTCTGGATCGAGCAGTCGCGCTCGAACAGGTGCACCGTGTTGCCATGGGTGTCGCCGAGCACCTGCACCTCGACGTGGCGGGCGCGCTCGATCAGCTTTTCGAGATAGACCTCGTCCTTGCCGAACGCGGCCTTCGCCTCGCGCTTGCCCTCGGTCACCTCGCGAATCAGGTCGGCCTCCTCGCGGATGGCGCGCATTCCGCGACCGCCGCCGCCCCACGAGGCCTTCAGCATGAGCGGATAGCCGACCTCGGCCGCCAGCCTCTTGATCGCCTCGGGATCGTCCGGCAGCGGTTCGGTCGCCGGGATCACCGGCACGCCGACCTCGATCGCCAGATTGCGCGCGGCGACCTTGTTGCCGAGCCGGCGCATGGTGTCGGGCTTCGGGCCGATGAAGGTGATTCCGGCTTCGACGCAAGCGTCCACGAATTCGGGACTTTCCGACAGCAGCCCATAGCCCGGATGGATCGCGTCCGCGCCCGACTGCCTGGCGACCCTGATCACCTCTTCGATCGACAAATAGCTTTCGATCGGCCCGAGATCGCGCGGCAGGTGCGGCCCGCGCCCGACCTGGTAGGATTCGTCGGCCTTGAAGCGGTGCAGCGAATACTTGTCTTCCTCCGCCCAGATCGCCACCGTCCTGATGCCGAGTTCGTTCGCCGCGCGGAACACGCGGATCGCGATTTCGGAGCGGTTGGCGACGAGAATCTTGGCGATCGGCACGGCTTGCTCCGCAGGCAGGACTACAGCCAGAGGCTTATCGCGCCTCATTGTGCAGTGCAAACAGCATGTCGCCCGGACACGCCGCCGCGCCAATAAAAATGCCCGGCGCGAAAGCGCCGGGCATCGCCTTGGCGGGTGTCGGGATTACTTCGCCATCTGCGGTTTGTAGGTGTATTTGCCGTCGTCGCCCTTGACCCATTCGTACATGATGTAGCCCGGCAGCTTCGGGTCGCCCTTCGCGTCGAAGCCCATGTCGCCGAGCACGGTCTTGAACGGACCCTTCTCATGCGCGGCCTTGGCCACCTCGGTCGATTCGACGGAGCCTGCGGCCTTGGCCGCGCCCGCGATGACCTGCACCGCAGCATAGGAATAGAGCGTATAGGCCTCCGGGTTGAAGCCGGCCGCCTTGAACTTCTCGACGATCTCCTTGTTGGCCGGGTCGAGCGTCGGGTCCGGTCCGAAGGTGTTCAGCGTGCCCGCCACGGCGTCGCCCGCGATGGAGGCCAGTTCGTTCGAGACGATGCCGTCGCCCGAGACCAGGACCGCCTTCAGGCCCTGATCGGCCGACTGGCGGATGATGAGACCCGCTTCGGTGTGCAGACCGCCCCAGTAGATCACCGTGACGCCGGCTTCCTTCATCTTGCCGATAAGGGCCGAGAAATCCTTATCGCCGACGTTGACGCCTTCGTACATGACTTCCTTGAGACCGGCGGCGTTCATCGCCTTCTTGGTTTCGTCGGCAAGTCCCTGGCCGTAGGTCGTCTTGTCGTGGATGACGGCGATCTTGGCGTCCTTGAACTTCTCCGCCAGATAGCCGCCGGCCACCACGCCCTGCTGATCGTCGCGGCCGCAGGTGCGGAACACGGTCCCGACGCCCATTTCCGTGAGCTTGGGGTTGGTCGCAGCGGGGGTGATGACGAACATGCCGTTCTCGCCGTAGACCTGCTCGACGGCCGGGATCGTGACGCCGGAATTGAAGTGGCCGACGACATATTTGACGCCGTCGGAATAGAATTTGTTGGCGACGGAAACGCCCTGTTTCGGATCCGAGACGTCGTCGCCGATCTCGAGCTTGATCTGCTCGCCGTTGATGCCGCCGGCGGCGTTGATGTCCGCGGCGGCCTGTTCGGCGCCCTTCTGCAACTGCGCCCCGAAGGCGGCGTTCGGACCGGTCATCGGGCCGGCGACGCCGATCAGGATTTCCGCCCATGCGCTGCCGCTGAGCGCCAGCAGCGCGCTTGCCGCGACCGCGGACAATAGTGTTTTCTTCATTAAACGCTCCCGTTATTTGGAATGGGCGTGGATGATGCTTTCATGCGATGCCCACCCTATCGCAGAAAGGTCACTTTGCCGATTTCGCGGCCATTGTCACGCCGTTTCGTCCCGAAAGCAGCGAGAATGGTGAACGTCAGGCCTTTGCTTTCCAACCCAAAATGGATGTCTTCTCATAGAGCCAGTGATATTGGCTGACCATCTGGTTGGTTCGGGTGACCTGGAAGCCGACGATGCCGACCACGAGCAATATGATCGTGTCGACGATGTAGTATTGCGCCGAAAACATCGTGCCCGCGAACAGCGCGTGATGGATGAACCGGATCGCGACGCCGAGCAGCAGCAGGTAGACGATCAGGCCGGCCATCGGTCGCCATGTCTGCGCGCAGGCGCGGCCGGTCATCCACGCTCCCGCTCCGCCCAGCACGCAGGTCACGAAGAAGAATTGCCAGATCGACGGTTCCTCGTAAAGGAAGCCTTGCATCTACGTCTCCGCCCTTTGCCAAGCGCCGGCCACCCTTGCCAACAGCAATCGCGTCATATGTCTGCGGCCGGCTCGGAACCCCTGAAGCCGTTGCCCCGGGTTAATGCCGCCCGCCCTCGAGATAAGCCGCCCGTACTTCCGGATTGGCGAGCAGTTCCTTGCCGGTGCCGCTCATCGTCACGTTGCCGTTGACCATCACATAGCCGCGCGTCGCGAGCTTGAGCGCGCCGAAGGCGTTCTGCTCGACCAGGAACACGGTCAGCCCCTGGGTGCGGTTCAATTCGCGAATCGCATCGAAGATCTGCTTGACGATCAGCGGCGCGAGACCGAGCGACGGCTCGTCGAGCAGGAGCAGCTTCGGCCTCGCCATCAGAGCGCGGCCAATCGACAGCATCTGCTGTTCGCCGCCCGACAGCGTGCCGCCGCGCTGCGCGATGCGCTCCTTCAGGCGCGGAAACAGCGCGAAGATCTTTTCCACGTCCTCGTCGTAATATTTCAGATTGTCGAGAGACGCGCCCATCTGGAGGTTTTCCATCACCGTCATGCGCGGGAAGATTCGTCGTCCCTCCGGCGATTGGGCGATCCGCATGCGCGCGATCTCGTGCGTCGGCATCGCGGTGATGTCGGTTCCGTTGAAGACGATCGAGCCGGCGCGCGCCCTCGGCGTCCCGAAGATCGTCATCATCAGCGTCGACTTGCCGGCCCCGTTGGCGCCGATCAGCGCGACGATCTCGCCCTCGTTGACGGCGACGTCGACGCCGTTGAGGGCCCGGATATTGCCGTAGAACGTCTCGACGCCCCTGATGTCGAGCAGCGGCTTCGCGGCCATTATCGATCACCCCCGCGAGTGTCCGAAGCGTTCGCCGGTTTGGCCTTGTCGCGAGCCTCCCTGTCGTCCATCTGCCGCGCCTTGGAGGCGCCTGGCGAAACCGTTACCCGTTCGCCCATCGTGTCGCTGTGACCCACGGTATCGGAGACCGGGCCGGCCATCATCGAAGCCGAGTCGGACGACCGGTGCGCCCTGTCTGGCTCGCCGTCGAACTGTTCGAGGACCTGATCGTCCCCGACCTCGCCCAGCGCGTCGGAGACCTCCTCGTCGTCGACGCCGAGATAGGCGGCGATGACGCGCGGATCGTTCTTCACGTGGTTCGGATCGCCGTCCGAGATCTTGCGTCCGTATTCGAGCACCACGACGTGGTCGGAAATCTGCATCACGACCGACATGTCGTGCTCGATCAGCAGGATCGAGGTCCCGGTGTCGTTCTTGATATCCATCAGCAGCGCGTTCAGCGCCGCCGACTCGCGCGGGTTGAGGCCGGCGGCGGGCTCGTCGAGACAGAGCAGTTCCGGACCGGTGCACATGGCGCGCGCGATCTCCAGCCGCCGTTGCGCCCCATAGGGCAGGTCGCCGGCCGGATCGTCGGCGCGGTCGATCAGGTCGGCCTTCTCGAGCCAGAACTTCGCCAGGTCGATGGATTCCGCGGAAGCCTTCGCATAGCCGCCGAGGCCGAGCAGGCCGAGGATCGTGTAGCCGGAGGCCTTCATCAGCTTGTTGTGCTGGGCCACGAGCAGGTTTTCGAGCAGCGTCATGCCGGAAAAAAGGCGGATGTTCTGGAACGTGCGCGCGACCTTGGCGAGCGCCGGAATCTCGTGGTTCGGCAGGCGTTCGAGCAGGAAGGTCTGGCCGTTTTCCCGCGTCAGCGTGATCATGCCCTCGCTCGGCTTGTAGAAACCGGTGATGCAGTTGAACACGGTCGTCTTGCCGGCGCCGTTCGGGCCGATCAGCGCGGTGATCTCGCCGCGCTTGGCCTCGAGGGAAAGGTCGCCGATCGCGATCAGGCCGCCGAACTTCATCGACAGATGTTCGACCTTGAGGATCGGCCCGCTCGTGGGAGCAGCCATCAGCCGTGGCCCTCCTTCGTGAACGAGGAGGACACGGATTTCCGCTCGTGCAGAAACGCGGTCGGCTCCCTGCTGCCGACGAAGCCGCGAGGTTTCCACAGCATCACGATCACCATAGCCATGCCGAACAGCAGCATGCGGTAGAGCTCCGGGGTGAAATCGGGACCGAATATCTTCTTGAGAAAGTCGAGTTCGCGCAACGCCTCGGTGCCGCCGATCATCACCAGGGCGGCGATCGCGATGCCGATCAGCGAGCCCATGCCGCCGAGAACGACGATGGCCAGGATGATCGCCGATTCGATGAAGACGAAGGATTCCGGGCTGACGAACCCCTGTCGGGCGGCGAAGAACGAGCCGGCGAAGCCGCCGAACATCGCGCCCGTCGCGAACGCCGTGAGCTTGGTGGTGGTGGTGTTGATGCCGAGCGAGCGGCAGGCGATCTCGTCCTCGCGCAGCGCCTCCCAGGCGCGGCCGACCGGCATGCGCCGCAACCGGATCGTGACGAAGGCGGTGAGCAGGCAAAGACCAAGGATTAGGTAGTAGAGGAAAATCTTGTAGTACGCGCCCGATTGGGGGATGCCGAAGACCTTGCCGATATAATTCGGGTCCGACACGTTGAAGGTGAACCACCCGAAGAAGTCGATCTTCTTGATGCCGGAAATGCCGGCCGATCCGTTTGTGACCTCGCGCCAGTTGATCAGCACGAGCCGGATGATCTCGCCGAAGGCGAGCGTCACGATGGCGAGATAGTCGCCGCGCAGGCGCAGCACCGGAAAGCCGAGAATCACGCCCCACAACGCCGCGATGAGGCCTGCGGCCGGCAGCAGGATCCAGAACGCCCAGCCGCCCTGCGCGCCGAGCGCATCGTGGACCAGCGGGCTGAGCAGCGCGTACGAATAGGCTCCGACCGCATAGAACGCGACATAGCCGAGATCGAGAAGCCCGGCGAGGCCGACGACGATGTTCAGGCCCCAGGCGAGCATGACGTAGATCAGGATCTGGATGCCGAAATTGTCGACCCATTTCAATGAGCCCTGCAAGCCGCCGGCCAGCGAGCCCGACTGGAGCGCGAGGAGCGCGACGACGCAGACCGGGTAGAGCACCAGCGCGGATATTCCCAAACCGGAAAAATGCGCGAGGATAAAAACGCGAAAGTAGAAGAACACGGAGGCGATGACATAGATGACCGCAAGCGCGCGAACGAACTGTAGATATCCTCCGGCTTCGACGCCGAGCATGCCGTCGAGCTGGCCTCTCAGCGCGAACAGGATCGCCGCGATCGCGACGGCGGCGATGAAGAAGGGCAGTTTGAAGAAGCGCACCGCCACCGTGTCGGGCAGCAGACCTGATGCGACGTTCACGACCTTCTGGCGGACGAAGAACGGCTGCGCGTAGGCGATGTAGGCGAACCGGCCCATCATGGTGAGGATCACGACGACCGCCAGCAGGGCCCAGCGCTGGACGATGATCAGTTCGTTGCTGATGTTCTGGTCCGTTTTCAGACCGATCAGCAGGACGAACAGCCCGAGCGAGATCAGCCCGGCGTAGAGCGCCTCCCGGCCGGCGCGGGCGAAATCGGGCGCGGCTGCGTCGTGTACCGTGGAGACCGGCGCCGCCATCGGTTCAGACCTTTTCCACTTCCGGCCGGCCGAGGATGCCGGACGGCAGGAAGATCAGCACGATCGCCAGGATCGAGAACGCGGCCACATCCTTGTAGTCGATCGAGAAATAGGCCGACCACATGCTTTCGATGAAGCCGATCAGCAATCCCCCGAGCACCGCGCCCGGCAGCGAGCCGATGCCGCCCAGCACGGCCGCCGTGAACGCCTTCACCCCGGGCACGAAGCCGTCGGAGAACACCACGACGCCGTAGTACATCAGGAACAGCGTGCCGGCGACGGCGGCGAGCGACGCGCCCATGATGAAGGTGATCGAGATCGTGCGGTCGACGTCGACGCCGAGCAGGGCGGCCATCTTGCGGTCCTGCTCGCAGGCGCGCTGCGCCCGGCCGAGCGAGGTCTTGTTGACCAGATACCAGAACAGCGCGAGCAGCACGACGGTGACGAAGACGATGATGAACTGCTTCAGCGAAACGCTGATTCCGCCGATGGTGTAGACCTGGCTGACCATCGGCGGGATCGGCTTGTTGCGCGGTCCCTGCGTGACCTGGACGAAATTCGACAGCGCGATCGACATGCCGATGGCGGTGATCAGCGGCGCGAGCCGGAACGAACCGCGCAACGGACGGTAGGCGACCTTCTCGATCGTCCAGTTGTAGAGGCTGGTCAGCAGCATCGCGACGACCATCATGATCAGCAGCGCGATCACCACGGGCACCGAGGTGAAGAGGGAGGCCAGCACCAGGAAGACGATGAGCGCTGCGAATGCGCCGACCATGAAGATGTCGCCATGGGCGAAATTGATCATGCCGATAATGCCGTAGACCATCGTGTAGCCGATGGCGATCAGGCCGTAGATTGATCCAAGCGTCAGCCCGTTGACGAGCTGCTGGATGAAATACCCCATAGTCCCCGTAGCTCCCCTGGGGTTTCGCCCGCGCGGACGCACCCCTTTTTCGTCTTGCCCTACTCGTAAAGCGTCGAAGGCGATTTGCAACGTGATTTTTTCGTGCCTTGCATTCGTCAGGGCAGTTTACGGATCTGCCTGTTTTTCTGCCTCGGAAGCCGTGGCGGCGCGCCCTTGTAAGGCGCAAGCGGAGAGCGGCGACCGTTTGATGGCGCAGGACCGGGCGTCCTGACGAAAATATGTGTTGCGTTCGCGCCGCGAACCGGACCACAGTTTCGAGGAAACCATGAAATCGCCTCGGATCAAGAGGCAATCATGCAGTCGGATCGCCGACGTATTCGTTCGGCGTCCGCTTGATTTACGGCGGAAGCGAGGAGCCGCCGCGATGGGTCTGGAACGAAACGGACTGTGGAGACCATCATGGCGGACCCGGCGGCGCGTTCCATTTCCATTCTTCTCGTCCATCCGGGCTTCGGTGGCGGTTCGTTCTGGAACTATCAGGCCGCGTGCGACCTGATCGGCGCGAAATATCCCGCGCCGCCGCTCGGCCTGATCACCGTCGCGGCCATGCTGCCGAAGCACTGGACCGTCCGGCTCGTCGACTGCAACACGCGCCCGCTGAGCGACGCCGACATCCTCGCGGCCGACTACGTCTTCAGCGGCGGCATGTTGCCGCAGCAGCGCTCGATCCTCGAACTCTGCGCGCGCTGCCGCGCTCTCGGCGTGCCGATCGTGCTCGGCGGTCCGGACGTGACGTCGAGCCCGCCGGTATATGCGGCGGCGGCCGACTTCCTGGTGCTCGGCGAGGCCGAGGGCGCGATTGACGGCCTGATCGCCGCCATCGAGCGGAGCGAGCGGTCCGGCCGGTTCGAGGCGCCGAAATTCACCATCGACATCACCAGAACGCCGATGCCGCGCTTCGATCTCCTGAACTTCGACGACTATGTCCACGTCAATGTCCAGTATTCGCGCGGCTGCCCGTTCCTCTGCGAGTTCTGCGATATCATCGAACTCTACGGCCGCAAGCCGCGCACCAAGGAGACGAACCAGATCCTGGGCGAACTGCAGCGCCTCTACGACCTCGGCTATCGCGGCCACGTCGATTTCGTCGACGACAACCTCATCGGCAACAAAAAGGCGGTAAAAGCTTTCCTGCCCGACCTCATCGCCTGGCAGAAGGCGCGCGGCTATCCGTTCGATTTCTCCACCGAGGCCTCGCTCAACATCGCCGACGACGACGAATTCCTCGGCATGATGCGCGACGCGAACTTCTTCGCGCTGTTCGTCGGCATCGAGAGCCCCGATCCCGACGTGCTCGCCATGGCGCAGAAGAAGCAGAACACGAGGCGCGACATCGCCGCCGGCGTCCACAAGCTCTACGCCGTAGGCATCTTCGTCATCGCCGGCTTCATCGTTGGCTTTGACAACGAAAAGGACAGGATGGCCGATGCGCTGCTCGACCTGATCGACGAGGCTTCGATCCCGATGAGCATGGTCGGCCTGCTCTACGCCCTGCCGAACACCCAGTTGACGCGCCGCCTGGCCAAGGAGGGCCGTCTCTTCGACGACAACGAGTTCCAGCTCGCCGATGGCGGCATCGACCAGTGCGTGCAGGGGCTGAATTTCGAGACGCTCAGGCCACGGGAGGACGTGCTCGCCGATTACCGGAGCGTGGTCGACGCCATCTACGATCCGGCCGCGTTCTTCGCCCGGGTTCGTAAGACCGCCGACATGCTCGACATGTCCGGCGTCAACGGCAAGCCGCACCTGACGATGCTCAGGAAGGAGATCGTCACCATGTCGCGGCTGCTGTGGAACATCACGGTCAAATCACCCATGCTGCGCCGGCATCTGTGGCCGCTGATGATCCACGTCCTGCGCACCAATCCGGGCGCGCTGCGCTACGTGCTGGTCATGACCGCCTTGTTCGCTCATCTTGGGCCATTTTCGCGCGACGTGGTGCGCGAAATCGACAAGCGTATTGAAAAGGCAAGGCTCGCCCCGCCGCCGCCTGCCGAAACCGTCCCCGCGCTCAGCGTCGCCTGAGGGCCTACTTCACGACGAAGCCGTGCGCGAACGGGTCGCGGTCGTCGATGAAGATCGTGTTCAGCCCGGTCATCCGCGCCCAGCCGCCGATCGACGGGATGATCGCAGTCTTGCCGGCGACCTCGACTTCGCGCTCGACGCGGCCTTTGAACAGCGACCCGATGATCGATTCGTGGATGAAATTGTCCCCGGCCTTGAGTTTGCCACTGGCATGGAGTTGCGCCATCCGCGCCGAGGTGCCCGTCCCGCAGGGACTGCGATCGATCGCCTTGTCGCCGTAGAACACCGCGTTGCGCGCATCGGCTCCCGCGACGGTCGGCGCGCCGGTCCAGAGCATATGCGACAGCCCGGAAATGCCAGGATTATCCGGATGGACGAAGCTGTATTTCTCGTTGAGTCGCGCCCGGACGGACGGGCTCCAGGCGATCAGCTCGCCCGCCGAGTGCTCGGCAATATCGCGGAAATTCGTTTGCGGATCGACGATCGCATAGAAATTGCCGCCATAGGCGACGTCGACAGTGATCTCGCCGAGAACCGGGCAGTCGACCGTCAGCCCCTTCGCGTGCAGGAAGGACGGCACGTTGGTGATGCGCACCTCCTCGACATGGTCGCCGACCTGTTCGTATTGCGCGACGACGAGCCCGGCCGGCGTGTCGAGCCGCAGCGTGCCTGGGGTCTTCGGCTTCACCAGCCCCTGCTCGATCGCCATGGTGACGGCGCCGATCGTGCCATGGCCGCACATCGGCAGGCAGCCGGACGTTTCGATGAACAGGATGGCGATGTCGCAATCAGGCCGCGTCGGCGGGTAGAGAATCGACCCGGACATGACATCGTGGCCGCGCGGCTCGAACATCAGCCCGGTGCGGATCCAGTCGAACTCGGCCAGGAAATGCGCCCGCCGCTCCATCATCGTCGCGCCGGAGAGCTGCGGCCCGCCGCCGGCGACCAGCCGAACCGGATTGCCGCAGGTATGGCCGTCGACGCAGAAGAACGAATGACGCGCCATGAGCCTCAAAACCGTTGTGGAGAGAAGGGCGACAGATCGATGGACGGCTTTTGCCCGAGAACAAGGTCGCGGATCAAGCGCCCCGTCGCCGCGGCTTGCGTCAGGCCGAGATGGCCGTGGCCGAAGGCGTAGAAGACGCTTGGCGCATTTTTCGCGCGGCCGATCACCGGCAGGGAATCGGGCAGCGACGGACGGTAGCCCATCCATTCGCGCCCGCCGCGCGTGTCCAGCGCGGGGAGGAAAAGCTTCGCCTTCTCAAGCATCGCCCTCGACCGGGCATAGTTCGGCGGCCGCTTCAGCCCGCCCAGTTCGACCGCGCCGCCGACCCGCACCCCTGTTTCCAGCGGCGTGACGACGAACCCGTGGCGGGAAAAGATCAGCTGCCGCCTCACGTCGAAGGCGGCTCTCGGCAGCGTCGTGTTGTACCCGCGCTCGGCCTCGAGCGGGATCGCATCGCCGAACGATTTCGCCAGCAGGTGCGACCATGCGCCGGCGGCGATGACCAGCTCGCGTGCCTCCTGAACGGCGCCGCCGGCTAGCCCCAGGCGTACTCCGCTTTCCGACTGGCCGGTCCGCAGCCATTCGACGTGCTCGACCCTGGCCTTCTCGAAGCGCGCGCCCTTGTTTTGCGCGTAGGCCCAAATCGCCTTGCCCAATAGTTTGGGATCGGACACCGTCTTCCAGCCCGGCGCGAAGGTCCCTTTGACGAAACGCGGCGATAGTCCCGGCTGCAGCTCGGCAAGCCGGTTGCCTTCGACATGGGCATAGCCGATGCCGAACCGGTCCCGCGCGGCCCATCCGGGCAGGGACGCGCGGAACTCCGCCTCGCTCTCGTAAAGCTCCAGCGAGCCGTCCTCGCGCAGCATCGCGCGCGTGCCCGAGCGCTCCATCAGCCCCATCCATTCCGTTTCGGCGAGCGTCATCATCGCCGCTTGCGCGTTAAGGGCCTCCTCGTAGTGGCGCTGGCCGCCGGCGCGCCAGAAAAGCCACAGCCACGGCGCGAGCTGCGGCAGATAGGCAGGCGGGATCGAAAGCGGCCCGAGCGGGTCGGCGAGCCATTTCGGCAGGTTGCGGATCATGCCTTTGTGCGCCAGCGGCAGCACGTCGGAAAACGCGAAGGCGGCGGCATTGCCCGAGCTCGTCTCCTCGCAGATGCCGGTGCGGTCGATGATCGTCACGCGCCGCCCGGCTTCGGCCAGGTGCGCCGCGGCGCAGATGCCGATGATCCCGCCCCCGACGATGACGATGTCGGCGTTGGCCGAGGCGCTCACGCCGCCTTCGCGAACTCGAGTTTCGGCAAAACCGGCCTTGCCGCCAGCGCCTCCATGACGATTGTCTCCACCATCGCGCGGCGCTCGCCCGTCAGCGGCTGGCGCGGCATGCGGACGCGGTCGTTGGTTCCGATCGCGTGGACTTCCGCGAGCTTGATGTTCTGCACCAGATAGGTCGACACGTCGAGGTCGAGCAGCGGGCGGAACCAGCGGTAGATCGCCAGCGCCTCGTCGCGGCGACCCTGCTTCATCAACTGGTAGATGGCGACCGTCTCCCTCGGGAACGCCGTGACGAGGCCGGCGACCCAGCCGATCGCTCCGACGCAGAGCGCCTCGTAGGCCAAATTGTCGACGCCGGTAAACAGGTCGAAGCGCGTGCCGAAGCGGTTGATGATGTCGGTCGAGCGGCGGATGTCGTCGGACGACTCCTTGATCGCCACGAACAAATCGTCCTTGGCCAATTCCTCCATGTCCTCGACCGAGACGTCGACGCGATACGCCAGCCGGTTGGAATAGATCATGACCGGCAGCCCGCCCGCGGACGCGACCGCCTTCAGCGTGGCGATCGTCTCGGCGGGGTTGGTGTGGTAGATCGGGCTCGGCACGACCATCAGCCCATGCGCGCCGGCCTTAGCCGCGCGCCGGGCGAGCGACGCGCCGTCGCGGGTCGCAGCCTCATTGATCGTGAGCAGCACAGGCCTGGCGCCCGCGACCTTTTGGGCCGTGCCAAGCGCCTCGATCTTCTCGTCATGCGACAGCATCGGCCCCTCGCCGAGCGAGCCCGCTACGATCAAGCCGTCGCAGCCCGCCTCGATCTGCAGCGCGAAGCAGCGCTCCATCTCGGCATGGTCGAGCCGGTCGTCTTCGGTGAACTTGGTCGTAACCGCGGGGATGACGCCGTGCCACATGATCGTTCTCCATCTGATATATCAGTGACGTATCTCTAGGCGGGCAACCTGTCAACTGATATATCAGGCGAATGGACCAGATTTTCCACGAAGGCGCTGGCGAGGCCGTGAGCCTGCGCGCATACCGCGCCGTCGAACGCGCGATCGTGACGCTCGACCTCGCGCCCGGCTCGATGACGACCGAGAACGCGCTGGTCGAGCGCATCGGTTTCGGCCGCACGCCGCTGCGCGAGGCGATCCAGCGCTTGGCCTGGGAGGGGCTGATCGAGATCCGCCCGCGCGCCGGGCTGGCGATCGCACCGCTCAACGCCGGCGACTGGCTGCGCGTGCTCGACGCCCGCATCGGCATCGAGACCACGCTTGCCCGCTCCGCCGCGCGTTTCGCGACGCCGCAGGCGACGCTTGCTCTCGAACGGGCTGCGCAGGACATGCGCAGGGCGGTCGTCGCGTCCGACGTGATCGGCTTCCTCGAAGCGGACAAGGCGCTCGACGAGGCGATGGCGCTCGCCGCCGACAACCCGTTCGCGGCCCGCGTCGCGGCGCCGCTGCAGACTCATTCCCGCCGCTTCTGGTTCCGCTTTCAGCGCGACACCGGGCTCGCCGAATCCGCCGGCCGCCATGTCGACCTGATCGCCAGGATCCTCGCCCGCGACGAGGCGGGCGCCGCCGCGCAGGCCGAGCACCTGATGCACTTGTTGCGCCAGCATGCCGAGGCGGCTGTGCGGGGATAGGCGGGATCGGATAGACGCCGGCCGTTCCGCCACGATTGAATTGACGCCACCGCGACGGTACAGGAGCCGCGAAGGACCACCCCGCGATGATCAAGCCGAAAAATCCGATCCAAATGGCCGTGATCGGCGCGGCCCACGGCATCAGGGGCGAGGTCCGCGTCAAGCCGTTCACCGCCGATCCGCTGGCATTGAAAAGCTACGGGCCGTTGTTTGCGCAGGATGGCCGGACGTTCGAGATCGCCGCGCTGCGGCCGGCCGGCGACATGCTCGTCGTGCGCTTCAAGAGCGTCTCCGACCGCGATGCCGCCGAGGCGCTCAACGGCACGGCGCTGTTCGTCGATCGCGCCGCGCTGCCCGACGGCGGCGAGGAGGATGAATTCTACCACGCCGATCTGGTCGGGCTGGCGGTCCGGGACGACATGGGGGTTGCGATCGGCAAGGTGATCGCGGTCCAGGACTTCGGCGGCGGCGACCTGCTCGAGATCGAGCACCGGGGCAAGCGCGGCGTGCTGATCCCGTTCACGCTCGCCGCCGTCCCGGTCGTCGACGTGGAGGCGGGCTTCGTGACCGTCGACCCGATAGCCGCCGGGCTGGTCGATGCGGACGACGACGACGCGGACGGCGCGGACGGCAGGCCATGAGCTTTCGCGCGACCGTGCTGACGCTCTACCCGGAAATGTTTCCCGGGCCGCTCGGCATCTCGCTCTCGGGACGCGGACTCGCGGATGGCGCATGGTCGCTGGACACGGTCCAGATCCGCGATTTCGCGATCGGCAGGCATCGCTCCGTCGACGATACGCCGTCCGGCGGCGGCGCGGGCATGGTGCTGCGCGCCGACGTGCTGGCCCAGGCGATCGATCACGCCTCGCCGTCCGGCGATCCGCGCCCGCGCCTGCTGATGAGCCCGCGCGGCAAACCTCTGGCTCAGGCGCGCGTGCGCGAACTTGCGGCCGGACCCGGCGCGATGATCGTCTGCGGCCGCTTCGAAGGCGTCGACCAGCGGGTCATCGAGTCCCGCGGTCTGGAGGAAGTCTCGATCGGCGACTATATCCTGTCGGGCGGCGAACCGGCGGCGATGGCTCTGCTCGATGCGATCGTGCGGCTGCTGCCCGGCATCATGGGCAATGCGCTGTCGGGCGAGCAGGAGAGCTTCGAGAACGGTTTGCTCGAACACCCGCATTACACGCGGCCGCAGGATTTCGAAGGCGCATCTATCCCCGACGTGCTGATCTCCGGCGACCACGGGAAAATCGCGAAATGGCGTGCGCAAGAGGCGGAGCGACTGACGGCCGAACGCAGGCCCGACCTTCGCGCCGCTCAACCCTTCACGAAATAATACACCGCAAGGAACAGTCCGACCGCGATGACGAACCCGCGGACCGCATTCTGCGGCACGCGCTTGGCGAGCCAGACCCCTGCATAGCCGCCGAGCGCGCCGCCCGGAATCATCGCCGCGGCCTGCCGCCAGGCGACGACGCCGCCGGAGACGAACACGACGATGGCGACAGTGGCGATGACGGTCGCCAGCATGTTCTTCAGCGCGTTGAGGCGGTGGTAGTCGCCGGCTTGCGTCAGGCCGAGGGTCGCGAGCATCATTACGCCCATGCCCGCGCCGAAGAACCCGCCATAGATCGACGTGACGAATTGCGCCAACCACCCGAGGACCGAACCGGTCGCCCCTTCCTGTTCCGGCTTCGGATGGGGCTTCAGCCACGGACCGGCCGCGAACAGCGCGGTGGCGGCGATCAGCAGCCAAGGCACCATGGCGCGGAAGGACGGATTGTCGAGCGCGAGCAGGATCAGCGCCCCGGCGAGCGAACCGAGAAGGGAAGCGATGGCGAGCGGGATGGCGTCGCGCCAGAAGCGCCTGATGTCGCTCCAATAAGCGAGTGTCGAGGTGACGTAGCCGGGGAACTGTACGACCGACGAGGTCGCGTTGGCCGGAATCGGCGGCACGCCGGCCAGCGTCAGCGCGCCGAAGGTCAGGAACGTCCCGCCGCCGGCGACCGCGTTCATGGCGCTGGACAGGAAGCCGGCCGAAAACAGGATCAGGATTTCGGCGATCGACATGAAGGCGCTGACTTGCTCACGGGATCGCCGGGGTCTAGGCGTCGCGTCGCTGTCGCGCAAGCGACAGCGATAGGGCCAGACCTCGCACACGTCCCGAATTTTGCGCGCCAAAGGCGTGACAAGCGCGGCGTTCTCCTGTATCGACCGCACGCAACCGGAAGGAAAACCGACCGGGCCCGTCAAAAAAGACTGGTGAATTCGCCCCTGACCCTTTTACGAGGGAAGCATAGCCGAGCGGCCATGGGCTGCGAGGCGAGCGTCGGGCGCTCTGGCTGTCGCAGAAGCAAGAAGAGGTTCCCATGCTGGACATCATCCGCCAACTCGAGGCCGAGCAGGCCGCCAAGATCGAAGCCAAGCGCACTCTGCCCGAATTCCAGCCCGGCGACACGGTCCGTGTCCAGGTCCGCGTCACGGAAGGCACCCGCACCCGCCTGCAGGCCTATGAGGGCGTCGTGATCGCCCGCGCCGGCGCCGGCTTCCAGGAAAATTTCACCGTTCGCAAGATCTCCTACGGCGAAGGCGTCGAGCGCGTGTTCCCGGTCTACTCGCCGATGGTCGAGGGCGTCGAGATCGTACGCCGCGGCAAGGTGCGGCGCGCAAAGCTCTATTACCTGCGCGACCGCCGCGGAAAGTCCGCCCGCATCTCGGAAAACACCGGCGTGCGCGCCCGCAAGCTGAACGACGCCGAACGCGAGGCGCTGCATACCGAGAAGGCCCGCATCGAGGCCGAGAAGGTCGCCGCCGCGCAGGCGCTGGCAGCCGAGAAGGCGGCGTCCGACCAGGCAGCCGCCGATGCCAAGGCAGCGGAAACCGCAGCCGCCGAATAAGCGGTTTGGACCTGACGACGCAAGGCGGCTTCGACCGCCTTTTTGCGTTTGGACCGAAAGCGATGACACAATTGCTTGCGTGGCGTCGGGAGGCGGATAAAGTCTTGGCGACAGTCGGCAGCCGCGCAACGGCGAACTTTTGGAGCCCATGATGATCAAACTGAAAACCTGGCTGGCTGGCCTCGCGGCCGCTTTGCTCCTGCCGCTCGCGGCCCAGGCGCAAACCCTTCCCGATCTCGCCGGCAGGAAGGTCGTGATCGTCACCGAGAACGCCTATCTCCCGCTGCAGTTTGTCGATCCCGCGAGCGGCAAGCCGATCGGATGGGAGTATGATGCGCTGGCGGAACTGTCGAAGCGGCTAAATTTTCAGGTCGAGTACCAGAACACGTCCTGGGACGCGATGATCCAGGCGGTGTCGGACAAGCAGTACGACATGGGCATGACCGGCATCACCATCAACGACGAACGTAAGGCCAAGGTCGACTTCTCCGCCCCCTACATGCGCTCGGAAATCTTCATGCTGGTGAAAAGCGACGATACGCGCTTCACCGATGCGAAATCCTTCGCCGCCGACGACAAGCTGCTGATCGGCGCCCAGGCCGGCACGTCGCCCTTCTACGTCGCCGTCTACAATGTGCTCGATGGCAACGAGCAGAATCCGCGCATCAAGCTGTTCGAGACCTTCGCGGCCTCCGTCGCCGCGTTGCAGGCGGGCGACGTCGATCTGGTCCTGACCGACAGCGCGGCAGGCAAGGCGCTGTCGGAGAGTTCTGGCGGCAAGCTGAAGCTGATCGGCGATGCCCTGCAGGCCGAGGATTTCGGCTTCATCTTTCCCAAGGGCTCCGACCTCGTCGCGCCCGTCAACGCCGGCATCGCGGCGCTCAAGGCCGACGGCACGCTCGACCGCATCACCCACAAATGGTTCGTGGACTATAAGCCGGCCAAGTAGACTGGTGTCGCCCTCCGCCGTCGACACGCGATGACGCTGCCGCCATCGCGCACCGGCGGGCGTAACGACTATCCTTACTGGCTCGTCGCGGCGCTCCTGATCGCCTTTGCCGCCGCCATTGCGATCGCTTCGAGCGGTCTCTACGCGCAGGTCTTCTCCACCGTCGTCAAGGGCATTGGCGTCACCGTCTTGGTGACGGTTATCGGCTTCACGCTCGCCTCGGCGATCGGCCTCGGCGTTGCCCTGATGGCGCTCTCGGGCTCGGTCTGGCTGCGCCAAGTCGCGCGTTTCTATGTCGAGATCATCCGCGGACTGCCGATCATCGTTCTGTTGTTCTGGATCGCCTTCGTCGGGGCGCCGGGCTTCGTCGTCGCCTGGAATTGGGCAACGGCGCCGCTGCAGGACGCCGGCCTGATCGAGCCGATGATTGTTCGTGACGTCTCTCTGCTTTGGCGGGCGATCATTGCGCTGACGGTCGGCTATTCCGCCTTCATCGCCGAAGTATTCCGGGCCGGAATCCAGGCCGTCGCCATCGGCCAGATCGAAGCCGCGAAGGCGCTGGGCCTCTCGCGCCTCCAACGATTTCGACTGATCGTCCTGCCACAGGCGTTTCGCACCATCCTGCCGCCGCTCGGCAACGATTTCGTCGCGATGGTCAAGGATTCGTCGCTGGTCTCGGTGCTCGGCGTTGCCGACATCACCCAGATGGGCAAGGTCTACGCAGCGGGCTCGTTCCGATTCTTCGAGACCTACTCGATCGTGGCCTATGTCTATCTCATCCTGACCGTCGGCCTGTCGTTGGCCTTGCGCGCGCTTGAACAGAAATTGAGGAGCGGGAGCCGATGAGGAGGCACGGCGCGGCCGCAACGCCAGGGAGCCAGAAATGACCGACAGCCCGAACGCCGCCCTCGATCTCGTCCATGCGGCGCGAACGCCGGCGGAGGTCGCGGCCGGCTACGCCGCCTGGGCGTCGGACTACGACCGCGAGACGGCAGCGCTCGGCTATTGCCTGCCCTTCGCCATCACCTCCTGGGTCGCGCGCTATGTGCCGATCGGTCAGGGCCCCCTGCTCGACGCCGGCTGCGGCACTGGTTTGTCGGGCGCGATGCTCGCCGCGCTCGGCTATGGCGATGTCGATGGCCTCGACATTTCGCCGGAGATGCTGGCGATCGCGCGCGGCCGCGGCGTCTATCGCGACCTGAAGGAAGCGGCCCTCGGCGATCCCCTCCCCTGGGCCGACGGCAATTTCCGCGCTTTCTTCTCTACCGGGGTGTTCACCATCGGCCACGCGCCGGCCTCCGGTCTCCAGGACCTCGTCCGCATTACGGCGAAGGGGGTCACGCGATCTTCACGGTGCGCGACGAAGTCATCGACAGCGGCGGCTTTCGCGCGGTCTTTGCAGATCTCGAAGGTCGAGGGCGATGGCGGCCCGTCGACGAAAGCCCTTGGTTTCGGCCGTATGCCGTCGCCGAGCCCGACGCACGCGTCAAGACATTCGTGTTCGAGATCGCGTAGCAGCCAACGGAAGCCGCGTCTCCCGCGTCCGATCTCGGGGAGTCCCAGTCGCGACGTATTCCAGGGCCTGGACCGGGCCCTGCGATCGGAAGGGAGATTGCCGAGCGGACGCCGCTGAATGTAGCGTTGGCCGCGCCGCATCCGTATATCGGCGCGGATACGCCGGAAGGCTGTTTTCAGAACCGAGGAGGATACGCATGAACAGGATCGATCTTGAAGGCCAGGTGGCCGTTGTCACGGGAGGCGCCCAGGGACTGGGCTTCGCCATGGCCCGGCGGTTCGTGGCTTCTGGGGCGAGCGTCAGCCTTTGGGATGTCGACGCCGCCCTGCTCGACGCGGCGGTCGCCGAACTCGGGCAAGCGGCGAAATCGGTCAAGGTCGACATCGTCGACGCGGACGCGGTGGTCGCCGCGCACAAAAAAGCGGAGGCCGAGTCCGGCCCAATCTCGATCCTGGTGAACTCCGCCGGCATCGCCGGTCCCAATTTTCCGCTCGACGACTACCCCGTCGACGTCTGGCGGCGTGTCATCGACGTCAACGTGAACGGAACCTTCATCGTCAACCGCGCGATCGTGCCGGGCATGAAGGCGCGCAACTACGGCCGCATCGTCAACATCGCCTCGGTCGCCGGCAAGGAAGGCAACCCGAACGCCTCGGCCTATTCGGCGTCCAAGGCGGCGGTCATCGGACTGACCAAATCGCTCGGCAAGGAGCTGGCCGGCTACGACATCGCGGTCAACTGCATCACGCCCGCGACCGCCAAGACCCGCATCCTCGACCAGGTGAAACCGGAATTCGTCGACTACATGCTGTCGCGCATTCCGCGCGCCCGCTTCCTCGATGTCGAGGAAGCCGCCAGCATGGTGGCCTGGCTGGTATCGAAGGAGAACAGCTTCACGACCGCCTCGACCTTCGATCTGTCGGGCGGACGCGCCACGTATTAAGGCCTCCTGGCGGTTGGAGCAGATGTCGGCAATGCGCCGGCCTACGCGGATATTGCCGGTCCGGACGGCATCCGATCTCGATGCGGTGGTAACTCTGTTCCGAGCCTACGCCGCGTCGCTCGCCATCGACCTTTCCTATCAGGATTTCGACGCCGAAATGGCCGCCATGCCGGGCAAATACGCGCCCCCGGAGGGCGAACTCCTCCTTGCCGCCGGCCCCGAAGGCCTGTCGGTCGGCTGTGTGGCGTTGCGTCGAGGACCCCATGCGGAAGCCTGCGAGATGAAGCGCCTTTACGTCGCCCCGGAAGGACGCGGGATGGGGGTTGGTCGGGCTTTGGTGGCGGCGGTCGTTCGAGTCGCGGCGCGGGTCGGCTATGCCGAGATCGTGCTGGACACGCTGCCCTCGATGCATCGGGCGCAGGCGCTCTACGCAAGCCTCGGCTTCGAGGCAATCGCGCCCTATTACGACACGCCCATCGCCGGCACGGTTTTCATGCGGCGAATTCTGAGACCGGGCAACTTCGGGTGAAGGGCAGCCGTTGCCACACGATTGCCGCGCGGTCAAAAGGTTGGTATGGACCGCTTCATGGAAGCGCTTTTCGGGGATCCGGCCTACAAGGGCTTCGTGCTGCAGGACCGCAAGCGGCTTCCGGCGCGCTTCTTCGACCAGATTTCGGGTGCGATGAACTGCCGGCTTTCGTGAGCCGGCGATCGATTGCCGGCAATGCCGGACACCACCCTCATCCCAGAATCGACGGATCACGGCCATGAGCGCTAACCCACGCACCCTTTACGACAAAATCTTCGAGGACCACGTCGTCGACCGCCAGGACGACGGCACCTGCCTTCTCTACATCGACCGCCATCTCGTGCACGAGGTGACCAGCCCGCAGGCCTTCGAGGGCCTGCGCATGACCGGCCGCGCCGTGCGCCATCCCGAAAAGACGCTGGCCGTCGTCGACCACAACGTGCCGACCTCGGCCGATCGCAAGCTCGGCGTCAACAGGAACGAGGAAAGCCGCATCCAGATCGCGGCGCTCGCGACCAACGCCCGTGAATTCGGCGTCGAATATTATTCCGAGAACGATGTCCGCCAGGGCATCGTTCATATCATCGGTCCCGAGCAGGGCTTCACGCTGCCGGGCATGACGATCGTCTGCGGCGACAGCCATACCTCGACGCACGGCGCATTCGGCGCGCTTGCGCACGGCATCGGAACGTCGGAGGTCGAGCATGTGCTGGCGACGCAGACGCTGATCCAGCGCAAGGCGAAGAACATGCTGGTGCGCGTCGACGGACAGCTTCCGGCGGGCGTTACGGCCAAGGACATCATCCTCGCCATCATCGGCGAGATCGGCACGGCGGGCGGCACCGGCTACGTCATCGAATATGCCGGCGAGGCGATCCGCGCGCTGTCGATGGAGGGCCGGATGACGGTCTGCAACATGAGCATCGAAGGCGGCGCCCGCGCCGGCCTGATCGCGCCCGACGAGACCACCTTCGCCTACGTCGAGGGCAAGCCGCGCGCGCCGACGGGCGAGAACTGGGACAAGGCGCTCGACTACTGGAAGACGCTGCGGACGGACGATGGCGCACATTTCGACAAGGTCGTCGTGCTCGACGCCGCCAAGCTGCCGCCGATCGTGTCGTGGGGCTCCTCGCCCGAGGATGTCGTTTCGGTCCAGGGCGTGGTTCCCGATCCGGCGGCCATCCAGGACGAGAACAAGCGCATGTCGAAACAGCGCGCCCTCGACTATATGGGCCTGACGCCCGGCACCCGGATGACCGACATCGCCCTCGATCGCGTCTTCATCGGCTCCTGCACCAACGGCCGCATCGAGGATTTGCGCGCCGTCGCCAAGGTCGTGGAAGGGAAGAGCGTCGCGCCGACCGTCGATGCGATGATCGTGCCGGGTTCCGGCCTCGTCAAGGAGCAGGCCGAGGCCGAGGGGCTCGACAGGATCTTCATCGCCGCGGGGTTCGACTGGCGCGAGCCTGGATGCTCCATGTGCTTGGCCATGAACGACGACCGGCTGAAGCCGCACGAGCGCTGCGCATCGACCTCGAACCGCAATTTCGAGGGTCGTCAGGGCTTCAAGGGCCGGACCCACCTCGTATCCCCGGCGATGGCCGCCGCTGCAGCGATCGCCGGCCATTTCGTCGATATCCGCGACTGGCCGTAGGCGCCCCGGCCCGTGGAAACCGGCTTGCCGCGGTTTTCGCGAGCGGATGCTTAACCCGATGTTTTCCCTTTTCTTCTAGGGTCTCGTGAGGGAACAAGCGGCGGCGCGATTTGGATCACGGGGTTTTCATCGCGCTACTCAATCCAGCCATTTCGCTGGTCCTCGGCGCGGCGTTCGTGCTGTTCTGGCTGGTGATGCGCACGCGCCCCTACATGCTGGCGCTGGCCGTCGGCTATGCGGCGTCGGCCGCCGGCTTCCTGCTGCAGCGCTTCGAACTGCCGCTCGGCTTCAACGTCACCAAGCTTGCCTCCTGCGCAAGTTTCGCGGTCGCCGCCGCGCTCATGGCGTCTTCAATTTGCGTGCGCTACAACCGAAATGTTCCGTTTGCCGGCCTTGGCATTCTCATCGGTGGCGGCGTGGCGGCATTTTGCTGGTTCCTGTTCGTCGTTCCGGACCTCACCTGGCGCATCTACGCGATGAATTTCGCGCTTGGCGGGGTCAGCGTGCTCGTGGCCCTCGAAGTGCGCGCGGTGCCCGAGAAGACGGTTGCTGACAAGCTCCTGTACGGCGCATCGATACTCGTCGCCGCGAATTTCTTCGTCCGGACGATCGTGGTGGTGGCGATGAACGGCGGCTACGAGAGCTACGCGGGTTTCTACACATCGTTGTATTGGACATCGCTGCTGCTTTCGCATGCGCTGCTGTCGTTGACCATCGCGCTCTGTCTCGCGGGCGCGGCCGCTTCCGATGTGTTCAGGGACCTTCGGCGGGAATCGCAGACGGACCCGCTGTCGGGTTTGCTCAATCGCCGGGGCCTCGAGCAAAAAGCGCAGGAGTTTTGCGTGCGTCATCAGAAAGGCGGAGCGGGTTTCAGCCTGGTCATGGCCGATTTGGACCACTTCAAGGCGGTCAACGACCGTCACGGCCATGCCGTCGGCGACGCGGTCATTGTCGCGTTCGCGCGGCTGCTCCTGAAAGGCGCCGGCCCGGGCGCAATCGTCGGACGGACGGGGGGCGAAGAATTTGCCATCGTACTGCCCGGCAAGGATCTCGCTGCCGCGCAGGGTTTCGCGGAATCGATCCGCGCCGCGCTCGGGGTCGGCTTTGGTGGAGGCGCCGCCGTCGCCGGCCGCGTCACCTGCAGTTTCGGCGTGGCCGAGCGGAATGCCGCGGAAAGTCTGACCGACGTGCTGGCGCGGGCCGACGCGGCGCTCATGCACGCCAAGCGGGCCGGCCGGGACCGGGTCCGAATCGTCTACCTGCGGCCCGAATTGACCCCCGCCAGGCTTGCCGCCGCCTGATCGATGAAGAACCCGTCTATGACGGCCGCTTGATCATCTCATGCGTGGAGTCGCGCTGGCCGGGAGCATCTGCGCCGACCACGATAGCCAGGTCCGCCTTGTCGAAGAGTTCGAACCACTCGTCCCATTCGACCAGTTCATAGCCGCCGGCGTTCATCGGACGCTCCGGCTGATCCTGATCCTGATAGGCGCGCTGGTCGAACACGATTCTCAGCATCGGCTGGACGCCGGCCTGCGGCGAGGTATCGACGACAGCCGGCAAACCCATCCGGGCCGCTGCCCAATCCCGGATCGCCTCGTGGTCGGTCAGCGTCACTGTGTCGGGCATGAGAATCTCCTGCGATATGCCCGGCAAACGCCAGCCACGGTTGCTTGTTCCAGGGCGCGCCGGCGCAGCATTTGGTCTATTGCCGCGCGACGGCCTGCGGGCCTGTGACCAGGCGATAGCGAAGAAGCTCCTCGCGGGAGAAATAGTATAGCGAGCGCGGCGGGGTATCGAGCGCGTGCAGCCAGAGCGCGGGATCGACGTCGAGCGCGGCCAGATGGCGCGTGATGCGCGCCGTCGTCTCCTGCGCATCCGACATGACCTGTGCCGGACGGACCGTCGCCTCGCCCGTGGCATAGAACTGGTGGACGCCGACCGCGGCCTTGTCGCCGGCCGTCCTGGTCTTGCCCCCGGCAAAAGCCAGTGGGCAGGAGGAGGCGCAAATCGATCCGTCCGCGACCTCCGTCGCGATGCCGCGTGCGCGGATGGCCTTGCCCATCGCCATGGCGTCGTCCAGCGCGCCGCCGGGCGAATTGAGCGAGACGGTCTTCACATATTCGCCGCGCTCCGACAGTTCACCTGCCAGCCGAGCGGCGGCGCCGGGATCGATGCTGCCCTCTGCCCGCAAGACGCCGCTTGGCGTTAGCGCGAAGGTCATCGGCTTGCCGAGTTGGATCTCGTCCGTGGTCAGGAAACGTCGCGGATCGTTCGGCGGCGCGCTCGAATCGCCGTCGACCGCCGGCGGCAGCACAGGTCCTGACCGCGCCGGCGCCGCGATCTCGGTGTCGCCCCAGCCATTGGTCGCCGCCAGATCGCGCAGATCCGTGCCGAGCACCCCGATCGCGCCGATCAGCAGGCCGCGAAACGCCCAGCGGACAGCCTCGCCGTCGTCGAAGCGCGATAGGTAGCGGATTACGGGGTTGGATTTGGCCGCCGCATCGCCGGCCGGCAACTTCCCGTCCGGCGAACCGACTGGCGGCATCAGGTCTCGGCCCGCTTGCGGTCGGCGACCGACAGCGGCGTCACGTTTTCCGGCTTGGCCGGAAACTCCGCTCTGAACGGTTGGGCTTCTTCCCGGACCGGCGCGGCAAATTCGAGCGGCTTGGCGCGCAACGCGTCGGCCTCGTCAAGGGCGCGCTGGCGGGCGGTCAGGAGATCATTGTAGCGCAGCGCCCGCATCATGTCGCCGGCGGTCACGCGGTCGTCGTCCTCGATCTCCTCCTCGCCGCGGCGGATCGCGCCATGCACGACCGCCATGATGGCGACCAGCACGCCGGGCAACAGGTCGATCGAGATAGCGCCGGCCCAGCTCGGAATGAAGTCGCCGGCGTATCGCAGCACGGCCTCGGCGGCGGTTATCGGCACATAGCGGCGCTCGAGAACCGGCGGCTGCTTCAGGATTTCGGCGGCCGCGTCGGAGAGCGCCTTCGACTGCGCCGTGACCGATCCGCGGATCGTCGCCATGACCTGATCCTGGCGGCCGACGAGGTCGGGCGTCGAAGCGTCGGCGATCGGCGCGATGAAGCCGACCGAAAGATCGGCCGCTGCGCGATTGACCGAGGCCGCGATCGAAGTCTGCTCGAGCGCGGCGATGACGCCGGCCAGCGACACCGATTCGGCGGAGAACGCGTCCGAGCGCTGCTCGATGGCGCCGGGCGCCGAAACCAGGCCGCGCATGGTGGCGAGATGCTTCTGCCCCTGTTCGAACGCCATCCGAATCGGCTCGCGCGACGCCTGCACCGTGGTGTCGAGTTCGCGCATCTGCGCGGCCATCTGGCTGAGCAGCTGCACGACGCTTCCCGAGCCCGACGTGCCTGTCAGCGCGCCCGAATTCTGCTCGTCGGCTGCAAGCCGCGAGAACCGTTCCTCGGCGCGCTGGATGTCGGGCAGCAGCGACAGCGCCCCGAGCGCGTTGGAATGAGCCTGGTCGAGATCGGCGGTGTAATCTTCCAGGGTGAGCGCGAGGTGCTGCTCGACGGCCGCCGAGCCGGCGAGCGCCGCGGCGTTCAGCCACGACGCCATGGCGACGATCATCATTGAGCCGAATGCCATGATGACGAGCAGTGCGAGGCGCGACGCGCCGTCGCGCATCTCGGGCAGGAAGCGGATCAGATAGGTCCAGAAGCCGTAGATCGCGACGGAAACCGATACGGAATAGACGATCGCCGCGAAGAACACGACGGTCGCCGTGCCGTCGAGCAGGCTGCGCACGCCGAGGTAGGTATAGACGCCGCTCGCCAACGCCAAGGTGGCGAGGACGAACCGCGTCATGGTCTCGAGACCGCCGATGTGATCCTTCAGTCGGCGGGCCTGGACGGCGCGACTCATGCTTTGCCTACTCGATCGTTGACGCCATGTCCGGAACTGGCGTGACGAAGATGACGGAATCAGGGCCGAAATCGCGCGATGGTCAGGGCTATCGGCAGTCGCCGCCCTGGAACGGGATTTCGCCTTCGTCGAAGCCGTACATGTAGCTGCGGCCCTTGATCAGCGCCGGCGGGCGGTAGCAGTCATGCGCCTCGCCGACGCGGTCGCCATCGTCGGCATAAACGACGCTGGGCTGGCCTGCATCGGTATATTCGGCGAGCTTTTCGGCCTTGCCGCCTTCGCCGACGATGATGCGCTTGTAGCCCGCGGCGCTGTCGATGACGAGGTTGCCGAAGCTGTCGGCGTAGACATGGTCGTGCGACCGCCCACCTGCGAAAGCGGGGATCGTCGCGGCGGCGATGGTGGCGGTCATCGCCAAAGTCGCAGCCAGAGTTTGAACGAGACGCATCATGCTCTCCTGTTGCCGGAGGTCACGCCTCCCTGAGTCGCTGAAATTAACGTTTCCTTAACCGAAGTTAAGAGGATGTCTCCGCGATCGGCAAACATGGTTAACGCTCGCGCGAAGCCTTGCTTCGTGGCCGCTTCCGGCTGTAAGCCTGCGCCGTTCCAAACCAGAGCCATCGCCATCCCGCGCATCGCCACTGCAAGACCAATTGCGCCGAGAGTTTGCGGGCCGTCGCCGGCCGGCGCGAGCGGCTGTCGTTGAAGCGCCGGCGTTCCTCGGCGTGGCTGGGCCGCGCCAATCCGTACTACCAGGGGCAGCCGAGCGATCATTTCGACGGCCGCGTCTTCTTCAATCCCGACGGCGTCGCACCGGCCGGCTTCGTCGACCTTCTGAAATGGCAGATCGGCGGCGGGCGGGCTACATGGCCGCCGCCATCGCCGAGCCCATTCAGCCAGGCAAAGCCGAAAGCGCGGATTTCGCGCGGCAGGCTCGTTGTGACCATGGTCGGCCACGCGACGCTGCTGGTCCAGATCGCGGGGCTGAACATCCTGACCGACCCGGTGTGGTCGCCGCGCGTCTCGCCCTTCTCGTTCGCCGGGCCGAAGCGGGCCAACGAACCGGGCATCGCGTTCGGCGATCTGCCGGCCATCGACGCGGTCCTGGTCAGCCACAACCATTACGATCACCTCGACATCGCGACGTTGAAGCGGCTAACGCAGCGCGGCCGTCCGCCGATCGTCACGCCGCTCGGCAACGACGCGATCATCCGCCGTCGCGTCCCCGACGCCAATCTGCTCGCGCGGGACTGGCGCGAAACGATACCGCTGCCCGGCGGCGCGGCGATCCACCTCGTGCCGGTGCATCACTGGTCGGCGCGGGGACCGTGGGACCGTCGCATGGCGCTGTGGTGCGGCTTCGTCATCGAGAGCGCGGCGGGGAACGTCTTTTTCGCCGGCGATACCGGCTTCGACGCGGGCCGGCCCTACCACAACGTCGTCGCCCGTTTCGGCCCGCCGCGCCTGGCGATCCTGCCCATCGGCGCCTACGCCCCGCGCTGGTTCATGAAGCCGCAGCACCAGAATCCGGAGGAAGCCGTCGCGGGCATGATGCTCTGCGGCGCGCGCTTCGCCGCCGGCTGCCACTGGGGAACGTTTCAGTTGACCGACGAGCCGATCGAGGAGCCCCGCGACCTGCTGCTCGCCGCCCTCGACAAACAAGGCGTCGCGCGCGAACGCTTCCGCCCGATGCGTCCGGGCGAGGTGTGGGAGGTGCCGGCTGAGTAACCTGCCTGGTTCAATCGATCGATTTCGACGTTACCGGCCGACGGTTGGCTGGCGCGCACTGGCAATTCCAAGGCTTTTCCGCCATATAGCCGCGATGGTCGCAAGCGCCCCCTTCGCGAAGATGAACGGGCTCGGCAACGAA
The DNA here is from genome assembly GCA_964244725.1 of uncultured Rhizobiaceae bacterium. Taxonomy (GTDB): domain Bacteria; phylum Pseudomonadota; class Alphaproteobacteria; order Rhizobiales; family Rhizobiaceae; genus Kumtagia. Next base: position 41,638 of record CAXTJQ010000006.1, read on the forward strand.
ATCATCGTCGCCGACATGCGTACGCGCGCCGACAGGGTCCAGCCGGCGGCGGCGCTCGCGCTCGACGCCGACCCGGCGACGAAATTCGACCAGATCATGGCGATTCACGATCCGAGGACGCCCGGGACGGACTGGTTCGTCGACATCCTGAACGCCGACGGCTCCAGGGCCCAGGCCTGTGGCAACGGCATGCGCTGCGTGGTCCAGGCGCTGGCCGCCGAAAGCGGACGCTCGACCTTCACCTTCGAAACCGTGGCCGGCATCGTCAATGCCGAGGATCACGGCGACGGCACGATCTCGGTCGACCTCGGCGCGCCGCGCTTCGGCTGGCGCGACATTCCGCTCGCCGAGGACTTCCGCGACACCCGCGCGATCGAGCTGCAGATCGGGCCGATCGACGATCCAATCCTGCATTCGCCGTCCGTCGTCTCGATGGGCAACCCGCATGCGATCTTCTGGGTCGACGGCGATGTCTGGAGCCATGCGCTCGACCGCTTCGGGCCGCTGCTCGAAAACCATCCGATTTTCCCGGAACGCGCCAACATCACGCTGGCCTGCGTGACCGCGCCCGACGAAATCACCATCCGCACCTGGGAACGCGGCGCGGGATTGACGCTGGCCTGCGGCTCGGCCGCCTGCGCCAGCGCGGTCGCCGCCGCCCGCACCGGCCGCACCAGCCGCGTCGTGCGGATCCATGCGCCTGGCGGCTGGCTCATGGTCGAATGGCGTGAGGACGACCATGTCGTGCTGACCGGCCCGGCCGAATGGGAATTCTCCGGAACATTCGACCCGGCGACCGGCGCATGGACGCGCGACCGCCAGGACGTCGCCTGATGGGGCTCGACATCGTCACCTTCGGCTGCCGGCTGAACACCTACGAATCCGAGGTGATGCGCCGCGAGGCGATGGCCGCCGGTCTGGCCGAACTCGACGGCGGCGCGGTGATCTTCAACACCTGCGCGGTGACCGCCGAAGCGACGCGCCAGGCGCGGCAGGCGATCCGCAGGGCGCGGCGCGACAATCCCCGCGCAAAGATCATCGTGACGGGCTGCGCGGCGCAGACCGATGCGCAAAGCTTCGTCGACATGGACGAAGTCGACCTCGTTCTCGGTAACGAGGAAAAACTGTCCGAGCACAACTACCGCGCCCTGCCGGATTTCGGCGTCAACGATTTCGAGAAGGCGCGCGTCGGCGACATCTTCTCGGTGCGCGAGACGGCCGGCCATCTGGTCGACGCGATCGAGGGCCGCGCGCGCGCCTTCGTGCAGGTCCAGAACGGCTGCGACCACCGCTGCACATTCTGCATCATCCCCTACGGCCGCGGCAATTCGCGCTCCGTGCCGATGGGCGCGGTGGTCGAGCAGGTCAAGCGCCTGGTCGGCAACGGCCTTGCCGAAATCGTGCTGACCGGCGTCGACCTGACGAGCTTCGGCGCTGATCTTCCGGGCGTCCCGAAGCTCGGCGCCCTGGTCCGCGCCGTCCTGCGCCATGTCCCGGATCTCAGGCGCCTGCGCCTGTCCTCGATCGATTCGATCGAGGCCGATCCGCTGCTGCTTGACATGATCGGGGGCGAAAAGCGGCTGATGCCGCATCTGCACCTGTCGCTGCAATCGGGCGACGATATGATCCTGAAGCGGATGAAGCGGCGGCATGGCCGCGATGATTCGATCCGCTTCTGCCAGGATGTCCGCGCGACGCGGCCCGACATCGTCTTCGGCGCTGACCTCATCGCCGGGTTCCCGACGGAGACGGATGCGATGTTCGAGAATTCGCTGAGCATCATCGCGGAATGCGGCCTGTCGCATTTGCATGTCTTCCCGTTCAGCCCGCGCGAGGGCGCGCCGGCGGCGCGCATGCCGCAACTCGACGGCGCGACCGTCAAGGTGCGCGCGGCCCGCCTTCGCGCGGCGGGACAGGCGGCGCATCTGCGCCACCTCGAGGCGATGGTGGGCAGCACCCAGTCGGTTTTGATCGAGCGCGACGGCATCGGCCGCACGGAGGGCTTCACGCTGGTCTCGGCCGATCGCGGCGCGCCGGGCGAGATCATTGAGGTCGAGATCGCCGGCCACGACGGCGCGCGGCTGGTCGCGGCATCCGCCGCCATGCGCGCGGCCTGACGACTCCATAATGGCGCTCGGGTTTATCAAAAAGGTGTTTTCGTTTGGCAACGCGGACGCCGAGCGCCCGCCGCCGGACGACGAACCGCTCGCTCCGCTGAATTTCGAGGCGCTGAAGGTGTTCGCGGCGGAGGCCGCGATCGAAAGGGCGAGGGACGAGGCTCCCTCCCCCACCGGGGGGCCCGAAGGGCGGGCGAGACCCGTGGCTCGCCCCGGCGAGTCGGTCAGCGACGATGACCGGGGTGGGGTGGTCTATGAAGAACCCGACGCGTTTCCTACTGCTCCGCGCGATGAAGTAGATGCCTCGAGCGCCGTCAAAACGACCCCCTCTGGCCCTTCGGGCCATCCTCCCCCTGAGGAGGGCGAAGCTCCACGGCCGGCAGCGCCGGTCAACGCCAAAGTCACTGTCGGCCGATCCGTCGAAGCCAAAACCGAGCCGTCCGTTCCCATTATCGCGCCCGTCGCGCGCATCCCGTGGTTTCAGCGCCTGCGCGAAGGCCTGGCGCGGTCGTCGCGCGAGCTGACCGGTTCGATCGCCGGCATTTTCACGCGGCGCAAGCTCGACGAGGCGACCCTCGAAGAGCTGGAGGACGTGCTGATCCGCGCCGATCTCGGCATGGAAACCGCGATCCGCATCACCGACACGCTCTCGTCGAGCCGTTACGGCAGGGACGTGTCGGACGAGGAGGTTCGCCAGGTCATGGCGCAGGAGATCGAGAAAGTGCTGCGTCCCGTAGCGCTGCCGCTCGAACTCGACCTGTCACACAAGCCGCATGTCATCCTGGTCGTAGGCGTCAACGGCACCGGCAAGACCACCACCATCGGCAAGCTCGCCGCCAAGCTAACCGCCAGCGGGCTGTCGGTGACGCTTGCCGCCGGCGACACGTTCCGCGCCGCGGCGATCGAGCAGCTCAAGATCTGGGGCGAGCGCACCGGCTCGCCGGTCGTCTCCTCCAAGCTCGGCGCCGATGCCGCCGGTCTCGCCTGGGATGCGTTCCAGCAGGCCAGGGAAGCCGGCTCCGACGTGCTGATCATCGACACGGCCGGCCGGCTGCAGAACAAGGCCGAGCTGATGTCCGAGCTGGAGAAGATCGTGCGCGTGCTCGGCAAGCACGATCCGGAAGCGCCGCACACCGTGCTGCAAACCGTCGACGCCACGACCGGCCAGAACGCCCTCAACCAGGTCGAGATCTTCCGCAACGTCGCCGGCGTCAACGGGCTGGTAATGACCAAGCTTGACGGCACGGCGCGCGGCGGCATCCTGGTCGCCATCGCGGCCAAGCACAGGCTGCCAGTCTATTTCATCGGCGTGGGCGAACAGGTCGACGACCTCGAGCCGTTTTCCGCAAGCGATTTCGCCAAGGCGATCGCGGGGATCGGCTAGACTGATGTATACTTTTTTTATATACGATCGGGGGGCTGGGCCGCGTGCTGTTCGAGTGGGACGAGAACAAGCGCGGCGTCAATCTGGCCAAGCACAGGGTGGATTTCGCCGACGCGGCTCAGATTTTCGAGCGTTCTGTCGTAACGCGCATCGACGATCGTAGAGACTACAGCGAGGAGCGGCTTATTTCGCTCGGGATCTCTGACGGCGATTGCTTCGTCGTCGTCCATACCAGACGGGGAACGCAGTTCGGATTATTTTGGTTGGAAGGGCGGACAAGATGACAAAGACCAGTATTACAAGGCTTTCGCTGGATGAAATCAAGGCGATGAAGTCGCGTGGTGAGATTGTTCGTGATGCGGACGCACCGATTGTTGAAAGTCTCGGTCCTGATTTCTGGGCTAAGGCTCAGATCGTCGAGCCGAAGGCGTCGCAATCCGTGTTGCTGAAGCTCGATCCGGACGTAGTCGAGTATTTCAGGGACCAGGGCAAAGGACATCTCACGCGCATGCAGAACGTGCTGAAAGCCTATGTCGCGGCGCATCGCCAATCGCAAAGTTAAGGCTGCTGTCCGCATGACCTCTCCCCTGATCGAACGCGATCCGGCCGATCCTCGCCGTAAACAGGTCAATCCGGGCCTGAAGCTCGCGCTCGAACTCGGGCCGCTCCTGGTCTTCTTCTTCGCCAATGCGCGTGGCGAATGGCTGCACGCCACGTTTCCGACCCTGGCGCGCCTTGGCCCGCCGATCTTCATCGCCACGGCGCTGTTCATGGTCGCCACCGCCATCGCGCTCGCCGTGTCATGGCTGCTGATCCGCAAGCTGCCGATCATGCCGCTGGTCTCCGGCGTGGTGGTGTTCGTCTTCGGCGGCCTGACGCTGTGGTTGCAGAACGACATGTTCATCAAGATGAAGCCGACCATCATCAACACGCTGTTTGGCGCCTCGCTGCTCGGCGGGCTGGTCTTCGGCAAGTCGCTGCTCGGCTATGTGTTCGATTCCGCTTTCAGGCTCGATGCGGAGGGATGGCGCAAGCTGACGCTCCGCTGGGGTCTCTTCTTCATTTTCCTCGCGGTCGTCAACGAGATCGTCTGGCGCAATTTCCCTACCGACACCTGGGTCGCGTTCAAGGTCTGGGGCATTCTGCCGATCACCATGATCTTCACGCTCTGCCAGATGCCGCTGATTATGAAGCACGGGGTCGAGGACCCGGCAAACAAGTAGGGCAATGGCCGCCACCTGCCCAATGTGCAGGCAGCCATGCATAAATGTCATGCAATCGTCATGTATCGTTAAGGTGACATGCGCTCAGAGCATTGCTGCGTTGCAGCATTCCGCGTTGCAATGCTGCCCCGACGTGGCAATCTATAGCGGTAGGGAGGAACAACAGGCTGCAAAGGCAGCCAACGAAAGGACCTCGCCATGTTCTCCACCTTGATCAACCAGACCCGCAGCCGCATGGACAAGCGCCGCCGCTATAACCAGCTGGTCAACGAAATCCTCGGCATGACCTCGCGCGATCTGGCCGACATCAACGGAAATCGCACGGACATGCTGCAGCATGCCTACCGCGACGTGTACGGCCGCTGAGCCGCCGCCATGTCCGCGGCCCGCAGGAATTGGGCGGCCGTCCCTGGCGACAGCCGCCCCTCGCGCGCCTGACTTTCAAGAACGGCGAGCGAGCGCCCTTTCGATTTCGGGCATCAACTCGTTTTGAACGGCCGCCGCATCGAGCGGACCGACATGCTTGAATAGGATCATGCCATCGCGCCCGATGATGAACGTCTCGGGCACGCCATACACACCCCAATCGATCGCCGCACGCCCATTGGCATCCGTGCCGATCGCACCGAACGGATTGCCGAGATCGCCAAGGAATTGGCGCGCATCGGCGGGCATGTCCTTGTAGTTGAGGCCGGCGATGTCGAACCGTCCATCCCGCTTCAGCGCCATCAGCACGGGATGCTCCTGGCGGCACGGCGCGCACCAGGACGCCCAGACGTTGACAAGGGTGACTTTCCCCAAAAATCCCGCCGAATCGAGACCGGGCAATCCGAGGCCTTCGACCGGTTCGAGGCGCGTGACCGGCGCCGGCGACCCGATCAGCGCCGACGGCACCGCTGACACGTCGCGTCCCGCCAGCAATTCGACGAGAAAGACGCTCGCGAGCGCGAGAAAGATCGCGAGCGGCAACAGCGCCAGCCATCGTCGCGGCCGGCGTGGAACCTCCTCTGCGGTCATGCCATGGCGCCGTTCTTGTCCGAACGTCGGCGCACCCCCTCAGCCTCCAGCGCTTCCAGGTCGCGCCGCCGGCCGCGCCGGTCGAGCAGCACCCAGGCGATGAGGCCGGACAGGCCGATTGCGGAAGCCGCATAGGCAGCGGTGACATAGAGACCATGGGTCGTCATGGGCGTTAGATAGGTCGTTCCGCGCAGCGTCGCAATCCGACGATGGCGACCGTGATTGCCGCCTTCAATCAGCTTGGCGAAGGGTGAAAGCCGCCGCCAGGGGCCCGATCACCGCGAGGAACAGCGTCAGGGCGCAAAGCATCAGAAACGGCTGCAGGAAATTCTGCGTGTCCGCCGCCGCCGCGTAGGCCGCCGACACGCCGAAGATCAGGACCGGGATCGCCAGCGGCAGAACCAGCACCGAGATGATCAGCCCGCCGCGCGGCAGCGCGGCCGCCACCGCCGCGCCCGCCGCGCCGATGAAGGCGATGGCCGGCGTACCCGCCAGCAGGGTGAGCGCGGCCGCGGCCAGCCCGGCCGGCTCGATATTCATGAGCAGTCCGAGCAGCGGCGCGGCGGCGACGAGCGGCAGGACGCTCGCGGTCCAGTGCGCCAGGCACTTGACGAGCACCGCCAGCGCCAGCGTGACATGATCGGTAGACAGGACGAGGATGTCGAGCGAGCCGTCCTCGCGGTCGGCCTGGAACAGCCGGTCGAGACCGAGAAGGCTGGCGAGCAGGGCGCCGATCCACAGGATCGCCGGGCCGATCCGCGCCAGCAGGTTGAGATCGGGTCCGACGCCGAACGGGATGACGGCCACGATCGCCAGGAAGAAGACGATCCCGGTCAGCGCCCCGCCGCCGGCGCGAATGCCCAGGCGCAGGTCGCGGATGTAGAGCGCCCACATCATGCGCCTGCTTCGCAAGGCCCAAGGCCAGCAAACACAATCCGCTTTACCATGCCCCCTCTGTCCTGCCGGACATCTCCCCCGTGTGGGGGGAGATTGACCAATCGCTGAAACGCCGCCACTCTTCAGCGATGCAGGATAAATGGCGAAATCGAAACAGCTGATCTCCCCCCGTGTGGGGGTGATGTCCGGCAGGACAGAGGGGGGCGAGAAAGAACTCAACCATGGACCGTTCTCTCCATCCGCAATTCATTCGCCCCTTCCAGCCCCAGCGGCGAATGCGTCGCGGCTATAATCAAGCCGCCTCGCGCAAGGTGGTCGGCCATCAGCGCGGCGAAACGTGTTTCCGACGCGCGGTCGAGACCGGCGGTCGGCTCGTCGAGCAGCCAGACCGGCCGGCGCGAAATCAGGAGCCGCGCGATCGCGGCGCGCCGCCGCTGGCCGGTCGAGAGCGTGCCAAACGGCAGATGGCCGAGGCCAGCGAGACCGACTTCGTCTAGCGCATGGTCGATGCCGTAGTGCGGTTCGCCCGCGAAATCGCGCCAGAAGGTGAGATTCTCCTCGACGGTCAGCGTCGCCTTCATCGCATTCTGATGGCCGAGATAGTGGCAGGCTTGGCCAAGTGTGCGCTGCTCCGGGTCGCCCTCGAAGACGAGCGCGCCGCCCGCGCTCGGCAGAAGTCCCCCGACGATCCGCAGGAGCGTCGATTTGCCCGAGCCGTTCGGGCCGGTAACGACCAGGGCCAGGCCCGATTCCAGCACGAAGGAGACGTTGGAAAAAACAGCCTCGCCGCCACGTTCGCCCGCCAGACCCGTGGCCGTCAGCCGCATGCGCGCCCAGTCTTTGCCCGATTCCCAATCACGCCAGTCGTCCTTTCAACTCGGACCGTGCGATGCACAAAATTGCTGCCGATCGGTCTAGAACTATTCCAGGGAATTCTCTATACGCTGGATCATCACGCCAGCGGTCGGCGTGACTACCGAATTTGCGCCGGACCGGAGTGCGCCGCGAGACGCGGTCCCTCGGGAGCGGACAGCGGAAATGGCCGTACCCGCACCTTTGCGCGTGATTGCATGCCATCGGCGTCCGTTCTCGTTAGGCGAACAGACAGGATGGATCGTACGTGTCAAAATCTCTCGACAGCTTCAAATGCAAGAGCGCGCTGACCGCCGACGGCGCGGACTACGTTTATTACAGCCTGATCGAAGCCGAGAAGAACGGCCTCACCGGCATCGCCCGACTGCCCTATTCGATGAAGGTGTTGCTGGAAAACCTGCTGCGCAACGAGGACGGCCGTTCGGTCACCAGGGACAGCATCGCCGCCGTCGCTGGCTGGCTGACCGACAGGGGTACGGCGGGCGTCGAGATCGCCTACCGCCCGGCGCGCGTTCTCATGCAGGATTTCACCGGCGTCCCGGCCGTCGTCGACCTCGCTGCGATGCGCGATGCGATGGCCTCGCTCGGCGGCGATCCGCAGAAGATCAACCCGCTGGTCCCCGTCGATCTGGTCATCGACCATTCGGTCATCGTCGACGAGTTCGGCACGCCACGCGCCTTCGCGCGCAACGTCGAGCTTGAATACGAGCGCAACCAGGAACGCTACAAATTCCTCAAATGGGGCCAGCAGGCGTTCCGCAACTTCCGCGTCGTCCCGCCGGGCACCGGGATCTGCCATCAGGTCAATCTCGAATATCTCGGCCAGGTCGTATGGACGAAGACCGAGGACGGCGAGACCACCGCCTATCCCGACACCTGCGTCGGCACGGATTCGCACACCACGATGATCAACGGCCTCGGCGTGCTGGGTTGGGGCGTCGGCGGCATCGAGGCGGAGGCCGCCATGCTCGGCCAGCCGGTTTCCATGCTGCTGCCTGAAGTCATCGGGTTCCGCCTCACCGGCCGCCTGCACGAGGGCGTGACCGCGACCGATTTGGTCCTGACGGTGACGCAGATGCTGCGCAAAAAGGGCGTGGTCGGCAAATTCGTCGAGTTTTTCGGGCCTGGCCTCTCCAACATGACGCTCGCCGACCGCGCCACGATCGGCAACATGGCGCCCGAATATGGCGCGACCTGCGGATTCTTTCCGGTCGATTCTGAGACCATTCGCTACCTGACGATCTCGGGCCGCGGCGAAAGCCGCATCGCGCTGGTCGAGGCATACGCCAAGGCGCAGGGCATGTGGCGCACGCGCAGCTCCGACGATCCGGTCTTTACCGATCTGCTCGACCTCGATCTCGGCGATGTCGTCCCGTCGATGGCCGGACCCAAGCGCCCGGAGGGCCGCGTCCCGCTCACTGGCATCGCCGCCGGCTTCGCCAAGGCGATGGAGACCGAATACCGCCGCACGACCGATCTCGGCGTCCGCTATCCCGTCGAAGGCGAGGATTTCGACCTCGGCCACGGCGACGTGGCCATCGCCGCGATCACCTCCTGCACCAACACCTCCAATCCGAGCGTGCTCATCGGCGCCGGCCTTCTGGCGCGCAACGCCAACCGGCTTGGTCTCAGGCAGAAGCCATGGGTCAAGACCTCGCTCGCCCCGGGCAGCCAGGTCGTCGCCGAATATCTCGAGAAATCTGGCCTGCAGGCCGAGCTCGACCGGATCGGCTTCAATCTCGTTGGTTTCGGCTGCACCACCTGCATCGGCAATTCCGGCCCGCTGCCGGCGCCGATCTCCCGGACGATCAACGAAAAAGGCCTGATCGCCGCCGCCGTCCTGTCGGGCAACCGCAATTTCGAAGGCCGTGTCTCACCCGATGTCCAAGCCAACTACCTCGCCTCGCCCCCCCTGGTCGTCGCCTACGCGCTGGCCGGCAGCGTCGCCATCAATCTCACGTCCGATCCCCTCGGCGAGGACAAGGATGGAAACCCGGTCTATCTGAAGGACGTCTGGCCCTCCTCGATCGAGATCAACGATTTCATTGAGCGAAACGTCACCCGCGACCTGTTCGCGCGCAAATACGCCGATGTCTTCAAGGGCGACGAGAACTGGCAAAACGTCCAGGCCCCCGAGGGCCAGACCTATGCCTGGGACGACGAGTCGACCTATGTGCAGAATCCGCCCTATTTCGTTGGTATGGGCGGGAAGCCGGGCGAGATCGGCACGATCCGCGGCGCCCGAATCCTTGGCCTGTTCGGCGACAAGATCACCACTGACCACATCTCGCCGGCCGGTTCGATCCGCGCGAACTCGCCTGCCGGCAAATACCTGACCGATCATGGCGTCGGCGTCGCCGACTTCAACCAATACGGCACGCGGCGCGGCAATCACGAGGTGATGATGCGCGGCGCCTTTGCCAACATCCGCATCCGCAACCGCATGCTCGGCGAGAACGGCCGCGAAGGCGGTTACACCATCCACTACCCGTCGAAGGAAGAGGTCTCGATCTACGACGCCGCCATGCAATATAAGCAGGAAGGCGTCCCGCTGGTGATCTTCGCCGGGATCGAATACGGCAACGGCTCGTCGCGCGACTGGGCCGCCAAGGGCGCCAATTTGCTCGGTGTGCGCGCCGTCATCGCGCAGAGCTTCGAACGCATCCACCGCTCCAACCTCGTCGGAATGGGAGTCATCCCCTTTGTCTTCGAGGAAGGAACATCCTGGGCCACAATCGGTCTGAAAGGCGACGAGACCGTCACGATCGACGGGCTGGAGCGCATCCGGCCACGCCAGAAGATGATCGCGAAAGTGACTTCGTCCGACGGGACCACGCAAGACGTGCCTTTGATCTGCCGCATCGATACGGTCGACGAACTCGACTATTTCCGCAACGGGGGAATCCTGCAATACGTGTTGCGCGACCTCGCCGCCTAGCACTGCGGCGGGCGGGCGACCTGGCTGACGCCAGCGGGTCTCACCGCAACGTGACTTCCCGTCGAAATCCGCATCTGCCACTTGTCCGATGAAGAACGATCTAAGCTTCTCAACGACAATTTCGGAAATGTCATGATGCGCTTTGCGCGAAGCGCCAGGGCTTCCACGCTGGCTGTATCCGGCGCTCTTTTGTTGGCCACCCTCCTCGCGGCTTTGGCGGAGCCTTTGCGCAGGCCGCTGGGGGTGGTCGAGCTATTCACCAGCCAAGGCTGCGATGCCTGCCCCCCCGCCGACGCGGCGCTGGCCGAAATGGTGGCGCGCGGCGACATCATCGCGCTCGCCTATCATGTCGACTACTGGGATTATCTCGGCTGGCGCGACACGCTGGCCAATCCGGAAAACACGCAACGCCAGCACGATTACGGAAAGGTTTTCGGCGCTCGCTCGGTCTACACGCCGCAAGCGGTCGTCAACGGTCGAGGCGACGTCAATGGCGCCAACAAGGCCGAGATCGCAGGGGCCTTGGCTAAATTTGCGCAGGACGGCCAAGGGCTTACCGTCGATCTCAAGGCAAGCCGGCGCGGCGACAGCATCGTCGTCGAGGCCGGCGCCGGCCCAGGGCCAAACGAGGCGCATCTTGTTCTGGTATTCTTCGACGACGCCAAGCCGGTGCAGATTCAGCGCGGGGAGAACGGCGGAAGTCTCATCACGTATTGGAACGCAGTAACCGGCATGCAGACCGCCGGCATGTGGCACGGCAAGCCGGCGCGCTTCGAACTACCGGCCAGCGAGATTGCCAAAAGGGACGGCTGCGCCGCCCTTCTGCAGGCCGTAGGCAAGGATGGCCTGCCAGGACCCATTCTTGGCGCCACGATCATCCAGCAACCCGATTCGCCGTGGACGAAATAGATGGTAAGGCAAGCCGCCCGGTCGGGTCGACTAGGAAATGTACAAGCTCTGTTTGGGACAAGCCTCCAGGTGGCGGCCCCTCATTTCTGACCCTGAGTGGTTCGATCCGACACGGGCCCGTGGGCGGGGGGCTCGGGGTTACGGGCCGATGCCGAACCGAACCGTCTCAGGCGACACCGTGAAGGTCGACCCGGAATGTGGCACATGACTGAAAAAACAATGGCATTCGTGTGTTCCGATTCTCACCAATCCTTACCGACCTTTTCTGTACTGTGATCCTCATTTGGTCGCCGGCGCATGCTCTCCTCGATGTCCGCCCTTGCAATTCCGGTCTTCGCGGTCAACCTAACGAGCCATATGGAGACCAAATTGCATGGCGGAAGGCACGGAGCATTCACGAGGGTCGGCAATACTTCTCCCCTTCCATGGCGGTCGGCGAGAGCCGATGGATTTGCCGATCGCTTTCGAGCGGCGCGAACTCGACCAAATTCTCAGGCTGTACGGACGAATGGTCGCGGCCAACGAATGGCGCGACTATGCCCTAGACCACACGCGCGAACGCGCCGTCTTCTCGATCTATCGCCGCGCCCGCGACATTCCCCTGTTCCAGATCGTCAAGGACCCCTCGCTCGGCCGCAAGCAGGGAGCCTTCTACGTCACCGGCGCTGGCGGCGCAGTTCTGAAGCGCGGCCATGAACTGGCGCGCGTGCTGGGCGTGTTCGACAAGCAGGTGAAACTGGTCAAGCCTTGACGTCTCTATTGGCGCGGTGGCGTCGTTCGGCATTCGACAGAGGGTCGGGCGGAGAGGTTACGCCGCCGTTCAGGGCGAGTTGCATGAGGACGGTGTCCAGCCAGCGTTCGTGCTTGTAGCCGGAGCCGGTGAGAATGCCGGAATGCGTAAACCTGAATTTTTCGTGCAGCCTGACCGACGCGCTTTGCGGCGACCCATCGCCGATCACCGCGATGATCTGCCGGAAACCGAGCTCTCCCGCATCGTCGATCAGGCGCTGCAGCAGGAGCGACCCGATGCCGCGGCCCTTGGCGTCGGGCGCAAGGTAGATCGAATCTTCCACCATGAATCGGTAGGCGGGACGCGGCCGGAACGGCCCCGCATACGCATAACCGACAATTCGCGTTTCATATTCGGCGACGAAGGCCGGAAAGCCGGAATCGCGAAGAACGGCGAATCGTCGCGCCATCTCATCCTGCGTCGGCGTTTCAAGTTCGTAGCTCGCCGTCCCGTTCAAAACCGCGTCGTCGTAGATCGCGTGGATCGCGGCGATGTCTTCGGCCTGGACGCCCCTGATCGTAATGGCGCTTGTCGGTGGAGCACGGGTCATAGCGCCAAGTAACCCGCCTCGATCCAGCTTGGAAAGTCAGCAGCAGCGGCATACCAGCGATGCAGAAAACCGGCCTTGCGGGCCGGTTTTCTGGCTTTCCAGTGATCGTCACACTGACGAGATAATCGCATCAGCCCTGCGGCTGTGGCTCCATGCCGCCTTCCGGCTCCTCGCCGCCGCTCTTCTTCTTGCGACCGCCGCCGGTCGCGCCAGCTTTCGGCACCGCCGATCCGCGCGCAGTCGGCGTGTCGTCTCCGAGATCGCGCGAGGGCTTCTGTCCGGCGATCAGCTGCTTGATCTCGTCGCCCGACAGCGTCTCGTATTCGAGCAAGCCTTCCGCAGTCGCGATCCAGTCCTTTTTCTTCTTGGTCAGAATCTGGCGCGCCAGCTGATAGGCTTCGTCGATCAGCCGGCGTACTTCCGCATCGATGATCTGCGCAGTCTCCTCGGAAACGTTCTGGGTCCGGGCAACAGAATGGCCGAGGAAGACCTCTTCCTGATTGTCGCCATAGGAGACATGGCCGAGGCGATCCGAGAAGCCCCAGCGCGTGACCATGGCGCGCGCCAGCTTTGTCGCCTGGTCGATGTCGGATGATGCGCCAGAGGTGATGTTTTCCTTGCCGAACTTGAACTCCTCCGCGACGCGGCCGCCCATCATGATCGCAAGCCGCGAGATCATGTATTTGTAGCTCATCGAATAGCGATCGCCCTCCGGCAACTGCATGACCATGCCGAGCGCACGGCCGCGCGGGATGATGGTCGCCTTGTGCAGCGGATCGGCGGAAGGCACGTTGAGCGCCAGGATCGCGTGGCCCGCCTCGTGATAGGCGGTCAGTTCCTTCTCGGCCTGCGTCATCGCCGACGAGCGGCGTTCCGCGCCCATCATGATCTTGTCCTTGGCGTCCTCGAACTCCGCCATCGTGACCAGGCGCTTGTTGCGCCGCGCCGCCATCAGCGCCGACTCGTTGACGAGGTTCATCAGGTCTGCTCCGGAAAAACCTGGCGTGCCGCGCGCGACCACCTTGAGGTCGACGTTGGGAGCAAGCGGCACGTTGCGGACGTGAACCTTGAGAATCTTTTCACGGCCGATAATGTCGGGATTCGGCACCACGACCTGCCGGTCGAAGCGACCCGGACGCAGCAGCGCCGGGTCCAGAACGTCTGGCCGGTTGGTCGCGGCGATCAGGATGATGCTCTCGTTCGACTCGAATCCGTCCATCTCGACCAGCAACTGGTTGAGCGTCTGCTCGCGCTCGTCGTTGCCGCCGCCCAGCCCCGCGCCGCGATGTCGGCCGACCGCGTCGATCTCGTCGATGAAGATGATGCACGGCGCGTTCTTCTTGGCCTGGTCGAACATGTCGCGGACTCGGCTTGCGCCGACGCCAACGAACATCTCGACGAAGTCGGAACCCGAAATCGTGAAAAACGGCACATTGGCTTCGCCGGCGACGGAGCGCGCAAGCAGCGTCTTGCCGGTTCCCGGCGGACCGACGAGCAGCACGCCGCGCGGAATCTTGCCGCCGAGACGCTGGAACTTCTGCGGGTCGCGAAGGAACTCGACGATTTCCTCGAGATCCTGCTTGGCCTCGTCGACGCCAGCCACGTCCTGGAACGTGATCCGCCCATGCGCCTCAGTCAAAAGTTTCGCCTTGGACTTGCCGAACCCCATCGCCCTGCCCGACCCGGATTGCATCTGGCGCATGAAGAAGATCCATACGCCCAGGATCAGGATCATCGGCAACCAGGAGATCAGCGTACCGATGATGCTGCCGGAGCCGTCGCTCTCGGGGCGCGCGTTGATCGTCACGCCTTTTTCCTCGAGGCGTGACACCAGCGTCGCGTCGCCGGGCGAATAGGTCTGGAACCCTGCGGCATTGTCGACGTAGTTGCCGCTGATCCGGCTGCCGACGATGGTCACCGTCTTGATGCGGCCGCTCGACAGGTCACGCAGGAAATCCGAATAGGCGACTTCGCTCGACGTTCCGCGCGACTGTGGCGTCTGGAACAGATTGAACAGTGCGATGAGCAAAACCGCTATGATCGCCCAGAGCGCCAGGTTGCGATAGTTCGGATTCATCGGGGATCCCGTTCATGCCGCAAGTCCGGCATGCGTCCAGAGTGATCGATATCGGCTCGTAACATAGGCACGCCCCGCGCCATTGCCAAGCATAAGCGCGTGCGGGGGTTAAGCTTGCGTGACAATGTGGTCGGCGCATGGCGGATCGGGCGGGGCGGACGCGCCGAACAGTCGGGCGGCGGATCGGGCCGGCGCGAGGTCGAAATCCGGCAAGAAGGCAACCCAGGGCGAGAGGATCGGTTGGGCCGACCACCCGGGCGTTCCGCCGTTGCGGGATCGCTCTACCGCGAATTGCCGGCCGCCGTAAGCGCCAGGGCTGGCGTTGTGTCGGAAAGAAGGTTGGCCGGCAAAGGCGGTGCGCATCAAGGTCGCGGGCGTCATCGGATCGGACTCGAAGAGATCGGTCGCCGCCGCGCCCACCGGCGCGACGGCCGTCGCGCTGTTTCCAGAAGGGCCGGCGAGGCGGTAGCGCCCATCCCAGATCGCGCCAGACTCGGCGATGCGCCACGGCGGCAAGCCCCGGCTTTCGCGGCACAGCCAGACGCCGTCGCGGCGAGAGGCCAGAAGAACGCGCGACAAGGTGGCGCGACACGGAACGCTGGAGAGCGAGCGCATGATGTCTTTCACCCGTTCGGCGCGGGCAAGATGCCGTGTCCCGCCGACGACCGACAATAGGATGCGCAATGCGTGGACAGCCGCATCCTGGTCATGACTCGCCCGAAACGCGGGCGCCAGATGCACCAGGCCGGGTGCGGCGAGACGCGCATGCATATCGAACAGCGATGCCACGCGTGCCCCCAGATCGCGGCGCGCGGCCGCCGCCTCGGCGGCGGTGGCAAGCAGGTTGCGGATGTCGCCGACCCCGGAGGCGCCCGCGAGCTTTGCCCGAATTCTCGGCCGCTCGTAAGTTTTGTCGCCATTTGTCGGGTCGTCCGACCATCCGATCTCCCGGCTGGCCAGAAAATCGCGCAACGCCATGCGCTTTACCGAAATCAGCGGCCGCACGATCCACACGGAATCGTCGAAGAGCGTCGCCCTCGCCATGCCGGCGAGGCCGGGTCCCTCACCGCGCATTTGCCGCATGGCTACCGTCTCGGCCTGGTCGTCGACCGTATGGCCGGTCAGGATCATCGACGCGCCGATCTCGCGGGCAACCTGCGCAAGCAGACGATAGCGCGCCAGCCTGGCGACGGCGGGCAACCCGGAGGCCGGTTTGGAGCCATCCCATTGCATGATGCGGTGCTCGACCCCAAGGGTGGCCGCCAGCGCGGCGGCGGCGATCGCCTCCGCATGCGACTCCGGCCGCAAGCCGTGGTCGACCGTGGCGGCAACGATCCTCGAACGCTTTCCGGTTTGGTCGATATAGTTCTTGAGAAGTGTGAGAAGCGCCGTCGAGTCGCTGCCGCCGGAAAGCGCCGCAACGACGGGTCCGTTCGAAAAGTCGATCGCTGCGAACGGCGCGAGGAGCTCGGCCGGCGCCGAGGTCAGCACGCGGCGCGCGCGCGCTCCTGCTTGACGCGGTCCTTGAGCGCGGCCGAGGCGTTTGGATAGCGCTTGTCGATCTCGCCATAGGTCGCGCAGGCGACCTCGTTCTGGTTGAGCCCGACCAGGGACACGCCGAGCTTCAGCAGCATATCGGGCGCCTTCTTGGATTTCGGATACTCCTTGCTCGCGGCCAGGAACGTCTCGGCCGCGTCTCGATATTTCTGCTGGCCGAGAAACGCCTCGCCGAGCCAGAAATGCGCATCCGGCGCACGCTCGCTCTGGGGAAAACGCGAAATATGGTCGCGAAAGCCGCTCTCGGCGGTCGTGTAGTCGCCCGACAGGATGAACTGGTAGGACGTGCGGTAGAGTTCTTCCGGGTCGTCGCTTTTGGGCAGCGCCGCGACGACGGCGTTGTCCTGACCGGTCGCAGGCGCCGCGCCCGCGGCGCTGTCCTTGACCAAACCATCCGGGTCGACGCTCAGCGTCCCGAACGTCTTGGGCGGCGCGCCGAGATTGGGATTGCCTGCGGCGGCCGTCTGATCGCTGGCGATTACGTCCTCGACGCTGCCGCCTTGGGCCGGGACAGTCTTTCCGACGTCGGCTGGTGTCGTCTCGGCGACCGTGCGGTCGGTCTTGCCGCCCGCGTCGCTTTTTTTCTTTTCCAGTTCCTGGAAGCGGAATTCATTGTCTTCCTGCATCTTGCGGATCTGTTCCTGCAGTTGCAAAATCTGGAAGTTCAGTTCCTCCATAGTGCCGTTGAGCGCCCGGATCTGATCTTCGAGCGCGACGACGCGCGGATCGGTCGCGGCCTGCGCCATCTGGATCTCGCCCCCATCCTGACGGTCGACGAAAACGCCGGGCAAACCTCCGACGCTGTGCTGCAGGTCGCGCTGGTGCGTCGCCGATGTCGCGTCGCGCGCATCGGCTGCCGCGACCGACATCAGCATCGTAGCGAGCGCGCCGCCCAGAACAAATTGAAAAGACATGGTGGTCCCGCGCAAGAGTTTAGCTGCATCGCGCGGCAACGACGGATAGACCGGAAATTCCGCCCGTGCACGCGTTTCGAGAACCCTTAGCAAACGCCGCGACTTCGGCCAAATTTTGTTTGTGCGCATAAGCCCGGAAGCAGTGGCGTGCGCCGCCGCTTCCGGGATTGTGGATGATCCTAGCTGCCCGCGCCGTTGAGCGTGGTCACCGCGCGGCGATTCTGCGACCAGCAAGAAATGTCGTCGCAGACGGCGACCGGCCGCTCCTTCCCGTAGGATATGGTCTTCAGGCGGCGCGAGCCGACGCCCTTGCCGATGAGGAAATCGCGGGCAGCCGCCGCTCGGCGCGCGCCGAGCGCCAGATTGTATTCGCGCGTGCCGCGCTCGTCGGCATGGCCTTCGACGACAATGCCGTACTGACTATACTTGTTGAGCCACTGCGCCTGGCGGGAGAGGATGCCCTGCGCGTCGGCGCGGATCGACGACGAATCCGTATCGAAGAAGATGCGGTCGCCAATGTTGACGGTGAAGTCCTGCGCCGAGCCGGGGGTCGCCGCGCCTGCGCCGAGGCCGAGATCAGCCGCGCTGTTCGGCGTCTTCTTGGATGCGCAACCGGCGATTGCGAGCCCGGCGATCAGCGCGATCACGACTGGGTTGGTGGCTAGTTTAGCGATGCGGAGCATGCCGCCTCTCCTTTGGATCGATGTGAGTAGATGCATTGAGCGTTGAGTAACCATGTTGCGGTTAACCAACCATCAAGCGACATGGTTAATTTTTGGTGCGCGCGCCGCCGTCCACGGCCGCCGTCACGTCGCGAATTGCCCGCACGCTAGGCGAAAATACGGCAAAAACGCGTTCTGTTGATGAAGCGCGGCCACATCGCGACGATTTGCCAGGTGCTGTTGCTATTCGAGCAGCGGCGACCAGGCCGGGTCGGAGGCGAAGTTCGAGGTCGGGATCGGCTGTTCGTTGCGGCCGGTTAGGTCGACCGAGACCAGGCGCGGCCCGCCTGCGCCCGGCGCATCGCGGAAGAACATGATATAGCGACCGTTCGGCGCCCAGGTCGGGCCTTCCTGCTGGAAGCCCGAGGACAGGATCCGCTCGCCCGAGCCGTCCGTGCGCATGACCCCGATCTGGAATTCGCCGCCGCTCTGCTTGGTGAAGGCGATGAGGTCGCCGCGCGGCGACCAGACCGGTGTCGAATAGCTGCCCCCGCCGAACGAGATGCGTGTTTGCCCAGACCCGTCGGCGCCCATCGCGTAGATCTGCGGCTGCCCGCCGCGGTCGGAGGTGAACACGACCTTGCTGCCGTCCGGCGAATAGGACGGCGAGGTGTCGATCGCGTTGGAATTGGTCAGCCGCGTGTTGTTGCGCGAGCGCAGGTCCATGGTGAAGATGTTGGAATTGCCGTCGTCGCGCAGCAGGCTCATGATCACCTTCTGCCCGTCCGGCGAAAACCGGGGTGCAAACGTCATGCCGGGAAAATTGCCGACCAGTTCGCGCTGCCCCGTCTCGATCTGCAGCAGGTAGACGCGCGGCGCGCCGCTTTCGTACGACATGTAGGTGATTTCCTGGCGCGTCGGCGAGAAGCGCGGCGTCAGCGCGATCGACTTGCCGTCCGACAGGTAGCGGACGTTGGCGCCATCCTGATCCATGATCGCGAGGCGCTTGCGGCGGTCGTTCTTGGAGCCCGATTCGTCGATGTAGACCACGCGGGTGTCGAAATAGCCTTTCTCGCCGGTGAGGCGCTCGTAGATCGCGTCGGCGATGATGTGGCCGACGCGACGCATGTTGGCCTTTGGCGAGAAATACTGCTCGCCGATCAACTGCTGCCCGGCGAACGTGTCCCAGAGCCGGAACTCGGCGCGCAGCCGGCCGTCGGCCTCCTGGCTGACGCGGCCGGTGACCAGCGCCTGCGCGTTGATGACCTTCCAGTCCTCGAAGCGCGGCGCTGCGTCCGGATTGGAGATTTTCTCGATGAACGCGCCCTTGTCGATGGGCGCGAATAGGCCCGAGCGCTGCAGGTCGGCCGAGACGATGCCGGAAATTTCCCCGCCAACCCCGTCGGCGGCGAGGAAATCGGTGATCGCCACGGGCAGCGGCTCGACGACGCCCTTGTTGACGTCGATCTCGACCAGTGCACGCGCCGGAAGCGTCGCCATCGCGCCCATGCCGAGGCTCAGCACGCCGATCATCAGCAGGGATTTCAGGATGGTTTTCATTGCGTAGGCCTCTTCATTGTCCGCAACGCGGACCTAGAACATTTCGCTCGGATCGAAATTGACGATGACCTCGTCCCAGCCCCCGGCGTATTTTTCAGCCGGCAGATTATAGGGCGCGCATCGCGAGACGGCGCGACGAGCCGCTTCGGCAGCCGCGCGCTCGACACCCGAAGAGGCCGCGCCGGAAATGATCTCCGGGCTGCCGTCGATCTCGCCTTCCGGCGTCAACTTGAACTTGACCGATACGCGCAGCTTGTCGCCGTCGACCGCGCCCGCCGGGATATTCCAGCATTTCTGCACCTGCCCCCGCAGCCCGTCCATCTCGGTTTGCGATAGCTTCGACCCGCCGGTCGTTTGCTTGCCGCCGAGCGAAGCCTCCTTCGTCGACCGCTTCGCGCCGCCGCCGGACGGCTTCTGCTTGTTGAGCAGCGCCTCGATGTCGGCCGCGTTGAATTCATGCTCGTTCGACTGCGGGTTGACTGCCGCCTCCTGGACGGGCTTATCACTTGCCTTGCGATCGGTCGTCTTGGCGGTCTGCGACAGAGGCGGCGCGGGCTTGGCTTGCGGCGACGGCGCCGAACTCGGCAGTTGCACCGTATCCGTCGAGGATTCGACCGTATCCGGCCTGGTCGAGGCGGTCGTCTCCGGTTTGACCTCGGGCTGCGGCTTCTCCGCCAGCTCTTCTTTCGGCGGCGTCGGCGCGGCTTCGATCGCGTCGGCGACTGCGTCTTCAAGCGGCTGTGGCTTTGGTTGCACGACCGGCCTTGCCTCCTTCACCGGCTCGGGATTCGGCGCCGGTTCCGGCTTTTTGACCGGTTCGGGCTTCGCTTCGGCCTGCTTGACAGGCTCGGGCTTTACGTCCTCCTTCGGCGCCGGCACGGGGGCAACCTCGGTCGCCGGCGTCGGCTCAGGCTTGCGCTCTGGCGTATCAGGCATGGGAATCGGCTTGTCGACGGGCTTGGGCTGCGGCGGCGGGACATCGGTCGTCTTGACCGGCTTGGGCGTCGGCTCCGGCGTCGGTGGCTCGGGCGTGTCGATGCTGTTCTCGCCAGCGTTTCGCGCGTCCGCCACGACATCGGGTCGGGCCGTCGGCTTGGGCGCCGCCATCTCTTTCAGAGGCGCCGTCTTGTCGCCTTGCTGGATCTGCGACAGGTCGGAAATCGGTACGATCTCGACAGGGAACGATTCGGTATTGACGACCTCCATCGGCGGCGGCGCCGACAGCGTCAGCAAGCCGAAGCCAAGGACGACGGCGTGCAGGACGACCGATGTGGCGAGGCCGGCCTTCATCTCCGGATCAGGCGCCCTGTTCCGGCAGCGTGATCAGGCCGATGTTCTTGAAGCCGGCGGCGCTGATCTGCGCCATCACCTTCATGACGGTGCCGTAGTCCGCCATCTTGTCGCCGCGGATGAAGATGCGCTCGTCATAGCCGGTCTTGGCGATCGCCATCAGTTTGGGCACCACCTCCTCGATCGGGATCTCGGTCTCCTGCAGGTGTACCGCGCCGGCCTGGTTGACGGAGATCGTGATCGGCTGGGTGTCGGAGTTCATCTCCTTGGCCGCCGTTTCGGGCAGGTCGATCGGCACGCCGACGGTCATCAGCGGCGCGGCCACCATGAAGATGATCAAGAGCACCAGCATCACGTCGACGAACGGCGTGACGTTGATCTCGGACATGAGGCCGTGATGACGGCCGCGCCGCCGGTGGCCGCGGCCACCCCGGCCCGAGCCGCCGCCGGAACTCGTGGACATCCCCATGTTATATCCCTCTAGGCCTGCGGCCTAAGCTTTCTGCGGCACTTTTTCATCGATTTGCCGCGAGAGTATGGCCGAGAACTCGTCGGCGAACCCCTCCATGCGCACGCCGAGCTTACCGGCGTCCGACGACAGCTTGTTGTAGGCGATGACGGCTGGAATGGCCGCGAGCAGGCCGATCGCGGTGGCGAGAAGCGCCTCGGCGATGCCGGGCGCGACGACCGCGAGGTTGGTCGACTTCGAGCCGGCGATCGCCTGGAACGAGGTCATGATGCCGACCACCGTGCCGAACAGCCCGATGAACGGAGCGGCCGAGCCGATGGTCGCCAGGAAGCCGAGGCGCCCCTCGAGCCGCTCCATCTCGCGCGTCAAGGCAAGGTCCATCGCCTTGTCGATCCGGTTTTGCAGGCTGAGCGGCGTGCGCGCGCCCTTCTCGAAGGATTTCTTCCATTCGCGCATCGCCGCCACGAAAATCGATCCCATGCCGGCCGGCTTTCGGTCCGCGAGCGTGCGGTAGAGTTCGTCGAGCGACTGTCCGGACCAGAACACCTGCTCGAAGCGCGCGAGCGCGCGCCGCAGCCTGGCGAAGGTCACGAGCTTGTCGACCACGATCGCCCAGGTCCAGACCGACGCGCAGAGCAGTCCGATCATCACTGCCTTGACGACCCATCCGGCCTGCATGAACAGCGCCCAAATCGAGAGCTGCACGCCCGGCTCGGCGAGGGGTAGGTTTTCCATGATCAGACAGCCCTTTAGTAAAGTGGCGCGGCGGCCGAGCCGGCCCCACGCCGCATTTCGTATCAGTCCCGCGCGCGGAATTCCGCGCTGCCCCGAAATGCGGCGATGCGGCCTTTTCAGGGCAAAGTTTGGTGAAACGAAGGCGCAAAAACTCCTGGAATCTTCACCGATTCCTTCATGGCCCGTTATGGTTAACGATGGGTTGATTTTCGCACTGCGCAATCGTGGACGGCGCAACCGTTGCCGCGCCGGCGGTCACCGTTCCGTGAGTTTGAGCTCGATGCGCCGGTTCTTGTTGCGCGCCTCGTCCGTGTCGGCGGGATCGAGCGGCTGGAACTCTCCGAAGCCGGCCGCCACGAGCCGGTTGGCCGGCACGCCGTTGGCGATCAAATATTTCACGACCGATGTCGCCCGGCCAGAAGACAGCTCCCAATTGTCGCGGTATCGTCCCGCGCCCGACAGGGGCCGGTTGTCGGTATGGCCGTCGACCCGCAGCACCCAATTGATTTCCGCCGGGATCTCCTTCTGCAATTCGATGATCGCCTGGGCAAGCTTCAGCATCTCGCCCCGCCCTGCATCGTTGATCTCCTCCGAGCCGACCGGAAACAGCACTTCGGACTGGAAGACGAAACGGTCGCCGACGATGCGGATGTTCTCGCGGTCGGACAGGATGTCGCGCAGCCGCCCGAAGAAGTCGGAGCGGTAGCGGTTCAGTTCCTGCACCCGCTGCGCCAGCGCGACGTTCAGGCGCTTGCCGAGATCGGCGATCTTGGTGTTGGACTCGCGGTCCCGGTTTTCCGACGCGTCGAGCGCGGTCTCCAGCGCGCCGATCTGCTGGCGCAGCGCCGCGATCTGCTGGTTCAGGAGTTCGACCTGGCTCATCGCCTGCTGGCTGAACTGGCGCTGCGTGTCAAGTTCGCCCGACAGTTCGCCAACCCTCTCCGTCGCCTGCGTGCCCGCGCCGGCATCGCGGTCCAGCAATTGCTGCAGCCGGGACCTTTCGCTCTGCGCGGCATCGAGCGAAGCCTGGAGATTAACCAGTTGATCCTGCGAATCCTGACCGTTCGACCGTTCGAGAGCCAGCAACTGCGTCAACTCGTTGAGCTGCGAGTTCAGGCGGTTCATCACCGCGTCCTTGCCCGTGATTTCGCGCGACAACAGGAACTGCGCCAGCACGAACACCGACAGCAGGAACATGATCGCCAGCAGCAAAGTCGATAGCGCATCGACGAAGCCCGGCCAATAGTCGATCCGGCGGTCGGTCCGCCTTCGCGCGAGAGCCATTTAGACGCGGTCCCGCTGCTTCAGCGCGTCGGCGATTCTGTCGAGCGTCGTGCGCAGCGCGCGTTGCTCGGCCGATTGCGCCTCGACCCAGTCGCGCATGATCTGCTGTTCGCTGCGCATGTTCTTGACCAGGCCCGAGATCCCGTCGGCGAGGTTTGCCATGGCGGTGGCGATGCGCGGATTGGAGCCGCCGTTCTCCTGCATCGTCTTGAGCCGTTCGGTCAGGTCCTTCAGATCCTCGGAGCCGCCGGCCGCCACCGGATCGGCTGCCACGACGATGTCGGACGACAGGTCGGTGACCGACGACAGCCAGTTCTCGAGTTCCGTATAGAACCGCGTCTGCGAACGTCCGGCCTGGAGGTCGAGGAAGCCGAGCACCAGCGAACTCGCCAAACCGAACAGCGACGACGAGAACGCCGTGCCCATGCCGGCCAGCGGCGCCGCCAGGCCACTCTTCAGCGCATCCAGCACCGCGGAGGCGTCGCCGGTGCCCGGATCGAGCGACTGGATCGTATCGCCGATCGAACCGATCGTGCCGAGCAGTCCCCAGAACGTCCCGAGCAGGCCGAGGAACACCAGGAGGCCGATCAGGTAACGCGAGATGTCGCGCGTCTCGTCGAGCCGCGTTGCGATCGAATCGAGCATGGTGCGCATCGAATTGGTCGAGAGCGCCATGCTGGCGGAGCGGCTGAGCAGCGCCTTCATCGGCGCGAGCAGCACCGGCTGCGTCGCCTCGGAGCCGGCGCGGAACGAATTGACCCAGCGCACCTCGCGGAAGAGCCGCGCGACCTGCGCGAAGGCGAGCAGGATGCCGACGATCAGCACGCCGACGATCAGCCCGTTGAGGCCGGGATTGCTGACGAAGGCGGTCCGGATCTGCCGCGTCAGGATCGCCGCGATGAAGGCGACGATGACGAGGAAGATCACCATCGACAACAGGAAGACCTGCGGGCTCGACAGCTTGTACGGATCGTAGGCCTTGTCCGAGGACTTGCCGATACCGATGCTGCTCAAAACCGACATTCTTGCCCCTGGCAGAAGACTGCTGCTCGTTTGGCCCGGACTCTAAGCGGAATTGTGACGAAAATGAAAGGCGCGGCGTCGCTAGGCGAGCCGGCTTTGGCGGTCAGGCGCGGTCGATGACCAGGCAATCCATGATCGCCGCGAGATGCAGTGCGGCGCCCATCACCACGAAGGCATGCCACGCCGCGGACTGGAAACGCAACTGCTGGCAGACATAGAAGATGACGCCGCAGGAATACGCGATCCCGCCCGCGACGATGAACAATACGGTGCGCTGGGACAGCGTGGCGAATAGCGTCTGCGCGACCGCGGCGCCGCTCCACCCGATTGCAAGATAGAAGACAACCGCCAGTCGGTCGAAGCGGCCCGGCAGGAAAATCTTGATGCCCATGCCGAAAAGCGCCGCGCCCCAGACGACCGCCGTCATCGTGCCGGCGAGCGCACGGTCGTCGAGCTGCGCCAGGAAAGGTGTGTAGGTGCCGGCGATGAGGAGGTAGATCGCAGCGTGGTCGAGACGCCGCAGGATCCATTTCACCCGCGACACCGGCCAGAGATTGTAGGCGAAAGATACCGACATCAACGTCAGCAGTGACGCGACGTAAAACAGTGTCGCGACATACTCCCAAGGCCCGGTGCGGAAAGCTGCGAAGGCCAGCAGGATCGATCCCGCCGAGATGGCGGCCACTAGCCCGATCGCGTGCACCACCCCGTCCGCGATCAGTTCGGCCTTGGAATAGGCGAACCGGCCGCGAAACGGCAGATCGACATGCGAGGATTGACCGTCGAAGCTCATCGTCCCAATATCGCTCTTGCGGGCGGGTGGGGCAAGCAGTCCGTCGTCGCGGTCAACGCGAAGTGACCGGCTGGTCGAGCGTTTTCAAGAGCGCACGCTGGATCGCTTCGTTGCCTGCGACGATGCCGCCGCCCTCGAGCATGTCCTGACCGCCCTTGCGGTCGCTGATGTAACCTCCCGCTTCGCGGATGAGAAGCATACCGGCGGCGATGTCCCAGGCGTGCAGCCCGGTTTCCCAGAAGCCGTCCATGCGGCCTGCCGCGACATAGGCGAGGTCGAGCGCCGCCGAGCCGAGGCGGCGCACGCCGGACACTTGGTTCATCACGTTGCGCATCTCGACGAGATAGGCGCCGTGCTGCGGACGGCCGAGATGCGGAATGCCGGTGCCGACGATGCAATCGGACAATTTGCTTCGAGCCGCCACGCGAAGCCTGCGATCGTTCATGAACGCGCCGCCGCCGCGCTCCGTCGTGTAGAGCTCGTCCATCGCCGGGTTGTAGATGACCCCAGCGATGAGCTGCCCCTGCCGCTCGAGCGCGATCGAAATGGAGAAGACCGGCAGCCCGTGCAGGAAATTGGTCGTGCCGTCGAGCGGATCGACGATCCAGCGATGTTGGTCGTCATCGCCCGCCACCGCGCCGCGCTCTTCCATCAAGAACCCGTAGCCGGCGCGCGCCTTGGACAATTCAGCGAAAAGGATGTCCTCGGCCTTGCGGTCGGCCTGGCTGACGAAGTCCCCGGGGCCCTTCATCGACACCTGCAGGTTCTGGACCTCGCCGAAGTCGCGCGACAGCGACCGGCCGGCCTTCAGCGCCGCCTGGACCATGACATTGAGCAGTGCGGAACGAGCCATGAAGTTATCCCGGCAGTCGGCAGTCCACAGTCGGCAGTCGGGTGAAACCCGTCGCCAACTCGTCGCCGCTTTTATAGAAAGCCTCGCGAAAAAAACCCGACCGCCGACTGCCGACTGCCGACTGCCGACTGCCTTTCATCTCAATCCGCCCGCCGAACATACGTCAGCTCATTTGTGTCGACGATCACGCGCTCGCCGGACGCGATGAAGGGCGGCACGAGGATGCGGATGCCGTTTTCCAGGATCGCCGGCTTGTAGGAGGAGGCGGCCGTCTGGCCCCGGACGACAGGATCGGCCTCGGCGATCGCCAGCGTCACCTGATCCGGCAATGCGATGCCGATCGGCCGCTCGTCGTGGAGCCTGACCGTCACCATCATCCCGTCCTGCAGGAAGGCGCCGCGGTCGCCGACGAAGTCCTTCTGCAGTTCGAGTTGCTCGTAGGTCGTCGTATCCATGAAGATCAGCGCGTCGCCCTGCTCATAAAGATAGGAGAAATCCTTTTGCTCGAGCTGGATCTTCTCGACCGTCTCGGCCGACCGGAAGCGCTCGTTGAGCTTGGCGCCGTTGATCAGGTTTTTGAGTTCGACCTGGTTGTAGGCGCCGCCCTTGCCGGGCTTGACCGTGTTCGTCCTGACTGCCGCCCACAGTCCGCCATCGTGCTCGATGACGTCGCCGGGACGGATTTCGTTGCCGTTGATCTTGGCCATGGGCGTCGCGATCCGGAGGGAAGTCTCCACGCCAGCGGCGGGTTGGCGGCTCCAAGACCATAAATCGGAGAGGGAGGCAAGAGACCGGGGTCAGCGCAGCCGGTTGGCGCGCTCCAGCGCCGCCTTGACCTCCTCGTCGGTAAGCCCGTCGAGAAAATCCTCCATGACCGGGTCGATCAGTCCGGCGCGCCGCGCGAGCAGATACCAGGAGGCCGCCGCACCCATGTCCGGCGCCGCGCCGATCCCCTGCATGAACAGCTTGGCGACATTGTTTTCAGCCGCGACGTTGCCGCCGCGCGCCGCGCGCAGCAGCCAGGCGAAGCCTTCGCTCTCGTTGCGCGGTCCGCCGCGCCCGGCCATGATCCACCGTCCGAGATCGAGCTGGGCCGTATCGAAGTTCTGCCGCGCCGCCAGCAGCAGCCAGCGCCTCGCCTCGACATCGTCCGCCTTCTTGCCGCCGATGCCATTGGCGACGTACTGCGACATCGCGTATTGCGCATCGGCAAGGCCGTTCTCGGCCGCCCGCGAATAGTAGCCCACCGCCTTCGCCAGGCCGCGCTCGCCCGGTTCCTGCTTAAGGAGCAATTGGGCGAAGTTGAACTGAGCCAGCCGGTTGCCGGCTTCGGCCGCCGCTTGCATCAGGGCGTAAGCTTCCTTTTCGTCCTTCCTGACGAAGCGCCCGTCGAGAAGCATCAGCGAGTACTGGAACTGCGCCTCGGGGATGCCCTGTTCGGAAGCAAGCGCATACCACCGCGCCGCTTCCGCCTCGTCCCGTTTGCGGCCGAGTCCGCGCGACAGGATCTCGGCGAGCAGCGTTTGCGCCGCGGGATCGCCGGCCTGCGCCCGCGGCAGGCCGAGGTTGTAGGCGGTGATGTACAGGCCGCGCTGGAACGCGCCGAACGCCGGATCGGGCTGCTTGGCCCCGTAACGCTCCGGATCGACGTTGCCGTCGCGCGTCATCCCGCCGCCGAATCGCTCGGGGTCGGCCCCTCGCATGCTCCAGCGGTCGTCAGCCATCCCGGCCGCCTGCAACGGCGCGGCGGCTGCCAGCATCGACGCCGTGAGCATCGCGAGCGCGGCGCTCCGAAGCATGTCAGCCCTCGAGACGGGGCGCAACGCGATCGAGGATGGCGTTGGCCTCGGCGATGGCGGCGGCCGGATCGACGCCCTCGCCAAAGACGGCGTTCGAAAGCGCGACGAATTCGACCCCCGTCGCCGCGACCTGGTCGATTGTCGTGATGTCGGACCCGCCGAGCACGATGCAAGGCACCTCGACCACGTCGGCCCACCAGGTCCCGAGCGCGATGTTACGGCGGTGCGGCTCAGGCTTGTTGTCGTAGCCGAAGCGGCCGAAGAAGACATAGTCGGGCTGCGTTTCGCCGAGTTCGAGCGCGTCGTCGCGCGTCGTCGCGCCGCCCGCGCCGACGATCATTCGGCCTTGCTGGCGCTCGATGGTGTTTGCGAGTTCGCTCTTGCCGGACTGGATGTGGATGCCATCGGCGCCGACGCGGCCGGCCACGCGGGTATCGTCGGCGACGATCACGGCGATCCCGGCCGCCTGCGCGATCGGGACGATCTCCTCGGCGAAGGCCTGGAAGGACGCCTCGTCCTGAGGGTTCGCCGGCAGGATCAGCGAGGCGATGTCCCCTGCGGCCGCCGCTGCGCGCAGGCGCGGCGCGAAGGCTGCGGCGGTTTCGTTGGCCGGCGCGATGAGCACGACGCGGCAGCGGTTGGGTGGAGACATTGCGGTCATCTGGATTCCGTGGCCACGCCGTCATGCCGCGCGATCGTGGTTGCATTTTGGCATAGACCACGCCATCCGATTTGAACAGGCCGCGCCATCGCCCCGGCCAGGACGCCCGCCGATGATGCCGCTTCTTGTCGATCCCTGGTTCTACGCCGTCGCCGTTCCGGCCGTCGTTCTCGTCGGCCTGTCGAAAGGCGGCTTCGGCGGCGCCGTCGGCTTTGTCGGCGTGCCGCTGATGGCGCTCGCCATCCCGCCGGTCCAGGCGGCCGCCATCCTGCTGCCGATTCTCTGCCTGATGGACGTCGTATCCGTTTGGACCTGGCGCGGCGTCTATGACGAGGCGTTGTTGTGGTCGATGTTGCCCGGCGCAATGATCGGCATCGGGGCCGGCTGGCTGACGGCGACGCTGGTCACCGCCGACATGGTCCGGCTGATCGTCGGCGCGGTCGCCTTCGTATTCGTGCTGCGCTGGGCCTACCTGCAAATGCGCCATGGCGCCGACCATGCCGCGCCACGCAATCCCGTTCTGGCCGCGCTCTGGGGCCTGGTGGCGGGCTTCACCAGCTTCGTCGCCCATGTCGGCGGCCCACCCTTCCAGGTCTACGCCCTGCCGCTGCGGCTCGACCCCAAAATCCTTTCGGGCACCAGCGCGATCTTCTTCGCCGTCACCAACGCGGTGAAGCTCGTGCCCTACTTCGCGCTCGGCCAGTTCGACACCGCCAACCTCGCGGCGTCGGCGGCGCTGATGCCGCTCGCGCCGCTGTCGACGCTGGCCGGCGCCTGGCTGGTCAGGCGGATGCGGCCAGAATTGTTCTATCCGTTCACCTACGCGACGGTCGCACTGATCGCCGTCAAGCTGATCTGGGACGGGGCAGCGCGCCTGTTCTGAAGTCGGCGGACCAACGAAGACAGGTGACGCCGGCGCGGCGCGCCGGTAGAACGCAGACGGCGGCTCAGGAGATACGATTGCCAAAGATTTACGATACGGGGCTCGATCGCAATGCGGCCAACCACCAGCCACTCACGCCGCTGACCTATCTCGAACGCGCCGCCAAAACTTATCCCGACCAGATTGCAGTCATCCATGGCGCGACGCGGCTGTCATACCGAACCTTCTGGGAGCGGACGCTGCGCCTGGCCTCCGCGCTGTCCTGGAAAGGCGTCGGCAAGGGCGACACCGTCACCGTCATGCTCTCCAACACGCCGGCGATGCTCGAAGCCCATTTCGGCGTTCCGATGGTCAAGGCGGTGCTCCACTCGCTGAACACGCGGCTCGACGCCGCCGTCATCGCGTTCCAGCTCGACCATGCCGAGTCGCGCGTGGTCATCGTCGACCGCGAATTCTCGGCCGTCATGAGGGAGGCGCTGGTGCTGGCCAAGCTCAAGCCGCTCGTCATCGACTACGACGATCCGGACTACCCCGCCGATGCACCCTACCCGAAAGGCGAGCGGATCGGCGCGCTCGACTATGGGTCGTTCGTACAGTCGGGCGATCCGGACTTCGCCTGGTCGATGCCGGACGACGAATGGGACGCGATTTCGCTCAATTATACCTCGGGTACGACCGGCAATCCGAAGGGAGTCGTCTATCATCATCGCGGCGCGGCGCTGATGGCCTATGCCAATACGATCCATGCCGGCATGGCCAAGCATCCCGTCTACCTCTGGACGCTGCCGATGTTCCACTGCAACGGCTGGTGCTTTCCCTGGACGCTGGCCGTGCAGGCCGGCGCGCATGTCTGCCTGCGCTGGGTGCGCGCCAAGGCGATGTACGACGCCATCGCCGGCCATGGCGTGACGCACCTGTGTGGCGCGCCGATCGTCATGTCGATGCTGATCGACGCGCACGCCGCCGACATGCGCGAATTTCCGCAGACCGTGATCTTCAATACGGCAGCCGCCCCCCCGCCGGAATCGGTGCTGGCCGGCATGGCGGACGCCGGCTTCGCGGTGACCCACCTCTACGGCCTGACGGAGACCTATGGTCCCGCCGTCGTCAACGAATGGCACGCCGAGTGGGACCATCTGGACAAGGGTCCGCGCATGACGCGTAAGGCGCGGCAGGGCGTCCGCTACGCCAGCCTCGAGGGGCTCGCCGTCATGACGCCCGAGACGATGAAGGAGACGCCGGCCGATGGCGAGACGATCGGCGAGGTCATGTTTCGCGGCAACATCGTCATGAAGGGCTATCTGAAGAACCGCCCGGCGACGGAAGAAGCCTTCGCCGGCGGCTGGTTCCACTCAGGCGATCTTGGCGTCATGCATCCGGACGGCTACATCCAGCTCAAGGACCGCTCGAAGGACATCATCATCTCCGGCGGCGAGAACATCTCCTCGATCGAGGTCGAGGACGCCCTCTACAAGCATCCGGCCATCGCATCCTGCGCCGTCGTCGGGCGGCCCGACGAAAAATGGGGCGAGGCGCCGGTCGCCTATGTCGAGCTGAAGCCCGGCGCATCGGCGACGGAAGCGGGCATCATCGAGCATTGCCGGTCGCTTTTGGCCCGCTTCAAGGTCCCGAAGGCGGTGGTCTTCGCCGAGATTCCGAAAACCTCGACCGGCAAGATTCAAAAATTCCAGCTTCGCGCGCTCTCGAAATAGCGTTCTGTGTCGTATCGCGACGCATTGTAACCGACTGTTTCAGCCGCAGGACCATGCGACACGCCCTTGAAACGGATGCGCGGCATACACGCGCCATCGCCGCGATCGTGCGCAGCGCAACCGTAACGAAAGGACGCGCCATGCACGGCGTCGCACGTAAGTTCTTTACCCTCGCCATCGTCTACGCGCTCAGCGGCATGGCGATCGGATTGCAGATGTCGATCACCCAGGATCACGGCCAGATGCCGACCCACGCCCATGTCATGGTCGCCGGCTGGCTGATGTCGGCGGTGTTCGCGTTCTTTTACCTTCTTGTCCCGGTAGCCAACGCCTCGCGCCTCTCGGAAATTCATTTCTGGCTGACCGCGGTCTGCGGCATGGGTCTTCTGGTCGGGCTTTATTTCCTGATGGCCGGATACGAGGCCGTCGAGCCGGTCGTCGCGGTCTCGTCGATCGGCTTTTATGCCGGAATGATCCTCTTTGCCTTCATCGCGCTTCGTGCGCTTTGGTTTCCAGCGATGGAGACGGCTTCCATGTTCGCCGATGGCGCAACACAAACCGCTCGCTAAAGAAAATCTCTCGCCGTTAACCGCGCGTTAAGCTTTACGGGACATTATCGAGGGCATCCAGTCTTCTGGATTCATACCAAGTGGTTTGGGCCACTTCGTTTGACGCCTCCCTGTTAAACTCCGAGAGCCGCTTACGCGGCTCTTTTTTTTTGGGGGTCTGTCGGCCGGCTTCGACGTTAACCCTTCGTTAAACATGGGCTTGCCATCGAATGCTGCCCGGCGCATCGTCTGCCAAGGCCGACAAGCGCAAGCGCGTATCGGGTGGAGGAACGTCCGCACCGGCTCATGCATTGGAGCCCGGCGCGGAATTCAATGTTGCGAGCGGACGATCCATGGACAGCATCAAGCCGATCAAGCTTGCCGAACGGCGCATCTTTTCCGGGTCCTTCAAGCCGCTCTATGACGAGGGCATGGCTCTGGTTGAACAGGCCGCCGAATATCTCGATGGCGAGGGGCGCGCCGAGGCCAAGGGATTGTCTCGACTCGCGGCGACGCTGTACGCGGCCGAATCGATGCGGCTGACGACGCGGCTGATGCAGATCGCGTCCTGGCTGCTCCTGCAGCGCGCGGCCAACTCCGGCGAGATGACGCGCGACCAGGTCGCTTCGGAAAAATCCAAGGTCCGCCTGGATACGGCTTCCGCGCCGAGCGCCGCCGTCGGGTGGCAGGAATTGCCGGAAGCCTTCATCCGGCTCGTCGACCGGTCGCTCAGCCTCCAGAACGTCGTGCGCCGAATGGACGACGAGTGCTACGGCCGCGGTTGCCCCACCGACTCGAATGTCGCCGCGCTGCGTAGCAACCCGGTTTCCGACCAAATCGATCTCCTGACCACGGCCTTCGCACGCGGCTGAGCGGCGCGCCCAGACTTTTCAGGGACAAGCCGCTAGCCTTGCCGCATGAATTTGACGATTCGAATCGTTGGCATCGATCCCGGCCTGCGCCGCACCGGCTGGGGCGTGATCGAGAGCCAGGGCAACACGCTGCGATTCGTGGCCGCCGGCACCGTCAAGTCAGGCGACAAGGAGCCGCTGGCGCAGCGCCTTTGCCAATTGCATGACGGGCTGGTCGACGTTCTAGAACGATACCGGCCGCAAGAGGCGGCGGTCGAGGCGACCTTCGTCAACAAGGACGCGACTGCCACGCTTAAGCTCGGCCAGGCGCGCGGCGTCGCCATGCTGGTGCCCGCGCGCGCCGGCCTGGTGGTCGCCGAATATGCGCCCAACGCCGTCAAGAAAAGCGTGATCGGCGTCGGTCACGGCGACAAGAAGCAGATCCAGATGATGATCGGCGTGCTTCTGCCCAAGGCGGACTACAAGGACGAGCACGCCGCTGACGCGCTGGCCATCGCGATCTGCCATGCCCACAACCGACAGGGATTGGCGGCGCGGATCGCCGCGATGACCGGGTGAGAAGGGGGCGCGCGCTTGACGCGTTCCGCGCTCGAGGCTAGGTAATACCCGAAAGGTATTACCATGCGTGTAACAAGCAAGGGCCAAGTGACAATTCCTAAAAACATTCGTGACCAGCTCGGGATCCGAGCGGGAAGCGAAGTCGATTTTGTGCGTTCCTCAGACGGCGTACGACTGATCGCGGTGGAAGGAGAACGTTCCGGCGACGAAAAAAAAAGGCGTTTCGAGGAAGCGCTGGACCGCATGTCCTGCACGATCGATTTAGGCGGCATGACCGCTGACGAGTACATGGAGTTTATTCGGGGGCCACATGAAGACCTCGACCTTGGTTGACACCAATATTTTCATCGACGTGTGGGGTATTCCCGGCCCCATGACCCGTTGGTCGAGAGCCGCGCTTGTCCAGTGCAGAACGGAAGGATCGTTGATCATCAATCCCGTCATCTGGTCCGAGATCGCGCCGCTGATCGAGGACGAGGGACGTTTGAACGGATATTCTCATGATCTTGGCATCGAGAAAGAAACCATGCCCTGGTCCGGGTCCTTTCAGGCCGGCATGACCCACGCGCGCTATCGCAAGGCCGGGGGCGCACGCGAGCGCACGTTGCCAGACTTTCTTATCGGGGCTCATGCCGCTTATGCTGGTCACCGCCTGTTGACGCGCGACTCTGCCCGCTATCGCAGCTATTTCCCGGATCTCGACATTATCGCTCCGGACACGCATGCATGATCGGCAAGCTCAGCGGCACCATCGACGAGATCGCTGGCGACTACTGCGTCGTCGATGTCCACGGCGTCGGCTACGTCGCCTATTGCCCGGCCCGCACGCTGTCGGCCCTGCCCGGCGCCGGCGAGGCCGTCACGCTGTATATCGAGACCTATGTCCGCGAGGACATGCTGCGGCTTTACGGCTTTCGCACCGCGCTGGAGCGCGAGTGGTTCCGCCTGCTGCAGACCAACGTTCAGGGCGTCGGGGCCAAGGTCGCGTTGGCGATCCTCTCGACGCTCGCCCCTTCTGACCTCGCCAACGCCATCGCCCTGCGCGATATCGCCATGGTGAGCCGCGCGCCGGGCGTCGGCAAAAAGGTCGCTGAACGGATCGTCACGGAGTTGAAGGACAAGGCGCCTGCCTACGCGGGTTCGGCGTCGGGCGCGATCGGGCTAAAGCAGGAACTCGGCGAAGGCGTCGCCCCCGCGCCGGTCGCAGACGCCGTCTCGGCGCTGACCAATCTCGGCTATTCGCGCGACATCGCGGCCAACGCCGTGGCGGCGGCGCTCAAGACCGCCGGCGAAGGCGCGGATTCGGCGATGCTCATCCGGTTGGGCTTGAAGGAACTGGCGCGATAGCATTGACCCCACCGGCATTCCTTACTAGTCGATTTGAGTAAGGGGACAGGCCATGGGCGCGATCGGAAGCATCACCTCGAAGGGCCAAACCGCTGTCCCGAAAGAAATTCGGGACAAGCTTGGACTAGGGCAGGGAGCGCCTATCGAATGGACCGTGGACGGTGATAAGGCGATCGTTAAGCATCGCAAGCTTCGCGCCATCGATCCGGCCGGTATTCTGCATCGTCCTGGAATGAAGCCGCTGTCCATCCAGGAGATGGATGAAGCGATCATGCAAGGGGTCGCGGACGACGATCTGCGGAGCCAACGTGGATGGAATGGGGATGTCGCAAAGGACGATTGCGATTGATCGGCGTTGACGCGAACGTCCTTGCGCGCCTGCTGACTGCGGACGACGCAGCGCAACATTCGAGAGCGGTTCGGTTCTTCGTCGATCGGTCAGAAGGCGATCCTGCGTTCGTAAGCGCGGTCACCCTCGCGGGGACTGTCTGGGTTATGCGTTCTCGCTATGGACTGCCACATGGTGAGATACTGGAGGCCGTTTGCAGCCTCCTCGAAACAGACGACTTCGTGGTCGATGGCCGTGAGGCGCTTGCGGCGGCCAAAGAGTTCCGCAACCCCGCACTCCTGACCGATTTCCTGGTTGCACAGCTGGGGCAACGGGCCGGCTGCCTTCAAACCGCGACCTTCGACAAGCGCGCGGCGAAGGCCATCCCCACTATGGAATTCCTCGCGTGACCCAGAACTCGCGCCTCATCTCGCCGGAAAAGCGCGGCGAGGATGCCGATGTCGGCCTGCGTCCGCAGACGCTCGACGATTTCGTCGGCCAGGCGGCCGCGCGGGCCAATCTCAAGGTGTTCATCGAAGCGGCCAAGGGCCGCGGCGAGGCGCTCGATCATGTGCTGTTCGTCGGCCCGCCTGGGCTCGGCAAGACGACGCTCGCCCAGATCATGGCGCGCGAGCTCGGCGTCAATTTCCGCTCGACCTCCGGGCCGGTCATCGCCAAGGCCGGCGATCTCGCGGCGCTGCTCACCAACCTCGAGGATCGCGATGTGCTCTTCATCGACGAGATCCACCGCCTCAATCCGGCGATCGAGGAAATCCTCTATCCGGCCATGGAGGACTACCAGCTCGACCTGATCATCGGCGAGGGGCCGGCCGCGCGCTCGGTCAAGATCGAGCTGGCGAAGTTCACGCTGGTTGCCGCCACGACCCGCCTCGGCCTGCTCACCAACCCGCTGCGCGACCGCTTCGGCATTCCGGTGCGGCTCAACTTCTACTCCGTCGAGGAACTGGAGATGATCGTGCGGCGCGGCGCGCGCATCCTGCAGATGCCGCTCGCCGACGACGGCGCGCTGGAAATCGCGCGGCGCGCGCGCGGCACGCCGCGCATCGCCGGCCGCCTGCTGCGCCGCGTGCGCGACTTCGCCACCGTCGCGGGCGCGGACAGGGTGACGCGAAAAGTCGCGGATGAGGCGCTTCTGCGGCTCGAAGTCGATGCGCTCGGCCTCGATCAACTCGACCGCCGTTATCTGACCATGATCGCAGGCAATTTTGGCGGCGGCCCGGTCGGGGTGGAAACCATCGCCGCCGGCCTGTCGGAACCGCGCGACGCGATCGAGGACATCATCGAACCCTACCTGATCCAGCAGGGATTTCTCCAGCGCACGCCGCGCGGCCGCGTGCTGACCGCCAACGCCTGGCGCCACCTCGGGCTGGACGCGCCCAAGGACCTGGCTGCGGCGCAGGCAAGCCTATTCGACGACGGATAGGGCGGCTCCCTATCCCATGG
The DNA here is from genome assembly GCA_964244725.1 of uncultured Rhizobiaceae bacterium. Lineage (GTDB taxonomy): Bacteria > Pseudomonadota > Alphaproteobacteria > Rhizobiales > Rhizobiaceae > Kumtagia. The sequence continues at coordinate 77,725 of CAXTJQ010000006.1, forward strand.
CGGCCGGAGTGTCCGTCCGCCGTGAACGGCTCATATACAGAACTATGGCAGCGATCAGACCTAAGAAGATAAGACTTGTTGCGATAGTTCCAAGCCCAAGCCCACCGTAGTCACGCGGCTGAGACAGTAAGTCCCCGAGCGACGCGCCGAGCGGTCGGGTGAAGATATAGACGAGCCAGAACCCCAGGATGGAGTCTAGACCCAGAAAGAAATATCCGATCGTCAGCGATAGTATGATCATGCTGAACAGCACACCCGTGCCGAGATAGCCGATCCCGAACTCTTCCGCGACCAGATCGCCAGCGGCCGTTCCCAGCGCGAAGGTGAAAAGGATCGCCAGCCAGTAGAAGGTCTCCCGCCGTGTCGTGAAGATCGAGTGGATTGACAATGTGCCTTCGGATCGGAACCAAAGCGTGAATGTGGCGGCAAGTGCGATGGAGAAAACGATCGTCGTCGTGGTGAGCCTGACACCGAAATTATCGACAAGATTGTCGGTAACCAGTGTCCCGACGATGCTGATCAGAACGACCGCGAGCCAGTAGACCCAAGGCACATAGCGTTTCTGGGAAAACTGCAGAATCAGCGCTATGACCAATATGCCAGCCATGATGAGGGAGGTGAGCGTAAGGCCTAGCCCAAGATTAACGGCGAGGTAATCGGCAGCCGTTTCGCCCATGGTGACCGCCATGAGCTTGATGAGCCAGAAATCCACCGTGACCTCGGGAACCCGGTTGCACTTGGAAAGACCGGGAGCGAGCGTGTTGGACATGGTCTCGGTTCCTTGCAGATGGCCGTGTCGTGTGCATGCCTGGTCAGTGAGACTGAAGCGCGAGCGCGCGGGCGGAATATGCATCGGCGTGCGCGTCGTCGTCGGCGTTGCAGCGCTCGGTCGCTTTCGTCTGAAAGTCTCTTGCGACGGCCAGATCCGTCTCAGCAATCTTGCCGCCATCGACCGCGTCGCGCACTTCCGCGATCATGTCCTCGCAGGCGAGCGAGTGGCCACTGGCATCGGTAACTGCTATGCCTGCGACCCGCTGGATGTCGCCCAGTCCGCCTCGACCCGAGTAAGGATCATCGAGCGCAGCAACCAGACCGGCTGTCGCGCCGACCACGGCGCTGGCTTCGGGAGCCTCGGCTCGCAAGGCACGGATCGCGCTATCGGCGGCGGCATCGACCTTGCCCCAGGCCGCTGCGTTCAACGGACGTAGGACGGATTCCGCAGTATCCCACGCCGTCTCGAAGTCGGTGACTCGCTTTCGCGCAGTCTCGATATCGCCGGATTTTGCTAGACCTTGCATGTCCGCCGCAATCAGCTTCAAATTTGACAGGTCGCCCATCGTCACCGGGGCTGCATCGCGCGAGCCAAAGAATGTCGCCTGAAATCCAGAAAAAAGCATGACTGGAACCGCAACAAGGACCAGAGCGAGCAAGAACTGTTTCACGGTGTCGCCTTACCCGCCTGCTCTCAGGCTGACGGACCGCCATCCTTGTCGCTGCGATTGTGGCGCGATGGAGACCATTGGGTCGCGAGGCGGCGGCTATCCGAGGGGGTTAGTCGCTTGACTGTTGTGATGGGGCGCTGAACTGAGAACTATGCCCTGCAGACGATGGAAGCTCGCCGACTACCGCAACCCCCTCACCACTTCCAGAACCTCCGGCTCGGCCTTCCTCCCCCCGAATTCGTCCACCACGCCGAACGCGCCGCCATAGGACCAGACCGCCCAGGCGAAGCCGTGTTTCTCGGCATGGCCGATCATGTCGCGGATATAGGCCGCGCGCTCGGATGGCGGTACGATGAACGGTTTCTGATACTCTTGGCGGATCATGCCGAACTCGCCGAACAGGATGTCCTCTGACTTGACGCCGTGCTTCTTCATCCATGCGGCGACCGTCGCGAACGGCGCCTCCATCGCAGCGTCCAGTTCTTCTTTCGTGTCGAGGCCGGCGATCAGTTCGTCGAGATAGCTCTTCATGCCGCCGCGCCGGGTCCACGGCGCCTGCTCGTCGATGACCGCCTTGATGCGCTCCACCGCCGCGTGGAGCGTCTCGCGCCGCGCTGCATAGGGCGGATAGGGGATGCCGGTGACGTACGGGATGAAATCGCCGGCCCAGGTCGCGCCCTGGTGCGTCAGCAGGAACGGATCGTAGGCGTGGAACCCCCACAGGATGTTGTCGTCGGGGAAATCCTTGGGGTCGACCGCCGCCAGCCCCTCGGCTGTGCTCCAGCAGGCGCCCGTCAGCACCAGCGTCAGCCGCGTCGCGGACGACCGGCCGGCGGCGAACAGGCGCTCGAGCCTGCCAGACCATCCCCGCGCCTCCTCGGCGCTTGCGCAGGGCGCGGTCGGCTCGTTCATCAATTCCAGAGCGACCATGTTCGGGTCCTCGGCGGCGAGCGTCCTGGCCATCCGCCGCAGGACCTCGACATACCGATCGAACAAGGCCGGGTCGTCCATCAGCTCGCGCGTGCCGATGCCGCGGCCCGGGATCGAGTGCATGTCGACGACGACCTTGAGCCCGGCGGCGTTGACCATGCGCGCCGAATCGCGAATCGATACCAGCAGTTCATCGATCAGCCCCGCCGACTTTTCCGACAGCATTGGGGCGGGGTCGACCGGCATTCTGACGAAATCGAAACCGTCCGCTTTCAGCGCTGCCAAATCTTCGGCCTTCAGAAACTTGCGCCATTCCGGATAGGGCAGCAGCGCGTCGCGGTCGCCCCAGGTTTCCTGCCCCGGCCACGTCGTCCAGATGTCGAGGTTGATGCCGCGCTTGGCCGAAAAGGTCGCGGCCTGCCCGGGCAGCGCCGCGCCGAGGCCGACCGCTAGGGCCAGCAGCCAAACCTTGATCGAACCTGCCATCGATGCCATCCGTGCATACTGCGTCATGGTGCTTGACCTAAAGCCGGCGGGATCGCGGAGGAAGCGCTATGGCCGATCATGGTGAACAGTCGTCGCTGGGCATCGGCATGGCGGGTGAATTCACGGCCATAGGCCACCGGCTGCTCGCCCGCGTCTACTATGCCGACACCGATTTTTCGGGCGTCGTGTACCATGCGCGCTATCTTGAATTCCTTGAACGCGGCCGCTCGGATTTCCTGCGGCTTTCGGGCATCCATCACACGGAACTCGCCGACGGCAAGCATGGCGAGACGATCGTCTGGGTGGTGCGCCGGATGGAGATCGACTTCGTCGCGCCGGCGCGCATCGACGACATCCTGACGATCGAGACGCGGACCGAGGCGATCTCCGGCGCCAGGGTCACGATAGGGCAGACGCTGTCGAGGGACGGAACGCTTCTGGTAAGGGCGCTCGTCGAGGCCGCGATCCTCGGCCCGACCGGCCGTCCGCGGCGGTTTCCGAAGGAATGGATCGCGGCGTTCATTCGCGGCGATCGCTGAGATTGGCTACGCCGCCGCGCCCTTGAAGGCCAGCCTCCCCTGCGCGAACTGCAGGTCGGCGAGCCGGGCGTAGAGGCCGCCCTTGCGCACAAGCGCCTCATGCGTGCCTTCCTCGACGATCCGGCCCTCGTCCATGACGAGAATGCGGTCCGCTTTCAGCACGGTGGCCAGCCGGTGCGCGATGACCAGCGTCGTGCGGCCCTCCATCAGGCGCTCCAGCGCCGTCTGCACGGCGCTTTCGCTTTCGGAATCGAGCGCCGAGGTCGCCTCGTCGAGCAGCAGGATCGGCGCATCGCGCAGGATCGCGCGGGCGATCGCGATGCGCTGCCGCTGGCCGCCCGAGAGCGTCACGCCGCGCTCGCCGATCAGGCTGTCGTAGCTCATCGGCAGCCGCCGGATGAACGCGTCGGCAAGGGCCTGGCCTGCCGCCGCCTCGATCTCGGCATCGCTCGCCTCCGGCCTGCCGAAGGCGATGTTGTCCTTGGCCGAGGCCGCGAACATCGCCACGTCCTGCGGCACGATCGCGATTCGGCCGCGGACGTCCTTCGGGTCGGCCTCGACGACATCCACGCCATCGACCAGCACCGCACCGCCCTGCGGATCGTAGGCGCGCAGGATCAACCCGAACACGGTGCTCTTGCCGGCGCCCGACGGTCCGACGATGGCGACGGTTTCGCCAGGCTTCACGGAAAAGCTCAGATCGTGCAGCGCCGGGAGGTCCGGCCGCGCCGGGTAGGAAAACGTTACGTTGCAAAAAGCGACGGAGCCGACCGGCGGCCGCGGCAAAGGGTTTGGATGGGCGGGCGCCGCGATCAGCGGCGCCTCGGCCAGCAACTCGCTGAGCTTCTCGGCGGCGCCCGCCGCCTGGCTGAGCTCGCCCCAGACCTCCGACAACGCACCCAGCGCGCCGGCCGCGAATACCGAATAAAGCAGGAACTGCCCGAGCGTGCCGGGCGTCATCGTGCCCGAAAGCACGTCGCGCGAGCCGAACCAGAGCACGGCAACGACCGAGGAGAAGATCATGAAGATGGCGAAGAACGTCAGGAGCGCGCGCGCCAAGACCGAGGATCGGGCCGCCTCGAAGGCCATGTCGACCGCGCGCGAGAACCGGCCGGTGACCAGAGGCTCGTTGGTGAAAGCCTGCAGCGTGCGGATCGCCCCGATCTGCTCGCCGGCGTAGGCCGACGCTTCAGCCAGCATGTCCTGCGCCATGCGCGAGCGGCGGCGCACCGAGCGGCCGAATGCCGCCAGCGGCAGCACGACGACCGGGATCGTGACGATGACGAGCGCCGAGAGTTTCGGGCTCGTATAGACCATCATGCCGACCGCGCCGAGCCCGAGGATCACGTTGCGCAGCGCCAGCGATGCCGTGGCGCCGACGACCGACTTGATCTGCGTCGTGTCGGCGGTCAGCCGCGAGACGATCTCCCCCGACTGGACCGTGTCGAAATAGCCGGGCGACAGCGTTGTCAGATGGGCGAAAACATCGCGGCGCAGATCGGCGACCACATGCTCGCCGAGTGTGATCACGAAATAATAGCGCGCCGCGGAGGCTGCGGCCAAAATGCCGGCCATGACCACGAGCATCGCGAAGTAATTGGCTATGAAAATCGAATCCGACGCCGAGAAGCCGTGGTCGATCATGCGCCGCACCGCGAGCGGAAGGGCGAGCGTGGTGGCCGCGGCTAGGATGAGCGCGACGCCGGCGCCCAGCGCCGTACCGCGATAGCGCAGCACATAGGGAAATACCCGGCTGAGCGGTTTCAGCGGTCGCCGGTCATTCTCCATCGATCGTCCTTCCAGTGCGTCGTCTTGTGCTTTGTTTGTGGCTGATGTATAGGCCCGCCGACCGATTTAGAAGCTGCGGCGGAGCGATAGTCGCGGCTTCCCGTTTTCACAGTGGGCCGATCGACGCACATAGCCGCCGGCGCCCTCCACACCAGGACGAAAGTCATGAAAGACAAGATCCATCCCGACTATCACACGATCAGGATCGTGATGACCGACGGCACCGAATACATGACGCGCTCGACCTGGGGCAAGGAAGGCGACACGATGAACCTCGACATCGATCCTTCCACGCATCCGGCCTGGACCGGCGGCCAGCAGACGCTGCTCGACCGCGGCGGCCGCCTGTCGAAGTTCAAGAAGCGCTACGAAGGTCTCAGCATGTAGGCTGGGCGGAGCCCCTTCGCCCCACGACGAAACCCGCCTCCTGTGGCGGGTTTTTTATTGCCGCATGTCCGCAAAACGCCTGTCGGCGGTATCGGCCGGAAATCGTGGCCGTTGGTAACGCCGCATGAATATCCTTCCCGGTAGGATGCGATCTGCCGTAGAATTGCCGTTTCCTGCAAGCACATCCGGCACAGGGGTTGGAAGAAATATCATGCCAGCGGCGATCCTGTCTCTCATCCTTTCGAGCCTGCGCTCTTATGCTGGTCAACTTGCGGCGGGTCTGCTGGCCCTTGTTCTGGTTTCGAGCCCGGGTGCTGCCGCTTCCGGCTGGACGCTCGACCCGGTCTCGTCGACGCTCAGCTATCAATCGGTCAAGAAGAATACGATCGTCGAGACCAACCAGATCCGGAACCTGACCGGTACGCTGTCGGCCAAAGGCGACGCCAGGGTGGTTTTGGACCTCAACTCGGTCGACACCGGCATCGACATCCGCAACGTGCGGATGCGGTTCCTGTTTTTCGAGACGTTCAAGTTTCCCGCCGCGACCGTGACGGCCAAAGTCGATCCGGCAGCTTTCGCCGATCTGCCGGCCAAGCGCCGCATGACGGCCAAACTGCCGTTTCGGCTCGACCTGCATGGCGTCGACAAGGATTATGAAGCCGAGGTGGTGGTCACCATGATCACCGACACATCCGTTTCGATCGCGTCGAAATCGCCGGTCGCGGTCGACGTCGAGGATTTCGGCCTGCTCCCCAACGTCGAGAAGCTCAAGCAGGCGGCCAATATCACCAGCATCCTTCCGACCGCCTCGGTGTCGTTCGATTTCATTTTCGGCGCCGACGGCGCCGCGCCGCCTGTTTCGACCGCAGCCGCAGCCGCGCCGGAGAAGTCCGCCGCGCAGACTTTGATGCTTGGCGCGGCGGCGCCGGTGATGGCGACCGACGCCACCAAGACCGCCTATAGCGACGAGGAGTGCAGGAACCGCTTCGATGTTCTTTCGAAGACCGGCGCCATCTATTTCGCCAGCGGGAGTTCGAAGCTTGACCCGAAGAGCCAGCCGGTTCTGGATTCGGTGGTCGACGCGGTCAGGAAATGTCCGGCGTTCAGGATCGAGGTCGCGGCCCACACCGACGCGCTGGGTTCGCTGGACGACAATCGCTGGCTGTCGCTGCTGCGCGCGCGGTCGGTCGCCAAGGCGATCCGCCGCGCCGGCGTCGCGGCGTCGCGCATCACCGCGGCCGGCTACGGCGCGGATCGCCCGGTGGCTCCCAACGACACCGAGGAGAACCGGGCGCTGAACCGCAGGATCGAGTTTTCCGCTTCGCCCATGACCAATTGACAGGCGTCGTCCTGAGCCTGCCGGAAAAGAGCATCGTCACCCGATGAACGGTTTTCGCGTCGCCGTCCTCGCCTTCCTGGCCTTCCTTGCCTGGCTGACGCCGGCCAGCGTGGCGGAGCGAAAGGACGTGCTGGTTTTGGGCGATGCGGCCGACCGGCGCGTAGCGATGGTCCTGGGCAATTCGGCTTATCAGAACGTTCCTGCCCTGGGCAACGCGGCGACCGACGCCAAGGCGGTCGCCGCGATGCTCGATGGCCTCGGCTTCGAGGTTATTTCTGGGTTCGACCTGACCAAGGTTCAGACCCAGGAGACGATGGCGCGGTTCGCCAAGGTCGTGCGCGGCGCCGACATCGCGCTGTTCTTCTATGCCGGGCACGGCATGCAGGTGTCCGGCGCGAACTACCTCGTGCCGGTCGACGCCGTGCTCGAGGACGAGACATCACTCGACTTCGAAACGGTGCAGATCGATTTTATCCTGCGTCAAATGTCGCGCGACACCGGCGTCCGGCTGGTCTTCCTCGACGCCTGCCGCGACAATCCCTTCGCCAAATTGCTGGCGAAATCGGGCGAGGCGAGCGTATCGAGCGGACTCGCCGAGATGCAGATCGAAAACAACGGCGCCGGCACGCTCGTCGCCTTCGCCACCAGTCCGAAGGAGGTCGCCTATGACGGCAATGGCGGGCATTCGCCGTTTTCGGCCGCGCTCCTTGCCCATCTCGGCGAGCCAAACGTGCCGCTGACGACGATCATGACCGAGGTCACGGGCGACGTGTACAAGGCGACGGGCGGTCTGCAGCGGCCCTGGGTCAACGTTTCGCTGACCGACGAAGTCGTTCTCAACCGCGTCGCCGCGCCGCCTCCGGTGGTGGCGTCCGCGCCGGCCGGCCAGTCCGCCAGCCGCACGGCCGGCGTCGGCATCGACAACCCGGCGGAAGAAAGCGGGCGAATCGCGCTCGATCTTTTGCGCCAGCAGATCCCCAGGCTCGAAACCGAAGGTCCGATCGGTTTCGACACGCCGATCCGCTTCGGCGAGGCCGACATCGACGGCAAGAGCATCGCGGACCTCATCAAAGGCAAGCCGCTCTACAGCCCGATCGAAGGTCTCGACAAGGCGGCGTGGGACATGAACTGCTCGTCCTGCCACGAATGGACGAAAACTCGACTTTGCGAGCAGAGTCGGACGTACGATCGCGTCGATGTCTCGATCATGCGGCTGCAGCACCCCTATGGCAGCCGCTTCAAGGTCGCGCTCGCCAACTGGGCCCACAACGGCTGCCTATAGGGCCGGCCGGGAGGCGGCTACGAGCTGGCCTCGGTCGAAGCCTTTCGATCCGAATGGCCGAGCCCGCGACCCGGCGCGATCACGTCACGGACCAACTGCTTGAGTTCCGCCGCCTCGGGAAAACCGCCGTCGCGCGTGCGGTCCCAGATCAGCCGCCCGTCGCAGGTGATGGTGAAGATGCCGCCCGTGCCCGGCGCGAGCGCCACCTCGCCGAGCTCCGTCCCGAACGTCGACAGCAGCTCCTGCGCCATCCACGCCGCGCGCAGCAGCCAGCGGCACTGCGTGCAGTAGGTGATGCGGATCGACGGCAGGGCAGTCGCGTTGTCGCTAGCTTGGGGCTCGGACGGCAGTTCCGGCAAATCGGTCATGCAGCGTGTTCCCACCGAAAATCATTGGAAGGACAATCACAAAGGGCCAGACGATCGACACGCCCAGCATAAGGAGGGCAAACCGAAATTCCACCGCAGAGAAGTCGGCAGAACCGAAAGGATCGTCGCCCCAACTCCGGAAAGCATACCAAGCAGAATAAAATGCCATCGACAGGAACCCTAGCAGTTTGACGAGCTGACGACGAAGCGAGATGGCGAACGGCAGACCCTTGCGGGTCGGATCTTTCGCGTCGACGACCTTGATCGACATCGCAAACTTGCCCAGCGAGCGGCTGCCCTTGAATTCTGTGAACCAGAGGTAAAACAACAGGACAAACACTTCGAGGAAGCTGAGATCGAGCGGCGTGGTTCGAAAATTGCCATCCGAATCCAGCGGAACCACGATCGTTGACCGTTGCGTGGGCATGGGAATTGTCTGACTGCCCGCCGGGCTTCCCTGTGCCCAGGAAATGACCTTGAGTCCCAGCAGCGAAGTCGAGCACTGCGCCCACTCCAATCCCTTCAGAGTTGCGTCTTCCGAGTTGATTGAAGCGCCATAGCAGACACGCCAGTTGGCGGTGAATTTCGCGACGATTTCGCCATTTGTCGTCGCAAAAAGCAGTGCGATGATGACATAGAGCGGAACGATACGACGACGTAGTCGATTAGGTAGGCACAAACGCGCGACCAAAACCCAGCGCGCCTCGCGTATACTGGAATTTTGTCTGGAAACGCCGTGTCGATCTCGACCATCCCAGCCCTTATCTTACGCCTTCGTGACGTTCGATCAAATTCCGCTCTGGAGAGAGAAATCTACGCCGCGCTGAGCCGCGCCATCGTCTCGTCGTCGACCTCGAAATTGGCGTAGACGTTCTGCACGTCGTCGTCGTCATCCAGCGTGCCGACGAGCTTGATCAGCGACTGCGCGCGTTCCTCGTCGACCGGCACGTTGTTCTGCGGTTTCCAGATGATCCGGACGCTCTCGGCCTCGCCGAGCGACGCTTCGAGCGCCTTGGAGACCTCGCCGACGCTTTCGAAGGCGCATTGGATGATGTGGCCGTCCTCGTCGGACTGCACGTCGTCGGCGCCAGCCTCGATGGCAGCCTCCATGACCGCGTCGGCGTTGCCGGCTTCAGGCTTGTAGCCGATCTCGCCGACCCGGTCCCACAGGAAGGAGACCGATCCTGTTTCGCCCAGCGCGCCCCCCGCTTTGGTGAAGGCGGCGCGCACGTTGGATGCCGAGCGGTTGCGGTTGTCGGTCAGCGCCTCGACGATGACCGCGACGCCGCCGGGTCCATAGCCTTCATAGCGGACAGCTTCGTAGTTCTCGGCGTCGCCCATCGAGGCCTTGTTGATCGCGCGCTGGATGTTGTCCTTGGGCATCGAGACCGCCTTGGCGTTCTGGATCGCGAGCCGCAGGCGCGGGTTCATCGACGGGTCGGGCGCGCCGGTCTTGGCCGCGACGGTGATTTCGCGCGCGAGCTTGGAGAACATCTTCGACCGCACCGCATCCTGGCGGCCCTTGCGATGCATGATGTTCTTGAATTGGGAGTGGCCGGCCATGATGTCCTCGTCGCGAAGGTCGGTTTTGGAGCTGCCGGCTTATAGATAGATCGGCGCGCGAGATCCAGAACGCGATTCGCTGTCGGCTTGCCGGCGACAGTCCGTCGATTTGTGATCCTACTTCCTGCGCCGCGCAATCATGTTCAACCCCTCGACCAGCGCCGAAAAACCCATCGCCGCGTAGATATACCCTTTCGGCACATGGTAGCCCATGCCGTCGGCGATCAGCGTCATGCCGATCATCAGCAGGAAGCCCAGCGCCAGCATGACGATGGTCGGGTTCCTGGCGATGAATGTCGCCAGCGGATCGGCGGCCAGCATCATGACGGTGACCGCCACGATCACGGCGATGTACATGATCGCGATCTCGTCCGTCATGCCGACGGCGGTGATGATGGAATCGATCGAGAAGACGAGGTCGAGCAGCAGGATCTGGAAGATCGCCGCGCCCATCGTCATCGTCACGGCCTTGCCGATCATCGTGTCCTTCTCGTCGATCGGGTCCACCGTATGATGGATTTCCTTGGTCGCCTTCCAGACCAGGAAAAGCCCGCCGGCGATGAGGATGAGGTCGCGCCAGGAAAAACCGTGCCCGAAGGCGGTGAACACCGGCTGCGTCAGTTGCACGATCACCGAGATGGTGGCGAGCAGGATCAGCCGCATGACCAGCGCCGCGCCGATGCCGAGGCGCCGCGCGCGCGACTGCTGTTCGGCCGGCAGCTTGTTGGTCAGGATCGAGATGAAGATCAGATTGTCGATGCCGAGCACGATCTCGAGGATCACCAGCGTCGCGAGCGCCACCCACGCGGTCGGATCGCTGGTCCAGACGAAATGGGCGGCAAGGAAATCGATCATCGGTTCTCAATTTCGGTCAATGGCAATCGGCATTCAAATCCCGACGGAAGTAGGAAGACGCGATCCCGGCTTCAACGCGCGGTCCAGAACGACGGCACGGTTTCCTCGAGCCGCGGACCAAGACGCAGCGGCGCGATCTTTTCCGTAAGCCCGGTCCGATCGGAAATCTCGACGCCGAGGCCGCAAATGGTGGCTGGGCCGGTCGCGGCTTCCATTCTGCCTTTCGGCACTTTCGACAGGAAACGGTTGAGCGGCTCCTCCTTGTCCATGCCGAGCGAGGAATCGTAGTCGCCGCACATGCCCGCATCCGACAAGTAGCCGGTGCCGCCGTTGAGAATTTGGTGGTCGGCCGTCGGCTGGTGGGTGTGGGTGCCGACGACGAGGCTGGCGCGTCCGTCGACGAAATGCGCGAAGCATATCTTCTCCGACGTGGCTTCGGCATGAAAGTCGATCACCGCCGCGTCTGCCTGCTCGCCGAGCGGACAGGCGGAAAGCTCGCGCTCGCCGGCCTGGAACGGGTCGTCGAGTTCCGGCTGCATGAAAACCCGGCCCATGATGTTGGACACCAGCACGCGCGCCCCGTTGCGGGCGATGTAGACGCCCGATCCCCTGCCCGGCGTGCCGCGCGGAAAATTCGCCGGCCGCAGGAAGCGCTCCTGCCGGGGCGCGAAGGTCAGCGCCTCGCGCTGGTCCCAGACATGGTTTCCGGTGGTGACGACATCGGCGCCCGCCGTGAGCGTCTCGCGAAAGATGTCCTCGGTGATGCCGAAGCCGCCGGCGGCGTTCTCGCCGTTGACGATGACGAAATCGAGCGCCAGGTCCGAGATCAGCCCAGGCAGCCGCTGCCAGACGGCGGTTCGTCCGGACTTGCCGACCATGTCGCCGAGAAAAAGAAGCCGCATGCGAAAACGGTCGCGCCTCGTGATGGAGTGGATTGCGTGGGAACTCGCTGACGAGTTCGAAAACAAGGATGCCGGGGCTCAGGATGACGCGATCGTACGCTTCGATTGTTCGAAGTTTTTGCTCCGGTTGGCAATGGATAAAAACTACGTGGCGCCGCGGCAAATCATGACGGTCGGGATTTGAGCACGCGCCGGGCGATGGCGTCGATCAGGTCAGGCAGCACCCGGAACGTGTAGGTTTCGTGCGTGCGCTCCAGCCAGTGGTGGTAGTCCCGGCCCCACGGCCCGGCATTGATGACCGGAATTCCCGCCGTCGCGTCGCCCGATTGGGGCCAGACGATGCTCGAACCCCAGAGAGGCGCGTTGGCGGCGACTGCACGAAGATCGCTCTCATCGATCGGCCCCATGAAACTCATGTCGGCGATCGCGGGAAAAAACGGCTGCTTGACGATGCCGTCGCCATGTGCGGCGGAGGTTGCGGCGACAGCCGCGTCGATCGCTGTTTCGATGTCGGACAAATTTGCGGGCCAGACGATGGCCGGATAGGGCATGGAACCGATGCACAGCAAGATCGCCGGCCCCCCGAGACCCGAGCGGCTCCAGGTGAAATCGACGAGATCCCGGCTTCGGGACGGAAGATCCAGATCGTGTCGCGACGCGAGATCGGTGGCGAGCGCCGCGAAATCAACCGCGAAATTCTCGGACCTATTCTGGGCCTTTTTCACCAGATCCGCATAGGTGAGGACAGGGATGCTCTCCCAATCCATCGCGGGAACGGCGCCGCCCCCCATGCGCGTCGCGCGGTCGGCCATGCGGGCGGCTGCCGTGCGCATCGCGCGGCCGGCGACCCGCGTGGCGATCGCGATGATGTCGGCCGCTTTGCGCCGGTGCAAAAGCACGTTCCAGAACGCCCAGACACGCGCCGGAATCGTGACATTGTAGGCGGGTTTCAGATCCTTCAGCCCCAGCACGGTCGGCGGCGATGCGAGATTGCCGCCGGACAATTCGCCGAGTTCCGGCGCATATTCCATTTCGGCGACGAGTTCCGCGGCGAGATAGGCGGCGTTGACGCCGTTAAGGGGATAGCAGGCATGCGCCTCCTTGCCCACGATCAGCGCCGAGAGCAGCAGCTTGCCGATGCAGCCCATCGAGACGACGCGTCCCTGGGCGCCGTCCTCGTTGTCGCAGATCGCATCGAGATTGATGGCGAGCCGCGCGTCTAGGCCGTTGTCGGCCAGGAATTTCGGCAACATTCCGGCCACCGAGCGCATTCCCGACGAGTTCTCCTCCTCGTCCGGGCAGGCGATCAGGAGCAGGTTTCCCGCCCGTTGGCGCGATGCCGCGAACTGCTCTAGGACTGCGAGGCCGGCGGCGATCCCCGATTTCATGTCGAGCATGCCGCGGCCGGGCCGGAAGCGGCCGCTCCCCAGATCGTCGAGCGCCAGGGAGTTGGCGCCGCTGGCTTCGAGTTTCGAGATCAGCGCCGCCCGCAACGCTTCGGGCTCGCCGGCGAGCGCGGCGAGATCGCCATAGTCGTCGATCGACACCGTGTCGAAATGGCCGACCAGGATGACGGTCCGCGGTCCCTCGCCGCGAACCAGCGCCAGGACGCTCGCCCTGTCATGCTTGCCTGGCGCGGGCGCCCGCCGAAGATCGCCTGGCCGATCGCGAAAGACCGGCCATGTCGAGAGTTCGGCCTCCAGCCTCTGCGAAAACAGCGCTTCGTCCACGGTGCCGGTGACGCTCGGCCAGCCGACCATCAGGTCGGCGAAATAACGCGCGCGCGTCTCGAACGAGCCGTTCGACCGGTCCATCATCTCTCCCCTCCACCTCCCGGCGCCCTGAACCGCAAGGCGGCCAAGGCCGTCATGGGGCCGAATGTCGGCCGGTTCGACCGTGACGGGTCCGACGCCATCATGACGTCATCCCTCACGCGCGCCCAGTCCGCCGATCAGCCGCGCGAGCATGGTCGTGCGCGGCGCGAGCGACGACACCAGGATGTGTTCCTCGTGCGTATGGGCGCCGTGGCCGACAGCGCCGAGACCGTCCAGCGTGGCGACGCCCAACGCACCGGTGAAGTTGCCGTCGGAACCGCCGCCATGCCTGTCGTGCTGCAGGTCGAATCCGATCGCGGCGGCGCTCGCCCGCGCCCGTTCGTAAAGCGCCATGCCGCCGTCCCGGGCGGTCCAGAGAGGCCGGACCGGCCCCTTTTCGATCTCGATCCTGACGCCGTTCCGGGTTCCTTCGAGAGACGCCATCGCCCGCCGTATTTCCTCGGCATCGGCCTCGGAGCGCGCCACGCAAAGAACCTCCGCGACACAAGCCATCGGCACGCAATTGACCCATTGGCCGCCGTGGAAGACGCCGACCGAATAGGTGGGGCCGGCGTCGAAATCTGACCGGCTTTCGAGCTCCTCGACGAGCTGCGCCATGATGCGGATCGCGGATCGGCCCTCCTTGTTGGTCCAGCCGGAATGAGCGGGCCGTCCGTGCGTCCTCAGCGTGAAGCGATGGAAGGCGTGCCGGCCGGTCGTGACCTCGCCTTTTTCGCCGAAAGCAGGCTCCGGAATCAGCACGGATGCGTGCTTGACCGCTTCCGTCTCGATCAGGGCGCGCGAACTCGGCGACCCGATCTCCTCATCGCCATTGATGAGAATCGTGACCGGAAGATCGAGCGCGTCGTCCTCGATGACAGCTTCGAGCGCCGCGAGCGCCATCACGATGCCCGCCTTCATGTCGTAGATGCCAGGCCCGTAGCAGCGGTCGCCGTCGCGCCGGATGGGCAGCGGCCCGGCAAGCGTTCCGACGGGATGAACCGTGTCCAGATGGCCGATGACGAGCAGGCCCGGCCTGTCGGACTTGCCCTTGCGGCGGCACAGCGTCACGCCGGCGACGCCGCCGGTCCCTGGGATGGTCTCGACGGAAAAGCCGAGCCGCCGGATGCGCGCGGCGGCGAGCGCCTGCATCGTCTCGACTGTCTCCGGCGCATAGGTCGGGCTTTCGACCGCGACCCATTCGAGGACTTCATCGAGAAGCGTCTCGGCTGAAAATCGCGGATTCAAAAGCAAACTTTCCTTTCCGGAGCGCGGCTCACGACAGCGGCGGAGCCCCGCCCTCACGCGTCCGCCGAGCGACGAAATCGGCCAGTTCGTCGCGGCGGCCCAGGTCCATCGGAGGCGGCTCGAAATCCTCGATCACCTTCTTCCAGATCGCATTGGCGCGCATTGTCGCGGTCTTGGCGCCGTCGTCGGACCACTGCCCGAAATTGCGCCAGTCGGATACGAGCGGCTGGTAGAAAGCTGTCTGATAGCGCGCCATCGTGTGCCGCGATCCGAAGAAATGTCCGCCCGGCTCGACCTCGGCGATGGCTTCGTAGAGGCCTTCCATGTCTTGGTCGGCGGACTGGAAGACCTCGGCGATGATCTGAAGCATTTCGATGTCGAGGATGAACTTTTCCAGCGATGCGGACAAGCCGCTTTCGAGCCAGCCCGCCGCATGCAGCATGACGTTGACGCCGCCGAGGACGGAGCCCCATGCCGAGTTGAGGAATTCGTAGGTCGCCTGCGCATCCGGCGCGTTGGAGGCCGTCGCCGCCGATCCTCGCCATGGCAGGCCGATATGCCGCGCAAGCTGTCCCGCGCCGAACGCCCCGCGGATGAATTCCGGCGTGCCGAAAGCCGGCGAACCCGACTTCATGTCGACGTTGGAGGTGAACGAACCGTAGACGACCGGCGCGCCCGGCTTGACGATTTGCGACAAAACGATTCCGGCCATCGCTTCCGTGTGTTGCAGCGTCAGCGCGCCCGCCACCGTCACCGGGGCCATCGCGCCGGCGAGCGTGAAGGGCGTGATGACGGAGACCTGCCCTGCCCTGGCGAAATCGATGATCCCCTGGCACATCGGAACGTCGAGCTGGCGCGGCGAATTGGTGTTGATGACGGTGAAGCACCATGGCCGCTCGCGAAATCCCTGCTCGTCGAGCCCGCGGGCGATTCGGATCATCTCGAATGTGTCGCGCGCCTGAGCCGTTCCGCGCGCATAAGCGAAGAGCGGCTTGTCGCTCAGCGTGAGCTGGCCCTCGATCTGCGCCAGATGCCGTGTTTCGAGCGGCGCGTCCTGCGGCTCGACGTTCGACCCCTGCATATGCAGCACGTCGAAATGCTGGGAGAGCTTGAAGAAGGACCGCATGTCCTCCAGCGTTCCCGACCTCTTGCCCCGCTCGATGTCGGTGACGTTGGGCGGCCCGCCGACGCAGACGAACGCCGTCGCCGCGCCGCCGATGTCCACGTCGCGCGCCGCCGTCGCGCCGCCGATCGTGATCGTCGCGGGAGCCGTCGCGAGCGCGGCCGAAATGAGCCCCCTGTCGAGGAACACGGTCGAGGTTGCGGCATCGACCCTCGCGCCGGCCCGGCTGAAATAATCCAGCGCCTCCGGATTGAGCACGCGGATGCCGAGATTTTCCAGCACCCGAAGCGCCGTTTCGTGGATGGTGGCGATCTGGTCGTCGGAAAAGCTGCGTTGCGGCTGCAGCGGGTTGATCAGCCTGCGGTAGGCGGGCTTGCCGGACGGAACGCCCGGATGAAGTTCGCGCCGCGGCCGCCTGCCGGGGCGATGCGGCCTCTCTGCATGGGTGGCGATATCGTCCGGGGCTATGGTCACAGGCGCATCCTCGAACCGCTGGGGTCGACCGGCGAAGGTGCGATGATCCGCGCCGGTCGCCGCTTCCCCACCACGTCGACTGAAAACGGGGCGGCATCGTCGATCGCGCCGCTCTCGATATAGCCCAGCGCCAGGCTCAAGCCGGAGACGTGGCCGTAGGCGCCCGACGTCACATGTCCGACCAGCCTGTCCCGGACGTAGATCGGCTCGAACCCGGCGGCGTCGGCGTCGACCGCCTCGACGGCGAGGGTCGCGAGGCGCTTCTTCGGACGGCCCCGGTCGCGTTCGGCCAGGACGGCGTCGCGTCCGACGAATTCGGGCTTGTCGAAGGCGACGAAGCGGTCGAGGCCGCTCATCGCCGGCGTGTAGGCGCAGGTGAATTCGCGCGACCATATGCCATAGCTCTTCTCCATGCGCAGCGAGTTCAGCGCGTTGAAGCCTATCTGCACCAGACCATGATCGCGTCCCGCGCCGAGCAGAGACAAATAGAGTTGCCGATGCTCGGCCGACGCGACGTTGATCTCGTAGCCGAGCTCGCCCATGACGGAGAGCCGGGCAACCTTGACGCGGCTATGGCCGATGTCGATTTCGGCACAGCTCATGAAGGGCAGCGCCGCATTGGAGATGTCCGCCGGGGTCGTCTGCTGCAGGAATTCGCGGGCGCGCGGACCCGTGACGGCGAGGCCGGGTATGGTGTCCGAAACATCGCGGATCGCGACGCCGGTGTCCGGCTTGTGCCGATCGAACCAGCGCATGTGCCATGTCCGCAAATAATACGAACCCATCAGCCAGAACGTCTCTTCGTCCCAGTTCAAAACCGTCAGATCGCCCATCAGGCGGCCTGATAAGGCAAGCATCGGCGCGAGCCTGACCCGGCCGGGCGCGGGAAGGCGGCAGGCAAGCAGCCGGTCGAGAAAGACCCTGGCGCCGGAACCGGTGATCTCATAGCGCGAAAAGGCCGAAATATCGAGCAGCGTCAAGCCCTCGCGCACCGCCCGGCACTCCGCCGCGACGAGGGGAAACGCGTTCGAGCGCTTGAGCGTCGGCGCTTCCTCGAAGGCATCATCCGATGCGAAATACAGCGGGACTTCCAAGCCCCAGGACACGCCCCAGCGCGCCCCTTCCCGGGTCATCACATCGTAGGCTGGCGGCGTTCGCAACGGCCGGCCCGCCGGAAGCTGCTGGTTGGGATAGCTTATCAGGTAGCGCCCGGCGTAGAACTGTCCGGTCGTCGCCTTCAGATAGGGCCGGTTCGACGCGAACTTTCCGTAGCGCGCGAGATCCATGCCGTAAATGTCGGCCTCGGGTTCGCCCGATATGATCCATTGGGCCAGCGCCAAGCCCACCCCGCCACCCTGGCTGAAGCCAGCCATGACGCCGCACGCGCACCAATAGTTTTTCAAGCCGGGAACCGGCCCGACCAGCGGATTGCCGTCTGGCGTGAAAGTGAAGGCGCCGTTGACCCAGCGCTTGATGCCGGCATGCTGGAGCACGGGATAGCGCTGAAAACCGAGCTCCAGCTCGGGCGCGATGCGCTCGACATCCTCGGGAATAAGCTCCATGCCATAGTCCCAGGGTGCGCCATCGAGGTTCCAGTGTTTCGGATTGCGCTCGTAGACGCCGAGCAGAAGACCCTGTCCCTCCTGGCGCGCATAGGTGAAGCCTTCCAGATCGACGACTGTCGGGATTTCCCGGCTCAGCGCAGCGAGTTCGGCGATCGGTTCGGTGATCAGATAGTGGTGCTCCATCGGCGCGACTGGGAGGTCGGTTCCGGCCATGAGACCGACCTGCTTGGCCCAAAGGCCGGCGGCGTTGACGACATGATCGGCCTGTAGCGTTCCCTTTTCCGTCACGACCGTCCAGCCGCCGTCGGCTCGAGGGTGGAGTTCGAGCACCGCATTGCGAAGGACAACCTCCGCGCCGCGCTTTCTGGCGGCGGCGGCAAAGGCATGCGTCGTGCCGTAAGGATCGAGATAGCCGTCATTGGGATCCCACAATCCGCCAAGAATGCCCGTCGTGTCGACGATCGGGCAGAGCTTCTCAATCTCGCCCGGCGAGACGAGTTGCGGTTCGGAAAGGCCGATGGTTCGGAAACCGGAAAGCGCCGCCTGCAGCCACTCCCACCGCTCCGCCGTGCCGGCGAAGGTGATCGCGCCCGGCACGCGCAGGCCGAGCTGATGCTCGCTTTCCGCCTGGAGCGCCGTGTAGAGGTCGATGGTATAGCTCTGCAGGGCGGCAATGTTCGGGTCTGCGTTGACGGCGTGGAAGCCGGCCGCGGCATGCCAGGTCGAGCCGGCCGTCAATTCACGCCTTTCGATCAGCGCGACATCGCTCCAGCCGAGCTTGGCGAGATGGTAGAGGACACTCGCGCCGACGATCCCTCCGCCGATCACAACCACGCGATAATGCGATTTCATGCCAATTCCGCCTTGCAGAAACACGCCGACCGGAAGCCACGCTAAATTATCCGTTCAGCCCTGTCTAGACACAGGTGTACGGAAATTTGGCGGCGGTGGACACCCGTTGCTTGACCTCCTATAGGCCGATCATGTCGATCGACGCCGCCTCGGAAGCGTCTGCCAGCAAGGTCAAGGCCACGCGCCAGGACTGGCTCGACGCTGCCCGCGCGGCGCTGATCGAAAGGGGCGTCGACCATGTCAAGGTCCTGACCCTGGCCGAGCGGCTCGGCGTGTCCCGCTCGAGCTTCTATTGGTATTTCAAGGACCGGCCGGACCTGCTCGACAATCTCGTGGCCTTCTGGCAGGGGTCCAATACCGCCGACATCGTCGAGCAAGCCGCCAAGCCGGCAAGGCATATCGTCGATGGCGTCATCAACGTTTTCGAATGCTGGACGGACGGCGCGCGCTTCGATCCCCGGCTGGATTTCGCAATGCGCGAATGGGCGAGGCGGGATGCTGTCCTGCACGATCGGATCCGTTGCGAGGACGACATCCGGGTCGAGGGCATCGCCGCCATGTTCCGCCGCCACGGCTTCGATGAGGACGAGGCTTTCGTCCGGGCCCGCGTGCTGTATTTCATGCAGATCGGTTATTACGCGCTGGAGATCGAGGAGACCCTCGAACAAAGACTGCGCTATACGGCCGAGTACGTTTTCGGCTTCACGGGGGTTCAGCCAGAGGCGGCCGATGTCGAGCGCTTCCGCGCTTTCGCGCGCGCACAACCGGCGGCGCGGCGTTGAGCCAGGATGCGAGCCGAAACCCGGAGGTCAGTTCCGGCGTTCGCGATCCGGCGCTGAACGTCACGGACCCTGGACAAGCCAGCGGCCAAGTTCCGCATTGGTTTCGCCCGGCCTCTCCAGCGTCGGAAGATGCCCGGCGCCATCGATGACCGCAAGCCGCGACTGCGGCATCAAGGCGTGCATGAGAGTGTGGCGCTCGCGTGGGCAAAGCCGATCCTGCGCGCCCATCAGCACCAGAGCGGGACCTTTGAAAACCGCAAGCGTCGCGCACTGGTCGCGCCGGCCGGCAAGCGCGTGCGACTGGCGCTCGAATGCCTGCATGCCGAGGCCGAGCGCCATATCCATGCAGAGGTCGAGGATTTCCGGCCTGGCGTCTCCGTCTGCCAGATAGGTCGGCTTCATCTCGTCGCGCAGCACATCTTCCAGGTCGCCGCTCGATGCGCGCGCGATCTGCAATTCGCGCCGCGCGCTGATGTCGGGCGCTTCGGCCAGCGGATTGGTATCCAGCAGGGCCAGACGTTCGATCCGTTCGGGCGCCTGGCGCAGCATCTCCATGGCCACGATGCCGCCCATGCTGAGGCCGGCCAGCGCGAAGCGCGGCGGCGCATCCCTGAGGACCGCCCGCGCCAACGCCTCCATCGTGTCGTGCTCGCTGCACGGCGCGTGGAAAACGGCGCGACGCCCCAAAGCGGCCATCTGAGGCATGAACAGCCGCGCGTCGCACATCATTCCGGGAATCAGGACAAGGGGCGTCATCCGGCGCGCCGGGCGCCTTCCTTCAACGTAGCGAGCTTGGCCCAGGCGATTTCCGGGTCGACCGCGCCAAAGCCGGCGAAGGTGCCGAAACCGCAATCCGAGCCGGCAATGACCCGCTCCGGGCCGACGATGTCGACGAACCTTCGCAGGCGCTGCGCGACGAGTTCGGGATGCTCGACGAAATTCGTCGTGGTGTCGACCACGCCGGGGACCAGCACCTTGCCGTCCGGAATTTCGCCTGCGCGGTCGCGGAATACGGTCCATTCGTGACCGTGGCGCGGGTTGGACGTTTCGAACAGGACATAGCGGGCTTTCGCCATCATCAGCACGGAAAAGACCTTCGCCATGTCGATGTCGCAGACATGCGGTCCTTCGTAATTGCCCCAGCAGATATGGATGCGGACGCGATCCTCCGGGATTCCGGCAAGCGCGTGGTTCAGCGCCTCGACATGCATCGCCGCGACCTTGACGAATTGGTCATCGCTGAGGTGCTGGAACAGCATGTGCCGCGACAGAGCGAGATCCGGACAGTCGAGTTGCAGGAACAGACCAGCCTCGACAATGGTGCGGTATTCGTCCGCCATCGCCTCCGCGAGGGCGCCAAGATAGGTTTCACGCGTCGGATAGAAATCGTTCTGCAGGAACAGCGAGATGACGCCCGGCGACGCAGCGTTCATGAAACCCTGCGCCGCGCCTCGTTCGTTCATCGCCGCCTTCAGATTGGCGATGTCCTTCTGCAACTCGCCCTGCCCCCTCGACTTAACTTCGCCGACGCACATCGGACGCTCATAGGTCGGCGTGCCGCCCTCGCGCGCGAGGCGTTCAAGGAACGTCGGAAACAGTTTGAGGTCGCCCGGGGCGTTGCGCGGACCGTCGCCGGCGAAGCCGGTGTAGCGATCCTTGACGTAGGTGGCATAGGAAATTTTGGAGGTCTCGCCGTCGCTGACGATGTCGATGCCGGCCTCGACCTGACGGCGCACGACCTCGGAGACCGCGGACGCCATGCAGGCGTCGAAGGCCGGTTCGTCATAGGCTTCGCCGCGTTCACGCGCAAAGAGGAAATCGACGACCGCCTGGCTGCGCGGCAGAGATCCGACATGGGTGGCAAGCAGGCTCATGGCCGGGTTCTCCTCTGGTCGTTGGCGGCAATCTTGCAGTAAGGTGGTTGAAAGGAGTCCGGCTCATGTCTGATACCGCTGCGAAGCCGCCGCGCATGACAGTCGAAGAGTTCATCGACTGGTCCGAAACGCATCCCGGGCGGCACGAGCTTTTCATGGGCGAAGTGGTCACGATGCAAGCGGAGCGCGCCTTGCACAATCTGGTCAAGCTGTCGGTCGCCATCGCCTTTCGAGAGCAGCTGAAACGAAATGGCATCGCCTGCACCGCCTTCACCGATGGCGTTGTGGTCAAGATCGATCGCGACACCGCCTTTGAGCCGGACGTCAGCATCGATTGCGGAAAGTTTAATCCCGACAGCGTGTTTGTCACCGCTCCTGTCGTCATTGGTGAAGTGATTTCGCCATCCACCTCCCGGATTGATAGCGGTCGCAAATTCTCCGAATATTTCCGAGTCCCATCCGTCCAGCATTACCTGATCATTCAAGCCGAACGTCGTGTCGTCGTTCATCACAGACGTAGTGGCGCTTCTATCGAATCTCGCATCCTTGGCGAGGGCGACCTCGTTCTCGATCCCCCGGGAATTACCGTGGCGGTCGCCGACTTCTTCGCTGATTTGGCGCTGGACCAAGTTTGATTTCATGGCCGCGTCTCACTCCCTCCACGTCGGCCCGGCCTTGTCCTCCGTCGTCGTAACCCTGTAGAGGCTCGCCTCCCCGGTCATCGATGGCGTCAGCGAATGCTGCAATCCGGGCGGCACGGCGCAGGTGTCGCCGGGGTTGAGCGTCTTCGAGCCGCCGTCCCA
Source organism: uncultured Rhizobiaceae bacterium (assembly GCA_964244725.1). Taxonomy (GTDB): domain Bacteria; phylum Pseudomonadota; class Alphaproteobacteria; order Rhizobiales; family Rhizobiaceae; genus Kumtagia. Next base: position 100,141 of record CAXTJQ010000006.1, read on the forward strand.
ATCGAAGCGCCAGTAGCCGCGCATCGGCATCAGCACTTCGTGGCGCTCGTTGGCGTAAGGCGTCGCCGGGATCGAGTGCCGCGACAGAAGCTCGACCTCGAAGCCGGGCTTGTCGCGCAGCTTGCCCTTCTCGCCGATGACTTTCGCCGGCTGACGGTCGGAGAGCGCCATCAGGTCCCAGTAGCGCGCGACATAAAAGGGTACGACATCGGCCGTCGTCGGTTCCGGAAAACCGTTAAGTTCCTCGTCGTCCAGAACCTTCATGGGGGAAACGCCTTCCGGCAGCGTCTGCCCCTTCTTTGTGTCGTAAAGCTTGCCGTTGCCGCCGAGGATCAACCCATGATTCCTGGCGTCCTCGATCACCTGCGGCGCCCAGATCACGCCGCCGCCGGCGTCGTCGCCGCCGAGGATCGCCATGATCAACCCGTAGTCGATGCCGATGTTCTCGAAGCCACGGAAGATGCCGGTCGGGATATTGATGATGTCGCCCTCTTCGAGCACGACCTCGCCGGCCTTGCCCCAGCGGCCCCAGAAGAAGCGCCAGCGGCCTTTCAGCACGAAGAAAACCTCCGCCGTGCGGTGCGAATGCAGCGAGTTGCGGCATTTCGGCGGCTGGCCCGCCGCGCCGATGTTGAAGCCGGGCGTATCGCGGATATGCACATGCTGGTCGGGGCTTTCGGACACGCCGCCGCCGATGATTGTGAAATTCTCCTTCTGGTCGGAGCCGGGCGTATGGGCGTCGATGAAGGCGGTCTTGCACGGCACGAGATCGCCGTAGCGCACGATGCGCGTTTCCATTTCCTCAGGTGTCATGAGCTTCATCCCGTCTTGAGCAGGATCTGTTTCCAGATCGCGGTTTCGTCGAAAAGCACGTATTCGCGGCGCAGGCCCCAAGGTCCGAACTCGGCGTGGCTGATGGCCATGACATGCACGTCGGCCCCGCTTGGCTGGCCGAATGCCCCCCACCCGTCGTGCTTGCCGGTCAGCGACCAGCGCACCGCCGCGCGCGGCGAAAAATCGGGATCGCTGCTGCCGATGACGTGGTGAATGTCGAATCGCGCGGTCGGCAATGCGGCGCGCAGGCTCATCCAGAACCGGTCGGCGTCACCGTACCCGTGACCCGTGACGCCGCCGGGCAATTCGAGCTGCGCGGCGCGGTCGTATTCGACCGGGATCGCCGCCATGTCGGCGTCCATGATCCGGGTCAGAAGTCCGGCATAGCGCTGGCCAACCGCGTGATCGTTGCCCCTGCCGCGATACTTGCCGGCAACGTCGTTTTCGGGCGTGAACGGCTTGACGCATGCCTCCGCTCCGCCTTCGCGTTCGATCAGATCCGCCGCGAACGCCTTCGGGTCCCAACCCATCTGGCGCACGATTGCGCCCTGGTCGCGCACCAGCCACTCGTCGTAGATTTGATTGTTCCGCACGGCGCAGTCGGCGATGATCCGGTAGGTCAGGCGCTTGCCGGTGGCTTCGCCATAGAGTCCCGAGTTCGCGTGGGTCGCCTGTGAAAGGAGCCTATGCGACGACAGGAACCCCTCATCCTCGTCGCCACACCAGATGACATCCTCGCCGAGCAAGGTCCGGTCCGGGAATTCGGCGAGCGTCGCCATGGTCGCGGCGATGACGTTTTTGTTGCCGATAACGACCGAAGCCGGCGAGCGCACCGGCATCGTCGCGGCGTAGTAGCGGTGCAGGGTCGCGATGCCGCGATCCTCCCAGATTTCCTTGGTGATCCCGAGGATGTAGTCGGGCAAATCCTGGAATTTCGGATCGAAACCTTTCATTGCCACCCCTTCCTCACCCGGCCGTCCAGCCGCCGTCGATCAGCAGCGACGTCCCGGTGATCATCGCCGCTGCGCTGGACGCCAGGAAAACCACTGCGCCCATGATGTCCTCGACCTCGGCGAGGCGGCCAAGCTTGATCTTCGAGGCGATCCACGCTGTCCGCTCCGGGTCGCTCAGCGTTCCTTCCGAGAGCGGCGTCCGGACGAAGGTCGGGCAGATCGTATTGATGCGGATGCCGTGCGGACCAAGTTCGATCGCCGCCGACTTGGTCATGCCCTCGATCGCGTGCTTGGTCGCGGCGTAGACGGTGCGGTCGATGCCGCCAACGTGACCCATCTGCGACGAGATGGTGATGATCGAGCCGCCCTTGCCGGCCGCGATCATGCCCCGGGCGACCGCTTGCGTGGCGAAATAAGCGCCGCGCAGATTGACGCCGACGACCGCGTCGAAATCCGCGACGCTGGTCTCGACGATGGGGGCGTGACGCGCGATGCCGGCATTGCTGACGAAGACGTCGAACGGTCCGGCCTCCGCGATGATCGCGCCTGCGGCATCTGGGTCGTTCACATCGAGGACCATCGCTTCCGCCGAGTACCCTGTTGCGCCGATCACAGAGACCGCGTCGTCGAGTGCGCCTCGGTCCCGCGCGGCGCACACCACATGCGCCCCGGCTTCGGCCAGCGCCACCGCGCAGCCGAGACCAATGCCGCGCGACGCGCCGGTGACCAGCGCGCGCCGGCCGTCCAAGCGCAAAGATGGCGTACGGGGAAGCGGCGTCATTTCAATGCGGCTCCCGTCTCGGGGGAGAAGCGGGCGCCACCACGCGCCTTGTTGAACTCGCGCATCCGCGCCAGCACGTCGACGCCAAGCTGGTGATAGACATGAAGCAGGTCGATCAGCACCCAGTTTTCGCGGATGAGCCGATCCTCGATTCGCCAGAAATCAAGGCTGCGCAGCTCGATCTTGCGGCCTGCGGGGGCGATCCCCATCCAACCGCCATCGCTCAGCGTCTGACGCATGTCGGGCCAGCCGGTCACGGCTGCATAGTTGCCGTCGCCGAAGAAATGGGGGGTGATGGCATCCCGGCGCCGACCACGGTCGGGCATCGCGCTGAGAAACGGTATCTGGTGCCAGTTGCGAAAACCGCGTACGCCGCGCGCCGTTCCGATCCCAGACGGACCGTACCAGTTCATCCGCGGATGCCAGTACCGTTCCATTTCCATAAGCTCTGGTCCGCCCTGGGCGGGGTGGCGCTGCATGGCGGTAAGCATGTCAAGCACCAGTTGCATGCTCTCCGACGAGCGCTCCTCGTCGCGCGGAGCCGAGACGATGCCGTCCTGGCTGGACGGGCCGGGCACATGCCATTCGCGACCGAGACTTGGCGCGAGCGGCCAGGCATTCGATTGCATCATGAGTTCCGGGATGTCCCAGATGGCCTGGATTTCCACGGCCCTACCGTCTTCCATGCGGAAAAATTCGTGGAAGCGCAGCGATACCTGATGCCCGGTCGCGGGGATGTCGAGCCATGGTTCGGCAAAAACGCCGGTGTAGTAGCCGCAGCAACCGACCCAATCCGCGCCTTCCTTCGTCGAACCCGACATGACGATCGTGTCTCGGCGCTCCAGGTCGGGAACGGCGCGCAGCAGCGGAGCATAGGCCTTGTCATAAAAAATCTCTGGCCCGGCCAGATCGCACAGCGGATGCGCCAGATGCACGGCGGCGTCGGAGGCGAGCACATCGGAAAGAGCGCGTCTCACGCCGCTTTCGGAGAAATCGGCCATCGCCGCGCGCAGCGGCGCCAACGCCTGCTTATATCCGCCATGGCGGTCCACTTTATTCCGCAGCCTCCGCATAGGGGATGTTGCGCCCGCCATAGCGGCGCACCCGCACGTTCGCCTGCTCGGCATGGCCGACGAAACCTTCCAGCATGCAGAGTCGCGAGCAATATTCGCCGATCATGGCCGATGCTTCGTCGGTCACGATCTTCTGGTAGCTGTGCGTCTTGAGGAATTTCCCGACCCAAAGCCCGCCGGTATAGCGCCCCGCCTTCTTCGTCGGCAGCGTATGGTTGGTGCCGATCACCTTGTCGCCATAGGCGACGTTGGTGCGCGCGCCGAGGAACAGCGCGCCGTAGCTGGTCATCTTCTCCAGGAACCAGTCGTCGCGATCGGTCATCACCTGGACGTGTTCGGAGGCAATGAAATCGGCCTGTTCGAGCATCTCGTCGTAAGTGTCGCAGACGATGACCTCGCCATAATCCTCCCAGGATTGCCGCGCGGTCGCCCCTGTCGGCAGGATGGCGAGAAGGCGCTCGATCTCGGCCATCGTCTCGCGCGCGAGCTTTTCCGAATTCGTCAGCAGGATCGCAGGCGAATTGACGCCGTGCTCGGCCTGGCCAAGAAGGTCGGTCGCGCAGAGCTCGCCATCGACGGTGTCGTCCGCGATCACCATCGTCTCGGTCGGTCCGGCGAAAAGGTCGATGCCCACGCGGCCGTAAAGCTGGCGCTTGGCTTCGGCCACGAAGGCGTTGCCTGGCCCGACCAGCATGTCGACGGGCTGGATCGTTTCGGTTCCAAGCGCCATCGCGCCGACCGCCTGGATGCCGCCGAGGCAATAAATCTCGTCGGCGCCGGCGAGATGCATCGCCGCCACGATCGCCGGGTGCGGCGCGCCGCCCTGCGGCGGTGCCGACGCCACGATGCGCTTGACGCCGGCCACCTTTGCGGTGACCACGCTCATATGCGCGGAGGCGACCATGGGATATTTCCCGCCCGGCACGTAGCAGCCGACTGATTTGATTGGGATGTTCCTGTGGCCGAGGATGACGCCGGGCAGCGTCTCGACCTCGATGTCGCGCATCGAATCCTTCTGCGCCTGCGCGAAATTGCGCACCTGCGTCTGCGCGAAGCGAATGTCTTCCAGGTCGCGTCTTGCGACTTTGGAGACCGCGGCGTCGATCTCGGATTCGCTCAGCCGGAAGTTGGCAGGCTCATATTTGTCGAACTTGGCGGAAAGTTCGCGCACCGCCGCGTCACCGCGCTGCTCGATGTCGGAGAGGATCGCCTCGACCGTGGCGCGCGTCCTGGCGTCGTCTTCGGCGCGCGCCTCGGCGCTGAGCGCGGTCTTGAGATGTCGGATCATCGGGCGTTTCCTCGTCGTCTTCGTAGTTGTCAGGCGGCCTTGTCGGCGGGGCGCGGCGGTTGCGTGCGGCCGGAATCATATTCCTCCCAGCCGTGGCCGTTGAACGGATCGACGCCGAGCTGGCGCATGACGAATGGAAAATCGACCATCACCCAATTGTCGACGATCTTGCCGTCGACGACCTTCCAGAAATCCATGTAGCGGATTTCGACCCGCTTGCCGGTCGGCGCGATGCCCATGAACTCCCCGGAATGCGTGGCTTCCTGGCGTCCGAACGCCGCCATCCACTCGCCTTCCGCCAGCCGCGCCTCGTCGACGCAAACCTTGTCGGAAAACGCCGCCTGGAACGGCCGCTGCCAATTGTCCTGGAATTCCTTGAGGCCGGTTTTCGCGCCGCAGCCGGCATTGCCCATCCAGCGGAAGTTGGACGCGAAGAACGAGCCGATGCCGTCGATGACGTGGTCGTTCAGGCCGTCGACCATGCCCTCGACGACGGCGCGGGTGGCCTCGGTCTTCGACCGGTCGTTGTTTTTGGTCAGAACTGCCTGTTCGGGGCGCGAGCCTTTCATGATCCTTATCCCTATTATCCCTTGACCGCGCCGGCGGTGAGGCCGGACACGAGTTGCTTCTGAAAGACCATGACCAGCAGGAACAGCGGCGCGGTGATCGACACGGCGGCCGCCACCGCCTGGACCTGGTCTGTGGTAGTGGTTTCGCGGTTGAAGAAGCCGGTGATGGCCGGCACCATCGTCTGCGACTGCGCGTCGAGCAGCAGCGAGCAGACCAGATAATCGTTGTAGGCGAGCAGGAACGAGAACAGCCCGGTGGTGATGACGCCAGGCCACATCACGGGCATGATCACCCGCCGGAACGCGCCGAAATGCGAGCAGCCGTCGACGCGCGCCGCTTCGTCCAGCTCAGGCGGGATGTTCTGGAAGAACGAACGCAGCATCCAGATCGTGAACGGCTGGTTGATCGACACCAGCACGATGATGACCGCGAGCGGCTGGCCGTAGAGCGTCGGCGGCGCATCCGAGAACAGATGCAAGAAGGCGCCGATGCCGGGCGCATTCCACAGCGGGGTCAGGATTTCGCGCGAATTGATGAACGGCGGCAGGTAGCCGGTAACCAGCACCGAATGCGGCAGCGCGCGGAAGATCAGCGCGGCGATCAGCAGCCAGAAGGCGAGGTTCGAATGGGTCCGCGCCAGGCCGTAGCCGGCCAGCGTCCCGACCGTCAGCGAGATCGCCACCGTTCCGAAGGTGATGATCAGCGAATTGACGAAGTTGCGATAGAAGCCGTGGTCGACCCACACCGCCCGGTAGTGCTCCCAGGTCAGGCCGAGAAGCGGTCGGGCAAGCAGATTCGCCCCGGGAACCGAAACGAGGCCGGTTTCCAGTGTCCGCACTGCAGCGGGCAGCGCCCACCAGAACAACGCGAAACCGGCAGCGGCGAACAGCAGCGTTACGGCGATCCAGCCGAGTGGCGCGAACGCGCCGGGCGAGAGGCTTGACGCCAGCGGCCTCATATGGCGCGAGGCCAGAGACCAAGCGGCGAACGCCAGCCCCAGGAAAATCACGATCCCCGCAGCCGAAACGCCGCCGCGCTCGGTGAGCGTGTTGTAGCCCACGATCACCTGCAGCGGATCGTCCGCGAAAGCGTCCAGGGGCAGCTTGACCGACATGATGACGATCCAGACCAGGGGAAAGGCGGCCAGCACCGACCACAATGCGATGAAGCCGCCTGTCGCCACCTTCAGCCCTAGCGGGTGTCCGAGTGCCTTGGTGTGCGCCATGGTTCTGCTCCTACCGGCTTCGACGCTGCGTGCGCCACGTACGCTGCAGCAGCGGAACGAGCAGGATGACGATGCCGATCATGGTCAGCATGGAGGAGGCGGAGGCGCGCGCGATCGAGCGGTTGCCGGCATTGTCGGGGATCAGGAAATCGTAGGTCAGCCACTGCAGCGAGATGCGGTAGGCCTGGCTGGAGAAGCCGACGATTTCCTCGAACACGCGGTATGAGTCCATCAGGTGGATCAGCGCGACGAAGACGATCAGGGGCATCAGATGCGGAATGACGACGTAGCGCAGTCGCTCCAAGCGCGAGGCCCCGTCGATGATCGCCGATTCCATCGTGTCGTCGTCGACCGTCTGGAGACCGGCGTAGAAGATGACGAAAGCGAACGGGGTCACCGCCCAGACGCGGTAGAAGAGCATCAGCGCCTCGATGGCCCAGCCGGTCGAAAAGATCGAAACCTGGTGGCCGAGCACATGTTCGATCGCCGCCGTCATGATGCCGTCGCCGACGAACAGCCAGCGGATCGACAGCGCGCCGATGACCGGCGTGATGATGAACGGCAGCAACGTCACGAAGATCAGCGGACCGCGCAGCGCGCGCATGGTGTTGTTCAGCGCGAGCGCCACGATCAGCCCGAGGCCGAGCACAAGCGGCAGCGTGACGAACGTAAAGGTCAGCGTGAAGCGCAGCGCCTTGTAGAAATCGATGTTGAGGATCGCGTCGAGCCCGCCGCCTCCGGCCGAAAGAGCGGCGGCCACGGCCTGCGGCTGCAGGATTTGCAGGTAGTTGGCGAAACCGACGAACCGGGTCTGGACCTCGGGACGGCCGTTCTCGTCGAGCACGGCCTGACTTTTGATTTCCTGGACGCAGTTCTGCGTCACGAAGCCCGGCGTGCAGGTCTCCACGGTTACCTGCCGATAGACCTGCTGGGTGACCTGGAAGCTCTGGACCAGCACGCTGACGAGCGGCAGCGCGATGAACAGGATCATCAGCGCCATCGAGGGCGCCACGAAGGCGAAGAATACGCGAGGCTTCATCGGCGGGCTCCCTGTCTGGCGGGTGCGGAAACGTCCGGGCGTCGGCCGCCCGGACGCGAGAATGGACGGACTATTTCAGCAGGCCCTTTTCCTTCGCGCCGGTGTCATAAGCAGCTTCGATGTCGGCAAGCGTCGCCTCGGCCGTCTTCTTGCCGGTCAGGAAATCGCCGGCATGGGCGCCGAACGCCTCGTGCAGCAGGCCGAGCGCCGACGACGCCGGATAGGCGGGCGCGCCGGCTTCAGCGGAAGCGAACGCGCCCGCGGCGAGCTTGTTGGGCTTGTAGCCCTTGACCAGCCAGACCGCTGCGTCGTTGTTGGCCTTGACCATGTCTTCCTTCAGCCCTTCCATGACGAGCTTGAAGGCGGCGTCGGCCTCTTCGTCGGAGATGTTCTTGGCGATGGTGACGCCGTCCCACCAGATGGTGGTGGCCGGCTTGCCGCCGTCGACCGCCGTCGGCGCGGGGCCGACCGCGATCTTTCCGACGACCTTCGATTCCGCCGGATCGTCGAGCGCCCCGGCGCGCGAGGCCCAGAGGTTCGACATCGCGATCTTGCCCTGCTGGAACTGCTGCTGGACGGTGGTCGAATCGGCGACCAGGAATTCCGGGTCCATGTACGCGCTGAGCGCCTTCAGCATGTCCAACGTTTTTACCCCGGCCTCGTTGTTGACGGAGGCGCTGTTGTCGTCGGCGAACAGCTTGCCGCCGAAGCCGAGATACATGTTGACGAACTCCTCGCCGAGATTCCAGCCGGTCTTGAAGGTTCCGCCGATCGGATAGGCGACCTTGCCGGACTCCTTGATCGTCTTGGCGGCGGCGAGCATTTCGGCGTAGGTCTTCGGCGGTTCGATGCCGAGGTCCTTGAAGATGTCCTCGCGGTAGATCAGGTGCTGCGTGTTGACCATCATGGCGATCGCCATCACCTTGCCGTCGATCTTGATGAGCTGGTTCGGCTGGAGGTTCTGGCCGTACTTCGCGACGAGATCGTCGAGCGGCCGGATCGATCCGTCCTGCAGCAGCGGCACGATGCTTTCCGTCGCGACGCCGCCGATCTGGTAGAGAGCTGGCTTGGCGGCCAGGGCGGCGGGCTGCTTCTGCGAGAAGTCCTGGTCGAGCTCCGGCTGAAAATTGCCGCACTCGGCCATTGCGCCGGTCACGGCCTTCCAGGCCTCGAAACCGGCGCTGAGCGATTTCAGCGGAACTGTGTTTTGGTAGCTGCAGGCCGCCTGTGCTGAAACCGACGCAAGAAGCGATATGGAAGCGGCGGCGATCATTGTCTTGAGCATCATCGTATCTCCCGTTTGTTGTTCCCGATTGGTATGGTGGCTTCTGTCGAAGCCTGCTCGTGGCCAAGCCGGACGCGCGCTCCGCTGTGCTTGTCGAATAGGTGGCAAATCTCTGGGCGAACCGTGAAGCCGATCGGATCGCCGATTTCGGCGCGGAATTCTTTCGGCGCCTTGACCGCCAGCAGCGCCGGACCAGACCGCACCGTGACCATCGTCGCGTCGCCCAGAAGTTCGACGCTGTAAATCGGCGCGACGATCTGCGCGGCGTCCTCGCTCCCCAAGCCGGCGTCCTCGGCCCGGAAGCCCAGCGTCACCGGCCCCGAAACATCCGCGCGCAGGCCGGTGATCTCGACGCGTTCGGTGGTGAACACCCCGCCCGCGAGTTCGCCATCGACCAGGTTCATGGCCGGCGAGCCGATGAAGCCGGCGACGAAGGTGTTGGCGGGCCGGTCGTAGATTTCCGTAGGCGTGCCGACCTGCTGGAACGCGCCCTTGTTCATGACGACGACGCGATCGGCGAGCGTCATCGCCTCGATCTGGTCGTGCGTGACGTAGATGGTCGTCACTTTCAGTTCATGCTGGAGGTTCTTGATCTGCGCGCGGGTCGAGACGCGCAGCTTGGCGTCGAGATTGGACAGCGGTTCGTCCATCAGGAACACCGTCGGCTGCCGGACGATGGCGCGCGCGAGCGCGACGCGCTGGCGCTGGCCGCCGGACAGTTCGCGCGGCCTCCGGTCGAGCAGCGGACCGAGTTCGACCATCTCGGCGGCGCGTCGCACGCGCGCGTCGTGGGTTGCCTTGTCGACCTTGCGGACCTTCAGCGGGAAGCGGATGTTTTCGTAGACGGTGAGGTTCGGATAAAGCCCGTAGCTCTGGAAGACCATCGCCACGTCGCGGTCCTTCGGCTCGAGGTCGTTGACGACGCGGCTGCCAATCCGGATCTCTCCCGATGTCGGATCCTCCAGCCCGGCGATCATCCGCATGGTGGTGGTCTTGCCGCAGCCCGAGGGGCCGAGGAAGACAACGAATTCCTGGTCGGCAATTTCGAGGTCGATGGCGTCGACTCCGGCGAAACTGCCCCAGCGTTTCGAGACATTCTTTAAGGTGACCGAAGCCATGCGCGGCAGTCCTTCATCGCTTGGGGAAGGCGCTTTTCACGGCGTCACGTCGCGGTGTTCCCATCCGCGCGTATCGCTCTGAACCCAATCTGGCAGACTTTGTATACGTATACAAGCGGGATCGCCATGATTTTTTGTCCATACTCCGCGCCCCTTTCAGGTGCGCGGAAACGCACGGATCCGCGCGAGGACGTTGACCCCGAGACAGGATAGGAAATGCAGTAGGTCGATGAAAATCCAGTTCTCGGCGAGCTTGTCGCCTTCGCGGCGGTAGACATCGACGACCCGCATCTCGCCTGTGCGCTCGGATGCCGGCAGGCCTAGGAACCCGCCCGACGATTTCATCGTCAGGTTCGGCCAGCCGAACCAGGCGGCATAATCGCCCTCGGCGATGCGCCCGACGTGGCCGTGGAAGACGATGTCGTCGAGGTGCCGGCTGAACGGTCCCTGGTGCTGGCGCTCGTAGCGTTCGGTTGTATAGGTCGCGCCGATGCCCGCCGGTCCGAACCAGATCATGTCCTTGCGCCATGTGCCGAGAAGCTCGTCTTCCGGCGACCCCATTTTGGATGAGCCCAGTTCGCGCGCCATCCGGTTCACGAGTTCAAGCGTTTTCTCGCCCTCGAACGGATTGGTGTCGCCATAGAGCAGTCCGTCATGGGTGCGCGGACCCGGAGTCAGGATGAACGCGCCCGATTGCGGCGGCAGGGGCTGCAAGCCGGCCTGCAGCATGACGCCGATGATGTCGCAGAACAGAGCCGTCTCGACGATTGTGCCATTTTCGACGCAATGAAATTCGCAATATCGCAGGAACACCATCTTGCCTGTCGGAGGAATTCCGAGCCAGGGCTTGTCGAACAGGCCCATCAGATGACCCATGCTGCAGACCCATTCGCCGCCTCGCGTCCGCACGTCGTTTTCGCCTGCGATGAAGATATCGTCGCGGCGCTGGATCGGCCTGATGGCGTCGCGCAAGGGACGCCAGAAAACATCGGCAACCGCCGCCGCGCCTTGCTGTTCGTAGAATGGATGCATGCCGCGCCAGAGAAAGCCGGGGGCCGTGTGTCGAGCGATCACGTTTGCGAGGTCGGCATCGTCGGCGGCGTCCAATTCCCTCTGAAAGTTTCTGACCAGAATTTTGCTATCACTGAATCCGGGCATCGCAGTTCGTCCAGGTTGCAAGTCGGGCTATTCCGCCGGCGGAGACGGACCCGCTTCCGGCACGAATGAGATTGACAGTTTTTGTATACGTATGCAACGATTCATCGCGGATTATTTGTTTGCCTTCGCCGCTCTGAAAAAAGGTTGCGCGACATGCCGGAAATGACCACGCCGCTTGCCAATAAGACAACTGCCCGAAAGACGTTGAGCGCAATTGCGGAAGCGTCGCCGGCCAGCATCGCGGACCGCCTGAACGACGCCTATCACCCGAACGCGACATGGCGCGGTTCGCATCCGCTGAACGAGATGGAAGGCGTCGGCGCAATTTCCGAGAAAGTCTGGAAGCCGCTGCTGGCTTCGTTTCCGGATCTCGAGCGGCGCGACGTGATCCTGATCGGCGGGCATTCGCACGACACCGATCTGGTCGCCACGGTCGGCCACTACTGCGGCACGTTCCGGCGGGACTGGCTGACGATCCCGGCGACCGGGCGGCCGATCTACCTGCGCTATGGCGAGGTGCATCGCATGGTGAACGGCAAGATCGCGCAGAGCACGGTGCTGATCGATATACTCGACGTAATCCGGCAGGCCGGTTTCTGGCCGCTCGCGCCAAGCCTGGGCACGGAGGAGCAATGGCCGTGCCCGATCACGGCGGACGGAATCGTTCTGGCCGAGCAGGATCCGGCCGTATCGGCGGCCAGCCTGAAGCTCACGCTCGATATGCAGGCGTCGCTCGGCGCCTACGACGACGAGCGCCGGGAGGGCCGCGACGGGCTGCTCAACATGCCGCAAAAGGCGTTCTGGCATCCTAAGATGATGTGGTACGGCCCCTGCGGCATCGGCACGACGCGCGGCCTGCAGGGCTTCGTCGATTATCATCAGCTGCCGTTCCGCATCGCCTTCCCCAACCGCAACGGCGGCAACCACTACATCCGCATCGGCGACGGCCCGTATTCGGCGACCGGCGGCTGGCCGAGCGTGCTGGCAAAACATCGCGGCGGCGATTTTCTCGGGGTCGCGCCGACCGGCCGCGACGTCCGGATGCGGGTGATGGATTTCTATCTCGCCGACGAGGGTCTGATCCGGGAAAACTGGGTGCCGCTCGATATCATTCATCTGTTGAAACAGATGGATGTCGATGTTTTCGCGAGAATGCAGTCGTTTTTTCGGCGCGGCGGCTAACCCCCGGCGGTCGCAACGATCCGCGCGAGTGTCTCGGCGTCAGGCAACCGCGCCGAGTCCCGGATGACAAGGCTCGCGGGCAGCACGGCGTCGTGCTGCAGGACCTTGCGGCTTTCGATCTGGTCGATCAGGATTTTCACTGTTTCTGCTATCATCTCCGTACCGGGCTGCTTGACCGTCGTCAGCCTGTAACCGCCCCAGCCCGCCTCGGGAACATCGTCGTAGCCGACCAGCGACACCTCCTCCGGAATGCGAAGGCCAAGTTCACCGCGAATGACATCCATGGCCGAGAACGCCATGTGATCGTTGGCGACGAAGATCGCATCCGGCGGCTCGGAACCGGAAAAGAGCGATCGCACCGCCTTCGCCGCACCCTCGAAACTGTAGCCGCCGACCGCGCGTCGCCATATCCTCAGGCCGGCTTCCGCGAGCGCTTCCGTGAAGCCGGATTCGCGGTCACGGTTGGTGGACGAATCCTCGGCGCCGGCGACGAAAGCGATGCGGCGATGACCGCCGGCGGCGAGCAGCCGGCCGATCTGCCGGCCTCCCGACAGGTTGTCGGACGTGACGCTGCTTGCCGGCAGCGACGGCACATAACGGTTGAAAAGCACGACGGGAATGCCGGTATCGGCGCATTCGCGCGCCAGAACCGACGACATGGTCGCCGACGCCATGACGATGCCCTCGACCTGGAACTGCAGCATCTTGTGGACCATCTGGTCCTGATTGCCGGGATCGGTCATGAACAGCAGCACCTGATAGCCCTTGGCCTGCAGAGAGCGCGACAATTGCTCGATGACGATCGGGTAGAACTGGTTGTCGAGATAGGCGACAAGCACCGCGATCAGGTGCGAGCGGCCGCTGATCATGGCGCGGGCGAGCGCGTTCGGCCGGTAGCCGAGTTGCCGCGCCGCGGCCAGCACGCGCTCCCTTGTGGCCTCCGAAACGCTGGCGCCGGGTGTGAAGGCGCGGCTGACGGCTGCCTGCGAAACTTTCGCCAGGCGCGCGACGTCGCCCGATGTCACCGAATCCTTCGCCATCTCGTCCTGTCAATCGCCTGATACGGCGTGTTGTCGTTCGGCGGCCTTGTCGCGCATGATCTGGAATAGATCGACGCCGAGTTGAAGGAAAAGATGCGGCAGGTCGATGAAAATCCAATTCTCGGCGAGCAGGCCGCCGTCGCGGCGGTAAAAGTCCATGAGGTTGATCTCGACCGGCCGGTTGGTCGGCGCGAGGCCGAGCAGCGCGCCGGACTGCGTCGCCTTCAGGCTCGGCCATCCGACCAGCGCCGCATAGACATCGTCGGCGAGGTAGACGCCCTTGCCGTCGGTCCGCCAGTCGGGAAAGGCTGCGACCCAGGGGTCCTCGTGAAAGCGGAAAAAGCCGTCGAGCCCCCGTGTTGCGCCGATACCGCACGGGCCGTACCACATCATGTCGGGATGCCAGAAGCGCTCCATGCCGGCCGATGCGCGGTCGGGCTCGAAGAGCGAGCCGAGCATGGCGTGCATGAGGTTGATGGTCCTGTCGGTATCCGCGGCGCTTGACGGGCGCAAGCGGACGCCGTCGCGCGTGGCAGGGCCAGGCGAGAGCGTTTCCACGCCCAGACCGGCGCGCCATGGTGAAACGCCGGCCTGTCGCATCAGGTCGAGAAGATCGAAGAGGACGAAGGCTTCGGCGATCTTGCCGTCCTCCAGGCGATAATGTTCGCCGAATCGCAGATGGGCCCAGCCATGGCGGCCAGGTATGCCGAGCCAGTCCTTGGCGAACGTTCCGAAATAATATCCGGTGGCGGCGATCCAGACATCGCCCTTGTATACGCCGGCCATGAAGATGTCGTCGCGGCGCTCCAAGTCGGGGAACGCCGTCCGCAACGGCTGCCATAGTCCGGCGTGAAGCGCGTCGACGCCTGTCAACGCGCCAAGCGGATGACTGCCGCGCCAGCGGACATCGTCGGTAAAAATATCCGCAAGCCGTATTCTGCCCGCTCCGCGCGCGACATCGCGAAGCGCTTCCAGAATCGACAGCCTGCCGGCTTCGGACAACCCGGTCACGGACTCGGCTCCGGCGCTTCCTGGGGGCCGCGTCCGTCAGCCATGCGCCGGGACGCCCGCCATCAAGTCGACGCCGAACTGCTTCATGACGTCGACATGATCGACCATGACCCAGTTCTCATGCAACTTACCGTCCTTGACCGACCAGAAATCGGAAAACCGCATGCGCATGAATTTGTTGCTCGGGGGAAATCCCATCCATTCGCCACGCTGCGTTCCGGTCAGGAAGCCGGTGGCGGAGACGAAATTGTCGTCGGCGACCTCGATGTCGTTCTTGGCGAAATAGTCGGGGAACGCCGTGTAGAAGGGCTTGAGCACCTCGTACTTGAAGCCCTCGATGCCATGGATGTCGCCGAACCCCGGAGGGCCATGCCAGATCATGTCGGCATGCCAGTACGCGTGATGCGCTTCCAGGTCCTGGGCATTCAGTGCTTCATACATGCGATGGACGAGTTCGAGATTTTCTTCTGCGGACATGGTTCGAATTCCTCTCGGATGCGCCTTCCCTTGCCGGCAAGGCGGCAAGAGGCAAAGCCGCTCAATTGATTGATGAAGTGCGCCCGCGCGAACCGGGCCGCCGCCGGATGCCTCTAGGCCGTCGAGAAGAAGGTGCGGAGGTAGATCATCCCTTCACGGCTCCGGCGGTCATGCCGGCCACGATCTGCTTCTGGAACAGGTAGATCAGCACGATGATCGGGATCGTCACCGAAACGGCGCCGGCGATGCCAAGCATCAGCTTGTCGAGGTGCTTGGCCTGGCCCATGTAGTTGCCGAGCGCCGCCGTCATGGTCTGCATTTCGCCGTTCATCAGTTGCGACGAGATCAGGAAATCATTGTAGGCGAGCAGGAAGGCGAACAGCGCCGCGGTCACCACGCCAGGCCACATCACCGGCATGATCGCCAGCCGGAACGCCTGGAAGCGCGAGCAGCCGTCGATCAGCGCGGCCTCGTCGAGTTCCTTGGGAATATTCATGAAGAAAGAGCGCATCATCCAGATGGTGAAGGGCTGGTTGATGGCGACGAGAACGATGATCAGCGTCTCGTAGCGGCTCCAGATGCCGAGCTGGAAGAAAGCCGGACGATAGGCCGTCAGCAGCACGACGTGCGGCATGGCGCGGAAGATCAGCGCCGAGACGAGCAGCCAGAAGCCGAACGAACCGCGGTAGCGCGACAGCGCGTATCCCGCCGGACAGGCGATGCCGAGCGAAATGACGACGGTGAAGAATGTCACCACCGTGGTGTTGATGGCGTAGCGCCAAAAGTCGTCGGTAACCCAGACGCCATAGAAATTCCGCAGCGTGACCGGCGCGATCAGCTTGGGCGGCACGGAAAAGGCGTCGATCGGCAGCCTTAGCGAGATCAAGAACATCCACAGGAACGGGAACATGGCGATGAAAAGCCAGACGCCCAGTCCCGTCGCGTTGACGGTCTTGAGCCAGAGAGGCAGCCGGTCCGCCTTGCTCACGACAGCGTCCTTTGCTCGCGCCAGGTGCTGACGAGGACCGGAATGAGCAGAATGACGATGCCTGCGACCGTCAGCACCGCGTAGGCAGCTGCCTTGTGAACGTTGTCGCCAACGGAAAGCACCATGTAAACGAGATATTGCAGCGAGCTCGCGAATACCCTCGAATTGAACACGAGGATCGGTTCGAACACGCGATAGGCGTCCATGAGGTGGATCAGCACCACGACGGCAAACAGCGGCATGAGGTGCGGGATGGTGACGAGGCGAATCGCCTGCCACCGCGTGGCGCCGTCGACGCGCGCCGCCTCGAGCGATTCCTGCGGCACCGACTGCAGGCCGGCATAAAGAATGATGAAGGCGAAGGGCGCCGCGTACCAGACGCCATAGGCGATGATCAGCAGGCGAATCGTAAAGGCATCCTTGAGGAAATAGATCTGTCCGAAGCCAAGCTCGCGCAAAACGGTCGCGACGATGGCGTTGTCGAGGAATAGCCAGTAGATGGCGAGCGACGATACCACGGGCGTCACGATCATTGGCAGCAGCGTAACGAAGATCAGCGACCCTTTCAGCCCCTCGGTGGCGCGGTTGACGGCCAGCGCCAGAAGGAACCCGATCGAGAGCATCAGCGGCGTCGTCGCGGCGACGTAGATCAGCGTGAATTCGAGCGCGCTCCAGAAGCTGAGATTGGTAATTTCCCGGTACATTGAATCGACCATGTCGGGAAGGCTTTGTTCCGGCCGCGGCTTGGACAGGATTTCACCGAGTTCCTTCACCTCGGCCGCTTGATAGAGGTTGCCCAGGCCGACGAATTGCCACTCGCGGATCGGCCGGCCATGGCTGTCGAGCACCGCTTGGGGGACGAGGGTCACCTCATCCTTGCTCAGGCCACCGAACAGCGGGACCTTCGTATGGACCTCGGCCATCTCGGTTTTCACATGGCTCTGATGCAGGGCGAGGTAGATCACGCCGACCAGCGGCAGCGCGATCAGCAGGAGCATGGAAACCACAGAAGGGGCCACGAAGCCGAGAAACGTTCCGGTCTTCATCTTTAGCGCCCTTCCGTCGCGATCTGTCCCGTCTACTTCAGAAAGCCGGCGTCGGTCGCGGCCCGGCTATAGGCCTTTGCCGCATCGTCGAGGGACTGCTGCGAACTCTCCTTGTTGGCGATGGCGTCTCCGATGTTTTCGCCGAGCGCCACGATGGCGAGGTCGACTTGGGGCGTCATCGGAAAGGGCGGCGCGCCCGCGCCAACCGAGTCGACGATAGCCGTAGCGTATTTCGTCGGCTTGTAGTTGGAGCGCAGCCATAACGTGATGTCGTTGTTCTCGGTGACCGTATCGGCCTTGATCGCCTCCATCATGGTGCGGAAAGTCAAATCGGGGTCGCCGTCGAGATTCCTCGGGATCACGTAGCCGTCCCACCAGAACAGCGTCGAGACCGCGCCGCCGGGCTTGGCGGTGGGCGCGACGGCGAGACCGATCTTGTCGACGACCTTGCTCTCCTCTGGGTTGTCCATCGACGCTGCGATGTCGCCCCAAAGGAACGCCATGGCGGTGCGGCCCTGCTGCATCTCCTGCTTGACGCCGCCGAAATCGATGGCGAGTGCGTTGGGCGACATGTAACCCGAGAGCTTCTTCATCAGGTCGAGGGTCTGGACGCCTTCCGGGCCGTTGAACTTCGGCTGCGAGGTCGCTGGATCGGCGAGTTGGCCGCCCATGGCGACGAAGATGTCGATGAATTCGTTGCCGAGTTCCCAGGAGTTGCCGTAAGCGGCCGAGAAGCAGTGGTCGAGGTCGGGGTCGCCCTTCAGCTTGTCGCAGGCCGCCGTAAGGTCGTCATAGCTCTTCGGCACGGCGATGCCGTGCTTTTCCAGGATGTCCTTGCGATAATAGAGGATCTGCGCGTTGGCCATGAAGGCGACGGCCATGATTTCGTCGCCGAATTTGATCAGCATCTGATCCTCGATCTTGTACTGATCCTTGTACTTGGCGACGAGATCATTGAGGGGCATCAATTGCCCCTTCGACTGCAATTGCACGATCGACGAGTTGGCGACAGCCGCGCCGTCGAATGGCGAACTCGAAGCCTCGAAGGCGCGCGGGATCTCGGTCTTCATTTCGGTGGTTAGCTTGACCTCGACCTTGAGATCGGGCTTGGCGCACTCTTTCATCTTCTTGGCGAGCAGTTCGAGCGTCGGGAAGAAGTTGGTGATGATGTCGACCTCGCCCTTGCCGTCGATTTGACAAGCGGCGGCGTCGGCGAAAGTCGGCACGAACGACGTGATGGCTGCAGCGAGCGCGGCCGATGCGAGCAGTGAACGTAGATGTCTCATGGTTCCACTCCGGTGCGCCGCCTTATTGATGCCGCCGGGAGCGTCGACGCGTACCGCCCCGGCTGAGATTTTCTTGCCGGCGGCGTGCGCCGGGACGGAGGCTCAGCGGTTCAGCTGCATCAAAATACCGAATTCGTTGAACATCATCCATTCTTTCTGGATCAGGCCGTCCTTCAGGATCCACTGGTTGATGCCCCAGACGACGATCTGCTTTCCGGTCGGTTCACCGTATGGTCCAAAGCCGCGATGCGTGCCCACCGCGCTCCAGCGGATGGAAACCACATAGCCTTCGGCCGGATTGCCCATCCAGTAGATGTCGTCGACGGTGATGCTGATATCTGGGAACATCGCCACCATCGACAGGACGAATGCCCTGACCTGGCCGGCGCCGCGGTAGACGCGGCCGGTCGAAGCCTGCATGACGACGTTGGGACTGTAGACGCGATCGATGGCGCTAAAATTACGCCGGTTCCAGACCGTCTGGAAGGTCGCGCGGGCGAAATCCTCGATATCGTCGCGGTCATCGGGAATCGCGTGCCTTTCAGGCTTGCCCTGACCCGGCACACGGCTCGGCTCGCCCGCCATGAAGTTGGCGACCAAGGGACTGGTGGACCGCAGCGAGGCGACGCGTTTCGCGGTCTCGACAACATCGAAGCCGAGTTGCTGAAGTAGGCCGGCCGTGTCGTAGATCACATGCTCGTGGAAGATTTCGTTGGCGCGCGCGACGCAATTGGCGATGCACCAGAGCTGAACGCGCTTGCCCGTCGGCGCCCCGAAGCGGCTGAAGCCGGTGTTCGTGCCGAGAATTTTCGTGCGGTGCGAGGTATGGAAACCCACTTCCTCGTTTCCCGCCCAGACGACTTCGTCGGCGACAAGCCTGATATCGGGAAAGGCGTTGTTGGTATGAACCGTGTCGGCTACGATCTTGTCGCGACCGTATTGCAGGCCGAGATCGTCCCACACCGTGCAGTCATGGCTGTAGGTGTCGTAGATGTAGCCGATGTCCTTCTCTTCCCAGATGCGGTGGGTGATGCGGACGATGTAGTCGATGATATTGACGTATGTCGGCTCGAACCCGCGCATCGAATGGGTCTTTTGTCCCTCGGGAGCGTGGCCGATAAAATTGTCGGTGCCGCCGCGCCGGTAGGCGTCGAGGGAAATCGAAAAGTCCTTCGGCATGTGCTCGGCGCGCAGCGATTCGAATTGAACGCGCGTCGCGTCGGCCCGGCCCTCGGCATGGGCCATCCGCAACTTTCCAGCCGCAACTTTTTCCAGGACAGCCTCGGACATGGCTCTGTTCTCGCTTTAACGCATACGTATGCTATCCAATTGGCGCGTCTTGGCAAGCGGATTTTCACGAAATCGCGCGGCTTTCAGTTGCGCCGCCTTGTTTGGTCTGAAGCGCGGTCGCGAATCGAGCCGACAGGAGGAGCCGGGTCGCGCTTCCCCCGGCCGCCGCCGCGTGCTAGCCCGATCTTGTTTGAACTCGATTGACTGCCCGCGTCGATCGACGCCGGGACCATCCAACGTCGATGAAAAAGACCAGCGTCACCTCGATCGATGTCGCCCGGCTGGCCGGCGTTTCGCAATCCGCAGTCAGCCGCGCGTTCTCGCGCGTCCCCACGCAATCGAGCGTCTCGTCGGCGACGCGGGAAAAAGTCCTGCGCGTGGCGGCGGAGCTCGGCTATCGCCCGAATGCGCTAGCGCGCTCGTTGATCACTCAGCGCTCGCGGATCGTCGGGGTTCTCTTCAGCTACCTGGACAATCCCTTCTATGCCTCGGCGCTTGAGATGATCTGCCACAGCCTCCAGGCCAAGGGCTATCATGCGCTGGTCTTCATGATGCCGGACACGCTTCACGACGTGGAGGCCACTGTCTCGGATATCCTGCAATATCAAGTCGATGGCCTGATCACCGCATCCGTCGAGCTTTCATCCAAAATTTGCGACGACTGCCGCGAGCGCGGCGTTCCAGTGGTGATGCTGAACCGCATTCAGGACGATCCCCGCCTGTCGAGCGTGACCACCGACAATGTCGGCGGCGGCCGGCTCGCCGCGCGCGCGCTGCTCGAATCCGGACACCAGCGCATCGCGCTGCTTGCCGGATGGCGAGGCGCATCGACCAGCCGCGATCGCGAATACGGCTTCATGGCGGAACTCCATGCCAGCGGCGCGGGTCTTTTTGCTCACGCTGTCGGCCACTTCGACCTGAAGCGCACCGAAGATGCGACAAGGCAATTGTTCGACCGACCCTTGGGCGAGCGCCCGGACGGCGTGTTCGTCGTCAACGACTACATGGCCGTGCGCGCCATGGACGTGATGCGCTACCAACTCGAAATCAAGATTCCAGACGAGGTTTCGGTGATCGGCTTCGACGATACGGCGATGGCCGCCCTGCCGACCTACGATCTGACGACGATCCGACAGCCCGTGGACAAGATGGTCGAGCGCGCTTTGGCCATCCTGTTCGACCGGATAGCGGAGCCGTCAGGTGACCCGGAACACGTCATGATCGACGCCCGGCTGGTGGAACGTAAAACTGTCAAGAACAGCGGACACTGGGATTCGAATCGAACCGCCGGATTGAACTAAACCGGGGCGACCCTGCTCAAGAAGACACAGCAAAAAGGCCCGGATAACCGAGCCCTCAAGCTATTCAAAATTTAGGACCTTTGGAGCGGGTGAAGCGATTCGAACGCTCGACCCCAACCTTGGCAAGGTTGTGCTCTACCCCTGAGCTACACCCGCTCGCGCGGCCTTGGCCGCAAGCCGGGTCTATATGGCCGAAGCCCCGCGCGATTGCAACAGGGAAAACAAGGGTCGAAACCGCCGGACCGGGCCGGGTCGCCCACGGCCCCGAACCGATCCAGCAGCAGCTGCAGCCGATCCTTGACCCAACCCTCATCCATCGCGCCCGGCTCCGGTTCAACCCGAAAGCCTTGAATCACGCGAACGCCCCAGCCGCCACACCGTTAACCTGACAACGTCGTCGTGAATGCACAGCGGATAATTGACTTTTGTCAACCTTCGTGAACAATGTCGGGGTCATGCCAATCCGCCCAGCCGACCAGGTTATCCACAAAGCAGCCTGGCTCTACTACGCCCACGGCCTGCGTCAGGACGAGGTCGCGCGCGAACTCGACATTTCACGCGCGTCGGTCGCCATGTACTTGCGCAAAGCGCGCGACACGGGCATCGTCACCATCGCGACCTCGACCCAGATTTTCGCCGAGCAGGTTCTGGCGCGCGAGATCGAGGATCGCCACGGCCTCGAAGCCGTCTGGGTCGTGCCGGAAAACGCGCATTCGGACATGCCGGCCGCCGACGTGCCGGTTGTCGCGGCAAGCGTCTTTCTGAATCTTGTTGCGCGCGGCATGCGCATCGGCGTCGCTTGGGGCAAGACCGTCTACGCGATGGCGGATCTGATGCCGCATGCCGACCTTCAGGATGTGGTCGTCGTGCAGCTTTGCGGCAATCTCGGCGCGCCCTATTCCTACCGGCCCGACGAATGCACGATGGAAATCGCGCGCCGCCTCAATGCCAAGGGCCTCAATTTCTACGCCCCGCTCGTGCTCGCCACAGAAGCGCTGGCCGAGGGCCTGCGCAACGAACCCGTGATCCGCGAGCAGCTCGACAGCATCCCGCATTGCGATCTGGCGCTTTACACGATCGGCAGCATCGACGCCGAGAGCCATGTCGTCAAATGCGGCGCGGTCCAGTTGAGCGAGATCGAAGCCATCCTCGCGGCCGGCGGCGTCGGCGTGGTCGCAGGCCGCATCATCGACCGGAACGGCGCCTCGCTCGATTGCGGCTACAACCGCCGTCTCATCGCCGCCGAACTGGACGCGCTGCGCGTCATTGCCAAACGGCTGGTCGTCGTGCAGGAAGACAACAAGCTTGGGCCCCTAAGGGCGGGGCTCGCCGGCGGCCTGTGCACGCATCTCGTGCTCGGCGCGGCCATGGCCAAGAGACTCATGCAGCCAGCGGCGGACGAACAGGACTTGAACAGCGCCTAGCGCGGGTGCGAAAAGCGGCCGGCATTCACGCCGCGGCCGCGCCTGCTCGGCAAACCAACGGGATAGGACGATGAAGAACCTCTGGAACGACACGGACGCGCGGACGCTCATCGAAACCTATGCCGCGAAGGGCATCGAGCGCGAACTGGCGCTGCGGGTCTACACGACCCGGCTGCTCGGCGGCGAGCCCCGCCTGGTCCTGCACGGCGGCGGCAATACCTCGGTCAAGCTGCGCGCGACCGATCTGGTCGGCGACGAATGGGACGTGTTCTGCGTCAAGGGCAGCGGCTGGGATATGGGCGTCATCGAGCCGCAGGGCCTGCCGGCCGTGAAGCTCGCGCCGCTGCTCAAGGCGCGCAAGCTGGACCGGCTGTCCGACGAGGATATGGTGGCGCTGCAGCGCGCCAACCTGATCGACCCGTCCTCGCCCAACCCGTCGGTCGAAACGCTCCTGCACGCTTTCCTGCCGCATAAATTCGTCGACCACACCCATTCGACGGCGGTCCTGTCGATCATCGACCAGGAGGACAGCGAGTCGCTCTGCGCCAGGGCCTTCGGGGACAGGCTCGGTTTCGTTCCCTACATCAAGCCCGGTTTCGACCTCGCCAAGGCGGCGGCCGAAATCTTCGAGCGGGACGCGACGGTCGAGGGCCTGATCCTCGACAAGCACGGCATCTTCACCTTCGCCGAGACCGCGCGCGATGCTTATGACCGCATGATCCGTTACGTGACCCTGGCCGAGGAGTACATCGCCAGGTCCGGCAAGGCGGCTCCGGTCGCCGCGAGGCCGGCGGTTGCGCTCGCCAAGCCCGCCGACATCGCCCCGATGCTTCGGGGCGCCGTGGCGGCTTCGAAAGGCGAGGGCCGCTTCGACCGGATGATCGGCGACTTCCGGACGTCGCCCGCGATTCTCGATTTCCTCGATTCGCCCCGGCTGGACGCACTGGCTCGCATCGGCGTGTCGACGCCGGATCTTTCGATCCGCATCAAGACCGGCCCGATGGTCCTGCCCGCGCCGGAGGCCGGCGACCTCGCCGCCTATGGCGAGACGATCGCGCGCCATGTCGCGGCCTTTGCCGACAGCTATGCCGATTATTTCAGGACCAATGATGCGCGCGACGACGTCGCGCGCATAATGCTCGATCCGATGCCGCGTCTCTCGCTGATCCCCGGGCTCGGCATGTTCGGCCATGGCCGGACGCTCAAGGACGCGCGGATCGCCTCGGATGTCGGCGAGATGTGGATCGAGGCGGTGCGCGGCGCGGAAGCCGTGGGAAGCTTCCAGCCGCTGACGCACGCCGAACTGTTCGAACTCGAATACTGGTCGCTCGAACAGGCGAAACTTGCCGGCAATAAACCCAAGCCTCTGACCGGCCAGGTCGTGCTCGTCACAGGCGGCGCCGGCGCCATCGGCGCGGCCACCGCGAAGCTTTTCGCGGACCATGGCGCGCATGCGGTCGTCGTCGACCTCGATGCCGACCGCGCCGCGGACGCCGCCAAGCTCGCCGGCAACCAGTCGATCGGCGTCGGCGCCGACATCACCGACCCGGCCGCGCTGCGCGCCGCCTTCGACAAGGCCGTCGCGGTCTATGGCGGGCTGGACATCCTCGTCTCGAATGCCGGCGCGGCCTGGGAAGGCATGATCGGCGACCTCGACGACGCTCTGCTGCGCAAGAGTTTCGAGCTCAATTTCTTCGCCCACCAGAACGCCGCGCAAAACGCCGTGCGCATCTTCCGCCAGCAGGGCACCGGCGGCGCGCTCCTGTTCAACACCAGCAAGCAGGCGATCAATCCCGGCGCGAAGTTCGGCGCATATGGCCTGCCCAAGGCCGCGACGCTGTTCCTGTCGCGGCAATACGCGCTGGAATACGGCGCCATCGGCGTGCGTTCGAACGCGGTCAACGCCGATCGCATCCGCTCCGGCCTGCTCAACCACGAGATGATCGCCAGCCGCTCGAAGGCGCGCGGCGTTTCCGAAAGAGACTATATGTCCGGCAACCTGCTCGGCCAGGAGGTCACCGCGTCGGATGTCGCGCAGGCCTTTTTGCATCACGCGCTGGCCGACCGCACCACCGGCGACGTGACCACAGTCGACGGCGGCAACATCGCCGCGACGCTGCGCTGATTCACGGGGCGGCCGCCAGGGCCATCGGCAAGGTGATCGCGACCCGCAGACCGCCGAGCGGCGAGCGCGACAGCGCGACGCCGCCATTGTAGAGTTCGGCGAGCTCGCGCGCGATCGTCAGCCCGAAACCGTCTCCCGCGACGGTCTCGTCGAGTTTCTGGCCAGGCATCATGACATCGAGCGCGCGGTCTCCGGCCAGACCCGGGCCGTCATCGTCGATCAGAATGGTCAAGGCGCCGTCCTCTCGCGCGCTGACGCCGACGCGGGTGCTCGCCCACTTAAACGCGTTGTCCAATACGTTGCCGAGGATTTCGTCGAGATCCTGCGGCTCGCAGGCGACCGCGACACCGGCATCGATCGCCGAGACGAAGGCGATGCGCTTGTCGACATAGACCTTGACGAACATGGCCGAGAACTCGTCGATGCGCGGCGCGATCTCGGTGCGCGCGCGGGCCGGTCCATTGAGCGCGGCGGCGCGGGCGCGGCCGAGATGATGCCGGATCTGGCGCTCCATCCGTTCGACTTCGCGCACCATCGCGAGGTCCTGTGGCCGGTCGGATTGCTGCAGCGTGACGGCCAGCGTGGCAAGCGGCGTCTTCAGCGCATGGGCGAGGTTGGCCACGTTACGCCGCGCCCGCTCGAGACCCGCCACGTTCTGGTCGAGCAGCGTGTTGAGTTCGGTCGCCAGCGGCAGCAACTCGATCGGCTGATCGAGGGAGAGTTGCGAGGCGCGCCCGGCCCGCACAGCGGCGACGCCCGTCCGCATGCGCCGCAGCGGCTTTAGCCCGAAGCGCACCTGCAGCAGACTGGCCAACGCCAGTGACGCGCCGAGTACGACCAGCGAAGCGATCAGCGGTCGCATCGCCTCCCAGATCGGCCGGACCACCGCCTCGCGCGGCGAGGATACGACGATCGTTAGAGGCCGGCCACCGGCCAGGGCCTGGCCGACGCGCAGATGAAGCGGCTCGTCGCGCGGGCCGCGTCCCTCGCCTGGCTGGGGCCGAAAGTTCCAGAATTCCTGCCAGCGGAACCGCGCCGCGAAAATCTCGATCGAGCCGCCGGACAGCGAAGCGGAACGCGCGAGCGTGACGTCGCGCGCGTCCGTGACCTGCCAGTACCAGCCGCGGCCGGCCCGGTCGAAAGGGGGCGCATCCACCGCGCGGACGGCGAGCGCGCCGTCCGGCCCAAGCTCGAGGCCATTGGCGACGATGGCGATTTGGGCGTCGAGGCGCTGGTCGATCTGCCCCTGGATGAAGCGGTGCAGCACGATGCCGATACCGGCGCCCGCGACCAGCAGCGCGACGGCGATGAGCAGCGCGGCGCCGAATGCGAGCCGGCCGCCGAGGGATCCGCCCGACCGTCTCATTTCGGTTTGTCCGCGGGGTCGGCGACCAGGCGATATCCCCGCCCGCGAACGGTCTCGATGCGGTCGCGGCCGATCTTGCGCCTGAGCCGGGCAATGATCACCTCCAGCGAATTGGAATCGACTTCGGCGTCGCCGTCGTAGACGCGGTCGAGAAGGTCGCTGCGCGCGACGACGATATCGCGGCGCAGCATCAGGCTGGACAGGACGCGCCATTCCAGCGCCGTCAGGCGAAGGGGCAGACCGTCCAGCGCGAAGGCGCCGAGCGGCACGTCGTAGGACAGGGGCCCACACGTGACGACGCTTGCCGCGTGGCCGGCGGCGCGGCGCACCAGCGCGCGCAAGCGCATCACCAGTTCCTCGACCCGGAACGGCTTGGTCAGATAGTCGTCGGCGCCCGCCTTGAAGCCCTCGACCTTCTGCGACCAGCCGTCGCGCGCGGTCAGGATCAGCACCGGCAACTGCCTCCCAGCCGCTCGCCAGCCCTTCAGCACGGCCACGCCATCCATCTTGGGAAGGCCAAGATCGAGCACGGCGGCGTCGAAGGATTCGGTCTCGCCCAGATGCAGGCCGTCCTCGCCATTGCCGGCGATATCGACCACGAAACGCTCGTCGCGCAGAGCCTGCGCGACGCCGGCCGCGAGCGCCCGATCGTCTTCCACCAGAAGAATACGCATGCCGCTCCCTATGCCCGCCGGCTTAACTCAAGCTGAACGGATCGGTTCAGGCTGGGTTGGAGCCGGTTCTCTACTACGGCGTCATCGGCAATCAGCAAGGAGAAACGATATGACCGAAGACACCAATATCAACGCGGCGGAGCCGATACGGCCGGCAGCGGAACGCAGGCGACATCGCTCCGCCCTGTTCATCGCCGGCGTTGCCGGCGCGGCTATGCTTGTCGTCGGCGTCGCCGCCGGCGCAGGCGCCTCGCGACTGATGCATCGCGGCGAAGCGCAGACCCTGCTTCCGCCAACCGCGATCAACACGCTGGACGACGGCAACGTCGTGGCGTTCAAGGGCGCGGTCGCCGAAATCTATGGCAACAAGTTCATCGTCCAGGATCCGTCCGGCCGCGCGCTGGTCGAGACCGGACGCGATGGAGAAGGCGGAAAACTCGTCGCCAAGGACGAAACCGTAATCGTGCAGGGCCGTTACGACGACGGCTTCGTCAAGGGCTCGGTCATCATCCACGCCGACGGCAGGACGCAGACGATCGGGCCTGCCGGCGGTCCCCCGCCGCACAAGATGAAAGACTGGTTGAGACGCCCCTGACCATCCCTGAAATGCTGTCACCAGACCCACTGAAAGGACGACCATGAAAATACTCGCACTCGCTACCGGCGGCCTCCTGCTCTTTACGCTCGGCGCCTTCGCACAACAGGACCCGCCGCCGCCGCCGCCCGCGCCGGACGCGCCCGTGACCGACATGGCCCCGCCGCCGCCTCCGCCTGGCGCCGAGGCCGGCCAGATCGACGAAGAGATGGCGCCGCCTCCCCCGCCGCACGGCAAGGGTCCGCGCGAGGAGCGCGGCCCGAAACGTGGACGCGATGCAGAGCGCGGTCCGCCGCCTCCGTCGAAGGCCGCGCATTTCCGCCTGGAGAAGGGCGACATGAAGATCGACGTGAAATGCGCCGACGACGAGCCGGCGAGAGCCTGCGCGGACATCACGCTTCAGCTCATCGACCGCATCGCGCCGAAGCCTTGAGGCCCAGATAACGAAAGGGGGCGGCCCGAAGACCGCCCCCTTTATTCTTGTCTCCTGCCCGGCTCGTTAGCGGCGGTCGCCCATGAACTGCAGCAGGAACGTGAACAGGTTGATGAAATCGAGATAGAGCGTGAGCGCGCCCATGATCGCCTTGCGGCCGGCCACGAGCACATCGTCGCCGTCGAAATACATCTCCTTGATCTTCTGCGTGTCATAGGCGGTCAGGCCGGCAAAGATCAGCACGCCGATCGCCGAGATGGCGAACTGCAGCGCCGTCGACTGCAGGAAGATGTTGACCACCATCGCGATGATCAGACCGAAGACGCCCATGAACAGGAACGACCCGATGGCGCTCAGGTCGCGCTTGGTGGTGTAGCCGTAAAGCGACAATGCGCCGAACGACGCGGCCGTCACGAAGAACGTCTGCGTGATGCTCTGCGCGGTGTAGACCAGGAAGATCGATGAAAGCGACAGGCCCATGAGGCCGGCATAGATTGCGAACCCAAGCTGGGCCGCCGGAACGCTCAGGGTCTGGATCCTGAACGACAGGAAGAACACGACGGCGATCGGCGCCAGCATGACGACCCAGCGCAAGGGCGAGCCGTATAGCGTCGCGCCGAACGAGGTCAGCATCTGCCCGTTGCCGAGTGTCGCGACGGCGGCCGCGGGATCCTTGGTCGTGGCGAGCGAGATCGTCGCGAACGCCAGAACGCCCGTGATGACGAGGCCGAGCGCCATCAGGTTGTAGACCTTGAGCATATATGCCCTCAGGCCCTGATCGATGCCGGCGTCGACGCGCGAACCGGCGGTCGCAGCGCGCGCCTGATAGTTGCGAAGGTCAGCCATGAATATCCTCTGTTGCTCTCCCCGCAATGTCGAGGTCAACCCAGGCACTGCTGGCGGGGCTCCAGCATGCGTGCCGGGAATATGATATGTCCTTGAACACAGAACAAGAGCCGTTCCTGTCCGAAATCACCGATGAAAAACGAACGGCTACAATTTCATACATCAGGTCACTCGCCGGGGCTCTCCGGCGAACACGTTTGCGTTACAGTTCGCGCAGGACGGGCGCGGCCTTCTGCCCGAGCACCCGCCACGTACCGATAAGGCCGATGCCGACCGTCAGTGCGAGGGCGATGACGACGGTCGAGACTGCGATGGACGGCGAGAACGACCACGGCAGCTTCATGATGCGCGCCACGACGAACCATCCCGCCACCCCGCCGGCGGCGAGCGCGAACACCGCCGTCGAAAGCCCGATCAGCAGATATTCCAGCGAGAACGCCGCGATCAGCGTGCGCCGGGTCGCGCCGAGGGTTTTCAGCACCACGGCATCGTGGATGCGGGCGCGGTTACCGGCCGCCAGCGCTCCAGCCAGGACCAGCACGGACGCGAGCAGTGCGAAGCCGGCGGCGGCGCGGATCGCCGTTCCGAGCTGCGCCACGAGGCGATTGACGATCTCCAGCGCGTCCTTGACCCGCACGGTGGTTATGCCCGGATAGGCGCGCGTCACGGTGTTGAGGATCTTCGCCTCCGACCGGGCGGTGGCGGTCGGCGTCGACAGTGTCGCCAACCAGCTGTGCGGCGCCCCCGCGAAGGTATTGGGCGAGAACACCATGACGAAGTTGATGCCCATCGATTCCCAGTTCACGGTCCGCAGGTTGGCGATCCTGGCCACCACATTGCGCCCGAGTATGTTGACGGTGATCGTGTCGCCGACCTTGAGGCCGATCTCCTGCGCCTCCTGCGCCGAGAACGAGACAAGCGGCGCGCCGGCATAATCCTTCGGCCACCATTGCCCGGCGCCGAGCGCGGCATTTTCGGGGATGGTCGCCGAATAGGTGAGCCCGCGGTCGCCGCGCAGCACCCAGGCGCCTTCCGGCGGCACGTCGACTTTCTGCACCTCGACGCCGTTGAGTTCCATGATCCGCCCGCGCAGCATCGGCACGCGCACCAGCGTACCATCCGGCGCCGTATCGCCGATCAGCTTGGCGAACGCGTCGACCTCGGCGCCCTGGATATCGACGAAGAAGAAATTTGGCGCCTTTTCCGGCAGGCCGTCCGAGATTTGGCGGCGCAGATTGCCGTCGATCAGGCTGAGCGTCACCAGCAGCGTCAGGCCGAGCCCGAGCGACAGCACCACGGAGGGCGTCAGCGCCCCGGGCCGATGGATGTTGCCGATGGCGAGCCGCAGGGCGGTCGACCGCACGCGCGGAGCGCGGCGCGCGACCGCCTGGACGACGACGCCCACCGCGCGCAGCACGACGAAGGCGAACAATGCGGCCGCGACGAAGATCGCCGCGATCCGGCGGTCCGACGCGAACCAGATCGACAGGCCGGCAAGACTCGCGGTGATCGCGACGGCGGCGGCGATATAGGTCCAGCGCGGCAGGCCCACCGCGCTGGACCCCATTTCACGGAACAGCGCCGTCGCGGGGACGTCGCGCGTCCGGCCGAGCGGCAGGAGCGCGAAGGCGAGCGTCACCAGCACGCCGAAGGCGGCGGCCAGCGCCAGCGCGCCGGGATACAGCCCGCTTTCGGTCGGGACGGGAATGTAGGACGAGAGCGCGAAGCTCGCCGCGTACGGCATCACCGCCGCGAGGACGAGCCCGACGACGATGCCCATCGCGGCGATGATCATGATCTGGGTCAGATAAAGCGTGAAGACGAAGCCGCCGGACGCGCCGAGGCTCTTGAAGGTCGCGATCACGCCGCGCTTGCCGTCGAGATAGGCGCTGACCGCGTTGGCGACGCCGACGCCGCCGACCACCAGCGCCGTCAGCCCGACGAGCGTCAGGAATTGCGAGAAGCGCTCGATGTTGGACGATAGCGCCGGCGCGGCGTTGGTGCGGCTGCGCACGGTCCAGCCGGCCTGCGGGAAGGCGTCGTTGGCCCGCGCCTGGATCGCCTTCAGCGCCTCCTCGCCGGTCCCTTCGGGCAGGCGGATCTTGTAGACATGCTCGACCAGGCTGCCGGGCTGGATCAATCCGGAGGCGCGCAGCCCGTCGAGCGAGACCAGCAGCCGCGGCGCGAAGCCGAAGCCGTCCGAGATCGCGTCGGGTTCGGTGACGAGCTTCGCCCGCAGCTCGAAGGCCGCAGCGCCAAGCTTGACCTGCGCGCCGGGCAAAATCCCGAGCCGCTCGAACAAGATGTCCGGCGCGACCGCGCCGTAGGCGCCGCCGCGTTCCGCAAGCAGTTCCGCGAGCGGCAAAGCGGGGTCCGTCACCAGCGCGCCATAAAGCGGATAGGCGGCGTCGACCGCCTTGGCCTCGACCAGCGTCTGGTCCGAACCGTCCTCCAGCCGCGCCATCGAGCGCATGTCGGCGCCGACGGCGAACCCGCCGAGGCTTTCGAGGAATTGTCGCTCCGGCGCGGTCGCCTCGCGCTGGTTCAGTTCGAAGCGAAGATCGCCGCCGAGCAGCGCCCGGCCCTCGGCCGCGACGCCGGCGGTGATCGACCGCGCCACCGAATTGACGCCGCCGATGGCCGCCACGCCGAGCGCGATGCAGGTCAGGAAGATCAGGAAGCCGGACAGTCCGCTTCGCATTTCACGCAAGGCGAAGCGCAGCGCGAGCCCCATCGCTCGGGGTTGGATGCGATGCATCGACGCCGATGGCAGTGCGCTCGGGCGGTCGGCGGCGATGTCGGTCACGAGACCGACACGCGGTCGGTTTGCCGGGCAAGCGTCTCGATGCGGCCCGAGCGCATCGCGATCCGGCGCGAGCAGCGCTCTGCGAGCGCCTGGTCGTGCGTGACCAGCACCAGCGTCGCGCCGCGTTCGGAGGCCTTGGCGAAGAGGAGATCGGCGACCTGCCGTCCTGTCGCCTGGTCGAGATTGCCGGTCGGCTCGTCGGCGATCAGGATGCGCGGCGACGGCGCGAGGGCGCGAGCGATCGCGACGCGCTGCTGCTCGCCGCCCGAAAGCTGGCCGGGGTAGTGCGAAAGCCGTTCGCTCAAGCCCACCGAATCGAGTTCGCGCGCCGCAAGTTTGAAGGCGTCCACCTGACCCGACAGTTCCAGCGGCACCGCGACGTTTTCGAGCGCCGTCATGTTCGGGATGAGATGGAAGGACTGGAACACGATGCCGATGGTGCGGCCGCGAAACGCAGCGATCGCGTCCTCGCTCAGCCCGTTGAGCGTCCGACCCGCGATCCGGACAGTCCCCGAATCCACGCTCTCCAATCCGGCCAGCACCATCAGCAGCGTCGACTTGCCCGAGCCCGACGGGCCGACGATGCCGGCCGTTTCCCCGGCGGCGACATCGAGACTGAGGCCCTTCAGCACATGCACCGAGGAGGCGCCGCGCCCGAGCGTCAGCGACACGTCTTTCAGTTCGATGACGGGTTCAGTGGTCAAATCGATGCCCTATATGAGCGCCAGGCCGGCTGGCATGCCGTCGACATATGGGCTTCTCATGATCGCTTTCAAACGCTTCGTCTGTTCGCTCGCCGTCTGCGCGGCATTCCTTGCTGCCTATCAGCCTCAGGCACAGGCTGAACCGCGCAGGATCGTCGGCTTCGGCGACAGCCTCATGGCAGGATACGGTCTCGACGCGGGACTCGGCTTTCCGGAGCGCTTGCAGTCGGCGCTGAAAGCCCGGGGACACGATGTCGTGATCGCCAATGCGGGCGTCTCCGGCGACACGACCAGCGGCGGCCTGTCGCGGCTCGACTGGTCGGTTCCGGACGGCTCCGAGATCGTCATCCTGGAACTCGGCGCCAACGACATGCTGCGCGGCGTCGATCCGGCCCTCACGCGCCGCAACCTCGACGCGATGATCGCGAAACTCAAGCAGCGCGGCGTCACGGTCCTGCTTGCGGGGATGCGAGCCGCGCCCAATCTCGGCGCGTCTTACGCCACGACGTTCGACGCCATCTATCCGGAGCTGGCGAAACAATACGGCCTGACGCTCTACCCCTTCTTTCTGGACGGCGTGGCGGGCGACAGCGTGATGACGCAACCCGATGGACTTCATCCGACGGCCGCCGGAATCGACAGGATGGTCGCGCGTTTCCTGCCTGTCATCGAAGGCGTCCTCAACAAGACCAAAGCCCCGTCCTGAACCTGACGCCGCTGGGAACCCCGTTAAGGAAATCTTCTGGTGCAACGCACATATTCCGCTTGTCGGATCGGCCATTCGATGATTCGGTAGGCGAGAGTTAGAGTCGAGGAAGGGAGGCTTTCATGCCGCGTCTTTTCACCGCCCTCGAAATTCCGCACAATGCCGCCTTGTCGCTCTCCCTTCTGCGTGGCGGCCTTCCCGGCGCCCGCTGGATCGATGTCGAGAACTATCACATCACGCTGAGGTTCGTCGGCGATGTCGATGGGCGCGTCGCCGACGAAATCGCCAATGTGCTCGACCGGGTGCGACGGCCGTCCTTCGAGCTCCGGCTGAACGGAGTGGGCGCCTTCGGATCGAAGAAACCGCATTCGATTTATGCCGGCGTTGATCCGTCGCCGGACCTCAATGCGCTTCAGGGCGAGATAGAACGCCTCTGCCAGCGAACCGGCCTTCCGGCCGAGCCACGAAAATTCATACCGCACGTCACGCTTGCCCGACTGCGCAATCCAAGCCCCCTCGACGTTGCGATGTATCTGTCGGCGCGGGGAAATTTTTCGACGGCCGCCTTCAAGGTCGGCCGCTTCGTGCTGATGTCGTCGCGCGATTCGGTCGGCGGCGGACCTTACGTGGTCGAGGAGGCATGGCGGCTGAATGGCGGCGACACACGGGTCTCGGCGGGCATCGAATGGCCGGATGCGGCTACGAGCTTCCGATAGCGGGGGCGGCGCGCTGCCTACCTTTGTCGTCAGCGAAGGAACCATCCATGGCGCGACCTGAAAAACTCGGTGCGGCAGCGGTCACGCAAGCCCTGTCTTCACTGGAAGGCTGGAGCCTCGGTGATGACGGCGTCTCCATCGCCAAGACCTTCATCTTCCGCGATTTCAGCGAAGCCTTCGGCTTCATGACCCGCGCGGCGCTGGCGGCCGAAAAACTCGACCATCATCCCGATTGGTCCAACAGCTACAGGACGGTTCATGTTTCGCTTTCGACTCATGATGCCGGAGGGCTCACCGAACTCGACCTGAAACTGGCCAAGGCGATGAACCGCCTGGCCGGACGTTGACTGCATCTTGCGTACGGGCCAGTTCCGTCCCACATCTCCTCGCCGAGGAGAGTGAGATGGCAAAGACGACACGGACCACGGCGACCGCGAACGAATCCGACATCCGCGACACATTCTGGCGCACCGCTCGGCGGGCGGCGCAGCAAATCCCGTTCATGGAGGAGGTCGTGGCGAGCTATTTTTGCGCGCTGGACAAGAAGACGCCGCTGCGCGCCAAGGGCATTCTCTTGGCTGCTCTCGCCTATTTCGTCTTGCCGGCCGACGCCGTGCCGGACGTGTTCTTCGGTATCGGCTTCACCGACGACATCGCCGTGCTGACCGCGGCTATCTCGGCCGTCCGCGCTCATATCACGCCATCGCACCGTTCCGCCGCCAGGGAAGCGCTGGGCGACCTGTCCTGATCACGTGGAGAACCTGCCGCATCGTCACGCGCCGGCCTCGAAGGTCGCCGCGCGCAGTCAAACTGCTGCCGCTTTTCTTGGCTTGAAACGAAGCGAGGGCAAAGGGACAGGACCGCGCGGCAAGGAAACGACCCTTTTTCCTCAAATCTTCACCAATTCGTAACCCCGACTTATTCAAAGTTGAACGAACGGGCGGATGCGAATCGATCCCGCTTTCACGCGGCTTGACAGGAACGGTGACAAGAATGCGCATACTGCTCGCCGCGGTTTCAGCTCTGGTCCTGGTTTTCGGCGCCCTGCCCGCCTTCGCGCAGTCGGCGACCAAGATCGGCCAGCACAACGCCTGGGGCACCTACAGCTACCAGTCCGGCAACGGCAAGGTCTGCTACGTGCTGACAGTGCCGACCGAAAAGCAGCCGCCCAAGCTCGACCATGGCGACATCTTTTTCTTCGTCAGCCAGCGCCCCGGCCAGCAGGTGTCTTACGAGCCGCAGTTCATCGCCTCCTACGAGTTCCAGACCAACTCCAAGGTCGGCGTCACCGTCGGCGACAAGAAGTTCTCGATGTTCACCAAGGGCAAGTCCGCCTGGGTCGAGAACGCGGCGGAAGAGCCGCTGCTGATCGCCGCCATGAAGACCGGCGCCGACATGAAGATCGACGCCAAATCCGGCCGCGGCAACCCGACGAGCTATGTGTTTTCGCTCAAGGGCATCTCGGCCGCGCTCGGTTCGATCGCGAAGTGTAAATAGCGGGCCGCCGCGCGCGTGCCTGCCGATCCTCCGGATCCCTGATGGCTACGGCTTCCGATCTGCGGCGGATGGCCCTGGCGCTCGATGGAGTGACAGCCGCCCCGCACTTCGATCGCACTGCCTTCAAGGTCGACCGCATTTTCGCGACGCTGGCGCCTGATGAGCGCACGGCCAATCTCAAGCTTGCGCCCGACGAGCAAGCGCTGAAGTGCGAGGTCGCTGCGGAAGCCTTCGTTTCGGTTCCGAATGCCTGGGGCGCGCAGGGCTGGACGTTGGTAACGCTGGCTTCGCTCCCGGTCGGCGAGCTCGCGGTCGTGCTCGCATTGGCGCATGCCCATGCCGTGGGTTCTAAGAAGCCCTGCGCCAAAGGCTGACCGCGTTGCCTTCGAGCCCGCGTGACCGCGGCGCCCGACTATGCTAACGACGCGAGCATTGTCGACATCATGCCGCAATCCACCCATATCTCCGCACCGATGACAGACACTTTGGATATATCGCTCGCGAGCCACCCGTGCCCGCCTACCGTTCGGTTGCCGGTCGAAAAGCCGTCACTGATCGGCCTGACGCGCGCCGAGATGGCGCATGCGCTCGTCGCCGCAGGCATTGTGCCGGAGCGGCAGGCGAAGATGCGCGTCCAGCAGCTCTGGCACTGGCTCTATCTGCGCGGCGTTTCCGACTTCGCCGACATGTTCAACATCTCCAAGGATCTGCGCGGCGCGCTGGCGCAGCATTTCAGCATCGCGCGGCCGGAAATCGTCGAGGAGCAGGTCTCCAACGACGGCACCCGCAAATGGCTCTTTCGCTTCCCGCCGCGTGGCGCGGGACGACCCGTCGAGATCGAGACCGTCTACATTCCCGAGGAAGGCCGCGGCACGCTCTGCATTTCCAGCCAGGTCGGCTGCACCCTGACCTGCTCCTTCTGCCACACGGGCACCCAGAAGCTGGTGCGCAACCTGACGGCGGAAGAAATCCTGGCGCAATTGCTGACGGCGCGCGACCGCCTCGGCGATTTCCCCGACCGCGGCGCGCCCGATGGCGCAATCGTGCCCGCCGAGGGCCGTAAGGTTACCAACGTCGTCATGATGGGGATGGGCGAGCCGCTCTATAATTTCGAGGCGGTCAAGACCGCGCTGCTGATCGCGTCGGACGGCGACGGCCTGTCGCTGTCCAAGCGCCGGATCACGCTCTCGACCTCGGGCGTCGCGCCCGAAATCGCGCGCGCCGGGGCGGAGATCGGCGTGATGCTGGCGATCTCGCTGCATGCGGCCAACGACGATCTGCGCGACATGCTGGTGCCGATCAACAAAAAGTATCCGTTGAACGACCTGATCGCCGCCTGCAAGGCCTATCCAGGATTGTCAAACGCGCGCCGCATCACCTTCGAATATGTGATGCTGAAGGACGTCAACGATTCGATCGACGACGCCAAGGCGCTGATTCGGCTGCTGCGCGGCATCCCGGCCAAGATCAACCTGATCCCGTTCAATCCGTGGCCCGGCGCGAACTACCAATGCTCGGACTGGGAGACGATCGAAAAATTCGCCGATTACATTAATAACGCGGGCTATGCCTCGCCGATCCGCACGCCGCGCGGCCGCGACATCCTCGCCGCCTGCGGCCAGCTCAAGTCGGACTCGGAACGGATGCGCAAGGTGGATCGCCTCGCGCTTGAAGCCATGATGATCGCGGGCCACGGGCAGGCTTGAGCGTCTTTCAGTCCTTCGGTTTGACGGCGGTGCGAAAACGCGACCGCAACAAGCGCCTTTGTTCTTGATCTGTTTCGCGCCGTACTACATATTGTGCCAGATTCGCGATCGAGGCATATTCAAATGGCGAC
The DNA here is from genome assembly GCA_964244725.1 of uncultured Rhizobiaceae bacterium. Taxonomy (GTDB): domain Bacteria; phylum Pseudomonadota; class Alphaproteobacteria; order Rhizobiales; family Rhizobiaceae; genus Kumtagia. Next base: position 136,815 of record CAXTJQ010000006.1, read on the forward strand.
GCTCAAGGAATTCGAGGAAGCGCTGAAATCCTACAACATGGTTTCGGCGCTGGCCGTGCTCGACGAATTGCGCAAGCGCGACAAGGCCAGCCGGTCGGCGGCCGCCCCGGCGCGCCGCATCGCCGGCAAGAAGATGACGCCCGACCTCGCCCATGCCGTGCTCGACCTGCACAGGACGACCGGCATGACCCAGCAGGAGATCGCCTTCAAGCTCGGCGTCAACCAGGGCCGGGTCAACGAGGTGATCAAGCATGGGAGATGGCTGACCGAAAACCCCGCCGCTCCGGAAAAGGTCGCGCGCGACAAGGCGCTGAAGCGCATGCGCGAGCCTAAAGCGCGGGTGGAAAAGCAGGTTGCCGTCAATTTGCGAGCCGAGCCGGCGAGACGGAGGCCACCGAAAGGCCCGGCGCAGCTCATGTTCGGGGATTTTTGAGCGGCTTCGTGCCGCCTTACTTCGCCTGGGCGGTCAGAATTTTAATCGCGAAGGCGGAAAACACGCCGGCGAAGACGTAGTCGACGATGCGCGTCACGCGCGGACTTCGGCGCAGGAGGCCAGCGAATCGATCTGCGGCGATCACCATCGGGATGGTCACGGGCAGCGATGCCGCGATGAACAGGAAGCCCAGGAAGAACAGCTTCGCTGGCGCGTGCGGATCGGCCGCGGACACGAATTGCGGCAGGAACGTCATGAAGAACAGGATGATCTTCGGGTTGAGCAAATTGATGCCGATGCCCGTCGCCCAGTTCTGGATCACCGAGCGCGGCGGCCGCGGCCGCGTATCGGGCGAGAACGCCGAACCCTTGGCGAGCGCCTGGAAAGCCAGCCAGACGAGATAGCCCGCGCCGCCGATCTTGAGCACGAGAAAGGCCTGCGGCGAGGCGACAATCAGCGCCGATAGACCGAGCGCCACCAGCGTCGTGTGGATGACGATGCCGCTCATCGCGCCGACCATGCAGGCAAAGCCCGCCTTGCGCCCTTGCGACAAGGCGCGTCCGACGAACAGCGTCATGTCCGGGCCGGGCGTGATCGCGATGATCACCGTCGCCAGCGCGAATTGCAGGATGGTCGCAAGATCGGGGATGAACATCATGGCGAACTCGGGTATGCCGTCCCGATAGCCCAAAATCGCGGTCCCGAAAAGCCGCTATCGGGTCGAGGCCTCCATTCGGTCCGCTTGACCGCCAGGCCGTGGGCGTGAACGAACGTCGCAGCTCGCGCCTTGCCGGACACGACCGGCCCGCTTAAGAGTTCGCGAAAATCGCGATCCTCCAGCCATCCAGATCCGGGGACTTCATGTCGAAGCTGAAAGACGTCAAGAAGGTCGTGCTCGCCTATTCGGGCGGTCTCGACACCTCGATCATCCTGAAATGGCTGCAAACGGAACTCGGCGCCGAAGTGGTGACCTTCACCGCGGATCTTGGCCAGGGCGGCGAACTGGAGCCCGCGCGCAAAAAAGCCGAGATGATGGGCATCAAGGACATCCGCGTCGTCGATGTCCGCGCGGAATTCGTCGCGGATTTCGTCTTCCCGATGTTCCGCGCCAACGCCGTCTACGAGGGCCAGTATCTGCTCGGCACCTCGATCGCCCGGCCGCTGATCTCGAAACACCTCGTCGCGATCGCGGCCGAGACCGGCGCCGACGCCATCGCCCACGGCGCGACGGGCAAGGGCAACGATCAGGTTCGCTTCGAGCTTTCCGCCTATGCCCTGAACCCCGACATCAAGGTCATCGCGCCGTGGCGCGACTGGACGTTCAAGTCGCGAACCGACCTGATCGACTTCGCCGAACAGCACCAGATCCCGGTGCCGAGGGACAAAAAGGGCGATGCGCCGTTCTCCGTCGACGCCAACCTCCTGCATTCGTCGTCGGAGGGCAAGGTTCTGGAGGACCCATGGGTCGAGCCGCCGGAATTCGTGCATCAGCGCACCGTCTCGCCGATGGATGCGCCGGACGCGGTCACCGAGATCATCGTGGCCTTCAAGAACGGCGATCCGGTCGCGCTGAACGGCAAGCCGCTGACGCCGGCGTCGATGCTGGCCGCGCTCAACGATCTCGGCCGAGACAACGGCATCGGCAGGCTCGACCTCGTCGAAAACCGTTTCGTCGGCATGAAGTCGCGCGGCGTCTACGAGACGCCGGGCGGAACGATCCTGCTCGCCGCGCGCCGCGCGATCGAGTCGATCACGCTCGACCGGGGCGCGGCGCACCTCAAGGACGAGATCATGCCGCGCTATGCGGAACTGATCTACAACGGCTTCTGGTTCGCGCCCGAGCGCGAGATGCTGCAGGCCTTGATCGACAGGAGTCAGACCGATGTCGAAGGCGATGTCCGCCTAAAGCTCTACAAGGGCAACGTGATCGTCACCGGCCGCCGCTCGCCGAGGTCACTGTACTCGGATGCGCTGGTGACCTTCGAGGACGACCGCGGCGCCTACGACCAGAAGGACGCGGCGGGGTTCATCCGATTGAACGCGCTTCGCCTGAGGACGCTGGCGGCGCGCGATCGCCAAGGCTGACCGCGTGATCATGACGACAGGCCGTTAGCCGTCGATCTCGTCGGCGATCCGCGCTATGGCCTGCTGATAGACGTTGGCGGAATTCCAGCCGGCAATGGCGCCAAGGTTGTCGCTCGCGCTGGCGCCGGCGCGCCACCCGTGCCCCTTCAGGAAATTCGCTGTCGAGGCCAGAGCCGTCGCCTTGTCGCGCAGATTGCCGCCTCCAACCCCATATTTCAAAACATTGCCGGGCAGGAACTGCGTGTGGCCGATCTCGCCGTGCATGGCCCCCACGGAATTGGCGCTGAGCGCGCCGCTGTCCACCAGCTTCAGCGCCGCGATGGCATGCGGCGTAAAAAAGTCCGGGCGGCGGCAATCGTAAGCCAGCGTCGTGATAGCCGAGACCGTGTTCTGGTTGCCCATATAGCCGCCGAAACCGGTCTCCATGCCCCAGATGGCAAGCAGCACGCCCGGCGACACGCCGTAGCGGCTCTCGATCTTGGAGAACATCGCGGCGTTGGACTTTTTCAGGGAGCGGCCCTTGGAGACGATGGCAGAAGCGCCACGGCGCTTCATGAACTGCTCGACAGAGCCGCTGAACGCCTTGTGGATGCCGCGGTCGGCCTTGATCGTCGCGGTCGCGTAAGATGCGCCGGCCAAGGCCGAAAGCCCCTTCCTGCCGACGCCCTGGGCAGCCGCCTCCTGCGCGAAGTCCTGCTTCCAGTCTTCGAAGCCCGCTCCGGTCTTGCCGCATTGCGCGGCGTCTGCGCCGACGATCGATGCCGCGCAGATCGCCAAGGCGCCTGCCGCGAGAACTGCTATCCTTGCCAACATCGCCATCCTCGTCTCCCTGACCATGCCATTCTGAAAGCCGATCGCGCTGTTTGCCAAACGCCGCCATCCTGACCGCGACCCGCCGAAACAAGCCGTTTCCAGCCGAACTCGCGACATTCCCTACGATCAACGCCGGGTCGTGGCAAGAGGCGCCAATATGGCGGGAGCGGGATCCGCGCCGCCGTGGCGCATGGGGAACAAAGGCTTGAATGCGACGTTTGACGCCGCTGGGCGCTCCGCTCCATCCACACGACACGGCGTATTTCATGAAGCTCTTTGCGTGCCCGCACTGCGGCCAGCGGCTCTATTTCGAGAATGCGAAATGCCTGAATTGCGGCAATGCCGTTCTTTATAATCCAGACCGCGCCGAATTCGAGCTTTCCAGCGGCCAGGATGTTTTCCAGTGCGTTAACGCCACCGAATGCGGCTGTAACTGGGCAGGGCAACCCGGCCATCCCTATTGCCGCGCCTGTCGGCTGAACCAGACGATTCCCGACCTTTCGATCGAGGGCAACCGCCGTCGCTGGACGCGCATCGAAGCGGCTAAGAAGCGTGCCGTCTACTCCCTGATGGCCTTCGGCCTGCCGGTCGAACCGAAGCAGGGGCCGAATGACGAGATCGGCCTTGCCTTCGATTTCCTGGCCGATCCGGTCGGCGCCGGCCCAGGCGGCGAGCATATCCTGACCGGCCACGACAACGGGCTGATCACGCTCAACGTGTCCGAAGCCGATGCGGCGCAGCGCGAGAAGATGAGGGTCGAGATGGGCGAAAATTATCGCACCCTGCTCGGCCATTTTCGTCACGAACTCGGGCACTACTACTGGGATCGGCTGGTGCGCGACGACGCGGTCTGGCTCAACGCCTTCCGCGCCCTTTTCGGCGACGAGACGACCGACTACGAGGAAGCGCTGAAGGCTCACTACGCCCATGGCGCGCCGCCCGACTGGCAGCTGAATCACATTTCGGCCTATGCGACGAGCCATCCGTGGGAGGATTGGGCCGAGACCTGGGCGCATTATCTCCACATCACCGACACGCTGGAAATGGTGAAGGGGCTGAACATGCGGCTCGGCGAACTGGACACCGATCCCAATCTCCTGAAATCCACAGACACGGGCGGCGGCACGGCCACCGGAGACGGACGGGAAGCGACGGCGAGCTTCGACAAGATCCTGGAACGCTGGCTCGTCATGTCGGAAGCGTCGAACTCGATCAACCGCTGCATGGGCTTGCAGGATCTTTATCCGTTCGTGATCTCGCCGATGACGGCGAGCAAGCTGCGCTTCGTCCACGAGCTTCTCGCGGGAGACCGTTCCGCCGTCGAAAAGCCTCTCTACGACGCGGCCTGACGGGCCAACCCATCGCCCGATCACATCTGCGAATTTGGGGTAAGCCGGGATCGGCTACTCGACGCTCGTTTCGATGCGCTCCATGTCGTCGTCGGAAAGACCGAAATGATGGCCGATCTCGTGGATCAGAACATGGCTGATGATCGAACCCAACGTTTCTTCGTTTTCGGCCCAATAGTCGATAATCGCGCGCCGGTAGAGGGTCACGCGGTTGGGGCCCTCGCCGGTGGCCGGATTCCAGCGTTCGGCGATGCCGCGTCCCTCGAACAGTCCGAGCAGGTCGAACGGAGTTTCGAGGGAGAGGTCGTCCATGATTTCGTCGGTGGGGAACTCCGCCATCTGGATCACGACCTCGCCGGTCAGCGTGCGGAAATCCTGCGGCAAATGGGCATAGGCCTCGAGCGCCATCATCTCCAGTTCCTCGATCGAGGGCGAGAGCTGTTCTTGCCAGGCGCGTGTTTGATAAATGCGGGCCATGCTGGTTCCTTCGTTAGCCGCATATAGCCTGTCGCAGCCGATCTTTCGAGGCCTTTGCCGCGAAGGCTTCGTTTTGGAGTGCTATGATCTGGTCCTCTTGTCAGGAATAAATTCTTTTGCAATCCGCTTGACTCTTTTCGAATGCTCTGGAATCTAATGGAACATAACAAGAACGAACCGAAGAGACGACCGCTATGGTTACCCACGCCACGGCGCAGGACACCGTTTTGGCCCTGCGTCGGAAAATCGCGAAAATGGAAGGTGTGCTCGCGGAGCGTCTCCAGGATCCTGAAGGCGATCAACACGAAAGGACAGGTTCAAGCGAATTTGTCGTCCGGCGAAAGGGCATTCCGCAACAGACAGTGTTGAAATCCGGTATCGAAGGTTTCGATGCCGCCACGGGAGGATTTCAACCATCGGGTCTGATCGAGCTTCACGGCGATTTTACCAAGGACGCGGGCGCGGTCGCCGGGTTTGGCCTAGCCTTGTCCCGCCTGTTGTACGGGACTGACAGTCTCCCGCTGATCTGGATTGGAACGTCCGATGTCTTCCGAGAAGCCGGCCGGCCTTATTTTCCTGGCCTCATCCAGCGCTTCGGGATCGGACCGCGCCTCTTTCTCATGGCCGAGGCGTCTAGGATCATCGACGCCCTGTGGATCGCCGAGGAGGCCGCCAGCCTGACGAAGCTTGGCGCGGTGATGGTGGAAGTACGCGGCAATCCGAGACAGCTTGACCTGACCGCGTCGCGCCGGCTGCATCGCAGGGCATTGATGGCGGGATATCCGCTGATTCTGCTGCGTCAGGCAGGGACTGCCGAACCGACGGCGGCGCCTCTTCGCCTGATCGTGGCAAGTGCTCCGGCCGCGCCGCGCGCCACTCTGTCAGGCGCCCTTTCAGGATCGATCGGCCCTCCTGCTTTCCATGTGACGATCAGCAAGAGCCGTACCGCGATGCCTGCAGCTTTCACGCTGGAGTGGGACCAAGATGCTTGCGCCTTTCGTGACCGACATGCCTCAGAGAATCCTGTCGCTCTGGTTCCCGCAACTGTCGGCCGAGCGGGAAATGAGACGGCGTTACGGCCCATCGTGGCGTTCGCTTCAACCCAAGGAAGCGCCGCCGCTGGTGTTCAGCAGACGCGAAAACAACACGCAGCGAATCGCAACGCTCGACAGGCGGGCTAAGGCGCTGAACCTCAAGCCCGGCATGGGCATCGCTGAAGCGCGCGCTTTGCATCCGCAGATCGAGGTCATCGAGGCCGCGCCGGTTGCCGATCGCCGGTTGCTCGATGCTGTTGCCGACTGGTGCGATCGCTACACGCCCCTGGTGGCGATCGACGAATGCGATGGGCTCTTCCTCGATATCACCGGCTGCGCCCACCTGTTCGGCGGCGAATGGCCGATGTTGATCAGGATCCGCGCGCAGTTGCTCGAACTGGGTTTTGATACCGATTCGGGAGTGGCCTCGACGCCAGGCGCAGCCTGGGCCGCCGCCCGGTTCATGAAAACGCCAACCGTGGCGCCGGGTGGGGAAGCTGCCTTCATCGAGCCCTTGCCGCTTCGCGCCCTGCGGCTCGATGCGGACATCTGCGCCGGCCTCGAAAGTGTCGGACTGCGGACGGTCGGAAGCCTGATGGCAAGGCCTCGCGCGCCGTTGGTCCGCCGTTTCGGCAAGCAGGTGACGCTTCGTCTCGACCAGGCGCTTGGCAATGTCGAGGAAGCGATCTCGCCACGGCTGCCGGTTCCCTCTCTGTCGGTCGAGCGTCAACTGACCGAGCCGATCTCGTCGATGGCCGATGTCGAGGCGCTCGTCGCGCTGCTGGCCTGCCAACTCAAGAAAGAAATGGAACGGCGTTGCGAGGGGGCCGAGCGTTTGCTGCTTCTCCTCTTCCGCGTCGATGGCGAGGTCAGCCGCATCGCGGTCGGCGCCTCGCGCCCGCTGCGCGACCCCACTCTCATCGGCAGGCTGTTCCACGAGCGACTGCAAGCATCGGCAACGGAGATCGACGCGGGATTCGGCTTCGATCTCGTACGGCTTTGCGTGCTCGTGGCCGCGCGGCTCGATGCGGTGCAGGCCGATCTCGGCGGCGAGATGGCGGATGTGTCGAAATCCATTTCGCATTTTGCCGACCGCATCGGCGCCCGCCTGGGGGGAGGGACGATCACCATGCCTGTTCTCCTTGAAAGCCATCTTCCGGAACGAGCTGTCCTGGCCGTGCCGTTCCAGCGCGGCGCGACCGACTCTGGGCCGTCCGAGTTCCGCTGCGGCAACGAGGCAAGGCAGGCGGTAAAGGAGCGGCCGATCCGCTTGTTCGACGCGCCCGAATGCGTCGAGGTCACGGCGACCGCGATCCCGGACGGTCCGCCGGCGCACTTCCGCTGGCGGCGGACCGCCTACAGGATCGCTCATGCCGAGGGTCCTGAACGCATCGCTCCGGAATGGTGGCTGGATGCGGAAAATGCGCGGACGCGTGATTATTTCCGCGTCGAGGATGAGGATGGCCGGCGTTATTGGCTTTACCGCCAAGGTCATTACGGCGCAGCGGACGGACCGCCGCGCTGGTTCATTCAGGGCGTATTCGCATGACCCCGTCCACATCGTCCCCGGCCTATGCCGAGTTCGCCGTCCAATCGAACTTCTCGTTCCTGCACGGCGCTTCGAAGCCCGAAGAATTGGTCGTGACGGCGCAGATGCTGGGGCTCAAGGCAATCGGCGTTGCCGACCGCAACACGCTCGCGGGAGTCGTCAGGGCCTGGCAGCAGGCGCAGGTAGGCGAGATCGGCTACCATCCGGGCTGCCGCCTGGTCTTTGCGGACGCCACGCCCGACATTCTGGCCTATCCCCGCGACCGTAAGGGATGGGGTCATCTCTGCCGCATGCTGACCCAGGCAAATCTGCGTGAAGAGAGCGAGAAGGGAGCACCGCAGCTTTACCGTCACGATCTTCTCGAATGGGGCGACCGGCTCTCGCTTGCCGTCATGCCCGACCTGATTTCGGCCGACGGCCAAACCCTGGCGCTGCTACGCGGTTTCAAGCACCGCTTCGGCGCCGCTGTGTGGATTGCCGCTGCGCCGGCTTATGACGGCAACGACGTGTTCGCCATGGAGCAGGCCGCCGCACTATCGGCGACCGCCGGGTTGCCGATGATGGCCATCAACAATGTGTTCTATCACATGCCGGAGCGGCGGCCGCTTCAGGATATCCTGACAGCGATCCGGCTGAAGACGCCCGTCGCGCAAGCCGGTTTCTCGCTGGCAGCCAATGCCGAGCGCCACCTGAAACCTCCCCAGGAAATGGTGCGGTTGTTCCACAAATATCCCCAAGCTCTGGCTGAAACCATGCGTTTTTCCAAGACGCTCAAGTTTTCGCTGGAGGAGCTCTCGCATAATTATCCCGACGAGCCGACGCGCGACGGCGCCAGTCCGCAGGCAGAACTGGAACGGCTGACCTGGGAGGGCGCGGCAATCCGTTTTCCCGCTGGACTCCAGGACAAGACCCGGGCCACGCTGCTGAAAGAATTGGGCCTCGTGGCCAAGCTGAATTATGCCGGCTATTTCCTGACGGTGAACGATATCGTCAGGCATGCGCGGTCGCAAAACATCTTGTGCCAAGGGCGCGGGTCGGCCGCCAATTCGCTAATCTGCTATTGCCTGTTCATCACCGATATCGGCCCTGACAGGATGGAAACCCTTTTTGAACGTTTCATTTCGGAGGAGCGTGGCGAACCGCCGGACATCGATGTCGATTTCGAGCACGACCGGCGCGCCGAAGTGATCGAATACATTTACAAGAAGTATAACGAGAAGCATACGTCGCTGACGGCGGCGATCGTCACCTACCGCTCGCGTTCGGCGATGCGTGAGGTCGCCAAGACCCTCGGCCTGACCGAGGATACGATTGCGGCGCTGTCGGCGAATACGTGGCGCTGGACGCATTCGGGTCTTGGCGAGACGGAAGCGCGTTCAGCGGGTCTCGACATGAAGGCGGCGGTGTCCAAGCACCTGTTCGATAACGCCAACGAAATCATGGGCTTTCCCCGTCACCTTTCGCAGCATGTCGGTGGTTTCGTCATCACCCGCGACAGGCTGGACGAAATCGTTCCGATCATGAAGACGGCCATGCCGGAACGGACCATGATCGAGTGGGACAAGGACGATCTCGATTCGGTCGGGCTCTTCAAGGTCGACATATTGGCGCTCGGCATGCTGTCGTGCCTGCGGCGCTGCTTCGATATCCTCAAGGCGAGCTATCCCGACGAGAAGGCCACAAGCCTCGCCTCGATCCCGGAAGGCGAGGCATGCGTTTACGACATGATCTGCCGCGCCGACACGCTCGGCGTCTTCCAGATCGAATCGCGCGCGCAGATGTCGATGCTGCCGCGGCTGAAGCCGCGCGAATTCTACGACCTCGTCATCGAGGTCGCCATCGTGCGTCCGGGCCCGATCCAGGGCGACATGGTTCATCCTTACCTTCGCCGCCGTGAAGGGAAGGAGGACGCTGAATACCCCAAGCCTGAGCTGGAAAGCATCCTGGGCAAGACCCTCGGCGTCCCGCTGTTCCAGGAACAGGCGATGCGCATCGCGATCGAGGCCGGCGGATTCTCTCCAGACAAGGCCGACAAGCTGCGCCGCGCCATGGCGACGTTCCGTCGCGTCGGCACGATCGGAAACCTGCGCCAGGAGATGATCGATGGCATGGTCGGCAAAGGTTACGACAAAGATTTCGCCGAACGCTGTTTCAAGCAGATCGAGGGTTTCGGCGAATACGGCTTTCCCGAAAGCCACGCCGCCTCCTTCGCTCTGCTGGTCTACGCGTCGTGCTGGTTCAAGACGTTCTATCCGGACGTCTTTTGCGCCGCGATCCTCAATTCGCAGCCGATGGGATTTTACGCGCCGGCCCAGCTCGTGCGCGACGCGCAGGACCACGGCGTCGAGCTCCGCGAGGCCGACGTCAACCATTCGGATTGGGATTGCACGCTGGAAGAGTCGCCGTGGCAAACGTCGCGGCTGCTGCGCAAGCACGAGAGCATGCGGGGGGTCATCCGAACCCGGCATGCCGTCCGGCTCGGCCTGCGCCAGATCAAGGGCCTTTCGGAGGACCACGTAAAGGCATTCGTCGAGCGACGCGGCGCCGGCTACGATTCGGTGCGCGATGTCTGGCTGCGCTCAGGGCTCAACGCGGGCGAGGTCGAGAAGCTCGCTCAGGCCGACGCCTTCCGCTCGCTCGGTCTTGACCGGCGCGAGGCGCTGTGGGCGGTCCGCGCCTTCGACGGCAGGAACGCCACCGAACGTCTCCCGCTGTTCGATCGCCCCGACATCCGGCTGCGCGATCACGAGCCGGAAACCCGCCTGCCGATCATGCCGCTCGGCGAGCACATCATCCACGACTACCGTTCACTGGGGCTCTCGCTCAAGGCGCATCCCGTTTCGCTGTTGCGCCCGCGTCTCGACGCCGAGCGGGTCCTGCCCTGCGTGCGCCTGGCCGAAACGCCGAGCGGCCGCACGGTCTGCGTCGCGGGTCTCGTCCTCGTTCGGCAACGGCCGGGATCGGCCAAGGGCGTGATCTTCATGACCATCGAGGACGAGGACGGCGTCGCCAACATCATCGTATGGCCCAAACTTTTCGAACGCTTCCGATCCATAGTGCTCGGCGCGCGCTTCGTGAGAATCAAGGGCAAGCTGCAGTCGCAGTCCGGCGTCATCCATGTCGTGGCCGACCACGCCGAAGACCTGACGCCCTGGCTTGGCGATCTTTCCGAACAAGGCGCCCGCATCGGCGGCCTGTGCAATGCCGACGAGGTCAGGCGTCCTGTTACCGAAAGCCGTGACCGTCTGCATCCGACGGCCAGGATGGCCAAGCTGGTGCGCGACATGCCGGAATTGCGCCAGGATTTCGAGGCGTTGGCCACGAAGGCGTCGCAGGTCATGCCCAAGGGCCGCAATTTCCAATGATGCCGATCAGGAGCCTCAACCGCACTCTCAGACGCCGGCTTCGTCGTCCACGATTGGCCTCGCCTCCGATGGCAGCATGACCGGGATGCCGTTGCGCACCGGATAAGCAAGCTTGGCTGCCCTTGAAACGAGTTCCGCCCGGGCGCGGTCGAAGCGTAACGAGCCTTTGGTCAGCGGACAAACCAGGAGTTCGAGCAGCTTCACGTCGATCGCGCTTCGGTCCGTCTCGTCGGGCATACGTTCTCTCGCCGCTATTGCAGGCTGGACCCAGATCCGTTGCCGTCACGCGCCATGGCCATTTCCGTAATGGCGATGAGCGTGTCGGCGCGGGTCTTCAGGTCCACGGCCTCGAGAAGCGCCTGCTTTTCGGCAGCCCCATAGGGGGCCATCATCGACAGCGCATTCACCAGCATGGCGTTGTCGGCGCGGCTGACGCTTTCCCAGTCCGCCTCGAGTTCGTTGGCCTGCAGATACGACCGAAACGCCTTGAGCAACGCCGGCCGGTTCACGTCGCCGCCGCCCTGGTCGTCCGAAAGGTCGGCGATGAAAGGCGCCAAGCGGCACTGACGGAACGGGGCCCTGGACGAAACCTCCTCCAAAACCCGGAAGCGGCATATCCCTTGCAACGAGATCACGAGACGGCCATCGCCGGTTTCGGACAAGGAAATGATACGGCCGAGGCAGCCGACCTCACACAACTCCGGTTCTCCATCCTCGCGCCTCGCGCCGTCAAGCGCGGGCTGGATCATGCCGATGACCCTGTCGGCGCGGACGGCGGCATCGACCATCTCGAGATAGCGGGGTTCGAAGATGTTCAGGGGCATGCGCCCGCCAGGCAGCAGCAACGCCTCGGGCAGCGGAAAAACCGGCGCCGTCGTGGGCACGTCCGACGCGATCCGGTAGTGGGCGTTTCCCGCCTGCATTCTCTTCTCCGTCACGCAACCGATGGCCAGACAGATCACCGGTCACGCGGAATGTCCGGACGGCGCGGCTCCGAAGTCTCCGGCGGCTGCCGTCCCCGATCAATCTGGGGCGGCCCACCCGATCTGCAAGCTGCCGCGGCAAAGGAATTCCTTGAGCGGCTCAGGAAAACAGCAGCGACGACAGTTTGCGTCGCGTGGCCAGCGTCACGCCGTCCATCAGCCCCCAGGCTTCAAAGAACTGCAACAGTTGCGCGCGCGCGCCGTCTTCCTTCCAGGACCGGTCCGCCTTGACGATCGCCAGCAAGCTGTCGGCGGCCTCGGTGCGTTTTCCCATCGCATTCTGCAGGATGGCGAGATCGAAGCGGGCTTGGTGGTCCAGTGGGTCGGCGGCAAGACGCCGTTCGAATTCGGCCGGATCGCCGAGCCCGGCGGTCTGGTCGGCGAGAGCCATTCTGGCCCGTACAGCCGCGAGCGGCGGCGCGTCCCTCCTGGCGTGCGGCACCTGCGCCAGCACTTCCTCGGCGCCGACCCTGTCGCCCGATTCGAACAGGATGTCGGCCAGCCCTCCCAGTGCGTCGACGTTCTCCGGCTCCTCGGCGAGCACGGCATCGAACAGAGCCGCCGCCGATTCCAGATCGCCTGCGTCGCGCGCCTGGACAGCGGCGGCGAGCGTCTCGGCCGCCTGCGGACCGAGACCGGGGCCGCCGATTCTGTCAATAAACTCCTTGATCTGGCTTTCGGGAACAGCACCCACGAAACCATCGATCGGCTGGCCGTTCTTGAACGCGATGACCGTTGGAATCGACTGAATGCCGAGCTGTCCGGCAATTGCCGGGTGCTCGTCGATGTTCATCCTCACGAGCCTGACCTTGCCCTTGGCCGCTTTGACCACTTTCTCTAGCGTCGGCGTCAATTGTTTCGACACGGCGGCTCTCGGCGCCCAGAAATCGACCATCACCGGCTGCTTGCGCGATTCCTGGATCACGTCGGTGGAGAAGCTTGCCGACGTGACATCCTTGACCATGGCTGGGCTCTCAGACACCCGCCCCGCAAGCGACTCCGAGCCGTATTTGATGGCGGCGGCATAGGGGCCCGCCGCGCCGCCATAGGCTTTGTCCCGGTTGCTCATCTCAGACCGTGTCCCTTCGCGCCCCGGCCGCTGCCGGAATGATTCGGCAGCATGTGGCGATCATCCGGCCACTTTCAAGATCGCCGGTTCATGGCCAGTCGCCCGCACGAAGCGGATCAGGTCGTCGCGGCCGATCGAAGTGGTTGCCGCATTGGTCAAGGGATGGCCGTTGACGGTCGCGTTGGTCATCAAAGCCTCGTCCAGCACGACGCTCACCCGCGCTTGCGAATCGTTGATCAGTCCGAACACGGTCACCCCGCCGGGTGTAACGCCGAGCAGATCGAGCAGAGCCTGCGGACTTCCGAACGAGACTCGGCTCGCGGCGCCGATCAGATGGTGGACCTGCTTGAGGTCGACCATATGCTCCTCGCTCACGACAATCAGGAAGAAATTGTCCTTCCTGTCTTTCAGGAACAAGTTCTTGGTATGCGCACCGGCGATGGTTCCGCGCAGCACCCGCGATTCGGCAACCGTGTGGAGCGGCGGATGGCTGGTCGTCGTCACGAGAATGCCTAGTCCATCGAGGTAGGCGACGAGGTCGTCGGGTGTTTTCGGCATGGTTTCTCTGTTTGCGTATCTCCAATTTATGCCCAAGCCACCCGCGGAAACAAGCGCCGCGCCCCGGCCCCACCGGGCCCCAGCGGCCCTGAGTCCGGGTTAACGCGTTTGTCCGAGGATTGAATCCATATAGGCTTGGTTTCTGGCTGCCTTGTTTCGTATAAGTTTGAGGCTTTTTTTGTCGTCGACGGTTTTGAGCATGTTGAGGGCGAAGTGTCTGACAACGGCCATGTTTGCGGGTCCGTTTGCGGTCCTTGACGGGCGGCGTCTCCGCGGAAGGTGACGTCGAGCACCCAATGCAGACTGTTTTCGATGGCCCAGTGATTTCGCACGGCGGCGGCGAGTTCGTCGGGCGGCATCGGCCGCGACGTGACGTAATGGCGCATCGCGCTGGCTTGCTTCCCCTTTTCCATGTCCTTGATTGGATGCGGGCGATGGCCGTAAGGGCGGGAAGCGGTATTCGCCGGGAAAGCGGCGCTCCCCGTCGCGCCAGTCGACACGCGTGGCCCTTGTTCGTCTCGACCGCGGTGGCCAAGGCGCTTTCGCACGGCTCATCGAAGAAGCGCTCGATCTCGCCCATCAGGCCGGGCTGGTTGGCTTGACGGCAAGAAGATAGTCGGCGCCGGCGTCGAGAATGGCCTGCGCCGTTCTGGCGTTGCAGGCCATGGCGTCGATGGAAACGAGCGCGCCTGTCAGTCCGCCCTTTGCCGCCAGACGCTCCAGCGGAAGCGGGATCGTCTCCTCTTCGCAGCTTCCCGCCTGAACCGCTTCCTGGGCGAGCACCGGCTTCTCTCGCGTGGCGAAGGCCGAGACCAGATGCAGCGCCGCCCGTCCGTTGCCCCGATCATGGCTGCCACGCGAGGTCTTGCCGTCGATGGCCAAAAGCGCCGGCCCATCGGCCCGCAGCGCCGCCACCACGACTGGAAGCAATCGGCAAACAGCTTCCGATCCATCCGGTTCATCAGGATGCGCAGCCAGCGCAAGCCGGGAAAGCCATGGCGGAAGGGCAGAAAACGGCGCAGAAACGACAGGCTGTCTCCGCCCCACTCGACGATCTCGTCAAAATCGTCGCAGGCGCCGATCGTCCCGCAAACTCCCAGAAACTGAACCTTCGGAAAAGTCGGAAAAGGATGCGCAACACGCCAGTTCTCACGATCGTCCCCAATCAGCCTGAAATGATCCAGCAAAACCCGCAGACGTCGGCGGCCATCCTCAATCATCGAGGCCTCTTAAGCATCGATCCCTTGAATCTGACTCAAAACATCCGCGATATCCCAGTTAACCTGAGTTCATAGCCGTGGCTCTTCATCGCGTCCGCTTGATTTTGGTGGTCGCACTGATTAGGCCGCAGGCGTCTCCGATCGGAACCCTTGCCATGGCAGTCCTCTTCAAAAACATCTCCGCGCCGGATCGCGTGCTGGTGCGGCGTGCGCTGCTTTCGGTGTCTAACAAGGCGGGATTGATTGAATTCGCACGCGCCCTGGCGGGTCACGGCGTAGACCTGGTGTCGACCGGCGGATCGATCGACGCACTGCGCGGGGCTGGAATTGCAGTGCGGAGCGTTGCCGACCTGACGGGCTTTCCCGAGATCATGGACGGCCGCGTCAAGACCCTGCATCCGGCCGTGCATGGAGGCATTCTGGCGATGCGCGGTGATCCCGAGCATGTCGAGGCGATGCGCACGCACGAGATCGAGCCGATCGACCTCGTGGTGGTCAATCTCTACCCGTTCGAGGCGGTCCGGCAATCGGATGCGGGCTACGGCGCGATCGTCGAGAACATCGACATCGGCGGACCCGCCATGGTCCGTGCGGCGGCCAAGAACCACGCCTATGTCGGCATCGTCACCGATCCGGAAGACTACGCCGCAGTGCTCGACGCCATGGAGGCGAACGCCGGCGGCCTGACGCTGGCGTTTCGCAAGACGCTGGCGGCCAAGGCGTTCGCACGCACGGCCGCCTATGACGCGGCAATCGCCGGCTGGTTCGCCGAGACGCTGGGCATCGCGCATCCGATGTGGCGCAGCTTCGGCGGCAAGCTCGACAGCGTCATGCGTTATGGTGAGAATCCGCACCAGGCCGCGAGCTTCTACCGGACCGGCGAGCACCGCTTCGGCGTCTCGACGGCGACGCAGATCCAGGGCAAGGCGCTGTCCTACAACAACATCAACGATACCGACGCGGCGATGGAACTCGTCGGCGAGTTCGATCCCTCGACCCATGCCGCCGTCGCGATCGTCAAGCACGCCAATCCCTGCGGCGTCGCGGTCGGCGCGACGCTCGCGAAGGCCTATGCCAAGGCGCTGGCCTGCGATCCGGTTTCGGCGTTCGGCGGCATTGTCGCGCTCAACCGGCCGCTCGACGCGCACGCGGCGGCGGACATCGTCAGGATCTTCACCGAGGTCATCATCGCGCCGGACGCCAGCGACGAGGCCAGGGCGATCGTCGCGAAGAAAAAGAATTTGCGCCTTCTGGTCGCCGGCGGCTTACCCGACCCGGCCGCGCCCGGGGTGACGGTCAAATCCGTCGCCGGCGGCCTACTGGTCCAGACGCGCGATAATGCGGTCGTGTCCGGGCTCGACCTTGAGGTGGTGACGAAGCGCGCGCCGACGCCGGCCGAGCTCGACGATCTGCGCTTCGCCTTCCAGGTCGCCAAGCACGTCAAGTCGAACGCCATCGTCTACGTGAAAGACGGCGCGACGGTCGGCATCGGCGCGGGCCAGATGAGCCGGATCGATTCGGCGCGTATCGCCGCGCGCAAGGCCCAGGACGCGGCCCACGCCGCCGCCTGGCCGGAGCCGATGACCAGGGGTTCGGTCGTCGCGTCGGACGCGTTCTTCCCGTTCGCCGACGGGCTGGTCTCGGCGATCGAGGCGGGCGCGACCGCCGTGATCCAGCCGGGCGGCTCGCTGCGAGACGACGAAGTGATCGCGGCCGCCGACGCTGCGGGTATCGCGATGGTGTTTACGGGCGTGCGGCATTTCCGGCATTGATCAAGCATGCGCCACCCATCACCCGCCTGCCGGCGCCGGCGTAAACGTTAGACCACAGGTTGGGCGGCCGGATAGGGCGTACGGACAAGGATCGCCATACCGCCGACCAGGAACAGTAGAATCATCGCCATGCCGAGGCGCGGCGAGCCGGCGAGCGTCGTGACGGCCGCCACCAGGAACGGCGCGGTGAAGCTCGTGGCGCGGCCAGCCAGCGCATAGATGCCGAAATAGCGGCCCGCTTCCTCGACCGACACGCTTCGCGCCATGTAGGAGCGCGACGATGCCTGCACCGGCCCGAAGGACAGCCCGATCAGCAGCCCGTAGAGCACATACGCCTTCTCCGCGCCGGTGCCGAACAAGCCGCCGCTGTCGGGCGCGGTCAATGGGATCAGGCCGAACAGCGTATAGCCGGGGCCGGTGGAGACGATGCCGATCGTGGCAATGTTGAGCGCGACCAGCGACGCCATCACCACCCATTTCGAGCCGAGCCGCGTATCGAGCGAACTGGCGGCCAGGCAACCGAAGATCGCGATGATGTTGAGCAAAATGCCGTAGAGACCGAGTTCGGTGACGCTCCAGCCGAACATGCCCGCCGCGAAGCCCCCGCCGAGCGCCAGCAGCGCGTTGACGCCGTCCTGGAAGATCATCCGTGCGACCAGGAAGCGGACGAGGCCGACACGCTGGCGGGCTTCCTTCAGCGTCGCCTTGAGTTCCGACAGGCCCGCCCTGACGCCTGCCAGCAGCGGCAGGCCGCGAACGCCGTCGGGGGTGAAGAACAGCATCGGCAGGATGAAAACGAGATACCACAGGCCGGCGAGCGGCCCGGTGATGCGGGCATCCTCGCCCCTAGCGGGGTCTAGGCCGAAGAGCGGATCCAGGCCAATCGGCGTCTTGCCGGTTTCGGGCGACGCGGCCAGCATCGTCACGACGAAGATCAGCACGATCATGCCGCCGAGATAGCCGAGGCCCCAGGCGATGTTGGAGATACGGCCGATCTCGCTCGGCCTGACCAGGCGCGGCATCATCGAATCGTTGAAGACGATCGAGAATTCCGCCGCGATGGTGGCGAGGCAGAAGAACGCCAGCACGCCGACATAGCCGGAGCCCGGTTCGGCATACCACAGCATGCAGAGCGATGTGACCTTGATCGCCGCAAGAACCATGATCCAGGGTTTGCGCCGGCCGGTCTGGTCCGCGACCGAACCGAGCACCGGAGAGAGCACGGCGATGACCAGTCCCGCGACAGCCACGCCATAGCCCCACGCCGCCTGGCCGGCGACGGGGTCGGTCGTCATGCGCGCGATGAAATACGGCCCGAAGATGAAGGTCGTGACGACCGTGAAGAACGGCTGCGCCGCCCAGTCGAAGAACATCCAGCCCCAGATGCCGCGTCGTGGCACGCCGGGATTGCTCGGATCGGTCATGATCGTCCTCTTTCCGGCCGGGTATCGTGGCGCTGTCTGCACGGTTTCGAGGCGTGGCGCAAACCATGACCGGGTCGACGGAACGACCTGCAGCAAATCGCCACGAACGGTCGGCTGACGTGGTCCGCTGTCCTCTGTCGTCACGATGCGGGCTCCACCCCTCCCTGCCCCAAGGGAGAAATAGCTTGAACCTGAAGGCCCGCAGAGCGGGATTACCCGTTCGCGCTCACCAGCGCGCGCTCCAGCTTGCCGATCCCTTCGGACAGGATCGCATCCGGGATGGTCAGCGGCATGAGGATGCGAATGGTGTTGGCGTGGACGCCGCAGGACAGGAGCACGAGCCCGTCCTCGATCGCGGCATGGGTCACGCGCCTGGTCGCATCGGCGTCGGGTTCGGCGCTGCCACGGCCTTTCATGATGTCGAAGGCGATCATCGCGCCGGGTCCGCGGATGAAGGCCATCGGCGCCGTGTCGTTGCGCTGGGAAATCCGCGTCAGTTCACCCTTGATGCGGTCGCCGAGCAGGTTCGCGCGGTCGATCAGCTTCTCCTCGTCGATCACGTCGAGCACCGCGAGCGCGGCTGCGCAGGCGATCGGGCTGCCGGCATAGGTGCCGCCCAGACCGCCCGGATCGGGCGCGTCCATGATCTCGGCCTTGCCGATGACGCCCGACAAAGGAAAGCCGCCGGCGAGCGACTTGGCGATGGCGATCATGTCGGGCTCGACGCCGGAATTCTCGATGCCGAACATCCTGCCGGTGCGCGCGAAGCCGGTCTGAACCTCGTCGGCGATGAGCAGGATGCCGTGCCGGTCGCAGAGCGCGCGCAGCGCTTCAAGCAGTTCGGTCGGCGCGGGATGGAAGCCGCCTTCGCCCTGCACCGGTTCGATGATGATCGCCGCGACATTGACCGGATCGACATCGGCGCGGAACAGATACTCGATCGCCTTCAGCGAATCGGCGACTGTCGTCTCGAACTGCGGCGCCGGGAACGGGACGTGCCAGACCCCGCCCGGCATCGGGCCAAACTTCTTCTTATAGGGCGCGACCTTGCCGGTCAGCGCGCTGGTCAAAAGCGTGCGGCCGTGGAAGGCGCCGGTGAAGGCGATGATGTTGGTGCGCCCGGTCGCCGCGCGGGCGATCTTGACCGCGTTTTCCACCGCCTCCGCGCCGGTCGAGAACAGGATCGACTTGGCCGATCCCGCAAACGGCGCCAGCGCATTGAGCCGCTCGCAGAGTGCGACGTAGGGCTCGTAAGGCACGATCTGGAATGCGGTGTGGGTAAATCTTTCCAACTGCGCGCTGACGGCGGCCATCACCCTGGGATGGCGGTGGCCGGTATTCAGGACGGCGATGCCGCCGGCGAAATCGATGTAGCGGTTGCCGTCCATGTCCCACATTTCGGAATTCTCGGCCCGGTCGGCGAACACCGGATTGGCAGTCGCCACGCCGCGCGGGATGGCGGCGATCCGCCTCGCCTGGAGCGCTGAATTGTTCGACATGCTTTCCCCCGAATTTCCCGACGATCTGACCATCGCCCGGCGAATGCCGCAAGTGTCGCGGCGGCGATAGAGGCATCGGCGCAAACCGAATGGCGCAGACGCGATTTTCGCCGCGGCGAGGACACGCGCCCGCCGAAGTCACGGGGACCTGCCGAGGCATCGGGAACGCTTAGCGCAGCCGCCCGCCCATCGGCCCGATCGCCGCGCGAAACGGCGAGCGAACCTTGGGCCGAATCTCCCCGGCGGCGGCGGCCGACTCTCCCGCAATGCCCCAGGACTGCGCGATGCGCAGGGTCGACGAAATGCCGGCTTCGATCATGAAAGGAGCGGTGCCGCCAAGACCATTCCTACCCGATGTCGAGAGCGGCGTT
Source organism: uncultured Rhizobiaceae bacterium (assembly GCA_964244725.1). Lineage (GTDB taxonomy): Bacteria > Pseudomonadota > Alphaproteobacteria > Rhizobiales > Rhizobiaceae > Kumtagia. The sequence continues at coordinate 156,816 of CAXTJQ010000006.1, forward strand.
CCGTGGCCCATGCCCGTGACGCTGATCTCCTCCACGAGCACGCGGCGGCCGGCCCCGATCCACCGTCGGCGCGGATAGCCGTCGAGGACGTCGGATTCCACCGCCAGGGCGTCGAGTCCGTGGACGGCGCGCCACTGGCCGACGATCGCCTGCGCGTTCGACTTCGCCACGGTCGCGTCCGCCGCGCCGTGCCAGGTCGAGATCGACGGCCATGGCCCGCCGTGATCGGAGGCCGCGCGCAACAGGCGATCAAGATCCGCGTCCGAGGGCAGCCCGTGTCCGCGCATGCGGTCGAGCGCTTCCGGCACGGTGCTCGCCACCCCGTGCGCCAGACCGGCGATGATCGCGCCGCCCGCGAACGCTTCGGGATAGGCCGCCAGCATCGACGCCGCCATCGCGCCGCCGGCTGAAAGTCCGGTTACGAAGACGCGCGCGGGATCGATGCCGCGCCGCGTCACGACCGCGCCGATCATCGCGTGGATGGACGCGGCCTCGCCGCTGCCGCGTCGCGTATCGCCCGGCGCGAACCAGTTGAAGCAGAGATTCGGATTGTTGGACCGCTGCTGCTCGGGATAGAGCGCGATGAAGCCCTCGCGGTCGGCAAGCTGCGACCAGCCCGCACCATGGTCGTAACCCGCCGCCGTCTGCGTGCAACCGTGGAGGACGACGACCAGCGCCGGCCTGTTCGCGGGCTTGGCCGGCGCGTGCAGCCAGCCCTTGAGGCCTCCGGGGTTGTCGCCGAATGCCGTCAGTTCGGCGAGGTGCGACGCCGAGGAGCCGAGGGGCTGCAGTCCTCCGACCCGCAAGGCGGAGAGCCGTGTGATCGTATCCGACAATTTGCGCAAGATAAGCTGACCTTTCCCGCCGCCCGCAAGTCGTGGTCGACGCGTCCCAACGCCTACGATATCGTCCTTGTTGCTGCACTGCACAAGTTATTATTGCATCGCACAATTCACGCGTCGCACCGCAAAATGTGATGGCGGCTTGCGCAGATCACCGGGCCGACCTCATCGCCTTGCGGGCTGGATTTTTGTCGCGGTTCCGCCGCATAGTCGGTGTGACGACCAAGACCCGGACCGTTGCCCGCGGGGTCGATCGAGAGCGACTTGCCGATGCCGGCGATTGTAAGGGACATTGCGAGCGGCCAGGGCCATGAACTCGGCGACGTGGCGCTGATCGGCCGTGGCGACGGCGTGCGCATCCGTCTCGAGGATGCCAGCGTTTCGCGCCAGCACGCGGCGATCCGGTTCGAGGATGCCCGCTTCTGGCTGGTCGACCTCGGCAGCGCCAACGGCACCTTCGTCAACGGCGTCGCGCTGACGGCCGCGCGCGTGCTGCGCGACGGCGACAAGCTCCAGGTCGGAAAATCCATCCTCGTGTTCGAGGAGCAGGCATCGGTCGCCGCGCCGGAGGTCTTCGTCAGCGACAAAACCCAGATCTCGCGTCTTTCGCCCCAACCGTTACGCAGCGTGCCCGTCACAATCCTTGTCGCCGATATCAAGGGATTTACCGCAATCTGCGAAACGCTGTCGGCGGGCGAAGTCGCCGATCTGTTGCGCGAGTGGTACGCCGATTGCGAGGCGATCCTGAAGCGCTGCGGCGCGTCGATCGACAAGTTCATCGGTGACTGCGTCTTTGCCTACTGGCACGGTACGGAGATCGAAATCCGTGAAAGCGCGCTGAAGGCCGCAGAAGCGCTCCGCGCCGTCGAGGCCGCGCCGGTGTCGCCGACACGCATCCTGCTGCGCGACACGGCCGGCATCACGCTCGATTGCTGCATCGGCATCCATGTCGGCCAGGCGTCGATGGGCACGATGGGCAAGGGCATCAGCACGGCGCTCGGCGACGCCGTCAACATGGCGTTCCGCATCGAGGGCCTGACGCGCGTCGTGCAGAGGCCGATCGTGGTCAGCCGCGCGTTTCTGGACAAGTGGCCGGAGGGCCGGTCGCGGTTCGCATCCTGCGGCCACCATCCGGTCAAGGGCTATAGGGAGACGGTCGAGGTGTTCGCGCCGATCGATTGGGCCTGATCCGGATGCCTCCCTTTCGGCTGATAACTTGACTTCACCCGCAAAATCCTGTTGAAGCCCGACAAATTACGCGACGAGTGACCACTCCGAGCAGCCAACCGGGACGCGAAGCCTTGAAAGGCGGAACGATCCCGGAGGTCAACACCCCGCAGCGCGATGCGCCCCGGGGTGCTTTTTGGCTTTGGACCTGGCTTGGATGCGCGCCGCGAAAGCATTACCTCTCGGGTCTTGATCCCGGGACGTGAGGAAGATTGATGTTCGAGAGCCTTCAGGAACGGCTTGGTTCCATTCTCAACGGCCTGACCGGCCGCGGCGCGCTGTCGGAAGCCGATGTTGCAGCGGCGCTGCGCGAGGTTCGCCGCGCGCTGCTCGAGGCTGACGTCGCGCTCGAAGTGGTGCGCTCGTTCGTCGATAAGGTGCGCGAGAAGGCCGTCGGCGCCGCGGTTCTGAAGTCGATCAAGCCTGGCCAGATGGTCGTCAAGATTGTCCATGACGAACTCGTCGAGATGCTCGGCGCCGAGGGCAAGACGATGGACCTCAACGCGCCGGCTCCGGTCGTCGTCATGATGGTCGGCCTGCAGGGTTCCGGCAAGACGACGACCACGGGCAAGATCGCCAAGCGGCTGACGGAGCGCCAGGGCAGGAAGGTCCTGATGGCTTCGCTCGACACGCGCCGGCCGGCCGCGCAGGAGCAGTTGCGCCAGCTCGGCGAGCAGACGAAGGTCGCGACCTTGCCGGTCATCGCCGGCCAGACGCCGGTCGAGATCGCGCGCCGCGCGGTTCAGGCCGCCAAGCTCGGCGGCTTCGACGTGGTCGTGCTCGACACCGCCGGCCGCACCCATATCGACGAGCCGCTGATGGCCGAGATGGCGGAAATCCGCGCTGTCTCCGATGCGCACGAGATCCTCCTGGTCGCCGATTCGCTGACCGGCCAGGACGCCGTCAACCTGGCGCGCTCGTTCGACGAACGGGTTGGCATCACGGGCCTGGTCCTGACCCGCATGGACGGCGACGGGCGCGGCGGCGCGGCGCTGTCGATGCGCGCCGTCACCGGCAAGCCGATCAAGCTGATCGGCGTCGGCGAGAAGATGGACGCGCTGGAGGAATTTCACCCCAAGCGCATCGCCGACCGCATCCTGGGCATGGGCGACATCGTCTCGCTGGTCGAGCGCGCGGCCGAAAATATCGACGCGGAAAAGGCCGCGGCGATGGCCAAGAAGATGCAGTCGGGCAAGTTCGACATGAACGACCTCGCCGACCAGATCGGCCAGATGGCGAAGATAGGCGGCATGGGCGGGATCATGGGCATGATGCCCGGAATGGCGGGCATGAAGGACAAGATGGCAGCCGCCGGCCTCGACGACAGGATGTTCAAGCGCCAGCTTGCGATCATCTCGTCGATGACCAGGGCGGAGCGCGCCAATCCCGATATGCTCAAGCATTCGCGCAAGCAGCGCATCGCGTCGGGCTCCGGCACCAACGCCGCCGAGATCAACAAGCTGCTCAAGATGCATCGCGGCATGGCCGACATGATGAAGGCGATGGGCGGCAAGGGCAAAGGCGGCGGGCTGATGCGCGGCATGATGGGCGGGCTGGCCTCCAAGATGGGGCTCGGCGGTGGCATGCCCGACCTGTCGAGCATGGACCCCAAGCAGCTCGAAGCGCTGCAGAAGCAGGCGGGTCTTGGCGGCGGTACGCCGAAAGGCGCGCCTGGCGGCTTCCCGGGCATGGGCGGGTTGCCGGGTCTGCCGGGCGGCATGACGCTTCCCGGCCACGGCGGCGCGGGCGGCCTGCCGGGCTTGGGCAAGAAGAAGTGAGGAGCGGGATGGCATCCGACGCGAACCTGGGTGATGTCGAGCGCGCGCAGATCCTGCTCGCCGATCTGCGCGGCTCGATCGACCGCATCGATGCCGCCGTCGTCTACATGCTGGCGGAGCGTTTCCGCTGCACCGAGGCGGTGAGCCGCCTGAAGGCGGAACACAAGCTGCCGCCAGCCGACCTCACGCGCGAGGCGCATCAGGTCGAACGCCTGCGCAAGCTCGCACTGGACGCGAAGTTCAATCCGGACTTCGCGGAGAAATTCCTGAACTTCATTATCCGCGAGGTCATCAACCACCACGTAGCGACCGCGGCGGGTGAAAAAGACGTCGATATGGTTGCCAGGACCTGACGCGAAACCAACGCCAACGAACGAAGTTCACAGATCGAGGAGAACGAAAAATGCCACTGAAAATCCGACTGGCCCGCGCGGGCTCGAAGAAGCGTCCCTACTACCACGTCGTCGTCGCCGACGCGCGATCTCCCCGTGACGGCCGCTTCATCGAGGCGATCGGCGCGTGGAACCCGCTGCTTCCAAAGGACGGCGAACGCGTCAAGATCGACGCCGACCGCGTCAGGCATTGGCTGAGCCATGGCGCGATGCCGACCGACCGCGTGCTGCGCTTTCTCGACGAAGCCGGCGTGACCAAGCGCGACGCCCGCTCCAACCCGACCAAGGCGCTGCCGGGCAAGAAGGCGCAGGCCCGCCTCGACACGATCAAGAAGGCGCAAGACGACGCGGCCGCGGCCGCAGCCGCGGCCGCAGCCGCCCCGGCCGAGGAAGCCGCCGCTTCGTGATCGCGAACCGGGGAAAAGGGATGCGGCGCGCCCGGGCTTTTTGCGATGGGACGCTGTTTAACGGCCTGTAGCGCTTACTCGGCGCGCTGATCGTTATTTGCCGACGAGAAGCTGCTTGCGCTGCGTCGTGATGCGGGTCTTCAAGTGGTCGCGGATCTCGTCCGTCACCTTGGCGGTGGGCGGCGAGGTGCCGTATCCCCCGAGGGTGGCGATATCCTTTTCCTCGAAATCCGGCGCGACATTATGCAGGCATTCATGGAACACCAGCCCGGCGGTCTTGAGCGCCGGGAGCTGGCCGTCGGTCGGCTTGCCGTTCGAGAGATAGTGGACGGTGTTGTAGAATTCAGAGCCGACGAGACTGCCGCGATGGCTCGTATGACCGGCGATGCCCGCCTTGAGCGCCGGGGGCCTCGGCATGTTCTTGACGATGACCGAGTCGGCGACGCTTTCGACATGGTGCATGCGGATCGTGTCGGACTCCGCCTGGCTCCCCCACCCCACGGTGACCGAGTCGCTGGCTTTGTCGAACGCCTCGTTGAAGATCGCTTGCAGCGCCTTTTCGATCTCACCCTGCCGCGTGCTGGCGATACCGGCGTGATTGATCATCTTTACGGTGTAGATTGTCATAGCGTTCGTCTCCCTCAAGACTGATTTTGCGTCGAAGCGCTTCGATCGAGGCGAGCAGCGGCTCAGGGTTCGACCGGTTCCCTCAGGAATCCCTTGATGATCGTGGCGGAATCCTTCGGGAATTCCCAGAACATGTTGTGGCCCGCGCCGGCGAACACCTCGAACTGAGCGTCGGGATAGGCTTTTTCCAGTTTCTCCTGATGCGACAGGTCGAACAGCCCGTCCTTCTCGCCCCACAGGATCAACACCGGCGCCTTGACCAGCGGCGCGATCAGAGTGAGGTCGTCGACGACGGCGCCCCAAAGGACGCCTTTCCAGACATGGATCGGCACCGCGGCGCTTTCGGTGCGTTCGCGCGACAGATAGTCCTCGTCCACCGGGTTGGGGTTTGAATACCAGTCCTTCATGAACTGGCTGTCGGGATCGATCGGCGGCCGCAGCGGCGTGATGTTGTCCCACAGCCATGAGCCCGGCCCGCCGCCGATCGCCGTGGTCGACGAGACCAGGACGAGATGCGCGACCTTTTCGGGATGTTGCGCGGCGAGCAACTGCGCCGTCAGCGAGCCGAGCGAATGGCCGATGATGTCGGCTTTCGCGATGCCCATGGCGTCGAGGAACAACGACGCGTCGTCGGCGAAATCGGTATAGGCGTAGCAGCACGCCGGCGCGTCCGATTTTCCGTGGCCGCGCAAATCGATCGCCCAAAGGTGGCGGTCCTTCAGGAACGGCGCGATCAGCGACCAGCTGCGCGAATTGTCGGTATAGCCGTGGATCAGAAGCGTCGGCGGGCCGGCCGTGTCGCCCATCTCGACATAGGCCATCGTCAGGCCGTTGGTGAGCTTGACGGTCTTCTTGGCGCCGGCCCAGTCGGCCTGGGTCGGGACCGGGATGTCCGCCGCGCGGACAGGGGCCGCCGAAGCCAATGACCCGATGCAGGTCGCGAGGATTGCCAGCAGCGCCGATCGCATCGATTGCTCCCATGTCTGTCCGAGCCGCGGCGATGCGCGGCGATCGAAAATTATAGCCTCTTCACCGCCAGACGCTCGGCCAGGCTTTCCATGCGCTGCGCCAGTCCGGCCAGCGCGCCGGTCAGCGCCGCATCATTCTTGTCGGCCTTGACCAGCGCCTCGTCGCGCGTCTTGCGCAGCGTGACGATCTCGCTCTCCATACCCTTGACCCGCTTCTGCAGTTCGGCAAGCTCGTCCATCACCATGATGCCCGACATGACGGTCAGGCGCTGGTCGCCGATCTCGCCGAAGGAATCCTTGAGGTGCGAGACGTAGCGGTCGAAGCGCTGCGCGAGGTCGATCAGGTGCGCCTCCTGGCCCTCGTCGCAGGCCATGCGGTATTGCTTGCCGTCGATCGTGACCGTCACCTGCGCCATGATCTACCTGTCCAGCACGGCGCGGATGGTCTCCATGGCGGTGACCAGCCGCCGCGAGACCTCCTTGTTGGCTTCCTCGAGGCGTTCCGCGCGGCCCTCTGACCCGTCGAGTTCCTGCGCCAGCCGGCTGCGGTCGGCATTCATGCGCTGCACCTCGGCTTCCGCCTCGGCATAGTCGATTTCGCCCTCCAGCCGCCCCGCCGCGCTCTGTTCGAGCGCGTCCATCGCCTTGCCAAGGCGAATGATGACCTCCCTCAGCGTCGAGTCCGCGTTCATGCCCCCGTCCGAAACCCCACGCGCCGTCGAATCAATGACGGATAAGAACCGTTTGACCGCGAAAGGTTAAGCTTCGTGTCAATGGAGCGTCAACAAAGCGGTTTGCCTATCCCCCGCAAACGAAGCGGGCAAAGGCCTGACGGATCATTGTCGCTTGGGCCAATCAGGTGGTACCGTCGCCCCATGTACACGCCGCCCGCTTTTCGCGAGGACGACCCCGTGATCCTTGGGCGGATCATCCGCGAAGCGCGGCTGTCGACGCTGGTGACCGCGACCGCGCAGGGACTGATGGCGACCCCCCTCCCCTTCATCCTCGATGAGACGGAAGGCGAGCTTGGAGTCCTTTACGGCCATCTCGCGAAAGCCAATGCGCAGTGGCGGATGGCCGCGATCGGCGAGGCGCTCGTCATCTGTTCAGGCCCCGACGCCTACGTCACCCCGTCCTGGTATGCTTCGAAGCGTGAGCACGGCAAGGTCGTTCCGACATGGAACTACGCCGCGGTCCACGTCTACGGACAGGTCGAGTTTTTCGACGACGAAGGTCGCCTGCATGACGCCGTGACGCGGCTGACCGACATGCACGAAGGGACCCGCGCCAAGCCGTGGGCGGTCACCGACGCTCCCGATCCGTTCATCGCGTCGCAGCTTCGCGGCATCGTCGGCCTGCGCCTGGTCGTTACGCGCATCGAGGGCAAGCTGAAGATGAGCCAGAACCGGTCCGATGCCGACCGCGAGGGCGTTGCCGCCGGTCTCGCCGCCAGCGACCGTCGCGGCGACCAGGATGTGTCGGTCATGATCCCCACTCCGCCGCGCTAGGCTCCGGTTCTCGCCCGATGCTGGTTGTCCAGGCTTGAAGCGGCGACATGCTTTCGTTTGACTTGCAACCCTTGCCTGCTATGTGTCCGCTTGCCGTTTCGGGGGGACGCGATGGCGGCTCCCCGCCCATCCAGAGCGAGAGCGCGCCATGACCCAGGACAATCTGCACGACCGCATGGCCAACGCCATTCGCTTCCTCGCCATGGACGCGGTCGAGAAGGCTAACTCCGGCCATCCGGGCCTGCCGATGGGCATGGCCGACGTGGCCACGGTGCTGTTCTCCAAATACCTGAAATACGACCCACAGAACCCGCACTGGCCTGACCGCGACCGGTTCGTTCTGTCGGCCGGCCACGGCTCGATGCTGCTCTATTCGGTGCTGTACCTGACCGGATATCCGGACATGACGATCGACCAGCTCCAGAATTTCCGCCAGCTCGGCTCCAAGACGGCGGGCCACCCCGAATACGGCTTCGCGCCGGGCATCGAGACGACGACCGGCCCGCTCGGCCAAGGCCTCGGCAACTCGGTCGGCATGGCGCTCGCCGAGCGCATTCTCAACGCGCAGTTCGGCGACGATCTCGTCGACCACCATACCTACGTGATCGCCGGCGACGGCTGCCTCATGGAGGGGATAAGCCAGGAAGCGCTGGCTCTGGCCGGTCATCTCAAGCTCAACAAGCTGATCGTCTTCTGGGACAACAATTCGATCTCGATCGACGGTCCGGTGTCGCTGTCGGATTCGACCGACCAGCGCAAGCGCTTCGAGGCGTCCGGCTGGAACACGCTGGCCGTGGACGGCCACGACCAGGACGCCATCGCCGCGGCCATCGAGACCGCGCAGAAATCCGACAAGCCGACGATGATCGCCGCCAAGACGGTCATCGGCTTCGGCGCGCCGACCAAGGCCGGCACCAAGGCCGCGCATGGCTCGGCGCTCGGCAAGGACGAGATCGCCGCGACGCGCAAGGCGCTGAACTGGGACTCGCCGCCGTTCGAAATCCCCGCCGACGTACTTTCGGCCTGGCGCCAGGCCGGCTCCAGGGGCGCGGGCGCGAAAGCGGCCTGGGATGAAAAGCTCGCCGCCTCGGGCAACAAACGCGCCGAATTCGAGCGCCGCGTCAATGGCAAGCTTCCCGACACGTTCGATGCGACGCTGCTCGACTACAAGAGGAAGCTCGCGACCGACAAGCCGAAGGTCGCGACGCGCAAGGCGTCGGAGATGGCGCTCGAGATCATCAACGGCGCGCTGCCCGAGACGCTGGGCGGCTCGGCCGACCTGACGCCCTCCAACAACACCAAGACCAGCCAGACCAAGGAACTGACGCCCGACAATTACGGCAACCGCTATATCCATTACGGCATCCGAGAGCACGGCATGGCGGCGGCGCTCAATGGCATCACGCTGCATGGCGGGTTCATCGCCTATGGCGGCACGTTCTTCTGCTTCACCGACTATGCCCGTCCCGCGATGCGGCTGGCCTCGCTGATGGGCATCCGCTCGCTTTTCGTCATGACGCATGATTCGATCGGGCTGGGCGAGGACGGCCCGACGCACCAGCCGGTCGAGCATCTCGCGGCGATGCGGGCGATCCCCAACCACTTCGTGTTCCGGCCGGCCGACGCAATGGAGACCGCCGAGTGCTGGCAGGCGGCGATCCACTCGACCAAGACCCCCTCGACGATCGTCCTGTCCCGGCAGAACCTGCGCGCCGTTCGCCTCGAAGCCACGGAGGAAAACCTGTCGGCCAAGGGCGCTTACGAACTCGCCGCGGCCGAAGGCGGCGAGGCCAAGGTGACGATCTTCGCCAGCGGTTCGGAGGTCGAGATCGCGCTCGACGCGCGTGAGGCCCTGCAGAAGGAAGGGAGCCCGACGCGCGTCGTCTCGGTGCCTTGTTTCGAACTGTTCGAGGAACAGGATCTCGCCTATCGCGAGAAGACTCTCGGTAAGGCTCCCGTCAAGATCGCCGTCGAGGCGGCGATAAGGCTCGGCTGGGACCGTTTCGTCGGCTCGCACGGCGCCTTCGTCGGCATGACCGGCTTCGGCGCCAGTGCGCCGGCCGAGGACCTGTACAAATATTTCGGCATCACAGCGGACGCCGTCGCCACCATCGCGCGCGAGCGGATCGCGAAAGGCGTTCCACAGGGCGAGGAAGCCCGCGCCATCCCCGAAAGCGAGCCGGTCCGTCCGCATCCGTAAATTGCCGGGCGGCGGACGACCGCTCATTCATATACGGTTGGCTAATCGATTAAAATCGGCCTAGCGGTGCTGGATTTGTCGCGCGCCGGCCGGTAAGTAGCGGCGAAACAGTCGGATCGCTTAGGAGGAGGAAGACATGACCGTCAGGGTAGCCATCAATGGATTCGGCCGCATCGGCCGCAACATCGTGCGCGCGATCTACGAATCGGGCCGCACCGACATCGAGGTCGTCGGCATCAACGATCTCGGCCCGGTCGAGACCAACGCCCATCTGCTGCGCTTCGACAGCATCCACGGCCGGTTTCCGCATGAGGTCGAGACGCATGGCGACATGATCAGCATCGGCAAGGGCGAGAAATTCAAGGTCACCGCGATCAAGGATCCGACGACCCTGCCGTGGCGGGACCTCGGCGTGGACATCGCGTTGGAATGCACCGGCATCTTCACCGCGCGCGACAAGGCCGCCGCGCATCTGGACGCGGGCGCCAAGCGCGTCATTGTCTCCGCCCCCTCGGACGGCGCCGACCTGACGGTCGTCTACGGCATCAACCACGACAAGCTGACGAAGGACCACCTCGTCATCTCGAATGCGTCATGCACCACCAATTGCCTCGCGCCGCTCGCCGCGGTGCTGCACGAGACGGTCGGCATCGAGAAGGGGATGATGACCACTATCCATTCCTACACCGGCGACCAGCCGACGCTCGACACGATGCACAAGGACCTCTACCGCGCCCGCGCCGCCGCGCTTTCGCAGATCCCGACCTCGACCGGCGCGGCCAAGGCGATCGGCCTCGTCCTGCCGGAACTCAAGGGCAAGCTCGACGGCATCTCGATCCGCGTGCCGACGCCGAACGTCTCGGTCGTCGACCTGAAATTCATCGCCAAGCGCAATACGACCGTCGAAGAGATCAACGATGCGGTGATCGCGGCCTCGAACGGCAAGCTGAAGGGCATCCTCGCCGTGACCCGTCATCCCAATGTCTCGGTCGACTTCAACCACGACCCGCACTCCTCGACCATGGCGCTCGACCAGACCAAGGTCATGGACGGTAATTTCGTCTCGGTGCTATCCTGGTACGACAACGAGTGGGGCTTCTCCAACAGGATGGCCGACACGTCGGTGGCCTTCGGCAAGACGATCTGACAGCCGGCGGCGCACGGTCCCCGACCCGCCCGTGGGCGGTCGGGGCCGAGCCGATCCTGCGCCAGGACGGGTTGGGCGCGTGCGTCGGTTCGGCTGAATCGCCCGGTTTGGCCCGCCTTTCGCCTTGCTTCCGTCCATGTCTTCGCGCCACTCTAGGTCGTTTCCGAATGCGCGAAGGAATCTGATCCGATCGGCACAGACCAGACCCTTTACCTTGCGACCCTCGTCGGAGCGGCGCTGGTCGTGGCGGCGGCGTTCTCCAGCCTGATCGCCTTCCGCTACGGCGCGCCGCTGCTCCTGCTCTTCCTCGGCATCGGACTGGCGAGCGGCACCGACGGACTCGGCATCGAATTCGACAATGCGCGCCTCGCCTATTTCGCCGGGTCACTGGCGCTGGCGATCATCCTGTTCGATTCCGGCTTCGGCACGCCGCTGAAGATATTCAGGCAGGCGGCGGGGCCGGCGGTCTCGCTCGCCACGGTTGGCGTGATGGTCACCACGGGGCTGTTCGGCGCGGCCGCCTATTACCTCACCGACTTCAACTGGCTCGAATCCTTCCTGTTGGGGGCCGCCGTCGCCTCGACCGACGCAGCGGCGGTTTTCTTCCTGCTTCGCGCCGGCAGCGTCAACCTGCGCGAGCGGGTCCGCGCGACGCTTGAAATCGAATCCGGCACCAACGACCCGATCGCCATCTTCCTGACGATCACGCTGGTCGAACTCATCGTGCTTGGCGCCAAGCCCGACGCGCAGGTGATCCTGCTCGACCTCGTCATTGGCTTCGTCCTGCATATGGGCCTCGGCGCGGTTGTCGGCCTCGCCGGCGGGTTCGCGATCGTGCGCCTGGTCGAACGGCTCGACCTCGATGTCGGCTTGCTGCCGATCTTCGTGCTGACCCTGTCGCTGATGGTGTTCGCCGCCGGCGGCGCGCTCGGCGGCTCGGGCTTCCTCGCCGTCTATCTCGCCGGCCTCGTCGCGGGCAATTCGAGCATCCGCGCGGTCTCGGTGCTGAAGCGGTTCCAGGACGGCGTGTCCTGGCTGGCGCAGATCATCATGTTCCTGGTGCTCGGACTGTTCGCCACGCCGTCGCAATTCCTGCCGATCCTGCCCGTCGCGGTGCTGCTCGGGCTCATCCTGATGTTCGTCGCGCGGCCGATCGCCGTGTGGCTGTGCCTGCTGCCGTTCAACATGCCGCGCCAGGAGACGGCGTTCATCTCCTGGGTCGGCCTGCGCGGCGCGGTGTCGATCCTGCTCGCCATCACCCCGATCATCGGCGGGCTTGAACAAGGCCGCGCGATCTTCAACACCGCCTTCATCATCGTCCTGGTGTCGCTGGTCGTGCAGGGCTGGACCGTCGGGCCGCTCGCCCGCCGCCTCGGGCTGATCGTCCCGGCCCGGCTCGGGCCGCTGCAGAAGGTCGAATTGGAACTGCCGGGCTCGGCCCACCACGAACTGCTCGCCTATACGGTGGTGGCGGGCAGCCCGGTGACGCGCGGCCAGCGCATCCCGCGCTGGGCGCGGCCATCGCTCGTCGTGCGCGAGGGGCGGTCGATCAAGTTCCAGGACGCCGGCCGGCTGATGGCGGGCGATCATGTCTACATCTTCGTGCCGGACCGCTATCCGCGTCTGCTCGACCGGCTGTTCGCCAGCCGCTCGGCCGTCGGACCCGACGATTCCGATTTCTTCGGCGCCTTCACGATCGATCCCGCAAGGCCCGGTTCGGACCTCGAGGCAGCCTACGGGCCGGAACTCACCGACGCCGAACGCCAGATGCCGATCGCCGGGCTGATCGCGTCGCGGCTGGGCGGTCATGTCGAATATGCCGACCGCGTCAATCTCGGGCCGATCGAACTCATCGTTCGGGATGTCGATGAGAAGGGCCGCATCGTGGCTGTCGGCGTAGCGCTCGAGCCGTCGCCGCCCAAGCCGCCGATCCCGGCCTTCCTGAGCGCGCGCGAGATCGGGCTGCGGGTCGGCGCCTTGTTCGGCCGCGCGGTTGCGCCGCGCCCGGTCGAACGGGCCGCTCCCCGCAAGGCCGAGGCAGACGGGACGATCACGCAACTGCCCGCGCAGCGCGATCTCAAGTCGGACTGACGCACGACGAAGCCAGCTTGCATCGTGCGCGCCGCGCGATAATGTCCGCGCAAATCGCAAGGAGACGCGGCATGGCGGCTTTCAGGACCCTCGACGACATCGGCGACATCAAGGGCAAGCGCGTCCTGATGCGCGTCGATCTCAACGTGCCGATGGCCGACGGCGAGGTGACCGACGCGACCCGCATCGAGCGCGTCGCGCCCTCCATCGCCGAACTGTCGGACAGGGGCGCGAAGGTCATCCTGCTTGCCCATTTCGGCCGGCCAAAGGGCGGTCCGTCGGCCGAACTGTCGCTCCGTCCGGTCGCCGAGGCGACCGCCGCGATCGTTGGCAGGCCGGTTGCCTTTTCGACCGACTGTATCGGCGAGACCGCCGCCTCGGCGGTCGCGGCAATGGCCGACGGCGACATCCTGCTCCTGGAAAATACCCGCTTCTACGAAGCCGAGGAGAAGAACGAGGCCGCCTTCACCGAAATGCTCGCGGCAAACGGCGATATCTTCGTCAACGACGCCTTCTCCGCCGCGCACCGCGCGCACGCCTCCACCGAAGGCCTGGCGCGCCTGTTGCCAGCCTATGCCGGACGCACGATGCAAGCCGAACTGGCCGCGCTTTCGGCCGGGCTCGGCAATCCCAAGCGCCCGGTCGTCGCGATCGTCGGCGGCGCCAAGGTGTCGTCGAAGATCGACCTGCTGATGAACCTCGTGACCAAGGTCGACGCGCTGGTGATCGGCGGCGGCATGGCCAACACCTTCCTGGCGGCGAACGGCGTCGATGTCGGCAAGTCGCTCTGCGAGCACGACCTCGCACAGACTGCGAAGGACATCATGCTCGAGGCGGCTGGCGCGGGCTGCGCCATCATCCTGCCCGGCGACGGCGTCGTCGCGCGGGAATTCAAGGCCGGCGCCGACAACGAAGTCGTGGCGGTGGCGTCCGTGCCCGCCGATGCGATGATCCTCGACGTCGGGCCGGCCACGGTGGAAAAGATCAACGAATGGATCGGCCGCGCCGCGACCCTGGTGTGGAACGGTCCGCTCGGCGCCTTCGAGATCGAGCCGTTCGACAAGGCGACCGTCGCCGCCGCGCGGTTCGCGGCGGAACGCACCAGGTTCGGGGCGCTGATCTCGGTCGCCGGCGGCGGCGACACCGTCGCGGCGCTGAACCATGCCGGGGTCAGCGAGGATTTCAGCTATATCTCGACGGCCGGCGGCGCCTTCCTGGAGTGGATGGAAGGCAAGGACCTGCCGGGCGTGGAAGCGCTCAAGAAAGACTGATCAGCTGAAGGCGTGGCTGAGCAACACGGTCGCCGTGATCGCGCCCATCGCCAGCACGGCCAGCTTCCAGAAGTCGCGGCGCTGCCGCAGGCCGGGCAGACCGAAAGGCTTGATGATCTGGATCATCATGATCGCGACAATGACCAGGGCGAGCGCTTTCGACATGGCGAGGCTTTGATCAGCAACGGGGATGGGTGTCAAAGCGCCGACGATACCCGTCCCGGGTATGACTGCTGATTCGGCAGGATGGACGGCAGGGCCGAAGCACGGCTAAACACGATGACGGCATGTGCTCCCGGGAATGCTTATGGCATCGCGCTATCACGACGTCTACGCGCAGTGGAAGGCCGACCCGGAAGCGTTCTGGGCCGACGCCGCCAAGGCGATCGACTGGGTCAAACCCTGGGACAAGGTCTTCGACCCGGCGATGGGCGTCATCGGACGCTGGTTCGTCGGCGCGCAATGCAACACCTGCTACAATTGCCTCGACCGTCAGATCGCCGCCGGCCGCGCCGATCAGGTCGCGCTGATCCATGACAGCGCGATGACGGGCACGGTCCGCGCTTTCACCTACGCCGAAGTCAAGACCGAGGTGGTGGCGCTCGCCTCTGTCCTGAAGAACCAGGGGGTCGGCAAGGGAGACCGGGTCATCGTCTACATGCCGATGGCGCCCGAAGCCGCCTTCGCCATGCTTGCCTGCGCAAGGCTCGGCGCTATTCATTCCGTGGTGTTCGGCGGGTTCGCGGCCCGGGAACTTGCGACGCGGATCGACGATGCCACGCCCAAACTGATTATTTCGGCATCCTGCGGCCTCGAGCCGGGCCGCGTGATCCCCTACAAGCCGCTGCTCGACGGCGCGATCGAGATGGCGGCGCACAAGGTCGATCAATGCCTGATCCTGCAGCGCGATCAGGAACGCTGCGCGCTGACCGAGGGCCGCGATATCGACTATGCCGACGCGGTCGCCCGCGAGCGTGCGGCGGGCGCCAACGTCGACTGCGTCACGGTCGCCGCCACCGATCCGCTCTACATCCTCTACACCTCCGGCACGACCGGCCAGCCGAAAGGCGTCGTGCGCGACAATGGCGGCCACATGGTCGCGCTGAAATGGTCGATGGAATTCGAATTCGGGGTGCGGCCGGGGGAGACCTTCTGGGCCGCGTCGGATGTAGGCTGGGTCGTTGGCCATTCCTACATCGTCTACGGGCCGCTGCTGCATGGCTGCGCCACCGTCCTGTTCGAGGGCAAGCCTGTCGGCACGCCCGATGCCGGCGCCTATTGGCGCGTCATCGCGCAGCATCGCGTGGTGGCGCTCTTCGCCGCGCCGACGGTTTTCCGCGCGATCAAGGGGCAGGATCCGCTGGGCGCTTTCATCGAGAAATACGACCTGTCGACATTCCGCACCCTGTTCCTCGCCGGCGAGCGCGCCGATCCCGAGACGATCAGATGGGCCGAGCAGAAGCTCGGCGCGCCGGTGATCGATCATTGGTGGCAGACCGAGATCGGCCATCCGATTACGCTGAACCCGGCCGGGCTCGGCCTGCTGCCGGTCAAATACGGCTCGCCGGGGGTGGCGATGCCGGGCTTCGAAGTCGAGGTGCTGGACGACGACGGCCGCCCCCTTCCGCCCGGCGCGCTCGGCAATGTCGTGGTCAAGCTGCCGCTGCCGCCGGGCAGCCTGCCGACACTGTGGAACGCCGACGCCCGGTTCCGGGAGGCTTATCTCACCGAATTTCCGGGCTACTACAAGACCGCCGACGCCGGGCTGCTCGACGAGGACGGCTACCTGTTCGTCATGGCGCGCACCGACGACATCATCAACGTCGCCGGCCACCGCCTGTCGACGGGGCAGATGGAGGAGGTGCTGTCGGAGCACCCGAACGTCGCCGAATGCGCCGTCATCGGCATCGCCGACGCCTTGAAGGGCCAGGTTCCGTGCGGGTTCGTCGTACCCTACGCCGGTGTGAACCGCGATCCGGAAGAGATCGAGCGCGAGATCGTGGCGCTGGTGCGCGAGCGCATCGGCGCCTTCGCGGCGTTCAGGCGGGTCGTGACGATCAAGCGGCTGCCGAAGACCCGTTCGGGAAAAATCCTGCGCGCGACGATGCAGAAGATCGCCGATGGCGAGGAGTGGTCGATGCCGGCGACGATCGACGACCCGGCGGTGCTGGACGAAATTTCCGCCGCGCTGAAGGCAAGGGGCGTCGTCGATTGAGCGCGGTCAACGCATGAGCTTGGCGAAGTCGGCGAAGGCGCCGGCATGGTCGGGGTGCCAGCGCGACAGCGGCGGCCGGTTGTCGACGATATCGCCCGCCGCCCACAGGATGCGGCGTTCGTCGAGCGAACGCGTCACGTCGTTGTCCGGGCACAGGATGTAGAAATCGCCGGCTTCGAGCCGCTCGACCATGAAATCGACCGTCTGTTCGGGCGTCCATGCGGCCGCCGGCTTTTCCGTGCGGTTACCCCTGGTCAGTTCGGTGAACACAAAACCCGGGATCAGCAGATGCGCGGTGATCATGCTGCCCGAGGTATTGCGCAGTTCGTGCTGCAGCGCTTCCGTGAAGGCCTTCACGCCGGCCTTCGCGATGTTGTAGGCCGGATCACCCGGTGGCGTCGTGATGCCCTGCTTCGACCCGGTGTTGACGATCAGGCCCGGTCGGCCGCGGGCGATCATGTCGGGCGCGAAAATCCGCGAGCCGTTGATCACGCCCCACAGGTTGACGCCGATCGTGCGCTCCCAGGCCTCGCCCTGCCCGAATATCGCGCTTCCCGGCTGGATGCCGGCATTGTTCATCAGCACGTCCGCGCCGCCGAACCTGGCGTCGACCGCTTCTTTCAACGCGGCAAGCTGCTCCGGTTTGCCGACATCCGTCTCGACGGCCATGACCGAGTAAGGCTCGCCCGGAGCGATCGCGTGCGCGGCGCGCGCGAGCCGGTCGGCGCCGAGGTCGGCGATGACCACCCTGAGGCCGAGCGCGGCGAAGCGCTTCGCGGCGGCAAGGCCGATGCCCGACGCGCCTCCGGTGACGACGGCGACGGCGCCGGATATGAGGGCGGGGTGGGTCATCGACGAGGCTCCGGTGCGTGAAGTCGAAAGGAAGGCATCAGCGGCAATTGCGCAAGAACGTCGCGCCGAAGGGTTGCACCTGGCAGTTGCGCTGCATTTTCGACAGCGGAGCATCGATCCGCAAGTCGCGCCCCTTGGCGCGGTCGGTTTCCCGCAAGACATCTTGCCGACGCTGAAAGTTTTCGCGGCGGCTGCGCTGGCGCAGAATCTCGATGTCGATGCCCCGGGTGCGGCTCTGCGTCTCGATGCGCTGCCGCTCGCGCAGCGGTTCGAGCGCCAGCGCGGGCGACAAGTCGACGACCACGAGGAGGGCCGCGGCGAAAAGGCTCGAAGCCCGGGCTGCGCTTGGGAGCGGGAACTGTGACATGACGCCTTATGTAGCGCTCGGGATGGCGGCCGCCATAATTCGTCGCCAAAACGCCATGCAGGGATCGTATTGCGCTGTCGTTGCGGAATACCCTGACAGAAGGCTGTCAGGAGCCCCATGCGATGGTGTGTTTCCAGGAAGAGGAGACCGGACATGACCCCCACCGATTTTGCCCGCCGCGTGCGCCGCCTTGCGAGCAGGCTCCACCACAGCGGTGATCTTGTCCGCACCCAACGAGCCCTCGACGCGCTTCCCGCCGACATCCGCAAGGATATCGGCTGGCCGGACCGCTTCGATGGCCGCGGCCCGTTCAGGCTCTGACCCCTCCATGACCCCCTGGCTTCCCCACCGCCTGCGCCGGATCCGCAGCATCCTTGCCGGCCGGGAGACGTGAGCCGTGCGGCGAGCCGACCGCCTGTTCCAGATCGTCCAGCATTTTCGCGGCGGGAGGCTGGTGACCGCGCAGAAGCTCGGGCAATGGCTCGAAGTCTTGGAGCGTACGATCTACCGCGACATCGCCGACCTGCAGTCGACCGGCGTGCCGATCGACGGCGAGGCGGGCGTCGGCTACATCATGAGGGAGGGCTTCGACCTTCCGCCGCTGATGTTCACGCGTGACGAGATCGTGGCGCTGGTCGCCGGCGCGCGCATGGTGCGGGCCTTCGGCGGCGCGGCGATGGCGCGCGCCGCCGAGGAAGCGCTGGTCAAGATCGCCGCGGTGCTGCCCGACAGCGAGAAGGACCGCATCGCGCGCACCGAGATTCACGCGCCGATGTGGGTGGTGAGCGACTCCGACCGCGCGGCGATCGACCTGATCGAGCGGTCCGTGGAGGCCCGCAACGTGCTGGCGCTCGACTATCGCGACGAGAGCGGCCGCGTGTCGCTGCGCGAAGTGCGTCCGCTGGGGCTCTGGTTCTGGGGCAAGGTGTGGACGCTGGTCGCCTGGTGCGAGATGCGTGGCGATTTTCGCGCCTTCCGGATTGACCGCATCGCCGGCGTCAAGCCCTCAGACCGGCGCTTCAAGCCCGAAAAGGGCAAGCTTCTCGCCGATTTCTACCGTACGCTGGAGCGCGACGGCGACGGCGCGCAGGCGCCGCCGGAAGCGCGCGGGCAATAGCCGCCGCCCGCGTTGTTGGCGCGAACTATTCGTCGTTATCGCTCGGCTTCGTCTTGAGCGCCGAGAGCTTGGCGAAAACCGCGTCGGCGTCGAGCTCGTCGTCGTCGCTGCGCGGCTTGGGCGCGGCCGGCGTCAGCCGCTCCGTGACCGAGGCTGGAAGCAGCGTGTCGCCGGCGGGCGCGGGCTGGGCCTTGCCCGCCGAAGCGCGCTGGACCTCGATGTCGAGATCGATCTGCGAACAGAGGCCCAGCGTCACGGGGTCCATCGGCTGCAGGTTGACGGCGTTCCAGTGCTTGCGGTCGCGGATCTGCTCGATCGTGGCCTTCGTTGTGCCGACCAGGCGCGAGATCTGCGCGTCCTTCAATTCGGGATGGTTGCGCACCAGCCAAAGGATCGCGTTGGGCCGATCCTGGCGCTTGGAAAGCGGCGTGTAGCGCGGGTTGCGGCGCTTGGATTCCGGCACCCGCACCTTCGGATCGGACAGGCGCAGGCGGTGGGTCGGATCCTTCTCCGCGCGCGCGATCTCCTCGCGGGAAAGCTGGCCGGTCATGATCGGGTCCATGCCCTTGATGCCCTGCGCCGCCTCGCCATCGGCGATCGCCTTCACTTCGAGCGGGTGGAGACCGCAGAACTGGGCGATCTGTTCGAAGGACAGCGAGGTGCTGTCGACCAGCCAGACGGCGCTGGCCTTGGGCATGAGCAGGGTGTTGGCCATGGCGAAATATCCTCTCGTTCGCCCGCGTCCCTAAGCGCGGGCGGTGGTCGCAGCCACCGAATTTTTTGGGAAATCACGCTCCCTATAGCCGCAGTCGCGGTTCATCGCAACGAAAATGGGCAGCGCGCGGTCCCTGCACGCGCCAAAAAGGAAACCCGGCGCGAGGCCGGGTCCGTCGATCCTTGGCGAATGCCGGCGCGGACGACCGCGCCGGCGAAACCGGTCAGGCGTGGTAGGCCGCCTCGCCGTGCGAGGTCAGGTCGAGACCCTCGCGTTCGGCGTCGACGGTCGGACGCAGGCCGACGATCAGGTCGACGATCTTGTAGAGGATCGCGCTGCCGATGCCCGACCAGAGCAAGGTGATCAGCACGCCCTGCGCCTGCCGCCAGACCTGCGTCGTGGTCCCGTCGTAGATCGCCGGATTGGCGGGGTCGAGATAGTTGATGATCCCGGCGCCGCCAAGCGCTGGATTGACCAGGATGCCGGTGCCCAGGGCGCCGATGATGCCGCCGATGCAGTGGATGCCAAAGACGTCGAGCGCGTCGTCGTAGCCGAACCTGTTCTTCACCACCGAGACGAAGAAGTAGCAGACCACGGTGGCGACGATGCCAAGCACGATGGCGCCCATCGGACCCGCGAAACCCGCCGCCGGGGTAACGGCCACCAAGCCCGTCACCGCGCCGGAAACGGCGCCGAGCATGGACGCCTTGCCGCGCAGGACGGTTTCCAGGATGATCCACGCCACGGCCGCGGCGGCGGTCGCGACGAAGGTGTTGATCATCGCCAGCACCGCGTAGGCATTGGCCTCGAGGTTCGAGCCGGCGTTGAAGCCGAACCACCCGACCCACAGAAGCGACGCGCCGATCATCGTCATGGTCATGGAATGCGGCGCCATGATCTCCTTCTGGTAGCCGACGCGCTTGCCGATCATCAGCGCGCCGACGAGGCCCGCAATGCCGGCGTTGATGTGGACCACGGTGCCGCCGGCGAAGTCGATCGCGCCGAGGCCGAAGATGTATCCCGTCGGGTCGCTCGCCGCGCTCGGGCCGCCCCAGAACCAGACCATGTGGGCGATCGGGAAGTAGACGAAGGTCACCCAGAGGACCGAAAACAGGATCACCGCCGAGAACTTGACCCGCTCGGCGAAGGCGCCGACGATCAGCGCCGGCGTGATCGCCGCGAAAGTCATTTGGAAGACGACGAAGACGAGTTCGGGAATGGCGACGCCCTTGGTGAAGGTTTCCGAAACGGTCGTCACGTCGACGCCGGCGAGAAACATCTTGGAGAAGCCGCCGAAGAACGGGTTGCCGGCGGTGAAGGCCATGCTGTAGCCGTAGAACACCCAGACGATCATCACGACCGAGGTGATCGTGAACACCTGCATCAGAACCGACAGCATGTTCTTGGCGCGCACCAGTCCGCCGTAGAACAGCGCGAGCCCGGGCACCGTCATCAGGAGGACGAGGACGGTCGAGATCATCATCCAGGTCGTGTCGCCCTTGTCGACGGTCATCGCGGCCGGAGCCGCCGCCGCGTCGGCTGCCGCCGGAGCGGCATCCTGCGCGAAGGCGGCGAGCGTGCCGAGCGCGCCCAGCGCCACTGCGCCCAGAAGGGCGGTTCGCGCCACCGGCGCAAGTCTGTTCGGAAATGTCATTGAAGTCTCCATGATGCTGGCAGCGGCCTAGAGGGCGTCGGTGTCGGTTTCGCCGGTGCGGATGCGCACCGCCTGGTCGATCGAATAGACGAAGACCTTTCCGTCGCCGATCTGGCCGGTCTTGGCGGCGACCGTGATCGCCTCGACGGTCTTGTCGACCATGTCCGCGCCGACGGCGACTTCGATCTTGATCTTGGGCAGGAAGCTCACGGCGTATTCGGCGCCGCGGTAGATTTCCGTATGGCCCTTCTGGCGTCCGTAGCCCTTGACTTCCGTCACCGTCAGGCCCTGGACGCCGATGCCGGTCAGCGCCTCGCGCACCTCGTCGAGCTTGAACGGCTTGATCACAGCCATCACGATTTTCATCAGGCATCGCCCTCTTGCTTATGCGGGGAACCCGCGTTGACGCTTCGCCGCCCGCCAGGAGCGGACGATGAGTGAGCTTGTCGTATCAAGCTCCGTGCCAATTGCATCGGTCGGCCGTTAAGACATTGGGAATATTTGCAAACCGCACGGCACACCTATGCCGATTGGCGTTGTCCCAACCAGCAACTGCTCAAATAGTAGGCGTTTTTTCCGAATTGCCTATTATTCGCGCGGACGCCTCAGCCGGATCAGGCCTTCCTGCGCCACCGACGCGATCAGCACGCCGTCGGCCGTGTAAAGGGCGCCGCGGGTGAAGCCGCGCGCGCCTTGCGTCGAGGGACTGTCCTGGGTGTAGAGCAACCAGCCGTCGAGCGCGGATTCGTGATGGAACCACATGGCGTGATCGAGGCTGGCTGCCTGGATGTCGCGGTCGAAGACGGCCCGCCCATGCGCGAAGGTCGATGTGTCGAGCAGCGTCATATCGGAAATATAGGCGAGAACCGCGGCCCGAACGGCGCGGTCCGCAGGCACGGGCCCTGTGGTGCGGATCCAGATGTGCTGGACCGGCGCGAGCTTTTCGCGGCTGGTGTAGTGCTGCAGGATGACCGGCCGCATCTCGATCGGACGCTCGCGCTTCCAATAAAGTCTGATCCCCTCCGGCACCGCGTCGCCGAAGGCCTCGAGGATTTCGGACTGCGACCGCAGCGTCTCCGGCGCGGGCACGTCGAGCGGCATCGGCATCTGGTGTTCGAGGCCCGGCTCGTCGACCTGGAACGAGGCTTCGAGCGAGAAGATCGCCTCGCCGTGCTGGATCGCCAGCACCCGGCGCGTGGTGAAGCTGCCGCCGTCGCGGATGCGGTCGACCTGATAGACGATCGGCACCGACGAATCCCCGGCGCGCATGAAGTAGCCGTGCAGCGAGTGGACGTGGCGGTCGTCGGGCACGGTGCGCTGCGCCGCGACCAGCGCCTGGGCTATGGTCTGGCCGCCGAAGACGCGCTGCCAGCTCTCCTCGGGGCTGCGGCCACGATAGAGGTTGTGTTCGAGCTTCTCGAGGTCGAGAATGCCGAGGAGTTCCCGCATCGCCGCCGACATGAGTTGACTTTCCACCTCGATTGACAATGTCCGGTGCAACAGGATGCCGGCGTCCAAGTCAAGCAAAGGCCGCGGCAGAGGAGGCGACATGACGGACGACAGCGCGCGAATGGACGACGGGAGCGTGAAGGTCGACATTCTGATCGCCGGCGCCGGCTATGTCGGCCTGGCGGCGGCGGTCGCCATCAAGGCTACGCGGCCGGGTCTCGCAGTCGCTATCGTCGATGCTGCGCCGGCCGGCGCCTGGGAGCGCGATGGCCGCGCCTCCGCGATCGCCGCGGCCGCCTCGCGCATGCTGTCGGCCCTCGGATGTTGGGAAGGCATGGCGAGCCGGGCGCAGCCGATCAACGAGATGATCGTGACCGACTCGCGCACCGCCGATCCCATGCGGCCGGTGTTCCTCACCTTCGGCGGCGACGACGCCGAAAGCGGCGAGCCCTTCGCGCATATGGTGTCCAACGTCGTGCTCAACGGCGGCCTGCGCAAGCGCGCGGCCGAACTCGGCGTCACGATCGTCGAGGGCATGTCGGTCGTGTCATTCGAGCCGCTGCCCGGCGCGACGCGCGTCCGGCTGGCCGATGGCGGCGCGATCTCGACGCGGTTGCTGGTGGCCGCCGACGGCGTCAAGTCAAGGCTGCGCGACATGGCGGGCATCAAGACCGTGACATGGGATTACGGACAGTCGGGCATCGTCTGCACGGTCGCCCATGAGCGCCCGCATCATGGCCGCGCCGAGGAGCATTTCCTGCCGGCCGGGCCGTTCGCGATCCTGCCCCTGACCGGCAACCGCTCGTCGATCGTCTGGACGGAACGGAAGGCCGATGCCGACCGCTTGGTGGCGGAGGACGCGCTGGTATTCGAGACGGAACTCGAACAGCGCTTCGGCCTGAAGCTGGGGACGCTGAAGGTCGAAGGGACGCCCCGCGCCTGGTCGCTTGGCCTGACGCTGGCGCGCGATTTCGTGCGGCCGCGCTTCGCGCTCTGCGGCGACGCCGCGCATGGCATCCATCCGATCGCCGGCCAAGGCCTCAACCTGGGCTTCAAGGATGCAGCGGCGCTCGCCGAAACCATCGTCGAGGCCGATAGGCTCGGCCAGGATTTCGGCGCGCTGGACGTCCTGCGGCGCTACGAGCGCTGGAGGCGGTTCGACACGGTGCGGATGGGCATCACCACGGACGTGCTGAACCGGCTGTTTTCCAACGATTTCGGCCCGCTTCGGACGCTGCGCGACATCGGACTCGGCCTCGTCGACCGCATGCCGCGCGTGAAGGACTATTTTATCAGGCAGGCCGCCGGTTTTTCGGGAAGCGCGCCGAGGCTGCTGCGCGGCGAGGCGATCTGAGAGCGCACCGCCGATTGCGGGGCGAACCGGCGCATTCTATTGGGTGTGGCATGAGCCTCGAATCCGTCCGCGCCTTCCTTGCCGCCAACGCGCCCGACATCCGCGTCATCGAGACTGCGGAGAGTTCGGCCACCGTGGCGCTTGCCGCGCTGGCGCACGGCGTCGAGCCGGCGCAGATCGCCAAGACCATCTGTCTACGAGCGGGCGATCGCACGATCCTTCTCGTCGCGAGCGGCGTCTCGCGGCTCGACAACCGCAAATTCCGCGACCGGTTCGCGGCAAAGCCGCGCATGCTCGACGCCGAGGAGGTGCTCGCGGCGACCAGCCACCCTGTCGGCGGCGTCTGCCCTTTCGGCCTGCCCGCGCCTCTGCCCGTCTATTGCGATGTCTCGCTGCGCGCCTTCGAGACGGTGGTGCCGGCGGCCGGCTCGACCAACGCCGCGATCAGGATTGGGCCGGAACGGCTCGCCGGACTGACGAACGCCGAATGGGTCGACGTGTGCGGCGTCCCCCTGATCGTTCCATGCTGAGCGATATGCCGATGTGGCAAGTGCGCCGCCTCGCGCTATAGTTCCGGCCGGGCCGCCTGTCCGGCTGCCATCGCAACAAGGAGACCATCATGGATCGTCACGCAACCGCCATCTGGAAAGGCGCGCTCAAGGACGGGACCGGCTCGATCGAGACCCAGAGCGGCGCGCTGAAGGCGCTGCCGTATTCGTTCAAGGGCCGCTTCGAGGACGAGAGCGGCAAATCGGGCACCAACCCGGAGGAACTCATCGCCGCCGCGCACGCCGGATGCTACGCCATGCAACTCTCGCATTTTCTCGCCGAAAACGGCACGCCCGCCGAAAAGCTCGACGCCAAGGCGGTCGTGACCCTTGTCCCCGGGACCGGCATCACCGGCAGCGCGATCACGCTGGTCGGCACGGTGCCAGGCATCGACGCGGCGAAGTTCACGGAGCTGGCCGAGAAGGCCAAGGCCGAATGCCCGGTGTCGCAGGCGCTCGGCTCCATCGAGGTCTCGCTCGACGCCCGGTTGGCCTGACCGCTGGCAAGCGAATGGCGAAAACCGTCGCGCGATCGCGGCGGTTTCACTGTTTCAAGGTGCAGCCGTTCCCGGCTCGGCATGGCGTTCCCGCCAGGCTTTGAGCCACTGCGTTCCCTGCATCTCGATCAGCCGGGAGGCGGTGCGGTCGAACTCGAACGCTTCCGCACCTTTTCTACCGCCGTAAAGTTCGGCCGGCGGCGCGGCCGCGCTGACAAAAAGACGGGCGCCGCGATCGTAGAGCGTGTCGATCAACAGGATGAGACGCTTGACCTCGTTGCGCCTGCTCTCGTGCAGGATCGGGATACCGTCGATGAAGATGGTGGCGAAGCGATCCGCGATCGCCAGATAGTCGCGGCCGCCCAGCGGCCTGTCGCAGAGGTCGGCGAAGGTAAACCGCGCCGCCGAGCCGCATGCGGCGGGCACCGCGATGACGCGGCCCTTCAATGCGATATGATCGGGCGCGGCGGGCTTCCCTTGCGTCGCCGTCTCCCAGGCCTCGTTCATCAGCCTGTCGGCATCCGGCCCGAGCGGCGTGACATAGACCGGAAGGCGTTCGAGTTTTTCCAGTCGATGGTCGATCCGGGACTCGATCGCGACGATGTCGGCGTGGCGCTTCAAAATCTCCAGGAACGGCAGGAAAAGCCCGCGGTTGAGCCCGTCTCGGTAGAGATCGTCGGGCGCGACGTTCGAGGTTGCGACCAGAACGACGCCATTGGCGAACAGGGCCGAGAACAGCCGTGACAGGATCATCGCGTCGGCGATGTCGGTGACGGCGAATTCGTCGAAGCAGAGCAACTGCGCGTCTGCCGCGATCGCCTCGGCGACGGGCGGGATGGGATCGTCCTGCCGCGCGGCGTCCTCGCCGCGCGCCTGGCGCTGCTTCTGGATGCGATCCTGAATCTCGGCCATGAAGTCGTTGAAGTGAACCCGGCGCTTGCGCGTGATCGGCGCGAGCGCATGGAACATGTCCATCAGCATCGTCTTGCCGCGGCCGACGCCGCCATGGATGTACAGGCCCTTGAAGGCGTCGACCTCGGCCTTCTTTCCGAACAGCCAGCCGAGCGCGCTCGACTTGTGCGCGATCCTCTTGGCGGCCAGGATTTCGAGCAGGCGGTCGAGCGCCTTGACCACGCGCGCCTGCGCCGGATCGCGCGCGATCGCGCCGGTCTCGACGAGACGATCGTAGCGCTGCGCCACGGTCAATGGCGTCAGCGTTCCGTCCCTAAGGCGCATGCCGGCCGGGCCTGCGAGGTCCGGTCTTTAGCGCGTGAACGAGATTGGAATGCCGCTTTCCGTCTGGCCGTCGAATTTCTCCGGCCCCGAGGCATAGAGCCGCGCCATCACGCCGCCATTGGCGTCGTAGAGGGAAAGCTGCTTGCCGGCGACGTTCCACGACTTGACGCCGTCGACCGGCGCCGGACAGCGCAGCGGCCCGGCCCGGAAACCCGAGCCGAACTTGGTCTGCGAGGTGGCGATCTTGCAGCTCTGGCCGGACACGTTGACCGTCCAGACGCCGCCGACGGTCGAGGGGGTAAGATCCGGCGCGTTGGGCGGGGGGGCGGCCGGAAGGGCGGCGACCTGGGTGCCGGGCGCGGAGGGAAAATCAGTGGCCGGCGGCGCGGCGGAGGCCGGCGGCGGCAGCGTCCCCGCCGTGACGGCGCCGGCTGGCGCGGCGGGCAGCGGTTCCGGCGTGGTGTCGACCGAGGACATTCGCGAACTCTGGCAGCCGCCGGCCGCGAGCGCGAGAATCGCCGCGACGAGGACGCCCGTCTTCGAGTTGCCCATTTCAAACCTCCCGCGGATCGAACCGCATGTCCAACCGAACCGCTCTGCTGAAACGGCATTTGAACCGAATTTCAACCACGCATGGTTAATATACGGTTTCTTGCGCGCAATGTTGCAGAATTGCCGCGGAGCCGGCCGAAACACCCCCGCCGATGCCGACGTCAATAACTCGTTTTCCGTGACCAAAGCCGCTCGAAACAAGGCTTTTTCAGCTTTGACGCAATGCGGCAAGCGCACTACATAGCCATTGTCGTCTCGCCGCGATGGCTTCGAAGCGTCGAACAGCGCCAGGGACGGGACAGGGGAGCCATGAGCCAGTCACCAGCCGCCCGCGCACGCCCGCTTTCGCCGCACCTGACTGTCTACAAATGGCCTGCGACGATGCTGATGTCCATCCTGCATCGGGTGACCGGCGGCGCTCTGTATTTCGGCACGATCCTCGTCGTCTGGTGGATCGTCGCCGCATCGACCTCGCAGCGGCAGTTCGACATCGCCAACGCGGTGTTCGGGTCATGGATCGGGCGGCTCGTTCTGCTCGGCTACACCTGGGCGCTTATGCACCACATGCTGGGCGGCATTCGCCACCTGATATGGGACACCGGCGTCGGGCTCGAGAAGCATACGGCGACGAGGATGGCCTGGATCAATCTCGGCGCATCCGGATTGCTGACCATCGTGATCTGGACTGCCGGCCTACTGGCGAGAGGCTGAGGAAATGGCCGACATGCGCACGCCGCTCGGCCGCATCCGAGGCCTCGGCTCTGCCCGCGAGGGTACGCGGCACTTCTGGCGGCAGAGGCTGACGGCGATCGCCAACATCCCGCTGACGCTGTTCTTCGTCGGCTTCCTGATTGCCTTGAACGGCTCGCGATATGGCGAAGCGCGCGCCGCGCTGTCCAACCCCGTGGTGGGGCTTGTGCTGCTGTTGTTCGTCGGGTCGGCGCTCTATCATATGCGCCTCGGCATGCAGGTCATCATCGAGGACTACATCCACGGCGAATTGCTGAGGATCGCGCTGCTGGCGCTCAACGCCTTCTTTGCGGTTGTGCTGGCGGCGGCCGCCGGCATCGCCCTGCTCAAACTCGCATTCGGGGGCTGACCCTTGGCCACGCAATCCTCGGCGGCTGGCGCCGAGCCGTATACCTACGTCGACCATCAGTTCGACGTGATCGTCGTGGGCGCGGGCGGCGCGGGACTGCGCGCCACCCTCGGCATGGCCGAGCAGGGGCTGAGGACCGCCTGCATCACCAAGGTCTTCCCGACCCGTTCGCACACCGTCGCCGCGCAGGGCGGCATTGCCGCCTCGCTCCAGAACATGGGGCCGGATTCCTGGCAGTGGCACATGTACGACACCGTCAAGGGTTCGGACTGGCTCGGCGACATGGACGCCATGGAATACATGGTGCGCGAAGCCCCGGCGGCGGTCTATGAACTCGAGCACTACGGGGTGCCCTTCTCCCGCACCGAGGAGGGCAAAATCTATCAGCGTCCCTTCGGCGGCCACATGATGAACTACGGCGACGGCCCGCCCGTGCAGCGCACCTGCGCCGCGGCCGACCGCACCGGCCACGCCATCCTGCACACGCTGTATGGCCAGTCGCTGAAGCATTCGGCGCAGTTCTTCGTCGAATATTTCGCGCTCGACCTGATCATGCAGCCGGACGGCCGCTGCACCGGCGTCGTCGCCTGGAACCTCGACGACGGGACCATCCACCGCTTTTCGGCCAAGATGGTGGTGCTCGCCACCGGCGGCTACGGTCGCGCCTATTTCTCCGCAACCTCGGCGCATACCTGCACCGGCGACGGCGGCGGCATGGTCGCGCGGGCGGGATTACCCTTGCAGGACATGGAATTCGTGCAGTTCCATCCGACCGGCATCTACGGCGCGGGCTGCCTGATCACCGAGGGCGCGCGCGGCGAGGGCGGCTACCTCGTCAATTCCGAGGGCGAGCGCTTCATGGAGCGCTATGCGCCCTCGGCCAAGGACCTGGCCTCGCGCGACGTGGTCTCGCGCTGCATGACGCTGGAAATCCGCGAAGGGCGCGGCGTCGGCAAGAACAAGGACCATATTTTCCTGCATCTCGACCATCTCGACCCGGCCGTGCTGCACGAGCGCCTGCCCGGCATTTCGGAATCGGCGAAGATCTTCGCCGGCGTCGATGTGACGCGCGAGCCGATTCCGGTGCTGCCGACCGTGCATTACAACATGGGCGGCATCCCGACGAATTACTGGGGCGAAGTGCTGGATCCGACCGCCCGCGATCCGGACCGGGTCGCGCCCGGCCTGATGGCGGTCGGCGAGGCCGGCTGCGCCTCCGTCCACGGCGCCAACCGGCTCGGCTCCAACTCGCTGATCGACCTCGTGGTGTTCGGCCGCGCCGCCGCCATTCGCGCCGGCCAGGTCGTCGACCGCGAAGCGGCGATCCCCTCCATCAACCAGGCGTCGGTCGAGAAGATCATGGAGCGCTTCGACCGCATTCGCCACGCCGACGGCGCCAAGCCGACCGCGATGCTGCGCGACAAGCTGCAACGGGCGATGCAGGACGACGCGGCGGTCTTCCGCACGCAGGACTCGCTCGAAAACGGCTGCAGGCGCATTTCGGAAATCTGGGGCGAATTGTCCGACATCAAGGTGACCGACCGCTCGATGATCTGGAATTCGGATCTGGTCGAGACGCTGGAACTCGAAAACCTGATGGCGAACTCGATCGTGACCGTCTACGCCGCCGAGGCGCGCAAGGAGAGCCGCGGCGCGCACGCCCGCGAGGATTATTCAAGCCGCGACGACGTCAACTGGCGCAAACATACGCTGTCGCATCTCTCGCCCGGCGGCCAGGTGACGCTGAGCTACCGCCCGGTGCATACCAACCCGCTGACGGCGGAAGCCGATGGGGGAATAAGTTTGGCGAAGATCGCGCCGAAGGCGCGGGTGTATTAGTTATGATGCGATCTCTTGTCTCTGCAATATTTCCGATCGGATTGTGTCCGGCGCCTCTGCTGCGGATAATATCTACATCTACAGCACTCAGTTCAAGCTATCCAAAGTTGTGGATTACACCTGTCTGAAAAGACGCTACCACCGCCCAGTCATCAAGAAGAGACTTCTATTCGAAAAACAAGGGTAAGATACGATGCTTGGCAAAGCCGGGTGCGACCGCAATACGGAAAGCAGTTGCAGGGCACGCGGTGGAAGTCCGTATTGCCGGCAGTTGCGCCGGTTTTGTGAATTCTCGCTATGTGCATGCCGAGAAATAGATGGCCAGGATCTGGTCGAATTTGACCTCCCCAAGAATTCGCATGTTAAGGCGGGAAAGACTTGGCCGAAGCCGGACGGCGCGGCGAAACTGCGGACTACAAGCTTCATCGCTGGTCGCGAATTATGGCAAAAATCTGCGCGACTGATGCCGTGGGCCTCCTCGGCGAGATCATCCCAATCGCCGTCTAGCCAGTCCGCGTCAGGCGCGATCAGCGCGTCGAACGAGACATAGCTGTCGAGATCGACGATCTGGACCTCGATCGGGTATCTGTGCGCGCCAAGCCAAAACGCCTCGATGTCGATGATCAACAGCGTCATGCCAACCCGCCGCACTTGGACTTTTCTGTGCCACCCATATATGCCCCATGCGGCGCGGGATTGTGGCCGGAGCAGCCGCGGAATGAGCCTCTTGGAAATCATGCGGTCGCCATGAACATGATGGGTCACAACAGCGCCCGGAGCGGCCGGATGTATGCGATCACCTTCGATCTCGACACGCAAACGCTGGAGCAGAGCTACGGCGGGACTTCGCGGCGCAACGCCTATGCCGATATTCGCAGTGCACTGCGCTCCAACGGATTCTCCTGGCAGCAGGGCAGCGTCTATTTCGGCGACGATACAGTGAATGCCATTACCTGCGTGCTCGCCACTCAGGATTTGACGCGCCGGTTTCCGTGGTTTCGCCCCTCTGTGCGCGATATGCGGATGCTGCGCATCGAGGAAAACAACGACCTTGGGCCGGCGATCGAGCAAGCGGGCCAAATGTGAGGGCTCGCGGGAGCATCAGGAGATTGAAGTGGGCGAACTAACGATCAAGCTCGACGATGTCAGGTTGCTTGAAGCGTTGACCGAGATGGCGAGCGTTCATCGTCACCCGATCGAGGCGGAGGTTCTCGGTTTGCTGGAGAAGGCGGTTCAGGAGCATGCGCGCGGCCTGGGGCATAGTGCGGCGCGAGCGCGAAATCAGCGCCATGACATTTAAGGGGTGACGCAGACAGACAGCACGAGCCTCATTCGCGGAGATCGAGACCGCGATGACAGACGCTGGTGACATGTGGAGACGAGGATGGAAACGATTACAATTTCTACATTGGACGATTTCACGCTTGGCATCCTTAAGCACAGGGCGGCAAATGAAGGGAAATCTCCTGAAGAAGAAGAAGCCGACCTGATCCTTGAAAGTCTTGGGCGGGGGCGTGATCCTGAAACTCTCATTGCGCGGGCTCGGGCCGTTAGCGCTATGACACCCAAGGGTGTGACGCAGACCGAGTCCGCCGATCTTATCCGGGAAGATCGCGACCGGTGAAAATGATCGTTGATTCCTCGGTCGCGGTAAAGCTCGTCATTCCTGAAAACGGCCAGGAAGCTGCGTTGGATCTGCTTCGCTTAGCTTCCGAGCGGCTCGCCCCAAAGCTTTTGCCGATCGAGATCGCAAATACTTTTTGGAAAAAGATCGGACGCGGCGAATTGGCAGCGGCACAGGCGCCGACGGGACCACAAATTGTCGAAGACGCAATCACGCTCTTTGTCGACGACAGCGAACTCGTCGCCGAGGCGCTTAAAATTGCGACCGGGCTTGTTCATCCAATCTACGATTGCCTCTACGTGGCTCTTGCCGCGCGGGAACAGGCAATTTTGGTCACAGCCGACCTCCGTTTGCTCCGCAAAGTCGATGCGACACGATTTTCCAATTTTGTTCGCCCGCTTGTCGCGGCAAGTTGAAGAAAGGCCTCCATGGTCGAACTCACCCTCCCGAAAAACTCGCAGATCCGTCCCGGCAAGACCTGGCCCAAACCCGACGGCGCAGCAAATCTGCGGGAGTACAAGGTCTATCGCTGGTCTCCGGACGACGGCGAGAATCCGAGCGTCGATACTTATTTCGTCGACCTGGACGATTGCGGGCCGATGGTGCTCGATGCGCTGCTCTGGATCAAGAACAAGGTCGACCCGACGCTGACGCTGCGCCGCTCCTGCCGCGAGGGCATCTGCGGCTCCTGCGCGATGAACATCGACGGCGGCAATACGCTGGCCTGCACCAAGGGCATGGACGACATTTCCGGCGCGATCAAGGTCTATCCGCTGCCGCATATGCCGGTCGTCAAGGACCTCGTGCCCGACCTCAGCGTACCCTATGCGCAGCTGACCTCGATCGAGCCCTATTTGAAGACCGTCTCGCCGGAACCGGCCAAGGAATGGCTGCAGAGCCATGACGACCGCCAGAAGCTCGACGGGCTGTACGAATGCATCCTGTGTTTCTGCTGCCAGGCGTCGTGCCCGAGCTATTGGTGGAACGGCGAGCGATATTTGGGACCAGCCGTGCTGCTGCAGGCTTACCGCTGGCTGATCGACTCGCGCGACGAGGCCAAGGGCGAGCGCCTCGACAACCTCGAGGACCCGTTCCGGCTCTATCGCTGCCATACCATCATGAACTGCGCCCAGACCTGCCCGAAGGGCCTGAACCCGGCCAAGGCGATCGCCGAGATCAAGAAGATGATGGTGGAACGGCGGGTTTGACGGCCAGGCGGTCACGGCCCCGTCGCAAAACGCGCGCATGCTGTAACGCGCGTTTCGCCCGGAAACTCCTCCTTTCCGACCTTCATTTTGACGTTTACGTAAAACCCACTTTATCTAACCGATTGAACACGTTGAGCTGGAAATAATCGTTTGAAAAATATCGGCCGCAGGCTTATGCCACGCCCGAAATCGCGCGACGCAAAGAGCAAGGTTGTCTCGTCACATGGCACGCAGCAAGATCGCCCTCATCGGATCAGGCATGATCGGGGGCACGCTGGCCCACCTGATCGGCCTCAAGGAACTCGGCGACGTCGTCCTCTTCGACATCGCGGAAGGCGTTCCGCAGGGCAAGGGTCTCGACATCGGGCAATCCGCGCCGGTGGAGGGCTTCGACGCGCGCTACGAGGGCGTCAACGGCTATGCCGGCATCGCCGGCGCCGATGTCTGCATCGTGACGGCCGGCGTGCCGCGCAAGCCCGGCATGAGCCGCGACGACCTGATCGGCATCAATCTGAAAGTCATGGAGCAGGTCGGCGCGGGCATCGCCGAACACGCGCCGAACGCCTTCGTGATCTGCATCACCAACCCGCTCGACGCGATGGTTTGGGCATTGCAGAAATTCTCGGGCCTTCCTTCGACCCACGTCGTCGGCATGGCCGGCGTGCTCGACTCGGCGCGGTTCCGCTATTTCCTGGCGGACGAGTTCAAGGTTTCGGTCGAGGATGTTAGCGCGATGACGCTCGGCGGTCATGGCGACGACATGGTGCCGCTGACGCGCTATTCGACGGTCGCGGGCATTCCGCTGCCCGACCTCGTGAAGATGGGCTGGACGACGCAAGACAGACTCGACGCGATCGTCGACCGCACCCGCAAGGGCGGCGGCGAGATCGTCGGCCTGCTCAAGACCGGCTCGGCGTTCTACGCGCCGGCATCGTCGGCGATCGCGATGGCCGAAAGCTATTTGAAGGACAAGAAGCGCGTTCTGCCCTGTGCGGCGCATCTGACGGGGCAGTACGGCATCAGCGGCATGTATGTCGGGGTCCCGGTGGTGATCGGCGCGGGCGGCGTCGAGCGCGTCGTCGAGATCGACTTCGACGAG
Organism: uncultured Rhizobiaceae bacterium; assembly: GCA_964244725.1. GTDB lineage: Bacteria > Pseudomonadota > Alphaproteobacteria > Rhizobiales > Rhizobiaceae > Kumtagia. The sequence continues at coordinate 190,699 of CAXTJQ010000006.1, forward strand.
GCCGAGAAGGCGATGTTCGAGAAGTCGGTCGGCGCGGTGAAGGGCCTGTGCGATGCCTGCGTCGCCATCGCGCCGGCGCTCGGCAAATGAGGATTTCGGCATGAACATCCATGAATACCAGGGCAAGGCGCTCCTGAAATCCTACGGCCTGCCCGTCGCGGGCGGCGTGGCAATCATGAAGACCGAAGAGGCGGAGGCAGCGGCGAGGTCGCTGCCCGGTCCGCTTTACGTCGTGAAAAGCCAGATCCATGCCGGCGGGCGCGGCAAGGGAAAGTTCAAGGAACTCGGCGTCGAGGCTAAAGGCGGCGTGCGGCTGGCCAAGTCGGTCGAGGACGTGGTCGCCAACGCCAGGGAGATGCTCGGCAACACGCTGGTCACCAAGCAGACCGGCCTGGCCGGAAAGCAGGTGAACCGGCTCTACATCGAAGACGGCGCGGACATCGCGCGCGAACTCTATTTGTCGATCCTCGTCGACCGCTCGGTCGGGCGCGTCGCCTTCGTCGTCTCGACCGAGGGCGGCATGGACATCGAGGCGGTCGCGCACGACACGCCGGAGAAGATCATCGCGGTCGCGATCGACCCCGAGGCCGGCGTGACGTCGATCGACATCGACCGGCTGAACGAGGCGCTGTTGCTCGACGGCGACGCGGCCATGGACGCCGGGACGATCTTCCCGACGCTTTACAAGGCGTTCACCGAGAAGGATATGAGCCTGCTCGAGATCAATCCGCTGATTGTACTGAAGGACGGGCATCTGCGCCTGCTCGACGCGAAAGTCTCTTTCGACAACAACGCGCTGTTCCGCCACCCAGATATTCTTGAGTTACGCGACACGACCGAGGAGGACGAGAAGGAGATCGAGGCGTCGAAATACGACCTCGCCTATGTCGCGCTCGACGGCAACATCGGCTGCATGGTCAACGGCGCCGGGCTCGCCATGGCGACCATGGACATTATCAAGCTCTACGGCGCGGAACCGGCGAACTTCCTCGATGTCGGCGGCGGCGCGGACAGGGAAAAGGTCACGGCGGCGTTCAAGATCATTACCAAAGACCCGGCCGTCAAGGGCATCCTGATCAACATCTTCGGCGGCATCATGAAATGCGATGTGATCGCCGAGGGCGTCATCGCGGCGGTCAAGGAAGTCGGGCTGCAGGTGCCTCTGGTCGTGCGGCTTGAAGGCACCAACGCCGAGTTGGGGAAAAAGATCATCAACGAGAGCGGGTTGAACGTGGTGTCAGCGGACGATCTGGATGATGCGGCGCAGAAGATCGTGGCAGCGGTGACGGCTTGATTTGGGACACATAATTACACATATATATGCTGTGTGATTATGTGGAGGCGATCATGAAGAATGTGACTTTGGCAATTGACGAAACACTGTTGGATCAGGCTCGAGGCTTGGCTGAAAAGCGCAAGACAACGCTCAATGCGATGGTGCGTTCGTTGCTCGCCCATGAAGTCGAGCAGGCCGACCGCATTGCCTGGGCGCGTGCAGGGATGCGCAAGTTGATTGAGGCGGCCAAGGCCGCGCCCGAGCGCGATGGCGAGCCTTATGTCTGGAACCGGATGGATGCCTATGACGAGCGAGAGAATCGAATGCTTTCTCGACTCGAACGTCCTGATCTACGCGGCTTCAACGAGGGCGAAGCGTGATCCTCGGCGCTCGCCTGTCGCAGAACGCCTTGTGCTTGACGCGCTTTTCGCAACCTCAGGTCAAGTTATGGCCGAGTTTACATCGGTCTGCCGGCGCAAAGCGTTGCTCCCCGACAGCGCGCTTGATCACTGGCTCACCTTTCTCGGCACTTGTCCGTCTGTTCCGGTTGACGAGGTATACGTCCGGGCTGGCCTCGACTTCGCCCGGCGCTATCGGATCAACTACTTCGACGCCGCGCTGCTTGCCGGCGCTGAGCGTCTCGGCGCGCCGATCTTCTATACGGAAGACCTCAACCACAATCAGATGTATGGCTCCGTCAGAGCCATCAATCCGTTTCTAGAACGCTGATCTCAGGGACGCCGAACCGAATGTCCATTCTCGTCGACAGACACACCAAGGTCCTCGTCCAGGGCCTGACCGGCAAGACCGGGACATTCCACACCGAGCAGGCGCTGGCCTATCACGGCACGCAGATGGTCGGCGGCATCCACCCCAAGAAGGGCGGCGAGAACTGGGCGGGAGCGGCCGGCGTCATACTGCCGATCTACGCCACCGTAGCGGAAGGAAAACAACGGACCGGCGCGAACGCGTCGGTGATCTACGTGCCGCCCGCCGGCGCCGCCGATGCGATCATCGAGGCGATCGAGGCGGAAATCCCGCTGATCGTCTGCATCACCGAGGGCATCCCTGTGATGGACATGATCAGGGTCAAGGCGCGGCTCGACCGCTCGGCCTCGCGGCTGATCGGGCCGAACTGTCCGGGCGTGGTGACGCCGGACGAATGCAAGATCGGCATCATGCCGGCCAGCATCTTCCGCAAGGGGTCGGTCGGCGTTGTTTCGCGTTCGGGAACCCTTACCTACGAGGCGGTGTTCCAGACCACCAACGAGGGTCTCGGCCAGTCGACGGCGGTCGGCATCGGCGGCGACCCGGTCAAAGGCACGGAGTTCATCGACATGCTCGAAATGTTCCTCGCCGACGACGAGACGGAATCGATCATCATGATCGGCGAGATCGGCGGTTCGGCAGAGGAGGACGCGGCGCAGTTCATCATCGACGAGGCGGCGCGCGGGCGGCGCAAACCCATGGCCGGGTTCATCGCCGGGCGCACGGCCCCGGCGGGCCGGACCATGGGCCACGCCGGCGCGGTGATTTCGGGCGGCAAGGGCGGCGCGGAAGACAAGATCGCGGCGATGGAAGCCGCTGGCATCAAGGTCTCCCCCTCGCCGGCGCGGCTCGGCAAGACGCTGGTGGAAGCGATCAAGAAATGAGCGAGTGGCGAATCGGGAGTAGCGAATAGGGACAAAGAGCGGCGCATGGCGCGACGTTGAGCCTACTCGCTATTCGCTACTCTCTACTCGCTCTACAACAGGAGACGGAGCGCGGCGCTCTGACAAAGACAATGGCACGACAAGACCAGGCGAACGACGCCTTCGCGAGCACTTCGTTCCTCTATGGCGGCAATGCTGACTATATTGAGGACCTCTACGCGCGATATCAGGACGACCAAACCTCCGTCGCGGACGAATGGCGCGACTATTTTCGTGGCTTGAAGGACGATGCGGGCGATGTTCGCAAGAATGCCGCCGGCGCGTCGTGGCAGTCGAAGAACTGGCCGATCGTCACCAACGGCGAACTCGTCTCGGCGCTCGATGGCAATTGGGGCGTAGTCGAAAAAATCATCGACCGTAAGGTGCGCGACAACGCGGCTTCGGTCGGCGCGGCCATGTCGGATACCGACGTGCTGCAGGCAACGCGCGATTCCGTCCGCGCGATCATGATGATCCGCGCCTACCGCATGCGCGGCCATCTTCACGCCAATCTCGACCCGCTGGGAATCGCCAAGCCGATCGAGGACTACAACGAGCTTTCGCCCAGAACCTATGGGTTCACCGAGGCGGATCACGGGCGGCGCATCTTCATCGACAATGTCCTTGGCCTCGAATACGCGACCATCCCGCAGATGCTCGAAATCCTGGAGCGGACCTATTGCTCGACGCTCGGCGTCGAGTTCATGCACATGTCGGATCCGGAGGAGAAAGCCTGGGTCCAGTCGCGCATCGAAGGGCCCGACAAGGGGATCGCGTTCACGCCGGAAGGCAAGAAGGCGATCCTGCAGAAGCTGATCGAGGCGGAAGGCTTCGAGCAGTTCATCGATGTCAAATACAAGGGCACCAAGCGCTTCGGCCTCGACGGCTCCGAGTCGCTGATCCCGGCGCTGGAGCAGATCGTCAAGCGCGGCGGGTCGCTCGGCTTGAAGGAGATCGTGCTCGGCATGGCCCATCGCGGCCGGCTCAACGTGCTGTCCCAGGTGATGGCCAAGCCGCACCGAGCGATCTTCCACGAATTCAAGGGCGGCTCCTACGCGCCCGACGATGTCGAGGGCTCGGGCGACGTGAAGTATCATCTCGGCGCGTCCTCGGACCGCGAGTTCGACGGCAACAAGGTGCATTTGTCGCTGACGGCCAACCCGTCGCATCTCGAAATCGTCGACCCCGTCGTGATGGGCAAAGCGCGCGCCAAGCAGGATCATCTCTTCGGCCGCACACGAGAGGAGTCGGTGCCGCTCGAGGAGCGCGCCAAGGTGCTGCCTTTGCTGCTGCATGGCGATGCGGCCTTCGCCGGACAGGGCGTCATCGCCGAGATCCTCGGCCTGTCGGGCCTACGCGGGCACCGCGTCGCCGGCACGCTCCACTTCATCATCAACAACCAGATCGGCTTCACCACCAATCCGCGCTTCTCGCGCTCGTCGCCCTATCCGTCGGATGTCGCCAAGATGATCGAGGCGCCGATCTTCCACGTCAATGGCGACGACCCGGAAGCGGTGGTCTACGCGACCAAGATCGCGATCGAGTTCCGCATGAAGTTCCACAAGCCAGTCGTGGTCGACATGTTCTGCTACCGCCGCTTCGGCCACAACGAGGGCGACGAACCGTCGTTCACGCAACCGGTCATGTACCGCACGATCCGCGGCCACAAGACAACGGTCCAGATCTACGGCGAGAAGCTGGTTGCGGAAGGTCATATCAGCGCCGCCGAATTCGACAGGATGAAGGCCGACTGGCGCGCCAGGCTTGAAGCCGAATTCGAGGCCGGCCAGCACTACAAGCCGAACAAGGCCGACTGGCTCGACGGCGCATGGTCCGGCCTGCGCAGCGCCGACAACCAGGACGAGCAGCGCCGCGGCAAGACGGCGATGCCGCTGAAAACGCTGAAGGAAATCGGCCGGAAGCTGACTGAGACGCCGTCCGGTTTCGAGGCTCACAAGACGATTGCACGCTTCCTCGAAGCGCGGCGCAAGATGATCGAGTCCGGCGAGGGCATCGACTGGTCCACCGCCGAGGCCTTGGCTTTCGGTTCGGTGTTGATGGACGGCAATCCGATTCGCCTTTCGGGCCAGGATTCGGAGCGCGGAACCTTCTCGCAGCGCCATTCGGTGCTCTATGACCAGAACGACGAGACGCGCTACATCCCGCTGAACAACCTGTCGCCCGCTCAGGCCAATTACGAAGTCATCAATTCGATGCTGTCGGAAGAGGCCGTGCTCGGCTTCGAATACGGCTATTCGCTCGCCGAGCCGCGCGCGCTGACCTTGTGGGAGGCCCAATTCGGCGATTTCGCCAACGGCGCGCAGGTGGTGTTCGACCAGTTCATCTCGTCGGGCGAACGCAAATGGCTGCGCATGTCGGGTCTCGTCTGCCTGCTGCCGCACGGCTACGAGGGCCAGGGCCCGGAGCATTCCTCGGCGCGGCTCGAGCGCTTCCTGCAGCTTTGCGCGGAAGACAACATGCAGGTCGCCAGCGTCACCACGCCGTCGAATTACTTTCACATCCTGCGCCGGCAGCTGAAGCGGGATTTCCGCAAGCCGCTGATCCTGATGACGCCGAAGTCGCTGCTGCGCCACAAGCGGGCGGTCTCGGCGTTGAGCGATATGGCCGGCGAAAGCGCGTTCCACCGACTGCTCTGGGACGACGCGCAAATGCTGCCCAACCAGGCGATCAGGCTGGTCAAGGATTCGAAGATCCGTCGCGTCGTCATCTGCACGGGCAAGGTCTATTACGACCTTTACGAAGAGCGCGAGAAGCGCCAGGTCAACGATGTCTATCTGCTGCGCGTCGAACAGCTTTACCCGTTCCCGGCCAAGGCGCTGATCACCGAACTGTCGCGCTTCCGCAATGCGGAGATGGTCTGGTGCCAGGAAGAGCCCAAGAACATGGGCGCCTGGTCGTTCATCGATCCCTATCTGGAGTGGGTGCTGGCGCATATCGACGCCAAGCATCAGCGCGTGCGCTACACCGGACGGCCGGCGGCGGCCTCGCCGGCGACGGGACTGATGTCGAAGCATCTGGCGCAGTTGCAGGCGTTCGTCGACGATGCGCTGGGTGAATAGGGATGCACATGAATTCGCCCCCTCCACCAGGCTTCGCATGGTCCCCCTCCCCCGCTTCGCAGGGGAGGATCCGATACCGACGCTCGATCCTCCCCCGTTTACGGGGTAGGGGGACCGCCGAAGGCGGTGGAGGGGGCAGGACAAATCGCCACGAAATATCTATCGATCGAGTATGGGAGACCTTACGCAATGGCCACTGAAATCAAGGTTCCCACTCTCGGCGAGTCGGTGTCGGAAGCGACGATCGGCAAATGGTTCAAGAAGGTCGGCGATGCGATCACGGTCGACGAGCCCCTGCTCGAACTCGAGACCGACAAGGTGACGATCGAGGTGCCGGCGCCGGCCGCGGGCACGCTCGACGAGATCGTGGCGGCGGACGGCGAAACTGTCGGCGTCGGCGCGCTGCTCGGCATGATCTCGGCGGGCGCGAAGCCTGCCGCGAAGTCGGAGCCGGCAAAACCGGCCGCCAAAAGCCCGCCGCCCGCCAAGCCGGATGCCGTCGCTCAGGCCAACGGCGCTTCGGGCGCGAATACGGTCAAGGAAGCCGCCGAAAAGACCGCCTCTATCGCGGGCGATGCCGGGCCCGTCACCGAAAGGACGATGCCGCCCGCGCCATCTGCCGCCAAGATGCTCGCCGAGAACAACGTCGCCGTCGACCAGATCCAGGGGTCTGGCAAGCGCGGCCAGATTCTGAAGGGCGACGTGCTCGACGCGATCTCGCGCGGCGCGCCGTCGCAGCCGGCCGAAGCACCGGCGGCCCCGGCCGCCACGCCCGCCGCCATCCCGCAGACGGCGCGCGCGCCGACACCGGCGGCCGATGCGCCGCGCGAGGAGCGTGTCCACATGACCCGGCTGCGCCAGACCATCGCGCGCCGGCTGAAGGAGGCGCAGTCGAACGCCGCGATGCTGACCACCTTCAACGAGGTCGACATGAAGGCGGTCATGGAGCTGCGCACGAAATACAAGGACGTGTTCGAGAAGAAGCACGGCGTGAAGCTCGGCTTCATGGGCTTCTTCACCAAGGCGGTGACGCATGCGCTGAAGGAGATCCCGGCGGTCAACGCCGAGATCGACGGTCAGGACATCATTTACAAGAATTACGCCCATATCGGCGTCGCTGTCGGCACCGACAAGGGGCTCGTCGTGCCGGTCGTGCGCGACGCCGACCGCATGTCGATCGCCGAGATCGAGAAGGAGATCGGCAGGCTTGGCCTCGCCGCCCGCGATGGCAAGCTGACCGTCGCCGACATGCAGGGCGGCACCTTCACCATCTCCAACGGCGGCGTCTACGGATCGCTGATGTCGACTCCGATCCTCAACGCGCCGCAGTCCGGCATTCTCGGCATGCACAAGATCCAGGAGCGGCCGGTCGTGGTCGGCGGCCAGATCGTGATCCGGCCGATGATGTACCTCGCGCTCAGCTACGATCATCGGATCGTCGACGGCAAGGAAGCGGTTACGTTCCTGGTGCGCGTCAAGGAGAGCCTCGAAAACCCGGAGCGGCTGGTTTTGGATTTGTGACGAGGCATACGGATGCCGACCGTCGCAATGGTCGCGGGTATGAAATACAATTCTACGCCAATGAGCACCCGCCGCCACACTTTCATGTCAAGTATGCGGAGCGTCAGGCGATATTCTCGATCGCCACTCTTAAGATGACCGAAGGCTTTTTGCCATCTGCCAAACGCCGTACTATTGTCGAATGGGCGGGATCGAGGCGAAATCAACTGGCAATTGCGTTCGTCCAAGCCATTTCGCGCATACCCGTGGAGCCGATCGAATGAGACTGTTGCCGCGCATCAAATCTGCCGAGCCGGTTATCCATGGCGTCCTGAAACTCGTTTTCCTCGACGGCTACGAAGGGGTCGTGGACCTTCGCCCGCTGATCGCCGAAGGCAAAATTTTCACGCGGCTTCAGGATGCGAAGAATTTTGCGACCGTGAAGGTCGATGAATATGGCCATTCGGTATCTTGGGTCGATTCAAATGGTTATGAGATTGATCTGGGCGCGGATTCGCTGATGAAGGATTGTCTCCAACAGGCGGAAGCGCATCGACTCATGATGGCCTAAAGGCAATCATCCCTGCTGGTCGAATCGCGAAAGATTGAAACTGTGCAAGGCCTGTCCGGCCGCCTTTAGGAACAAATTATGGAAACCGCAGCGGCTGCCTCCACCGAAATCATGGTGCTCGGATGGAGCGTGATCCTCCTGGTCGTCCAGGTCATCGCGCAGGCGAGCCTGACCTCGAAGGACAACGGCCCGGCCTATGCGGCCGGCAACCACGAATCGGCTCCCAATCTTTCGCCGGTGGCCAAGCGGGTCAAGAACGCGCTTGCCAATCTGCTGGAGACCTACCCGGCCTTCATAGGTCTTGCCCTGGCGCTCGCCGTGACCGGCAGGACGGGGAGCTATGGCGCGATCGGGGCCGTCGTGTGGATCGCGGCCCGCGCGGCCTATCTCGCCATCTACGCCGCCGGCATCCCGGGCGTCCGCACCCTCGCCTGGCTCGGATCGATCGTCGGCCTGGCGATGATGCTCTACCGGCTGATGGCGGGCGCTTAAGCAGTTCGCCGCAACGCCTCGCCGCCTCAAAATCTTCGTCATCGAGAATGCCAGGAATGAGCGAAGCCGGAAAAGTCCTGCTGGTGACAGGCGGATCGCGCGGCATCGGCGCGTCCGTCTGCCTGTTGGCCGGCAAGGCAGGCTACAAGGTCGCGGTCAATTATTCGGCGCGTCAGGACGCAGCGAATGGTGTGGTCGACGAGATCAAGGCGCGAGGCGGCGACGCCATCGCGATCCGCGCCGACATGGGCGCTTCCGGCGACATCAAGCGCTTGTTCGACGAAGTCGACGCGCGGTTCGGCAGGCTCGACGCGCTGGTCAACAATGCTGGCATCGTCGACGTGAAGGCGCGCGTCGACGAAATCGATGCGAACCGCGTCGAGCGCATGATTCGCGTCAACACCGTTGCGCCGATCCTGTGCGCCGGCGAGGCCGTGCGCCGCATGTCGACGCTGTACGGTGGCGAAGGCGGCGCGATCGTCAACGTGTCGTCCGCCGCAGCCGTGCTCGGCGCGCCGGGCTGGTATGTCGACTACGCAGCGTCCAAGGGCGCGATCGACACGTTCACCATCGGGCTGGCGCGTGAAGTCGCGGAAGAGGGCATAAGGGTCAATGCAGTGCGGCCCGGAATCACCGATACCGAAATCCACGGCTCCGTCGGCGAGCCGGACCGCGCCTGGGCGCTTAAGGAAGTGATCCCGATGAAGCGACCGGGCAAGGCGGTCGAGATCGCTCATGCGATCCTGTGGCTTTTGTCCGACGAGGCGTCCTATACGACGGGCGCCATTCTCAACGTCAGCGGCGGGCGCTGAGGCAATCGAAGAGGTTTTCCATGACATATGATGTCGTCGTCATCGGATCGGGCCCGGGCGGCTATGTCTGCGCGATCAAGGCGGCCCAGCTCGGGCTCAAGGTCGCCGTCGTCGAGAAGCGCGCCACCTACGGCGGCACCTGCCTCAACATCGGCTGCATTCCCTCCAAGGCCCTGCTCCACGCCTCCGAAATGTTCCACGAGGCCGGTCACGGCATGGAGGCGCTCGGCGTCGAAGTCGCCCCGCCCACGCTGAACCTGCCCACGATGATGGCTCACAAGGATGCGACCGTGGCCGCGAACGTGAACGGCGTGGCGTTCCTGTTCAAGAAGAACAAGGTCGACGGCATCATCGGCGCCGGCCGCATCGTCGCGCCCGGCAAGGTCGCTGTCACAGCCGTCGACGGCGCGGTGCGGGAGATCGAAACGAAAGCGATTGTGATCGCGACCGGCTCGGATGTCGCGGGCATTCCGGGCGTCGAGGTCGAGATCGACGAGAAAATCATCGTGTCCTCCACCGGCGCGCTGTCGTTCCATGCGGTTCCCGGTCATCTGGTCGTGGTCGGCGGGGGCGTCATCGGCCTGGAGATGGGCTCCGTCTGGGCGCGACTCGGCGCGAAAGTCACCGTCGTGGAATATCTCGACACGGTGCTCGGCGGCATGGACGGCGACGTCGCCAAACAGTTCGGCCGCATGCTGGCCAAACAGGGCCTCGAGATCCGGACCGGATGCAAGGTGACGGCGGTGTCGAGGACGGATAACGGCGCGAGCGTCGCCTTCGAGCCGACGAAAGGCGGCGCTGCCGAGACGATCGAAGCGGACGCCGTGCTCGTCGCGACGGGACGCAAGCCATATACGGACGGGCTTGGCCTTGTCGAGATCGGTGTCGGACTGGACGAGCGTGGCCACATCAAGACCGATGTCCACTATCGCTCGATGGTCCCAGGCATATACGCCATCGGCGATGTTATCGCGGGGCCGATGCTGGCGCACAAAGCCGAAGACGAAGGCGTCGCGGTGGCCGAAATCCTCGCGGGGCAGGCGGGCCATGTCAACTACGACGTCATTCCGAACGTGGTTTACACGGCTCCGGAAGTCGCCTCGGTCGGCAAGACCGAGGAGGAGCTCAAAAAGGCCGGTATCGACTATAAGGTCGGAAAGTTTCCCTTTACAGCGAACGGCCGAGCGCGGGCCACGCTCCGAACGGAAGGGTTCGTCAAAATCTTCGCGGACAAGACCACGGACCAAGTGCTCGGCGCCCACATCATCGGCTATGCCGCCGGTGAACTGATCCAGGAAATCTCGGTGCTGATGGAGTTCGGCGGATCATCGGAAGACCTTGCGCGCATCTGTCATGCCCATCCGACGATGTCAGAGGCGATTAAGGAGGCGGCGCTGGCGACCTTCTTCAAACCGATCCATCTGTAGGCCAAGGACATAGAAAAACGGCCCGCGAATGCGGACCGTTTTCGTCGGAGAAACAGTGTCAGTTCGCTGGCGCGGCCGGGGCTGGCGTTGCCGGGGCAGGCGCGGCGTCGTTGGCAGCCGGAGCCGTTTCAGCGGGCGCCGGCGCCATTGCGGCGGGCGCCTCGGCGGCCGGAGCCGCAGGTTCGGTCGTCGCGGGCGCGGTCGCTGCGGGCTGGTCGGCCGGGGCAGGCGTGTTGCCGACGCTCGGCGCGAACACGAAATACGCCACGACCGCCAGCACGAGGACGACTGCGGCGATCAGAACCCCACTGCCGCTGCGGCGAGGTTCGACCGCGACGCGTTTGTCTGCATAGCGCGGATCTTGCGAATTGGCCGGATTGAGCCGGGCATCGGTTGTGACCAGCGGATCGACGCCAAGTGGGGGAAGGGCGTCCACCGCTTCGTTGTAGCGGGGGTCTGGAGCGCGTTCGGGATTTGCCATGATCGGTCCTCTCATCGTTTGCAATGGCAGCACAACGCTCGATGGCGGATTCGGTTTCAATGCCGCGTGACGGCCTGTTATGCCAGGCCCCGCGCGCGTCTCCCGGTGTCTTTCGCGGCGGTCGTGCGGCTCGTCGAGGAGGGATCGACATCGCCGTGCGGATCGCCGACCTGCCCGACAGCAATCCACGGGCTACTCGGATCGGCGAAGTCAGGCGCGTGCTGGTCGCGAGCCCCGCTCATTTCGCGGCGCGGGCTACCGCGCCGACATCGGCGCGTTGCGCGATCACGACCTCATCGCGTTCGAAGCGCTCAGCGCCCATGACGAGTGGCGCTTCGACGTCGGTGTGATACGCCTCGTCCATCGCGCCAACAGCCACCCGTTGCCGGGCGTCCGCCTTCCTCGAAGTCGCGGCGGTAGGATCAGAGCAACTGCTTCAGCATCGCCACGCGCGAAACCCGGTCCAAGCCCGCGGCGGTCTCCTGCGCCCTGACAGCCAGGAGCCCACGCTTGTCCGCGCCGACCGGGAACGGCCTGAAGCCCAGCCGCTCGTAGAACGGCGCGTTCCATGAAACGTTCGAAAAGGTGATTAGTGTGGCTTCGTGGCATTTGCGCTACCGCGCCCAGGGGTCGAACGCCGGCAGCAACGACCATGACCGCGCCCCTGATACGCGTCGCGAACACCGATCTCGACCATGTGCGCGCGATCAACCGGACGGGCAAGCAGGAAACCGACGACCAAGCGATCGTCATCCTCCGTAATGATGGCTGCCCCCTCGCGACGGACCAGAGTACCTCAAGACGCTGCAGATGCCTTCGATCACCGGATGCCAACGCGTCTACGACCCAGGGTGTGTCGATGACCAGGGCCGACGACATAGGCGAGCGCGGTGATGCCGAACCAGAGGACGACCGCGACATGCGTCACTCGGCTGCGAAGAATGGCGGCGATGGTCCGGCCCGGGCCCGCGTACACCGACAGGCCAATGCGCGTGATCGCGTCATGCATCGGGTCGCGGATAGCTGGCGCGGACGAGCATTCGCAGCGTGTCTTCGATGCGATGCCAATTCTCGTCCGTCGTGAGCGGTACGTTGCCAAAAGCGCCGACGGCTCGCCCAGACAGCACCAGATGCTGTACGGCCGCGATGAGTACAGCGTTAATCGCGCCGAAATCGACGCCCTCGGGCGGGCGGAGGTGGCCGCGGCGCGCCTGGATCCACTCCCCAAGCGCGCGGCCGCGCACGTTGGCGAGGCGGAGGGTGACGGGCGAAGGGTCGAGCACCTCCCACGCCGCGATGCGCAGCAGCAGATCCGAGCGCCGGAACGCGCCGAGCAGCGCCACGATGAGGTGTTCGACGAACGCCGCGTAGGTTGAACTTGCGACCTCACCCGGCTCCTCCATTAGTTCCTGGAAAAGGTCGGCCAAATCCTCGCCGATCGCGTCCACCAGCCCGTCCAGTCCGCCGAAATAGCGGTAGATCAGTTGCTTGTCGCAGCCCGCCCGCCGCGCGATCGCGTTCACCCCGAACGCGCTGAATCCCTCCTCGGCGAGCACGAGCTTTGCTGCCTGCACGATGGCTTCTTCCGTGCCGGGGCGGTCACGCGTGACGCGGTGAGCGGCTGCCAATGTCGTCACAACTAGTCTCCTTCCCCGTTCGGATAACGGTCAAAAATCGGCTACGCAATCTTTTTTCACCGATCGGTGACAAAAATACTTGCAATGTCACTAGTCGGTGATATTTTAAGTCACCATTCAGTGACAAGAGGTCGATATGGAACGGCAGATGATCAACCAAGCGACCGGAGATCACATGATCTTCCTGGCGTCGCCCACGCTCGGAAATGGCGACACGCTCATCTTCCGCTGCATCCTTCCGACGAACGCCGCAGGCGCCCCGCTACACTCGCGATCGGCTCGTCGGCGCGGCCGCAATCGCACTCGGCATCGGTTTCAACGTGCCTTACGCTGTGCTCGCCAGCGTCTATGACTATCCACAAATCCTGCGGCGCCCCGCGAGCGAAGCACTCCGCCGCTTCGCCGAGGGCGGGTCGACGGTCGTGCTGGCCTGGTACGGCTTCATGCTCGCCGCTCTGGCGCTGATTCCCGTCGCCTTGTGGCTGGCGGTCACGCGCGAACGGATCGTGCAGAATCCGGTGCTGGCGATCGGCGCGGCGATTGCCGGGTCGCTCGCCGGACTGGCCCAGGCGATCGGTCTGGCGCGCTGGGTCTTTACGATCCCCGCGCTCGCCACCCATGCTGACAGCATTGAGGCGCAGCGTGCGTTCGACCTGCTCAACGCGTACGGAGGCGTCGCGATCGGCGAAAACATCGGCCAGCTACTGACCGCCTGGTTTGTCGCGCAGCTGGCGACGCTGCAGGCGCGGGAACGTGCGCCGCTGCTGTCGATCCTTGGCGTGGCCACGGCGCTGTCGATCGCCGGAGGCACCGGCGAGGGCGTGGCCATCGCTCTCGGATCGAACGGCGCGCTCTTCTCGATCGCGACGATCGCGGGCTTCGTGACCCTCAGCCTCTGGCTGATGGCGACCGGCGCGATGCTGATCGTCGATTCCTTCGCTTGGCGCCGCGTCACCTAAAGCACGTCGCGATACATCGGCTTCGTATCCTGCCGCTTTGAAGAAGTTTCGACATTGTCGGGGATCGAAGAGGTTGCGGATATCCTTAAGGACATCGCAGATGGCGTCGAAAGACCAGGCTGCGCACTTTCCCAGCAGTGCCTTGAGTCTTGAGAAGACCATCTCGATGGGATTGAGATCGGCAGAATAGGCCGGTAGCGGCAAGAGCCACGGCCGCGCTGGCGGACCAGTTCAGCCGCGCGCGCTCTTGTGGAAGGTGACGGTGTCAAGGATGACAACGGTCTTCCTTCAACCGCTCGGCCGGCCAAAGGATGGAATAAGCACGAGGAAGCGTCACCAAGGCTTGGAGCGGCGCGGCGAGGACTGGTCAAGCGCCGGGTACAACTTGCATTTTTGCGCTAGAGCCACTTTTCAGGCGCTTCGATTCCTGTGCAGAAAAATTGATCTGTCCCCTGAGCCTCCGACGGCTTATACCAACCGCCCTAACCATTGACCTTCGCCCGTGATCGCGTGGTGATGGAAGCGACGGTTGTCTTGTCGTTGGCGAAGAAGTTCCACGCTTTGCAGCATGCGTCGAGGATGTGGTCGTCGTCTTTGAAGATCGTGTTGGAGAGCTTGTTCTGGCGCAGGTACTGCCAGACGTTCTCGACCGGGTTGAGCTCGGGCGAGTAGGGCGGCAGCTTCAGGAGGCTGATATTGTCTGGCACCACGAGGTCGCCGGCGATGTGGTAGCCAGCGCCGTCGAGGACGAGGACGGCATGGGCGCCGTGCGCGACCTCTCTGCCGATTTCGGCCAGATGCAGCGACAGCATCTCGGCATTGGCCTGCGGCAGGACGAGCGCGGCAGTGGCGGCGCGGGCGGGACAGACGGCGCCGAAGATGTAGGCCCATTTGTAGCGGCGGTCGCGGGGGCCGCGCGGCCGGGTTCCCTTCCGGGCCCAGATGCGGGTCAGAGTGCCTTGCTGGCCGACGCGGGCTTCGTCCTGGAACCAGATCTCGACGGGCTTGCCGCGGGCCTTTTCGGGGAGGACGGCCTCGACCGTGCCGGCGAAGTTTTTTTGAAAGCTTCCTGAGCTTGCGGATCGGACTTGGGATGCTGCGCACGCACC
>CAXTJQ010000007.1:0-198424 GCA_964244725.1 uncultured Rhizobiaceae bacterium
TCTCGAGCTGCTTCATGCCGAGCGAGATGCGGTGCGTTTCCTGGTTGATGCGGATAATCTGCACCTTGACCGTCTGGCCGATGTTCAGAATCTCGGTCGGATGGTTGACGCGGCGCCATGCCATGTCCGTCACATGCAGCAGCCCGTCGATGCCGCCGAGGTCGACGAACGCGCCGTAGTCGGTGATGTTCTTGACCACGCCCTCGACGACCTGGCCCTCCTCGAGGTTCTGGACGATCTCCGAACGCTGCTCGGCGCGGCTCTCCTCGAGCACGGTGCGGCGCGACACGACGATGTTGCCGCGGCGGCGGTCCATCTTGAGAATCTCGAACGGCTGCGGGTTGTGCATCAGCGGGGTGACGTCGCGGATCGGGCGGATGTCGACCTGGCTGCGCGGCAGGAACGCCACGGCGCCGTCGAGATCGACCGTGAAGCCGCCCTTGACCTGGTTGAAGATGACGCCTTCGACGCGCTCGCCCTTGGTGAATTTCTCTTCGAGCTTGACCCAGCTCTCTTCGCGCCGCGCCTTGTCTCGGCTCAGCATCGCCTCGCCCAGCGCATTCTCGATGCGCTCGACATAGACCTCGACCTTGTCGCCGACCTTGAGCTGGCTGTCCTTGCCGCGCGCGCCGAACTCCTTGAGGGGCACGCGGCCCTCGACCTTCAGGCCGACGTCGATGATGGCCATGTCCTTCTCGATGGCCGTGATGGTGCCGCGAACGACCTGGCCTTCGCCGGACTGGCCGCTGGAAAACGATTCGTCGAGAAGGGCTTCGAAATCGTCGCGGGATGGGTTGGATTCAGACATTGGTTCTCCTGGAAAGCCCGGAGCTTGGCCGGGCGGGCGCCTTGGTTCGCATTGCGGTTCGCCTCGAAACCTCCCGGATCGGCTGATCCCGCACCGCTCTCGCGGCATGTCCGGCGCATGGAGGAGGTTTTAGGCAGGCTCGGTCCCGATATGGGGATTCCGGCGCCTGCCGACAAACAGGAAAGCGCGAGGAAAACTCCCGATCAGGGGTCGCTTCTCTTGGCGAGACGCTCGTCGATGATCGCCATCGCCGCCAGAAACGCGGTCTCTATATCCATTTCGCTGGTGTCGAGCAAGTGCGCGTCGGCGGCGGGCTTCAAGGGCGAGTCGGCGCGGCCCATGTCGCGCGCGTCGCGGCTCTCGATGTCGGCAAAAATCTGCTCGAAATTCGCCGTGCCGCCCCGCGCCTCGATCTCGTCCAGCCGCCGCCGCGCCCGCACCGAAGCGCTCGCCGTCACGTAGAGTTTTACGTCGGCGTACGGACACACCACCGTGCCGATGTCGCGCCCGTCAAGCACCGCGCCCGGCGGCGTTTTGGCGAAGGCGCGCTGCTTGTCGACCAGGATGCGCCGCACCTCGGGCAGCACCGCGATCTGGGACGCCGCCTCGCCGATCGCATGCGCCGACAGCACCGCCCGGTCCATCTTGGCCAGATCGACCTGCTGCGCCGCCGTCTCGGCCGCAGAGCGGTTTTCCAGCGGCAGCCCGTGGATGATCAGCGCATGCGCCACCGCGCGGTAGGTGAGCCCCGTATCGAGGAGATTGAGCCGGTAATGATCCGCCACCCGCCGCGCGAGCGTCCCCTTGCCCGCCCCGGCGGGTCCGTCGATGGCGATGATGAGGGGGAGAGTCATGCGCTGCGTCCGTTGCGCCTCGCCATTACCACGTCGAGTACGAAACCCAAGATCAACCGAGACAGGGCGACATCACCAGAAAATACACCTGGCCCCATCCGTCCCAGGCCGGCTCGCCGGCGGCGCCGGAACGGTAGAAGCCGCGCAGCAGGAAATAGCCGTTTAGAACCACCCGGCAGCATCACCAGCCAGATCACCGCCGCTCGGCTCGGCAGAGCCACACCGCCCGCTGCCGACGCCCGCGCGAGCGTGCTCGCACGGCCGACCCACCCGGCCTAGACGGCGAACGGCACGGCCGGCCTCAGGTAGAGGGGCCGGTGGTCAGCGCGGACATGAGCATTGTTGCCGCGTCATCGCCGATCTGGCTGGGTTTGTCGATTGGCGGCGAGTTGTGCTGTTCAATACTCCCATTATGCCCCGATGCGTAGGATCAGCCCGGCATTTGCGGCGGCGATAGTCAACCAGCCACCGCCAATCCTGCCTTTGCCGCGTCAGACAACCCACTTTGCAGAGATTTACTTGCCTCGTTATTCAAGCTCGCTAAAAGGACCCTGCTTTGCCACACCCTCGTTTCCGAACCGCTGGATATGGGTCACTATTGCGTGTCCGTATCGGCGCCTCAGTACGTCAAGAAAATGTGGCTCCACACTATTTACGAATCCGAGCATCCCCTTTAACTCGCCGATCTCATCGGCGTTCAGGCGATTTAAGGTAGCTTTATGAACCTGTGCATGAAGCAAGCGTTTTCTCTCATGACCAATCGATACTTTGCCGTCATTCGTTAGCGTTAGGCCTGTAACCTTACGTCCGAATTTTCGTGTGACTCGCAAGGTCTTTTCATTATTAACCGTCAGTTTTGGGTACTTCAACTCCTTGAGAGTAGAACGAACGATTTTTTCGACATTGATCAGATGACCCGTCCGAGGCGCCGAGAACGTGAGGTCGTCGGCGTAGCGCGTATATCTTACATGATCCTTTGCAACCGCCTCTGTTATGCGTCTGTCGAATTCGAATAGTAGCGCGTTCGATACAAATGGCGAAGACGGCGCTCCAATAGCGAGGCGCATAGCAGAGCTATTTCGTGGCCGCTGAAACATGAGGAGATTGGTAATCTGGATATCCCCCGGGTCAATTAGAGCGCCGGTTTCCTTGCAATACGCCGCCCAATCGTGCGGTTTAATCGAAGGAAAGAAATCCTCAAAATCCATCTTCAGGATTGGCCCGTCGCCAGCATGACGTAGCGCGTTGTCCTTTATAGACATCCCATCGCGATACGCAGTAGCAGCAACATGAACAGCCAGTTTTCCGAGCAGCACGTTGATAAGCGCGCGTTGGAGAAGTTTCACTTCACGCGCGGGCTGAGAGATCATTCTGACCCCTCCCGAACGCTTGGGAATAGTGTACGTCTTATAGCGAACGGGCGCCGTGCGAATGATGCGCTCGACCAGATTGGTGTCCATCCCGGTTTCGATGGCAAGAATGATCAAGATGTCGCTCATTTGGACGCGCTCTTAAGCGCTGACTGAATAACGCTGAAGCGCGTATCATCGTTAGTTTTCCAAAACTCGCTGATTTGGGCACGCCATCGATCCCGAGGTTCAACCTCCCTTGCTTTGCGTAGCTTATATTCTATGGCGTCACTCTTGTTGGGTCTCGCACAATAATAGTCAATAAAACCACGCCGGTCTTTCAATAACCACTCGGCATTGATGCCACAAAGGAGGTAGTCATCGAGCTTTCCCGCTTTAAGTATTACACCAAAGTCAACAATTAACTTCGCAACCTCGTCGAAGGTCAGAGCTCCGTAATGCTGCACTATCCCAACGATGAGTTTAATGATATGGCCGGGACGACCGGGGTTGAATGTCGTTGGTTCTTTTACTTCTTTGGAGCGAGCGGTGATTGCAGAAACAATGCGGTTTTCAAAAACGGCGATATCGAGATCAGTAACATCCTTAATATTTTTGATGTTGAGATCGCTTCGATTTACTACACATACCGAAGACTGCCCAACATTGTTCTGAAGGAACAATAGAGGGCCGAGTCTTATAAATGAATCAGCTTGGTAGTTCTCATCATCGATGACGACGAGCAGCCGATCGGCAATCTCCTTGATCATTGAAAAGGCGCCGAGCTCGGTGAAGCTGCCATTACTCTCTGAAAAGAGAATGACCAAGTCCACTATCTCTGCAAATTCGGTTTCGAAGCTGAGAATATCTTTATATTGTCCGTGAGGCGGGAAGATTCGAAAATCTTCCGGCATGATCGTATTATAGGAGCTGAGAGCCTTATTCGTGTAAATCCGTGTAAACGCCTCGCGCAGCGAGATAGGCTTCGGATTCTTTACATCAGTCTGCCCGCCACACAAAAATATGAGCGGACTGGGCGCGCGCACATGAATCGTGCCCGCGTCAATTCGATCAATAAGATCGACTATGTCACCCCCGGCTATCACTTACCCTTGGAGGTGTGGAACAACGTGGGGTTTTACCGAGCGGAGCGGCCACTCGTGGCGGTAAGACCCCACGTTGTTCCACACCGGATAAAACCTATCAATCAATTGAGGTCTGACGAAACGTCGGACCAAGCACGCATAGTGCTTCTCGCGTAAGCTGCACACTTTCTTTCACCCAGTCGGAAGCATGTCAAGCAGACTGACTCGGACTTCTGATTGAAGCAAGAGTGAGGTTTCCGGCATCACCCTTCGGCAATCTCGCCACCACCTTGATCTCCACCTGAAAACCCGACAGCCACGTCACCCCGACGCCGGTCAGCGCCGGGTAGGGGGCTTCGCCCCAATAGTCCGGTACCACCTTCCAGATCGTCTCGAAGTGTTTTTCCGGATCGACGATGAACACCGTCACGTCGATCACGTCGTCGAAGGTGCAGCCGGCCGCCGACAGGATCGCGTTGAGGTTGTCGAAAGCAAGCCGGACCTGCGCCTGCAAATCGGGCTCCGGCGAGCCGTCCGGGCGGCTGCCGACCTGTCCCGAGACGAACAGGAAACCGTTCGAGCGGATCGCCGGCGAATAGCGGTTCTTGTCGTAGAGCGCCTGGCGCCCGGGCGGAAAAACTACGTCGCGCTTGGTCATGGATCGTCTCCTGCAGAGGCTCGTGCCCATGGGTCAGATAGAAGGCGGGGCCGGCCTTCGCCACGCCAGCGCGGCGCCTGCGTTCACCCCCTCCACCACTTCGTGGTCCCCCTCCCCCGCTTCGCAGGGGAGGATCAACGGCGACGCTTGCGCGACATCAATCCTCCCTCGTTTACGGGGGTCCGAAGGACGGGCGTGACCGTCGGCTCGCCCCGGTTGGGGACCACGAAGTGGAAGAGGGGGCATCGCTTCCCCAGCCAGGACCAGGAAAGGCAGCAGGCGTACGGCGGGAGCCGCCGGGCGAAGGAGAGACCGGGAGGGGATCGCCCGCCTTTCGGAATATGCTCTCTCCGTTGATTGCAAAAGCAAATTTCTGTGTCCGACCTTCATCTCGAACTTTTCTATCCCCCTCCCTCGCCGACATCGCATACTCCCCTCGCTGCTTGCCGGGGAACGGATGTGCACAACCGAGCGTCCAGGCGAGGCGGTCCCGGGGTTGGTCCTGCAGCGGTAGCAGGATTTGGGCGATGAGCCCGGAAACCCCGGCCCCTGAACCAAAACGCTTCGCGAATGGAGCGCGACGGTTGGGGGAAGCAGACCACGGCGGCGCATGGCGACGCGTCACTAACTAAAATCACAGGCGCGAAGCCATGCGCCGTTTCCCGACTTTCAATGGCCAGATGCGAAAGCAGGCGTGGCGATGGCGGAGCGCGTCCCTACACGATCTCGCCGCCGAGCCCGCGCATCAGCCCCAGAAATTCCGGAAAACTCGTGGCGATCATCGCCGAATCGTCGACGGTCACCGGCTTTTCGGCGGCCAGCCCCATGACGAGGAAGCTCATGGCGATGCGGTGGTCGAGATGGGTGGCGACCGCGCCGCCGCCCAAACCCTTTCCGCCCGGTGTGCCGCGGACGGCGAGCCAGTCCCTGCCCTCCGTGCAGTCGACGCCGTTGGCCTCCAGCCCGCGCGCCACCGCGGCGAGCCGGTCGCTCTCCTTGACGCGGAGTTCCTCAAGACCCTTCATCAGCGTTTCGCCTTCGGCGAAGGAGGCCGCGACGGCCAGCACCGGATACTCGTCGATCATGCTTGGCGCGCGGCTGGCCGGAACCGTTACGCCCTTCAGTTCAGACGAGCGCACACGAAGATCGGCGACAGCCTCGCCGCCGGCGTTGCGCGGGTCGAGCAACGCGATGTCGGCGCCCATTTCGAGGAGCGTCGTGATCAGCCCGGTGCGGGTCGGGTTCATCAGCACGTTCTCGATGGTCACGTCCGAGCCGGGCGCGATCAGCGCCGCGACGATCGGAAAACCCGCCGAGGACGGGTCGCCCGGCACCAGGATGATTTGGCCGCGCAGATCGCCCTGGCCGACGATGCGGATGTGGCGGACGCCCTGCGCATCCGTCTCGACTTCGAGGTCGGCGCCGAAACCCTTCAGCATCTTCTCGGTATGGTCGCGGGTCATGACCGGCTCGACGACGGTCGTCATGCCGGCGGTGTTGAGGCCGGCGAGCAGCACGGCCGACTTGACCTGCGCGGACGCCATCGGCACGCGGTAGGTGATCGGCGCGGCGCGCTTGGGGCCATGCAGGGTGATCGGCATGCGGTCGCCGGGCGAGGCCTTCAGGACTTGAACGCCCATCGCGCGCAGCGGGTCGAGCACGCGGCCCATCGGCCGGCCCGACAGCGAGGCGTCGCCGACGAAGGTCGTCTCCATGTCGTAGGTCCCGACCAGTCCCATGGTCAGCCGCGAGCCGGTGCCGGCGTTCCCGAAATCCAGCACGCCAGTCGGCTGGAGAAGGCAGCCGTTGCCGACCCCCTGGATGATCCATTCGCCGCCGGTCTTGGCGATTTGCGCGCCCATCGCCGTCATGGCCTGCCCGGTGCGCATCACATCCTCGCCTTCGAGCAGGCCGGCGATGCGCGTCTCGCCGGACGCCAGGCCGCCGAACATGAAGGCGCGGTGCGAGATCGACTTGTCGCCCGGCATGCGCACGACGCCCGTCAGGGCGGGCGATCGGCGGGCGGTCATGGGCTGGGCTGGGTTGTCGTGAGACATGTCGACCTTTCCATCGGACGCGGCGCGTTTCGGCTCGGCGGCGTGCGAACGGCGGTCTCCTATCATGGGCCTGGCATGCGGTCACCCTGGCATCGCGATGCGATCACCGGGGCCAAAACCGCCACGCATTTGGCTTTGACAGGCAGGTCCCGTGCGGTTAAGGGACCGTTCTTTCGACACGAGGCGAAGACGTGGCAAAGACCGAACTCGGCACCAAGCGCATCGACCCGGAAACGGGCCGGAAATTCTACGATCTGAACAAGGATCCGATCGTTTCCCCCTATACCGGCAAGAGCTATCCGCTGAGCGCGTTCGAATCGGTCGCCAACAAACCGGTCGCGGAAGAGGAAGAGGTCGAGGAGCGCGAGACTGCCGAGGTCGAGGACGACGCCGTCGAGGTCGTCTCGCTCGAAGAAGCCGACGAAGAGGTCAAGGCCGACGACATTCCCGAGATCGACGACGATGTCGACCTCGGCGAGGAGGAGGCCGACGTGTTTCTCGAGGAAGAGGAAGAAGACGAGGACGACGTGGCCGACATAATCGGCGTCGGCGACGACGACGAGGTCTGATCGCTGCGACGAGACTTGATCTCGCAGGGCGGCGGCTGTAGAAGCCGCTTGCATCGATCCTGGATCGAGACGACGACCCGGCCTCGGCCGGCGATGGGGCCATAGCTCAGCTGGGAGAGCGCCTGCATGGCATGCAGGAGGTCAGCGGTTCGATCCCGCTTGGCTCCACCAAACTTTTCTCGTGGTGGAGCGCGCAAAATTGCGTTGGCTCCTTCGCCTTGTTCGGCCAGTTTCGCTCTTGGCGCTGCGCGGCGCCGGCTCTTCCGAATGTACGGACGCTCTGCCCCGAACTCAATTGATCGCAATTGTTCGATATAGTCTCTTCTGCGACCTTTAGCCCAATGTCGGCAACCTCTCGTCCGACGCGTTCTGGAAGAGCACGGCCGGCGTCGCCCACGACACAAGCGACCGCGTCATCTACGACACCGACAGCGGCGCCCTGTATTATGATATGGACGGCGCCCTGGCGGGCGGCGTGGGGGCGATCAAGTTCGCGGGTGTGGGCCTCAATCTCGGCCTGATGAATGCGGATTTCCTGGTGAGCTGATGTCCGGGCATATCCGCCCGGAAGCGGCGCGGCCGCCGGTTCGAGTGAGCCCCGCCCTATTCCGCCGGAACTCCGTGGTGGGCGGTCTCTTCCGGGGTCGCCTGCTCATCGGCCGGCCGGCGGCGGAAGCGCGACGCGATGCGCTCGATCTCGACGAAAATCACCGGCGTGATGAACAGCGTCAGGATCTGGCTGACGATCAGGCCGCCGACGACGGCGATGCCGAGCGGCCTGCGCAACTCGGAGCCGGCGCCCGACCCGAGCGCGATCGGCAGCGCGCCGAGCAGCGCGCAGAAGGTGGTCATCATGATCGGCCGGAAGCGCCGGACGGCCGCCTCGCGGATCGCCTTGGCCGGCGGCATGCCCTCCTCGCGGTCGAGCTGCAAGGCGACGTCGATCATCATGATGGCGTTCTTCTTGACGATGCCGATCAACATCAGCAGGCCGATCACCGCGATGATCGAGAGGTCGAACCCGAACAGCTTCAGAGAGAGCAGCGCGCCGGCGGTGGCGGCCGGCAGGCCTGACAGGATGGTCAGCGGGTGCGCGAAGCTCTCGTAGAGGACGCCGAGCACGACATAGATCGCCAGGATCGCTGCGCCGATCAGGATGGCCGTGTTGGCGGTCGCGTCCTCGAACACCTGGGCGGTGCCGGCATAGGTGGTGAAGACCGTCGCCGGAAGCTCGATCTGCGCCTTGATGGATTCAATGGCGGCCGTGGAGTCACCGAGCGAAGTCCCTTCCGGCAAGTTGAACGACACGGTGACCGAGGTGAGCTGCCCGGTCTGGTTGACGGTCACGGGCCCGGCGGCGCGGTCGATGGTGGCGATCGCGGCCAGAGGCACGAGTTGGCCACCGGACGTCGGAATGCGGATGGCGCGAAGGGCCTGCTCATTCCAGCCGCCCGAGAGAGCGTACTCAAGGATCACGTCATAGCTGTTGCCGGTCGACTGAATCTGGGTCACCACGAAGGTGCCAAATCCCGCCTGCAGCGTCGAACGCAAGGTCGCGGCGCTGATGCCAAGCGCGTCGGCGCGGTCGCTGTCGATGCTGATGCGCGCCTGCAGGCCATTCTGCTGCAGGTCCGACGCGACATCGATGAAATGGCCGGTATCGGCGCGCATCGCATCGGCGATTTTGCCGGACCACTCACGCACGGCGGCCGAATCCAGCGACTGGACGACGAGTTGGTACTGGCTCTGCGTCGAGCGGCCGCCGAAGCGCAGGCTCTGCGTCGGCGTGATGAAAATCTTCAGGCCGGCCAGCGGCGCGAGCGACCGGCGGAGCGCCGCCAGCGTCTGATCGAGCGGGGCGCGTCCGTCGCGCGGCTTGAGCTGCACGAACATGGAGCCGGCGTTGAGGGAGCTGCCGTTGGGGCCGGCGCCGAGCGTCGACGTCACGTGGGCTACAGCCGGATCGGCGGAGATCACCTCCGCGGCCCGCGCCTGCAGCTTGCTCATCGCCGCGTAGGAGATGTCCTGGCGGCCCTGGGTCGACACGTTGAGGAGCCCGATGTCCTCCTGCGGGAAAAAGCTGCGCGGCAACGCGGCGACCAGCCAGCCGGAGGCGACGAAGGACAGCAGGAAGACGAAGAGAACGATGAAGCGGTTGGCCAGGCACCATCCGACGGACCGGTCGTAGCCGCGCGTCACGGATTCGAAGGCGCGGTCGAACAGCGCCGCCGGCCCGCGCACCGGCGTATCGGGACGCGGCAGACGCGCCGCCATCATCGGGGTCACCGTCAGCGAAACGACCGCAGAGGCGATGATCGAAAGCGCGACGACGACGCCGAATTCGTTCAGTACGCGGCCAACGACGCCGCCCATCAGCAGGATCGGCAGGAACACGGCGCAAAGCGAAAGCGACATGGAGATGATCGTGCCCGCCACCTCGCGGCTGCCGACCAACGCCGCCTCGAACGGCTCCATGCCTTCCTCGACGTGCCGGACGATGTTTTCCAGCATCACGATGGCGTCGTCGACGACCAGGCCGACCGAAAGGGTCAGCGCCAGGAGCGAGATATTGTCGACCGAAAAGCCCAGGACGTACATACCCGCGAACGTGGCCACCAGCGACAGCGGCACCGCGACCGTCGGTACGAGCGTGGCCGGAATGCGGCCGAGGAAAAGGTAGATGACGAGGATCACCAGCGCGATGGTCAAGCCGAGCGTGAACTGCACGTCATGCACGGCGGCGCTGATCGATGTCGAGGCGTCGTTGGTGACGACGATGTGCATGGAGGCCGGCAGAGACGCCTCGAGTTCGGGCAGTTTCGCCTTGATGGCGTCGACGACCTCGACCGTATTGGCGTCGGGCTGGCGCTGGACCGCGAGCACGATCGCCGGCTGTCCGTCGAGCCAGCTGCCCTGGTTGACGTTGTCGACGCTGTCGATCACGTCTGCGACATCGTCCAGGCGCACAAAGGCGCCGTTGGCCTGAGCGATGATCAGGCTGCTGAAACCCCTGGCGTCGGTGCGTTGCGTCGGCGCGTCGATGGTCAGCGCCTGGACGCCGTTCTGGATGGTTCCGACCGGAAGCTGGCTGTTGGCGTTGACCAGGGCCTGCTCGACGCCCGCGAGCGACAGGTTGCGGCTCGCCAGCTTCTGTGGATCGACCTCGACGCGCACCGCATAGGTCTTGGCGCCGTAGACCTGCGCCTGGGCGACGCCGGTGATCGTCGAAAGCGCGGGCGAGATGACGTTCTCGGCGATGTCGTCGACCTTCGACAGCGGCGCGCCGTCGCTGATCAGCGCCAGCAGGATGACCGGCGCATCCGCCGGGTTGGCCTTTCTGTAGCTCGGGGGCGTCGTGAGATTGTCGGGCAACTGCCGCGTCGAGCGGGCGATCGCCGCTTGCACGTCGGCGGCGGCAGCGTCGATGTCGCGCGACAAATCGAACTGGATCGTGATGCTGGTGTTGCCGAGCGTGGAGCGCGCGCTGATCGTGTCGATACCGGCGATGGTCTCGAACTGCTTGATCAACGGGGTGGAGACCGCGCTCGCCATCGTCTCAGGCGCGGCGCCGGCAAGCTGCGCGCTGACGTTGACGGTCGGGAAATCGGCCTGCGGGAGGGCCGCCACCGGAAGCTCGCTGTAGGCGGCGACTCCGGCCAGGATGAGGCCGACCGCGAGAAGGATCGTCGCGACGGGCCGCCTGATGAAGAGTTCGGAAACGTTCATGCCGGGTCCTTGACGGCGGCTTTCGGCGCTTCAGATCCGGCCTTCGCAGCGGCTGCATCCGACTTGGCCTTATCGCCCCCCTCGCGCACGACAGTGCCGTCGGCAAGGTCGACCTGGCCTTCGGTCACGACCTTGTCGCCCGCCCGCAGGCCGCCACTGATCCCGGCCCACTGGCCGTCGCGCAGCGCCACCGTCACCTCGCGGACTTCGATCGTGTTGTCGGGCTGCACCAGGTACACGATCGACTGCTCGTCGCGCGGCTCGACCGCGACGTTGGGCACCAGGACGAGCCCGTCCTGTTCGCCGGCCGTGACCGACACGTCGATCGACTGTCCCGGCCAAAGCGCGGCATCGTCGTTGGGAAGCTGCGCGCGGACGCGAAAGCTCGCCGACGCCTCGTCGACCGCATTGTCGACGAAAACGACGGGACCGACCTCGGCCGGCGCGTCCTTGCCTGCAAGCGAGGGCCGGACCTCGACCTTCAGCGTCTTTTCCCGAAGCGAAGCGCGAACGGTGGCGAGGTCGGTTTCGGGCAGCGAGAATTCGGCGTAGACCGGCGCCATGGCCGTGATGGTGACGATCGCCGCGCCGGTCTGCACAAGGCTGCCGAGCGACACCGAAAAAGCGCCGATCCGGCCGTCGAACGGGGCGCGCAGTTCCGTCTTGGACAGCGCGACGCGTTGCGCGGTCAGCGTCGCCTGGTCGAGGCCGACTGTCGCCTCGGCGGATTTGACGATCGCAGCCTGATCGTCCCCGGCCTGCTTGGTGCCCGCACCGCTGGCGACAAGCTTTTGCAGACGACCGAGGACCGTCCTGGCATTGTCGAGCGTAGCCTGGTCGCGGGCCAGGGCGGCCTCGTCCATGGCCACTTCGGCTCTCGCGGTCCGGTCGTCGAGCCGCGCCAGAAGATCGCCGGCCTTGACGGTAGCGCCGTCCCTGACGGCGATTTCGGCAATCAGGCCGACCGTTTCGCTGGCGATGGTCGTCGACGCCAGCGGCCGGACATAGCCGATCGTCCGGCGCTTCACGGGCAGGCGGCCGCTGGTCGCGGCAGCGATCGTCACGGTCACCTGCTTGCCGCCTTTTTCCTGGCCCCGCTTCTGTCCCCCGGCGGAGTCGGATTCCGCGCCTGCGGGCGGGGAACGCGCCGCCGCCGGTTCGACCCTGAGAAGACTTGCGACCCAGGTCGGCGCCATGCCGACCCAGCGATCGCGGTAGACATATCCCGCCACCAGGATGGCGACGAGGACAAGCAGGCTCAGACGTCGCATCGATCGACCACGGTCAGTTTGGGTTAGCGCTGATTGAGTTCTAGGGCAGCGGCCGGGCTAGACAACGGCGGGGCGGATTAACTCCCCTCCATGTGCGGTAAGCCCTTCGCTTCCTTGGTGCAGAATCCGCGCCTCTCGAACGACGCTTCGGGTTCCCGGTTCCATCGCCAACGACGTTTCCAGCGGAAGCGCGATGTGAATCATCGGCCGCCCCAAGATTGGGCTGTCGCGCCAAGCGACGGCGTGCAAGACTGGCGCAAGGATAGCCGCATGTCCGCATCGTTGAGCGGGCGGGACGAAACGCGCATGCGGCGAGGCGGTCAAAGGCAAGCGGCCGCGTTGGAGTGCGCCGAGTTGGCGGGGATGGACGACTATCTGGAAGCGCGTTTCGCCGCGGGATTGGATGCGCCTCTTGTCGCGCCGAAGGCTTTGCCGGAGCAGCGCGACCTGTCCATGCGATCGCTCATGGGTCTTCTTTTCGGCGGCGTGACGGCAGCGATCCTCCTGCTGCCGGCGCTTGCCACTGCGATCCAGGCGCCGATCCCACGCGGCATCCAGATGGGGTACCAAAAGGCCGATCCGACACAGGGCCTGCTCCAGTTGGGCCGGGCGCCGCGCTTGTCGATCGCCGCGCGCCGCTACGACGACGCCGACAATCGCAGCATGGACGTTCCCGCGATCATGGCGACCGGCGACCATGATCTGTTGCGCAACGTCGCCTTCCGGCATGTCCGGCTCGATCTCTCCGTCGCCACCCCCGTTGACGCGCATTTTCCACCCTACGACCCCACCGATGCAGCGGATAGGGGCGACGATCCTGCCGCATCGAGCCGGTCGGTTCTGCTATACGGCGAAAGCACGGACGGCAGCGTCCTGCTGCGCAGTACGGCGCTTTCAGACGCGTTCGACCTCAACGCGGTCGACAGCATGAGCAACGGCGAAGCGGAGCGTCAGTCGCGGGAAACCGACGCCATGCTTCTGGCGCGGCAATCGGGATCCGGCCTTCCGACGATCGATCCCGTGCGCTTCGGAAAGGCCTTGCGATCTGCGGCGGTCCCGCCGCTCCCGATGGCGGTTCGGTTGCGCGTGAAAATCGTCGGGCAGAACATGACCGTCTTCCCGGCTTCGCGCACTGGGTCGCGTCCACGCTTCATCGAGCGGACGCTCGTGCTTTCCAAAACGAAGGGCGTCGAGGAAGCGCTGACGGAAGCGGGCATGGAGGGCGACGCGGCCAAGACTGCGGCAGCCGCTCTGATTCCGTTGATTGGCTCATCGAACGGCGGCAAGGACGCCGCGGTCTTGCGGATCGGGCTGGAAAACGGCGATGCGGGACCTCGGATCGTACGCATCACGGCCAGCGGAGAAAGCGAAACCTTGGCCACCATCGCCCTTGACGACGCTGGCGTGTTCGTAGCGGCCCCCGAGCCGGTCGCCAACCCGTCCGTGCTGGCCGCGCGGCGGCGCATGGCGAAGCCGGCCGATAGCGAGGCCAAAGCCAGGACGGTCTACGATGCGATCAACGGTGCGGCGCTCGCCTACCACCTCCCCGAAGCCGTCACCCGGCAGATCGTCCGGCTGCTGTCGAACGCGGTCGACTTCAACGCCCCGCTTGCAACAGCCGACCGGCTCGAACTGTTCTTTTCCGAACCGAAATTCGAGGCGGGCGCCTCGCATACGCCGGAGATCTACTTTGCGCGCTACGCTTTCGGCGCGAGCAAAGGCAGCCTGTATCGCTACGAGATGTCCGAAGGCGGCGTCGGCTATTTCGGTCCGGAAGGCCTAAGCCGAAGCGCTCTCTTGATGCGCAAGCCGCTGGCGCGCGGCGTGTTCAAATCCGGTTTCGGCATGCGCCAACATCCGATCCTTGGCGGCGCCCGCATGCATTCGGGCGTCGACTGGGCCGCACCCGCCGGCTCGCCCATCGCCGCGGCCGGGAGCGGCGTCGTCGAGGCGGCGGGATGGCATGGCGAATACGGCCGGCAGACGGTCATTCGCCACGCCAATGGCTACACCACATCGTATTCGCATCAGAGCGTCATCATGCCGGATGTCGTGCCGGGCGCCTTTGTCGCGCAGGGGCAAGTGATCGGCCTGGTGGGCGCGACCGGACTCGCGACGGGCCCGCACCTGCATTACGAAGTCGCGATCAACGGCAACAAGGTCGATCCGCTGCGGGTCCGCCTGCCGCAACGCAAGACGCTGCGCGGACCCGATCTGGACGCCTTCCTCGCGGAGCGCGACCGGATCGACGCGCTGCTCTACGACAAGCGCGACGGGCTGCTTAGCCTGGCGTCGAGCGGCAATTGACGCGCTACTGTTTGGGGATCGTGAAGGTCAGGGACGCCCAGTGGCTTTCCCAGGCAGCTTGCAGTTCAGGCGCCGCTTCGCGCATGTGCACCGCGTTGATCATGAATCGTCCGCCGTCGGCGAGCGGGATCGAGGCCCTGCCCTGATCGTCGGTGAGCACCTTGCTGCGCGCGATGGCGCCATGGTCCTGAAAGATCGAAATCTGCGTGCCGGCGAGCGGTTTATCCTGCCAGAGCAGCGTCACCGGCAGCGTCTTCAAGGCCGGATAGGCATAGGGATTGGCGCCGGCGACGAGTTCCAGCGGCATGCCGACCACCTGGTCCCTGTCCTCGTCGGAGAGCGGACCGACCTGGATCAGGGTCTTGACCGTGCGCGAGAACACCTCGGTGAACCCGGTCATCGGCAAGCCGCGCGCCCGATGCAGCGGCAAGACCCATTCCAGGCCCTCGGAGGTCAGATAGGTCAGGAAAACGATCGGGTCGGTGAACACGACAGTGTTCGGTTTCCCGTAAAAGGCCACCACGCTCAAGCCCGGCTTGACCTCCGGCAGGCTGACAGCCGGCTGGTCGCCTTCATTGCCCTTCACATCGGCGACGTCGCCGCGATGGTAGACGCGCAGGAAATTGAACTTGCTGGAGATATAGGGATAGGCGTCGCCGACGAAGTACTGGCCGACGCGCAGATCGGTCGCGACCGGCCCTGGCTGGGCTAGCTGGCCGACCGGGTCGATCCAGAATTCATGCGCGGCGGCCGCGCCACAGGCATGAGCGACGAGGGCCGCGGCCAGGAGGATCGGCGTCAGCGGGCGCATCAGTAGATCCCCTCGATCTCAAGCGGCAGCTTACGGGAATCGTCCTGAAGGAGAAGGCTTTTCTCGGTCAGCGGCTCGGCCTCGACTTCGCGGACGCGCCTGTACTTCTTCTCGGCCGCCGCGCCGACATCAATCTTGTCGCGAAGAATCGTCGGCCGCAGGAACACGTAGAGCGTGCGGCGGGTGTTGCTCTTCTTGTCGCTGCGAAACAGTTTGCCGAGCAGCGGAACGTCGCCAAGCACCGGCACCTTGGCATTGCTCGACGTCTGGTCGTTGGTGATCAGGCCGCCGAGCACGATCGTGCCGCCATTGTCGGCGAGCACCGTCGTCTGGATGCTGCGCCGGTTGGTGATCAGGTCGGCGGCGCCGGGTACATTGGCGTTGACCAGGGAGGAGACTTCCTGGGAGACTTCGAGGCGGATGACGTCGCCATCGTTGATGCGCGGGACCACGCGCATGCTGATGCCGACATTCTCGCGGGTGATCGTGGTAAAGGGTTGCAGCGAGTTGCCGCCGGTCGAGTAGCTGCCGGTGCGGAACGGCACGTTCTGGCCGACGACGATCTCCGCCGCCTGGTTGTCGAGCGTGGTCAGGCTCGGCGTCGACATCAGATTGGCTTTCGACGATTGCGCGAGCGCCTGCACCAGGATGCTGAAATCGTCGCCGACAGAAACGCCGACAGAAGCGCCGTCGCTGGTCAGCGCGACGGCGGCGGGCACGCCGAGCAATTGCAAAATATTGGTCAGCGAGCGGCCGTTGTTGGAAAAGGAGGTCGCGGCGAGACTGCCGCGCTGGGCGGCGTCGCCGACGCCGAGCTGCACGCCGAACTGCTCGGCGACATCGCCGGAGATCTCCACGATCGCCGCTTCGATCATGACCTGCGGACGGCGCAGATCGAGCCCGGCGACGAGTTCCTCGATCTGAGCCACGGCCGTCGGACTGCCGCGCGCGACGATCGCGTTGATGTCGGGGGAGGTCTCGACCGCAAGGCCAGGCGTCGAGAAGCCGCTCGCGGCCGGACTGCGCTGCGTGTCGCTTTGCGCCGGCTTCGGGGTCAGACCCGACGCGGAGCCGAGCACGCTGTCGCGCAACGCCTGCGCGCCGTCGCCGCCCGAAGGCGGCGAGTCGTCCAGGCTTTGAACCGCGGGGTTGGTCGCCTTGCCTTCGCCGATCAGGCCGCGCAGCGTGCCGATCACGGCTTCGGCGTCCGCGTAGCGCAGGCGGATGACGCGCGTCGTGGTCGCGCCTTCGCCAGGCCGGTCGAGGCCAGCCAGAAGCTCGCGCGCCTGGGAAATGAGTTCAGGCGACCCTTTGACGAGCAGGGTGTTGCTGCGTTCGTCGACAGAGACGCGGATGGAATCGCCGATGATCTCCGACAGGACGTTGGAGGCAGCGCCGGCATTGGCGTAGCGCAGCCTGAAGGTCGCGTAGCCGCTGCCCTCGCCCGAATCGAGGGACAGGGCCAAGCTCTCGATGCGCCGGACGTTCTCGGCGCTGTCGGTGATGACGATGGCGTTCGGCTTTTCGAGCGCTTCGAG
The DNA here is from genome assembly GCA_964244725.1 of uncultured Rhizobiaceae bacterium. Taxonomy (GTDB): domain Bacteria; phylum Pseudomonadota; class Alphaproteobacteria; order Rhizobiales; family Rhizobiaceae; genus Kumtagia. Next base: position 17,034 of record CAXTJQ010000007.1, read on the forward strand.
GACGCCGAAGGACGCGACGAGCGGTTTTAGAACGCGGATCGCCTCGGCCGAGGGAAGGTTGCGCAGCCGGACCAGGCGCGTGACGAAGTCCTGCGAGTCCGGCGTCCCGGTACGGTCGATCGTCGAGCCGCCCTGCGTCGCGTTGGCCTGCGGGACGACGCGCCAGATCTGGCCCGAGCGCACGGCGGCAAAGCCGTTGACGCGCAGCACCGACTGGAAGAGCGCCCAGACCTCATCGCGGTCCAGCGGTTCGGAAGAGATCACGGTGACCTTGCCGCGCACGTTGGGATCGAGAACCAACGTGCGGCCCGTCATGCTCGAAACCTGTTCGGAGAACACCTGGATTTCGGTGTCGCGAAGATTGATGACGAAGGTCGACTCACTGTCTTGCGCCCGCGCCGCGTTGGCCTGCACGTAAAGCGCGGCCAACATCAACACCAGGCCCGCCACCATGCGCAGGGAACCACTCAAGAACGCCATTTCCCTTACTAGCACGCTATTGCAACGGAAACGACATGACGACGGTGCGGCCGTCGCGAACGACCTCGACGCGGACGCGGCCCGAGGCGACGACCGTATCGAACAGCCGACGATCACGCTCGATGTCGCCGACCGGCTCCCCGTTTACCTTGGCAACCACGTCGCCGGGGCGCAGGCCCGTCCGCAGCACGCCCGATGCCGCGTTGGGATCGATCCGGTAGCCCCCGGCGGAGGCCGACACGCCAAAACTGTCGAGCAGCGCCTTGGGATTCTGTTGCACCTTGCGTCGAAGCGCCTCGATCGACGGAGCCCTGGGCGCGCTGCCGACGGCGCTCGTCGCTCCAGGGACGGCGGCGGCGGCATTGCCCAGCACGGCGGCGACCTTGGCGGCGCTGGGGTTGGCGCCGGGTTTGGGGAAGGACAGCGTCTCTGCCTTGCCGTCGACATCGAGCAAAACGCGGTCGCCGCGGATTTCGCGCAGGGTCGCCCTGCCCTCGATCGAATCCTCCACGCCGTAGAGTTTGGCCGGGCCGTCATTGGCGGCGATCACGGCGATCGAATCGCGCGCAGGCACGGCGACGACGACGCCGCGCAGCACCAGCCCCAGCGATGTCTCCTGCACCGCTGCCTGCGGCAGCGCAGCGACGGTCGTCTGTCCGAACGGCGCCAGCGTCAGGATCGGGCCAAGATCCAATTGTCTTCCGGGCGCAGGCGCCGTGCGGGCCGAAGCGAGATCGAGCGCGTCGGCGCTGGTCTGTCCGACGAGCGTCCAGGTCAGCCGCGCGCCGGCGTGGCCGATGGCGACTGCGAAGAGACTCGCGAGCAGGACTAGAATGAAACGGCCGACGCGCTCCGTCATGGCAGCGCCGGTCGCGCGTCGACGAAACCGCCGAGCACGCTCGCGACATCGTCGCGGCCTTCCTCGGTCACGGAGATCGTGACGCGCCGCAATTCGGGATCGGATGTGTCTTCAATCACCGCGCCTGCATTCCACTTTCGTCCGAGCATGGAGATCGATTCAGGTTTTGCCGTGTCGGTTCCGCCCGAAAGCTCAAGTTCGGCCAGCTTATTTTCGGCGACCCACAATGCGATCGTCCGCGTTTCCAAACCATTGATGCGCGCGACCTGCGCCTCCGAAACGCCGATCAGGGCGACGGCGGCGATGGCAAGGATCGCCATCGCGACCAAGGCCTCGACGACCGTGAAGCCGGCTTCGGAGGAGCGCGCGGCCGCGCAGCCTGGCCGATCGCGACGGCTGGTCATTGAAAAATCGCCGACGCATGCGCGCCGAAACCGTCCTCGGTGACACGCCAGCCGCCGTCGCCATTGCGAAACACTATGGAGAACGCCTGCGTGGCTGCGTCGGGTCTAAGTGCGATCCGGCCCGGGATTGTCTCGGTCTCGATCCGAATTCCGCGGGCGAGGTCATGACGGGCGCCGAGCAGCGGATCGGGATGCGGCAACCATTCCCGCCCCCCATCCGCGCTCACCTGAACCGCGTAGCCCCTTTCGTCGACAACCAACGACAATTGCCGGTCCGTGACGAGCGCTTCGTCGACGGCGAGCGAGAGGCGGCTGGCGAAAAGCTTGGCTTCGCTCTCGGGCTGCCCCCCACGGTTGATCGCACCGAGCGAGATCATGGCAGTCCCCGCCATCACGGCGAGGATGGCCAGCACGACGAGGATCTCGACCAGCGAAAATCCCGCTTCGGGGGCGCGTTTCAACGGATCGCGTCCCCATTCGACAGGTCGGCGTCGACACCTTCGCCGCCGGGTTTTCCATCGGCTCCCAGCGACAGGATATCGAAGCCTCCGGTCTCGCCCGGACTGCGATAGGAATAGGGGTTGTTCCAAGGATCGGTCGGAACGCGGGCGAGGTAGCCGCCCGCCGCCCAGTTGGCAGGCGCTGGCGACGTGGAGGGCTTTTCAGCCAATGCCTTGAGGCCCTGCGCCGTCGTGGGATATTGGCGGTTGTCCAGCCTGTAGAGTTCGAGCGCGCTGCCGATCGACCTTATGTCGGTCTTGGCGACAGTCACCCGCGCTTCGTCCGGCCTGCCGATGACATTCGGCACGACAACCGCTGCGATGATCCCTATGATGACCAGCACAATCATCATCTCGATCAGGGTCACGCCGCTTTCGCCGCTGCGCTGGCCCTGTAGAGTCAGGGCCGCGGGGCAACAAAGATTAGTGCGTGTCAAAACTTTTCCGCCCATTTTATCGTCTTGCCTACAAGGGCGCTGCAACCACCGCCGTTCTTTGGCGGTAACCTTATCAACGACGCGAGAAAGACGGAAGTTTCAAATTTGGACAGTCGTGAATTGCACTTGAAAAGTGGTTTGGGAGGCTGAGCCGTGGCGAGGAATGCGCGCAGATCGCCGGACCCGGTCGTCTCGTTGCCGATCGTCCTCGACCATACGCTCACATTCGCGGAAGCGTCGGCCTACGGTCTCGACGCCGACAGCCTTCCAGCCAACGCAGTCCTCGTCCCGACAGAAAGCGTCCTGCTGCTGGCGGTCGATCTGCCGCTGTCGTCGCATCGCCAGCGCGGCGAAGCAGCACCCTACGCGGTCGAGGACCTCCTGGCAGCGCCGCTTTCGGACATGCACATCGCGCTCGGCCCCGAACTCGATCCCAAACGCTACCTGATCGGCGCGGTCAGCCGCGCGCGGATGGCGGGCTGGATCGAGACGCTGTCGAAAGCGGGCCTTGCCGGCGCGCGTATTTTCCCGGATGCGCTGTGCCTCCCCCGTCCGCGGTCGGGCAGTTGGTCGGTCCATACGATGGGAGAGCGCGTGCTGGTGCGCGGCGACGACGGAGCGGCGTTCGCCATTGCACTTGCGCTGCTGCCCGCCGCCTGGCGGCTCGCCGGGTCCCCGTCGCTGATCTCGTCAGGCGACCCGCTGCCCGCCGGACTTCTGGGGACCGAGGTCTCCGATGCGACCGTAAAGCGGCTTCCGGATCCCGTCGCCGGCCGATTCGACCTCCGCCAGGGCGCGTTTGCCGGGTCGGGCGGTCGTCGCTCGCGGTTCGTGCGCCGGGCGCTGATCATCGCTGGCGTCGGCGCGCTGGCGTGGGGGGGAATTTTGGCCGCCGATACGCTGGCGCTTGCGCGGCTTGCCGGCCAGCGCCACGACGCCGCTCAGGCGATGCTGCGGCGCATGATGCCCGGCGCGGCGCCCGAAGCGGATGTGGCGGGCCAGCTCGCCCGTTTGCTGCCGAGCGAAGCTCCGACGCGCACCGGCCGCTTCCTGCCGCTGTTCGCCTCCGTCGCCGAGGCGCTGAACCGCCAATCCAACCCGCTCAGCGTCCAGAACCTGACCTACAATGCGGCCGACAAAGAGCTGATCCTGGATGTGACCGCCAACGATCTCGCCGCGCTGCAACGCGTGGCGGCGGCCATGACCGATGCCGGCATCCAGGCCAGCAGCGGCGCGGCGACGGCGGATAAGGCGGGCGCCGACGTGCGGATCGTGGTGAGCGACCGCCAAAGCGGCGCCGGTTCATGAGCGTCGAGGCTTCGCGCACCCGGCGGGTCTTGCCCGTCATGGCCCTCCCGGGCGGGCGGGCGCTCGCCGCCTGGTTTCGGGGGCGCGAATCCCGCGAACGTTTGCTGATCGCGACCGGGGGGGCCTTCGCCGCCGTTTACCTCGCTTATACCGCCATCTGCGTTCCGCTGGTCGACATGCGCGCCAGGGCGCTCGACGACATCGCCACTTACGAGACCATCATGGCTCGCGTCGCGGCGAGCGCAGCCGGGCCGCCGCGCGCGGTCGAGGCGGCTTCCAACCTGCCCGACACCACCCTCATCACGGACAGCGCCAACGCGGCCGGCCTCGTCATCCGCCGTCTCGAACCGGAGAACGGCAAGACTGCGATCGAGCTCGAAAACGCCGACTTCGCAGTGCTGATCGATTGGCTGGCGCTCATGGAAAAGGATCATGCCTTGCGCGTCGATACGATCGCGCTCGAAAGGCGACCCGAACCCGGAGTCGTTTCGGCCCGTATCTCGGTGGAGAGGTAAAGCCTGTGTCGCTCAAACAGATTTCACAGCGAAGCCCCAGCGCCTTGGAAACCGGCCAAGCGGCGCCGGCCGAAGGCGGCATGCCGGTTTCGGCGATCGCGCTGCCCTATGCGTTCGCGCGGCGCGAAGGCGCGGTCCTGCGCAGGCTCGGCGCGCATCGCGTCGAATGCGTACACCGGCCAACGCTGACGCTGCAGGGATTGCTCGAGATCCAGCGCGTAGCTGGTCCCGATCTGCTCCTGTCCGAGGTCGGCGAGGCAGAGTTCGAAAGGGCCATGGGCCAGGAATATCGCGACAGCTCGAGCGAAGCCGCCGAACAGGCGGCTCAGGCCGACACCAACCTCGCCGCTCTGGCTGACAGCGCGGCGGCGGTCGACGACCTTCTCGACCAGCGCAACGACGCGCCGGTCGTGCGCCTGATCAACGCGCTGTTGGCCGAGGCCGTCAAGGAAGGCGCATCCGACATCCACATCGAGACCCATGAGCGCCGCCTGTCCGTCCGATTTCGCGTCGACGGGGTGCTGCGCAAGATGATAGAACCCAAACGGAGCCTCGCGCCGCTCCTGGTCAGCCGAATCAAGGTCATGGCGCGTCTCGACATCGCGGAGAAGCGGTTGCCGCAGGATGGCCGCGTGTCACTGCGGGTCGGCGATCATGAGGTCGACGTGCGCGTCTCGACCATCCCCTCGCAATATGGCGAGCGCGTCGTCATGCGCCTGCTCGACCGCGACGCGACGCGGCTCGGCTCCGATTCGATCGGCATGTCCGATGTCAGCCTCGCCGCTTTCAAGCGGATGCTGCGTCGGCCGGAGGGCATCCTGCTGGTGACCGGGCCCACCGGCTCGGGCAAGACCACGACGCTCTACGCCGCGCTCGGCGACCTCAACGACCATGTCCGCAACATCCTCACGGTCGAGGATCCGATAGAGTACACGATGGAGGGCGTCGGCCAGACGCAGGTCAATCCGCGCACCGACCTGACCTTCGCGCGCGGCCTGCGGGCGATCCTGCGGCAGGATCCCGACGTCATCATGGTCGGCGAAATCCGCGACGGCGAAACGGCGCAGGTCGCGGTGCAGGCGAGCATGACCGGCCATCTCGTGCTTTCGACCCTGCACACCAACAGCGCGGTCGGTTCGATCACCCGCCTGATCGACATGGGCGTCGAGCGATTTCTTCTCGCCCCGACGCTCAAGGGCATCATCGCACAAAGGCTGGTGCGCTCGCTCTGTCACGATTGCAGCGTGCCGAGCGTCGCCACCACGCTCGACTGCGACCTGCTTGGAGGACATATGAAAGTCGGCGACCCGCTATTTCGAGCGCAGGGCTGCCCGGCATGCTTCGGCGGCGGCTATCGTGGGCGGACCGGCATCTATGAGGTCGTCGAGGTCGATCCGGAGATGGAAGCGTTGATCCACAGCGGCGCCTCGGAGGCGGCGCTGACCGAGCACGCCCGGCGCGCGGGACCAAGCCTGTTCGAGGACGGCGCGCGCAAAATCCGCGACGGCGTGACTTCGGTCGAGGAAGTCACGCGCGTGTCGCAGGCCGAGTGAGAGGGCGGCAATGGCGGCCTTCCTCTATCGCGCGGTCGACGGGACGGGCCGCCAGCAGAGCGGCGTCATCGAGGCGGGCAGCGCCGCGACCGCGCGCGCCACGCTGCGGGAGCGCAAGCTCCTGCCGATCACGGTGCAGGCGACGCGGCAGGCCGCAAAGGGTTTCGAGGAGAAATCCATCAGCAAGCCGTCGCTTTCGCTGCGCAAGCGCGGCGCCATCGGCGGGCGCGAACTGACCTTGGTCACGCGCCAATTGTCGACGCTGATCGGCAGCGACGTGCGCATCGAGGAGGCGTTGCGAACGGTGGCGGAGCAGAACCGCTCGCCGCATGTGGCCTCGGTCCTGCTCAACGTCCGCGCCGCGATCCTGGACGGGCGGACCTTCGGCCAGGCGCTGGGCAATTATCCCGAGACGTTCACGGAATTCTACCGCGCCTCGATTTCGGCCGGCGAGCAATCCGGCAAGCTCGGATCGGTGCTGCTGCATCTGTCGGATTTCGTCGAGAACCGCCAACGCAACCGGCAAACCGTGCAGTTGGCCCTGCTCTACCCGGCGCTGCTCGCCGTGGTGTCGCTGTCGATCATCGTCCTCCTGCTCACCTATGTCGTGCCGGACATCGTGCGGGTCTTCGTCTCGCGCGGCGTCGAACTGCCGTTCCTGACGCGGTGCCTGATCGTCGTCAGCGACGCCATCGCGCACTATGGCTGGTTCGCGGCTGCCGTCTTCGCCATGCTGGCCTTCGCCTGGACGCGATGGGTGAAAATCCCCAAAAACCGGCTCGCGGTGCACAAATTCCTGTCGACAAACGCTCTGACCGCGCGGTTCAGCAGCCAGATCAACGGCAGCCAGTTCGTCGGCACGCTTGCGACGCTGGTGCAGAGCGACGTGCCGTTGGTCGAGGCGCTGCGCGCGGCGTCGGGCGTCACGCCGAACTTGCACATCCGCGCCAAGGTGGCGGGGGTCGCGGTGCGCGTACAGGAGGGTGTCAGCCTCCGAGCCGCCGTGAACGATGCCGGGTGCTTTCCGCCGATGATCGCCGCGATGATCGCCAGCGGCGAGAACAGCGGCAACCTCGGACCGGCGCTGGCGCGCGCCGCCGCCGATCAGCAGCAGGAACTGGATGCGCGCATCAAGGTGCTGGTTGCATTGGTCGAGCCGGCGATCCTTCTCCTGATGGGCGGCATCGTGCTGATGCTCGTGCTCTCCATCATGCTGCCGATCATCGGCCTCAACAATCTGGCGGGCCATTGAAATGGCGTCAGAACGGAAATTCGAGCGTGATCGGCCCGCCGCCCGGAAGCGATTTCATCAGGCGCGCACCCTCCGGCTGGACGGTGATCGCCAGCACGCGGCCGGCGACCGTGAGGTCGGCAAGCAGCGACGCGGGGTCGGCGGCAGGCGCGATGCGCAGGCGCCAGGCGTCGCCCTCGACGGAAGACGCGCCGGTGAGCGCCGGCAAATCGACGGTGTCGGACGGTTTGCCGGCGGTGTCGACGCAGGTCGACGGCCCCGTGCGCAGTTCTCCGATCGCGCCCTGGCGGTCGCGAGCGAGCGTCACGCTGGACATCGAGACGGCAAGCATGCCATCGCAAACGACGGACAGTCCAGGCGCGGCAAGCCGGACCAGGCCCCAGCCGGCGCGTCCCTCGACGGACGACAGGCTGACTGTCTCGTTCCGCAAGGCGGCGCGGCCGCTCAACGCCGTATCCGGCCCGGCCAGGCTCCAGTCGACGGCGACGGCCAACTGAAGCAAGCTATCGAGCGGAAGCACCGTCCATCTCGCCTTGTAGTCTCCTTGCAACGCGACTTGTCCGTTCCACACGGTGCCGTAAACGTTTACGATCTGCGCGGGAGTCGGGAATCGTTCTGCGACGAAACGCGCAGGCATGTTCGCGACGAGACTGATGGCAAAGGCGGCTGTACCGAGCGTGCACAGAAGCACGGCCGGGCCGACCCAGCCTCGGCCCTTGGGAGCGCTGTCGGATGCTGACGAACCGTCGATCGGTTCTAACGGGTTTGGGGTCATTGGCCTTGACGGTCCCGGCGACGGCGCTGCTGTCGGGCTGTACCACAAGCTCGGTGCTGGCTGAACGCCAAAAAGTGGCGCTGCTGGTTCCGCTCAGCGGCCAGGCCGCGCAACTCGGGCAGAACATGGAGCGCGCCGCCAGGCTGACGGCGCCAAAGAACGACCCGTTCGTCGATCTGATCGTGCTGGATACGAAGAGCGACGCGGCAAGCGCCGCGGCTGCCGCCGGCGAGGCCATGCGGCGGGGCGCCAAGCTGGCGCTCGGCCCGGTGTTCCGAAGCGAAACGGGATCGGCCGCCAACACGCTCAACGGCCGCATCCCGCTGGTTGCTTTCACCAACGACACAACGCTCGCCAACCAAGGCGCTTTCGTTTTCGGGCTGACGCCGGAGCAGTCGGTCGCCGCGATCCTGGGTTATGCCAAGGGCAAGGGCATCAACAGTATCGCGGTCGTGACGCAGCCGGGCGAGGCGAGCACCCAGGCCGCCGAGGCAGCGCAGCGTCTCGGCTCGGCAAGCGGCATCCGCGTGACGGCGCTTGTGCCCGGCGGCCAAAGCGGACTGGCGCAGAAAATCCGCGCCGCCAGCGGCGGAAGGCTGCCTGGCGCGGTCCTGCTGCCAGGCGGCGGCGAAGCGCTAGTCGCGGACGGCAACGCGCTGAAGGGTTCGGGCATGCGGCTGCTCGGCACTGAACAGTGGCTCGGCGCAAGCCTTGCCTCGCACGGCGCCTTCGAGGGCGCCTGGTTCGCGGCGCCGGCGCCGTCAGGGACATTTTCGGCCGCCTTCGCGGCGCAGCGGGCCGCCACGCCCGGCATCCTAGCCGGCCTCGCCTACGACGCCACCAACATGGCGCGGGTGCTGGCGGCTTCCGGCGACCTCAACGCCGCCGGCGTCATGCGCGCGAGCGGCTTCGACGGCGCGCTCGGCCGCTTCCGCTTCCGCAGCGACCGGCGCTGCGAGCGCAGCATGGCGATCCTGACGTTCGACAAAGGCGCCGAAAAAGTGATCGCGACCAGCGAACGCGCCTGACGGGAAAGAAACCGATGCGCAGCGGCGATAGCGGTTTCACTCTGGTCGAAGTGCTGGTCGCGCTTGCGCTCTTTTCCCTGATCGGCATCGCCGGGTTCTCGCTGCTCAGCGCAGTCGTGGGCGTGCAGTCGCGCACCGACGGCCGCCTCGACCAACTCGCGGCGCTGCAACGCGCCATGCATCTGATGACGGTCGACCTGGAGCAGGTCGCGGCAGCCCCACTGACCATCGAGAACAATGCGACGACGATCCGGCGCTTCGGCGCGGCCGGCGGGTCGCGGCCGATGATCGTGCGCTACGATCTGGACGACGGTGCGTTGCGGCGCACGCTGTCGCTTGGCGGGTCGGCGCCAGACCAGCAACAAAGGCTGATTCCCGGCGTAGCGGCGATCAAATGGTCATTCTTCGACAAGGGCGCCTGGACCGACGCATGGCCGCCGTCCGGCCGGGACGCCGCGGTCTCGCTGCCGCGCGCGGTGGCGCTGGAAATCGATCTCGGGCCGCAAGGCGGCGGACTCGCCGGCAGCCTAAGGCGCATCGTGCGGCTTCCGGCACAGCCGATGCGATGACCACGCCCAGGCCCGCCGACTCCGAATCGGGATTCATCCTGATCAACGTGCTCGCCGTCGTGGCGATCGCCAGCGCTGTCGTCGTCACCATGCTGACGATCGGCCAGATCGGCATCCGCCGCAGCCAGCGCTTCGGAGACGCCGCGCAGGCGTCGGCTTGGGCCGCCGGGGCAGAGACCTCGGCGATCGTCGCGCTGCGCCGTGACGGCGAGGAGGCGCCGCAGATCGACCATATGGGCGAGGCCTGGGCGGCAATCGGACAGGAGCGCATCGCCATCGAACAGGGCGTGTTCGACGTTCGCATCGAGGATGCGCAGAGCAAGTTCAATGTCAACGGGCTCCTAACGGCAGGGATGGCCGGGCTCGGAACGTTCCGCAAGATCGTCGTCGCGCTCGGCCTAGCTCCCGAACTCGCTGACGACACGCTCGCGCTGATCCGCTTCGTCGGACCCGTCGCGGATATCCGCGACCTTGCGGCAGCCGGCTTCGATGATGCGGGGCTGGCCGCGCTCGATACGATGGTCACAGCCCTGCCGGGCCGCGCCGACGTGAACCTGAACACCGCCGGGGAAGGGCTGATCGGAACGATCATCGGCAATCCGGTGACTGCGCGATTCCTGGTGTCGCGGCGCGAACGAACGGGGTTCCTGAGCCAGGACGATCTGAGCGCGACGAACATCATCGCGCCGCCTGGCGCCGGTTTCACGTCCAATTATTTTTGGCTGTTTGCATCGGTGACAGTTGGCGACACGCAGCAGACGATCCGGAGTTTGCTCGAGCGGCGCAAGCGAGACGGCCGGGTCGAGGTCGTCGCGGTTTCCCACAAAAGAGGAGGGGCGGCCAGGCTGCCCTGACCGCCCCTCCCGGCGTATTTGGTTCGCCGAACGAGCCTTAGAAATCGATCGGATCGGTCGTGAACGAGACCGCAGGCAGATCGCCCGGCTGCGGGTCGATCGGATCGGCATTTCCCGAGGCGTTGAACGCCATCGCGAAGGTCTGCCCGAACTGTTGCTGAATTGCGACTGGACCACCGCCGCCGCCATTGTTGTTATCGTCGTCGCCGCCGCAACCGGCTACGCCCAGAAGCGCGGCGCCGATCGCGAGTTTGATCAGGAGGTGCTTTTGCATATGTTTCTCACCCTCGCTCAATTGTTGCCGCTAGAGCCGGGCAGCGGAGTGTTGAGGTAAGGGAACGCATTCTGCAACTCGGCCGCGCTGAACGGCGCACCGTCGGTGAACGCGACGTTGCCGACCGAGGCATCGGAAGGTGCGCACAGCCCCAGAGTCCCGTTCGGATCCGTCTTGTCGGTCACGCCCGCGATAGGGTAGCAAAGGCGGCCCATCACGACGCGGAGCGCAAGATCGACCGTATCGTCGCCGGGACGGCGGCCGTTGGGGAAGCCGGCCAGGTCGGCGCCGGCGACACCGAAGGTGCTCTGCGTGTCGCGCGGCGTCGGAGCGATGCCGGTGTTCAGGCGGAGCATCTCCGATGCCGTGACCTGCGACAACTGGTTGACTCCAGTGAACCCGGTCAAAAACGCCGCGACAAGATCGGCTCGCGGGAAGTTGGTCGGAGCGAGAGTCTGGATATTGGCGCCAAGCGTCGCATTGACGGCATCACGGAACAAGATATTCAAGACTTCCGGCAGCGTCGGGTTGGTGACGAAATCGGCGAACTGTGCGTCGTCCTTTGGCTCGGACGCGTTGAACGCATCCTTCTTGCCAAGACCGATGACCAACTCGTTGACCAGCGGGTTCGAAAGGCGAGACTGCTGGACAAAAGCCCCGCCGTAAAGCGCGGTCTTTTCGTAAGTCGGCGTCGGGTCGGCGAGGCTCGCCTGCGGCAGGCTCGCGGTCGTCCAGGCGCCGATGACGCCGTTGCCGTTGCCGGTCAGACAGGCAATCGGAACCTCGAGGGCAAGCGACGTAACGTTGGATTTGCCGACGAGGTCGTCGTTGGCGCGATCCTGCGTGATACCACCCGGAAACGCCCCGTTGCCGACGTTGTACTGCGGATAGGTGTTGTTGTCCGCGCCTTGAATCGGAACCAAATTCACGAGATCGAAGATCTTGCCGAGATTGACGGCGAAGGCTTCGGCGCGCTGGCCAACGAAGACGCGGCCTGACGCCGCGCAGTTCGGGATCGTCGTGTTGTAGAGGAACTGGCCGGCATAGCCGGCGTAGTCCGGTAGCGTCTTCGTGCCGATGTTGTCGATCGGCTTGGCAAAGGTATTGCCGCCGCCGGCGTTGCCGATCGATTCGCGCGCGCCGCTACGCCGGTCGCCGGTCACGAGGGTCAACGAATAGCCTTCGGTCTCGGCCTGGACTGGTGGGTTGATGGAATTGATCTGGCCGGCCGCGCGAAGCGCGATCGGCAAATCCTTGCCGCCGGCGTTCAGCACATAGCCCACGTCGTCCTTCAGCTTGTTCTCGAACTTGAACTGATAAGTCAGGTCCTCGACGGCGTCGCCATTGTTATCGACGTGAATCTCGTAGATCGCGTCGGGATCGAGGGTGAAGTAGTTCGGGCCGTTGTACGCACCCTGATCGGGTTGGTAGTTGGCGATGAATGTTACGTAGCCTTCGCGTCCCGGCTCGTAGCTCCGGAACATATAGAAGTCGGTGCCATCGACTTTGCGTTTCTCGGTGGTGCCGGGCGCTTCGCGGTGCGACGACGCCATGCCCAATGTCGTACTCGTCAGTAGAATCGCGCCAAGGGCGCCGATCACTTTGCCTGTTATGCCCATCTTCATGATGATGTTTCCCGCTCCAGCGTGTTCGGTCAAGACTGTTGACCTAATGTTCAAGACCCTGCATCGCGGCGAAACCTACAACATTCCAAGCGATTTGCCACCTCAAAATAAACATAATCGGATTTTTTCCCTTGCGGCGATCACAATAGATCGGGAGAATGATGAAAGACTATCATTTGTGACATGGCAACAACCAAGCAAAAATTTTTGCCCATAGTAACGCGTTCAAACGACGAAAGTTTCATCTTTGGTGAAAATAAATTTGGTTGTGCCAGGACGCGAAACCCAGCATCGTCGCTCACGGCGCCGACGATGACAAAGGCGGCGGGCGCTTGAAGTCGACGAGGATGAATTGGATAGCGTCGGCTCCGTTGCAGTCTTGATGCTCGCGGCGTGGCTGACGGCAATCGGGATCGTCGATGCGCGGACCTACCGAATTCCTGACGCGCTCAGTCTGCCGCTGATCGCGTCGGGTCTGGCTTTCTCTTTCTGGCGATCCGCCCTGCCGATCGTCGACCATATGATCGGGGCCGCGTCCGGCTATCTCATTTTGGCGCTGGTCGGGTCGGCATATTTCCGCCTTCGCGGGCATGAGGGTTTGGGACTCGGGGACGCAAAGCTCTTCGGCGCAGCGGGCGCCTGGACGGGATGGGCCGCGCTGCCCTTCATCCTGCTTGTCTCGTCGCTGCTGGGACTTGCCTATGCATTGGGGACGCGGCGCATGGCGCGGTCCAGGATCGCTTTCGGACCCTGTCTCGCGGCCGGCTTCCTGATCGTCTGGATTTTCGGAACCCCTTTCGGTAGGCCCGTGTGGAGATGAGCGGCGTGGGACGATGACATGAGCCGCGCCGCTGCTCGGCCCGTCTCGGCGCCCGGCGTAAAGGGGACCCGCGCGCTGGCGCTTTTTGCCTTCGTCCTGGCCACTTGGCTAACGCCGATCCCGGCGCGGGCGCACGAAATCCGTCCGACCATCGCGACGATCGAACTCGCGTCGGACGGCGCCTTCACGCTCGGCCTGTCGATCAACCTCGAATCGTTGATCGCGGCGGTCGGCCCGGACCATCGAGACAGCAATTCGTCGCCCAATGCGGGCGCATACAACCAACTCAGGCTGCTGCCGCCGGAGGGGCTCGCAAGGGCCTACGCGGATTTCGCACCCAAGCTGCGGGATGGCATCGTCATCACGGACGAGCACGGAGCGACCGTGACGCTAACCGCCGATCAAGTGCTGATCGGCCCGGTCGGTGACGTCTCGATGCAGCGAACCTCGACTGTAAGCTTCGCAGGACACGTCCCACCTGGCGCCGAACTCCTGCGCTGGCGTTTCAACGCCGATTTCGGACCGAGCGCCATTCGCGCCAAGCCGAAAGGCGGCGACATCTTCTTCTCGGACTATGTGCTGAACGGCGATGCCAGCGGCGACATCGGCATCGGGCACGTCATCGCTCAAAGCATGCTGTCGGTCATCGGCACATATTTGCAGATCGGCTACGAGCACATCGTCCCCAAGGGGCTCGACCACATTCTTTTCGTGGTCGGCCTGTTTCTGCTCAGCCCGAAGCTCAAACCGATCCTCTGGCAGGTGACATGCTTCACCGTCGCCCATACGCTGACGCTGGCGCTCGGCATGCTCGGCCTCGTGCGCGTCCCCGGGTCGATCGTGGAGCCGCTGGTCGCGCTGTCGATCGTCTATGTCGGCATCGAAAACATGCGCACGGATCACCTGACGCGCTGGCGTCCGCTCGTCGTGTTCCTGTTCGGGCTCCTGCACGGGCTGGGCTTTGCCGGCATCCTGCAGGAAATCGGGCTGGCCCCGGCAGATTTCCTGATCGGGCTGATCTCGTTCAACGTCGGAGTCGAACTCGGCCAGCTGACGGTCGTGGCCGGCTGCTTCCTGGCGGTCGGCATCTGGTTTTCGGACCGGCCGTGGTACCGGAATGCCGTCACGTTGCCGGCGTCGTTCGCCATCGCCGCGATCGCCGGCTTCTGGTTCATCGAGCGCGTGACCTGACACACTTAGCGCAGGGCGAGCGCGGCCATGATCATGGTGATGGCCGCCAACCAGGACGACAGGATGCGCAAGCCGAGAACCGGCCATTGCGCCACGATGCGGCGTTGCGGCAGCGAGACGACGCCCGCGCCGGCGGCTACGAAAAAATTGATGCCTGCAAAAAGCCCGGCATGCACGGCGATCGGCACAGCCTCACCCTCATGCAGCGCCACCGCGCCATAGGCGATGAGCGCGCCCGCGATCGCGGCGAGCGTCCGCGCCAGGTTTGCAGGATAGCGCAGGCGCGCCGCGCCGAGCACGGCAAAGGTCAAGGCGAGCGCATAAAGCGCCAGCGTCGGATCGACCAGTGCGAGGGACGGGCCAACGAGACCCACGACAACGCCGCCGATCAGGAACGGCCAGACCACGGGCAGACCATCGACCCGCCAGAGGCCGACGAACAGGCCGGTGGAGATCGTGGCGAGAAGCAGTCCGGGCGTATGGAACGGCAGGGACGCGCCTTCAAGAAAAAGCTGGTAGGCGCCCTGGCCCGCCACGAAGGCATGCGCGTGGGCAACGCCCGGGGATCCTGCGGCGAACCCGGCAAGGAGCAGGGTTCGCCAGCCCGGCGTCATGCGTAGCCGAACAGGAAGGCCGCGCCGCCAAGCGCGATCAGCCCGCCGAGCCCCCTGACGATCATCGCGCCCGCCGGCGCCCTGGCGATGAAGCCGATGGCGATGCCGGCAAGGTGGAGCAGGCCGGTCGAGATGACGAAGCCCAGCGCGTAGGCGAAGGGATTGGCCGATTCCGGCAGTTCGGCGCCGTGGGCATGGCCATGGAAGATCGCGAAGATGCCGACGAGGATCATCGAGACGTAAAGCGGAGGCCGCACGACCAGCGCGACCATCAGGCCGAGCACGACGCCGGACAGGGCGATGCCCGTTTCGACGCCCGGCAGGGGCACGCCGAGCACGCCGAGCGCGCCGCCGAAAGCCATGACCAGCGGGAAGACGACAGGCAGAACCCAGATCGCCGGCTTGCCAAGGAAAGCGCCCCACAACCCGACAGCCACCATCGCGATCACATGATCCCAGCCGAAGATGGGATGGGTGAAACCGCTTTCGAAGCCGCCGACGCCCTGGCCGGTATGGGCAAAGGCGTTCCGCGACGCAAGGACCAAAGCCGCCGTCGCAAGGGCGGTCGCAAGGCGATGACGAGTCTTCATTTTGAGTCCCCCACGTTCGATCTGAAATCTTAAGCACCATACGGGCGATTTGAAAGACAAGTTTCCATTCGACGGTCGGCTGTCAATACCATGCATCGAACCGAGTGGGGCAAAAGGTGTTTCCCGGAGAACCGGCGAAATTCGATTCGACGAAATTGTGATCGTGACCGCCGGGCGTTCGATCCCCATATGCCTGGGGCAAAACACGGAGGCGACGGATGGAACGGAATGATCAGGCGGCAATAGAAGCGCTGTTCGCCAAGTTGGCCGATGTCGAGCGCAACGCCGCGCCGCGCGACCCTGAGGCGGACGCCTATATCCGGCAAATGCTCGGCAGGCAGCCGGGCACGCCCTATTACATGGCGCAGACGATCCTCGTGCAGGAACAGGCGCTCGAAGCCGCGCAGGCCCGCATCGAGGCCCTCGAGGCGCAGGGCGCGACGCGCGCGTTGGCCGACGACCGGCAATCGGGCGGCTTGCTTTCGGGTCTGTTCGGCGAACGGCGGCCTTCGCGCACGAGTTCGGTCCCGCGAGTGGGCCGAAATGCGCGTTTGGACGACGATCCGGCCGCGCCCATACAGCCGAGCCGGGGCAGCGGCTTTCTCGCGGGGGCGGCGCAGACGGCGATGGGCGTCGCCGGCGGCGTGCTGCTTGGCAATGCGATCGGCGGCCTGTTCGGCGGCAACGACGCCAAGCCGGCTGAACCGGGCGTCGCCGGCGATGAGGCGGGCGATAGCGAAACCGATTCGACCGACGCCGGGCAGGATGAGTCTGCGGGCGTGCAGGACGCCGGCTATGACGACGCCGGCTTCGACGATGGCGGGTTCGGCGACATGGATATCTGAGGCAACCAGCCGCGCGACGGCAACCCCGGAGGCGGGCTTACCGCGCCTGCATCGGGGGAATTTCACCGTGCAGGGCATGGACCAAAGGGTTATGCAAGGTGAAATCCGTTTGCGGATTGGCCTTGACGTAGTCCGCGACCACGAAGTCCGGGCTTGGGTTTGGGACCTGGGCGGCGACATGGGCGAGGAAGTGGGCGAGAGGCTCTGCCGGTGCGCGTCCCAGGTCGGGGCATTGGTCGATATACCAGGCGATGTCGAAATGCGGGTTGGGACTGCGCCCCTCCCGCCAGCCCTGGCGAATGTAATGAGCAAACGGATTGACGCCGGACTCCAGCACGTCGGGATTGCTACGCAGATAGTGGCGCGTGTCGAACAGTCGATGCGGCCAGCGGCCTTCGGCGAAGCCGTGATCGACGTAGTGGGCGATCGGATCGATCCCGCTTGCGCGGATGTCCGGATAGGCATGACGATACCACGAGAAATCGAACTGCCCGCTGTCACGAATGGTGCGTTGGAAGCGCGGCATCGGATTGCCGGCCCGCTTCAGGAACCGGATGAATTCGGCCGGCCACGACAGGCGCGCGCGTTCCCGCGCGGCGAGCCGAGCGCGGAGGTCGAGCACCACATCGTCGCGCGCCTTGATGTCCCCGATGGCTTGGTCACCGGCGAGCCTTTCGGCCTCCGCCGTCCGCAGCGCAAGACGGTGATTCTCGCGCTCGAGATCCGCGACGTGGCCGCCATGCGCCGCGAGCATATCCTCCCACCGGATCGTCGAAACGCCGAGGATTTCCGGGCTGGGCTGACCGGAAAGCTTGCGCGGCGCGCGTTTCGATTTCATCGACCATTTCCTCGCAAACCGGACCAGCTCCGAGGCGTCTGCCACAATTCCCGGCGCGGATGAGGGATAGCCCGGACAATGTTCAGGCTGCGTGGCACCGTCCGAGCGCCTTCAGGCGGCAAGGAGCGCTTCCAGCAGACCTGCCCTCATCTTGCGCTGGTAGTCCAGAGGGTCAATCGGCAACTCCGCGAGCTTTGTCATGACGACGGTCAGAAAATCATTCTGCAAGTTACATTCGACTCTTGCCGCGGGCGCGACCAGCGTGCTGACATCGATTTCGCGGGCATTGTTCCAGATCACGAAGCGCCCATCCTCCCGAAGATCGAAATTCCACTGGTGGAAACCGGAATAATTCTCAAACTCGGCCTCGTTGCGGCGATGCGCAAGGAATATGCGTCCCGACACCGACGCGACGATCAGCATTTCCAAGATGCCCCATGCGGGCTCGATCGCGTGATCCAGCGCGTTCCGGCATGTGACCAGTTGAAAGGCGCCAGGAGCAAAGCGGGCGCTGAGATCCTCGGCGAAAGCGAATTTCGTTCGTATCGGCGGCTCGATCCCGGTCTGGTCGATAATCCGTGTGTAGTGGTGGGCAAGCGGATCGACCGCGGTGAACGCAATTTCCCTACCATCAACGAGATGGCCGTTCGCGATGATCGGGCCCGCGCCGACATCGAGAACATGGGCCGGCAAGGTCGGATCGGCGGGCAGCAAAGCGGTCAGCCAGGTCGGCATCTGTTGCGGAACGATGCGCGAAGCATAGTCGCCAGGCCATTCGAGACCGCGCGTCTGGAACCATCGGGTCCAGAAATTCACCTCATAGTCTATGCCCTGACGCCAGCCGCCAAGCGAGGCCGCCAAGGTGCGTCCACCATCGGCGAACAAAGTCTCGAGATAACTTTCCAGGGTCATGATCTGTTTCCGGCCCGCTCACGCGTTGCCGGCTGCTTCTCGTTCCGGTTACCGGCGTCCGACAGAATTGCGCGGCGGTCGCTGTCGGGCGGCAGCATTTCGACGGCGCCTGTTTGAAGCGCTTCGAACCGATGCGGGAATATCTGGCTCAGCCTTGAAAGGTATGCAGCTTGCGAATGCCGCGATGCAATCAAAGTTATCGCGTTGCGGCCAAGCGCCGCGCGATCCGTATCATCGCCGTAGAGCATCCCGATCGCCTCCAGGTATCGAGCGACAACGGCATCGTCGTCTGTCGACGAGTCGATCAAAAAACCGGTGCTCACGGAGACAGCTTCGCCGATCCCGCCGACATCAGGCGCAATGACAGGCAGCCCGCACGACATCGCCTCCAATATGACATTCGGCAATCCGTCGAACGCAGACGTGTATAAAAACGCGTCGAACCCATCGTGCGGAATGGCCTCGAAGCCGGAGTAAGGTCCCTCATAGTGGACGTTAGGCAATCCTTCCAGCGAAGCGACATCGAAATCCCCCATGACGACAGCTCCGTAGACAACGATGACTATTCTCGGATCGGAGTTGGCGAGACCCCTCGCGATCCGCAAAAGCATTTCCGGCCGCTTTTCGGGGTCGAGCCGCGAGGCCCATAGCAGCCTGTAGGTGGGCGCAGCCGATCGTGACGCATCGGCGTCCGTCACGTTCAGGTCGCATCTGGCGTAGAGCGTGGCGATCTTGCCGTTTAAGAGATCCAGCCGGGCGCGATCGAAATCCGCGATCTGCCTATTGTCGGTGATGATGCGTGTCAGATGGGATCCGTACTCGGACATGAAATCGAAGTTGAAGCCGCGATAAAGCGACTTTGCCGCAAAGGTAGCGATCGCATCGGAAAACCGGAGATAGACGATGTCGGCAAGATCAAGCAGCCGGCCAAATTTTCGGAAGAAACGGACGCTGTAAATGCTGCTCTTCATATACAGCGTGGCTGATCGGCCCATCGCCTGGATAAGGCGCAGCGTGACGAGGTCGACCGTTTCAGGCTTGTTCTTATGGCACAGTTGATAAAGATCGAGGAACAGAGACCCGTTCGGCAATTTGTCGAGCCACTGATGCCGGTCGATCGGCTCACCGGCCAGGATGAGGAACCGGCGCGAGGTGTCGAGACTCGTCAAGCCGTTCATGAGGTCGAGCATGTATTTGTCGCCGCCCCCTGTCGTCAGAAACGGCAGAAGCACGATGTCGGTGAACCGGCGATCGCCGATTCGTTCGCAAGCCTGATAGTAGGAACGTCCACCGTCAAGCTGGTCGCCGATATTGGTGAACGTCTCGATCAGGGGGATTCGAACCGGGTCGATCGCCGGGTCGATCGCGTTGGCCGCGATCAGACTGTCGACACAGTCTCTGTTCCCGCCGAAGTCGAGACGCACGGCCTCCTTGTCGGGAACGGGCCAGTTGCTGTTTTCAAGGGTATCGAAATCCGGGGCGCAGAGCGCAACGAAGTTCGCCGGCTCGAAATAGGGCGTCCAGCCGATAACCTTGCTCGACGCGCTGTCCGCCGCGCGGAGCAGACTTCCGGCCCTCTGCCTATAAAACAAAACCGTGCCGTAGGCGCTGACGAACTCGAACCCGCTCGCCATGGCCTCGCAGTTGAACTGCCAGTCTTCGTAAGCGAATCCCGAACCGAGACGAGCGTCCTGGTACTGGATCCGATCGAAAACCGATCGGTGGCAAAAAATTCGTGACGTGCAAGGATTGTAGCTGAAGAACCCCAGTCTGCTCACATGCGCCGATCCGTAATATCGAACAAGATGATACCGGTCGCCAAATGCGTAGAGGTATTGCGGCATTGCAATGGCGTTCAACCCCCGCGACCGCGCCGCCAGAAGACAGCCTGCGAACATGGTAGGAGAAACGAGATCGTCGCCGTCGGCCGTGGCGATATATTGTCCACGCGAGGCCGTGATGCCTGCGTTGCGCGAAGGGCCCAGGGAGCCGTGGTCGACGACGACAAGCCGATGCCCATCAAATCCCCTGAAATCGTAGCGGCCGATCCAGCCTGCGGTGATCGCATCCGGCCGATCGAGTACGACCACGAGTTCGAAGCGAACGTCGTAGCGCTTGGCAAAAGCGACAGCCTGCTCCAGGGAGCGCAGCGTACGGGTCAAGTATGGGCCGTCCCTGTGAAGATTAAGCACGATCGAAACGTCGAACATGAATATCCTTCGCGCCCTTACGCCATCGCAACCCGATTTCGGCTCGCGTGGACAACGCTCTTCGCCCTGTCACCGGCGCTCACCCAATGTGCATATCCGCTGACGACGGGAAGCCGCAAGGGGCGTCGCGATCGGGCCGCGGGCGGAAGCGCGATGCCACGCGGGGGTGAACGGGCTGCACGACGCGACGGCGATTGGAGGCGAGTGGAACTTGTGGTGCGCGCCCCGATTGTCACGGAATGATCAAGCCGCCAAAAATTTCCGCCGACCACCCGGATCGCTCGATCGACACCCAGGTGGCGATCGAGCCCGAATTCAAGGCGCTGGCCGAAGCGGCGGAACGTTCCGGGCGGAGCGGGGAGGAAGTCGCCGTGGCGTTGCTCGAAGTCGCCATCGGACGGATCGAGACGCGCTTCGCCAATCTCGACACGGACGAGGTCTTGCGCGAGGCCAGCCAGCGCATTCCGCCGGCTCATTCGGACGACCCGCCGTGACGGCTGCCAGCCGCATATGCAATCGAGGCCCTACAAGGGAGAAGTACGAGATGGCCGACCCGAAGCATCCCCCGCCCGACGACGAAACGCCGATGCCCGCCTCGACCTGGAAGCCGACAATCGTCGAGCCCGATCCCGATCTGCTTCCCGACGGCCGTCCCGAGCCCAATCCCGACGAAAACGACGATCCGCCGGTGAACGTGCGCGATTAGCCGCGTGAGCGCCGATGGCGATTATTGGGCCGTGATAGCCGTGTTGACTTAGTTTTATATTATCACTTTAGGCTATTTTAATATATTGCGCTTGTATATTCACCTTCGAAATTTCTTTGTTCGTTAAAACCCTCGGATTGTATGTCGATGCCTTGCGACGCCGACCGTAAATGGCTCGGCGTTCGAAAAGGGGCTGTCGTTAACAAATGCGAGTGCGGTCCTTCGAACGCGGCCT
This sequence comes from uncultured Rhizobiaceae bacterium, assembly GCA_964244725.1. GTDB lineage: Bacteria > Pseudomonadota > Alphaproteobacteria > Rhizobiales > Rhizobiaceae > Kumtagia. Next base: position 38,428 of record CAXTJQ010000007.1, read on the forward strand.
AAACAGCTTGTACCCGTTGCTTCCGTCAGCGATCGGTCATCGCCGTCGCGGGGGTCGTTTTGCCGAGTTCATTGTTGTTACAGTTGAGTCGTCGAGACCGGCTTTCGGACGACGAGCGCAAACTGTTGCTCGGCTCGTTTTCAGGCGAACGCAGTTACTACGCCGGCCAGGACATCGTCTCGCAAGGCGCGCGCCCGACATCGAGCCAACTTCTGGTGGAGGGTTTCGCCGGACGGTACAAGATCCTCGCCAACGGTTCGCGACAGATCACGGCAGTTCACATCGCGGGCGATTTCATGGATCTGCACGGCTTCTTGCTGAAAACATTGGCGCACGGCGTCTTCGCGCTGTCGGACTGCCGCGTGGCGGTGATCGAACACGAAACGCTTCGCCGCATCACGGAGACCGCGCCTCATCTCGCCCGCCTGCTCTGGCTCGACACGCTGATCGACGGTTCGGTCCATCGCGAATGGCTGGTCGCCATGGGGCGGCGCTCGTCGGAGGCGCAACTCGCGCACCTGCTCTGCGAAATCTTCACGCGGATGCAGGTCGTCGATCGGGTGGACGGCTACAGTTTCGATCTGCCCTTGACCCAGGCGGAACTTGCAGATGTGCTTGGCCTTTCGGTGGTCCATGTGAACCGCACGCTGCAGAAACTGCGCCGCCAGGGCGCCGTGACCTGGGATGGCGTGCGCGTCCGGATCGACGACTGGGCCAAGCTGACCGCGATCGCGGATTTCGATCCGGGCTATCTTTGCCTCGATCAGGAGCCTCGTTGAGCGGTCAGTCCAGCCATTTTGCTTTCAAGATCAGGCTGGCGTGAAAAATTGGCTTTCCGGTGCTGTCCCGGACCCTGACAGTGAACTCGCGTTCGAGGTCGCTGGGCAGTTCTTCGCGCGCAATGTCGGGCAACACCTCGACGGCCTGTATTTCGATCTGCTTGCGATCCCTGATCTCGACGCCGATATCGTCGACGGAGTGGGTTTTGCCATCGTCGATGTCGAAGAAATAGCGCGCCATGGCAACCCCCTTCAAGCCAAGCCAACAGGCATGAAAGTGATTGGTTCCAGGCTTCGCGCTCGCGCCGGCGTCAGCCGGCGTGGCGCAGGCTCACACCGGTCTTTCGATCGAACAGCGCGACCTTCAGCGGATTCCAGCCGAAACGCACCGTCTGCTCCATTTCGAACGCGGCGCGCGCTGGCGCGGTGGCGTGCAGCAGCATGTCGCCGACGCGCAACGTCACGATCTTCTCGACGCCATGATTCTCGACATCGTGAACCTTCGCTTCCACCGGCGCGCCGGGCTCCAGCATCAAATCCTCGGGGCGGATGCCGAACACCAGGGGACGGTCGTCGGCAGGAGCCGGGGACGGGGCCGGCGACGCATAAGGCAGCTCGAAGCCGATCGGCGCGATGACGGCGCGGCCGGACACGAGACGGCCGTCGATCAGGTTCATCGGCGGCGACCCGACCGCCCGCGCGACGAAGGTGTCGAGCGGGTTGGTGTAGATCTCATTGGGCGTGCCGACCTGCACCAGACGGCCCTTGTTGAGCACCCCGATCTTGTCGCCCATCGACATCGCCTCGATCTGATCGTGCGTGACGAACAGGAAGGTCGCGCCGAGGTTCATCTGCAGGTTCTTCAACTCGGTGCGCAGCGCCTCGCGCAGCTTGGCGTCGAGCGCGGAGAGCGGCTCGTCCATCAGGAACACGCGCGGCTTGCGGACGATGGCGCGGCCGATCGAGACGCGCTGCATCTCGCCGCCGGACAGCCGGTCGGTCTTGCGGTCGAGCAGATGCTCGATGCGCAGGGTCTTGGCGACCCGCGCGACCCGCTCGGCGATCTCGGTCGCCGATACCTGGCGGATTTTCGATTTCAGCGGGAATTCGAGGTTTTCGCGCACGGTGTAGCGCGGGTAGAGCGAATATTGCTGCAGCACCAATGCGACATCGCGTTCGGCCGCCCCCCAGCCGCCGACATCGGCGCCGTCGATGAGAATCTGGCCCTGGGTGGGTTTATCAAGGCCGGCGACGAGACGCAGGGTCGTGGTCTTGCCGGCGCCGGTCTCGCCGAGCAGAACGAAGAACTCGCCATCCTGGATTTCGAGGTCGAGCCCCTTCAGCGCGGAATGATTGCCGAAGGTCTTGGAAATGTTCCTGAGCTGAATGTGGGCCATCAGCTGACTCCCTGGCGAGGGCCGAGGCGCGCCCCCTCCACCACTTCGTGGTCCCCCTCCCCCGCTTCGTAGGGGAGGCGCGCCCCCTCCACCACTCCGTGGTCCCCCTCCCCCGTAAACGGGGGAGGATTTAGGTTGCGTATACGAAGCCGCTGATCCTCCCCTGCGAAACGAGTGAGGCGCGCCCGCTCCACCACTTCGTGGTTCCCCTCCCCCGTAAACGGGGGAGGATTTAGGTTGCGTATACGAAGCCGCCGATCCTCCCCTGCGAAGCGGGGGAGGGGGACCACGGAGTGGTGGAGGGGGCGCAACAGCGATCTGGAAAGAAGCCCAGCCATCAAAGCCTCACCCCCAGGCTTTCGCCGCTCGCCGTGTCGAAGAAATGCGCATGGGTGGGGTCGATACGGGCGAAGACCGGGTCGCCCGGGCTGGCCACGAAGCCGCTGCGGGTGCGGGCGCGCAGCATGTGGTCGCCGACCTTGAGGTCGACGATATCGTAGGAGCCGAGCGGCTCGATGATGTGCGTCTGGACGGGCAGGAAGCCGTCGGCGGCGTCATGGCGGACGAGTACGCCCTCCGGCCTGACGCCGAGCGCGAGACGTCCGTTGGCGGCCCGCCCGCCATCAAGCCTCGCAAGCAGCTCGCGCGGGAAAGCGAAGCCTCGAGGGGCGCCGGCAACCGTCACGCGCGCGCCGCCGTTCTCCTCGGTCACGGAGGCGGCGGCCACGTTCATCACCGGGCTGCCGACGAATTGCGCCACGAACAGGTTGGCGGGGTACGAATAAACCTCCGACGGGCTGCCGACCTGCTGCAGCACGCCCTCGTGCATGATGACGATTCGGTCGGCCAGGCTCATCGCCTCGATCTGGTCGTGCGTCACGTAGATGGTTGTCGAGCCCTGCTGGACATGCAGGCGCTTGATCTCGGCGCGCATCTCCTCGCGCAGCTTGGCGTCGAGCGCGCCGATCGGCTCGTCCATCAGCATCGCCTTGGGCCGCCGCACCAGCGCCCGGCCGATCGCGACGCGCTGCATGTCGCCGCCCGACAGCGCCGACGGCTTGCGGTTCAGGAGTCCGGCGATCCGCAGAACCTTGGCGACCGCGCGCACCGCCTTGTCCATGTCGCCCTTGTCCATGCGCGTTGCGCGCAGCGGAAAGGCGATGTTCTCGTATACGCTCATATGCGGGTAGAGCGAGAAGGACTGGAACACCATGGCGATGTCGCGATCCGACGCCTTCATGTGCTGGACCGGCTTGCCGTCGATGAGGATGTCGCCCTCGTCGATCGTCTCCAGCCCTGCGATGGCGCGCAGGGTCGTGGTCTTGCCGCAGCCGGACTGGCCGAGCAGCACGATGAACTCGTTGTCCTCGATCTTCAGGTTCAGGTCCTTGATGACCTGCACCGCGCCGAAATATTTCTGGATGCCGCGAAGTTCGATCTGGGTCACGGACGGCCCTCGCGGTGATCCGAGACGTCGAAGGCGGCGTCGTCCGGGTCGGAGGCGGTGACGTTGCCCCTGGGTCCGAACCAGCCCGTGAACATGAACGTCAGCAGCCCGACGAGGATGATCGTCAGCCCGTAGCGGTGCAGGAACAGGTTCCAGGGCTGGCAGAGCGCGACGATGCCGAGCACCATCACGATCTCAGCCGCGCGCTGCAGGGTCGCGTGGCGGATCATTTGCGGATCGCTCCGAAGGACATGCCGCGCAGCAGGTGGTTGCGCAGGAGGAAGGTGAAGATCGCGACGGGCAGCAGGAACAGGAAGGTGCCGGCGGCGATCACCGTCCAGTCCGGCAGGCCGGAGCCGACCTGGGAGGGAATGAAGGGCGGCGCGGTCTGGGCGCGGCGGTTGGTCATGATGAGCGCGAAGGCGTATTCGTTCCAGGCGGTGATGAAGCAGAACACGGCCGTCGCCGCGATGCCGGTCGCCGCCTCCGGCAGCACGACCTTGAAAAAGGCCTGCATGCGCGTGTAGCCGTCGACCAGCGCGGCCTCCTCGTATTCCTTGGGAATCTCGTCGATGAAGCCCTTCATGAGCCAGACCGAGAAGGAGAGATTGAAGGCCGTGTAGAGGATGATCAGGCCCCAATGCGTATCGTTGAGGCCGACGACCCGGTACATCAGGAACATGGGGATCGCGACGACGACGGGCGGCAGCATGCGCGTCGACAGGATGAAGAAGAGCAGATCGGCCTCGCCTTTCACCTTAAAGCGCGAGAAGCCGTAGGCGGTGAAGGTTCCCATGCCGACGGCGAGCGCCGTCGAGGTGATGGCGATGATCAGCGAGTTCAGGAAGCGGCTCGGATAGGCGGACCATTGAACATTGCCCTTGCCGTCGCGCGTGACCTTTTCGCCGCCATCGAAGACGATGCGCTCCCACCAGGGCGCCGCCTCGTATTGTTCGGGCGTCGGCGGCGTACGCAATTGCGAACGTTTGGTAAACAGCTTCACGAAGGGCGAGACCTCGGGCTCGAAGACCACGGTCGGCGGAACGGTCGTCGCCAGGTTGCGCGGCTTGAACGAGGTCGACACGATCCAGTAGATCGGCGCCAGGAAAACGATGGTGATGACCAGAACCGCGACGATGGCGACCCGGTTGGCGGCGATTTCGGACGAAGTGCGGACGGCGGCCATGTCAGGTCGTCTCTGCCGCGAGCAGGAACTTGGCATGAAGCCCAAGAACGCCCCCTCCACCACCTTCGGTGGTCCCCCTCCCCCGTAAACGGGGGAGGATCAAGGTCGCGCGGACGCAACCGTCGATCCTCCCCTGCGAAGCGGGGGAGGGGGACCATGCGAAGCATGGAGGAGGGGGCGTCAGCGCCATCCTACCGCTCCTTCACTTTGTTCAAATACTTCACATAGATGTTGGTGATCGCCAGCACCATGATCAGCACGATGTAGGCGAGCGCGCAGGAGCGCCCGGTCTGCCATTCCTGGAACGCCATCTTGTAGAGGCGGATCGAAATGACCTCGGTGGTCGGCTGGCTGGCGAGGATATAGGCGAGGTCGAAGGTCTTGAACGCCTCCATGGTGCGGAAGATGACGGCGATCATCAGGATCGGCGCGACCAGCGGCAGGGTGATGCGGAAAAAGGTGTAGAACGCGCCCGCGCGGTCGATCGCGGCGGCCTCGTAAAGGTGCTTGGGCACCGCCGACAGACCGGCGAGCGAGAGCAGCATGACGAAGGGCGACCACATCCAGATATCGGTGATGGCGATCGCGTAGAGCGCCATGTCGGGGTCGGCCAGCCATTCGAAGGTGCCGAGGCCCAGCGCATAATTGATGATGCCGAAGGACGGATCGTAGAGCAGCTTCCAGAACAGGCCGACGACCGCCATGGACAGCATCATCGGCAGAAGCAGGAGCGTGGTCAGCAGGCCCTTCAGGGGAATGTCGCGGTTGAGCAGCATCGCCGTGCCGAAGCCGACGATGACCTGGCCGGCGACCGACACGATCACGTATTTCGCCGTGATGGCGAAATTCGACCAGATGAACGGATCGTTGAGCAGGTCGCGGTAGTTCTGCAAGCCGACGAAATTTGCCGGCGCGCTGGTGGAGGCGCGGAAATCGGTGAACGAATAGCCGAGCGAATAGATCAGCGGAAAGATGTTGAAGACGATCAGGAAGATGATGGTCGGGATGATGAACAGATTGCGGATCGCGATGTCGCTCATGCCGCGCGAGGCGGCGCGCGACTTTTGATCCAGCGTGGTCATGACGGCAGTAGCCAAGACTTGCCTCCTCCCGGGAGCTGAAACAACAAAGGAGGGGGCGGGTGCGCCCCCTCCTTCAGCAAGATCGATTACTGGCCGCGGCCGTATTTCTTGAACGTGCCTTCCCAATCCTTGGCGAGCGCGTCGAGGGTCTCTTTCGATGTGCCTTCGCCGCCGACCACCGCGGGATAGACGCGCTGGTTCAGCTGCTGCAGCAATTCGGCGTATTCCGGCACCGCCCAGAAGTCCTTGACCTTGAACATCGTGTCGTAAAACGCCTTGTTGTATGGCGTGGCGTTCTGGAATTCAGGCGATTCCAGGACCGACTTATTGCAGGTGTAGCCGCCGAGCTCTGCCCACTTCTTCTGGGTCTCGTCCTTGATGAACCATTGCAGGAATTTGAACGCCTCGTCCTTGTTCTCCGAATAGGAGACAATCGAGATGCCCTGCCCGCCGAGCGCCGCATACTGGTCGCCGCCGGGGCCCGGAGGATTGGCGAAGAAGCCGGTGTTCTTGGCGTTCGGGTTCGACGCCTCGTTGATGAGCGCCGGGAAGAAGGCGAAGTAGTTCATGCTCATCGCCGCGAGGTTTTCGGTGATGGCCTGGTTGTTCTCGGCGAAGAACGTCTTGGCCCAGCCCGGAGGGGTGAACTTGTAGAGTTCCTTGTACGCGTCGAGCGCGGCCACCGCCTTGTCGGAATTGATCACGCCCTCGACCTTGTAGGTCGAGAAATCGCCGAGTTCGCCGCCATAGGAAAACAGCGCGTTCTCGAAACCCATCGCCATGGCGTCATAGGAATTGTCGGTGTAGATCGCGATGCCATAGCGCTTCTCGTCGGGGCGATAGAAGAACTCGGCGATGTCGCGCAGCGCCTGCCAGTCCTTCGGCACGTCGAGGTCGTAGCCGTATCTGGCCTTGAACGCTTCCTTCTCCTTCGGATCCTCGAACCAGTCCTTGCGGTACGACCAGCCGACCGCGTCGCCTTCGGCGGGTATCGACCAGTACTTGCCGCTGTTGCCGGGATATTCGGAGTAGAACTTGACGGTTGCCGGCGCCATCGTGTCGAGGACCTTGTTGTCCTTCACGAATTGCGTCAGGTCGACGTAGTGGCCGGCTTCGGAGGCCGCGCCGAGCCATTGCGAATCGCCGACGACCATGTCGTAGGCGCTGCCCTTGGCGTTGAATTCAGTGAAAGTCTTGGTCTGGAAATCCGACCATGGCGTCGTTTCGACGGTGACCTTGACGCCGGTCTCCGCCTCGTACTGGTTGGCGAGTTCCTGCAAATAGTTCGCCGGATCCCATTCCGCCCAGAAAATCGTCAGCTCCGCGGCGAAGGCGGACGTGCCAGCCGCCAGAGAGAATGCGATACCGGCAAGCAGGCCGGTCAGTGTCTTCTTCATTGCAACTTCCTCCCGTTATGTGCCTCACCCATCAATCCGTTCGATGCCTCCCGGATTGTCGTCTCTTCCTCGCTCCCGCGTGCGTCGGATCGGCGCTTCCTCAAGTTCCCGATCGCTCGCACCGCTTTTCGAATGGCCAATCTGGTAGTACCAAGCTGCGGGATGCGTCAAGGGCTTTATCATCGACCCAGGACGCCGCATAGAAACGTGATAGCAGCGCCGAGATTTCCGGCAAATAGGCCAACGAAAACATATCACGGAAGCGGCTCCGCCACCGCGCGCGGAATTTCCGACCGGCGCTTGCGGCCCATCTGGTCGAACCAGATTACGAGACGGGTCCAATCCCCTCTTGCCCTGAATCCGAGATGGCCGCGGCCACCATCGCGCCGGCCGCCCACTGCGCGACCGAGCGAGCGCCCTCGCCGTCCAGGCCCCATATGTCCTTGAGCACGATCAGCGCCTCGACCCCGAAGACGAGGGAAAGCGCCTGGGCGAGACGGTCGAAAGCGTCGGCCGGCAGCGTGGCGCGCAGCGGGCCTATGGCATCGCGCAGAAGCGCGATGCGGTGTCCACGCGTAAAACGCGGTTCCTCGCCGAGCAGGCCGGCGCGGGTCTTCGCCCACTGGTCGAGCGTCAGTTTCAGGGCGGCCCGGAACGTGGCTTCGTAGGCGTCGATGCGCGGAAGCGACGCGCCGATCAGCTCATCGACCCGCTCGGCCGCGCCGGGCGTTTTAGAGGTCCACTCGAGAATAGGCCCGAGCCCGACATCGACGACGGCCTGAACCAGCGCCGCCTGGCTGGGAAAGTAGCGGTAGGCCGTGGCGCGCGAGACGCCCGCGGCTTCAGCAGCCTCGGTGACCGAGGGCGTCACGCCGCCTTGCATCAGGCCGCTCGCCGTTTCCAACAGCAGGCGACGGGTCCGTGCGCGCGGACCCGTCGCCTGCTGTCCGGGCCCTTCGGCCGGTTGACGCGAGACATCCATGCCAATACGATACGCGCGTCTCAAAAAATTGCAACGGCCGGACCGGCAGGACTTTCGCAAGACCGGCGCGGACGGCGCCATGGCGGGGAGGACGATGAAGCGCATCTACGTCGTGGGAACCGCCGATACCAAAGGCGAGGAACTGACGTTTCTGGCGCGGGCTATCCGCGCCGCAGGCGGGCGGGCGACGACCGTCGACGTCGGCACGCAGCCTGCCTCGGTGACGGTCGATATCCGCCTTCGGGACGTTGTTGCGGCGACCGGCCGCGCAGCCAGCGCAGAGCTCGCCTCCGGCGACCGGGGAAAAGCCGTCGCCGCGATGACAGCGGCCTTTGCCCGCTTCTGCGGGACGCTGACCGATGCGGACGGCATGGTCGGAATCGGCGGCGGCGGCGGCACGGCAATCGCCACCGCCGGCATGCGCGAATTGCCGCTTGGGCTGCCGAAATTGATGGTCTCGACCTTGGCCTCCGGCGATGTCTCTCCCTATGTCGGCGTGTCCGACATCGCCATGATGCCGTCGATCACCGACATGGCTGGCCTCAACCGCATCAGCCGCGTGGTGCTGCACAACGCGGCGCAGGCGATCGTCGGCATGGCGTCGCGTCCGGCCGCCCAAGGGGAAACGCGTCCGGCGATCGGCTTGACAATGTTCGGCGTGACGACACAGGCCGTCACGGCGATCGTCGACCTTTTGAAGGCGGAATACGAGTGCCTAGTCTTTCACGCGACCGGCACAGGCGGCCGGACGATGGAGAAACTGGCCGACAGCGGCATGCTCGATGGCATGCTTGACATCACGACGACCGAGGTCTGCGACCTGCTGTTCGGGGGAGTCCTGGCTGCCGGCGAGGATCGGTTCGACGCCGTCGCGCGGACGAAAATCCCCTATGTCGGCTCGGTCGGCGCTCTCGACATGGTCAATTTCTGGGCGCCCGAGACGATTCCGGAACGGCATCGCGGGCGACTATTCTACAGCCACAACTCGAACGTGACGCTGATGCGGACCACGGCGGACGAATGCCGCGCGACTGGCGCATGGATCGGCGGGAAACTCAACGCCTGCGCCGGTCCGGTGCGGTTCCTGATCCCGGAGAAGGGCGTCTCGGCGCTGGACATCGAAGGCGGCGCGTTCTTCGATCCCGAAGCGGACGCGGCGCTGTTCGAAGCGCTGGAGCAAACGGTGCGGCAAACGAACGACCGGCTCATCGTCCGCCTGCCGCTGCACATCAACGACCCGCAATTCGCTCACGCCGCCGTGGCCGCGTTTCGGGAAATCGCCCGATGACGAACGCAACGGGCGCGACACTACGAGAAAGGCTGCATCGATGCCCCTGATCCCCCGTGCGAAAATCCTGGAAAAATTCCGCGCCATGATCGCCGCGGGCGCGCCGATCGTGGGCGGCGGCGCGGGCACGGGGCTTTCGGCCAAGTCGGAAGAAGCCGGCGGGATCGATCTGATCATCATTTACAATTCGGGACGCTACCGCATGGCGGGACGCGGGTCGGCGGCAGGACTGCTCGCCTACGGCAACGCCAACGAGATCGTCATGGAAATGGCGGTCGAGGTGCTGCCCGTCGTCAAGCGCACGCCGGTTCTGGCCGGCGTCAACGGCACCGACCCGTTCATCCTGATGCCGCGTTTTCTCGCGCAGTTGAAGGACATCGGTTTTTCCGGCGTGCAGAACTTTCCGACGATCGGCCTGTTCGACGGGACGATGCGGCAGAGCTTCGAGGAGACCGGCATGGGGTTCGGGCTCGAGGTGGACATGATCGCCGCCGCGCATGAGATCGACCTGCTGACCACGCCCTACGTGTTCAACCCCGACGAAGCGACCGCGATGACGAAGGCCGGCGCCGACATCATCGTCGCGCATATGGGCGTCACGACCGGGGGGAGCATCGGCGCGACCAGCGCCAAGACGCTCGACGATTGCATCGCGCAGATCGAAGCGATAGCGGCGGCGGCGCGGACGGTGCGTGACGACGTGATCCTGCTCTGCCACGGCGGGCCGATCTCAATGCCGCAAGATGCTAAATACGTGCTGGAGCGCGTCGAGGGCCTGCACGGCTTCTACGGCGCGTCGAGCATGGAGAGGTTGCCGGCGGAAGCGGCGATCGCCAGGCAGACGGCGGAGTTCAAGAACCTTGCGATAGGCAAGGGCAACACGAAGGGCTGAGGTCATGAGCGATGCGTCAAAGATGTTCGTCTATCCGAAGGATGTCGACGCGTTCGGATTCGACTGGGGCCGGCTGTCTCTGACGGTGGCGCCGGAGGTGAACGGCGCGGAACGATTCTCCGGCGGAGTCGTCGACCTGCCATCGGGCCAGGGCCATTCGCGCCACAACCACCCCGGCGCCGAGGAGATCATCTTCGTGATTTCCGGCCAGGGCGAACAGATGATCGAGGACGAAGCAGGCAATCCGGTCGTCAGGGACGTCGGGTCGGGCTGCACCATCTACGTGCCAGAGAGCCGGTTTCATTCCACACTGAACACCAGCGACGCGCCGATGCAGCTTTTCGTGGTCTATTCTCCTGCCGGACCGGAACTCGGGCTTCGCGCGTTGCCGGATTTCAGACTGATCGCGGCGGGCAATCCCGCCTGACGCGAGATGTAGCAAGGTCGCCAAACTTGACTACGCGCCGGCAGGCAGGGGCTGTAAGAGGCTGAATCAATTCGCGATGCTTCGTCGCGCGTGATCGACGCCGAAGGACCTGCATGACGAACGGAATCCTTTGGGCCCTGCTTGCCTACGCGACCTATTCGTGGAGCGACGCGAGCATCAAGGCGCTCGGCGGCGGGCTTTCGATCTTCGAGATCGGGTTCTTCCAGACCCTCGTTTCGGGGACCTGCATCTTCTTCACCCGGCCTGCGGACGAACGTTGGCGTCGCTTCTGGCGAATGAAGCGGCCGCTTGCCGTTCAGGCCCGCGCGATTTCCGGACTCGCGGCCAGCGTGCTCAGCGTCATCGCTTTCACCACCATCCCGCTCGCGGATGTCTACGCGCTGATTTTCCTAGCGCCGCTCTTCGTGACCATCTTGTCGATGGCCGTTCTAAAGGAGCAGGTCGGACCGTGGCGCTGGCTGGCGGTCGTGGCCGGGTTCGCGGGGGTCCTGCTGGTCGTGCGGCCGGGGTTCCGCCAACTCGAGCCCGGCCATTTCGCGGCGCTGGCGATCGCGTTCCTGGCTGCGATCACCGTCATCCTGATGCGGTCGCTGCGGCAGGAAAGCCGGACCACGATGCTCGGATTCCTCATTCTTTACGGACTGATCTTCAACGCGATAGCCATCGGCTTCACCGCGTTCACGCTGCCGACCCTGCCGGAGGCCGGCATTCTGGTCGTCGCGGGCGTCTGCGCGGCGGCCGGTCACACGTTCCTCTTGCGGGCGCTGCGTTTCGGCGACGCCAACCAGATCGCGCAAACGCATTATTCGCAGATCATGTGGGCTGTGCTGCTCGGCGCGCTGCTCTTCGACGAGCGCCCGGACGGCTGGTCGGTCGCCGGGCTCGCGGTCATCGCGGGCGCGGGGCTGCTCACGGTGGTGCGCGAGCGCATCCGGCTCGGCGCCGTCAAATGGAACCCGTTCGGCCGAAACCGGCTGTAGGACCATCAGGCCGCACCGCCACGATTCCACCCGCGTCCCCGCTCGCCGAACATCTCGTAGCCGCCCTCGGTGACGGCCAGCGTATCTTCGAGCTTGATGAAGCCGCGCGTCGGATGGAGCATGGTGGTTTCCACGGAGAGGACCATGCCGGTCTCGAGCGGGTTCGCGCTGTCCGAGCCTTCGTAGGCGACCGGATGATTGGTCATCAGGAACGGCGCCTCGTGGGTGATGACACCCATGCCGTGCGCGAAGAAGTCGGTGAAGGCGGCGCTCGGCGACGCCGCCAGCGCCTTTTCGCCCGCGGCGATCATGTCCCCGCCGATCGCGCCCGCCCGGATCGTCGCGAAGGCCGCCTGCTGGACGGCGTCGATCTCGGACAGCAAGTCCTCGAGTTCGGCGTCCGGCTCGCCTAGCACGCCCATGCGGCAGAGATCACCGATATAGCCGTGCCAGTTGCCGCCGGAATCGATCGACAGCACCTCGCCATGACGCCAGGCCTGCGGCGAGACCGCGCGGTTGTGGCTGGAGCCGAGGGTCAGCAGGCAGTATTCGAACTGGAGGCCGCGCCGTGTCTCCTCCCGGCGCAGCCGCTCGACGATTTCGCCCTTGCCGGCCCCCTCGCCCGATCCCTCGATCGTCGCCAGCATCGAATCGGTGATCAGTTCGGACGCCGCGCGAAGCTTTTCCAACTCCTCCGGCGTCTTGATGGCGCGAAGCTTCTCCAGAACCGACGTCGCGTCGACGAATTCGACCTGGTTGCCGAGCGCGCCCAGCACCGCGTGGGCGTCGGACGGCATGAAGGCCGGCTCGATGCCGATGCGCGCGCCCTGCCGTCCCAATTTTCGGACATGGTCGGCCGCGAGTTTCGCCGCGTCGACCGTCCCCCAGGATAGTGTTTGCACCGTCGGCGTCCAGAACGGGCGGTTCTGGTGCTCTGCGCCCTCCATCCGGTTGCCGACATAGGCGGCGTGGTCGGGCCTGCCCTTTTCATAGACGACGATCGGCAAATAGCGGCTGTGGCCGATCGCATCCATGGCCGAGAAGAAGATGAATTTGTAGCCTCCGAGAAGGTATTGGACGTTGTGCTTGGAGGTGGCGAGCAGGATGTCGATGCCCGCCGCCTCCATCAGACGGTCGAGTTTTTCGGCGTCGAACGGAACTGCCAGGCGCCGCGCAGGCGTGGTCGCAATGTTCATGATCTCTCTCCCTGCCGGTCAAATTACCGCGCAGGAGGGGCATTCGCAACCATCGACGGCGCGAGCCCGGAAGGTCAGGCGGCCTTGGTCCATTTCCTGGACAGGAATTCCGAGCGGGCGAATTGCGGCGCCACTTTCAACTCGTGGCCGAGGGCCGCCGCTGCGCGCCATGGCCAGCGTGGATCGGCGAGCATGGCGCGAGCCAACGCCACCATGTCGGCGCGGCCCTGTGTGACGATGTCGTTGGCCTGATGAGGATCGTCGATCATGCCGACCGCCCGAACCGGGATGCCGACGCGTTTGCCGATATAGTCCGCCAGATGCACCTGATAGCCGGGGCCCGTCGGGATTTGCTGCAGGGGTGAATTGCCGCCGCTCGAACAGCATATGTATTGCACGCCGACCACCTTCAGCGCCTTCGCCACCTCGACGGATTCGTCCTCGGTCAGGCCGCCCTCGACCCAGTCCTTGATCGAGAGCCGGACGCCGAGCATGAGGCCGGGGACGGCCTTGCCGATCTCACGGGCGACCTCGACGATGAAACGCATGCGGTTTTCGAGGGATCCGCCCCACCGGTCGGCGCGGTGATTCGACAGAGGCGAGATGAACTGGTGCAGCAGATAGCCATGCGCGCCATGCAGTTCGATGAAGTCGAAGCCGGCCCGCCGGGCGCGGCGCGCCGAGGCGACGAATTTGCCGATCAGGGCGACGATCTCGCCGTCGTCCAGCACTTGCGGCGTGTTCCAGCCGGCATCGAAGGGAATCGCCGAAGCGGACACGGTCTGCCACGGGTCCTGGTCGGGCTTCAGAGGACCGCCGCCTTCCCACGGGCGCTGGTTCGACGCCTTGCGCCCGGCATGCGCCAGCTGGACTCCGAATTTGGTTCCGGGCTGCGCCACCCGGCGCGCGGCGGCGAGGGCGCGCATGGCGGCGTCCTCGTTGGCGTCGGAGTAGAGGCCGAGGCAGCCATGCGTGATGCGCCCGCGCCGTTCGACGTCGGTCATCTCCATCGTCACCATGCCGGCGCCCGAAAGCGCGTAGCTCATCCATTGCTGCAGATGCCACTCGCTCGCCGACCCGTCATCGGCCGAATACTGGCACATCGGGGCGACCGCGATGCGGTTGGGAAACTGCAGCGAGCCGAGCGTGATCGGCGAGAAGAGATCGGTCATGAATGCTCCGGAGGTTGTGCTGGGCGATGTAGGCCGATTGCGGCCGGGGTACAATCGAGCCCTACCCTTTATCGAAGCGAGCCCGGTATCGGTCAACCGCTCCCGGGTTGCGCAGGTTGACCGGGAGTTGTCCGTCGAGCACGCGCAGCGCTTCCTCGGCCGCGCCGACGCCCATGCGCATCATGCTCTCTTCCGTGATGCCGGCCATATGCGGCGTAACGATCACATTGTCGAAAGCGAAATAGGGATGGTCGGGCGGCAAGGGCTGCGTCGCGAACACGTCGAGCGCCGCCCCGAGCAATCGTCCTTCCCGCAAGGCCGCGATCAAGGCGTCGTCGTCGATCACAGGCCCGCGCGAGACGTTGACCACGATCGCATCCTGCTTCATCGACGCAAGGCGATGGCGGCCGAGCAGGCCGGTGGTTTCCGGTAAAAGCGGGCAGCAAAGTACGACGATGTCGCTCCGTGCGACCAGGTCGTCGACCGACACCCGGCGGACGTAGTCCGGAAACCCCGCGCCGCCGCGAGTCGCGCCAAAAACCTCCAGGCCGAAGCCGTGATGGGCAATCGCCGCGACCGCGCGCCCGACATTGCCCATGCCGACGATGCCGACCGACCGCCCGGCGAGTTCATGCGTCGCGTTCGCATGCTCGCGGCCTGCCAGCCAGCCATGTCCGCGCAGGTCGCGGTCCATCGCCCGAAAATGCCGCAACAGCGCCAGCGCCGAAAAGACGACATGCTCGGCCACCGACCGCGCGTTGACCCCCGGTACGTTGGCGACCAGCACGCCGGCGGCGGTTGCGGCCTCGACCGGGATCATGTCGAGCCCGGCGCCGTGGCGGATGGCGGCGCGGATCGCGTGCCGCCCCTCGAACATGTTCGCAGGCAGCGGCGCGCGCACGATGACGATCTCGGCGCTGCGCGACTCGCGCACCAGGGTATTCGGGTCGAGCGCCGAGACGATGCGAAGCTCGCCGGCTGCTTGCAGCATCGCGGCCGCGCGAGGATGCAGCGGATGCGTCGAGTAGATGATCGCCACCGGGCTCAGGCCTCGACCAGCAGCTTGACCGGCGCGCTGACGCCGCCCTGGATCAAGCCTTTCCAGTAGCTTTCCGCGCCCTGAAGGTGCGCACTCATCAGCGCCTGCGCCAGATTGCCGTCGCGTCGCAGCAGCGCGTCGTAGATCTGGACATGCTCGCCGTGCGAACGGCGGCCGCGCTCGGGATCGTTGAAATAGATCGGCAGGCGGTGTTCGCCCATCACGTAGTAGATGCTGCAGATCTTGTGAAAGACGCTGTTCTGTGTCGCGCGCACGATCTCCAAGTGGAAATCGCGGTCCTCCCGCGCCAGCCCTTCGCCGGCCTCGATCCGGGCTTCCGAGGCAGCGAGAATTTCGCGCAAGCGTTCGTAATTCTCCTCGGTCGCCCGGCCGCAGGCGAGTTCGGCGGCCTTGATCTCATGGATCTTGCGCAGTTCGACCGTCTCGTAGATCTGCACCGGATCGAGCGGCACGCCGGCCTTGGCGAACAGCGCCATCGCCTCGACGCTCGCCTGCCTGGTGGTGAGGTAGATGCCGGACTTCGCCCGGCGCTCGACGATGCGCATCGCTTCGAGGATGGCCAGCGTTTCGCGGATCTGGCCGCGGCTGACGGCGAAGTGCTCCGCGAGCTCGCGCTCGGACGGGGTGCGTCCCGTCCCGCCGTTGGAATGGGCGTAAAGATAGGCCGCGAGTTCGGCCAGGAGTTCTTTCTCTTTCATGACCTCAGACGCCTTGCGCGTGGGCCTCCAGGAATTTTTGCGAAACTGTAAAGCCAAGGCCGGCCTTTTCGGGAATTTCGATCATGCCGTCACGGGCCTCGACCGTCTCCTCGACGAGATCGTGGATCATCGGATTGGCGCCGAGCGAATATTCGATGGTGAAGCTCGCCGGCGACGCGGCGCAGAGATGCAGGCCGGAAAAGAAGCAGGGCGCGCCGGCCCAGAGGTGCGGCGCGAAGCGCAGGTTGAACGCGCTGGCGATGACGCCGATCTTCATCGCCTCGCTGATGCCGCCGCAAAAAGCCGGGTCCGGCTGGAAGATGTCGACCGCCTTGAGCAGGGCCAGGTCGCGAAAATCATAGCGCGTCGCCTCGCTTTCGCCAGCCGCGATCGGCACGCTGCCGGAGGCGCGCACCTCCGCCATGCCGGGCTTGTCGTCGCCGATCACCGGCTCCTCGAACCAGGCGAGATCGCAATCGGCGACCAGCGCGGCGAAGCGTTTGGCGTCGGCCACCGTGTAGGTGCCATGCGCGTCGACCATGATGTCGATGTCGGGGCCGAGCGCCTCACGGGCGGCGCGGACGCGCCTGGCCGAGAGATGCGGCGCGCCGTCCATGGCGCCGACGCGCATCTTGACCGCCTTGAACCCGCCGCTCGCGACATAGGATTTGAGCTGGTCGCCGATCGTCTCGGCCGGCGCCCAGCCTCCGGACGCATAGGCCGGAAGTCGATCGGCCTTGCGGCCGCCGAGCAACTGCCAGACCGGCTGACCGAGATGCTTGCCGAGAATGTCCCACAGCGCGATGTCGACGGCGCTGATCGCCGCGATCGACACGCCGCGCCGCGCGAGCTGCGGCATCGCGTGGCCATGGCGCACGGCCGATGCGCTGCGGACGCCGTTGTAGAGCATTTCCCAGATCGGTCCGATATCGCCGGCGTTCCTGCCAACGAGCGCCGGGCCGACCTCGTGGTTGAGCATGTGAACCAACGCGCCGTAGCTGCCGGCGCTGCCGGCCGCGTTCTTGCCCTCGCCCCAGCCGACGAGCCCATCCTCGGTCTCGATGCGCAGGATGGCGGCGTCGAAGGTGCGCACCTGACCGAAGTCGCTGCGATGCTGCCGGTCCGCGGCGATGGGAATGCGGACCCACCAGGCCCGGGTGCTCTTGATGCGCATGGCGTCCTGTCGATCTCGAAAGAGGCCGGGCCGGGCCGCCTGCTCCCTCCCAAGGCAGACGGCCGGCCCGGCGAAGCGCTGATCGGTCGAAGACTTATCGGATCAGCGGCAGCAGCGTTTCGGCGTTGATGCGCATCTGGTCGGTGTAGAACGCTTCCGTCAGCACGCTGGAGCCGTGATCCTGGATGAATTTGAGCTGCTCGGGCGAGATGTCGACCGGATTGCGCTCGACCATGTCGGGATAGGGCGCCGCCGGCGTACGGTCGACCGGCGCGACGAATTCATTGGTCAGCGCCCCGTCGTAGCCGATCTCGCGCAGCGTACCGACGATTTTCGGCCAGTCGATCTGGCCTAGACCGGCGGCGAAGCGGTTGTTGTCGGCGACGTGAAAATCGAACAGCCGCTTGCCGGCGTTTCGGATCGCGTCGTAGACGTTAAATTCCTCCATGTGGATATGGTAGGCGTCGAGGCAGACGCCGCATTCCGGGCTGACGGCGTCGGCCAGCGCCAGCGCCTGCGAGCCGCGGTTGAACAGATAGGTCTCGAAGCGGTTGAGCGGCTCGATGGCGATCTTCACGCCGACCTTCCGCGCATGGCTGAAGCATTCGCGCGTCGCGTCGACGACCCATGTCCACTCTTCTTCCGCGGTGGCGTCAGGCACCACCTTGCCGACGGTCGCCGGCACCAGCGTGATGATCTCGCCCTCAAGTTCGCTGACCATGGTCAGCACGTCCTTGACGTACTGGACCGAGCGCTCACGCTGGCCCTGGTCCTTGGCGGCGAGGTTGCGCTCGCCGAGCATCAGGGTGACCGAGCCCCAGCAGCGGATGCCGTGCTCCTTCAGAAGCGCGCGCGTTTCGGCGGGCTTGTACTGTTCCGGCTCGCCGGAAATCTCGATGCTCTCATAGCCGAACTTTTTAATTCGCCGGAGGGTGACCTCCAGCGGCTCGGCCCGCATCCAGTTGTGCGTCGACAGGTGCATGGCGCGCGTCTCTCCCGTTTCGCCGTGATCGGTTCCGCCGTCCAGGCGGCTCGCCCCAACGTCTCCCAGCAAGCTCGATCTGGTTCGACCAATTGGGTGTGAAATGCGTTTTAGATCATTTGAACGGACCCTGCAACACTGCGTTCTCCACATGCCGGCCTGTGTCTCAAACGTCTCAAAACATTGTGCTTAATGGCGCTGACTCGCGGATTTTCGATCGGTTGCCCGCCAATTCCGGCGCTTGACCCTACGCCGATTTTTGGTATGACCAGACTTGGAGCAACAGGTCGAGTTGCGGCCGCACCGGCTTGCAGGCCCGACGGAATCGCCTAGGATTCGCCGCCACGGGAGAAGAGACATGGCAAGGACGATGAAGGGGCCGGGGATTTTCCTGGCCCAGTTCGCCGGCGATGCGGCGCCGTTCAATTCGCTGCCGTCGATCGCCAGATGGGCGGCCGGCCTCGGCTACAAGGGCGTCCAGATCCCGACCTGGGACGGAAGGCTGTTCGATCTGAAGACAGCGGCGTCCTCGAAAGCCTATTGCGACGAGGTCAAGGGCATCTGCGCCGATGCCGGGGTCGAGATCACCGAACTCTCGACGCATCTCCAGGGGCAACTGGTCGCCGTCCACCCGGCCTACGACACGCAGTTCGACGGCTTCGCGCCGGCGGCGGTCCACAACAACCCGAAGGCGCGTCAGGAATGGGCCGTCGAACAGCTCGGCTTCGGCGCCAAGGCCTCGCAGCATCTCGGTCTGACCGCGTCGGTCACCTTCTCGGGCGCACTCGCCTTCCCCTATCTCTACCCCTGGCCGCAGCGGCCCGATGGATTGATCGGAGAAGCCTTCGCCGAACTCGGCAAGCGCTGGAAGCCGATCCTCGACCAATATGAGGATGCCGGCGTCGATGTCGGTTACGAAATCCACCCCGGCGAGGACGTCTTCGACGGCGCGACCTTCGAGATGTTCCTCGACGCGGTCGGCGGCCACAAGCGCTGCGCGATCAATTACGATCCGTCGCATTTCCTGCTGCAGCAGCTCGACTACCTCGAATTCATCGACATCTACCACGAGCGGATCAAGGCCTTCCACGTCAAGGATGCAGAGTTCAACCCGACCGGCCGGCAGGGCGTCTATTCCGGCTACCAGAACTGGACCAACCGGGCCGGCCGCTTCCGCTCGCTCGGCGACGGGCAGGTCGATTTCTCGGGCATCTTTTCCAAGCTGACGCAATACGACTACGCGTCGTGGGCGGTTCTCGAATGGGAATGCTGCCTGAAGCATCCGGAAGACGGCGCGGCCGAGGGCGCGCCTTTCATCGCGGCACATCTCATCCGGGTGACGGAGCGCGCCTTCGACGATTTCGCCGAGGGCAATTCGGACAAGGCGGCGTTGCGGAAAATGATGGGGATCGAGGGCTAGGGGGTTAGGGCAGTAGGGGATTAGGGGAAGACTGCCCTACGCCCTACTGCCCTGAGCGACGAAGGAGCTAAACATGGTCACCGGCAGAACAGTCGAATCCGGCTCGGGGCCGATCCGCTACGGCATGGTCGGCGGCGGACAGGGCGCGTTCATCGGCGGCGTACACCGCATCGCGGCGCGGATGGACGGCGAGTTCGAACTGGTCGCCGGCGCGCTGTCGTCCGATCCGGCGCGCGCCAAGGCCTCGGCCGCCGATCTCGGGCTCGATCCGCAACGGTCCTACGGCACCTTCCAGGAGATGGCGAAAGCCGAGGCCAAGCGCACCGACGGCATCGAGGCGGTGGCGATCGTAACGCCCAACCACATGCACTGGCCGGCCGCCAAGGCGTTCCTCGAGGCCGGCATCCACGTCATCTGCGACAAGCCGCTGACCTCCAACCTTGGCGACGCGAAGAAGCTCGCCGCGCTGGTGGAAAAATCCGGCAGGCTCTTCGTGCTGACGCACAACTATACCGGCTATCCAATGGTGCGGCAGGCGCGCGAGATGGTCGCGTCGGGACAGCTCGGCGACCTGCGCGTCGTGCAGGCCGAATACCCGCAGGACTGGCTGACCGAGAAAGCCGAGGATACAGGGTCCAAGCAGGCGCTGTGGCGCGTCGACCCGAAGCAGTCGGGCGCCGGCGGCTCCACCGGCGACATCGGCACGCATGCCTATAATCTCGCGCGCTTCGTGACCGGGCTCGAACTCGACAGCCTCGCGGCCGATCTCGATTCCTTCGTGCCCGGCCGGCTGCTCGACGACAACGCCAACATCCTCCTGCGCTTCAAGCCGCGCGGGAAAGAGCATCCGGCAAAAGGTATGATCTGGGCCTCCCAGGTCGCGCCGGGCCACGAGAACGGCCTCAAGCTGCGCGTCTACGGCGCCAAGGGCGGGCTCGAATGGGTGCAGGCCGATCCGAACTATCTCTGGCACTCGCCGTTCGGGCAGCCGAAGCAGCTGATCACGCGCGGCGGGGCGGGCTCTGGGGCGGCGGCAGGACGGGTGACGCGAGTGCCGCCCGGCCATCCCGAGGGCTATCTCGAAGGTTTCGCCAATATCTACGCCGAGGCCGCGCGGGCGATCCGCGCCGCACGCGGGGGAACGCTCGACAAGGACGTGATCTTCCCGACCGTGCAGGACGGCGTCGAGGGCGTCGCGTTCGTCGAGGCCTGCGTCCGCTCGAGCCAGGACAATGCCGCCTGGACGAAGTTGTAGCTGCCGTCCGCGCCTTTCAGAGGCGCACGGCCAGTCCCGTCCGCACGCTTTCGTCGGCTGCAAGGCAGACCGAAAGCGATTTGACCGCATCGTCCATATGCCGCATCAGGTCCATATCCTCGCGCACCGCCTTCAGCAAATACGCCTGTTCGAGGTCGCACAGGCCCTGATGGTCCGGTTCGCCCCGCATCGACAGAATCTCATCGGCGCGCGCGAACGCGCCGTCCGGACCGACGGCCGCGCTGTGGATGCGAATGCGCGAGGTCTTGGTATGCGTGTCGATGTCGTCGGATTTCGCGCTCTCGTCCATGACGATCGAGACGCAGCCCTTCGGCGAGATCACGTCCTTCACGAAGAACGCCGTCTCCGACATCATCGGCCCCCAGCCGGCCTCGTACCAGCCGACCGACCCGTCATCGAACAGCACCTGCAGGTGGCCGTAATTATACATCGACGGGTCGATCTCGTCGGAGAGCCGCACGCCCATGCCGCGCACCTCGACGGGCCTCGCGTCGGTGATCTGGCACATCACGTCAAGATAATGGACGCCGCAGTCGACGATCGGCGACGTGGTCTGCATCAGCTGCTTGTGCGTCGCCCAGGTCGCGCCGGAGGATTGCTGGTTGAGGTTCATGCGGAAGACGTAGGGCGGACCGAGTTTCCGGGCTTCGGCGATCAACCGCATCCATGACGGATGGTGGCGCAGAATGTAGCCGATCACCAGCTTGCGGCCGTTGGCCTTCGCGGCATCCACCACGCGCCGGGCATCGGCGACCGTCGTCGCCAGCGGCTTTTCGACGAACACGTGCGAACCCGCTTCCAGCGCGGCGACCGCATAGTCGGCGTGGCTGTCCGAATAGGTGGCGATCGAAGCGACGTCGGGTTTCTCCTCGCGCAGCGCGTCCTCGAACGAACGCCGGATCGGATGGCCGGCAAGGGCCGCCGGCAGCGCGACATCGGACCGGTTGACGAGCGCCGCGATCTCGAAGCCGGGATTGGCCGCATAGGCGAGCGCATGGCTGAGGCCCATATTGCCAAGGCCGGCGACGACGACGCGGAGGGGACGGTCAGCGGACATCGTCATCTTTCGGATATTCCTCGTCCGGGATCTGCTTAACCAAATGGACAAGTTCGGGAACGGCGTTTCGGGCGGTGTCCCAAACGCGCTTCGGATCGATGTCGAAGTAGCCGTAAGAAAGGCGATTGCGGGTCAGGTAGGCTTGAGTGAGCTTCAACGTCGGGTATCGATCGCGACGCTCTGGCGCCGCGGCAAGGATATGCTTTGCAGCTTCCCCGATAACCTCTATGCATTTGGTTGAAGCATCCACGGCCTTTTGATCGATGGAGAAGGCCTCCAGGGTCGGCGCGGACGCATAGCTTGCAAGCTTCTCGCCCCAAACGACAATATCCCTAGGTCGGTCTCTACGCGAACGGCTTTGACCAGCCATCAGATGGGCCGAGCATCGTGTAAAACGCTGTTCGCAATTGCCTTCCGCAACTCGCCGGGAGTCGCTACATCGACCCTGGTCCCAAGCAGATCTCCAAGCGCGATTTCCAGATCGACCAGATCGTAGTAGGTTGCGCCGTCCAGCGCGTCGACGATGATGTCGATATCGCTGGTTTCGTCATCCTCGCCGCGCGCCACCGAAGCGAATACGCGTGGGTTGACGACCGGGAAGCGCGCGATCGTCGCACGCACTTCGTCCCTGTGCCGTTCCAGGATTTCGGAAGGCCTCATGGTCGGTCTCCTATCTCGCACGGGGGCCGATCGATACGATGCAGCAGGTGGCATACATCACTTCACCGCTCCCGATGTGATGCCGCGGATCAATTGCCGCGAGAAGATCAGGTAGAGCAGCAACACCGGAACGATGGCCAGCGACAGCGCGGCCAGCACCGCGTTCCAGTTGGTGACGAACTGGCCGATGAAGATTTGCGAGCCGAGCGTCACGGTCTTGGTGGCCTCGGACGGCGCGAGGATCAGCGGGAACCACAGATCGTTCCAGATCGGGATCATCGTGAACACCGCCACCGTCGCCATGGCGGGACGCACCAGCGGCAGCACGAGACGGAAGAAGATGCGATATTCGGAAAGCCCGTCGATGCGGCCGGCGTTCTTGAGGTCGTCCGACACGGTCTTCATGAATTCCGACAGAATGAACACGCAAAGCGGCAGGCCCTGCGCGGTATAGACCAGCACCAGCGCGGTCAGCGTGTTGACCAACCCGCTCGCCACCATCAACTGCAGGATCGCCACCGTCCCGAGCCGGATCGGGATCATGATGCCGAGCGCGAGGTAGAGTCCGGTCATGGTGTTGAAGCGGAAGCGGTATTCGGAGAGCGCGAAGGCGGCCATCGCGCCGAACAGGATGACGAAGAACAGCGAGGCGATCGTCACCACGAAGCTGTTCTGGAAATAGTGGATGAAGTCGCCCTGGCCGAGCACGGTCGTGTAGCCGACCGGGTCGAAGGTTCTGGGGGTCGGAAGCGACAGCGGCGAACTGAAGATCGCCGCGCGCGATTTGAACGAGTTGACCACGACGAGAAGCACCGGAAACAGCGCGATGACCGTGTAGAGGATCAGCACGGCATGCGCGCCGATCGAGCGCAGCGGGGAAGCGGTCGCGGGGCTCATAGTGTCTTGCCCGGAGTGGACCGGACGGGCGGAAATCCGGAGATCGCGCCGCCCCCTCCACCACGCTTCGCGCGGTCCCCCTCCCCCGTAAACGGGGGAGGATTCGGTCGCGTGATCGTCACGACGAGGCTGTTCTGGAAATAGTGGATGAAGTCGCTCTGGTTAAGCACGGTCGTGTAGCCGACCGGGTCGAAGGTTCCGGGCGTCGGGAGCGACAGCGGCGATTTGAACGAGTTGACCACGACGAGAAGCACGGGAAACAACGCGCCGATCGAGCGGGGGATGGAGCGGGTAGCAACGCTCATGGGCGGGCGCCTCGATCGACTCGGAGGTCTTGCGGTACGCCCCCTCCACCACGCTTCGCGCGGTTCCCCTCCCCCGCCGCGCAGGGGAGGATCAAGAGGCGACGATCGCGCGACCGAATCCTCCCCCGTTTACGGGGGAGGGGGACCACGCGAAGCGTGGTGGAGGGGGCGCGGATCACAATCATCATTTCCATCAAAACTGATACCGGCGCAGCCGGGTCTGCACCGCAAACAGATACAGGCACACGCCGCCGAGGATGATGAAGAACATGATCGTGGCGATGGTCGCGCCCATGTTGGGGTCGCCGAGCTGGAGCTGGAAGCCGAAGAAGGCGCGGTAGAGGAAGGTGCCGAGGATATCGGTCGCGCCGTTGGGACCGGCGAGCGCGCCCTGCGCGGTGTAGACGAGATCGAAGGCGTTGAAATTGCCGACGAAGGTCAGGATCGAGATGATGCCGATCGAGGGCAGGATCAGCGGCAGCTTGATCTTCCAGAATTGCGAGAAGCCGGTGATGCCGTCGCATTCGGCGGCCTCGATCACCTCGTCCGGGATCGACAGCAGCGCGGCGTAGATCAGCATCATCGGGATGCCGACGAACTGCCAGACCGAAATCAGCGAGAGCGCGGTCAGCGCATATTCCTCCTTGCCGAGCCATGGCGCGAACAGGCCGCGCAGGCCGATGCTGTTCAGCAAAGTGGGCGCGACGCCCCAGAGCGGCGACAGGATCAGCTTCCAGACGAAGCCGACGATGACGAAGGACAGGATGGTCGGGATGAAGATCGCGGTGCGGTAGAACGCGCTGAAGCGCAGCCGCGGGCTGGAGAGCAGCGCGGCGAGGATCACGCCGATCGGGTTCTGCACAGCCATGTGGATGATGAAGAACCATGTGTTGTTGCCGAGCGCATTCCAGAAGCCCGCCGACCAGCGCGGATCGAAGAACAACGTATGGAAGTTCTGCAGGCCGACGAAGGTCTGGACGCGGTCGACGCTCTGGAACAGCGAGAACTGCAGCGTGCCGGCGAGCGGCACGATCATGAAGGCGGTGTAGACGAGAAACGCGGGCGCGAGGAACACCAGGATGTGCCAGCGGATTGGCCTCATGGCGCGGCCCAGACCCTTGAACACTCCCATGAATGGGGCGCGAAATGTCCCGCAAAACTTTGCAAAAATTCTTTTAAGTAATTGTTATTGCACTGACAAATTCGACCGGAAAAGGTTAGCTCCGTTTGTCGGTGAAGCCCGTTCGTGCTACTGTCAAAGCGACCATAAAACGACGAGGTAAGGGAATGACGCACGCTATCTGCGTACGCTGTGGAGCAATGAAATTTGGTTGTTTGGTCGTCTGCGGGACATGCGGACGGGCGCCCGTGTCCGGTCGACAGACCGCATACGCTTTTGCCCTTAGCGATCATTATTTCGATCGCGCCGAACTGGAAGCTTGGTCGAAAGACACGGTGGCCGGACATTGCACGCTTCCCTTGCTGTCGACGGAGCAGGAGGAGGAATTGATTCGACTCTACGCGCCCGAGCGACAACCGACCATGATCAGCGAGCCGGACGTTCTGTCGACGCACGAACCGCGGGCAACCGCGCCCGCCGGTTGAGCCGGCAGGCGCGGCGGAGATCGTTCCGCCTGGTCGACCCAGCTTACTTGCCCGGCTTGTACCAGGCGTCGAGGCCGTCCTGCAGCTTCTTTCCCGCTGCTTCCGGCGTATCCGCGCCGTTGATGACGTTGGCCGATTCGGTCCAGGTCTCATTCTCGAGGTTCGGCGTGCCGCGCGACAGGATCTGATAGGTGGAGCGGATCGTCGGCTTGCACTTCTCGCGCCACGAGACGAATTCCTGCGCCAGGGGATCCTCCATCTTCACCGGCGTCGAGGACAGCGAGAAGAAGCCCGGCAGCGCATTGGCGTAGATCGTGGCGAAGTCGGGCGAGGCGACCCAGGAGAGGAAGGTCTTGGCTGCTTCCGCATTCGGGCTCTTGGCGTTGAGGCCGAGCGCGATGTCGGTATGGTCCGAGATGTAGCACGTGTCGCCGGCGGCCTTCACCGGCGGCGGGAACGCGCCCATCTTGAACTGCGCCTGCGTGTTGAACAGGCCGATCTCCCACGAGCCGGCGGGATAGATGGCGGCGCGGCCGAGCGTGAAGAGGTTCTGGCTGTCGGGATAGGTCTGGGCCTCGAAGCCGTCGCCCATGTAATCCTTCCATTTGGCCAACGTCTTGTAAGGCTCGACCCAGTCGGCGTCGGTGAGCTTCTGCGCGCCCTTGATAAGGGCAAGCCGGCCCTCCTCGCCCTTCCAGTAGGTCGGGCCGATGTTCTGGTAGCCCATGGTGGCGGCCTCCCAGAGGTCCTTGGTGCCCATGGCGAGCGGGATGTAGGTTCCATCGGCCTTGATCTTGTCGAGGGCGGCGAAGAACTCCGCCTCCGTCGCCGGCACGGCGATGCCGAGCTTGTCGAAGGCGTCCTTGTTGTAGATGAAGCCGTGAATGACCGACGCCATCGGCACGCAGAAGGTCGACTTGGCGTCGTCGGTCTGCCACGCGGATTTGGCGACGGGCGAGAAGCCGTCCATGCCGGGCAAACTCGTCAGGTCGGCGAGGTTGCCCTTCTTGAACAGCTCCAGCGATTTGTCGAACGGACGGCAGGTGATGAGGTCGCCCGCAGACCCGGCGTCAAGCTTGGCGCCGAGGGCGGCGTCGTATTCGGTCGGCGCCGTCGGCGAGAAGACGACCTTGATGCCGGGATATTTGGCTTCGAAGATCGGGATGAGCTTGTCCTGCCAGATCGCCACGTCGTCGCCGCGCCAGCTTTCGATGGTGATGGTCTTGTCCTGCGCCATGGCCGCGCCAGTCGCGCCCAGTATTGTGGAGCCTAAGAGGATGGTCGTGAAAAGTCGCGTATTCATCTGCAGTCTCCCTGTTCAGTTTCGGTCATGACGGGAGCGCATGCTCCCCTCTTTCAAACGCGCCAGCGCCGGTCTGAGTTTTTGTCCGGTCGCGGCGAGAATTGTCACGGCATCGTCGACGCTTTTCGCGCCGGCTGCAAGGAGGATGGCCGGCTTGACGGCGCCGCCGCTTTCGGCCAGCCAGCGGACCGCATCGTCCGCCGAACCGCCCGAGATCGCGCTGACGATCCGCGTCGCGCGGTCGCGCAACTTCGTGTTGTCGGCCTTGAGGTTGACCATGTAGCCGTCATGGACGTGACCGAGATGGATGCCGACAAGCGTCGAGAGCATGTTGAGCGCAATTTTCTGCGCGGTGCCGGCGCCCATGCGGGTCGAGCCGGCGATGAGTTCCGGCGGGGTCGCAAGCACGATGCCGACATCGGCCCCGGTCACGAGCGGCGCGCCGGCATTGTTGGCGATGCCCACCGTCGCCGCGCCGCGGCGTTTGGCCTCGCCCAGCCCCGCCAGCGCATAAGGCGTCGAGCCGCTCGCCGAGACGGCGATCAGGCAGTCGGCTTCCGACACCGCCAGCGCCTCGATCGCGCGCAGCACCTCGTCGACGTCGTCCTCGGGTGCGCCTGCCAGATCGATCAGCGCGTCCCGGCCCCCGGCCAGCAGGATCGCGAAACGATCGGGGCCGATGCCGTAGGTGCCCGGCAGTTCGAGCGCATCGGCCATCGCCATCAGGCCGGAACTGCCCGCGCCGCAATAGATCAGCCGGCCACCGTTCGACAGGCTTTCGGCGGCCATCCTCGCTGCGCGCTCGATCTGCGGTATCGCGGGCTCGACGGATTTGGCCGCCGCGACCTGGCCCTCCAGGAGAAAGCCCAGCACGGCGGCGGCGGGCCGCATGTCCAGCCCCTCCGCCCTGTCGCTGACCGTTTCGGTGTCAGTTGGCCGCATGCCGATCTCCGTTGCGCGACGATACCAAAAAAAGACCACTTGTCGAGCGCCGTTAACACTTAAATGCCGTCCAGCGATACATATTTGGAATTATCGCGTCGAATCAGATTGTTACTGATCGAACCGCGTCCGCTGGAAATTAATGCTTGGCTATTGGTAGCGTATTGGTATTATCCACCTGACAGGAGTTGCAGCGTGAACCTAGTGCTTGGGATCGATGGCGGCGGCACATCATGCAGGGCGGCGGTGGCGACCGACGCTGGCGAGGTTCTGGGCCGGGCCAAGAGCGGCGCGGCCAACATCCGCACCGACCTGACCGGCGCGCGGGCGAGCATCGTCGAAGCGGCCCGGCTCGCGTTCGTCGATGCTGGACTCGATCCCGACCGCGTTGCGGAGACGCCGGCGCTGCTTGGCCTTGCCGGCAGCAATGTCGGCGTTTACCGCCAGCAGATCGAAGCGATCCTGCCGTTCGAGCGGTCGATGGTGGAAAGCGATGCGCTGATCGCGCTGGAGGGGGCGCTCGGCGAAGGCGACGGCGCGATCGCCATCCTGGGGACGGGCACCGCCTATATGGTGCGGCGCGCCGGCGTGGCGCGCACCGTCGGCGGCTGGGGTTTCCTGGTCGGCGACCAGGGCAGCGGCGCGCGGCTCGGCCGCGACCTGTTCGAGGAGACGCTGCTCGCCTACGACGCCATCCGCCCCGCCTCGCCGCTCACCCGCGCGCTGCTCGCCGTCTACAGCGACAGCCCGCGCGACATCGTGGAGTTCACGACATCGGCCAAACCGGGCGATTTCGGCGGCTTCGCGCCGATGATCTTCGACCATGCCGCACGCGGCGACGCGGTGGCGGAATTTATTCTCTCGCGCGCCACCGGCGACATCGAGCAGTCCCTGGAGGTTCTCGACCTTCGGGGCGAGGAACCGCTCTGCCTGCTGGGCGGGCTCGCTCCGCTTTACGCCGCGCGCCTGTCCGATCCGTTCCGCGCAAGGCTTCGGCCTCCGGCGCAGGATGCGCTGGGCGGGGCAATCGCCCGCGCGGCCCGCCTCTTCGGACGGACCGGCGCCCGCCGTGGCTGACGCGGCCGCGCCCCTGTTTGCCGGATTGCGCGACGGCGCGCGCGGCGGCGCGCCGCTCTATCTGCGCCTCAAGCAGGCGATCGAGGAGGCGGTGCATAGCGGATCGATCCGGCCCGGCGACGCGCTGCCCTCCGAACGCGATCTTGCCGCGAAGGCGGAAATTTCCCGCGTCACCGTGCGCAAGGCGGTGCAGGACCTAGTGCGCAACGGCGTGCTGGTGCAGCGCCACGGGTCGGGCACGTTCGTCGCGCCGCGCGTGGCGCGCGTCGAGCAATCCTTGTCGCTGCTGACCTCGTTCACGGAGGACATGGCGCGGCGCGGCATGGCGCTGCGGTCGCAGTGGCTGGACCGGGGCATCTATCGGCCCTCGCCCGACGAGATGATGGTGCTCGGCCTGTCGCCGGACGAGGCCGTGTCGCGGGTGAGCCGGCTGCGCATCGCCAACGACATGCCGCTGGCGATCGAGCGCGCCGCTTTGCCCGCGACCGCGCTGCCGGATCCGGCCGCCGTCGGCGCTTCGCTCTACCAGGCGCTCGATAAGACGGGAAACCGGCCGGTGCGCGCCGTCCAGCGCATCTCGGCCGCCAATCTCGGCGAGGCCGACGCGCATCTGCTCGGCGTCTCGGCGGGCGCCGCCAGCCTCAACATCGAACGCGTTTCCTATCTCGCCAGCGGAAAGGTCATCGAATTTACGCGATCGATCTATAGGGCGGACGCCTATGATTTCGTCGCCGAGCTTCGCCTCGGCGCATCACCGGAGGCGCGAGCATGATCGCGGAGACGCATATGCGGCGCGAGATCGCCGAAATCCCGCAAGCCGCGGCGCGCCTGCTCGACGGCGGCGGCAAGATCCTCGCCGAAGCCGGGCGGGGCATCCGGGCGCAAAATCCGCGCTTCATCGTCACCGTCGCGCGCGGCTCGTCCGACCACGCCGCGGCCTTCCTGAAATACGCGATCGAGCTGACGGCCGGCATTCCGGTCGCCTCGATCGGCCCGTCGATCGCCTCGATCTATGGCGCGCGCCTGCGGCTGGACGGCACCGTCTGCCTGTCGATCTCGCAGTCGGGCAAGAGCCCGGACATCATCGCGATGGCCAAGCAGGCGAAAGCCGGCGGCGCGCTGACGGTGGCGCTGACCAACACGCCGGACTCGCCGCTGGCGCGCAACTCCGATTTCGCGATCGACATTCTCGCGGGCCTGGAAAAAAGCATCGCGGCGACCAAGAGCTTCGTCAATTCGGCGGTCGCCGGGCTGGCGCTGATGGCGCATTGCACCGACGATTCCGCGCTGCTCGCAGCGCTCGCCCGCCTGCCCAACCAGTTTCGCAAGGCGATCGACTGCGACTGGATGGAGATTGCCGAGGCGCTCGACGGCGAGCGCTCGCTGTTCATCCTCGGGCGAGGGCCCTCCTACGCGATCGCCGGCGAGGCGGCGCTGAAATTCAAGGAGACCTGCGGGCTCCATGCCGAAGCCTACAGCGCGGCCGAAGTGATGCACGGGCCGCTGGCGCTGGTCGGGCCCGGCTTCCCGGTGCTGGCGCTGGCCGCGCGCGACGCCTCGGAGGCGTCGGTCGCCGAGACCGCCGATGCGCTCGCCGCCAAGGGCGCCGCGGTGTTCGCGACCTCGCAGCGCGTCGGCGGCGCGCGGGGCCTGCCGTTCGTCGCGACCGGGCATCCTTTAACCGACCCGCTGCCGCTGATCGTATCGTTCTATGCCTTCGTCGAGGCGTTCGCGCGGCATCGCGGGCTCAACCCGGACGAGCCACGGCATCTCCGCAAGGTCACGGAAACCAAATGACCCCGCTCTCGGCGATCGCCGCGCCGCGCATCTTCGACGGGCAAACCTGGCACGAGGACGCGGCCCTGCTGCTGCGCGGAGATACGGTCGAAGCCATCGCGCCGGTTGCAAGCGCGCCGCCCGGTACGCCAAGGTTCGAGCATGACGGGATGCTCGCGCCGGGCTTCGTCGATCTCCAGGTCAATGGCGGCGGCGGCGCGATGCTGAACGATCGCCAGGACGTCGAGGCGATTCGCATAATCTGCGCCGCGCACGCCCAATTCGGCACGACGGCGCTGCTGCCGACGCTGATCACCGATACGCCTGCTGTCACCGCGCGCGCCATCGAGGCCGGCGTCGCGGCAACGGGGAAAAAAGTCCCCGGCTTCCTCGGCCTGCATCTGGAAGGCCCGCATCTGTCGATCGGCCGCAAGGGCGCGCATGACCCGGCGCTGATCCGGCCGATGGAGGACGCCGACCTCGATGCGCTGATCGCGGCGCGAAAGGCTTTGCCGGCGTTGCTGACGACGGTCGCGCCGGAGTCGGTTTCCACGGCTCGGGTCGCGTTGCTCGCGCGCAACGGCGTGGTGGTCAGCCTCGGCCACTCCGACGCGTCATACGCGGTCGCCATGGTTTATGCCGGCGCGGGCGCGACAATGGCGACGCATCTCTTCAACGCGATGAGCCAGATTGGCAACCGGGAGCCCGGTCTGGCCGGCGCCGTGCTGGACGCGCCGACGCTTTGGGCGGGGCTGATCGCCGACGGCATCCATGTCGATGCGGCGACGATCGGCATCGCTCTAAGAGCCAAGACCAATCCATCGAAACTCTTCCTCGTCACCGACGCCATGGCGACGATCGGCACGACCATGACATCCTTCGCGCTGAACGGCCGGCTCATCAGGCGCGAGAACGGCCGGCTGACGCTGGATGACGGAACGCTCGCCGGCGCCGACCTCGACATGATCTCGGCCGTGCGGTTCATGCACCGGATCGTCGGGCTCGACCTCGGCGAGGCGCTGCGCATGGCCGGGCTTTATCCCGCGCGGGCGATGGGGGTCGAGGCGCGCCATGGCCGGCTGACGCGAGGATCGCGCGCGGATATCGTCAGTCTAAGCGGCAATCTGGACGTGCGGGCGGTGTGGATCGGCGGCGAAAAGGTGGTGGGGTGAGATTTCCCGGCGCCTGAACGCCTACCGCGTAAAGCTCTGCGCGTTGCCGGCGTCGACGTTGATGATGTTGCCGGTCGACTTCGCGGACATGTCCGAGGCGAGGAAATAGATCGCCTCGGCGATATCTTCGGGGAACACCGAGCGCTTCAGCATCGAGCGCGAGCGGTAATGCTCCTCGAGATCGTCGGTCGACATCCTGTAGGCCGCCGCGCGCTGCTCCTTCCACTCGCCGGTCCAGATCTTGGAACCGCGCAGCACGGCGTCGGGATTGACGACATTGACGCGAATCTGGCCTTCCGCGCCTTCGAGCGCCAGGCAGCGCGCCAGATGAATTTCGGCCGCCTTGGCGGTGCAATAGGCCGACGCGTTCGGCGAGGCGGCGAGACCGTTCTTCGACGCCACGAAGACGACGTTGCCGCCGATCTTCTGGGCGCGGAACAGGCGGAACGCCTCGCGCGAGACCAGGAAATAGCCGGTGGACAGGATGTCCATGTTCTTGTTCCAGAGATCGAGCGTCGTCTCCTCGATCGGTGCGGCGGATGCAAGTCCGGCATTCGAAACGAGGATGTCGATGCCGCCGAAGGCCAGCGCCGTGTCGGCGAAGCCGGCGATGACGGCGGCCTCGCTGGTGACGTCGAGCTTGACGCCATGCACGGCATCCCTGCCGAATGCGCCGGCCATCTCGGCCTGGGCAGTTGTGAGAGCGCTCTCGTCGATGTCGGCCAGCATCACGCAGGCGCCTTCCGAAAGCAGGCGGCGCGCCGTTGCGCGGCCGATGCCGCCAGCCCCGCCGGTGACCAGCGCGATGCGGCCGGCGAGCGGCTTGGGCTTGGGCATGCGCTGGAGCTTGGCTTCCTCCAGAACCCAGTATTCGATGTCGAAGGCTTCCCGCTCAGGCAGACCCACATAGTCCGACACGGTGGAAGCGCCGCGCATGACGTTGATGGCGTTGACATAGAATTCGCCGGAAATGCGCGCCGTCGCCTTGTCCCTGGCGAAGGTCAGCATGCCGACGCCCGGCACCAAATAGACAACCGCGTTCGGGTCGCGCATCGGCGGGCTCTCGGCTCGCTTGCAGCGCTCGTAGTAGGCGGCGTGGCCCTGCCGGTAGGTTTCCAGCGCCGAGGGCAGGCCCGCCAGCGTGCTGTCGACATCGGGCGCGGCGGGATCGAAATGGACGACCAGCGGGCTGATCTTGGTGCGCAGGAAATGGTCGGGGCAACTGGTCCCCAGGGCAGCCAGTCCTTCCATGTCGCGCGCGGCGACGAACTCCAGCACGGCCGCCGAATCGTCAAAATGCCCCAGCTTGCGCTCGTTGCCGGAGATCATGCCGCGAATCGCCGGCATCAGCCTGGCGGCGATCGCCCGACGTTCGGTCGGCGGCAGCGTTTTGCGAACCTCGCCGCCGAAGATCGCCTTGCCGCCGCTCTCTCCCTCGAACCACTGCATCGCCCGGTCGATGATGCGGATCGTGGTTTCGTAGCAGGCCTTCGCCGTATCGCCCCAGGTGAACAGGCCGTGGCTTTCCAGGATCAGGCCGACCGCGCGGGGGTTGTCCCTGCAGAACGTCTCCAGCCACAGGCCGAGTTCGAAACCTGGCCGCTTCCACGGCACCCAGCCGATCTCGCCGCCGAAGATTTTTTGCGTCAGCGCCTTGCCGTCCCGCGCCGCCGCGATGGCGATGATCGCGTCCGGGTGCATATGGTCGACATGCCTGAACGGCACGTAGGCGTGCAGCGGCGTGTCGATCGAAGCGGCGCGCGGATTCAAGTCGAACGTGCAGTGCGGCAGGTAGCCGACCATCTCGTCCTCGAATTCGACGCCGCGATAGATCGCCTTCAGCGCCTGCAGCTTGTCCATGTAAAGCGAGGCCAGGCCGTCGCGCTTCATGCTGGCGAGATCGCCGCCAGAGCCTTTGACCCAGAGCACTTCGACCTGTTCGCCGGTGAGCGGATCCCTCTCCATTTCCTTGGCCGACGTGTTGCCGCCGCCGTAATTGGTGATGCGCTTGTCCGAACCGAGCAGATTGGAGCGGTAGACGAGACGATCCGCCTCGTTCATCGGCGCCGCCTTGGCGTCGTCCCAGAGATCGGCAAGCCGCATCGTCGCCATATCCGTCGCCTCGCGAAAATCGTGGCGATAATTATGAGCCTATTCGCTCATGGTCAATTGCAAACCTCGCCGAAATGAGCGTTCGCAGTGCAACATCATTTGCTGCGATGCGATACGCTCAAAAATCTTGACCGTTATGAGCGATCGTGCATTGATGCCTCGATTTTGTTCGAGAAACGGCATGCGCGAAAAGGACCGAAGATCGGCGATCATGGCGGCCTTGGCCGGGCGGCCGGTCGTGGGTGTCCGGCAACTTGTGCAGGTCACCGGCGCTTCGACGGCGACGCTGCGCCGGGACCTGACACGGCTCGAACAGGACGGCCTGGTGCGCCGCGTGCATGGCGGAATCGCGACGCCCGACAGTCTTCCGCCGGCGATGCTTGGCGCGCCGACCTTTAACTCGCAGCGCGTCAAATACGCGGCGCAGAAGCGCGCCATCGCGGCGCTGGCCTGCACGCTTTGCGACGACGGCGAATCGATCATCATCAATGCCGGGACGACGACCTTCGCGATGACCGATTTCCTGCGCGACCGGCGCTTGAACATTTTGACCAATTCGTTTCCGATCGCCGAGGCGCTGATCCGCGGCAGCGAAAACCGCATCACGCTGCCCGGCGGCGAGGTCTATCGCGAGCAGGGCATCATCCTGTCGCCGTTCGAGGACGATGCGATCCAGAACCTCGCCGCGACGACGATGTTCATGAGCGCAGCGGCGATCACGCCGCTCGGCCTCGTGGAGGCCGACCCGTTGATCGCGCGCGCGGAGGCCAAGCTGCTCAGCCGCACCGGACGATTGATCGTGCTGGCCGATTCGAGCAAGTTCGAGCCGAAGGGGAGCCTCGTTGTCTGCCCCTTGTCGCGGATAACGATGCTTGTGACCGACGACGAGGTAAGCGAGACGGCGCTGGCGATGATGCAGGACGCCGGGCTCGATGTCAGGATCGCGCCGGTTGCCAGGGAGATCGCTTCCGCCGCATGAAGCGGCGGACGGTCGGGCCGGGAGATCCCGGTCCGAAGTGACGAACATACCAGAGGCAGGGAGGAATTTGCCATGAAGACCACACGTCGCACTTTGCTACAGCTCACGGGCGGGGCGACATTCGCGCTCGCCGCGCCGGCCATCTTCACCAGGCCGCTGCGCGCGCAGGAAAACAAGCGCATCGCCATGATCGTCAAGAACCTCGGCAACAGCTATTTCGACGCCTGCGCGAACGGCGCGAAGGAAGCGGGCAAGGAAATCGGCGGGATCGAGATCATCTACACGGCCTCGGCCAAGCCGACCGCGGAAGAGCAGATCGCGGTGATCGACGCGCAGATCGCCCAGAAGGTCGACGGCATCATCGTGTCGGCCAACGACGCCGACGCGCTCGTGCCGGTGGGCAAGAAGGCGGCGGACCGCGGCATCAAGGTGATCAGCTTCGATTCGGCGATCGCGCCGGCCGGACGCATCGTCCACCTTTCCGCCTCGTCGACGCCGCTGATCGGCGCCAAGCAGGTGCAGATGATCGCCAAGACGCTGGGGGGCAAGGGCGAGGTCGCGATCCTTTCGGCCGCTTCCACCATGACCAACCAGAATTCCTGGATCGAGGCTATGAAGGAGGAGTGGAAGAAGCCGGAATACAAGGACATGCCGCTGGTCGCGACCGTCTATGGCGACGACCAGGACGACAAGAGCTACCGCGAGATGCAGGGCCTCGTGAAGGCGCATCCGAACCTCAAGGGCGTGATCTCGCCGACGACGATCGGCATCCGCTCGGGCGCCAAGGCGATCGTCGACGGCGGCCTTGCGGGCAAGGTGTTCATCACCGGGCTCGGCCTGCCGTCGGAGATGAAGGACTACGTGCTGAAGGGCGCGTGCGACACCTTCGCGATCTGGAACCCGGTCGAGTACGGCTATTCGGCCACCATGATCATGGCCGCGATCCTCGGCGGCGCGGATACGGCCGAAGGCGCCAAGCTGTCGATGGGCAAGAAGGGCGAAACCACGGTCGGCAAGGACGGCGAGGCCATCATGGGCGAGCCTTTCGTGTTCGATAAGACCAATGTCGAGGAGTTCGCGAAGATCTTCTGAGACTACAGGGAAAGTGCGACCCCCACTCCGGCCGCTGCGCGGCCACCTCCCCCCGATCGACGGGGAGAGGCGCCGAGCGCAGCGAGGCGGAGTGGGGGTCGACCGCTTTTAATGCTTGAATTCTCAGACCTGCGATCGAAGTCAGTCGGTGCCGCTTTGTCCCAACCCATCCTAACACTCTCCGGCATCGCCAAGACCTTTCCCGGCGTGCGGGCGCTGCACGACATCAGCCTGTCGCTGCAGCCCGGGCGCGTCACCGCGATCATCGGCGAGAACGGCGCCGGCAAGTCGACGATCGTCAAGATCCTGACCGGCATCCACCGGCCCGATAGCGGCGAGATCCGCGTCCATGGCCAACCCCGGTCCTTTTCATCGCCCCGCGACGCCTGGGCCGCCGGCATCGCCGCAATCCACCAGGAGACGGTGATGTTCGACGAACTCACCGTCGCCGAGAACATCTTCATGGGACATATGCCGACCGCATCGACGCGGCTCGTCGACTGGACCGGGATGCGCGCCAAGTCCGCCGAATTGCTGAAACGCATCGACGCGGAGATCCCGACCGACTTCAAGCTGAAGCGCCTGTCGGTCGCCCAGAAACACCTCGTCGAGATCGCTCGCGCGCTTTCACACGAAGCGCAGGTCGTCATCATGGACGAGCCGACGGCGGCGCTGTCCGCCAACGAGATCGACGACCTGTTCCGCATCGTCGCGCAACTGAAGGCTGAGGGCCGGGCCGTCGTCTTCATCAGCCACAAATTCGATGAGATTTTCAGGATCGCGGACGATTTCGTCTGCCTGCGCGACGGCGAAAAGGTCGGCGAAGGCCCGATCTCGGGCGTGACCGAACCGCAGCTCGTGCGCATGATGGTCGGCCGTCCGGTCGACCAGGTCTTCCCGAAGCGGGACGTGGCGATCGGCGAGGTGCTGCTTTCCGTCAAGGGACTGTCGAACGCGACCGAATATGCCGACATTTCCTTCGACCTCCGGCGGGGCGAGATCCTCGGCTTCTACGGGCTGGTCGGCGCGGGCCGGACCGAGACGATGCAAGGCCTGTTCGGCATCACCCCGGTGGCGCGGGGCACGGTCTCGCTCGCCGGACAGCCGCTTGCGATCCGTTCGCCGGCCGACGCGATCGCCGCGGGGATTTCCTATGTGCCGGAGGATCGCCAGGACCAGGGCGCGATCCTGTCGCTCGGCATCCGCGAGAACGTCACCCTGGCCAATCTGACGACGCATGTGAAAGGGCTGTTCCTGTCGCCGTCCTCCGAGCGCGGCGAAACCCGCAAGCTCGGACGGCGGCTCGGCGTCAAGGCCGCGAGCTGGGAGCAGCGGCTCGCGGAGCTCTCGGGCGGCAACCAGCAGAAGGTGGTGATCGCCAAATGGCTTGCGACGAGGCCGAAGGTGATCGTGCTCGACGAGCCGACCAAGGGCATCGACGTCGGCTCGAAGGCCGCCGTGCATGATTTCATCGGCGAACTGGCGGGAGAGGGATTGGCCGTCGTGCTGATCACCTCGGAACTGCCCGAGATCATGGGGCTCGCCGACCGCGTCATCGTGATGAAGGAAGGCCGCATCGTCGACGAGTTCAAGCGCGGCGATTGGAGCGCCGAGGGAATCGTCGGCGCGGCCACCGGCGCGGCGAGGGAGGCCGCGTGAGAGGCGTGTTCAACTACCGCGAGTTGATCCTCGCGCTGATCCTGATCGTCGGCGTGGCGGCCATCAGCGCCTATCAGCCGGTGTTCATCGAGTGGGAAAACCTCGGCGATCTGCTCACTGAAACGTCCGTTCTGTTCATGATGGCGCTGGCGCAGATGGTGGTCATCCTGACGCGCGGCATCGACCTGTCGGTGGCCGCCAACCTCGCCTTCTCCGGCTTCCTCGCAGCCCTCGTGAGCCAGTACTATCCAGATACGCCGCTCATCCTCATGATCCTGACGGGCGTCGTCTCGGGAATGGCGCTCGGCATGGTCAACGGCGCGCTCATCGCCTTCCTCGGCATTCCCCCGATCGTCATGACGCTCGGCACGCTGGCCGTTTTCCGCGGCCTCATCATCATCGTCGCCAACGGCGACCAGGTCAACGCATCGGAAATGGGCGTCGGCTTCCAGGCGTTCCCGAAGGAGATCGTCCTCGGCCTCGCCAGTCCGGTCTGGATCGCCATCGGCGTGTCGATCCTGTTCTGGCTGTTCCTGAATTACACGAGGACCGGGCGCAACCTCTACGCCGTCGGCGGCAACCCGGTCGCCGCGCGCTATTGCGGCATCGACCAGCGTCTGCAGGAGCTGCTCGCCTACACGATCTCGGGCGCGGTCGCGGGTCTCTGCGGTTATCTCTGGGTGGCGCGCTACGGGGTCGCCTATTCCGAGATCGCCAACGGCTATGAACTGACGATCATCGCCGCCTGCGTCATCGGCGGGGTGTCGATCGGCGGCGGCGTCGGTTCGGTCGCCGGCACGCTGCTCGGCGCGCTGTTCCTCGGCATCGTGATGACCGCCCTTCCGGTCATGCAAATCTCGCCCTTCTGGCAGATGGCGATCTCCGGCGCGGTGATCCTGGCCGCCGTCATCATCAACGCCCGGGCGGAACGACGGCCCGAAAAGCTGATCCTGCCGGAGGCGCGGCGGGTCGGGCGGGTCAAGGCATGAACGCGCCGCTCGGCCCCGAAGACCGCTACCAGGTTCTGGACGCGGCGCCGCGCAACCTGCGCGACATATTGGTGCGGTGGGAGGTGATCCTCGTCGTCCTGCTGGTCGCGACGATCGTCGTGAACACCCTGGTGTCGCCCTACTTCCTGGATGTATTCAATCTCGCGGACGCGACCTTCAACTTCTCGGAAAAGGCGATCATCGCGCTCGCCATGGCCCTGCTCATCCTGGTGCGCGAGATCGACCTTTCGGTCGCCGCGATCGTGGCGCTGGCGGCGATGGGCATCGGCTACGCCGCCGAGGCCGGCGTCGGCCCGGCCGGGCTGTTTGCGACCGGCATCGGCATCGGGCTCGCCTGCGGGATGTTCAATGGCGCTCTGGTGACCGGTTTCAGCCTGCCGTCGATCGTGGTGACCATCGGCACGATGTCGCTGTTCCGGGGCCTCACCCAGGTCATCCTAGGCGACCAGGCGAAGACCAAATATCCTGCGGCCTTCCTCGATCTCGGGCAAAGCTATTTCGTCAAGATGAAGGAAACCGGCATCCCCTGGCTGTTCGTCCCACCCGTTCCGTTGTCGTTCCTGATCTTCCTGGCGCTGGCGGCGATCTTCGGCGTGATCCTGCATAGCACCGCGACAGGCCGGCGTCTGTTCGCCATCGGCTCCAACCCGGTGGCGGCAAGGTTTTCGGGCATTCCCGTCAACCGCCTGCGTTTTCTGCTGTTTGTCGTCTCGGGCGCGCTGTCGGGCCTGGCGGCGGCGCTGCTGACCGCACGGCTCGGGTCGATGCGGTCCAACATCGCCGTCGGCTGGGAACTCGACATCGTCACCATGGTGATCCTTGGCGGCGTGTCGATCGCCGGCGGCGTCGGGTCGATCGTCGGCGTGGTGCTCGCCGTTCTGGTGCTCGGCTTGGTGACCTTCGGCATGTCGCTCAACAACATTCCAGGCCAGGTGGTCAGCGTCTATATCGGCCTGCTGCTCATCGCCGTGATCGCCATCCCGCGCGTGGTCGACCGGATCCGCCGCCGCAATACGGGCTGAGAGCGTGGCCGCCGCTCCGATCCGCCGCATCGCGGTCGTCGATATCGGCAAGACCAACGCCAAGGTCGCGCTGGTCGATCTCGACGCGATGGCGGAAACGGTCGTCGGCAGAACGGCGAACGCGGTCATCCCAGACGGCCCCTACGCGCATTTCGACACGGAGCGGCTGTGGGCGTTCGCGCTCGGCGGCCTGGCCGAGGCGGCGCGCCGCGGCGGACCGGACGCTGTCATCGTGACGACGCACGGCGCGGCGGCGGCGCTGATGGCGGACGACGGGCGGCTGGCGCTTCCCGTCCTGGACTATGAGCATCCGATCCCGGACCCCGCGCAAGCCGCGTACGACGCCGTGCGGCCGGCTTTCGCAGAAACCGGTTCGCCGCGCCTGCCCGGCGGCCTCAACCTCGGCGCGCAACTCCATTGGCAGAGCCAGGCTTTTCCGGACGCGTTCGCGCGGACCCGGACTATCCTCGCCTATCCGCAATATTGGGCGCATAGACTGTGCGGGGTGGCGGCCAACGAGGCAACCTCGCTCGGCGCGCATACCGATCTGTGGAATCCCTCGCGCCGCGACTTCTCGAGCCTGGTCGGCCGGCTCGGCTGGCGCGGCCGAATGGCCCCGGTTCGCAACGCCGGCGACAGGCTTGGGCCGATCCTGCCGGAGATCGCCCGCGAGACGGGCCTGGCCGACGGCACGCCGGTATTCTGCGGCATCCACGATTCGAACGCCTCGCTTTATCCGCATCTGCTGGATCGGAAAGCGCCTTTCGCCGTTGTCTCGACCGGGACCTGGGTCATCGTCATGGCGGTGGGCGGCGCGCGCATCGAACTCGACCCAGACCGCGATACGCTGATCAACGTGAATGCGTTCGGCAATCCAGTGCCCTCGGCGCGGTTCATGGGCGGCCGCGCGTTCACGACGCTGCTCGGCGAGAGGCCGGCCGCGCCAACGGACGCCGAAATCGCCAGGGTCATCGCGACGCCTTTCCTGCTGACGCCGTCGACCGGCCCGTGCTCGGGACCGTATCAAGGTCGCGCGGCGGAATGGCTGCCCCACGACGACCTGAGCGCTGGCGAGCGCTTCGCCGTCGTTTCCTTCCATCTCGCGCTGATGTCCGCCGCCTGCCTGGACCTTGCCGGGGCTTCGGGCGACATCATCGTGGAGGGTCCGTTCGGCGCCAATGCGTGCTTCGCGACCATGCTGGCGACGGCGACGGACCGGCCGGTCGCGGTATCAAAGGGCAGCACCGGCACCAGCATCGGCGCAGCCTTGCTTTGCGGAGCGCCAGGGACCGGCGCGAGCCCGGCGATCGGCGAGATCAGGATTTCGCCGATCGCCGGGTGGGCGGATTATGCGTCCGCCTGGCGAAAAGCGGTCGGATAACGCTTCGCCCGCCATGCCTCAGGCGTCGATACGAAGCAGATGGTTGTCCCAGACGTAATCGGGCTCGCGCCGAGTTTCCCGCGACGGCCCGACGAGCTCGCCCGCCCCGGTGCTGGCGAAGAACCCGCCGGCGTCCGCCGCGACGCCGCACACTTCCGTCAGGTCGCGCGTGGCGAGGATCGACCCGCTCGCCGTATCGATGACGACGAGGCGATTGCCTTGCGGCGAGGTGACCGCGACGGTTCCAGCGGCGGGATTGGCGGCGACGGAGCCGATATAATTGCGCAGACCCGAAAGCACCGGCCGGGGCATGTCAACCAGTTCGAACGCTTCGCCGCGTCGCGCCCGGCCGACCAGGGCCGGCATGGACGTGGCGGGACCCTCGAACTGGCAGCCGAACCAAAGCGCGCCGCCCTGGTCGAAATCCATGTGCCGGATCGACAATTGATGCAAGTCGGCCGGCGGCGCGTGCGTTTCGAGCAGGTCGCCGGTGAGGCGGTCGATGAACGCCAGGGAGGGCTTCATCGTAGCGATGTTGAGCTTGGCGCGGCCGTAGTCGGGATGGGTTTCGATGCCGCCATTGGCGATCGCCAGCGTCACGCCGTCGGGAGACAGGAGCAATTCGTGCGGGCCGACGCCATGGGTAGGAAACTCGCCGACGCGCGCGAAGCCGTCGGTCGCATCGTAGATGCCGACCATGCCCGCGGCATTTTCGAAATCGTTCTCCGTCGCATAGAGCAACCCGCCATCGGGCGAGAACACGCCGTGGCCGTAGAAATGGCGGCCTTCGACGCTCGCGATCGTGACCGGCGGCGTATCGCCGGCATGGTCGAAAACCACCGCGAACGCGCCGGGCTGGCGGGCGAAGACGACCGAGCGCCGCGAGACGGGATCGAAGGTCACGTCATGGCCGCGTTCCGGCAACGGCAGCGTCCTGACGAGTTTTCCGCCGTCGGTGAGAACCGCGACCCCGTACGCGCCGCTTCGGGCCTGGTAGGCGGTTGCGAACAGCGCATCGCAATTGGCGGCGCGAGTCTGTGCGGCGGGCGCCAGTCCGACGAGGAAAGCGGCGCCCGCCGATTTGAGGAAATCGCGTCTGTCGAACATCGCCGTGCGCATCTCAATCTCCATCGAGGGACGAAAACCCTGCCGTCAGCCCAAGCTCTCCGGCAAGCCGGACGCCGATGGTCGCCGACAGGCTGGTCGTCACAACGCGCGCGAAAGCCAGGCGCTCGCGCTGCTTGGGGTTACGCAACACCGTTTCGACCGGAGCGGCAAGGCGTGCGAGCGCGTCGACTCCGTTTGCGAATTGCGCGTCGATGGAGTCGGCTACCCACCGACCGTTCGCTGGCAAAACATCCCGCACACCGGAGGCCGTCATGATCTCAGCGAGCCCTTCGAGGTTGCCTTCGAGCGAGGCGGTGGTGGCTTGCGCGCGCCAGAAGATCGCCTGTTTCGGTCGATCGCCCGACGCATCGTTGCCCAGGAAACCGTCGATGCGAACGTCGCGCAGCATTTCGAGACCCTGGACGAGCGTATCGAGCAGTTCGGTCAGCGCTTCCGCGTCGGTGTGGTAGACCGGATTGCCGGGCGCCGGATTGATCCAGCTCGCGGCAAAGCCTTCCGGGTCCTTCCATGCAGCGGACGTTTCCGCGGCGATGGCCGCGACATTGCCGGCGATCGCCTTCCCGTAGCTGCAGCGATAGGCAGGGCCGGACCGTCCAAGCTCGTCCGCGCCGGTCCCGAACAGGACATATTCGAGCGCGCCGAACCCCTGCATCGCGACGCTCTTGCCGGCGAGCCGGCCGGCGTCGGCCGCCGCCGCGTCCTCGCTCGCAATCGCGGCCTGGACCTGCTTCAGGCCGATGCCCTTTCGGTCC
The DNA here is from genome assembly GCA_964244725.1 of uncultured Rhizobiaceae bacterium. Classification (GTDB taxonomy): domain Bacteria; phylum Pseudomonadota; class Alphaproteobacteria; order Rhizobiales; family Rhizobiaceae; genus Kumtagia. The sequence continues at coordinate 81,213 of CAXTJQ010000007.1, forward strand.
GGCCAGAACTGAAGACGCTCAAGCCGGTTGTTCTCGGTCACCGGGCCGAACCGGACGATTTCCACCCGCGACCAGCTCTCGATCGCTGCCTTGAAGCCGTTGCGCGCGGTCTCCAACCGATCCCTGGAGGGCGATCCGCAAAGCGCGGCCATATCCGCCTCGAGCGTTCCGGTCGCGCCGGCCAGGCGCTCATAGGCCGGCTTGACGAAGACGTGGATCGTCCTCTCGATCACGGCATTGCCCGCGAGGACCGGGGTGAGCGGCATCAAGAATGCGAACAGCAAGGCGCGGGCGAAGAGCCGCATCACAGGGACTCCAGGAATTTGATCAACGCGTCGCGATCGTTGCCATTCAGGGCGGCGAACCGGTTCCGCGCGTTGCCGGCCTCGCCGCCGTGCCAGAGTATGGCCTCGGTCAGGTTGCGCGCCCGACCGTCGTGCAGAAAGAAGGTATGGCCGCTGACCCGCTTGGTCAGGCCGATGCCCCAGAGCGGCGGCGTGCGCCACTCCAGCCCTGTCGCGTCGCCGATACGCGCGCCGTCGGCCAGACCCTCGCCCATGTCGTGGAGCAGGAAGTCGGAATAGGGCCAGATCAGCTGGAACGAGAACGCCTTGTCCGGCGCGTCGCGGCGGGTGACGAATTTCGGCGTGTGGCAGGCCGCGCAGCCGCTTTCGTAGAAGATGCGCTTGCCGGCGAGCACGCCCGCGTTTCCGACCTGCCGGCGCGCCGGAACCGCGAGGTTGCGCGAATAGAAGGCGACGAGGTCGAGGACGGGGTCGGGCGCTTCGGTAGTTCCGAGCCGCTCCTGGACGCCGGTCGGCATGGCCCGGCAGGCGGTCTCGACCTCGGTACAGTCGCCGAAATCGCGGGGAACGTCGGGCGTCGAAATGCCCAGGTCGCCGGCGAAGGCTTCGGCGCTCTGCTGCCGGATCGTCGGCGTCGTGGCCTTCCAGCCGAAGCGGCCAAGCGTCAGATCCTGTGTCTTGGGGTCGCGTACGATCGAGGCCTTGCCCGAAATCCCGTCCCCGTCGCGGTCCTCCGGATCGGCGGCGGCCAGAATGTCGGCGGGATGGATCTGCTCGACCAGCCCGAGGCCGATCATCGGCGGCGTGACGCGCGGCGAGAGCCAAGCGCCGGCGTGCAGCGGCCCGTAGGCGAGACCGGAGACCGTGTAGTATGGCTTGCGCAACGAGACGGTCGAGCCGTCGCCAAGCGCGACCGGCTTTTCCCGATAGCGGATCGCCATCTTGCCTTCACCCGGCAGGCCGGGAACGGCGAGGTCCTGCAACTGCGTTCCATAGACCGGGTCCGGCAGCAGAAGCAGCGCCTTGTCGGCGAGCGCCTGCTCTTCGGCCGCCGTTTCGGCGCTGCGTCCAAGCCGGAAAAACATCGATGTCGCGTCGGCATTGCCCTCCGGCGGATGGCCGCGACCGTCCTTCAGGTGGCAGCTTTGGCACGCGCGAGCATTGAACATCGGCCCAAGACCGTCGGAGGCCTGCGTCGAGGACGGAGCCGAGACCCAGAGCTTCCTGAACAGGCCGTTGCCCAGCTTGAATTCGCCTTCCTGCTGGAAAGTGATGTTGGCCGAGGATTGCGAGAACGCATCCTGGTTTGGCCGCTTGCGCGAAGTGGCCGCGCCGCCCGACAGCGCCTCGAAGGGTTCGGGTTTGGAGAAATCCGTCGCCGGCGCGGTGACCAGCCTGACGCGGTCGAGGTCGGCGGCGGAAGCGTCCGTCCGAACGGGCGAAAGACCGGGCGGAACGCCGTCGGCGACGGTGTCGGCAATGACCAAGGCCGTCGTCGACAACGCCACGAAGACGCCGATCAAGCGCGGGGCGGACCGGCGCGAAAGCGCGACGCGGCGCCTGAAAATCCTCATGCGCCGCCTCTTCGCATGCTCAGTCGGCCTTGCCCGGCGTCTCGGCCTTGTTGGCGGGTTGGGCATTGAGCTGCCCATATTTCTCCTCCCCGATGGAAGCGAGCAGGTCGAGCTGCGTCTCCAGGAAGTCGATATGACCTTCCTCGTCGCCCAAGAGGTCCTCGAACAGCTTCATGGTGACGTAGTCCCCGGCATCATGGCTGATTTCGCGCGAGCGCTTGTAGGAGGTGCGCGCGTCGTACTCGCCGGCGAGATCGGATTCCAGCACCTCCTTGAGGTTCTGTCCGATGCGCAACGGCGCCAGCGACTGAAGGTTGGGATGACCCTCCAGAAAGATGATGCGAGCGATGATCTTGTCGGCATGGTGCATCTCTTCGATCGATTCTGCGCGTTCCTTCATCGCGAGCTTCTGGTAGCCCCAGTCTTCCAGGAGGCGAAAATGAAGCCAGTACTGGTTGACCGCTCCAAGCTCGAGGAAGAGCGCCTCGTTAAGCCGCTCGATGACGATCGGTTCGCCCTTCATGGCGCCTGCTCCCAAATTCGGTCCGCAATCCCCGGACGCGGTCCAGATGTGAAACGACATCCATCCCGTTCGCCTCCGAACGCAGATGATAGGCTTCGGTGACCCGAATGATGGTTTCCACCACATTGGGAAAGCAGCCGCAACAGCGGCCGCGCTTCTGAAGCGCGTGATAGACCTTGGCCGGCACGATCAGGATCCAGGGATCATGGGCGAGAAGGTCGATGATCGCCTGCTCGATCTCCTTCTCCGAAATCAGATTGCAGTGACAAATGAGCATCGTCGTCCCCGAGATGGCTGACGGCGCCGACAGTCAAGGCGCCGCTGGCTACCGGCCGGCTATCACTGAAACACTTTGTCCGGCGAGTCGAGGCTGTCGGAGCCCTCGAAAGCGATGGCGTCGAGCTTCAGCACGCCGACCGCCCGCTCGATCGACCGGGTCTGGTCGACCAGGCCGTCGATGGCGGCCTGGACCGTTGCATTGCCCTCGACATTGCCTTCGCCGATCTGCTGGTCGTAGGCCTCGCCGGCATCGGCGCGCGCCTTTATCGCCTCCATTTTCGCGACGGTCACGTCGAGCTTGCCGCGCAACTCCCGGTCCACTGCGGGATCGCCTTCCTCGACGAGATCGGCGACCGACGGCCCCGAAACTATCGTTCCATCGATGCGGGTATAGCTGCCGGTGTAGACGTTGCGGATGCCGACCGCGTCGTAGAGATGAGAGATGTGGGTGTTGTCGGAAAAGCAGTCGTGCTCCTCCTCCGGATCGTGCAGGAGGAGGCCGAGCTTCATGCGCTCGCCGGCCAGTTCGCCATAGGAGAGCGAGCCCATGCCGGTCAGGATCGTCGAGACGCCGGTCCTGGCGTCGCCGTCGGTCAACGCCTTGCGCGCAGCGCCGTCCTTTTCCCAATTGCCGACCATCTCGGCCAAATCCGAAACAAGCAGATCGCTCGCCGACTTCAGATATCGGGCGCGACGGTCGCAATGGCCGCCGGTGCAGTTCGCGGTATCGTAGTCCGTGAACGGCCGGTTGCCCGCGCCAGGTTTCGCGCCGTTCAGGTCCTGACCCCAGAGCAGGAACTCGATCGCGTGGTAGCCGGTCGCGACATTGGCTTCGATATCGCCGGCTTCCTGCAGCGTGCCCGACAGGAACTCCGGCGTGATATCCGACGCATCGATCTTGACGCCGTTGATCTCGATCGACGGATTGGCGATGACGTTGGCGGTGTAGAGCGTGTTTTCGTCCGACTCGGCGCCGTAGCTCTTGGCGACATAGTCGATGAGGCCCTCGTCGAGCGGCCACGAATTGACCCTGCCCTCCCAGTCGTCGACGATGGCGTTGCCGAAGCGGAACGCCTCGGTCTGCATGTAGGGGATGCGCGCAGCCTTCCAGGCTTCGCGCGCGGCAAGGAGCCTCGCTTGAGAGGGTTTTGCAAGGAGCGCGTCGACCGCCGCATCCAGCGCCTTGGCGGCGCTCAGCGCATCGCCGTAGTTCGCGAGCGCGATGTCGGCATAGGTGGCGATGACCGCCTTGGCGTCCGTCCCGGCTTTCGCCGGCAGGACGAAGATCGCCGCCGTGAGGGCGACCGTAGCGGCGAGCGCGGCCGCACGGGCCGTAAGCCGCACCGGATTGAAGGCCTGAATCATGTCCGTCTCCGTTCGAAATCCAAACTGTCCGATCGCGCAGCGTCGGATGCCGGGAGTCGAAAGGTCGAAAGCGGGATGCCGCCGGTCTCAGGCGTCTCGCGCAAGACGCCTCGGGCTGACCATCGCTTCCTCCGATCCAACCAGTTCGAGGTCCGGACATCAAAGGCAAACGCGCCTCGGAGCAGATCCTCGTGTAAACTTCCGTCATGGCGAATGTCAAATTGATTTTGGAAAAACCGCTTCAAATCAACGTGTTAGAACTATTCTAATCTACTCATATTTTTTTTGCCATTCAATTGCGCCGGCTCTTTCGCGGCCTTCCCCTTGACTGCGGACTGGCCTTCCTGCGACGCCGCGCCTCATCGTGATGTCGGCGATGGGCGTCCGGTCGAGGTGGTCGAATCCTAGACTTGAGAGCAAATGGAGGACGGATGAGCCAGGGCGTCGTCATAGTCGGTACCGGTCACGCCGGCGTGCAGGCCGCTGCGAGCCTGCGCGAGGAAGGGTTCGACGGCCCCGTCACGCTGGTCGGCGAGGAAGCCGACCTGCCCTATCACAAGCCGCCGCTGTCGAAGGCGTTCTTGAAGGACCATGCCGCGCAGCCGCAGATCCTGCGCGCCGAGGCTTTCTTCGCCGGAGCGGATATAGCATTGCGGCTCGGGACCAGGGTCGAGCGGATCGACGCCCGCGCGAAGCGGATCGATCTCGTCGACGGCGGCGCGCTTGGCTTCGACCACCTGATCCTCGCCACCGGTTCGCGCCCGCGCATGCTCGACTGGGGCGGGCCGGCGCTCGCCGGCGTCCATTCGCTGCGATCGCTCGTCGACGCGCGGACGATCCGAACAGAGGCTGCGCGGGCGTTGGATGTCGTCGTGATCGGCGGCGGGTTCATCGGCCTCGAGATCGCCGCGACGCTGCGCGCCGGGGGCCGGACCGTTACCGTGCTGGAGGCGCAGGACCGCCTGCTCGGCCGCGTCGTGGCGCCGGCGCTGTCGCGTCATGTCGCCGATCGTCTGGGCGCTACCGGCATCCGCGTCATGACGATGACGATGGTCGCCAGTCTCGAAGGCGCCGACGGCCGGGTTGCCGCAGTGGTCACGACCGGCGGAGAGCGGATCGCGGCCGACATGGTGCTGGTCGGCATCGGCGCGGTGGCCAACAGCGAGCTCGCCGAAGCCGCCGGAGTCGCCGTCGGCAACGGCGTCCGCGTCGACGGCTGGATGCGCTCGTCGCAGCCGCGGATCCTGGCGGTCGGGGACCTGGCCAATTTCCGCCATTGGCAAACCGGCGCCGACGTACGGCTCGAATCGGTGCAGAATGCGCACGACCAAGCCAAACTCGCTGCCCGCACGATCGTCGGCCGCGCGGAGGATTACCGCAGCGTGCCTTGGTTCTGGTCGGATATCGGCGACATGAAGCTGCAGATGGCCGGGCTCGCGACCGGCAGCGACGAGACCGTGCTTTCGGGCGACCCGGCTGAAAACCGCTTCTCGCTGTTCCACTACCGCGGCGGGACGCTGGCGGCCGTCGAATCGGTCAACCGGCCGGCCGACCACATGCTCGGGCGCAGGATGATCGCATCCGGCTTCTCGCCGACGCGCGAACAGGTCGCGGCCGGCGATCTCAAGGCGGCATTGGCGCAATGGCTCGAGAACCCGGCTATCACCTGAGCAGCTTAGCGGAATCCTCGCATGACGGCGGATCCGGAGCGATTCGTTGACATGCGCGGACAATCTCTGCTTGAACTGAAACCGGACGGAAGGGGCTTTGCGGCATTTCGCCGCCAAAGCTGCGCGGCGATTGCAAGCAGCCCGCAAAAACGCGATATCGCGGCGGCCTGCCAAGGTACCAAGGGGTACATCCCCCAGGGAGCGTTGATGGACTTCGATCGGCTTTTCACCTTAAAACTCGACGGTCTGCGCACCGAAGGCCGCTACCGCGTCTTTGCCGACCTCGAACGCCGCGCCGGCTCCTTCCCCCGCGCCACGCGCCACGCCGACGGCGCCACCCGCGAAGTGACCGTCTGGTGCTCGAACGACTATCTCGGCATGGGCCAGAATGCGGCCGTGCTCGCCGCCATGCACGAAGCGATCGACAGATGCGGCGCGGGCGCCGGCGGCACGCGCAATATTTCGGGCACCAACCACTACCACGTGCTGCTCGAGCGCGAGCTGGCCGATCTGCACGGCAAGGAAGCCGCGCTGCTTTTCACCTCCGGATACGTCTCGAACTGGGCGACGCTCTCGACCCTCGGGTCCAACATCCCGGGCTGCGTGATCTTCTCGGATGCCGACAACCACGCCTCGATGATCGAGGGCATCCGCCACTCGAAAGCCGAGAAGCGCATCTGGAGGCATAACGACCCCAGGGACCTCGACCGCATCCTCTCCGAATACGGCCCCAACGTACCCAAGATCGTGGCCTTCGAGAGCGTCTATTCGATGGACGGCGACATCGCGCCGATCGCGGCGATCGTCGAGGTCGCCGAGAAGCACGGCGCGATGACCTATCTCGACGAGGTCCACGCGGTCGGCATGTACGGGCCGCGCGGCGGCGGCGTCGCCGAGCGCGAAGGGCTGATGGACCGCATCAGCATCATCGAGGGCACGCTCGGCAAAGCGTTCGGCGTGGTCGGCGGCTATATAACCGGGTCGGCCGCGCTGATCGACTTCGTCCGTTCCTTCGCGTCCGGTTTCATCTTCACGACGGCGTTGCCGCCGGCGGTCGCGGCCGGCGCGATAGCCTCGATCCGGCACCTGAAGAACAGTCCGTTCGAGCGCGCCCGCCATCAGGACCGCGTGCGTCGGGTCAAGGCGGGGCTCGACCGCGCCGGCATCCCCTATATGACGAATTCCAGCCATATCGTACCGGTGCGCGTCGGCGACGCGTCCAAGTGCAAGTGGATCAGCGACATCCTGCTCGACCGGCACGGCGTTTATGTCCAGCCGATCAACTATCCGACCGTGCCGCGCAAGACCGAGCGCCTGCGCATCACGCCGTCGCCTCTGCACACCGACGCCGACATCGATCATCTGCTTGGCGCGCTGTCGGAGTTGTGGTCGCAATGCGCGCTTGCCCGCGCCGTCGCCTAGGGGCGCCCAGCGACGCGACCGGCCTTGAGCGGAAGCCGTCATAGGCGGTAGGCGAAGCGCATGAAGCTCGCCGATCTTCCACAGCTGCCGGTCACGGAGGCGTTGCCGGCGTTGCTCGCCGCGCTCGAAGCCGGTTGCAACGCCGTGCTGGTCGCGCCGCCGGGCGCTGGCAAGACGACGCTCGCGCCGCCGGCGCTGCTGTCGTGCAGTTTCGCACAGAAGGGAACGATCCTCCTGCTCGAACCGCGACGGCTCGCCGCCCGCGCCGCCGCCCGGCGCATGGCCCAGCTGTTCGGCGAGGAGCCCGGCGAGACCGTTGGCTACGCGATGCGGATGGAGCGCAAGGTCTCGGGCCGGACGCGCATCCTCGTGGTCACGGAGGGCATCCTCGCGCGAATGATCCTGGACGATCCCGAACTGCCGGGCATCGCGGCGGTCATCTTCGACGAATTCCACGAACGCTCGCTGGACGGCGATTTCGGCCTGGCGCTGGCGCTCGACGCGCAAGGCGCGCTGCGGCCGGACCTGCGGCTGGTCGTCATGTCGGCGACGCTCGACGGGGCCCGGGTCGCGGGTCTGCTCGGCGACGCGCCGGTGATCCGCAGCGACGGCCGAAGTTTCCCGGTCGACATCCGGCATGTCGAGCGCTCGGCCGGCGTGGCGGTCGAGGATGCCGTCGCCGTCGCGATTTCCGACGCGCTTGCGAGCGAGGATGGCGGCATCCTGGCGTTCCTGCCCGGACAGCGCGAGATCGGGCGCGTCGCCGAGCGGCTCGTGGGGCGCATCGGGCCGGCAGTCGATATCGCGCCGCTTTACGGACAACTGGATGCGCGCGCGCAGGATGCCGCGATCAAGCCTGCCGAAGCCGGACGGCGCAAGGTCGTGCTGGCGACCTCGATCGCCGAGACCTCGATCACCATCGACGGCGTGCGGGTCGTGATCGACTGCGGCCTGTCGCGCGTGCCGCGCTACGAGCCGGCAAGCGGGCTGACGCGGCTTGAAACCGTGCGCGTCAGCCGCGCCTCCGCCGACCAGCGCGCCGGCCGGGCCGGCCGCACGCAGCCCGGCCTCGCGATCCGCCTCTGGCGGGCGCAGCAGACCGCGGCGCTCGCGCCTTACACGCCGCCGGAAATCCTCGAGGCCGACCTGTCGTCGCTGATGCTCGACTGCGCCGCCTTCGGCGTCGCCGATCCCTCGACGCTCCGCTTCCTCGATCCGCCGCCCGCGCCGGCGCTGGCGGAGGCGCGGACGCTCCTGATGACGCTCGGCGCGATCGACGCCGACGGAGGCATTACGCCATCTGGCCGGACGATGCGGGGCCTCGCCCTGCCGGTGCGGCTGGCGCATATGGTGGCGGAAGGCGGCACGACCGGACACGGACGGCAAGCAGCCGATCTCGCCGTATTGATGACGGAGCGCGGGCTCGGCGGCGATGGCGCCGACCTGGAGCGGCGGATGCAGCGTTTCGCGGCGGAGAGATCGCCCCGAGCGACCGCCGCGCGTCAACTGGCCGGGCGGTTGGCGCGGGCGATGCCCTCCCCGCCGCCGACTTCCGACAAAGGGGAGGCCGGGGACGGCGCCGGCGCGCTCCTTCTCCATGCGTGGCCGGACAGGGTCGCCAAGGCGCGCGGCGAACGGGGACGCTTCCTGCTCGCCAACGGCAGCGGCGCGATGGTCGATCCGGCCGATCCGCTCGCCGGCGAGGCTTTTCTCGTGGTCGCCGACATGCAGGGCGCGGCGCAGAACGCGCGCATCACAGCCGCGGCCGCCATCGGCGAAGCCGACATCAGGGCCGTGCTCGGCGCTCGGCTGGAGCGCCGGCGCGGCAGCGACTTCGACGTCGAGCGCGGCGCGGTGCGCGTGCGCGAGCAGGTGCGGCTCGGGGCCATCGTGCTGTCCGAACAGAAGCTGCCGCCGCCCCAAGGGGCCGAAGCGGACCGCGCGATCGTCGATGCGGTCGCCAGGCATGGGCTTTCGCTGCTGCCATGGAGTGAGAATTCGGAGGCGCTGCGCGCCCGTCTCGGCTGGCTCCATGCCGCCATCAGCGCGCCTTGGCCCGATGTCTCGGACGCAGCGCTTCTGGCAAGCCTGGACGACTGGCTGCTGCCTTTTCTCACCGGCGAGAGCGCCATGGCGCGGATCGGGGCGAGCGCGCTGGCCAGTGGACTGATGTCACTCTTGCCGCACGACATGCGGCGCCGCATCGACACGGCCGCGCCGACGCATTTCGAGGCTCCGTCGGGAAACAGGGCGCCGATCCGCTACGACGGCGAGACCCCTGTGCTTTCGATCCGCGTGCAAGAGCTTTTCGGCCTGCGGAAGCATCCCGCGATCGGCGGCGGCGCGGTCCCGCTGACGCTCGAACTGCTGTCGCCCGCCCACCGGCCGATCCAGACGACCCGCGACCTGCCCGCTTTCTGGAGCGGATCGTGGGCCGATGTCCGCGCCGAGATGCGCGGCCGCTATCCCAAGCATGTCTGGCCGCAGGACCCGGCGCGCGCGACGGCGACGGCGCGCGCCAAGCCGCGCGTCAAATAGCGCTTGGCGCGCCGGCCCGTCGGGGTCGATAAGCAGCGGATGATCAACGGCTTCGGCATGCCCGACTTCCAGCACAGCAACCGGCTGCGCCTCAACACGCTGATCCGGCTGCGCTGGCTGGCGATCGTCGGCCAGAGCATCACGGTCATCGTCGTCGCCTACGGCCTCGAATTCCCGCTGCCGGTCAGTTTCTGCTTCGCGCTGATCGCGTGCTCGGCCTGGTTCAACCTGTTCCTGACGTTCCGCTTTCCGTCGACGCACAGGCTCACGCCGAAGTCGGCGCTGACGACGCTTCTCTTCGATTCGTCACAGCTCGCCGGCCTGCTCTACCTGACCGGCGGACTGACCAACCCATTCTCGCTGCTCCTGACCGTCCCGGTCGTGATCTCGGCCACGACGCTGTCGCTGCGCATGACCGCGGTGCTCGGCGGGCTGGTCATGGCGATGGCGTCGGCGCTGGTGCTTTATCATCATCCGCTGCCCTGGACGGCGGGCAGCACCCTGCCGATGCCGTTTCTCTACGTCGCCGGCATGTGGATGGCGGTGTTTTCGAGCATCACCTTCACCGCCGTCTACGCCTGGCGGGTGGCGGAGGAGGCGCGACTGCTCGCCAACGCGCTTGCCGCGACCGAACTGGTGCTGCAGCGCGAGCAGCATCTGTCGGCCCTCGACGGTCTGGCGGCGGCCGCGGCGCACGAACTCGGCACGCCGCTGGCCACGATCACGGTCGTCGCCACCGAGATGGAGCGGTCGCTGGGCAACGATCCGCGCTACCGCGAGGACGTGACCCTGCTGCGCTCGCAAAGCGAACGCTGCCGGGAGATTCTCAAGCGCCTGACCAGCCTGTCGAGCGAGGGCGAGGTGCACCTCGACCGCCTGCCGCTGACCTCGCTGATCGAGGAGATCATCGCGCCGCACCGCGATTTCGGTATCGGAATCCGGCTTGAGCCCGGCGAGCGCACCGGTCCGGAGCCGGTCGGGCACCGCAACCCCGGCGTCATCTACGGCCTTGGCAACCTTGTCGAGAACGCCGTCGACTTCGCCGCAGGCGTGGTGACGATCCGCTGGCGCTGGGACGATGGCAATGTGGTGATCGACATCGTCGACGATGGTCCGGGCTTCCCGCCAGAGATCATCGACCGGATCGGCGAGCCCTACATGTCGACGCGCCAAGGCGCCGAACGCGGCGGCGGGCTTGGGCTCGGCCTGTTCATCGCCAAGACGCTGCTGGAACGGTCGGGCGCCTCGCTCTCCTTCTACAACGCCAACGAACCCGGCAAGGGCGCAGTCGTCCAGGTCGCCTGGAAACGCGACCTGTTCCTCAGCCGCCGGACCTCGCCATCCGCGATGTACGATACGGCCTGAAGGCCTTCGCGGCGAACGCCTCGAAGACGTGGGGCCTGTGGCATTCGCAGCGTTCAGCGCTATATCACGGCATGAAAGGTGAAATGCCCATGATCGCCGAAACGGCCTCCCCGGACCCGGGTCTCGGACCGGACGCATCGCTCCTGCTCGTCGACGACGACAAGCCTTTCGTGACGAGGCTGGCGCGGGCGATGGAGGCGCGAGGCTTCGTCGTCGAGACCGCGGAAAGCGTGGAGGAGGCGGTGCGCAAGGCCAAGGCCGGCCCGCCCGCCTATGCCGTCGTGGACATGCGGCTCGGCGACGGCAACGGCCTCGACGTCGTCGCCGCGATCCGCGAAAGCCGGCCCGACGCCCGCACCGTCATCCTTACCGGCTATGGCAACATCGCCACCGCGGTCACGGCCGTGAAGCTCGGGGCGATCGACTATCTTTCCAAACCCGCCGACGCCGACGACATCTACGCGGCGCTGACCCGGGCCGGCGGCGGCCGCGCCGCGCCGCCGGAAAATCCGATGTCGGCCGACCGGGTGCGCTGGGAGCACATCCAGCGCGTCTACGAAATGTGCGAGCGCAACGTGTCCGAAACGGCGCGGCGGCTGAACATGCATCGCCGCACGCTGCAGCGCATCCTCGCAAAACGCGCGCCGCGCTAAACCTATTCGCTTTCGCCGTCGAGCGCGGGCGCCGAGACGCCAGCCAGTTCAGCCGCCAGCAGACGCGCGGCGCCGGCGCGCGCAATGCGCAGCATCAGCGCCTTGCGCGCAGGCGCGGCCAGCCGATGTTCCGGCGCGTCGCGCAGGATTTCCGCGCCGTAGCCATCCGACAGGATGAAGCCGCAGTCCTCGGGAAAGATCGAGGCCGGCACCAGAGGGTGGGTCGCGAAGAAGAACCGGTCCGAATGCAGCCGGTATTGCGGCCATTTACGGTCGACGCGAAAATCCTCGACCGAGGATTTGATTTCGATGATCCAGATATCGCCGGTTCTCGTCAGCGCCACCAGATCGGCGCGCCGTCCCGTCGACAGCGAAATCTCCGGCAGGACGTTCGCGCCCATGTCGAGCAGGAGGCGCTGCACGCCGCGGCGAACGAGCAGCGCCCGGTCGGATTGCCGCCCGTCGACGAGCGGGTTTGCGGGAATCGGCGAAACGATCGGCATAGACGGATTCTATCGACGTCCGAGGCGAGGGGAAAGGGCCGGGATCGACGCAACCAGCCGCCGCAACGGCGGCGTTCGGCCGAAAACGTTGCGGAAATGCCATAGGCGCGGAGTTACGGGCGCTGTTGCGCGGCCAGTGGGTGGCGGACGCTTGGCAGCCGAAGGCGAAGCTTCCTAAAACGGTGCAGGCTCGATTCGAGCTCGTTCGATTCAAGCGGAGCGACGACGATCCTCATGCGCAAGACTTTTGTCCGGGCCCTGGCCGGCTTCGCTATGGCCGCGGTCCTTTCGGCCTGTGGCGCGATCGGCGATTTCCAGATGTTTTCGGCCGCCGACTACAATGGCCGCGTCGACGGCGGCTACCGGCTCCCGTCGATCCCGATCATGAAGGTGCCAAGCAAGTTCCGCCGCCAGACCGTGCGCTACGAGAGCGGCGAGGAGCCGGGCACGATCATCGTCGATACGTCCGCGAAATTCCTCTATTTCGTGCTGCCCGAAGGGCGCGCGGTGCGCTATGGCATCGGCGTCGGCAAGGAAGGGTTCGAATGGCGCGGCGCGGCGCGGGTCGCCTCGAAGCGCGAATGGCCGGTCTGGACACCGCCGGCCGAAATGATCAGGCGCAGGCCGGAACTGGCGCAATTCCGCAACGGAATGGACCCCGGTCCCAACAATGCGCTGGGCGCGCGCGCGCTGTATCTCTTCAACAAGGGCGGCGATACGGGCTACCGGCTGCACGGGACGCCGGAGTGGTGGTCGATCGGCAAGGCGATGTCGTCGGGCTGCGTGCGCCTGCTCAACCAGGATATCATCGACCTCTACGACCGCGCCGAGGTCGGCGCCAAGGTGATCGTCGAATAGCAATCGCCCGATCACGGAAAAACCCCGCCGGATCGCTCCGGCGGGGTTTTCATGCGCGGCAGGCGGACGCAGCGCCGATTACTTGGGCAGCAGCACCTTGTCGACGACGTGGATGACGCCGTTCGACTGGTTGACATCCTTGATCGTGACCTTGGCGGCATGGCCCGACTCGTCGATGATATAGAGCGACCTGCCCTTCACCACCGCCGTCAGGGCATCGCCGCTGACCGTGTCCATGTTGTAGCGGCCGCCATTCTTCTTCGCCCATTTCATAAGCTGCGCGCCGGAGATTTTGCCGGCGACGACATGAGCCGTCAGCACCTTGGTCAGGTCGCCTTTCATCTCGGGCTTGAGCAGCGTGTCGACCGTGCCGGCCGGCAAGGCTGCGAAAGCCTCGTTGGTCGGCGCGAAGACCGTAAACGGACCGGCGCCCGAAAGCGTCTCGACGAGACCCGCAGCCTTGACGGCGGCGACCAGCGTGGTGTGGTCCTTCGAATTGACGGCATTCTCGACGATGGTCTTGTCGGCATACATGGCCGCGCCGCCGACCATCGGGTTGCCATTCTCCATCGCCATGTCGTCGGACTTCATCGCGCCGTCCGCCGGGGCCATCGCGTTATCGGCCTTGCCCGGAAGCAGCACCTTGTCGATGACATGGATGACGCCGTTCGACTGCTTGACGTCGGCGATCGTGACATGCGCCACGCCGCCGGTCTCGTCGGTCAGCGTGATCTTGCCGCCCTCCATCCTGGCCTTCAGAACGCAGCCGCCGACGGTCTTCACGTCATGCGCGCCGCCGTCGTCGACAATCATCTTGCCGATCATGTCGGACATCGCACTGGCAGCCACCACGTGGCAGGTCAGGACCTTGGTCAGGTCGGCCTTCATCTCGGGCTTGAGCAGCGTCTCGACCGTGCCGGCCGGCAGGGCCGCGAAGGCTTCGTTGGTGGGGGCGAAAACGGTGAAGGGACCCGCGCCCGACAGCGTCTCGACCAGGCCGGCTGCCTTGACGGCGGCGACCAGCGTCGTGTGGTCCTTCGAGTTGGCGGCGTTTTCGACGATGGTCTTGTCGGCATACATGGCCGCGCCGCCGACCATCGGACTGTCCATCGCGTAAGCGGGAACGAACATCGTGGCCGACATCAGGGCCGCGGACAGGGCGGCAGTCTTCAAGCTGGGCATATGCATCGGGGGTCCTCCGAAAATATTCTGGAAATTCACCCGCGCAGCCACGCCAACCCATGCCGAAAAGTTTCCCGCCGTTAAGGATTCATCCTCGGCTGGCCGATCCTCTAAAAAAAAGCCCCGCAGAAGCGGAGCCTTTCCAAAAAATCATGCCTATTCGGCAGGCGTCGGTTTTCGCTTGAACAGCCCCGTCAGGTTATCCCACAATTCGATCTTGGCGCCTTGGCGTTTCATGATGACGCCTTGCTGGATGACCGACAGCGTGTTGTTCCAGGCCCAGTAGATGACGAGGCCGGCCGGGAAGGACGCCAGCATGAAAGTGAAGATCAGCGGCATCCAGGTGAAGATCATCGCCTGCGTCGGGTCGGGCGGGGTCGGGTTCATGCGCATCTGCAGGAACATCGTGACGCCCATGACCAGCGGCCAGACCCCGACATGGAGATACTCCGGCACGGCATAGGGCAGCAGGCCGAACAGGTTGAACAGCGAGGTCGGATCGGGCGCGGCAAGGTCCCTGATCCAGCCGAAGAACGGGGCATGGCGCATCTCGATCGTGATGTAGAGCACCTTGTAGAGCGCGAAGAACACCGGCACCTGGATCAGAACCGGCCAACAGCCGGCGATCGGATTGATCTTCTCGGTCTTGTAGAGCTCCATCATCGCCTGCTGCTGCTTCATCTTGTCGTCCGCGTATTTCTCGCGGATCTCGAGCAGCTTGGGCTGGACCTTCTTCATGTTCGCCATCGAGGCGTAGGACTTGTTGGCGAGAGGGAAGAAGACCGCCTTGACCAGAACCGTGGTGGCCAGGATGGCCAGGCCGAAATTGCCGAGCAGCTTGTAGAGGTTGTCGATCAGCCAGAACATCGGCTTGGTGATGAAATAGAACCAGCCCCAGTCGATCAGCAGCTCGAACTGCCGGATCTGGCGATCCTTCTCGTAGGCGTTGATCTTGGCGACTTCCTTGGCGCCGGCGAAGATCATGGTCTCGACGGTCGACGACTGGCCGGGCGCCACCGCAATCGGATCGGTCACGAAATCAGACTGGTAGCGCGGGCGGCCGTCCGAGAAATACGAGAAGCGCGGCTGGAACGGCTGCCTGGCCGACGGCACCAAAGCCACGGCCCAGTATTTGTCGGTAATGCCGAGCCAACCGTCGCTCGACTTGCCGGGCGTCACCTGCTTCTCGTCCTCGACCTTGGCGTATTTGATCTCCTGCAGTCCCTCTTCGCCGGTGACGCCGATCAGGCCTTCGTGCAGCACGTAGGTGCTGGCGTGAAGCGGCTTGTCGAAGCGGGTGACGCGGCCATAGCTCGCGAGGCTGACCGCGGCCGCGCCAGAGTTGCTCACCGTATCGGAGACCGTGAACATGTAGTCGCCGTCGACGCTGAATGTGCGCTTGAACGCCAGGCCCTTGTCGTTGGCCCAAGCCAGCGTCACCGGGGTCGTCGGCGTCAGCGTCGCATTGCCCTCCACCGCCCAGACGGTATCGTCGCGCGGCACCGCTCCTGTCGCCTCGTTGCCGACGAAGCCGGTCTCGGCGTAATAGCCGTTGGGCAGCGATTGCGGATTGAGAAGTTCGATCTTCGGCGAGGCGGGATCGACGGTCAGCGTGTAGCCCTTGAGGTGGAGGTCGTCGAGCCTCGCGCCGGTCAGGTTGATGGTGCCCGCGAGGCTCGGCGTTTCGATCGCGACGCGCTGCGAGGCGGCGAGCGCCTTCTCGCGGCTCGCCTCGGACGCGCCGTCGGTGCCCGGAATGCCGGGGACCGCGCCCTGCGGTGGCAGAGGGGTCTGGCCCGGGGTCGCCGGCGTGGAGGGATCGGCCGCCTTTTGCTCGGCCGCGGCGCGCTCCGCCTCGATGCGGGCCGCCTCGCGCTGGCCCTCGACGCGCGGGTTCATGTAGAACACCTGCCAAAGAGTCAGGATCAGCACCGAAAGCGCGATCGTGATGAAGAAATTGCGATTGTTTTGCATCACAGTCCTGGACCTCAGCGCCGCGCGCGGAAGCGTTGCGACAGCTCCTGCGCGAGCTGTTCGAACGACGCGTTCAGCACATCCTTGCGCCCGACGATGACGTAGTCATGGCCGGCCGCCATATCGGCCGCCGCGCGCACGCGGACGGCCTCCCGCAACCGACGGCGGACCCGATTGCGCACGACGGCGTTGCCGACCTTCTTGGTGACGGTATATCCCACGCGCGGCGACAGGCCGTCGCCGCGGTCGAGCGCCTCGACGAGCACCAGCCGCCCGCGGCGCTTTTCGCCGCGCCGAACGGCCAGAAACTCCGCGCGCTTGCGCAAGCGCTTCGGAGGAGGCAATCCGTTTGTGCCGGAATCCGGCAAGCGCGGCGGCGTCTGCTCAGGCCGACAAACGCTTGCGGCCGCGGTTGCGGCGGGCCGCGACGACATCGCGGCCGCCTTTGGTGGCCATGCGGGCGCGGAATCCATGACGGCGCTTGCGCACCAGTTTCGACGGCTGATAGGTACGCTTCATGTGTTTGATACCGCGGGGTGCGGCCCTTCTTGTAACCGTCACAACGTGACAGGAGCTTTGTCGGGCGTTTTGCCGGGCGCAACGAAAATTGCGCCGGGCAGCGTGCCCGAGCGTCGGCGGGCTTATAGGGATTGGCCCATTTCAAGTCAACGGGTGGTCCGCGCCTGCGTCCGCATCGCCCCGGTTCCGCGAATGCATCATGGGGGCTTGCGATCCGCGCAGGGATCGCCGATGGCGGGTACGCGAACAAGGGTGCGACCCGCATGGTCGAGGACGACGAGGCGAACGGAGCGGAGCGGGAAGGCACCGCGGCGCGGCTGCCTATCCTGTCGTGGCGGGCGCTGCCGCTGGCGGCGGTCGCGGCCGCGCTCGGGTTGGGCTACGCGATGGGCTGGCACCACCATCTGACGCTCGATTCGCTCGGGCGCAGCCGCATGGCGCTCAAGGCGCTGGTCGACGCCCACCCGATCGCAGCGCCGATCGCCTATGCGGCGGCCTATGCGGCGCTGGTCGGCCTGTCGGCGCCGGTCTCCTCGGTGCTCACGATCTTCGCAGGCTTCCTGTTCGGCTGGCTGCTCGGCGGCCTGGTCTCCCTGGTCGCGGCGACGGCGGGCGCCACGGCCGTGTTTTTCATCGCCCGCTCGGCGATCGGCGGGTTCCTCGCCGGCGGGTCCGGCGGCGTCGCGAGGCGGTTCGCGGACGGGTTCCGCCGCGACGCCTTCCTCTATCTCGTCGTGCTTCGGCTGGCCCCCTTCATCCCGTTCTCGCTGGTCAACATCGTAACGGCGCTGCTCGGGGTGCGGCCGGGCGTGTTCGTCGCCGCGACCGCCGTCGGCATCGTGCCGATCATCTTCGCCTATGCCTGGCTCGGGCGCGGCATCGACAGCGTCCTTCTGGCCGCGCAGGCGGCAGGCCGGCACGCAGGCATCGCCGATCTTCTCACGCCGCAGATCACCATCGCCTTCCTGGCGCTGGCGGCGGTGGCCGCATCCGCGATCGCCGTGCGCAAGGTATGGTCGGCGCGAGCGGCGGGTCTGCCCGCAACGAAACTCGAGGGCGACAATTGGCGTTGAGCCCCGTGTAAGCTCCACCATTTGGCAGCGTCACGGAAATGTCCTATTTGCCGTAGGGACATGCATCCAGCGCGCGGACGCGCGAATCGGTCGACCCGCAGGAGCCGAACTACCCCAGATGTCCGACACCGAAGCCAGCCAGACCGGCGAGACGACGCAGCCGCCGCGCGCCGTCCCGCTGGCGCGCGGGCTGTCGATCAAGCTCCTCGTGCTGACCGTCTGTTTCGTGCTGCTCGCCGAGATCCTGATCTTCGTGCCCTCGATCGCCAACTTCCGCCTGCGCTGGCTGGAGGAGAAGCTCGGCACCGCCGCCGCGGTGTCCATCGTGCTGGTCGGCCAGGACCCGGCCTCCCTGTCGCGCGAACTTCAGGACGAGGTGCTGATCTCGATCGGCGCCAAGGCCATCGCGGTGCGCGACGACGGGGTGTCGCGGCTGCTCGTCGTGTCGTCCATGCCGCCGGCGGTCGACGAACACATCGATCTCGCCCACACCGGGGGGCTGGAGGCGATGGCCGGGGCGCTCGACACGCTGATCGACGGCGGCGACCGCATGCTTCGCGTGTTCGGCAAGGTCAACGACAGCCGCAAGGAGTTCGAGCTGATCATTCCGGATGCGCGGCTGCGCTCGGCGATGCTGGCCTATTCGCGCAACGTGGCGCTGCTCTCGCTCTTCATCTCGCTCATCACCGCGATGCTCGTGTTCTACACGATCGACCGCATCATGATCCGCCCGATCCGGGCGATGACCCGCTCGATGCTGGATTTCGCCAAGCTGCCGGACGATCCAGGCCAGATCATCGCGCCGGCCGCGCGCCAGGACGAAATCGGCGTCGCGGAACGGGAGCTCGCCAGCATGCAGACGCAGCTTCAGAAAACGCTGGCCGAACAGCGCCATCTTGCCGATCTGGGCCTCGCCGTTTCCAAGATCAACCACGACATGCGCAACATCCTGGCCTCGGCGCAGCTGATGTCGGACCGGCTCGGCGCGATCAAGGACCCGACGGTGCAGGCGCTGGCGCCCAAACTGGTGCGGGCGATCGACCGCGCCGTTTCGTTCTCGGAAGGCGTGCTCGCCTATGGCCGGACGCAGGAACCGGCGCCCTCGCGTCGGCGGCTGCGGCTGCGCGAGATCGTCGAGGAGGTCCAGAGCCTTCTCGGCATCGAACCCGGCAGGCGCGTCGACTTCGTCAACGCGGTCGATCCCGGCTTCGAGATCGACGCCGATCCCGAACAGATGTTCCGCATCCTGACCAACCTGTGCCGCAACGCGGTACAGGCGATGACGGCGGAGCGGGGCGCGCCCACCGTCAACCGGCTGAGCGTCACGGCGCACCGCGAGGGCAGCGTCAGCCGCGTCTTCGTGAGCGACACCGGCCCGGGCCTGCCGCAAAAGGCGCGCGAAAACCTCTTCACCGCCTTCCGCGGCTCGACGCGCAGCGGCGGCACGGGCCTCGGGCTGGCGATCGCGCACGAACTGGTGCGCGCGCATGGCGGCGCGCTCGACCTTGTCGAGAGCATCGGCGGCCACACCGTCTTTTCGGTGACGATCCCAGACCAGCCAGTACGCCTCGACGAAGTTCGGCAAAGCCTGCGGCGCCCGGCCTGAGACCGCCTTCGCCGATCCGATCCCGGCGAATAAACTTGCCCTTTCGCCTTGCTTTCGAGCCGACCAGCCTTTAGTAACAGCCGCCGATCGGTTGCAAGACTTCGACGGCAAGGCTTGACGCCTCACACGCGCCCGTAGCTCAGCTGGATAGAGCACCAGACTACGAATCTGGGGGTCGGGAGTTCGAATCTCTCCGGGCGCGCCATCTCTAAATTTCCGCCGAAAATTTCTCCTAAAGCCTTGAACGGCAATGATAAATTGCCGGTTCGAAGTCCTGTTTTTCGGTCATAGCGCAAACGGTCGGCAAACGTTAGCCGAAGCACCGCGCGGCGATCTTCCAAGCGACCTGAATTCCATAGATTCCAAGGGTTTGACAAGAAGTCCAAGGCGGTTCGAAGTGTGTCGCCGAAGGTGCTTGCTGGACGGCCAGCAGAGGCGAGCTTTTCCTCTATGAGGAGCTTGTCGGCTTCGAGCCTGCGAATGCGCGCCTCGTAGGTGGCGATAACGCTCGGCACCGATACGTCGAGGATGCGGTCGAGCAGCAGGCCGACCTGCTTTTCCTTTGCGGTCAGTTCTTCCTTGAGCGCCGTCTTCTGCGCCTCGCTTTGAGCGAGGCGGCGATTCCAAAGCTCGTCGAACATCGAACGGGCAACACGGAACAGGTTTTCGCTCGGCTGCACGGTTTGCAGCAACGTCTCGAACTCGCCTTCAATCACGTCACGCCGGATCGACTTGCCGCAGCTTGTGCATCCCCGCTTTTGACAAAGGTAGTATGGATACTGTTGCGTCCGCCCCCTCGACCAGCATGCGGTCAAGGGCGTCTCGCAGTCATTGCACAAGACAAAGCCACGCAGCGCAAAATCCTCGTTGAGGTTCTTACGGCGCGGCGCGGCGAAGCTGCCCGCTAGCCGGTTGCGGATGCGCTGCCACGTCTCGAAGCTGATCAGCGCCTCGTGCTGGCCCTTACGCAGTGACACGTCCCAGCCTGGCACTTCAATGTACCCGGCGTAGGCGGGTTGTCTCAGAAGCTGGGAAACCCGCTCGTTGCGGACGATGCCCGTACCGTCCTTCGGGAACAAGGGATTGTTCTGAAGGAAGCGCATGACATCCGCCTGAAGCTCGAAGCGGCCGGAGGCATAGCCTTCCAGCGCTTCCTGGACGATGGAGGCGACCGGCTCGTGCCGTTTGAGCATTTGGCCGCGACCCGTCACGCGCTCGTATTTGTAGCCGTGTGGGGCCTGGAACACCCAGTAACCATTCATCACGCGCGCGCGCATCCGGTTCTTGGTCTGCTCAGCGTTCTTCTGGCGCTGGTGCTGGGCCGAACTCGCCAGCACGTTTTCGATGAAGGTTGAATCGGCATCCTCGCCGAACTTCACGGACGGCGACTCAATCGTGCCGCCGGCTTTCGTGATCGCCAGACGAAGCTCCCAGTGCGCGACCAGATCGCGCGCAAGACGCGAAATATCGTCGATAATGACGACAGGCGCCTGGACGCGGCAGCTCCGCAGGAACGCCAGCATGGCCTTCATCGCGGGCCGATCGGCCTGCGCCCCGGTAAAGTCGTCCTTGAAAACCTCGACCACGGCATAGCCGCGTCCGCGCGCGAATTCCCGGCATCGCGTTTCCTGGGAATTCAGGCCGTCACCGACGCGTGACTGCTTGGGGTCAGACACGCGGCAGTAGATGATCGCGTGACGTTGGTCTTGTTCGCTCATGTCGGCCCCCGATCGGTGTTGGCGTTCTCCTGAAAGACTTTGCCCAATGAATCTACAGCTTCGGACCCCTCGGAGGCAACGATTTCATGGCCATCGAACAGCGCCGAGCAGACATCGACCCGAAAGCCGAGTTCGACAAAACTGTACATTATCGACCAAATGGTCTCTAAAAGTTCGCGTTCCTGATCCTCAGTCAGTTCGAGCGCTGCAATATCCGACCGATACTTGGCAAGGTCGAAGGGCGGAAGCGCGGGAACAGTCGTCGCTTCATTGACGAAGGCGGACGAAGTCGGGTTTGGCGTTTCCATTCCTGTATCGCCAACATAGTCGGTCACGGTCGTATTCCTTTCGGGTCTCCTGCGATGCAATCCAACATATTTACATAATACAGTAATATTTGGAAAACATCACGCTTTTACTTTAACTATAGTGTTAGTGCATACTATCGCATTCAGTTCTGCAATGATTGAAAGTAATCATGTTTTCAGCCGGTTCGCTTTGCGGAAAGCGTTTTTTACGTGCGGCCGGTTCTCTTGAGCGGGCTTTCTTGGCTGCAATACAGTGCTGCGGATGATGGTGTTCTGCATCCGGGCCTTGGCTGCATTCACCGCCAACATGCGGTGGATGAATCGCACTTGCACGTTACGCTGGGCTTCCTGTGTGACGTTCGCGAGAACCTGTTGCGCGCTGTTTTTCACGGGCGGGGCTGCGACCGAGGCCGCCGCACGCTTCTCAAGCAATCGTCCGGCTTCATTCGTGATCCAGAGCTTTTCATGCCTCGCCACATGCCCGCGCAGCCGCTCCTTGATGTCCGCCGCCCGTACCTCAACGGCCGCCAGTCTGCGGATGGTGTCGAGATCGTTAGCCCGCCCGAACTGTTCGGGATTGGCTTGCCGAAAACCCTGCTTCGCGCTGCCCGCGTCAGGAAATACCCGGTCGTTACCGGGGCGTTTGGTTTCAGCCATGACGCACCGCCTTCGCCGTGAGCAGCCGGAACAAGGGGCAAGCGCCGTCGACATCGATCGTCTGGCTGTTCAGGCCCCAATAGTTACAGGTGCTGGAAACGGGCCACTCGCGCGGCCCCCAATAGCTGTACGTCGTCAGCAGGTGCGGCGTGCCGTAGACCTTCGACGCGCCAAACCCCGCGACCAGCACGACGATCCAAATCATATATCGTGCGCGGACCAGCGGCACGGTCGTACGCTTGACCGAGGGAGGCTGATACCCGCGCAGCGTCCCGCATTTGCGCTGGCTAGATTTGCCGAGCAGGCGGTCCAGCAGTCCCGCCGGTTTCGCCTCTGTGCTGACACGTATACGATCCGTCATCCTCGTCACTCCGGATAGTGAATGGTGAAGAGGGGCTCGGCGCGCAGCGCCCGGCCCTCCAGCGGATTGGCATCGACCCAGTCGCGCCAGGGTGCGACCTGCCCGTAATGGGCCATCATCAGCTGCATGGGATTCTGACCGCGCACGAAAACCCAGGCCTTGTCGCGCGGCATGGTCAGAATTTCATTGGCCGTCATCAGTCGCCGCCCAAGCTCGCGGCTCGAAACGCCGACGCCCGTCGCGACAGCCTGATAGGAATAGTCCTGTTTGCGGATCGTCGCTTCCGACAGCATGTCGGAGACGTGCTGCGCGCGATCGAGCGCATTGATACCCGCATAGATTTTCACGTCGGCGTAGGATTCGATCGCCAGCGCCGCGTCTTTGCCGTAGCGCTGAACCAGCCCGTGGAACGACTGGATGTAGAAATCCGCGCTGACGCCGAGGCCGCGCATCGTCTCCAGGTCGGACACGAGGTTCGTGAACTGGTAATTCAGCGCCTCCTCGCCGACGATATGCAGCGGATGGCCGTTCGGCCGCGCCTTGCAGGCGGCGATGATGTTATGGTTCAGCAGCGAAATGAACGGCGAAAACTCGCGGATATGGCTCAGGGGAGCCATGATGAAGAGGATCACTTGCCGCTCCCGCAATTCGCCTAAGTTGTGAACCGGGTTTTGACCGTAACCACCGAGCCATCCGGCTTGGTTGAAGGGCATCATTCGCTGGGTCGCGCCTTCCAGAAACGCCCCGAAATTTTCGTCGTTCACTTCCGCGCGGTGCAGCAGACCGGCGGCCTCCCCGCGCAGGTAATCGAGCAGAGGATCGTCACGGCGAATCGTCTCCAGCGTCTCGCACGCGGTTTTCATGGCGGCAAGGAAACGGGCCGGATCGGCCAGAAGCCGGTACACGTCGGTCGGCGTGCAGTGCGCGGGATCGACCAGCGCCTGGTACAGCGCCGCCGTGACGATCGTGCGCCGCGACCCGTGCGAGAAGTAGGGGTTCTTTTCCTCCTTCGCCGTTGGGTAATGCAGTTCGGCGTAGTCGGCCGCGAACTTCGGCGCATCCTTGCGGCCGTCATGGTGCGCGTAGGCGGCATCGACCAGCGCCTGATACGGGTTGACCTCGACATCCCCGCACCCTTCGGCGAAGCTTTTGGTCGGGTTGACGAACCAGACCTCGTAGCCCTGCGCTTTCAGCTGCCGTCCCAGCGTGACGGCAAGCTCCAGCTTCGGATCGGGCACGATGACCGACGCGCCAAGCCGCGCACGGTGCAGGATGCTGCCCATCACGTAGTTGACCGTCTTGCCCGCTCCGGGAGGCATCTCGATCAGCGAGAAAGGCGTCTTCGGCGGCGCGAAGACCGGCGCTGCGCCTTCCAACAGTCCGAGGAAGTTGCCGTTGCCGGGATTATCCATCCCCGCCGCGACAATTTCGGCCCAGTCGGCCTCGCGGGCCGACCCATGATCCTCCGTCACAAAATCGGAGATCATCAGGTTCCGGCGAAGCTTATAATCCTCGACCAGCAGCTTGATCGACCGGGTAAAGCCCGCTGCGGCAATCACGCCGCCCATCAGCGCCACCGCCAACCCCAACGGGCTGGCATCCGCCTGCGTCGGCCACAGCCACGCGCTGAGCGCCGCCGCAGAGCAGGACAGCAGCAACAGCCGGTTGATTGGCTGCGGGGCAGGTTTTGCGACGATGCGCATAGGCGGACCTCCCGGCAAAGCCCATCCGGCGGAGCGGCAAGGCGCTCCGTGACAGGGGCTGGTTTCGCGGTGTTCTGGGGAAGAGATGCGCGCGCCGCCGGCACTTGAAAAGACGGGCTCTTGGCGTTCTAATCAGTTGTGGAAGCAAAAATCAGCATGGCCGTGCCAATCATTTGAAATCGCATGTTTATTGATTGAGTAGAAATTCCTTTAACTCGGATATGGCGACTCTGAGAGCATGCAACTTGCGGAAAAGCAGATAGCCAGGACGCTTCCGGCCAATCAATTTCGCCGCGCCGCGAAGTTCGATGAAGTGACGCTGATCCGGCTTGCCTTTTGCTTCTGCAATGGTGTTCCTGTTCGGTTGGCAGCTGCGTCGGTCAATCTTTCGACGAAAACAGCCAGGACCATTTACTTACAATTTCGTCGCCGTCTGACGCACCCGAAGTTCAATCGCTGGCATGGCGCATACCAACGGCTGGCGCGCATGCCGTCAGTTGACTCCGAAATGCTAGTTCGCACCTCGTTTATTGATACGTTGGCAGAGTGCGGCTTGAATGAAACATGTTATCGGAACTTCCGCCTAGGAAATCGCAAAAGCCGTCTGTGCCGATCTTGTCGGCTTCCACAGCGGTTTAGTAGCGCCGACCGCGTCAACGATGCGCTAGGTGTCATCGACACCGTTCAGGCGTTCTATGCTATGTTGGGGATACGGGGCGAGACTGACATCGACCCGCTTGTGCTATTCCGACTACGGCTGATCCACGCGACGACAATCGCAACGGCGAGAGAAGCAAGTCGTATAAGAGGCCCAAAATTAACTGGAGACCACCTGAAAGCTTTTCGCTCTGTCAGAACTCTGATTGAATGCGTCGTTGACGACGGGCAAAGTGCTCAGCGCCCGACGGTCTCACCACCTCGCGGTGGAGGTGCGCCGACCAAGAGTGAATAAGTTTACCGTGTTTGAGGCCCGACGCAGAATTCAAGAATCCTCCTAGCCACCTCGATTTTTTGGCACACAATAGTGCCTTAGGTTGACCTCATGAATGATCCTTCCAAGCAAACCTCTCAAACGGCAACAGGTCTGTATCAGGAGCAGTTTGCGTCTTCTGTTTCCTCCCTCGTATTCTTGCGAGGTCGTGAGAGAGCCGCAGGACCGCGACTTCATGATGATCTGGCATTGACTGGCATAGGTCCCGATGCGGAACTAATCGAGCTTTTGCCAAATGTAGATGAGGCGCGAACGCTCTTCGAAGAGCTTTATGCGTTGCAAACTCGTATCCAAAATCATGAAATCTCTTCTGAACTCCAACATAGCCCTGAAGGTCCCCGAGCGATACTTGCCAGAAGAATTTTCTATACAATAAGAACAATATTTGCTAGAAAGGAGGGAGTCACACCTGAAGAAACAAAGTTAAAGCTTTTTATGGACTTGGATTTACGTAGACAATACTTGCTTTCCCGCATTGGTACGGATCTTAAGGAAGCGTTTTCACAGGTATGTAAAACGTCGAATGATCGGGACGCTTTTGTTCGCGAATTGCTGACTGACGTCGGCCACGTTGTGTCGCCCGGCGGTGCCAGCGCCAGCCCCCCAGAACCAACCTACTACCGATATGAGTCTAGTGCGCGACAGGACACTCGCAGAGCGCTGATTGCTGTTGTCGCAGGTTCGGTCGCGCTGTTCGCAGCTTGGACTGGGTTGCAAGCGTCGCTTTCAGATGCCGTAAAACAGCACACGGACGATGGTCCGATCACCACCTTCAAATCGGCGGTCATTCTGCATCCTTGAGTAGCATCTTCGCGAATCCCCCCGAACGCAAAGAGTCTAGGTAGAGTCGATTGTCGTGATCACGACGAATGGTCCAGACGGCTCCTGCGATAATCATTACAAGAGCCAAAAGTTGCACTTGTCGGATCGGATGGCCGAACTCGGAAAAAGCCGACTGTCGTGTAATCAAATCAATAATGAGCGCGATCGGGGCTATCCCCAAGTCGATCGTTGCTGAGACAGGTTGATCATCTCGACGCACAAAAGCTTTCGCGAAAAGTATGCTCGCAAAGGTAACAAAAATGCTCGCGACGGCGAGGATAGCTACGGACAAATAAGTCAAAGGAGATGATGAATCTATGCAACTTATATTATCCGACCTAACCCATATATTGGATATTAAAACCGATCCAACGATCATTAAGCTCGTGTAAGAACTGTAGAAAGTTGTAGTGGACGCGGCAACAAATGGCCGACTTTGCAGGGCTATAGGCAGAAGCTTCTTTGCTGTTGCCGCCAAGGTGTTCGCCAACGCAAAGAAAATTCCTGCAAGGGTTGCGAAGACACAAAGCCAAAAGGACCCACCTCCTTGCGTCTCAGTACCCGACAACTGTGCAGGGAGAAGCGTGCAGACAGCCTGTAACTGCTCTACGGGTAGAGGCTTTACGGCGAAGTATGCGGTAAGAATGTGTGGCGCAATAGCGAAGAGGATCGCGCTAGTGGCCGTGACTAACAATGGCCGGAACATTGAGTTTGGCGCGGTCACCTTGTTGCCCGCAGCATCCACAATCCACTCTTCGACAAACCAGTTGCCGGCCCAAATCGTCCAGAGAGGGTGCAAGAAAAAGAAAGCGTAAGCGAACGCCTGATTGGGACTCAGGGCCAATGTGACCGCTAAGCACAAAATTGATGCAAGCCAAAAAAGACCGCGCATCCAATGTACCGGATGAATACGGAGCGGCGATATTGACGGGAGGTGCGGCCTGAATGGCGATCCAAAGATTCGCTCGGCCAGAAAGCGTACAGTTAAAAAGGCTACGATTAAGCGAACAATGAGGTAAATGGCGATCGAATAATAAGGAAGAAAAAAACCCTTCAGTAGTGCTTCAAATATGGCGAAAATGACGACCGCGATTAGAGCGATGCGCCAACTCGGCAATCCAATCAACCGTTCTGAGTAAGCGTCCAATTGCGAAGTTAGGCGCATGCACTTCGTCCCCTTATCGCTGCCCTTTTCGTCGCCATCCGTGAGCAAGTTTTCCTACCCTAATGCACCGGAACTGCGGGAGCCACGGCTAAAATCCTCGCCAAAGCCGATCTCGTCGCAGATTCGAGTGTTGATCGAAATGCAACGCGTCGACTCGCGTTTCAATACGGTTCCTGAAGTCGAAATTGGACGATTAAGCCTTAGCTAATGCCCGGACCGGACTGCGCGCTTCCCATGTCTACCCGCACGATCCGCCCGGTAAGGCGGACCCATGTGTTGTCATTAATCGGACGCGCTGCAACGGCAGCTTAACATAGGCTTCGAGCCCCGCCCGAACCGGCGGGGCTCAGGCCGTGATCGCCCGCCCTGAAAGGGCCGCAGTCGACCAGTGCAGAATCAAGAACATGGATGCGACACATCCAAGCTCGCGTGGCTTAAGAATTAAGCGGCGGCCTTGTGTTCCTCCCGCGCCGCTTCCCAGACTTCGCGCGCGGCGTCGACGTTCATGGCGGCGATACCTAAACCAACAATCACGTCCGGCCATGCCGGAGCGTGTAGGCCGTCACAAAGCCGGTGACGATAATGGCGACATTGGCAACAGCATCGTTTCGGGCCGACAGGAAGGCCGCCCGCGTCAGGCTTCCGCTGTGGGCGCGAAACCGCGCCAGCATATAAGCGCAGGATAGATTGACCAGCAGCGCGCCGCCCCCCGTCAGCGACAGGGCGAACGGTTCGGGCGGCACAGGATTGTTCAACTTGCTCCACAGCGCCCACAGCAGCGCTAGCGCAGGTATAAGCAGTATCCCCGCCAGCCCCATGCCGACGCGGGCGCGGGCTTTCAAGGACCAGCCAAGAGCGAGGGCGATCAGCAGGTTGACCGAGGCGTCCTCCAGAAAATCAACACTATCGGCAAACAGCGATACCGAGCCGATGGACAGGGCCACGTCAAACTCCACTCCAAAATAGGCGAGGTTCAACAGCGCGACGATTAAAACGGTGCGCCGAAGCGCAGCATTGGGGCCCAGGGCAATCATGGTCGAACCCTATTACAAAAGCGGGTTGCCGCCTTCGGCGCAGAAATCAACAGTTTAGCAAACGTGCGAGATAGCCGTGGTCGGTAGACAAACCGGTTTGGTGCAAAGCTGCCGGCAATACACGTGCCGGCCCAGGGTTATGCCGAAGCAAGCGGGCTGATGCCCCAATATTGAATCGGCGTCGGGCCGGCCGTCATCGCCGCCAGCCTGTCCAGATCACCTTGTTCGCTGCGGAAACTGACATAGGCATGGTGATGCTTGGCCGTCTCCCATTCCTGGAGAAGGATGAACTCGTTTTTGACGGTGTCGCTCTTTAGAAGACGTATGTTGATGAAGCCATCGTGCGTTTTAGTCTCCGGGAACATTCCCCCAAGCGTTTGAACAAACTCGTCGACACATTCCGGCTTGATATTCCAAAGGACTGTGCAGAGAACGGACATTTCTAATTCCTCTTGTGTCGTCGCCCGTTGGGCGACGGAGTGACGCTTGCCGATACTCGTCGGCAGCGGCTATCAGATCACGTAGCGACTGCTACATAGCATTGAACCGTAGCAGGTGCTACAGGGAATCGCATGAAAGTTCGCAACGACCGCCGGCAAGCCGCCATCGAACGCATGGCCGATCATGTTTTGGCAGAAGGCTTGGGCGCTGCGACCCTCAGGCCGCTGGCTGCCGCTGCGGGCACAAGCGATAGGATGCTGCTCTACTATTTCGCGGACAAGGACGAACTACTTACCGCCACACTCGACAGAGTCGCGGAGCGAATGATCGTGGTGCTGGACAAGGCGATCCCCGCTGGGTCTCAGCAATCCTTCGACGCTTTATTGAATCAGGCTTGGGCGGCACTGGCGTCCGAGAGTTTGCAGACGTTCATGCCCTTATGGCTTGACCTGGCTGCCGGGGCGGCGCGGGGCCTTCAACCACATCGCGACGTCGCCGGCAGAATTGCGGACGGCTTTCTCTCCTGGGTGACGATCCGCCTGCTACCGGAAGAGGACGGCAAGCCATCCACGTTGGCACCTCTGTTCCTGACGATCATCGAGGGATCGTACCTTCTCAGCGCGGTTGGTCGAGACAAGATCGCGAACATCGCAATCAGCCAAATCCAGCTTTTACTCAGCGCTAATCCGGCCTCGGCAACCCATTGACCGGCGGATGGGCAGGCGGCAACCTGTCGTTGATCGCCGAAACGCGGCTTAAAGAATCGTTGACCAGTCGCCCGCCAGTCATCCATTCGTCCTCAAGCTGCTGCGGCGAACGATGGACGGCAGTTGCAACCGTATGACGGGCAGGCCTGCTGACAAGGATGAACCTGTCATCGCCGCCAAACGGTCGAGCCGTCGCCCGGCGTTGTTGCACCTGGAAGCTTCCGTCATCGCCAGCCGGCTACAGTGCGGGCATGGCACCGCCATCGATATGTAGGTCGATACCCGTAATATAGCTGGTAAGCGGGCTGCACAGGAACGCGACGGCCCTGGCGATGTCCTCGGGTCGGCCGACCGTACCAGTCGGCACCTCAAAGACGTTCGGCAAGACGGCGCGCTCGATCTCCTTCCATGGCGCATCGACAGCGGCCCAACCCTTATCACTCGCCATCTTGCGAAAAGCTGCTTCAAGTTTCGGCGTTAGGATCGTACCAGGCGAGATGGCGTTGACCGTGATCCCGTTGCCAGCAGCCGCCTTGGACAGCGATTTGGTGAGATTATTCATGGCGGCTTTGCATGCCGAATAGTCCGGCCCGGTCGCTGGCGGCAGGGTTCCGGCGAGGCTCGAGACGTTCACGACACGACCCCAGCCGGCAGCACGCATCTTCGGCAGAAGATGGTTGGTCAGCCTGACCGCCGCCACGACGTTGCGATCGAAGGCGGCAATCCATGCCTCGATCGGCGTCTCCTCCCAAACGTGCTTCTCGCCTGATCCGCCGGCATTGTTGACGAGGATGTCGACGCCCCCAAGCAAGCGTTCGCTGTCCGTGACGATTTTTGCAATCGCCTCATCATCGGTCAGGTCGCCCGTCACCACGACTGCCGTGCCGCCCTGGTCGATGATCGACGCTGCCACAGTCTGCGCTCGGTTAGAATCGCGACCGTGAATGGCGACCGTGACCCCTTCTTCCGCCAGAGTTCGCGCGATGGTCTCACCAATGCCGATGCTGCTGCCGCTGATCAGCGCGCGTTTTCCTTTGAGCTGCAAATCCATAAAATCATAATAAGCAACTGACGGCCGTCTTTACCAGCACTTCGTCTAAAGCCGACAGACCGCAATCCACCCAAGCAGCCGGTGCACACATTTTTGCACCGGGTTTCCGGCCCTGCCTTTTCAATCGCTTGCGCGGTGCGGAAGTCAGGTGCAAAATTTCGGCGTAGTTGGCCTTGTGCCCGCGTAACATGCCGAGGCTCTGCGGCTGGCCGGTGACGACAAGACGCACAGCGAAACGGCCAAGGGCTGTACGGGTCGCGCTCGACCATCATGCGGTTGGAGGAAAGCCAGGAAGAACAAATCGTTGCTAAGAAACAATTATGCAACAGCGCGGTTTCATGATGTTGAAGCCTTCAGGGATCGGCGTAATTTGACACCTGTAAAATTATTGGAAGCGGCATAGGAAAGGGCGTATAGTGGCTCAAAGATCAGCGGCACCTGTTCGAGAAAGTATGCCCATGAGTGGCAATGAAAAACTCTTGGCTGACATCAAGAGAGTCGTGGAAGAGGTCAATCAGCCCATGGAGCAGCGGCTGAAGGACCATTTCGCTAAGGGCCTTAAAGACCTGGGAGACGAGATAAAAGGTGTCTTGAGAAACGGTATCGCGCCGCGCCCGTAGCCATGCCCTGATGCCTTCCGAAGAAATCAACCTGATCGACTTGGAAGCCCTAGGAAGGTTCGGCATAGGGGCAAAAACAAACGCCCTCTATTTCGATGGCCAAAGAGTTCACACCGACGCCGTTATTGGCCTTACCAAATTTCAGAAATTGATCGCTCTTTCGGTTAGCGTAGCCACGATCGTGGCTGCTTTAGCCACCGTGGTCTATAGCGGAACCTATGTCTACGACACGCTTCTGCGCCCCGAAGCGCTCGCCAGAGGTCGGCCCGCTGCTGCCCAGCCCCAGCCCTTTGCTCCTCCTGAAATCATTCTACCTGCTTCCATGACTACCCGCCGATGAGCCGCGCCATGAACAGCGTCAGGCAGAAGGAGCTTGCGGCGACCGACCCGGAAGCCGCGTAGGGGACGGCGCGCTCGATCCAGACACCTCAAACGGCCCGGCCGCATTCTTCACTAACCGATCGTATGAACTTCCATGCACACGCCGTAGCAGCGTTACCGTCTGCTCATTATCTAGCGGCAGCCGATCGAGCGCATCGAACGCCACCTTGAACAGCGTCGCGGCGATCATCGACCAGGGCGCGGCCTCCCCATCGTCACGGTCGAACAGCTTCACCATGAATTTATGGACGAGCGGCGCAGCATCCGCCGCCGTTGACGGCGCTTTTGCTTTGGTCTTTGGTCTGTATGGCGTCCTTTTCATGCTTTTAGTGTAACATGAATTGGCTAGGTGTTGCTCGTGTCGCGCTCGACCATCACGCGGTTTCTGGAAGCGCCGAGCCGCTAGAATGGCATATCGTCATTTGCGCCAGGGGTGTCCGGCTCCGCGTAATCGCTTTGTTTTTTCGAGTCCGGTCGGTCTCCGACGCGCTACCATTGTATTTCGCCATTTGCCTCACGACGCTGTCCGGCCTGTTGTCCCTTCATCGTCTCGTTCGCCTCGTCCGGTTTTTCGTTTTTCTTCGACCCCTCGGGTCTTGTTTCTTGCTCCTTTGTCTGTCGGGCGCTTCGGCGTTCCGCTCAGCGTCCCTGCCGTTTCCTGCTTTGTTTCGTCTCCTTCTTCGTTCGTCTCTCGTTGCCTTGTGTCCGCGTCTTTCCTCCTGCCTTTGCTGCCCGTTTGCCTTTTCTATCGCTTTTTCCTGGCTTTTCCGTTCCCTCTTGTCCGTTCGTCGCTGGCTTCTTCCTTCGCGTTTGCTCTTGTTCCCAGCTCCTTCTCTGATCCTTGCCTCTGTCGTCGCTGGCTTCTCCTGTTTCGTCTCGTTCGTTCTCTGCCCCCCTTTTCTCTGCGTTCCGCAAGATGTGTGCTGTAATACAGCACCCACTTGGCAAGGGGGCCCGCTAGCGCGCCCCCGTTGCATCCCCCCGGCCCGTGGCGCTTCCCGGCATCGAGCCGGATCAGCACCATTCAAACGTATCGTCGTTTGATCCCTCGCGGGAGACTGCGCTCTCCCTGCACCCATCGCTCAAAGGACCTTTCGCGGCCCCTTGATACCCACTCGCCAGACCTGGAGACTTCCCTCTCCACCGGCACCGGACCATGGACAAACGGAGCGGCCGTTCGATCGCCGCTCGGCGGGCGCATTCCTGCTCCCCCGAGACCCCCATGACCAAAGGCGATTTCGATCTCCCCTGGACCCCATCGATCAACGCGCGCACTGGACCCAATCTGGCAGCTGCCGCGATTATTGACATTGTACGGTATTTCCCCGTACAATCGGAATAGAGGTGCAAAATGAGTGAAGCAATGATCCGTTCCGCCCGTCTCGATGCCAGGCTTCCGCCGGAGGCCTTGACGGTCATCCGCCGCGCCGCCGAAATCCAAGGCCGCTCGGTAAGTGATTTTGTCGTGGCGGCGGCTCAGGAGGCGGCGCATCGAGCCATTGAAGAGGTTCAGATCATTCGCCTATCGGTCGAAGATCAGCGGTCTGTCGCAGCGGCTATCCTCGAACCTGCCGCGCCGAACGCAGCGTTGCGCCGTGCTGTCGCGCGCCACCGAAAGCTGATTCCGGGCCAAGGGTGACCGGCCAGTTTTGGATAGAGCCCCTCGGCAACCGCGACCGTTCCAGCTTTTATTGCGGCGTTGAGCCGCTTGACCGCTACTTCCAGCAGCAGGTCACGCAGGACATTCGCCGACGTGTGTCCAATTGCTTCGTCGCAGTCGATGACGCGCAAACAATCGCAGGCTACTACACGTTCGCTGCTGCTGGATTAGCGCTTACCGAGCTTTCACCAGAGACGGCCAAGCGCCTTCCTCGCTATCCTTTGTTGCCCGCCGCGCTTATCGGAAGACTGGCCATCGACCAACGATTTCGCCGGCAGGGGTTGGGCAGCGCGCTCGTAGCGGATGCAGGATTGCGCTCATTAACTGCCGATCCAGCAATCTTTGCTCTGGTGGTGGATGCTAAGGACCAAACCGCGTTCTCATTCTATCGGCATTTAGGGTTTCAGCCCTTTATCAGCAGACCGAACGCACTGTTCCTGCCGACAGCAACGATTGCGGCAGCTCAATCAGGTTGAACCTTTCCTGTTTGCGGATGCAGACACTCACGCATTCGGGTCTAAGAATGTGGTAATGGCTTTTTTCAAGTGTTCCCGCTGCGTGGGCGGCGTGTCACATTCCCACACGACAAACACCTGCCATCCTTCCTCCCAAAGTTTCCGCACCGAGGTCGCATCCCTCGCTATGTTACGAGCAATCTTTTGCCGCCAATATTCGGTATTGCTTTTGGATTGTCGAGTTCCCCGCCGACAGTCGTGGCCATGCCAGAAGCAGCCATGAACAAAAATCACTTTCCTACGACCGACAAAAACCAGATCAGGAGTCCCAGGAAGCTCTTTTCGATGAAGCCTGAAACGATAGCCTAATTGATGAACGAGTCGCCGAACAATCAACTCGGGTTTGGTATCTTTCCCCCTCACGTGTGACATCGCCTTACTTACGGCGGGCTTCACGCCTTCCCATCGCCTCGATTTGCGATCAGGCAAAATCCCGCCTACCTGCAATGAGCTTCACCACGTTGGAAACGAACCGGTCAGCCTCAACATCTAGGTCCGCCGCCGCTAAGTCGAACCGCAGCGTTGATAGCGCCTTTGCACCCAAGGTCTGGCCCATATATCTTGAAGCTGCTTCGGGGCGTTGAGGACAAATAAATCCTCCGACACGCACTCCCAAGGCTTCCATGAACGACAACACTTCGTACCGGTCGCTTTCCTTTGCATCCAGCTTGTATTTGACATCCAAAACAGCCAAAGGCTTCGCTCCGGCCATAATCACGATGTCCGGTTTCACACGATATTCGGTACCGTCTGAAAAAAATGGGTAGACCACATCCTCGCCGTTGACGATCCGCCAGCCATGCTCGGGCGCACGCTCGACGAGTATGTTGCGCACAAAACCTTCGAACACCGTCGATAGGTTCACGACAAGGGAGTCGAGGGTCACGAAACCCTCTGCCGACAGATCTGGAACTTTACCCTGGAGAATTAGATAGGCCGTCCAAAGGGGATCCCGATAGTAGGCGTACTGAGAGGGAAGGTGGCTCGCCGAATGCGCTATATCCCGCAACAGACTTCCTAATCGACCTTTGAAGTCTGGAACCGCATGCAATGCAGCCAGGACTCCATTGGCTCGGCCTAGTAGCGTGTTCTTGCGGTCATTAACAGCTAACCAGTCGCGAACAAAAAGCGTGGCATACTTGAGTGCCAGGTTCTCCGGCCCTCCATAAGAAAGGGTCTTGAAGTCGAATTCGCTTTTGTATCTGACGTTTTTTGCGCGATGCAGCTTGATGGTGTCCGTTACCAGTAACCGACCGCGCCACGGTGGCGGGTTCGGGACCGACCCATAAGACTTCATCAAGCCGCCTTTGACGACCCGTTCGGCACCCCTGACAAGAGGTAAGCAGTAAATTTTCTCCACGTTGGGGCCGGACTCAAAGTTTGGTAAGTACCCTCGTGAAAAATCAGGGATCGCAAACGGCGCTTCGCCGGATTTGACAATCATGTGCGCAATATTTGCGACTTGGGCGCGAGGGCTGACCCGTATCGCCAGGTTCGCGTTGAGCGGTATCAGGCCGACGTGACGATCCGCCCGCAATACGACTCGTCCTTTGACCAGCGAAACGTTCAGAAAGCCCTTTTCAACAATTCGATTGTCCAACGAAATTTCGCCGTCCACCAGCAGTCGGTCGATGCCAAGTTCAATGACCCCGAACTCCTCGCATTCGATTATTTCAAGCACCTTCTCCGCCTTCAAGCCGACGCATCATTGCTTCGAAGCTCTTCACGAAGCCGTCTTTTAGCTGGACATTCATGTCCAGGATTGCCTCCCCCGTAGGGCGGATGCGGTACCGCCAAATGACTTTCAATGCATCGATGTCGGTGACGTCCGAGAAAACTGCATGCCCCAAGCCGACAGGCACCATCAGCTTCTGGACGTCCTCGAACCATTTTCCGATCAACGCGATATGACCTGCCGCCATACCTTTTTCCTCAAGCATCATTTCTAATCGCTCGCGGGACGGCTCTAATGGAATGTGGTCAAAACGGCGAACAAACGCGGCGTCAATGTGAGTGACACTTCGATCGTATGGATTCATCGTACCTATCATCAGAAGGTTCGAAGGGATGCGCAGTTCATTGCCGGAAAACGGCAGGGTCACTGGCTTATTTCGATAGCCTCGCTCAAGATAGGTCAGCAGCTCGCCGAAAATTCTTGCTGGGTCGCCCCGATTGATCTCGTCAACGATGATGATGACGTAACCACTGACAGCCCGAGCCCTTTCGCACGACTTGATAAACACCTTTGGGACAATATCGAACCCAGAGGTCTTCGTTTCCTCCGGCTTATAGCCTTCGACGAAATCTTCATAACCAAATGAAGGATGGAACTG
Organism: uncultured Rhizobiaceae bacterium; assembly: GCA_964244725.1. Taxonomy (GTDB): domain Bacteria; phylum Pseudomonadota; class Alphaproteobacteria; order Rhizobiales; family Rhizobiaceae; genus Kumtagia. Next base: position 117,089 of record CAXTJQ010000007.1, read on the forward strand.
GACGCGAAAAATATCGGCTTCGGCATCATTCACCAGAGACCTTGCAATCCTCTCGGCATCGCGAGATTTGCTTGTCCCAGGCGGGCCCGTAAAGATGATGCCAGAAGTGCCCACCTTGAGCAGTTGCTGAACTTCAGTGAGAAGCCAGTCATCCGGGTCAGTTATTGCAACGGCTGGTGCAGGGTTAGGCGCGGCCGAGGGCGGAACGGTCTCTGCGATGAGGGAATCTTTGATCGCTTCAATTGTCGCTTGGCCCGGGCGTACGTCTCCAAATAGGTTTGCAGCATTCTCAGCTCTAAAAACAAATATTTTCCGATAATCGTCGTCGCTTTGTGGAAAGCGAGCCCTAAACGCAGTCTCTAAACCTTCAGCCGAGCCCGGTTCAATGTCGTCGGCCCGGAACATGACTACAGCCAGGTCGATTACAGGTACTCTTGACACCTGACCGCCCTTCGTCAGGGCCCTATCGCGGAAAATATCGGCGTAGGTGCCGGAAAGGGTCCAGAAATCTTGGTTTCCATCCGCTCGTCGGGTGGCCGCATTCCATTTTAAAGCGAAGGTGTTCTTCCGGATCGTGGCGGCATTGCTGTGGGGAAAACCTTTCTCCGCGCGCCGCAACGTCATCGCGTTGAAGTACGGTCTCTCCGCATCATTATCGAGACGGAAATAGCGATCCCAAAATTCGTACTCGTGAGGCGTTTCGTCGAGCTCAACTTCTGTGCCGTTGCCAGCGCCTCGCTCCAACAGCGCTAGCATGGGCAATAGATGCTTGGAGCCCTGATCCTGGACGGTTTTCCGCCACTCGTTGAGATTCTGCAGTGCGTGCCGGACCCGGTCCGCCCTGATCCACGCCACCTTTACGCCACCATAGAATAGCGGACAGCACGCTTTTCGGCCCTTTGCAGAGACTTAAGAAGCTGGGCACCAATCGCCTTCGCCATCAAAACCGGAACGGCGTTGCCTATCTGCTTGGTGAAGTTCGAACCCATAAAACGATAATGATCCGGAAAAGACATCAAGCGGGCGGCTTCCCGGTGTGACAGCGACCGATCTTCCCATGGATGCAAGAACGGACCCGAGGCAACATTCCGGTAATAGCAGGTGATTGTGTACGAGGGACGATACGGGCTGAGACGAAAATAAAGGGTCGTACAGTCACGACGCAACGCGCCATTGCCGATCGTCCGCATCTTCCGAAAACGCTCAGGTAACGCATCAGGGGGAACGGCTCTAAGCCCTTGCCCCTGCTGAACGACGTTGGCAATACGTTGAGCTTGGTCAGAAAGCTTGTTTGAGACGTGCATTGTCAACGCCTGGCTGGCGCCCTTCCGGGAGTAGCGTTGGAAGTCGTTTTTTGGCGCCGAGGCGTAAGCCCGGAGCTCCCTCTTGAAGTCTCCCTCCATCAACGGCAGATCGCCCAAGGCTTCGGCGACCGTCAAATAGGGCTTCAAGCCAAGCGCCTCGTTACCGTGGGTCGGTTTAGGAAAAGAAAGTTCGATTTCATCAATTCGGGTACCAATGAAAAGCACGCGGTGCCGGAGTTGCGGCACGCCGTAGTCCGCCGTGCATACCTCCGCAAACGCCGTGCGGTACCCAATTTCATGGAAGGCATCTTCAATCTGCTTTTTGAAATAGCCTTTCGAGTAAGTCAGCATGCCCCGAACGTTTTCCATGAGAAACATCTTCGGCCGGACCTCGTCGACGAGGCGGACGAAATGCTTAAAAAGAAAGTTGCGGGGGTCGTCCTGGATGCGTTTTCCGTGGGTGCTAAACCCTTGGCAACTGGGCCCGCCAGCGATGAGGTCAATGTCTTGGGTGCGGGCCAGCGTCTTTAGCTGTTCTCCCGTAATATCTTCAACATTCCCAAGAATCGTTTCGGTTTCTGGATGGTTGGCCTTATACGTCGCGATGGCGTTGGGGTCGAAATCGACGGCGACCCTCGGGTTCCAGTTCGCCTGGCGAAGTCCTTCGCTCAAGCCCCCGGCACCGCAAAAAAGGTCAATGACGACAGGAGCGCGTGAATAGGTGTCCATTAAAAAGCCTCGACGCGCCGACTCGAATCAACATGCGGGCGGAGCCGCTAACTTCATGTTAACAGCAAGTCAATTCTACCAAAGGGAACAAAACATGAACGGACGCACTTGAAGCGCACCGAGTCGACCTTGTCAACGGGTTTTCGCGTTTTTGTTCTGGTTTTGTTCGCCTCTCCTTACCGTTGCACGATAACGAGGTTCAGTTCATTCCCTTTTGGCTTCATGTCAGCGTCACGGACGGTGCAGGTTCTCTTGCCTTCGCAGCGCTCGGGTCAGGCTCCAAGGAGCGACACCATACTCGCTGGCGATACTGGTCATTGTCTCGGGCGTCGAAGACAGTCTAAGCTTTGCCGCAGCAAGCTGCTCAGCACTCAGCTTCGGCGGTCGACCCAGTCTCGCACCACGGCGACGGGCGGCCGCCAATCCTTCGAGCGTGCGCTGGGACAACTGGCGGCGCTCGAACTCGGCGATAGCGCTCATGACGACATAGACCAGCATTCCGGCTGGTGTCGCCGTATCGATCTGCAAATTCACAATGTGGAATTCGATACCGTTCTGTTGAAGATTTTCCGCCTCGGTAACGGCATCGATGACAGATCGGAAAGCCCTATCCAAATCCCATACCACGAGCGTATCGCCACGCTTCAACCGAGCAATCACCGCTTCATAAACAGGACGGCGACGGCTCGTTGCCGAAAGCGTCTCGAAATGGAGCTCGTCGCATAAGGCGCTTAAACCATCAATCTGCCGGTCGGGGCGCTGTTCGTGCGTTGATACCCGAAGATACCCGACCTTTTTCCCTGCGCCGCCAATCACTTAACCGTCACCATACCCCTTCACGGCTCACATAATCGACCCTTTTCGTGAAGTGGTCGACGGGCACAAACCATCGACCAACCATCCCTTTATACTAACAGATTGTAGCACAAAAATGCGTGTTACGGAAATTTCAACACAAACGGTCGATTATGAGCCGCCGGTTTGCTTTCAAAACGACAATCTACTCTTCTGTGATCACAGCTGGTTTGTTGTCATTGACAGGGACATCTCAAGCAACGGATTTCACAGCTGGAATTATCATGGAGAAGATGGCTCCGCAGGATCGTGTCCCTTACATTTCCGGAGTCGTCGAGGGGCTGGCCTATGCCCGATACCTTCGTGACGAAAAGCAGACGGCCGGTATGAAGTGCATCTTTGATTGGTATCAAAAGGGCAAGGATACGATCGACGTGATCTATACGGCCTTCGGCAAATATCCCGACTATCCGCCTGCGGCCATCATCGACGTGCTTTCACGAAAGGCTTGCCCCTAATGCTGGCATCTGAGCAGGCTTCCCTTGTGCAACTTTTCAAAGAGACCGCAGCCGCCAATCGGCGCGAAGCCCGCTGGACCGAAGACCAGATCGTTCTGGGCGAAGAACGTGAGCGGCAGGACGTGCGTGACAGGAAAGAGCGCGAAGCGATACGGGAAGCGATCGTGGCAGCGACCACGGAGCAGGTTGAAGCCTTCCGCGAACGGTTAGATCGCTACGACACGGCGACCGTGCACGCCCTCATGGAGAATGAACGGCAACTGGACGAAGCCCGGAAACGGCAAGACGAGCTCGTAGCGAAAGCCTACGACCTTCCGGATGGCCGTAAGGTCTTCAAGACGAAGGACGGAACGCGGCTACTGGATCGCAGCGGCCAGGAAGTGGAGGGCGTCGACCCGCAGTCAGTGCCTGACACCTACACGAACTGGGAAGACTTCAAATCGTCAGACGATCAAAAGCGCGCATTGGAACACGACAGGGGCGACTTGCTGGCATTTCAGGCGCGACTCGACCACGCGCACGAAAAGTTGGACCGGGACGGTACCGCTACCAACCTCGACGCTTTGGGCGCCGACCTTGAGAGCGTCATGCCAGCCTCCGTTCGACAAGAGATCGGCACAGAGGCGAAAACGCCCGAAGCACTGCAGCCGGTCACTTCCAATCCCGTTCAATTCAAATCCGGTCCGGGCCTAAACTGACCACGCGGTGAAGTGGCACGGTAGCCCAGCTAGCCCTGAAGGCACTCCAAAAGAATTGCCGCGCGCCAGGACAGGCACGCAGCGAACGGTTACGGCGTCGGCAGCTTGGGCGTTTTGCCCGGCACCTTGTCTTGGCTTTCGATCGCCAGCAGCACTTCTTGGCGCTGCGTCTCGAAGTGGCCGATCGCGCGCACCGCTTGCGCGAAGAGCGCCGTCAGCGTCGCCCTGGTCATGTGTCTGATTGGTGTCATCTTGTCGTTCCTTTCGTCCGGGTTGCGTTACGGCCGTTGGAACAGCGTTGGTCCCCAAAGCACCCCAGCGGGGCTGCAACGCCAGTGGAAGAGCTTCACGCTTGCCCACAGGACCAGAGCTACAAGGGCTAAGAAGCGCGGCTGGACGAACAAGGGACGACGGCACCGCCCAACATCCTGATCGCAGGCGCTAGACGGCCGGAGACACGATCCAGTCGTGCAACAGCACTTTCCGGCAGAAACAAGCGATTGAAAATGCCTGGCGTGCCGGGCTTTGCCCGTCGGGCCATACGCGGCTGACGCCACGCCGAGCCTGTGGTCTCGGCCATCCGGTGACCGTCCCTCACGCAGAGAAGCAGGTCGGCTTTCAGCCGTCTTTTCTTTCAGAAGCCGGGTCCTGACGACCCCTGCCGTCAAGGCCAAGCCCTGCGGGCGATTCTCCCGGTCTCCCCATCTTTCCCCCGGCCGAAAGCCGGGCTGCAAGACGGCGTGCCGCCGCCCTGCGGGTGGGTGATCCCCCTCCGGGAGAACCGGCCTTGAACAGCATTCCCCCGCTCATTGCCGCTCAGGCTAGCAGGGTTGCATGCGCAACCCTTAAACTGAGAAAAGCAAATGAAAACCGACGTTTATGAGCGAGTGACGGCCCAGATCGTGGCGACTTTGGAGCAGGGCGTCCGGCCGTGGCTGCAACCTTGGAGCGCTGGCCACGCGGCTGGTCGGATCATCCGGCCGCTACGGGGCAATGGCGTGCCCTACCAGGGAATCAATGTCTTTATGTTGTGGGGCGCGGCAGTCGAGAAGGGCTATGCGGCCCCGATCTGGCTGACCTTCAAGCAGGCGCTGGATTTGGGCGGCGCGGTTCGCAAAGGGGAGCGCGCAAGCCCTGTCGTCTTTGCCTCGACCATCAGCCGCACGGAAACCGACGAAAAGACCGGGCAAGATCAGGATCGGGAAATCCCATTCATGAAGAGTTACAGCGTTTTCAACGTCGAACAGATCGACGGTCTGCCCCCGGACTTTTATGCACCGGCAGCGCCGCGTCTCGATCCCGTTCATCGCCTCGACAGTGCCGAGGGGTTCTTTGCCGCAACAGGGGCAACCGTGCGGCACGGCAGCAACCGGGCCTATTACAACGTCTCGAATGATTTCGTTCAGATGCCTCCCTTCGAAGCATTCCGCGACGTGGAAAGCTATTACGCCACGCTGGCGCATGAGATGACGCACTGGACAAATCACGGTTCGCGGCTTGACCGCAGCTTCGGACGGAAGCGGTTCGGCGATGAAGGCTATGCCATGGAGGAGCTTGTCGCGGAGCTTGGCGCGGCGTTTCTATGTGCCGAACTCGATTTGACGCCCGAGCCCCGGCCCGATCACGCAGCCTACATCGACAGCTGGTTGAAAGTGCTTAAGGGAGACAGCCGGGCGATCTTCACCGCCGCGAGTCATGCGCAGAGGGCGGCGGACTTCCTCAATCGCTTTTCGAACAATCAGGCAGCAGCCCGTTCCGCGATCGAGGCCGCAGCCTGAATCGGCCGGTTTGATCAGAAAGGCATGTCGTCATCCTGGTTCGTTTCGCGGTCCGGAAACTGATAAGCGTCCGCTGTCAATTTGTCGGCCTCGAAGTTCTGAACCCGCCATTCGATCTCTTCCGACAAAAACTCGGCGATCCGCTGCGCAAGACGGACGGCCTGCGCCTCAGGCAATCCAACATGGCGGGCGCGCAGCATCGCTATGTCACTGCCGATTTCGATGGCGTGCGCAATCGGGACGGGCGTGCTCAGATCGACTTCGAAAGTTCGACCGAGCCTTCGGATCGTTTGAAATTTGACGACGGACGCGGGATCGATCGTTTCTGGATCGAAGGATGGTTTTCTGCGGCGGGTCATTTGGCACCTGTTCAAGTGAGGGAAAATTTCGGCCTGCGGCGCTGGTTTGATTAAAATGACGGTTCGACGCGTTTGCGCTGCTTTGGCCGGGGGTTGCGATCCGGACTTGAAGCTTGTTCCGGTGCAGCCGTGGGCCGATAGGCTGCGATGTCACGGTGCAGGCGGGCAACCTCGCGCGTATGAACGTGGCGCACCTGCCGGATTTCGCTCTGGAGCCTGCGCCGTTCGGTCAGTTGCGCGTTTACAAGCAATTGCCGCTCCTCCGCGTCGCGCGCCATCGCCTGCATCGCCTCGCGTTCGTTTTCCCGGTGAATGCGGGCGGTGCGCCGCGTGACCCAGCTCCAAACCGCTCGGAGCCCGCGTGGCAGCCGCTGCGAACGTTTCAGCGTCTCGGCCTTGGTCCGGGCGGATTGACCCGCGTCCAGGACCGCGCGCGCCTCGCGATGATCGGCGACCATGCGGGCGCGGCGCGCATCCAGCGGCTTCCACCGCTTGTCGAAGACGGCGTTCGCCTCGTCGAGGTGCCGCGAGAACAGGCCGGTCATGCGCTCGGCGACATCCTTTTTCACGTGGGAAACGGATGGCAGTTCTGCCGGATGGGGCAGTTTCGCTTTCAGCTCTTTCGACCGGACGTTCAGCAGCCGGGCTACGGCATACACTTCCCCGCGAAAGTCGACCGCCACGTATCCGCGACGGTCGCCTTGCGCGAGGGTGAAGCCCCGCGCTGCGAGGGCATTCGCGAAGGCCTTAGGCGAATCCGATGCCGCCCAGCACTCCTGGAACATCTCCTTCAGGGCGCGCGGATCGAGCGAGGCGCGTTTCGCCTGCTGCCATTCGGCGCGCGAGAAGTTCAGCGGATCGCGCTCCTTGCTGTTCACCAGGCCGGACGGCATGTGCCAGCCGTGATCGATGTAGAGCTGGCGCGACACGCTCCGCAGCTTCAGCTTGTAGTGAGGCAGGTTGATCGCCCTCAGGCCGCTGGCATCGATGCGCGACCACACGCAATGCGCATGCCGCCGCCCCTGTTTTTCATGGAAGACGATCGCGCGTGGCTGATCCGTCAGGCCAAGCCGTTCTTCGATGTCGTCGATCGCCTTCTCGAACACCGCGATCGGCACGTTTTCCGTTTCCGGCGGGCTCAGGCTCAGCGAAAACAGGAACTGTCGGCATTTCGTGGCGCGGCTAATCGCGTAGGCTTCGCGCAGCGCGCCCGTCAGGTCGCCCGCGACAAAGCCACGGATGTCGTGCACCTCGACATGGTCGTTGTCGTCGGTGCGAAGCAGGTGGATGGCCAGTTGCTTCGCGCCCGCGCGTTGATTGCCTTTGAGGATCATGGCGCGGGCTCCTTGAGCCCGAGCGCCCGCATTAAATCGTGCCGCATGGCCGCCACCGCAGCGCAGGCCTCTTTGAATTCCGCCGTTACGTCGGGCGTCACGATCAAGGCACCCATGTTGGCGGCTTTAGCCAACTGGTTCAGATTGTTACCGAGGCGGGACTGCCCGAGCTGCGCCAGCACGCGTGCAAGAGCGGCCTGATCCGCGACCGGCGCGCGCTGCACCTTGCGGCGCGCGGTCTGACCATCGAGAATGCGGCTGCGAATGTAGGTGCCAAGCGGCGCACCGGCCGCTGCCTGTTCCAGGAGTTGACGCTCATCGGCCGTCAGCCGGATGGAAAACGGCGCGGTGTCCCGCCCAGAATGCCTCTCAGGCTCCGGCAGCGTGATCCCCGCGACCGCAGAGAACGGCAGCGATGGCTGCACTGGTCCAAGACGATCGCTCGGGGTCATGGTCCCCCCGGCGTGCAATTCGGCTTATTCTGGCTTAGATAGACGTTCCATTCGGCCAGGGCGTCGAGGATTTGGTTCGATGACTCGCCATCAAGGCGCGCCATCTCTGATTGAAATTCTGGCTCCAGGCCACTCCAATCGTCCGGCGCAGCCTCCGAGTCGCCGTTTGCCGAGGGAGCACGAATTGGCCGCAGACTCCGTGCGCCGTCTCCGCGACGAAGCGATGGAGATGGTAGAGTTGGCCGTGGAATCTTGATTTCGCCCGTTGAGGACCGTCACTTCAAAGTCGCCCGCGACTGTCCCGAGGGGTTGACGGATTGCGCGCCGGCGACGCGCTCGCATCTGGCCAGCGCCTCCGACAATGGCGTGACCGTCCGCCGCTGGATTGGGGCATGGCCAAGGCAGGCATCGATCCCGGCGTGACGATCGAGTTGATCCGAGACCGCCGAGCGCCAACTGTCCCTGCCCGAACCCTACCGGCCCAGCAGATTGCGCTCGACTGTCCTGAGATGATCGAGCATCGCTCGGTTGGAGCCGTCGGGATCGCGGCGATACAGCGCGTCGACGATCGCCTGATGCTCCTGGCAATAGGCGCCACGGCGATCCTCGGAAAATGAGCGCTTCTTCATCTCGAACCAAGGCGCCTGATTGCGCAGGATGCGCATCAGATTGTGGATTTCCTTGAGGAAGTCGTTGCGGCAGCAAGCGAAGATCCGGTGGTGGAATTCGGCGTCCCAATGCTCGAATGCCGGCATGTCGGTCGCCGCGGTCGCCGTCTCATGGGCCTCGCGCAACGCCCGCAGCTCAGCTGCGCTGGCATTCGTCGCGGCGAAGGAGGCGGCGGCCGGCTCCAGCAGTCGGCGAATTTCCATCATGTCGGCCGGACTGGTTCCCTCCATGCGCGTGACGACCGCGCCGATCGAGCCTTGGCCGGCCGTCGCCAGAAACGTGCCGCGCCCCGCCTGGCGGACCACGGTTCCATCGTCTTCCAGGACGGCGACGGCCCTGCGCACCGTATTGCGCGCGACACCGAATTCCAGCGCCAGGCCGCGCTCGGGCGGCATCCGTCCGCTTGCCAGCCACTCGCCGGATGAAATCCGTTTCCTCAGCGCCGTTGCGATATCTGACGCGACAAGTCTGGGCACCGCACCATGCCTATCTGAACCATTGGTGGACCACTGCTAGCAGCTGTCGCGTTCCAGGTCCAGCGCGAGCATATGCTGCAATGCATCATATTCTGTATCGGCGCATGAGTTCAAAAACCCTTGCGAAACGCAGACCGTGCAAATAGTGTGAACCACAAAGGCCGGCCTTGGTTTAGAACCGGTCTCCCCGAGCGAGGAGGCTTTCTTGCGGGTTGCGACGTTTTTGGTGGCTGGCGAAAGACGGGTCGGCATCGTCGATCTCGACGCGCAAACGATTGCGCCTTTCGACTTTTCCGTCGACCAGGCGCGACGCGGCATCCTGTCCTTGATCGAGCGAAACGGCGCGGGCGCCCCTCGCACGCTGTCGTCCATTCCGCTTTCGCAAGTCGAGATCGAGGCGCCGATCCCGGCCCCGGCGCGCAACATCTTTTGCGTGGGCAAGAACTATCACGAGCATGCCCACGAGTTCTCGAAAAGCGGCTTCGATTCCAGCGCGGCCGCCGGCGCCATTCCCAAGCACCCGATCGTCTTTTCCAAGGTGCCGGAATGCGTCGTGGCCAACCATGCGCCGGTGCTGATCGACGCCAGCGTCTCCACCGCCATCGACTACGAGGCCGAACTCGCGGTCATCATCGGCAAGACGGGACGCGGCATTTCGAAAGAGGCCGCCTACGATCACGTCTGGGGCTACACGATCGTCAACGACGTGACGGCGCGCGACCTGCAGGGCAAATACAGCCAATGGCTGATCGGCAAGTCGCAGGACACGTTCTGCCCGATGGGACCGTGGGCCGTCACCAAGGATGCGTTTGATCTGGACACGGCTGCGATCCGCTGCTTCGTCAACGACGCTCTTCGCCAGGACTCCATGGTGTCGATGCTGATCTTCGATATCCCGACGATCATCGCGACGCTTTCGCAAGGCATCACGCTGAAGCCGGGCGACATCATCGCCACCGGAACGCCGGCGGGCGTCGGCATCGGCTTCACGCCGCCGAAATATCTCAAGGCCGGCGATGTCGTCCGTGTCGAGATCGACGGCATCGGCGCGCTCGAGAACCGCTTCGCGGATCGCCCGCGATGACGAGCGTGACCGTCGGACAGATGGTCGCCGAGGCGAGCGGCGATGGCTTCCCGGTCGTGATGATTCACGGGCTCGGCGGCACGTCCAACATGTTCCAGCCGCAGATGCCGGCGCTGTCGGGCTACCGCGTCATCCGCATCGACCTGCCAGGTTCCGGGCGTTCGCCGCGGCCGGTCGACCCGCTGTCGGTCGAGACGATGTGCGAGGCGCTGGCGCGAACGATGGACGGCATGGGCGTGACGCGGGCGCATTTCGTCGGCCACTCGATGGGCACGATCGTCTGCCAGTTGCTCGCTTCGCTCAGGCCCCAGACGGTCGCCTCGCTGAGCTTGTTCGGCGCGCTCGCCGAGCCGGCCGAAGCGACGCGGCAGGGCCTGGCCGGCCGCGCCAAGCTGGCGCGCTCCGGCGGCATCGCCGACATCGCCGACCAGATCGTCGCCAACGCGTTGTCGGCGCATACGCGCGAGACCTCTCCGGCGGCGGTCGCCTTCGTCCGCGAGTCGATCACAAGACAGGATCCGGAGTCCTACGCGCGGACCTGCGAGGCGCTGGCGAACGCCGCCGCCGTCGACGCACGCCGGATTTCGGCCCCGACGCTTCTCGTCACGGGCGATGCCGACACCGTCAATCCGCAAAGCGTCGCGCAGGCGCTTGCCGACAGGATCAAGGGCGCCGTATTCTCGCCGATCGGCCGCTGCGGCCATTGGGCGACTGTGGAAAATCCACGTGAATGCAACCGCTTGCTGGGCGACTTCCTGGCGCGGGTGGACAGGACGACCTGAAGGCGCGCACGCGTCTTCGCCATGCTCTGGGAGGTTGGGATGGCAAGCGAGAACTGGACGTCGAACGGCTCGAGCAACACGCTGTTCACCAACGTGCGCGTGCTCGATGCGACCGGCGAATACCCCTATACCGGCGAGGTGCTCGTGCAGGGCAACCGGATCAAGCAGATCACCAAGGGTTCGTCGCGCTTCGGCTCGTCCTCGGCATCCTACGGCGGCGCGACGACCATCGACGGCATGGGCGCGACGCTCATGCCGGGTCTGATCGACGGGCATCTGCATCTGTCCTGGAACAACGCGCCCGGCATCGATCCCATCCAGATGATGGAGGTCGAGGAGCACATGCTGGTCACCATGGAGATGGCCAAGCTGGTGCTCGACGCCGGTTTCACGGCCGGCCGGGGCGCCGCCTCGGCCAAGGCGCGGCTCGACGTGGTGGCAAAGCGCTTCATCAACGAGGGGCGGTTTCCCGGGCCGCGCTACCTCGCGGCCGGACCCGAGATCACCACGGTCGGGGGCCTCGGCGATTCCGCCCCGTCGCATATTCCGCACGAGGGGCTGAACCTCGGCGTCGTCGTTTCCGGCCCGGAGGAAATCCGCCGCACGGTGCGGCAACTCATCAAGATCGGCGTCGACGCGATCAAGCTCAACCTTTCGGGCGAGAGCATCACCGGCATGGGCGCGGAGGAAACGCCGATGTCGGAGGAGGAGGTGGCGATGGCCGCCTCCGAGGCGCGCTGCCGCAATAAGGTCCTGTCGGCGCACGCCCGCTCGTCGGGTTCGGTCAAGCAATGCGTGCGCCACGGCATCCAGAACATCTTCCACGCTTCCTTCGCCGACGAGGAGGCGCTCGACATGCTGGAAGCCGCCAAGGACAAGCATATCGTCGCGCCCGGCATAGCGTGGCTGATCAACACCGCCCGCCACGCCGAGAAATGGGGGATCAAGCCGGGTTCGCCGCTGTCGCTGGAATACGAGCGCGAACTCGAAATGTGCATCGACACGATGAAGAAGATGCACCGGCGCGGGATCCGCATCTGCATCGGCGGCGACTACGGCTTCGCCTGGACGCCGCAGGGCACCAACGCCAACGATATCCAGACCTTCGTCGAGATGCTCGGCTTCTCGCCGATGGAGGCGATCCAGGCGGCCACCAAGTATGGCGGCCACATCATGAACATGGACAACGAGTTGGGCATGATCAGGGAAGGCTATCTCGCCGACCTGATCCTGGTCGACGGCGACCCGATCGCGGACGTGCGCATCCTGCAGGACAAGAAGCGCATCCTGGCGATCATGAAGGACGGCAAGTTCCACAAGGCGCCGCAGATCAACGAACAGCGGCGCCGGCTGACGGCATGAGCCTCGCCGACCGCCCCGCATCGCAGGTCGACGGCGTTCCGGCGCTCACCGCGCGGCATGCGTGGTGGGCTGTCGGCCTGCTCGCGGCCGCGGTGCTCGCCTGGCTGGTCTTCGCGATCTGGCCGGCATGGCTGAACGGCATCCTCATCTCGAAGAAGGCGTTCGTCAGTTCGATCTTCAACGGCGTCACCCTTGCGGGACTGTATTTCCTCGTCGCGAGCGGCTTCACGCTGGTCTTCGGGCTGATGCGCAACGTCAACCTGGCACACGGCTCGCTCTACCTGCTCGGCGCTTACATCGGCTACGAGATCACGCGGCTGACCGGCTTCTGGCTGCTCGGCGTCGCGGCGGGCTTCGGCGTGCTCGCCATCCTCGGCGTCGCGCTGCAGGTGCTGGTGTTCCGCCGCCTCGAGGGCGACGATCTGCGCCAGACGCTGGTGTCGATCGGCATCTCCATCGTGGCGGCCGATCTGATGCTGTGGATGTGGACCGGGGCGACCTACCAGATCGGCGTCCCCAACTGGCTGGACGGCGCCGTCAGGCTGCCGATCGTCACCGCCGTCAAATCCAACGGCGCCGCCGTCTATATCAACTACCCGTTCTATCGCCTGGTCGTGCTGGCCGTCGCCATCGTCATCGGAATTGGGCTGTGGCTGATGCTGAACCGCACCCGCGTCGGCATGATGATCCGCGCCGGCGTCGACGACCGCGCGATGCTGTCGGCGTCGGGCGTCAACGTCCACGCCGTGTTCGCGATTGTCTTCGCCATCGGCGCGGGTCTGGCGGGCTTCGCCGGGGTCGTCGGCGGCTCGGCGCTGTCGGTCGCGCCCGGCGAGGACGTCCGCTACCTGCTCGCCTCGCTGGTCGTCGTCATCGTCGGCGGCATGGGCTCGATCACAGGAGCCGCCATCGGCGCGCTGCTGATCGGGCTCGCCGAGCAGATCGGGCTCGTCTATTTCCCAACCTACGGCATCGTGCTGACCTTCGTGATCATGGTCGTGACGCTCGCCATCCGGCCGCAGGGCATCATGGGGACGGCGCGATGACCGCGATCGACGCCCCCCACACCGCCATGGGCGTCGAGGCGGCGTTCGCCCGCATCGGCGCGGGCCATGCGATCCTGGCGCTCGCGCTGGTGCTGTACCCGGCTATCGCCAGCGATTTCTTCCTGACGCAGATCGGCGCCTATTCGCTGATCTTCGGCATGATCGCGCTGTCGCTGATGCTGCTCGCCGGCTATGGCGGCATGGTCAGCCTCGCCCAGATCAGCGTCGCCGGCATGGCCGGCTACGCGGTGGCGATCTTCGGGCTCAACAATTCCGGCGTACATGGCTTCGGCTGGCCGTGGTGGATCGTCGCGCCGTTCGCAGTCTCGATCGCGGCCGTCGCGTCGGCGCTGATCGGCGCGATTTCGGCGCGCACGGACGGCATCTACACCATCATGATCACGCTCGCGATCGCCACCGCCCTGTTCTATTTCACGCAGCAGAACTATGCGCTGTTCAACGGCTTTCCAGGATTCACGGGAATCCGCGCGCCGGACGTCTTCGGCGTCTACTGGCGTGATGCCAGGCCGTTTTACTACCTGTGCCTCGGCGTCGCCGTCGTCTGCTACGCCGCCGTGCTCTACAGCTCGCGCTCGACCTTCGGGTTGGCGCTGCAGGCGATCCGCGACAACCCACGCCGCATGCGCGCGTTGGGCTTTCACGTCACGGCCCACAAGATCGCGGCCTATTTCGGCGCCGGGTTGATCGCGGGCCTCGCCGGCGTGCTGCTCGTCTGGTTCAACGGCCGTATTTCGCCTGGCGCGATCGGGGTGGGCGCGGCGATCAACATCCTGATCATCGCCGTCATCGGCGGCATGCGGCACCCTATCGGCCCGTTCCTCGGCGCGCTGGTCGTCGTGATGATGCAGACCTTCGCGATCGATGTCGTCGGCGCCGAACGCTTCAACACGCTGATCGGCCTGGTTTTCCTGGTGATCGTCTTCGTGTCGCCGGACGGACTTCTCGGCCTGTGGGGGAAATATAAGCCACGATTTACGCAGGAGTCCCTGCGCTCCCTGTCTTGAGGGAGCGATGAGTTCAACCAAATCTTCAAAACCTCGGGAGGAAACCATGAAGATCCATAGACGCGCACTCCTGGCCCTGGCGCTCGCCACCGGCCTGACCATGCCTTCGCTGGCGATGGCGCAAGAAAGCATCAAGATTGGCCTGCTCGCCACGTTCGAGGGCCCCTTCACCGTGCTCGGCGAGGACGGCCAGCGCGGCGCGCAGACCGCGCTCGACGAGGTCGGCGGCATGGTCGCCGGCAAGACGATCGAGATCGTCAAGGGTTCGTCCGACGCCTCGCCCGACAGCGCGGTGCGCGCGGCGCGCAAGCTCGTCGAACAGGACGGCGTCAAGGCGATGGTCGGGCCGCTGTCCGGCGACGAGGGGATCGCGGTGAAGGACTACGCCAAGACGCATCTCGACGTGACCTTCGCCAACGGCGCTTCAGCCGCGCAGGACACGACGTTCCGCGACCCCGCGCCCAACTTCTTCCGCTTCGGCACGGACGGCGCGCAATGGATGGCCGGTCTCGGGACCTACGCCTTCAACGACAAGGGCTACAAAACCGTCGCCACCGTCGCCGAGGACTATTCATTCCCCTACACGCAGGTGTTCGGCTTCATGGCCGAGTTCTGCAAGGCGGGCGGCCATGTGCCGTCGAAATCCTGGGTGCCGATCGGCAATAAGGACTATTCCTCGGTCATCGCCGCTATCCCCGACGATGTCGACGCCATCTACGTCGCGCTCGGCGGCGCGGACGGGGTCAACTTCCTGACGCAGTACCAGCAAGCCGGCGGCGCCGCGCCGCTGGTCGGCGGCTCGATCACCGTCGACCAGACGGTGCTGACCTCGAAGGGCAAGATCCGCGACGTGCTGATCGGTACGCCGTCGGCCGGTCCGATCGCCGACACCAACGACACCGCGCCGTGGAAGGCCTTCGTCGAGCAATACAAGAAGCAGCCCGGCGCGTTTCCTTCGCCATCCCTCTTCGCCCATGCCTACTACCTCAACATGAAGGCGATGATCATGGCGCTGGAGAGCGTCAAGGGCGACACGTCGGACGGCGGCAAGGCGCTTCAGGAGGCGCTCGCCAAGGTCTCGTTCGAGGGCCCGACCGGCAAGGTCTCGCTCGACGCCAACCGCAACGCCATCGCCGACATCTTCCTCACCGAAGTGTCCGAAGGCTCGGACGGCAACCTCTACAACAAGCTCGTCAAGGTCATCCCGCAGGTCAACCAGACGCTGGGCATCGATCCGGCCGAGTTCATGAAGCTCGGCGCGGTCAGCCGCGACAACCCGGCCTGTCCGTGAAGTGCTAGGGATTCCCTTCTCCCCTCGAGGGAGAAGGCGCCCGATGGGGCGAATGAGGGGTGTGGAAAGAGATGCGACATCTGATTTCAGGGATCGCAATCGTCGATATGGTCGGACTGTCGCGTCTCGGCGAACACCCTTCATCCGACTTCGCTCAGCCGCCTTCTCCCGCAAGGGGAGAATGGAGAGAAACCATTGCAGTCGAGTAATGCCTGAACCCCGCGCCACGTCCGGCCTCACGAACTCCGGCGCCTATGCGCTGGAGCTTGACGGCGTCGCGCGGCATTTCGGGGCGCTTGTCGCGCTCACCGGCATCAATCTGCGGGTGACGGCCGGCGAACGGCGCGCCGTGCTCGGCTCCAACGGCGCCGGCAAGACGACGTTGTTCAACGCCATTACCGGCGATTTCCTGCCGACCGCCGGGAAAATCCGTTTCTTCGGCGAGGATATCACCACGCTGCCCGCGCATGAGCGCGTCCGGCGCGGGCTGCGCCGCACCTACCAGATCTCGCAATTGTTCAAGGGCCTGTCCGTTCTCGACGGCATCTTCCTCGCATGCCGGGGCGTGTCGCGCCGCCGCTTCTCGCTGCTGCGCCCGGGCGAGCGCGACGTGACCATGGCGCAGGCGGAATCGATCCTGCAAGCGGTTCATCTCGAAGCGATCCGCGACCGGCTCGTCGCCTCACTGTCGCATGGCCAGCAGCGCCAGATGGAAATCGCGCTGGCGCTCGCCGGCGCGCCGCGCTTCATCCTGTTCGACGAGCCGGCGGCCGGACTGTCGCCGACCGAACGGCGCGACCTGGTGGCGATCCTCCAGGCGCTGCCGCGCCATATCGGATACGTCATCATCGAGCACGACCTCGACGTAGCGCTGCGCGTGTCGGACCATGTGACGATGATGCACAATGGCCGCATCTTCAAGGAAGGCACGCCGGCCGAGATCGAGGCCGATCCCCAAGTTCAAGAAATCTACCTCGGGGGCAAGCATGGCTGAGCGCGCCTCCCGATCCCCGCTGAGGATCGACGACCTCCACGTCTATTACGGCGAGAGCCATGCCATCCAGGGCGTGTCCCTCGCGTTGGAGCGCGGCGTATTGTCGGTCGTCGGCCGCAACGGTATGGGCAAGACCACGCTATGCAACACCATCGTCGGCCTGAAACGCGCCGAGTCCGGGTCGATCCGCGTCGACGGGCGCGAGATTTCCTCGCTCGAACCACACGAGATCCACCGCCTCGGCGTCGGCTACGTGCCGCAGGGCCGCCGCGTCTGGCCGAGCCTTTCGGTGGACGAGCATCTGCGTCTTGCGGCCAGCGGACGGCGCGACGCGGCGTGGACCGTGGACCGCGTCTACCAGACCTTTCCGCGCCTGTTCGAGCGGCGCGGCAATGGCGGCTCGCAGTTGTCGGGCGGCGAGCAGCAAATGCTGGCGATTTCCCGCGCGCTGCTGTCCGACCCGAAGCTGCTGGTCATGGACGAGCCGACCGAGGGCCTCGCGCCCGTCATCGTCGGCCAGGTCGAGCGCATGCTTGTCACGCTCGCCGAGGAAGGCGAGATGGCGATCCTGGTGATCGAGCAGAACATCGGCGTCGCCACCTCCGTCTCCGACCGGGTCGCGATCATGGTCAACGGCCGCATCAACCGTATCATGGACGCCAAGCTGCTGGCCGCCGACAGGGAGTTGCAGCAGCGCCTGCTCGGGGTCGGCCGGCATGGCGAGGAGGAGCCGACGCCGGCCGAAGCCGCCGAGGCGCGCGAGCAGGTCGCCGAGATCTACCGCATCGAGCGCGCCGGCATCGATTCGACCGACAACACCTACCGCCCCGTGGTCGCGCTTCCGAACCGCTGGAACGTTCCGGTCACGACCATGCGCGAGGCCGCCGTCGCCCACGCGGCGCCACCGGAGGAAGCGGCGTCGGCGACGCTGTTCGCGATCCCCTTCGCCGAGCGGATCGGCCGCACGGCGGTGGTCGCCGGCACGTTCGACACCAAGGGCCGCGAACTGCGCTTCATGGCGGACCGGCTGAAGGCGCTCGGCATCCCGGTCCGCACCGTCGACCTGTCGACCTCCGGCAAGCCGTCGAGCGCCGACGTGCCGGCCATGCAGGTCGCGTCGATGCATCCCGGCGGCCCGTCGGCGGTCATGTCAGGCGACCGCGGCGGCGCCGTCGGCGCGATGGCGGACGCCTTCGCGCGCTGGATCGGCCAGCAGCGCGGGATCGGCGGCGTCCTTTCGGCGGGCGGCTCGGGCGGCACGACGCTCGCCACCGCCGGCATGCGCGCGTTGCCCGTGGGCATCCCGAAGATCATGGTCTCGACGGTCGCCGCCGGCGACGTGGCCAAATATGTCGGCCCGGCCGACATCATGATGTTTCATTCCGTCGCCGACGTTCAGGGCCTGAATTCGATCACCGAGCAGGTGCTGGCGAACGCCGCGCACGCCATGGCCGGGATGATCGCGCAACTGCCATCCGCGGACGCTCGCGAAGCCAGGCGCAAGCTCGCGCGGCCGGCGATCGGCATCACCATGTTCGGCGTGACGACGCCCTGCGTGCAGGCGGTGACCAGACAGCTCGAAGCCGACTACGACTGCCTCGTCTTCCACGCCACCGGCATCGGCGGCCGGTCGATGGAGAACCTCGCCGATTCGCGATTGCTGTCGGGCCTGCTCGACATCACGACGACCGAGGTCGCCGACATGATCGTCGGCGGCGCGTTCGCGGCGGATGCCGACCGCTTCGGCGCGGCGATCCGCACCGGCCTGCCCTATGTCGGCTCGGTCGGCGCGCTCGACATGGTCAATTTCGGCGCGCGCGAGACGGTGCCGGACAAATTCCGCGGGCGGAAATTCGTCGTCCACAATCCGAACGTGACGCTGATGCGCACGACGCGCGACGAGAACCGCGCCTTCGGCGAATGGATCGGCGGCAGGCTGAACGCGATGAGCGGGCCGGTGCGATTCCTCTTGCCTGAAGGCGGCGTGTCGATGCTCGACGCGCCCGGCCAGCCGTTCTTCGACCCGGAAGCCGACAATGCGCTGTTCGAGGCGATCGAAAAGACGGTCCGCGCCACGTCGTCGCGTCAGGTCGCCAGGGTCCGGGCCAACATCAACGACGCGGCCTTCGTCGGCGCGCTCGTCGACGCCTTCGCCGCCATCGCGCCGAAACTGCAGAGACGGGCGTGATGCGTTTGTTTGTTTGCGCCGCTCTCGGGCTGGCCGCTTTTGTCGGGAGACTGAACCATGGCCGCTGAAACTTTTGGCGCATTTCTTCTGTGGCTGATCCTTGTCGCGATCGTCGTGGTGATCGCGGTGTATATCTTGCGCTGGCTGTACCGCCGCTCGACCAAGGAGACCGCGTTCGTGCGGACCGGCTTCATGGGCGAGAAGGTGGTCGTCAACGGCGGCGCCTTCGTCATTCCCGTCCTGCACGAGATCACGCCGGTCAACATGAACGTGCAGCGCATCGAGGTGCGGCGCGAGCACGCGATGGGGCTTATCACCAAGAACCGCATGCGCGTCGACCTTATCGCCGAGTTCTTCGTCCGCGTCGGAGCGAGCGGGGCGTTGGTCTCCGCCGCCGCGCAGACGCTCGGCCGCCGCACGCTACAACCGGACGGCATCCGCGAGCTGCTCGAGGGCAAGTTCGCCGGCGCGCTGCGCACCGTGGCGGCGCAGATGACGCTGGAGGAGATGCACGAACTGCGCGGCGACTATGCCGCCCGCGTGCGCGAGCTCGCCGCCGAGTCGCTCGCCGCCAACGGGCTGGAACTGGAGAGCGTCGCGATCGTCGATCTCGACCAGACCAGCCTCGAATATTTCGACCCGTCGAACGCCTTCGACGCCGAGGGGCTGACGCAACTCACGGAATCGATCGAGAACCGGCGCAAGATGCGCAACGAGATCGAGCAGCGCACGCTGGTCGACATCCGCAGCCAAAACCTCGACACGCAGCGCCGGGTCCTCGAGATCGACCGCGAGACCGAGTATGCGCGGCTGGAGCAGGAGCGCGAGGTCGAGATCCGCCGCGCCTCGCAGCGCTCCGAACTCGTCCGCGAACGCGCGCTGCGGGATCAGGAATCCGAACAGGCGCAACTGACCGCGCGCGAGGCGATCGAGATTTCGCGGCTTTCCCAGGAGCGCAGCATCACCGAGCAGCGCATCCGCAGCGAGGAAGATACCCAGCGGCGCGAGATCGCGCGGCGTCGTTCGCTCGACGAGACCGAAATGCGGATGCGCGAGCTGACCGAGCGCGAGCAGATCGCGCTGGACCTGTCGCTGGAGCGCGCCCGCATCGAGCGCGACAGCGCGCAGCGCGAGCTGGAGATCGAACGCAAGCAGTCGCTCGAAATCGTCGAACTGGCGCGTCAGATCGCGCTCGCCGAGAAATCGCTGGAGGTCACCCGGGCCGAGGCCGAGAAGCGGCGCGCCGAGATCGCGGAGACCCAGACCACCGAGACGGCGCGGATCGGCCAGGAGCGCGCGCTCGACGAGGTGCGGATCGCGCGCGAACGCCATCTCGAAGCGCTGCAGATCGCCAAGCGGCAGGCCTTCGAGGAGGCGGAGCTGTCCTCCAGCGAGGAGATCGAGCGGGCCCGCATCACCACCGAGCGCGGCATCGAGGAGGCGCGGCTGATCAAGCAGCGCGATATCCGCCAGATGGCGCTCGAAGGCGACCAGCAGATCGAGCTCGCCGAAATCCAGAAGGCGATCGAGATCGCCCGGAAGACGCAGGAGCGGTCCTCGGCGATCGCCGCGTCGGAAGCCGTGCGCGCCAAGGCGATCCAGGCCGAGGAACAGGCCTTCACGACCCGCGAGCGCGAAATCGCGGAGCGCCGCAAGCTCACCGACCTGATCGGCGCCGCGCGCGAGGCGGAGCGCGACGCGATCCGCGTGACCTCATCGGCGGACGCCGAGATGAAGGCGGCGCGCAGCCTCGCCGAAGCACGGACGATCGCCGCGACCGCCAACGCCGAGGCCGAGAAGATCAGGGCTCTGGCGGCGGCCGAACGCTACGCCGTCGACGCCGAGGGCAACCGCGCCTTGAACGAGGCCGAGAACATGCTGTCCGACCAGGCGCGCGCCAGCCGGACGCGCGCGAAGATCCTCGACAAGATCGAAGGGATCGTGCGCGAGAGCGTCAAGCCGATGGAGAAGATCGAGGGGATCAAGATCCTGCATGTCGACGGGATGAATGGCGGGAACGGCGCTGGCGGCGCGCGCAACGTCACCGACGAGGTCATCGACTCGGCGCTGCGCTACCGCGTCCAGGCGCCGATGATCGACAGTCTGATGAAGGAGATCGGCATCGAGGGCGGCTCGCTCGGCCGCATGACCGACGTGCTGCGCGACGCCAAGGATATTTCGAGCCTGGTCGAGAAGAAGGGCATAGCCAGGAACGGCAAGCACGACGAAGACGACGACCGTGACCACTAGCGTCGCGTTTCGATAGCATGCCCAAGATTTTCGTCTCATCGGTCATCCCGGCTCCCGCCGCCGAGGTTTGGAGGGTCGTGCGCGACTTCAACGCGCTGCCGAAATGGACGCCGTTCGTGGCCGAGAGCCGCATCGAGCAGACCGCGCGTCCCGACCAGATCGGCTGCATCCGCAACTTCAGCCTCAGGGCCGGCGGGCGCATCCGCGAGCGGCTGCTGGCGCTGTCGGACTACGACCTGTCCTGCACCTATTCCATTATCGAAAGCCCGATGGCGGTCGAGAACTACATCTCGACGCTGGCGCTGGCCCCGGTGACGGACGGCAATGCAACCTTCGCCTCCTGGCAGGCGGATTTCGATTGCACGCCCGAGCAGGAGGCGGCGCTGACGCAGCAAATCGGCGTCGGCGTCTTCCAGGCCGGGCTCACCGCGCTGAAAACCCGCTTCGGCCGCTGAGCTTCATGGTTGAGATCCGGCAAAGCACGATCATCGATGCGCCGATCGAATCCGTCTGGTCGATCCTGCGCGACTTCAACGGCCACGACAGGTGGCATCCGGCGATCGCGTCGAGCGTCATCGAGGGCGGCCGGCCGGCCGACATGATCGGCGCGGTGCGTGCGTTCCGGCTGGACGATGGCGGCGAATTGCGCGAGCAACTGCTCTCGCTATCGGACAGGGACCACGCCTTCACCTATTGCCTGCTGGGGTCGCCCCTACCCCTGATGGGCTATGTCGCGTCGGTCACGCTCAAGCCGGTGACGGACGGCGACGCGACCTTCTGGGAATGGCGCTCGGAATTTCACCCGCCCGCCGCGCGCCGCGCCGAACTGGTCAAGCTGGTTACGGAGGACATCTACCAGGCCGGGTTTCGGGCCATTGCCAAGCAGTTCGACATGCGGTCGAAGAACACCGTATCCGAAATGCGACGGCTGGAGCGACCGCAACCGTCTCGGAGCCTCGCGCCGCCGCCTTCAGCGCGGGGCGGAGCCGGGAAGCGAAGCGAGGCCATGCAAGCCAATTGGCCGATGAGCACGAACGCCATCGTCATCGAACGCTACGGCGGCCCCGATGTCATGCAGTTGAGGAAGATTCCACTGCGGCCGCCGGCCGACGGCGAAGTGCTCATCCGCCATACGGCGATCGGCGTCAATTTTATCGACGTGTATTGCAGGACCGGCTACTTCGATCTTCTCCAACTGCCCGGCGTACCCGGCATGGAGGCGGCCGGCGTCGTGGAGATGGTCGGCTCCGGCGTCGCCGGCCTGTCGGTCGGCGATCGCGTGGCCTATGCCTGCCCGCCGGTCGGCGCCTATTGCGAACGCCGCGCCATGTCGCCGGATTTCGTCGTTCGCCTTTCGCCCGACACTCCCGACGATATCGCGGCCGCCTCCCTTCTCAAGGGCGTGACCGCGAGTTTCCTCTTGCACGACGTGCATGCCGTCCAGCCGGGCGAAACCATACTCATTCACGCCGCGGCGGGCGGCGTCGGCCAGTTGCTGGTTCAATGGGCCCGCCATCTCGGCGCAAGGGTGATCGCGACGGTCTCATCGGACGAGAAGGCCGGCCTCGTGGCGAAACTCGGGGCCGACCATGTCGTCGTCTATTCGCGCGAAGACTTCGTCGACGCAGCGATGCGGCTCACCGAGGGCCGGGGCGTCGATGTCGCCTATGACGCGGTTGGGAACGATACGTTCGGCGACTCCATCGCGGCGCTCGGCAGACGGGGTCATCTGGTCAGCTTCGGTCAAGCGTCGGGACCGGTCGGCAATTGGGACATCGGACGCTTTTCGTCAAAGTCGATCACCGTCTCCAGGCCGAACTACGCGCATTATATCGAAACCCCCGCCATGCTGGCGTCGCATGTCACCCGCTTTTTCGGCGTGTTTCGCAATGGGGCTGTCCGCGTCGAGCCGCCGACGCCCTACCGTCTCGAGGAGGCCGCCGAGGCGCATCGCGCGATCGAGTCGCGGCGCACGACGGGCGCATTGATTTTGAGGACTTAGCCTCCTCTCGGATGAATCGGCTCGTTCAGCGCATCCTGCAAAAAATCCTCGCGACGTGGCGCGAAGGTATCGATCAGCAATCCCTCCTCCAGGGCTACGACGCCGTGGACGACGTTTGGCGGGACGATGAAGCTGCTGCCGGCGCCAAGCCGGGCCGTCACGCCGTCGACGGTCACATCGAAGGCGCCTCGCGCCACGTAGCTCACCTGAGTGTGCGCATGGAAATGCGGCGCGCCGACCGCGCCGGCATCGAAGCTGAATGCGACCAGCATCAGTTCGGGCCGCTGCGAAAGGACGGCGCGGCGGTTGCCCGGCGCCACCTCGGTCCACACCGCATCCGCCGGCGTTCGATGGAACGGTCCCGCCATGCTTTCCTTGCCTCCGGCCGGCGGCGTTCGGCCGGCATGCCCTGCATCATGCCCGCATTCGCGACGCCGCGACAGGATTTTGACGCCGAGCCGGCGCGCCGGCGCTTTTCGCGCCGCTCGGGTACTGCTTTCCCCGCGTTTGTAGTAATGGGCATGCGTAAATCGGGCGGAGCTTTCGAATGAAGGGGATCATCCTCGCGGGCGGCACGGGTTCGAGACTGTTTCCGGCGACGCTCGCGCTCTCCAAGCAATTGCTGCCCGTCTACGACAAGCCGATGATCTACTATCCTCTGGGCGCCCTGATGCTCGCCGGCATCCGGGAGATTCTCGTGATCTCGACACCGCACGACCTGCCGCTGTTCATGAAGCTGCTCGGCGACGGGCGCGCCTTCGGCATCTCGCTCAGCTATGCCGAGCAGGCAAGGCCCAACGGGCTCGCGGAGGCTTTCCTGATCGGCCGCGACTTCGTCGGGGACGACGGCGTCGCGCTGATCCTGGGCGACAACATCTTCTATGGCGAAGGTTTCAAGAGCCTGTGCGACGAGGCGGCCCGTCAGCCGAACGGCGCGACCGTCTTTGCGTACCGCGTCGAGGACCCGCAGCGCTATGGCGTCGTCGGCTTCGACGAGGTGACGGGCCGCGCCAACAGCATCGAGGAAAAGCCCGCCAGCCCGAAGTCGTCCTACGCGGTCACGGGCCTTTATTTCTACGACAACGACGTGCTCGACATCGCCGCCTCGATCAAGCCGTCGGGGCGCGGCGAACTCGAGATCACCGACGTCAACAAGGTTTACCTCGAACGCGGCGATCTGCGCGTCTGCCGCCTCGGGCGCGGCTTCGCCTGGCTCGACACCGGCACGCATGACAGCCTGCACGAGGCATCCTCCTTCGTGCGGACCATCGAACACAGGCAGGGAATGAAGGTCATGTGCCTTGAGGAGATCGGCCTCGAACTCGGCTATTTGACGCCGTCAGCCGTATTCGCGCGCGCCGAATCGCTTGGCAAAACCGAGTATGCGGCCTATTTGCGCCGCCGGGCGCAGGAGATCGCCGATGGTTGACGTAAGGCCGACCCGGCTCGGCGGCGTGGTCGAGATCGTTGCGAGGAAGTTCGAGGACGAGCGTGGCTTCTTTTCCGAGACCTACAACCGGAGCGCGTTCGCCGCAGCCGGAATCGATCTCGACTTCGTCCAGGACAACCATTCGCTTTCGCGCCATCCCGGCGTGGTCCGCGGGCTGCACTACCAACTGCCGCCGCATCCGCAGGCCAAGCTGGTGCGCGTGCTGCGCGGCTCGATCTTCGATGTGGCGGTCGATATCCGCAAGGGCTCGCCGACCTTCTCACACTGGGTCGGCGTCCTGCTGTCGGCATCGATGTGGAACCAGCTCTTCATTCCGGCCGGATTCGCGCATGGGTTCCTGACGCTCGAGCCCGATACGGAGGTCGCCTACAAGGTCTCCGATCGCTACGCGCCCGAATGCGACCGGGCGATCCGCTACGACGATCCCGATATCGCCATCGACTGGCCGGTCGGCGACGCGCAGGTCGAGCTGTCGGCCAAGGACGAGGCTGCGTCGGCGCTCGGAGCGGCCGAGCTTCCCGACTTGGTGACCGGGAGCCAATGAGGATGACGACCGTCCTCGTGACCGGCGGCGCCGGCTTCATCGGCTCGGCCGTCTGCCGCCATTTCATCGC
This sequence comes from uncultured Rhizobiaceae bacterium, assembly GCA_964244725.1. Lineage (GTDB taxonomy): Bacteria > Pseudomonadota > Alphaproteobacteria > Rhizobiales > Rhizobiaceae > Kumtagia. The sequence goes on from CAXTJQ010000007.1 coordinate 142,289, forward strand.
GATCGGGGGCGTCCGCGTGGTCAATGTCGACAAGCTTACCTATGCGGGCAACCTGCAGTCGCTCAGGCAGGTCGAAAACAGCCCGGACTATATATTCTATCGCGCCGATATCGGTGACGAGGAGGCGCTGCTCGACATCATGCGGCGCGAGGATGTCGACGCGGTCATGCATCTTGCCGCCGAAAGCCATGTCGATCGCTCGATCGACGGCCCGGCGGCCTTCGTCGAGACCAATGTCGTCGGCACGGTTCGCTTGCTCGGCGCGGCGCTGCGCCACCAGCGCGCGCTGCCGGGCGCGCGGCGCGACGCGTTCCGCTTCCATCACGTCTCGACCGACGAGGTGTTCGGCGACCTGCCCCTCGACAGCGGCATCTTCACCGAGGCATCGCCCTATGCGCCGTCGTCGCCTTATTCCGCCTCGAAGGCCGCGTCGGACCATTTCGTCAGGGCCTGGCACGAAACCTACGGGTTGCCGGTCGTGATGTCGAACTGTTCGAACAATTACGGGCCGTTTCATTTTCCCGAAAAGCTCATCCCGCTGGTGTTGCTGAACGCGCTCGACCAGAAGCCGCTGCCGGTCTATGGCGCCGGCGCCAACGTCCGCGACTGGCTCTATGTCGAGGATCACGCTCGTGCGCTCGCCGCCGTGCTCGAACGCGGGGCGGCCGGGCAAAGCTACAATGTCGGCGGGCGCGCCGAGCGCTCCAACCTCGATGTCGTCCGGGCGATCTGCGCGCTGCTCGATGCACGCCGGCCAAGACCCGGCGGCAAACCCTATGGCGACCTGATCGCCTTCGTCGCCGACAGGCCAGGGCATGACCGCCGCTACGCGATCGATCCGTCGCGGATCGAGACCGAACTCGGATGGCGCGCCGAGGAGAGCTTCGAGAGCGGGCTGGCCAAGACCGTCGACTGGTACCTCGCCAACGGCTGGTGGTGGCGGCCGATCCGCGAGGAGATCTATGCCGGGAGACGGCTTGGCGCAGCAGGCGCGGCATGAGACCCGACGGCCGCCCCATCCGCGTCCTGGTCGCGGGGCGACACGGACAGCTTGCCCAGGCGCTCGCCGCCGAGAGCCGGCCCGGGTTCGATCTCATCTTCCGCGGGCGCGGCGAGATGGATATCGCCGATGCCGACGCCGTCCGGCGCACCGTGGAACTCGATATGCCCGACATCGTCGTCAACGCAGCGGCCTACACCGCCGTCGACAAGGCGGAGGACGACGAGGCGGCGGCCCGGCTCGTCAACGAGACCGGCGCGCGCAACCTGGCGGTCGCCGCGGCGCTGCGGGATATCGCCATCGTCCACATCTCGACCGACTACGTGTTTTCGGGGGAGAAATCCGGGCCCTATGTCGAAACGGACGCCTGCGAGCCGCTCGGCGTCTACGGGCGCAGCAAGCGCGCCGGGGAACTGGCTGTCGCGGCGGCCAATCGTCGGCACATCATTCTACGCACTGCCTGGGTTCATAGCGAATTCGGCGGCAATTTCCTCAAGACCATGCTCCGGCTCTCGGCCGAACGAGCGACCGTCCGGGTCGTTGCAGACCAGCGCGGATCACCGACCTATGCGCGCGACCTCGCCGCCGCGATCCTGGCGGCTTCCAGCGCCGCCGTCGCGCGGCCCGGCGAGGCGGCGTGGCGCGGGACGTTCCATCTGGTGTCGCGGGGAGCCGCGAGCTGGGCCGATTTCGCCGACGAGATCTTTCGACAGTCGGCGCGCCTGGGCGGCCCCTCGGCCATGGTCGAGCCGGTCGCGACCGACCAATATCCGACCCGCGCGCGGCGGCCCAGATCGTCCGTGCTCGACGCGACGCGTTTTGAAACAACGTTCGACCATCCGATGGCCGAATGGCGGGACGGCGTGGCGCGTTGCGTCGCCGCCTTGAACCCCACCCCCTGATCGACGAAACCGGGCGCCGCATGATCTCGCGCCCGCCCGTCAATTGCCGGTGTTCGACACCGTGTTCGAGATCGCCGCCGCCGATGTGACGATGCTGAGCGGGCCGCTGACGATGTTCAGGAACTTGCGCAAGTCGACCGACGGGTGGCGCGAAGCGTAGATGACGTCGCGGTTCTTGACCGGGAAGGTCTGCCCGACCAGCAGGCTGTCGGCGCGCTTGAGGTCGATGCGGTAGACAATCGGATAGCGCTCGCGGGCGTCGGGCCTCATGCCCTTGGCGACGAGTTCGCGGAAGCGCTGCCGGCCCAGAAGTTGCTCGACGACCTCGCGGTCCTCATAGCGGAAGATGAAGTAGCCCTTGGCGTCCACGGTCTCGTCGCGGCCGCCGCCGGCGAGCGCGACGGCCTCGAGCAGGTTGAGATCGCCGGCGCCGAAGCTGATGCGATTGTTGGTCGAGGTTTCGCCGAGCACCGTGAAGGTGCGCGGATCGATGGTCACGTAAATCTGGTCGTCGGGACGGACATAGACGTTTTCGGACGGGTGTTCGAGAATGGTCTTCAGCAGGACCTGGGCTGTCTTGTTGCCCCGCGTCAGCGTCACGTAGGTCTCATAGGGCTGCCCCGTCGGACCGCCGGCCTTGGCGACCGATTCGGTGATCTGATCGCCCTTCAGGCCGAGCGGGATGAGCCCCGAATTGCCGACCGCGCCCGAGACGGTGACCGACCGCGATGTCGTGCCGACCGTGGCGATGATGACATCGGGCTCGACCGCCTTGCCCTTGAGCGCGCCGAGGATGGTCTGTCGCGCCTGCTCCAGGGTGCGGCCCGAAAAGCGGACCGGTCCGACATAGGGGATAGCGGCGTTGCCGTCAGGCTGGACCACCACCTGAAGCACCGTCTGCTTGCTGTCCGTTGTCGAGAACAACCCGTCGATGCCGGCTTCGAAAATCGTGATGCGCAGTTCGTCGCCGATGCCGATGACGGCGCCGCCGGAACCGCCGCGGCCGAATCCGAAACGCCGGTTCATCGTGCTCGATTGATAGTCGGAGACGAGCCGGGCCGATCCCGCATCGACATCGACGATATCGAAGACCGAGGCGCCCGGAACGTTCCGTTCGGCGGCCGAGCGGCCGGCGGAACGGGTGATGTCGCGGGCGAGCGGTCCCGTCGACGGCACGACCTGGCAGGCGCTCAAGCTCGCGGCGATCAGCAGCATCCCGACCGGAAATACGCCCTTCGTCTTCACGTCCCTCACGATGCAAGCGCCATATGAGCGTCGGTCCCCGTCCACATCAACCGCCAGCCTTTTACACAGGCGACGTTCGCAATGTCCATTTCGCTGCCGCGATCCAGGCCGCCGCGATAGCACGGAGCCACCCTTATTCGATAGGCCGTGCCATTTCTACATCAGCAGACCCTTAAGATTTTATGTAAACCGGCTTGGCCAGGACCCCGGACGCCGGGCCGACACGAGGCTGATTCGATTGCCTTTCGCAGCGGCGGACGCGCCAAGCTTGGCCGGCAGATCGGGCGGCCCGCACGCTTTGGCGACCGGAAACGCCTGCCGCTTTTGCCAATCGGACGTCGACCGCCTAAGGAAGGGCGTCGCCGCCATCGCGGCCGCGCAGGGAAGACGAACCGTTGAACGACCGCGACAGCCTGGCCGAGCCCAACCTCTTCACGCGGACCTGGACATTCATCCGGGGCGTTCCGTCGATGGCGTTCCTGCCACCGGAGGGGCCGCCCGAAATCGCCTTCGCGGGGCGCTCGAACGTCGGCAAATCGTCGCTCATCAACGCCCTGCTCAACCACAAGGGCCTGGCGCGCACATCCAACACGCCGGGCCGCACGCAGGAGCTCAACTATTTCGTTCCCGACGGGTTTTCCGGGCAGCAAGGCGACCTGCCGCCCATTGCCTTGGTCGACATGCCGGGCTACGGCTATGCCCGGGCGCCCAAGGAACAGGTCGACGCATGGACGAAGCTCGTTTTCGACTATCTGCGCGGGCGGGTGACGCTGAAACGAGTCTATCTGCTGATCGATTCCCGACATGGCATCAAGGGCAATGACGACGAGGTGCTGACCCTGCTCGACAAGGCGGCGGTATCCTATCAGATCGTGCTGACCAAGACCGACAAGATCGCCGCCGCCGGCGTTGCCCGGCTCGTTGCCGAGACCGCGGACAAAACGCGCAGGCGCGCAGCCGCGTTTCCGGAAGTGCTTTCGACCTCCTCGGAAACGGGCGACGGCATGGAAGCGCTTCGCGCGGCCGTCGCCCTTGCCGCGCGTGGCGGCTGAAAGCGTCGGCGCGGCCTTCGAAACCGTCATGCGGCGCTTTGCGCGAATGTTCTGAATGAAGCGAAAGGACCATTGACATGAAAAGATCGATACTGGCCGCAGTCATGATGATCGCTGTCGCGGACGCCGCCTCCGCGATGTCGACCGCCGAGGAAATCAGCGCGGCTCTCGTGGGCAATACGTTCCAGGGCGGCATGGGCGGCAGCGATTACGCCAGCTATTTCGCTGCCGACGGAACCTACAGGGACAAGGACGGCGGCGGCAAATACACAATCGACGGCGACGGAGTCTGCTATCCGGGAACGGATTTCGGCTGCTACCAGGCGACCGTCTCTGGCGACCAGCTCGAATGGTTCAAGGACGGCAAGAGCCAGGGAAAGGGCGCGATCCTCAAGGGTGACGCCATCAAGCCCTGAAGCTCGGGCCTACTTGGCGGTGTAGGCGTTCAGGAACATGTCGACGCCGGAGGTGACGACGCGCGCGATCTCCCGGTCTTCGAGCGGCTCGATCCTGAACCCGAACAGATATTGGCGGAACAGTCCGGCCATGCAAAGGTCGGCGAGCTGATAGGCGGCCAGATGGACATCGCCGATGTCAAGCAATCCGGCGTCCACGGCCTTCTTCAGGTAGATCGCCAGTTTTTCGTGGCCGCGTTTGGGACCGCGTTCGTAGAAGCGTTTGCCGAGTTCCGGCATCCGTTCGCAGATGCCGATCACGGTCCTCTGCGCCCGCAGGACGGTCGGCGAGGTGATCTTGCGGGCCAGCGCCGTGCCGTAGTGAATCAACGTATCGCGGATCGGATCGCCGCGTTCGAGCGCTTCGAAGAGGTTGGCGAAGATGACGTTGCGCTCGTCCTCGATCAGCGCCTCGAACAACTCTTCCTTGTTGGCGAAATAAACGTAGATCGTGCCCTTCGAAACGCCCGCCTCGCGGGTGATGTCGTTCATCGACGCGGCGTCGAAACCCATGCTGATGAAAACGCGCCGCGCGCCGTCGATGATCTGCTTGCGCTTGGCCGGATCCTGGCCTGCGCCTAGCCGGCCCACACGGCGCGCCGGGTCGTCAATTTCGACGACATCCGCCGTCATTGTTAATGGGGTGGTCATGCGTTTCCCCGATTATCTGTTTTTATAAATTCGAACCAGATGGTTCGATTGCCCTTGATATGCTCCCTAGGCTGCGCTAAGTCAATATCGAACCGAACGGTTCAGTTCAATCCCAGGAAGTCCGATGGCCGTCCGCCCGATCAAATCCGCCGCTGAAACATCCGAAGTCCGCACCTTTCCCGTCCTGAAGGCCCTGCCCGAGGACCGGGCGCGGCCCGATGCCGAAGCGCCCGCCCCCGCGCCCGAGGCTCCTGTCGCCGAAGCCGGCAAGCCGCGACGCAAGCGGTCCGCCCGGACCTTCCTTCTGCCGATCATCGGCTTGGCCCTCATGAGCGCCGGCGGCTGGTACGGTTACAACTATTGGATCGACGGCCGCTTCCTGATCTCGACCGACGATGCCTATGTCACAGCTGACATGGCGTTCGTGTCGCCGAAGATATCCGGCTATGTGGACCGGGTCGAGGTCACCGAGAACCAGGTCGTCAAGGCCGGCGATCCGCTGGTCATGATGGATGACGGCGACTATCGCATCGCGCTGGAGCAGACCGCGGCGCAGATCGCCACGGCCGGCAAGACGCTGGAGCGCATCACCGCCCAGATCGACGCCGCCAAGGCGACGCAGAAGCAGGCCGAGGCGCAGAAGGCCTCGACCGTCGCTTCGGCGCAGAACGCCGTGCGCGCCGCGGACCGCGCTCGCCAGCTCCTGCGCACCAAGGTGGCGACGCAGGCGCAGGTCGACGACACGCAAACCGCAGTGCTCGAGGCGAATGCGGCGATAGCGGGGGCCGACGCCCAGATCGCCACGGCCAAGGCCAATATCGGCGTCCTCGAGGCGCAATATTCCGAAGCGCAAAGCACCGTGCGCACGCTGGAACTGTCCAGGGACAAGGCGGAGCGCGACATGGCCTTCACCGTGCTCCGCGCCCCCTATGACGGCGTGATCGGCAACCTTTCGGTCGAACAGGGCGATCTCATTTCGGTGGGCCAGAAGCTTTCGGTCGTCGTGCCGATGGACAAGCTCTACATCGTCGCCAACTTCAAGGAGACGCAGCTCGGCAAGCTGGTCCCGGGCGAGACGGTGCGCCTGAGCGTCGACGCCATCGACGATGCCGAGTTCGAGGGCACGGTGTCCTCGCTCGCGCCGGCATCGGGCGCGGTGTTCTCGCTGCTCCCGCCCGAAAACGCGACCGGCAACTTCACCAAGGTGGTTCAGCGCGTGCCGGTGCGCATCGATGTCGCCGAGGACGTGCTGCGCTCGGGCAAGCTGCGCGCCGGCCTCTCGGTCGTCGTCGCCGTCGACAGCCGCACCGCCCCGGGCGCCGGCGCGAAATAGGCCTTCGGGCCGAAGGCCGATCCTCATGGCGAACGTAGCGACGATCTCCGCGGGCCAGCCGCAGGAAATGGCGATGCCGGATACACGCCGGATGATCGCATTCCTGGCGATGGTGTTCGGCATGTTCATGGCGATCCTGGACATCCAGATCGTCTCGGCGTCGCTGGCCGAGATCCAGGCCGGCCTCAGCGCCAGTTCCGACGAGATTTCGTGGGTGCAGACCGCCTATCTGATCGCCGAGGTGATCATGATCCCGCTGTCCGGCTTCCTCGCCCGCATGCTCTCGACGCGCGTGCTGTTCACGATCTGCGCCGCCGGCTTCACGGCCGCGAGCGCGCTCGCCGCGACCGCCAACAGCATCGACCAGATGATCGTGTATCGCGCGATCCAGGGTTTCATCGGCGGCGGCATGATCCCCAGCGTCTTCGTCGCCGCCTTCACGATCTTCCCGCCCTCCAAGCGCGCCATCGTCTCGCCGATGATCGGACTTGTGGCGACGCTCGCGCCGACCATCGGGCCGACGGTCGGCGGCTACATCAGCCACGCCCTGTCGTGGCATTGGCTGTTCCTGATCAACGTCGTGCCCGGCATCATCGTGGCGAGCTCGGCCTGGGCGCTGATCGATTTCGACAAGCCGGAGCTCGGCCTGTTCAAGAAGTTCGACTGGTGGGGCCTGATTTCGATGGCCGCTTTCCTCGGCTCGGTCGAGTATGTGCTCGAGGAAGGTCCGATGAACGACTGGCTGCAGGACGAGGCGGTTTTCTACTGCGCCATCGTCCTGGCCGTCGGCGGCGCCGTTTTTTTCTGGCGGGCCTTCACCCGCGAGGAGCCGATCGTCGATCTCTATGCGTTCAAGGACATCAATTTCGCCTTCGGCTCGATGTTCTCGTTCGTCATGGGCATCGGGCTCTATGGGTTGACCTATCTCTATCCTGTCTTCCTCGGGCGCATCCGCGGCTACGATTCGCTGATGATCGGCGAAGCTCTGTTCGTCAGCGGACTCGCCATGTTCCTGACTGCCCCCATCTCCGGCATCCTGTCGCGCAAGATGGACCCGCGCCTGATGATGATGATCGGCTTCATCGGCTTCGCCTGCGGCACATGGCGCATGACCTACCTGACCGCCGACTGGGACTTCTACGAACTGCTGCTGCCGCAGATCCTGCGCGGCGTGTCGCTGATGCTGTGCATGGTGCCGATCAACAATGTCGCGCTGGGAACGCTGTCGCGCGAGCGGATGAAGAACGCCTCCGGCCTGTTCAACCTGACGCGCAACCTCGGCGGCGCGGTCGGCCTCGCGGTCATCAACACCATCCTGACGGACCGCGACGCCTTCCATACCGCCCGCCTGGCCGAGCATGTCAACTGGGGCAGCGCCGAGGCCATGAAGACGATGGCGCAGTTGCAGCAGAACTTCGATTCGCACGGCATCGACGGCAATACGGCGGCGCTGTCGAGACTCGCCGGCATGGTGCACCAGCAGGCGACCTTGATGTCGTTCATCGACGTGTTCTCGGTGCTCAGCGTGCTCTTCGCCTCGCTCGCGGTGTTCGCGATGATGATGCGAAAGCCTCCGGCGGCGGCGGGCGGGGGCGGCGGGCACTGAACCAAGAACGCCCCGCAGCCTGATCGCGGATGCAGACGCGAGGGCTACGGGGCGCGCCGGCTGCGTGGGCCGAAGAAAGCCGGAAACGGACCACGCAATCGGCATCGGGTTTGCGATTCCGGCTGCCAGGGGCGGCCGGAGCCGGTCTTACATCTTCGGCAGCAAAACCTTATCGACGACGTGGATCACGCCGTTGGACTGCTCGACATCGGCGATCGTGACCGTGGCGACGCCGCCGCTCTCGTCGGTCACCGTGACTTTGTCGCCATCGGCCTTGAGCGTCAACTCGCAGCCGCCCACGGTCTTGACCTTATGCGCGCCGCCGTCACCCTTGACCATCTTGGCCACGTCCGCCGCCATCGCCTTGGCGCCCACGACGTGGCAGGTCAGGATCTTGACCAACTGGTTCTTGTTCTCGGGCTTGAGAAGAGTCTCGACCGTGCCGGCCGGCAATGCGGCGAAGGCCTCGTTGGTCGGAGCGAATACGGTGAACGGACCGGCGCCTTGCAAAGTTTCGACCAGACCGGCCGCTTTGACGGCGGCGACGAGCGTCGTGTGATCCTTCGAGTTGACGGCGTTTTCGACGATGTTCTTGTCGGCGTACATCGCTGCGCCGCCGACCATGGGATTGTCGGCGTAAGCCATGGTTGCGACCGTGGAAAGCGCGATCGCGCCGGCAAACAGCGAAGCTGTGAATTTGCGCATGAAACCTCCTGGTTGTTCCCTTCTTATGTCGAGGGGAATGCAAAGAAGTACGCCGCCGCCTCTCCTTAAGTTTCACGGCTTCCACGAAGATATCTGGCCGGACGGCCTTCATGGTCAAAAGACATCATGGCGTTGCTAGCCGGCTCACCAGAATTGTGCGTGCTGGACCGCGGCAAGGGCCGGAATCATCGCGACCGGGATGGATCAAATGCCGCGAAGGTCGCCCGCCGCGACCACGGGGCCGGTCGGCTTGCCGGTCGGCGAACCGCCGGCGGGCTCCATGCTCACGGCGAGCACGGCGCCAGCGGCAAGTTTCCTGCGCGCCGCCTCGTTGACGATCAAATGGATCGACGAGCCGACCGGGATGACGCCCATCGAGACAGGCGCGTTCTTGCCTTCGATCATCCAAAGTTCGAAATCATGAGCGGCGGCGCGCTCGCCGGCGACATGGGAAAGCGCGACGTCGCCGGCCCCCTGGTCGTACAACGCGAGGTAGCGCACGTCGCTGCCATCGGCGGCCAGGGAGGCGACGAGTCGAATCCGCGGGCTCTCGACGGGACGAGCGACGTAGGGAACCGCGATATACAGGGCGAGCGCCGCAACCGCTGCCCCGGTCAGCCCGCGCCAGAAGGCCAGGCTCGACCACAGGCCCGGAGAACCAGTCGCCGCCGGCCGCGCGGCGCTTGCGAAAAGTCGCCTGTCGATGCCCGTGCGAACGGAAGCCGGCGGCTCGACGTTCGGATAGGCCGCGCCCATGGGCGCGAAGCCAACTTCCCAGCGATCGACGAGACGCGCGAGATCGGGCTCGGTCTCGACGCGCCGCGCGACGGCCGCCCGGTCCTGCGCGGACAGGACGCCGAGGACGTATTCGGCCGCGACCAGATCGTCGCCCCCATCATCCGGCAGTTGGGCGTCCGAAACGCTCATCGCTCAAGACATTCCCTCAGTTTCAGAAGGCTACGGCGTAGCCATGTCCGCATCGTGTTGAGCGGCACGCCATGGCGTTCCGCGAGTTCGGCATAGCTTTCGCCGGTCAGATAGGCTCCGCGCACGGCCTGCGCACGCTCGTGGTCAAGTTCATCGAGGCAGTGATGGATCCGCTGGCTCTCGCCGGCCGCCATCGCCATTGCCTCGGGGCCTGGCCTGGAATCGGCGATCTCCAACGCGTCGTCGAGGGCGACCGAGCCCTTCTTTCTCTGCCGGATCCGGTCGATGGCGTGGTTTCGCGCCACCGCGACCATCCACGAGATGGGGCTCAGTTCCGAGACCGCGAATTTGTCGGCTTTCATCCAGACCTTGACGTAAACTTCCTGCAGCGCCTCTTCCGCTTCCGCTCTGTCGTTCAAGACACGCAGGCATACACCGAAGAGTTTCGCGCTGGTCTGGCGGTAAAGGAGATCGAACGCGGCCCGGTCCCTCATCGAGGTCCGCACAATGAGTTTGGTTATGTCCTGCGGCGTCATCGCCGCCAAATTAGGCATTTGCCGCCTGTTTGCAACGAGGCAAAACACCTTAAATCGCTATTCGACCGTCGATTGGGAAGCGCCGCCCGCGACCGGCCGCGCCGCCGCCCACGGTTTCGGGAAAGGCGCGGGCTGGCGTCATTCCGAGGGCCGAAGAAGGCCATCGCCACACGCGCTTATTCCCTTCCCATCCGGGCGCATTTCTGGTCCAACACCGCATTCGGCGAGGGGAGCGGCGACGATGGAACAATGCTGGCGCTGGTACGGGCCGAACGATCCCGTGCCGCTCGACCACATCAGACAGGCGGGCGCCACCGGGATCGTCACCGCATTGCACGACATCTACGACGGAAGGCCCTGGCCCGAGGCCGACATCGCGGAACGCAAGCGGATCATCGAGGAAGCCGGACTGACATGGTCGGTCGTCGAGAGCATCCCGGTTCACAATTCGATCAAGATCGGCGCGCCGGAGCGCGAGCGCTATGCCGCCTCCTGGATCGAAAGCCTGAGGGGCGTCGCGAAGGCCGGCGTCGGGACGATCTGCTACAATTTCATGCCGGTGGTGGACTGGACGCGCACCGACCTGATGCACAAGCTGCCGACGACCGGCTATGCGCTTCGCTTCGACGCCGTCGATTTCGCCGCCTACGATCTGTTCGTGCTGAAGCGTCCGCAGGCCGAACGAAGCTACAGCGCGGAACGCGCCGCGGAGGCGGAAGCCAGGCTGGCGACGCTGAGCGCCGAGACGATCGCCCGGATCGAGCGCAACCTGATCGCCGGCCTGCCGGCGACCGAGCGCCATTTCGACCGCGCTGGCTTCCTCCAGGCGCTGACGGATTACGACGAGATCGGACCCGACGAACTGCGCGCCAATCTCGGATGGTTCCTGGAGCGTATCGCGCCGGCCGCCGAGGATCTCGGCGTGCGGCTCGGCATCCATCCCGACGATCCGCCCTTTTCCCTTTACGGCTTGCCGCGCATCGTCTCGACGGCCGACGACGCCCGCTCCATCCTGGCCGCCGCCGACAGCCCCGCCAATGGGCTGACCTTTTGCACCGGCTCCTATGGAACGCGCGCCGACAACGACATCCCGGCGATGATCGCGGAGTTCGGCGGCCGCATCTGCTTTGCCCATCTGCGCAATGTCACGCGCGAGCCGGACGGGTCGTTCCACGAAGCCGAGCACCTCGAAGGATCGACCGACATGCCGGCCGTCATCCTCGCCCTGATGAAGGAGGAAGCGCGCCGCAAGGCGGAGGGCCGCGCCGACTGGCGCATCCCGATGCGGCCCGACCACGGCCATCTTCTCGCCGACGACATCGGCAAGGCGCGGATCAATCCGGGCTATTCGCTGATCGGCCGGCTCAAGGGCCTGGCCGAGTTGCGCGGCATCATGCGCGCGGTGGAGCGGTTCGAACTCGCCTGAGAAGCGGATCGGCTCAGCCGAAGGCGCGCCTTTCCGTTCCGCCGATTGTGCACAACGAATTCCGGAATTGGTTGCATTCGCGCTTGAGGTAAGCCAACTTGGCGGCGTCTCTAGGGAGGACTCCGATGTTGAAAAAACTGACGCTGCTGGCGGCGGGTACGCTGCTGGCGATCGCGACCACATTCTCGGCGGCGCAAGCCGCGGGCAAGACCTACTACTGGATTTCGCATGGCGGCCCGGCCGATCCGGTCTGGACCTATTTCCTCGCCGGCGTGAAGCAGTGGGAGGCCGACACCGGCAATACCGTCAACACCTCGTTCCACAATGGCGACGTGGCCTCGCAGCAGGAGGCGGTCCGCGCCGCGATCTCGGCCAAGGCCGCCGGCATCACGACCACCAGCCCCGATCCGGGCAGCCTGATCGAGATCGCGAAGGAGGCGAACGACGCCAAGATCCCGATCATCAACTTCAACACGCCGGACCCGAAGGCATCGTTCGACGCCTATGTCGGCGGCGACAACGTCAAGTTCGGCGCCGGCTGGGCGCAGTACCTGGTCGACAAGGGTCTGGTGAAGAAGGGCGACTTCGTCTGGATGCCGGTCGAAATCCCGGGCGCCACCTACGGCGTGCAGGAAGAAGAGGGCATCAAGAGCGTGTTCGAGCCGCTCGGCATCACCTACGAGGTGACCGAGGCGACGCTGGACCAGGCCGAGGCGATCAACCGGATGGTCGACTACGTCACCGCCAACCGCACCAAGATCAAGGCGATGATCGGCCTCGGCGACCTCGTCACCGGTTCGGTCAAGCGCGTCTGGGACCAGGCCGGCGTCAAGCCGGGCGAGATCCCGGTCGTGGGCTGGGGCAATTCGCTCGACACGACCCAGGAAGTGCTGACCGGCTACGTCAATGCCGGGCAGTGGCAGGATCCGCAGGCGACAAGCTACGTCGCGCTGTCGATGGCGGCCATGGAGGCAGGCGGCGTTCCGGCGGGCTTCAACGTCATCACCGGCGCGCTGTACGAAAAAGACACCGCGCAGGTTTACGACGACATCCTGTCCGGCAAGAACAAGTAGCGATCGAGGGTCTCGCGGCGACGATCGGCGCGAGACCCTTTTTTCGTCCGTCGCGCGGCATTGCCGCGGCTGCGACATTGTCCAACCCTGTCCCGGGTCTCACGTGCAAAATCAGACCATCATCCAGCGCCTGATCGCGCGGCCCGAGTTCGGGCCCTTCGTGCTGCTGATCGTCGAGATCGCGGTGTTCTGGGGCTTCAATCAGAATTTCCTTTCGCCGCAGAACATCAGCAACGTCCTGGCCTTCACGGTGGAACTCGGCCTGATCGCGCTCGCGATGACGCTGCTGATGACGGCCGGCGAATTCGACCTGTCCGTCGGCTCGCTGTTCGGTTTCGCGCCGGTGCTGATGTGGACGCTGTTCAACGCCGGCATCACGTCGCTCGAGGTCGGCTTTCTTATCGCTTTGATGGTCGCGGCAGGCATCGGCCTGGTCAACGGCCTGTTCGTCACCAGGCTCAAGATCCCGTCCTTCCTGGTGACGCTCGGCATGCTGCTGGTCGTGCGCGGCACGGCGCTGTTCATCACCGACGGCTTCCCGCAGCGCACCTGGAGCGCCGCCGGAAGCTGGATCGCCACGCTGCTCGCGGGCGATTTCTTCGTCGGGCCGTTTCGCATCTATGCCTCGCTGTTCTGGTTCATCGCCGCCGCGCTGATCCTCGGCTACGTGCTGACGCAAAGCCGCGTCGGCAACTGGATCCAGGCGGCGGGCGGCAATCCGCAAGCGGCGCGGGCGCGAGGCGTCAACGTCAACGGCGTCAAGATCGGCCTCTTCATCCTCTCTTCCATCATGGCCTCGCTCGCGGGCGTCATCTCCTCGCTGCGAACGGCCGCCGCCAATCCCAACAGCGGCACCGGCTACGAACTCGAGGTCATCGCCATGGTGGTGATCGGCGGCACGGCGCTGACCGGCGGGCGCGGCACGATCATCGGCACGGTCATCGGCATCCTGATCCTGCGCGTCATGCGCAACGGCATCGTGCTGATCGGCGTGCCGGGCCTGGCCTACAACATCTTCATCGGCGCGATCATCCTCGGCATGATGGCGCTGCATTCATGGCTCGAACGCCGGCACCAGGCGGGGACGTAGACCATGGCCGGCGATCTCATCAGGATGGTCAACGTCTCCAAGTCCTACGGCCGCGTGCGCGCGCTGGAGAACGTCAATCTGCGCGTCGGCGGCAGCGAGATCGTCGGCCTGCTCGGCGACAATGGCGCGGGCAAGTCGACGCTGATCAAGGTGTTGTCCGGCGCGGTGCGGGCGACCGGCGGCGACATTTTCGTGCGCGACAAGAAAGTCGAGATGCGCAGCACCAACGACTCGATCTCGCACGGAATCGAGACGATCTACCAGGATTCGGCGCTGGTCACGCAATTGTCGATCGCGCGCAACGTCTTCCTCGGCCGGGAACCGCTCAAGTCGCCGAAGTTTCTGAACCGCATGGATCACGACGCGATGAACGCAACAGCGAGTGCGCTGCTCAAGCAGGTCGGGATCAGCAAGAACATCCCCCCGACGACGCCGATCGGAGCGCTGTCGGGCGGCGAGCGTCAGGCTGTCGCCATCGCGCGCGCCATGCATTTCGACAGCGACCTGATCATCCTCGACGAGCCGACCAACAATCTCGGCGTCGCCGAAACGCAGGGCGTGCTGCAGTTCGTGCGCAATGCCCGCGACACCGGCCATTCCTGCATCTTCATCGCCCACAACATCCACCACGTCTTTCAGGTCGTCGACCGGATCGTCGTGATGCGGCGCGGCACCGTGGTGGCCGACGACATCGACCCGAAGCGCACGACGGTAGACGCCGTCGAGCGGGTGATCACCGGGATGGAATGACGGGCCACACTGACGCGGCTCCAATCGCGTCAGGTTGGCGCGGCCCTCTCCGTGAGGTCGCGCGGTGGCCGCCTCAGCAGCATGTCCTTCGCGGCGACCACGGCGCCGATCAAAATCAGCATACAGGCAAGCGCCACCGACCAGTGAAAGGCGCCGTAACCCGCTATCATCAGGACAAGCACGGAAAACAACGGCGCGGCGTAGGATAGCGCGCCGAGGATCATGATGTCGCCGTGCTTGCAGCCGTAGTCCCAGGCATAGAAGCCGGCGCCCAGCGGCACGGCGCCCAGGATGGCGATAGCGCTCCATTGCACCGGGGTATGCGGCCAGACCGTCGTTTCGAGCGCCAGGTGGAGGCCGAAGGCGACGGCCGCCGTGATCAGGCAGTAGCCGGCCACCACGTCCGTCGGGGCCTGGCCGAAGCGGCGCGACAGCACGGAATAGCCCGACCACACGAAGGCGCAGAACAATGCGATCAAGTGACCGGGCTTCACACCCTCCGCCAGCCCGACGCTGCCGCCCCTGGTGATGACGATGACGGCGCCGGCGAGACCGAGCAGGACTCCGACGACATGGTGCCCCTTCAGCCTTTCCCCCGGGAGGAAAGCGGCGAAGACGACGATCAGCAAGGGCCAGAGATAGGCGATGAGGCTCGCCTCGATCGGCGGGGCATTCTGGATCGCGAAGAAATACGCGCAATGATAGATGCCGAGACCGGCCGCGCCGAGCGCCCAGACCTGCCAAGGCTGGCGCAGCGACCTGACCGCGGCGGGCCGGGCGATCCAGCTCGATACGCCGACCAGACCGCCAATCAGGAAGGCCATGGCCGCCAGTTGAAAGGGCGGAATCGGCCCGGCGGCGGTCGAGAGCAAGGCCAGGAACGACCAGGTCAGGATGGCCGTAAAGCCGATCAGGGTCGGAACTGTTTTCGACACGCGCCGACCCTGCTCCCGTTCCGTCAGACGTAGCGGTTGACCACGTTTTCCAGATATTCCTGACGGCCAGAACGCGGCTGCGGCTCGATCTTTTCCGTCACGACGCGCGCGGCGACCTGTTCCAGCGTGCGTTCTCCCGTCAGCATCGCCTTGCCTTCGGCGGACTCCCAACCGGCGTAGCGTTCCGCGAGCGGCCCCGACAACGCCTTGTCCTCGATCATCCTGGCCGCCGCCTTGATGCCGCGCGCGCAGCAATCCATGCCGCCGATATGGCCGATCAAAAGATCCTGCGGATCGAGCGACTGCCGCCGCAGCTTGGCGTCGAAATTGGTTCCGCCGGTCGTGAAGCCGCCGGCCAACAGAACCTGATAATAGGCGAGCGCCATTTCCGGCACGTTGTTGGGAAACTGGTCGGTGTCCCAGCCCGACTGGTAGTCGTTGCGGTTCATGTCGATCGAGCCGAACACGCCGAGCGCGCCGGCGAGCGCCAGTTCATGCTCGAAGGAATGGCCGGCGAGGATCGCATGGCCCTGTTCGATGTTGAGCCTGACCTCGTCCTCCAGCCCGAAGCGCTTCAAAAAGCCGTAGACCGTCGCGACGTCGTAGTCGTACTGATGCTTGGTCGGCTCCTGCGGCTTCGGCTCGATCAGGATGGTCCCCTTGTAGCCGATCTTGTGCTTGTACTCGACGACCATCGACAGGAAGCGGCCGGCCTGCTGCTGCTCGCGGCCGATGTCGGTGTTGAGCAGCGTCTCGTAACCCTCGCGGCCGCCCCACAATACATAATTCTCGCCGCCGAGCCTGGCGGTCGCGTCGAGGCATTTCTTCACGGTCGCCGCGGAATAGGCGAAGACGTCGGGATCGGGATTGGTGGCCGCGCCCGACATGAAGCGGCGGTTGGAGAACAGGTTGGCCGTGCCCCAGAGCAGCTTGACGCCGGTCTCCTGCTGCTTTTGCGCGAAGATGTCGGCGATCGCGTCGAGATTGGCCGCACTCTCCGAGAAATTAGCGCCCTCGGGCCGCACGTCGGCATCGTGGAAGCAGTAGTAGGGCGCGCCGAGGAGCGAGAACATCTCGAAGGCCACATCGGCCTTCAGCCTGGCGAGGTCCATCGAATCGGCCGCGCCGGCCTTGGGGAACCATGGCCGGTCGAAAGTCTGCCCGCCGAACGGGTCGCCGCCCGGCCAGGCGAAGGAATGCCAGTAGGCGACGGCGAAGCGCAGATGAACCTCGAGCCGCTTGCCCATGACGATCTCGTCGGGATCGTAGAAGCGATAGGCGAGCGGATTGGCGGAATCCGGCCCTTCGAACTTGACGGGCGCGATGTCGCCGAAAAAGCCGGTGCTCATGAATTCCTCCCCGAAATGATGATCCTGCGACCGCGTTTGACAGGCCCGGCGGCGAAATTCAAGCGCGCGTCAGGCGGCGTCGATCTTGGCCATGAAGGCCGCGAGTTCGTCGGGCGCCATCTTCACCACATGCCTGTCCTCGGGATAGGCGTTGCTGTTCACGTCGGCGACGAATTCGGAAAAGGCGGCGACGCGCTCCTGCTGCAGCCGGTCGTACTCGGCGGCGAAGTTGCGGTAGACCTTGGAGTGCCGGGGCATATGGCCCCTGTTCGCGCCGAGGATGTCCTCTGCGAACAGATATTGCGCGTCGCAACCGGCGCCCGCGCCCATCGACAGCAGGATCAGCGACGTGCGCTGCGAGATCGCGCTCGCGACCTCGACCGGCACGACCTCGATTTCCGCGCCGATCGCGCCGGCGGCCTCGTAGGCCTTGACCGCCTCGACGATCTCCATGGCGCCGGCGGCGGTCTTGCCGACTGCCTTGAAGCCGCCGGTCCAGGTGGCGCGCGATGGGATCAGCCCGACATGGCCGATGACGGGGACGGCCTCGTCGGCCATGCGCTTGACGGTCGCGTAGCTCGCGCTGCAATAGACGGCGTCGGCCCCGCCCTTGATCATCCCGAAGGCCCAGCGGACGAAATCGTCCGCCGTGCCGATCTCGTAGAAATTCTCTCCCGGCATCGAGAACAGGCTCGGCGCGACTTCGCGATAGCGCGGATCGAGGACGAGCTGCGGCGTCACCGAGACGATATCGATTCCGGCCTTCTCGGCGGCTTCCGCCTCGTCGAGCGTCGTGACCCGCAGCATGGTCAGCTGACGCTTGCCCTTCATGGCGCGGAGATCGGCAACGGTCGGCCGTTTGCGGCTCATCTGTTTATCCCTCAGGTGGCGCGGTCAGGCCGCGAGCAATGTTTTCAGCTTCGTCCCGGGCGCCGCCAGTTTCTCACGCGGCGGGCAGGCGCGCCCGGCAATCAGCTTCTCGGCCAGCCTTATGTCCCTGGCCACCACGTTGCCGGGCCCGATGCCGCTTGCGGCGACCAGCCGGCCGTCGGCCGCCAGATGGAACAGGATGAACGCGCCGTCGCCGGCATCGCGGCGCACGGTTTGCGTGGCTTCGTCGGCAAGACCGGAGATCTGCAGGCCGAGATCGTACTGATCGGACCAGAACCACGGCACCGCGACGTGCGCGAGGCCGGAGCCCAGCATGTTCCGGGCCGCGAGCGTCCCCTGTTCCTGCGCGTTGCGCCAGGCTTCGAGGCGCACACGCCGTCCGCCGTAGATCGCCAGCGGAAACGAACAGCAATCGCCGGCCGCGAAGATATCAGGATCCTGCGTGCGCAAGGTCTCGTCGACCGCGACGCCGTTGGCGATGGCCAAGCCGGCCGATTCGGCGAGTCCGGTGTTGGGGACGGAGCCGATGCCGATCACGGCGAAGTCGGCCTCGACCGTTTCGCCGTCCGCCAGCCCGATCGCGACGCCTTCCGGCATGTCGGCAATGGAGGCGATGCCCCGTCCGCATAAAATCGTGACGCCCTCCGCGACATGGCGGTCATGGATGACGGCGGCGATTTCGGCGGGAACGCCGCGCATCAGGATGCGCGGCTGCGCCTCGACGACGGTGACGGCGCAGCCGAGCCTGCGCGCGGCGGCGGCGAGTTCCAGCCCGATGAAGCCGCCGCCGACGATCGCCACCCGCGACCGCGCGCGCAGATGCGCGCGGATGGCGAGCGCGTCGTCGAAGGTGCGCAGGGTGACGCAGCGCCGGCTGTCCCTGGCGAGCGGCAGCGCGCGCGGGACGGCCCCCGTGGCCAGGAGAAGCCGTTCGAACCGTATGTCCCCGCCGATGTCCAATTTGAGAGCCTTGCCGACGGGGTCGATCGCGGTGACCTGGACTGAGGCGAGATGCTTGACGCCCGCCTCGGCCAGGCGATCTTCGCTGGCGATCGTCTTCGGCAGAGGCGGGTCTTCTCCGGTCATCGCATCTTTGGACAGCGGCGGACGCTCGTAGGGCAGATGGAGTTCGGCGCCGATCAGCGTGACCGGACCCGCATAGCCCTCCTCGCGCAGCGCGAGCGCGGCCCGCGCTCCACATTCGCCCGCGCCGACGATGACCATTCCAACGTCCGACATTGTCCCCCTCCGCACGATCGAAACGTTCAGACGATCTCGATCATCACCTTGCCTGCGTCGACCTTCACCGCATAGGTCCTCAGGTTGACACAGACGGGAGCGCCCTTGGCGGCGCCCGTTTTATAGTTGAAGCGGCCATTGTGCTTGGGGCATTCGATGATGTCGTCCATCACAAGCCCGTCGGCGAGATGAACCTTCTCATGCGTGCAGAGGCCGTCGGTGGCGAAGAACTCGTCGTCGGGCGAGCGGTAGACCGCAAAGGTCCGCCCGGCGTGATCGAAGCGCATCACGTCCTCCTCGTCGATGTCATGCGTTCCACAGACTTTAACCCAATCCGACACGGCCTCGCTCCCTGATCTTGTCGGACGCGCCGCGGCGGCCGTCCACTCGTGGTTCCAGTCTATTCGGCGGCGGCCGGCAAGGAAGCCGGCGTATGAAACTCCTCGCGGTAGGGACGCGCGGTCGGCGGCAGTTCGCGCTTGAGGAAATAGTCCTCATTGCGAAGCTGGCGAAGAAACACCGGCGCCATCTCGCGGTAGGCATGCCAGATCGAAGGATTTGGCGCCGGCAGGTCGTGCTTGATCAGGTCGTGCAGCTTCGGCAGCGCATGATAGGGCACCATCGGGAACATGTGATGCTCGACGTGATAGTTCATGTTGAGATAGAGGAACCGGCTGACCGGATTCATGTAGACGGTGCGCGAGTTGAGCCGATGATCGGTGACGTTGTCGGCCAGGCCGCCATGTTGCAGCAGGCCGACCATGACCATATGCCAGGCGCCGTACAGACGCGGCAGGCCAATCAGCATCAGCGGAAGCCAGGAACCGAGCGCGGCGGCCAGGATCACCGTCGCGGCATAGATCGCGATATGGATGCGCGCGACCTGGATGGCCTTGGCCTGCTCCATCTCCGGGACGAAGCTCTTTTCCGCCGGCGTCAGGATGCCGAACGCGTTGGTCAGCAGCGCCTTCATCGAGTACCAGGCATCGAAGATGCCGAAGAAATTGGCCGCCGTGCGCGCCAGATCGGGCGGACGCATCACGGCGATCTCGGCGTCGCGGCCGACGATGATCGTATCCGTGTGGTGGCGCGCATGGCTCCACTTCCAGACCACGGAATTGCGCATGACCATGAAGCTCGCGATCTCGTAGATCACGTCGTTCATCCAGCGCGTCTTGAAGGCGGTGCCGTGGCCCATCTCGTGCCAGCGCGCGTCGCTCGACGATCCGTAGAGCGTTCCGTAGACGAAGAAGAACGGCACGCACCACCAGGCGCCCCAGAACGCGATGCCGCCGGCGGCGGACAGAATGATCGCCGCGAACCAGATGATGGCGTCGCGCATGGCGATATCGTCGGACCGCTGCATCAACTCCTTCATCAGCTTGCGCGGCACGTCCGTGTGATACCATTCGGCGGAGGCCAGTCCGGTTTCGACCGCCGAGCGGGTGCTCGACCCCACCAGGCTGTAGTCGCGCCGGGCTGCGCCGAAGGTTTCGACAGCGGCAATCGTCATGGTGACCTCCCAGTCGCATGGTTGCAGGTGCATGGACCCTGCAGATGCCCGTATAGCGGTTTCAGCACAGTCTCTCAAGCATTTGCAATTTTTTCTATCATTTCTATCATTTTCTGCCATGGTTGAATGACGGCAACCGCCCGGACGATCGACATGGCAAGCAGACCAACCATCGAACAGCTCGCGAAAGCGTCCGGCGTCAGCGTGGCGACGGTGGACCGGGTGCTCAACAAGCGCCTGCCGGTCCGCGCATCGACCGCCAGCCGGGTCCACGAAGCGGCGGGCCGCATCGGCTTTCACGCGGCGGGCCTCATCGGGCAGCGCATCCGCGAGGATCTGCCCGAGATCAGGCTGGGTTTCCTGTTGCTCGAGACCAGCCAGCAATTCTACGGCAAATTCGCGCGCGACATCGAACGCAGCGTAACGGAAAGAACGGATTTGCGCGGCGTGGCGATCATCGACATGGTTTCCTCGCAGGCGCAGGACGAGATCATCGCCAAGCTCGAATCGCTGGCGAAAAGAAGCGCGGCGGTGGCCATCGTGGCGCCGGAGCACCCCACCCTGACCGCCGCGGTGGAGCGCCTGAAGAAGGAGGGCGTGCCGGTATTCTCGCTGCTGTCGGATTTCGCGGCCGGGGTGCGGCAGGGCTATGTCGGCGTCCACAATGGCAAGGTGGGACGCACGGCCGCCTGGATGATCGCGCGTTGCGCGAAAAGGCCCGGCAAGGTCGCGCTGTTCGTCGGGTCGCACCGCTTCCACGGCCACGAATTGCGCGAGATGGGGTTTCGCGCCTTTTTCCGCGAGGCGTTTCCGGATTTTACCGTGCTGGACACGGCGGTCAACCTGGAGACGCCGCAATTGACGCATGACACGCTGCTTGCCCTTTCGGCGCAGCATGACGATCTGGTCGGCTGCTATGTCGCCGGCGGCGGCATGGAGGGCGCGATCTCGGCCCTGGAACACATGGATCCAGCGCGGCGGCCGGTGACGATCTGCAACGAGATCACGCCGCAATCGCGCGCCGCCCTCGCCGCCAATCTTCTGACGATGGTGATCGCGACGCCGCTCGCGCCGCTCTGCCGCGAACTCGTCGCGCTGATGGCGCAGACCGTGCGGGCAGGCGATGCCGCCGCCCCATCGCAAACCTTCCTGCCGTTCGACATCTACCTGCCGGAGAATGTTTAGAACCTCGCTTTGAACCAAGACCTTCTCCACAAAATTGCCGCAAGCGTTTACGCATGGTCAATCAACCAGAGGGGAGGTTTCCATGCGCCTGTCGAACCTGCCGGCTTTATGGCCGGTCTTGTGCGTCGCCGGGACACAGGTCTTGTCGATCGAGACCACGGGCCCCGCGCTCGCGCTCGAAGCCCAGCGCTACACGGTCTATTGCGCCGACGACAAGATCGAGGTGTCGATGTGGGACCTGGAGCAGATGAAGGTGCGGCGCGGCTCCAACGTCTGCCAGTTCACGAGCTACACCAGCTACAGCGATGCGCTGCGCTTCGCGGCAAGGAATTTCGGCGGCGAGGGCTCCGCCTGCAGTTGCTGAATGAAACCTCGGGGCTCGCGGGCATGTCGGCCCGCCCCATGAAATGCAGGACGCGCCGCCTCTATTGTTAAGACCTGTGCCGCATACTATAAGGCCTGCACCACAAGGGCCGAAAGACTCGGTCTATCCTTCACAGGCCGACTATCGGCTTCGGGTCAGACATTCCTTCTCGCAGGTTCGCCGATGACGCCAAAGAATACGTTCGGTGACGCGCTCGGAACCTACCGCGCCATCCTCGGCTCGGTTATCCTGTTCAGCGCGGCGATCAACGCGCTGATGTTCGTCGGCCCGCTGTACATGCTGCAAGTGTACGACCGCGTCCTGCAGAGCCGCAGCGAAACGACCCTGCTCCTGCTCACCGGCCTCGCCGTGTCGATGCTGGCCGTCTACGCCATTCTGGAATGGGTGAGGTCGCGGGTGCTGGTGCGCGCGGGCCTGCGCTTCGACAACGTGCTTTCAGGACCGCTGTTCTCCCGGGTCGTCGGCGCATCGCTGGCGCAACCGGGCGCCAAATCGGAATTCGCGCTGTCCGACATCGACCGGCTGCGCGAATTCCTGACGGGTTCGGGCCTGATCGCGCTCTGCGATCTGCCGTGGATGCCGATCTTCCTCGCCGTCTGTTTCGTCTTCCATCCCTATATCGGCTGGCTCGCCACGGGCGGGGCGGCCATCATCTTCACGCTGACGATCCTGAACGAATTCGCAACCAAGAAAACCCTCAACCAGGCGAGTTCCAGTTCGCAGTCCGCGCAACACTTCGCCAACACCACCCTGCAGAACGTCGAGGTCATTCGCGCGCTGGGGATGGAGCGAACCCTGCGAAGCCGCTGGGCGGCCATGCACCGCACGACGCTGGAACTACAAGCGACGGCCAGCGATCGCGCGGGCGTGCTGGTGTCGGCGTCCAAATTCTTCCGGATGGTGCTCCAGACCTTCATCCTCGGCCTCGGCGCCTACCTCGTGCTGGAAAACGCCATAACGCCGGGAGTCATGATCGCAGCCTCGATCATGATGGGCCGGGCGCTGTCGCCGGTCGACCAGGTGGTCGGCCAATGGAAGCAATTCGTCGGCGCGCGCCAGGCCTATGGCCGGCTGCGCGACCTTTTCAACCGCATCCCGAACGAAGAGGAGCGCACGCGCCTGCCGCGGCCCCAGGGCGAGTTCGCCGCCGAACAGATCGTCGTCGGCCCGCCCGGCGCGCGCACGCCGATCATCAGCGGCGTGACCTTCGCGTTGCAGGCCGGCGAGACCATGGCCCTGGTAGGCCCCAGCGGCGCCGGCAAATCGACGCTGGTCCGGGCGCTGGTTGGCGTCTGGACGCCGATGCAAGGCGCGGTCCGGCTCGACGGCTCCGAATTGCAGCACTGGAACCGCGACGAACTCGGCGACTATGTCGGCTACCTGCCGCAGACCGTCGAACTCTTCGCAGGGACGATCGCCGAGAATATCGCCCGCTTCAAGCCGGTGGACTCGGATGAGGTCATCCTGGCGGCGCGGCGCGCCGGCGTGCATGAGGTCATCCAGAACCTGCCCGACGGCTACGAGACGCAGATCGGCATCTCCGGGCGACAACTCTCGGGCGGCCAGCGGCAGCGCATCGGCCTGGCGCGTGCGCTGTTCGGCGATCCGGCGGTGATCATCCTCGACGAGCCGAACGCCAATCTCGACATGGAAGGCGAGGAGGCGCTGCTGCGGGCGTTGAAGGACCTGCGCGAACGCCAGCGCACCGTCATCTTCGTCAGCCACAAGATCGGCCTGCTTTCGCTCAGCGACAAGTCGCTGATCCTGGCGGACGGGCGGATGCGCGCCTTCGGGCCGACCCGCGAGGTGCTTCAGCCCAAGGTCGTGGCGCCGCTGCCGCAAGGCGAGGAAGCGGCGGCCGCCCGCTCGCGCATGGCGGTCAACTAGACACCGCCGAAACGGCGGCGCAGACGCACCGACACGAGCAACCGCACACGTCTTGATGGATCATCGCCATGGCGACCGAAACTGAAAACGCCGCCAAGAGTTTCTCGCCGACGCCGTATGTGATGGTCGGCTACACGACCATCCTGCTTGCCTTCGGCGTGTTTGGGACATGGGCCGCGACCGCGCCGCTGGCCAGCGGCGTCGTCGCGCACGGAACGGTCGCCGTGTTCAGCAATCGTAAGGTCATCCAGCACCTCGAAGGCGGGATCGTTGCCGAAATCGACGTCCAGGAAGGCGATATCGTCGAGGCGGGCGACGTTCTGGTGCGGCTGGACAAGAAGCAGTCCGAGGGCAACCTTATGGTTTTGACCGCGCGCCTGGGACTGCTGAAGGCGACCGAGGCGCGCCTGCAGGCAGAAAGCATCGATGCCGACTCGGTCGACTTCCCGCCCGAGGTCCTGCCCGCGCCTGGCGCGGAGGAGCCGCTCTCTATCAAGCTGCAGCGCACCCTCTTCCGCGACCGGAAGGCGACCAAGGACGGGCAGGTCAGCATTCTCAACGCACGCATCTCGCAACTCGAACAGGTGGTCGGCGGGCTGGATTCGCAGCGCAAGTCGCTGTCCGACCAGCGCGATTCGATGGCGGAGCAAATCAAGCGCATGCAGGAGGGCGAGAAGAGCGGCTACGTCTCCGTCAACCAGGTGGCGCAGCTGATGCGCGCGCAGATGGACCTCGAAGGCAACCTCGGACGCGTCCTTGCCGATTCCGCCAAGGCCGGCCAGACGATCGCGGAAACCAAGCTGCAGATTTTGCAGCTGGCGCAGGAATTCGTCGAGCGCGCGAGCACCGAACTGCGCGACATTCGCGACCAGGTGAGCGAGATCGGCGAGCGCGCCAAGCAGGCGCAGGACGTCGTGGAGCGCAGCGTCATCCGGGCGCCGGTCCGCGGCATGGTGCAGGACATCAAGGTCCATACGCGTTCGGGAGTGGTGCGACCGGCCGAGCCGATCATGGAGATCATTCCGCTGGACGACGATTTGATCGTCAACGCACATGTGCGGCCGCTCGACATCGACAACGTGGCCGTCGGCGGGCCCGCCGAGGTTCGCTTCCCCGCGTTCGCGAGCCGCGCCACGCCGGTGGTGTTCGGCACCGTGCAGGTGCTGTCGCAGGATGTCATCCAGCCCGACAATCCGCAAATCGAGCCCTACTACATCGCCCGCGTCAGCGTCAGCGACAAGGACATCCCCGACATGATGCGTGGCAGGCTGGTGCCCGGCATGCCCTCGGAAGTCATCATCGCCAGCGGCGAGCGGACACTTTTCGACTATATCGTCAAGCCGTTGAAGGACGCGATGTCGAAGGGTCTGCTGGAGAAGTAGGCGCCGGAGGCGTCGCGTCGCCGCTCAAACGCCGCCTCTGGCGATGATTTCGTCGGTGTTGGCGAGAAGCTTGCGGACCGCCGAACGCGCGGCGTCGGGACGGCGCAGGCGAATCGCGCGCTCGATCGCGTCGTGCAGAGCCTGGACCTTTTGCAGGTCGTCTTCCGCGCGGGTGATGAACACGAACAGGTTTTTCAGGGCCGATTCGATCAGTACGCCAAGCGGCACCAGCAGGTCGTTGCCCGAAGCGCGAAGAATCGCCAGGTGGAAGCGCGTGTCGGCCTCCGTGCGCTCCCGCAAGCTTGCGGCCTGCCCCATCTGAACACAGGCGAGGCTGATCTCGGCCATTTGCGTCTCGCTGCGGCGCATCGCGGCGAATGCGGTGGCCTCGGGCTCGATGATGTGGCGGAATTCCTGAACGGTGCGCAGGAACGCCTCGCGGTCCGGCGAGGCGGCGTACCAGGCGAGAACGTCGCGGTCGAGCAGGTTCCAGCGCTCCTTCGGCTCGACGCGGCTGCCGATCTTCGGCCGCGAGGCGAGCAGGCTCTTGGCCATCAGCATCTTGATCGCCTCGCGCACCGCCGAGCGGCTGACGCCGAACGTTTCCGACCACTTGATCTCGTTGGGCAGGATCGTTCCGGGCGGATAGTCGCCACGCACGATCCTGAGGCCGATCTCATGGGCGAGCGACAGGTGGACGCTGTCGCCGATCGGCCGCTCGAGATCGTCGCGTTTCACCGGAAGCGCGCCGATCCGGTCACGGGTGCGCCACCGCGTCTCGCCGCCAGCCGTGCTCCGGCCTGAAACCGAGCATGTCGCGCGCCTTGCGGTTGGAGAGGAGCGTCTCGAATTCGCCGAGTTCGCCCCGCACTTCGACATTCGGGTAGAAGCGCTGCAGCAGGTCCCGCGTCGGCAGGCCGGACGAGGTGTCGTCATTGACCGCGTTGAAGACCTGATAGCCGAGACCGTCCTTCTCGACGGCGAGATGGGTGATCTGGCCGAGATCGCGGGCGTCGACATAGCTCCAGGCGATCCGCTTGCGGAACGCTGGATCGGCCAGCCATTTTGGAACGGCCGCTTCATATTCGTCCGGCTCGATCACGTTGCCGATGCGCAGCGCGTAGATGTCGGCCCCGTCGCGCTGGGCGAAGGCGCGGGCGGTGTGCTCGTTCACCACCTTGGATAGCGCGTAGCTGTCCATCGGGTCGACATCGTAGGCCTCGTCGAGCGGGAAATAGTGAGGGTCGCGCGGCTCGTTGGCAAACACTACTCCATACGTGGTCTCGCTCGACGCGATCACGATCTTGCGGATGCCGAGCTTCACCGCGGCCTCGATGACATTGTATGTGCCCAGCGCATTGATCCGAAAGACCTCGTTGTCCGGCGCCATCATGATGCGCGGGATGGCCGCGAAATGCACCACGGCGTCGAACGGCTGGGGACGCAGCGACGGGTCGAACTCGTGCAGCCCGCTGTAGCTGGTCATGGCGTTGAAGACCTGGCCGCTGTCGGTGATGTCGGCGATCAGCGTGCGCACCCGCGGATTGTGAAGCGCCTTGGTATCCACGTTGAGGATCGTGTGGCCCTGGTCGAGCAGATATTGCACGACGTGCCTGCCGGCCTTGCCGCTGCCGCCGGTGAAAAGAATCCGCTTGCCCATCCGAAATTCCCCATTTTTGAACGCGCCGCCGCTCCGGCAGTCGAGGCTCCATATCACAGCCTATGACTATTCGCTTAAGCGGGATGTGTCGACTGCATCCCAAGGTCCGTCGCCGATCGCGCCGGAGCGGCCCGCGTCTATGGCAGGGTGGCGGCAGGCATTGGCGAAGGCGGTCGCGACACCCACGCCGACAGGGTGGCGACCAGCATCGCAAGCTGGGTTTCGTCGATCAGTTGCGCCGCCTGGTCGGGCGAAAGCCAGGCGCGCCGGCGGCGCGCCGATTCCTTCCATTCGGGCAGCTCGCGGGCGACTTCAAGCAGATAGACCTTGACCTGGACCCGGACGAACTGCCTCGAAAGGCGTTTCCAGTAGGAATACTCGCCGAGTGGATCGCGAAGGATGGAGCCAGCGACGCCCGCCTCCTCGCCAGCTTCGATCATGGCGGCCCGCTTGCCGCTCCTGCCCTTCATCGGCCAGCCTTTGGGAACGATGAAGCGCCGCGTCGCGCCAGAGGTGACCAGAAGCACTTCGACGCCGCCGTCGGCTGCATGGCGAAAGGGGACTGCGGCCACCTGGCGAATGACCTCGCCCCTGCGCGCGCGCCTGACAATCTTCTTTTCCTTGAGCACGCTGCGTCCCAGGCACGTTCCGAATCGACTCCATCGCCTCGGCGTGGCCGACCCAAGGGCGATCTCATAGCAGAACGCGGTATGCAATGTCTTTGGTTAGTCGGCAAACTCCTACGAAGGGCGGCCATCGGTGCGATCGGCATGGCTTGTCCCGCGCGGTGCGAGGGGTCATGGCATCCGGACGGCTGTGCGCGCCACCGAACAGCGGGAACAGGAGCGGCATCGAACGAACGCCGATTTTCATCGCCCGCGTTGCCCCGTCGCGACGCTGTGCTATGAGCAATCGGGCAAATCAAGTCCGGAATCCGGACGCGGGCGGGGAGGAAATCGATGTTTCGCTGGGGTGTTCTATCGACGGCCAAGATCGGCCGAGAACAGGTGTTGCCGGCCATCGTCGAGGCCGACAACGGGGTGCTGGCGGCCGTCGCCAGCCGCGACGAAACCAAAGCCCGTGCGTTGGCGGATCGTTTGGGGGCGACGCACGCCTTCGGATCCTACGAGGCGCTGCTCGCCTCCGAAACGGTCGACGGCGTCTATATTCCGCTGCCGACCTCGCAGCATGTCGAGTGGGCAGTCAAGGCCGCGGACGCCGGCAAGCATGTGCTGGTCGAAAAGCCGCTGGCGCTGAAGGCCCACGACATCGCCGAGGTGATCGCCGCGCGCGACCGCAATCACGTGCTGATCTGCGAGGCCTTCATGGTCGTCTACCACCCGCAATGGATCAAGGTGCGCGACCTCGTGGCCAGCGGCGCGATCGGCCGGCTGCGGCATGTGCAGGGCGCCTTCTCCTATTTCAACGTCGATCCCAGCAACATGCGCAACCAGATCTCGCTCGGCGGCGGCGCGCTGCCCGACATCGGCGTCTATCCCACCGTCTCGACGCGCTTCGTCACCGGCAAGGAGCCCGTGCGTGTCAGCGCCACGGTCGAGCGCGACGAGACGTTCGGCACCGACATCTATTCCTCGACGCGGGCCGATTTCGGCGATTTCGAACTGTCGTTCTACCTCTCGACGCAGATGGCCGCGCGACAGCTCATGGTGTTTCACGGCGAGACCGGCTTCATCGAGGTGCATGCCGGCTTCAACGCCGGCCTCTACGACCATCACCGCATCGAACTCCACAATCAGGACCACACCGAGGCGACCGTGTTCCGCTTTCCCGGCGTAAACCAGTACCGCCTCCAGGCGGAAGCCTTCGCGCGGGCGGCGCAAGGCGGCGGAGACCGCGTCTTCACGCTGGAGGATTCCGTCAAGAACCAGAAGGTCATCGACGCGATCTTCAGGGCTGGCGACACTGATGGGTGGGAAGCGGTCTGACGCGGAGACGGGGTTGGCGAACAACGGGCGCGGGACGGTCGCTTTTCATCTATTGTCCCGGTGAAGTGGGTAGTGTGCTGCTTGCGCGCCCAAAAGCCCTTTCTTATATACGCGCCACAACCGCCGGGCCTGCTGCGATCGCAATCCGACCCGGCAAATTTCTTGAACAAACAGGGGCTGCCGACGGAATGCCGTTTGGGTCCTGGCAGCCTGCTCAGTGGAGAGATCAGACATGGCTAAAGTTATCGGCATCGATCTGGGGACGACCAATTCCTGCGTCGCCGTCATGGACGGCAAGGACGCGAAGGTCATCGAGAACGCGGAAGGCGCGCGCACGACGCCGTCGATCGTCGCGTTCACCGGCGACGGCGAGCGCCTCGTCGGGCAGCCGGCCAAGCGGCAGGCCGTCACCAACCCGGAAAACACGATCTTTGCCGTGAAGCGCCTGATCGGCCGCCGCTACGACGACCCGGTGACCGACAAGGACAAGAAGCTGGTCCCCTACAAGATCGTCAAGGGCGACAATGGCGACGCCTGGGTCGAGGCTTCGGGCAAGAAGCAGTCCCCTTCCCAGGTTTCCGCCATGATCCTGCAGAAGATGAAGGAAACGGCGGAAGCCTATCTCGGTGAAACCGTGACCCAAGCCGTCATCACCGTGCCCGCCTATTTCAACGACGCGCAGCGCCAGGCGACCAAGGATGCCGGCAAGATCGCAGGCCTCGAAGTCTTGCGCATCATCAACGAGCCGACGGCGGCGGCGCTCGCCTACGGCCTCGACAAGAAGGACGGCAAGACCATCGCGGTCTACGACCTCGGCGGCGGCACCTTCGACATTTCGGTACTGGAGATCGGCGACGGCGTCTTCGAGGTCAAGTCGACCAACGGCGATACCTTCCTTGGCGGCGAGGATTTCGACATGCGCCTCGTCGAGTACCTCGCGGCGGAGTTCAAGAAGGAACAGGGCATCGACCTGAAGAACGACAAGCTCGCCCTTCAGCGCCTCAAGGAGGCGGCCGAAAAGGCCAAGATCGAGCTTTCGTCCTCGGCGCAGACCGAGATCAACCTTCCCTTCATCACCGCCGACCAGTCCGGCCCGAAGCACCTGACGATGAAGCTGACGCGCGCCAAGTTCGAGCAGCTTGTCGACGATCTGGTGCAGCGCACTGTCGAGCCGCTCAAGGCGGCTCTGAAGGATGCCGGCCTCAAGGCTGGCGAGATCGACGAGGTGGTCCTGGTCGGCGGCATGACCCGCATGCCGAAAATCCAGGAGATCGTGAAGCAGTTTTTCGGCAAGGATCCGCACAAGGGCGTCAACCCCGACGAGGTCGTGGCGCTGGGCGCGGCGATCCAGGCCGGCGTGCTGCAGGGCGACGTGAAGGACGTGCTGCTGCTCGACGTGACGCCGCTGTCGCTCGGCATCGAGACGCTGGGCGGCGTGTTCACGCGGCTCATCGAGCGCAATACGACGATCCCGACCAAGAAGAGCCAGACCTTCTCGACCGCCGAGGACAACCAGGGCGCGGTCACCATCCGCGTCTTCCAGGGCGAGCGCGAGATGGCGGCCGACAACAAGGCGCTCGGCCAGTTCGACCTCGTCGGCATCCCGCCGGCGCCGCGCGGCGTGCCGCAGATCGAGGTCTCGTTCGACATCGACGCCAACGGCATCGTCAATGTCACCGCCAAGGACAAGGGCACTGGCAAGGAGCATCAGATCCGCATCCAGGCCTCGGGCGGCCTGTCCGACGCCGACATCGAGAAGATGGTCAAGGACGCCGAGGCCAACGCCGACAGCGACAAGAAGCGCCGCGCGCTTGTCGAGGCGCGCAACCAGGCCGAGGGCCTGCTGCACTCGTCGGAAAAGTCGCTCAAGGAGTATGGCGAGAAGGTCTCGGAAGCCGACCGCACCGCGATCGCCGACGCCATCGCCGCGCTGAAGACGGCCACTGAGGGCGATGACGCCGACGACATCCAGGCAAAATCGCAGACCTTGGCCGAAATGTCGATGAAGCTCGGGCAAGCGATGTACGAAAACGCCCAGAACGAGACGGCGGAAGCCGACGCCAAGGCGGACATGGCCAAGGATTCGGACGTGGTCGATGCCGACTTCGAAGAGCTCGACGACGACAAGAAGAAGAGCGCTTAAACTTTGGAAATGCGACGGCCAGAAGCTCGACCTGTGATGGTCGGGCTTCTGACGTAGAGGGCGGTGTGTTCGTGATTTGGGCTCCTGACAATGCGGTCCAGACGGCATTGCAACCGGGAGAAGTCGTTCGTTGGATAGGCATGCCGACTTTCACGCCTGAGCGGCATAAACGCCGTTGAGTGGAACGAGCGGGGCAACGGCTATGGGTCGGTAACTTTCCGACGTGAGACGGCTCAAGACGCCGAAGGTACAAGCGTGACTAAACTAGCATTTGTTGGGGTCCGCAATGTTCGTGATGCTGTTCAGCAGATTGAGAAATTGAGGCTGACTCAATCTAACCGAGTGACGCAATGAAAGCTGATTTCTACGAAATGCTCGGCGTCGCCAAGACGGCGGACGAGAAGGAACTGAAGGTGGCTTATCGCAAGCTCGCCATGCAGCACCACCCCGACCGCAATCCGGGCGACGCCGCCAGCGAACGCAAGTTCAAGGAAATCGGAGAGGCCTACGACATCCTCAAGGATCCGCAGAAGCGCGCGGCCTACGACCGTTTCGGCCATGCGGCGTTCGAACATGGCCAGGGTGCGCAGCAGGCGGGCGGATTTGCCGCCGGCGGGTTCACGGACATCTTCGAGGACATCTTCGGCGAGATGATGGGCGGCGGGCGGCAGCGCCGATCGTCGGGCGGGCGCGAACGTGGCGCCGATCTGCGCTACAACATGGAAATCCTGCTCGAGGAGGCGTTCGCAGGCAAGACCGCGCAAATCCGCGTGCCGACGTCCATCGTCTGCACCGAGTGCTCGGGCTCCGGCGCCAGACCCGGAACGCAGCCGGTGACCTGTTCGATGTGTTCCGGGTCTGGCCGCGTGCGCGCCGCTCAGGGCTTCTTCTCGATCGAGCGCACCTGCCCGCAATGCCAGGGCAGGGGCCAGACAATCAAGGACCCCTGCCCGAAATGCGCGGGCCAGGGCCGCGTGACCGAGGAGCGCTCGCTTTCGGTGAACATCCCGGCCGGCATTGAGGACGGCACCCGCATCCGGCTCGCCAACGAGGGCGAGGCCGGGTCGCGCGGCGGGCCGCAAGGCGACCTCTATATCTTCCTGTCGGTCAAGCCGCATGAGTTCTTCCAGCGCGACGGCGCCGACCTCTATTGCAAGGTGCCGATCTCGATGATCATTGCGGCGCTCGGCGGATCCTTCGAGGTGGCGACGCTCGACGGCTCGCAGACGCGCGTCAAGGTTCCGGAGGGAACGCAGAACGGCAGGCAGTTCCGACTCAAGGGCAAGGGCATGCCGGTGCTGCGGCAGCCGACGCTCGGCGATCTCTATATCCAGACAGCGGTCGAGACCCCGCAGAATTTGAGCCGCAAGCAACGCGAGTTGCTGGAGGAGTTCGAAAAGCTCTCCTCGAAGGAAAATTCGCCGCAATCGAGCGGCTTCTTTTCGCGGATGAAGGATTTCTTCGAATCCTTCGGGGAAACATGACATCCCCCGGACTTTGCCGGTTCGGCGCCCTTGTCTCGCCCGGGCATGATGGTAGTTGTCCTCGCGGAACGGTCAGGAGCGAAATCATGCGGCGCGGCGCAGGGATACGCAAGGCGATAGCCGATCGTTTCGATGACGAGTTGAAATTCTTCCGCGGCTGGATGCACAAGCCGAAATCCGTCGGATCGATCGTCCCGACCAGTTCCGTCACCGCAAGACGCATGGCCTCGATCGTCGATCTTACCTCCGGCCTGCCGGTGCTGGAAATCGGTCCGGGCACCGGGGTGATCACGCGCGCCCTCCTCTCGCGCGGCGTCCCGGCCGGCAAACTCCATGTCGTCGAATATTCTCACGAGTTCGTCAGGCATCTGAGACGCCAGTTTCCGGCCGTGAACGTGGTCGAGGGCGACGCGTTCGATCTCGACGCGACGCTCGAACCGGATGCCCCGGCGCTGTTCGATTGCGTCGTCTCAGGGATCCCCCTCCTGAATTTCCCGGTCGCCAAGCGCGTCGCCTATATCGAGCAGCTGCTCGAGCGAATTCCGGGAGGGCGTCCGGTCATCCAACTGACCTACGGTCCGCGCTCGCCGATTCCGCCGGGCCTCGGGACCTATGAGGTGCGCCACTTCGATTTCGTCATCCGCAACATTCCGCCGACGCAGCTTTGGGTCTATCGTCGCGGCAAGATCAATTAGGTCACCCGCGCGGGCCGCCGGAAAGCGCTGGAGAGGAACAGACCCCTGCTGACCGCCCGCATCCTGGTGTTCGCCGGCTCCATCAGGGTCGGCGCATTCAGCGGCAAGACCGCCGACGCCGCCATGAAGGCGCTTGCGCTGCAGGGGGCGGAGGTGACGCGACTATCCCTTGGCGACTATCCGCTTCCGCTCATGGACCAGGGCCTCGAAGCGGAGAACGGCGTTCCGGACAATGCGGTGAAACTGGCGCGCCAGATCATGGCGCATGACGGGCTGCTCATCGCCAGTCCGGAATACAACGCCTCCATCCCGCCGCTCCTGAAGAACGCGATCGATTGGGTCAGCCGCGTCCGCAGGGTCGCGGGGCGCGCGGTCAAGCCGTTCGGCGGCAAGGCGATCGGTCTCTGTTCCTCGTCCGATGGCGCGTTTGCCGGCGCGCGCGGGCTTTATCATCTGCGCGCGGTGCTGATGAATTGCGG
Organism: uncultured Rhizobiaceae bacterium; assembly: GCA_964244725.1. GTDB lineage: Bacteria > Pseudomonadota > Alphaproteobacteria > Rhizobiales > Rhizobiaceae > Kumtagia. The sequence goes on from CAXTJQ010000007.1 coordinate 176,213, forward strand.
CGCGGAAATCGTCACGCCGCAATGTTCGGTCGCGCATGCCGCCGGCGCTTTCGACGAAAACGGCGAGTTTGGGGACGAACGCCTGCGCCACCAGATGGAATCGGTCGCGATCGCGCTGGTGGAGCGGGCCAAGACCCTTTCATTGCGGAGCGACGCATGATGGCGCAAGGCGCGTCGCAAAGGCTGATCGTCGGCCTCGACGTTCCTACCGTCGCCATGGCGTCCACCGTCGTTCGGGAACTCGACGGTATCGCCGACTTCTACAAAATCGGCTACCAGCTCGCTTTCGCCGGTGGGCTTGGCCTGGCTCGCGAACTCGTCGAAGATGGCAAGCGGGTTTTTCTCGACATGAAGCTGCTCGACATCGACAACACCGTCGCCAGGGGCGTCGAGTCGATCGCGGCGATGGGCGTGACGATGCTGACGCTGCATGCCTATCCGAAGGTCATGGCGGCCGCCGTGGAAGCCGCGCGCGGTTCGCCGCTCTGCCTGCTCGGCGTCACGGTGCTGACCTCGATGGATGAACGCGATCTGCTCGAGGCCGGATACCACCAGGACCCGCAGGCTCTGGTCCTGCACCGCGCCAACCAGGCGCGAGCGGCCGGCATGGGCGGCATCGTGTGCGCGCCCGGCGAAGCCGCCTCGGTGCGGCGCATCGTCGGCGAGGACATGGCGGTGGTAACCCCAGGCATCCGTCCCGCCGGCGCTGAACATGGCGACCAGAAGCGCGTCATGAGTCCGGCGGCGGCTCTGACGGCCGGCGCCAGCCATCTCGTCGTGGCGCGTCCGATCGTGGCCGCCGCCGACCGGCGGGCGGCCGCGCTCGCCATTCTCGACGAAATGGCCACGGCCCGAAGGGTGGACGAGAGATGACGAAGGGCTATTGGATCGCGCGCATCGATGTCGCCGATCCCGAGCGCTACAGGGATTACGTCGCGGCGGCGCGGCCCGCCTTCGAGCGCTTCGGGGCGCGCGTCCTGGCGCGTGGCGGAGCGCAGGAATGCGCCGAGGGCGATTGCCGGGGGCGCAACGTGGTGATCGAGTTCGAGACTCTTGAACTGGCCAGCCAATGCTATCATTCACCTGAATATCAGGCGGCCAAGACGATACGGCAGGCCTGCGCGTCCGGCGAGATCGTGCTGGTCGAGGGGCTCTGACAGCATCAGGTCAGCCGTAGGAATCCTGTGCCGACAGCTTGATCTATTGCGCCGCAACAAAACTTCGTTAACGTCATTGAGCTGTCATAAGCCTGCGTTCGCAAGCGACGCGGCCCGGAGTGCTCATGTTCTATCAGCTGTATGAAATGAACCACGCGGCAATGCAGCCGTTCCGCGCCTACGCCGATGCGCTGAGGCATTTCTATTCGAGCCCGCTCAACCCTTTGGCCGATACCGAATTCGGCCGCTCGATGACGGCTTCGGCGGAACTGTTCGAGCGTACGACCCGGCGGTACGGCAAGCCGGCTTTCGGCATCGCCAGGACTACGGTCGACTGGAAGCCCGCCGCCGTCTCGGAAGACATCGTCTGGTCGCGTCCGTTCTGCGATTTGATCCACTTTTCCCGCGACCTGCCGCAGCGGCGCAAGGCCGACCCCAAGCTTCTGATCGTCGCGCCGATGTCCGGCCATTACGCCACGCTGCTGCGCGGGACGGTGGAGGCGATGCTGCCGCACGCCGATGTCCACATCACGGACTGGGTCGACGCCCGCATGGTCCCGCTGGCGGCCGGCCGCTTCGACCTTGACGATTACATCGACTACGTCATCGAGATGCTGCACGAACTCGGCCCGGACACGCATGTCATGGCGGTGTGCCAGCCGGCCGTGCCGGTCTTGGCGGCCGCGGCGATCATGGAAGCGCGCGGCGATCGGTTCGCGCCGGCGAGCATGACGTTGATGGGCGGCCCCATCGATACGCGCCGCCATCCGACGCAGGTCAACCGCCTGGCGCAGGAAAAAGGGATGGACTGGTTCCGAGACAATGTGATCATGCAAGTGCCGTGGCCGGCGCCGGGTTTCATGCGCGAGGTCTATCCCGGCTTCCTGCAGCTCTCGGGCTTCATGAGCATGAACCTCGACCGCCACATCACGGCGCACAAGGACTTCTTCCAGCACCTCGTCAAGCATGATGGCGACAGCGCCGACAAGCATCGGGAATTCTACGACGAATATCTCGCGGTGATGGACATGACGGCCGAGTTCTACCTGCAGACGGTCGACACGGTCTTCATCAGGCAGGCGCTGCCCAAGGGCGAGATGACGCATCGCGGCGCACCGGTGGAACCCGCCGCGATCCGCACCGTCGCCCTCCTGACCATTGAAGGCGAGAACGACGACATCTCGGGCCTCGGCCAGACGCGCGCCGCGCACGACCTCTGCTCAAGTCTTCCGGACGAGATGAGGGCGCACTACATGCAGCCCGCCGTCGGCCATTACGGCGTGTTCAACGGGTCGCGGTTCCGAGCGGAGATCGCGCCGCGCATCGTTGACTTCATGGCGAGCTACGGCCGCGCCAGGCGCGCCTCGGCCAAACCGCGTCTGATCCGCGCCGCCAAGGCCTGAACCGTGTGGCGCATGCGGGTCCCGGCGTTCTGTTGCATATTCGTCGCGTCCCCCCGGCAAAGTAACCATCCCGCCAAACGCGCGAGGGCGTGAATTGACTTGCCCCGCAATTCGCTTAACGTTTTCTTAACGTCAAAAGGCGGGTGGGCAGATGCAATTCTCTCCGCGGGCGCGCAGCGCCGCGAAGCGTCTCGGATATGGGCTGGCTTGTTTCCTCCTCGGCCTCATCGCCAGCGAGGCCTCCGCCGGGGCCCCTATGCTCACCGGCGGCCTGACGTCGCAACCCATCGGCCACTACGAATTCTGCAAGGCCAAACCCGCCGAATGCTCGATCCGCAGCCGCGATCTCGGCCCCGAGCCTATGTCGGCCGCCTTGATGGGTTTGATCCAGCGCATCAACAGCGCGGTCAACGCGGCGGTCAAGCCGATGAACGATTTCGATCTCTACGGCCGGGACGAGGTCTGGGCCTACCCGACGGCAGGCGCGGGCGATTGTGAAGACTATGTGCTCGAAAAGCGTCGCGAGCTCAACGACAGCGGCTTGTCGCTCTCGAACCTGCTGATCACGGTCGTGCGAAAGCCAGATGGCGAAGGCCACGCCGTCCTGACCATCCGCACCAGCAAGGGCGATTTGATTCTCGACAATCTGACCAACGCGGTGCGCGACTGGACCCAGACCGGCTACCGGTTCCTCAAGCGGCAGTCGAGCGAGCATACCGGCCGCTGGGTGACCATTCGCGAGGGCGTGGCGCCGCTCGTCGGGTCGGTGGAATAGCTGGCAAAGGCGCCAAGGCCGAAAACGCTCGACCCTCACGCTGACTGCCCGACATGAAGCTCATCAAGCCGGAGTTTCGCGGCGAGCGGAAAGAACAGCCTGCTTCAGTTTGGAAAGCCGAGCATGGCGGTTCGATCCGTCCGTTGGGCGGCGTCGCCTTGTGCGCCGTGCATAACCGGCATTCGACGGGTCAGGCGGCCTGCGCCAGCCTTTCTCCCGCCACGCGGTAGGAGATCGCCTCGGCAAGATGGATGCGCCCGACCTGCTCGCTTCCATCCAGATCGGCCAGCGTCCGGGCGACCTTGAGAACGCGGTGATAGGCGCGGGCTGAAAAGCCTATTTTCTCGCTCGCGTCGCGCAGGAGCCCTAGCCCGGCGGCATCCGGGCGCGCGATCTCCTCGACCAGCGCCGTGGCGCATTGCGCGTTGGTCGCACAGGCCGCGCCGAGCGCCTCGAAGCGCCGGCGCTGGATGGCGCGGGCCTTCGCCACGCGCGCCGCGACCATGACGCTTGCCTCGGATCTGGACGGCCGGATCAGGTCGCTCGCCTTAACGGCGGGGACCTCGACGCGCAGGTCGATGCGGTCGAGCAGCGGTCCGGAGATGCGGGCCTGATAGTCGCCGAGGCAGCGCGGCCCACGGGCGCAACGGTAGCCGGGCTCGCCGGCCATGCCGCATTTGCACGGGTTCATCGCCGCCACCAGTTGCACCCGGGCCGGATAAGTGACGCGGCTGTTGGCGCGCGCGATCATGCATTCGCCACTCTCGATGGGCTGGCGCAGCGAATCGAGCACCGCCGGCGTGAACTCGGGCAATTCGTCGAGGAACAGCACGCCGTGATGGGCGAGCGAGACCTCGCCCGGCCTGACCCGAAGGCCGCCGCCGACCATCGCGGCCATCGACGCGGAATGGTGCGGCGCGCGGAACGGGCGACGGTCACTCAGCCTGCCGTCGGCGAGATCGCCGGCGATCGAGGCGATCATGGAAACTTCGAGCAATTCCTTCGGCAAAAGCGGCGGCAGGATCGAGGGCAGCCGCTGCGCGAGCATCGATTTGCCGGAGCCGGGCGGGCCGACCATCAGCAGATTGTGGCCGCCGGCCGCGGCGATTTCGAGCGCTCGCTTGGCCGATTCCTGCCCCTTGATGTCGGCCAGGTCCGGCAAGAGCCCGCCGGCGGCCTGGACGCGCGCTTCGGGCCGCGACAGGACCTGCGTGCCGCGAAAATGATTGGCGATGGCGATCAGGCTGCGCGGCGCCAGGATATCCATGTCGGCGCTGGCCCAGGCGGCTTCCGGCCCGCATTCGGACGGGCAGATCAGCCCCTTGTCCTCGGCATTGGCGGCCATGGCCGCCGGCAGAACGCCGGCGACGGCGGCGATGGTCCCGTCGAGCGACAGTTCTCCGAGCACGACATAGCCCGCCAGCGCATCGCCCGGGATCGCGCCGAGACCCGCCATCAGCCCCAGCGCGATCGGCAGGTCGTAGTGGCTGCCCTCTTTCGGCAGATCGGCCGGCGCGAGGTTCACCGTGACCTTCTTGGCCGGCATCGACAGGCCTGACGCATGCAGCGCCGCCTGGACGCGCTCCCGGCTTTCGGCGACCGCCTTGTCGGCAAGACCGACGATATGGATGTTGGGCTTTCCGGGCGCGATCATCACCTGGACGTCGATCGGGACAGCCTCGATGCCCTGAAACGCCACCGTGCGAACGCGCGATACCATACTTTGCTCCGGATCGCGCGGGAGAGTACCAATCCTCCCGCAAGGTCAGCAATCAAGCATGGAATTTTTGATGGCGCAAGAACAATTCAAGAACAAATTGGGCGTGGTTGGCGGATTCAGGCCCGCTTCGACTCCACTGCGTCCCAGAACAGGCTTGCGATGTCGGCGCCGCCGAAGCGCTTGACCTCGCGCACGCCGGTCGGCGAGGTCACGTTGATTTCGGTCATGTAGTCGCCGATCACGTCGATGCCGACGAGAATGAACCCGCGCGCTTTCAGCGCCGGCCCGATGCGCGCGCAGATCTCGCGTTCGCGCGCCGTAAGTTCCGTCCTTTCGGCGCGGCCGCCGACATGCATGTTGGAGCGCGAATCGTGTTCGGCGGGCACGCGGTTGATCGCGCCGACCGGTTCGCCGTCGATCAGGATGATGCGTTTGTCGCCGTTGCGCACATCCTTGAGGTAACGCTGGACGATGAACGGCTCACGGAACATCTGGCTGAACATCTCGAGCAGCGAGGCGAGGTTGCGGTCGGCTTCCAGCATGTGGAAGATGCCGGCGCCGCCATTGCCGTAGAGCGGCTTGACGATGATGTCGCCATGCGCCTTGCGGAACGCGGCGACATCGAGGGGGTCGCGCGTGATCAGCGTCTCGGGCATCAGGTCGGCGAATTCGGTGACGAAGATCTTTTCCGGGCTGTTGCGGACCCATGTCGGATCGTTGACAACCAAAGTGTTGGGATGGATTCGCTCCAGGATATGCGTGGTGGTGATGTAGTTCATGTCGAAGGGCGGATCCTGGCGCAACAGCACCACGTCCATCTCCGACAGATCGGTGCGGACCTGCTCGCCCAGGGTGAAGTGGTCGCCCTTGACATCGCGCACCGTCATGGCCTCGACCCGGGCGAAAACCTTGCCGTCGGCCAGCGACAAGCGGGCCGGGGTATAGTGGTGGAGATCGTGGCCGCGGCGCTGCGCTTCAAGTGCGAGCGCGAACGTGGTGTCGCCGGCGATCGACACCGTCGAGACATGATCCATCTGGATGGCGATCTTCAGCGGCATGGAGAAAGCACCGACGTTCATTGCAGCGGGCACATGCGGCGCTCGTCGCTATCGTGTCAAGGATGCCCCCCGGCCCGGATAGGGGTTGCGCAGGCCTGACGGATGCACGCCGCGGCTATTTTTCGCGCGCGTAGACGATCGTTTCGGCGTCGGCATAGACGCGGCTCCAACCGGGCAGTTCGTCGAAGAACGGAACGCGCGTATCATTCTTGACGAGAAGCGCCCAGCCAATGTCATATTTGTTGATCTCCTCAATGAGGAGCGGTTCGCCGGAGCTCAATCCGGCGTCCGAATCATGCTTCATGAAGCCGCCGAGGAAAAGCTGATCGGTCCGTCCGTCGATGAAGGTCTTGATTCCGTTGAAAATCAGCGTGCCGCCCAGATCGTAGGAGTTGAGGACGTTGCGGGCGGTCAGGCCGTGGGTGCGGGCGAAGGCGATGGCGCCATCCGCCGATGTCTTGGCGCTTGGAGCGATCGCCGGGCCGGACATGAAAATCGCGGCTGCCAAAGTCGCCGCCATAGCCATGACGGCCACGACCGGCGCGAAACGTTTGGCGAACAATGTTTCCAGGCCGTCACGGGCCGCCTGCGCCCAGCGCTGCGCGGACAATTGGGGATACTGCGCGGCGACATCGGCTGCGGCCACCACCGGAAGCAGCAGCATCGGCAGATACATGAACCGGGTGTGCAGGAAGTAAAGATGCAGGGCGAGGACAAAAAACAGCGCCTTTGCCCAGCCGATGCGCAGCCCGGAAACCAGTAGACCAAAATAGGCGAGCAACAGCGCGCCCTCCTGGACGCCGTTCCGCGTCGCATCGAATGGCAGCCACTCGCCGATCAACGCGACCGCCTCGTTGCCGCTCATCACCGAGAAGGTCGCGAGGATGGCATTGACGCCGTAGGGATGAACGATGCTGACCAAGGGGCAGAGCAGGCCGAAGGCCACCCACCGGACGAGCAGACGAGGATTGGTAAACCGGACCCGCCGCAAGAGGTCGAGGCCGGCGAAAAGGGCGATGACGAAGCCGAAGGTGAACGCCGCGTGCAAATTCGCCCAAAGACAAAGCAGCGGAAGCAGCGACATCGGCGGCGCGCGCTCTTCCCGCGCGGCATCGAACAACTGCGCGGTCCAGACGACGATGATCGGCAGGGTGAAGATGATCGGACGGGCGTTGTAAAGCGGGCAGACGAGGATCGCCACGCCGAGCGTCAGCGCCAGCGCCGCGATGGGCTTGAGGACGGACGTGAAGTGCCAGGCGAGCGCGAAAACCATGAGGGCGATGGAAGCAACCGTGATGAGCGCGACGCCGTTCCAGCCGCCAATGGCGTAGGCGGACGCCATCAAGAGCTGTCCGAGCCATTCCTTCGCGATCCAGGGCTGGCCGGCGAAGGTATGAGAATAGCTATCGGCGACGGGGAACGACCAATTTGCAAGAAGGTCCAGCCCCACTCTCACGTGCCACCAATTGTCGGGATCGCCCAGCAGCGAGTCTGCGGAGGCAAGCACCATTATGGCGGTAAGCAGCGGCGCAAACAGGCAGAACGCCCATCGAATGCGCGCCGGATCTTCAATCGCTTGCGGCGTTCCGACCCAAGCGCGCCCGCCCACCGCCATCGTCATTGGATACCTCTTTTCCCGCAGCATCGGCGGCGCCCGGCGCCCCAACAGCATATACTCGCCTAATGCTGACGATTCAGTTATGGGAACATCCGCGATCGCGCGCATACGGGTCGGCTGCCGCCAGTGGCCATGGCGACCGACATCACACTGGCTGCTTCACCGACTGGATGAAATATTGCGCCCCTATCGGCATGCGGGTCAGCCAGGATTCGAGACCGCGAAGCGCCGCGAGCGCTCTTGGGAAGAAAATCCGGTAGCTGATGCGCGGTTTGCAAAGGCCCGCCGCCGTCATGCGCCGGACCAACTCGGGCGCGCTGATCAGCACCGCATTTTCATCGAAAACACAGTTGCGCACCGCATGCAGCGTCAACGGATTCCAGGGGTTGTGCTCGAAGACGAAGAAACTGCCGCCGACCGCAAGCACACGGTTGATCTCGGCGAGAAGGACCGGGTGCAAGTCTTCGGGAATGTGATGGAAGACGCAGGCGGCGAACACCAGGTCGAAATGATTGTCCGGAAACGGGATGGTCGCGCCGCCGAACGGCTCGAAGCGCGCTTGCTCCGGAAAGCGGCGAGCCGCGATCGCAAGGGATTCGGCGGAAGGGTCCAGCGCCACGATCTCGCTGTCTGGAAAAGCCGCACGCATCGGACCAAGGGAATTGCCGACGCCCGCGCCGAAATCGAGGATGCGCCGCGGCATCCCGGCGGCGCGCGCGAGCGTTCGGGACACGTCGTCAATTTTATACTTGGCGAAGAAGTCGGGCGTTTCTCCGCTGAGGCGAATGCTGGAGGCGTGACTTTCCTGGTATTCCCGCGCGAAACGGTCGAACTCGGCCTCAAGCACGCGACGCCTCGCGGACCAACTCCTGGAGGCGGACGACATGAGGCGTGGCGGCTTCCGCAGCTTCTCCGCACGAGACGATGTCCCTGATATTATAAAGCGGCCGCCGCTTGGTCTCCATGTACATCCGGCCCAGATATTCGCCGAACACCCCAAGCATCAGAAGCTGAACACTGCCGATCACCAAAATCAGCGCGGCGATGCTGGTCCAGCCCGGGAGCACGTGATTGGTCGCCCAGGCGATTAACGTATTGGCGAGCGCGAGCAGGCCGAGAATCCCAAAGAGCGCACCGAGCAGCGAGGCGATCCGGAGCGGAATGACGGAAAAGCTCGTCATGGCGTCCACGGCCAGCAGCAGCATCTTGCGCAGCGGATATTGCGTCTTGCCCGCAAAGCGCGCCTGCCTGCGATAGGAAAACGCCGCCTGGCGCAGGCCGACCCAGCTCACCATGCCGCGGATAAAACGATAGCGCTCCGGCATCGCGTTGAGGAAATCGACGGCGCGGCGGCTCATCAGCCGGAAATCCCCGGTATCGGGCGCGATGTCGACATCGACCATTCGTCTCAACACGCGGTAGAACACGGCGGCGGAAGCGCGCTTGAACCATGTCTCGCCGTCGCGCTTTTCGCGCTGGCCATAAACGACGTCGAAACCCTCGTCCATTTTGGCTGTCATCGGGCCAAGCAGCTCCGGCGGATCCTGAAGATCGGCGTCGAGGATGAGAATGCGGCGGCCGCGACAAAACTCCAGCCCGGCCGTCAATGCGATCTGGTGACCGTAGTTGCGGGCGAGATCGAGTGCGACGACGTGCGGATCGCTCTTTGCAAGGTCGAGGATCGCCTCGCGGGTGCCGTCGGTCGACCCGTCGATCACCAGCACGATCTCATACGATTCGCCGGCCTGTTCGCGGCACGCGGCGGTGACGCGCCGGTGGAGTTCCCCGATCCCATCGACCTCATTGAAGCACGGGACCACGGCGGAAAGCGCGACCGCGGGTTCGATCAACAATTTCAACGGATGCACCAAAGGAGACATCTCCGCTACGGTCGCCCCGTCTTACAGGCCCAGAAGTTAGAAAAGCGATAATTCCGAACCCCGTCTCGCGCCTTCAAATGGCGATGAACCTGACGATTTGTCCGAATATTGACGTAGCGTGAACCGCTTTCGCCTTCCAAATGCGCACCTCGATACGCTTCCTAAATGGTTTTGGATCATCGTCGACGCTGAAATAGACTTTGCAGGAATTTGAATGCCGCTGTCTCCAGCGACCGGCCAACAGAGACGGGAACCCAGCGACCTCGCCTTTACCGATCCGCTGACCGGTCTTGGCAACCGTCGGCGTCTGTCCGACAAGATCAACCGCCTGATCAGCGATAGGGCCGACGATCCCGCCCCATTCGCCGTCGGCATCCTCGATCTCGACGGCTTCAAGCCGATCAACGACCTGTTCGGACGCAAGGCGGGCGACGAAATCCTGGTCCAGGTGGCGATGCGTCTGCGCGCGGCGATGGATACGCATTCAATCGTGACCCGGGTCGGCGCGGACGAATTCGCGTTCCTCTACCCCATGGTGTTTTCCGAAGAGGCCGCCAGCGAACAGGCCCGGATGCTGATCGAGATCATCTCGGCGCCCTACGATATCGGCGACCGGACGGCGCGCCTCTCGGCCTCCGTGGGCTGCTCGCTGTTCTTCTCCGGCGACGAGACGACGGAGATCCTGATCGACAAGGCGGAAACCGCGCTCTACCAGGCCAAGCGCTCCGGACGCGGCCGCGTGGTGGTCTACAGCCACGACATGGAGGAGGCGGCCAAGCGCGTCACGCGGATCGAGCAGGCGCTGCGGCGCGCGGTCTCTGCCGGCGAGGTGCAATCCTACTTCCAGCCGATCGTCGAGCTGAAGACCCGCCGCATTCTCGGTTTCGAAACCCTGGCGCGCTGGACCGACGCCGATCTGGGCCCGGTCTCGCCCTCGGTGTTCATCCCGATCGCCGAGGAGCGCGGCATCATCGGGCCCCTGTCGCAGCTGATGCTGCGCAAATCGGCGGAAGCGGCGCTCGGCTGGCCGGCGGATATGTTTCTTTCGCTCAACCTTTCGCCATCGCAGCTCGTCGATCAGAACACCGGCCTGCACATCCTCGCCACGCTCGACCGAACCGGCTTCGATCCACGCCGGCTGGAGGTCGAGATCACGGAGACCAGCCTGGTCAGCGACCCGGTGTCGGCGCAGAAGATCGTCGGCGACCTGCGCGCTTGCGGCATCCGCGTCTCCCTCGACGATTTCGGGACGGGCCAATCCTCGCTCGGCCGGCTGCGCGAATTCCAGTTCGACAAGCTCAAGATCGACCGCAGCTTCGTCTCGTCGATCCTCGACGACCGCCCCTCCGAACATATCATCCGCGCCATCCTCGCCATGTGCGAGGGGCTCGGCATGGAGGCTATCGCCGAAGGGATCGAGAAAGAGGCCCAGGCCGAGCGCCTCGTGGCCTTCGGTTGCAAGGGCGGCCAGGGCTACCTGTTCGGCAAGCCGGTCAACGCCGAAGCGACGCTCGCGCTTCTGCGCGACACAATGCGCAACGGTCTGCGCGGCGCGGCCGGCTGAGTCCGCCGGCGAACGTCCGAAGGCGGCAATTTTTCTATCGCGCCGGGACACCGGTTCGGTCTATGCATGCGCCGCGATAGTCCAGATCAAGGGTCATGCATGGCACTCTCGGCGCGGTTTCCCGATCTCGATGGCGCGGCTGTCCTCATCACCGGCGGAGGCTCCGGCATTGGCGCCGCCCTGACCGAGGGCTTCGCCGCGCAGGGATCCAAGGTCGCGTTTCTCGACATCGCCGAAGCGGCGAGCGAGGCGCTTTGCGATCGCATCGCGGGCAGTCATGGCGTGCGCCCTCTGTTCATCAAGTGCGATGTTCGCGACATCGACGCCATTCGGGCAGCGATCGCGCAGGCCGAGGCCGCGCATGGCGCGGCGACCACCCTGATCAACAATGCCGCGCTCGACGACAGGCATGACATCGACGACGTGACGGTCGATTACTGGGACGACAACCAGGCGATCAACCTGCGGCCGCATTTCTTCACCGCGCAGGCGGTGACGCCCGGCATGCGCGCCGCCGGACATGGTTCGATCATCAACTTCACGTCGACATCCTTCATGATCAATCTCGGCACGCTGCCCTCCTATGCGGCAGCGAAAGCCGGCATCATCGGCCTGACCAAGGGTCTAGCCGGAAAGCTCGGGCCATACGGCATTCGCGTCAATGCTATCGCACCGGGATGGGTCATGACCGAGCGCCAGCGCAAATTGTGGGTGACCGAGGAAAGCCTCAACGCGCACATCGAGGGTCAGTGCATCCGGGAACCCATGCAGCCGGACGACCTGCTCGGCCCTTGCCTGTTCCTGGCGTCGAACGCCTCGCGCATGCTGACGGCGCAGACGATGATCGTCGACGGCGGCAATTTGTGACCGTCGATCCCGCCTTCGCAGCCGCCGACTGGGGGACGACGCGGCTGCGCGTCTGGACGATCGACGACGCGGGCGGCGTCATCGCTGAGCGGCGCAGCGACGAAGGGTTGCTTTCGGCGCAACCGGACCGGTTTGCGGACATTCTGGAGCGCACCCTGGGCGACATGGGCGCGCCCGCGGCGCTTCCCGTGGTGATCTGCGGCATGGCCGGCTCGCGGCAGGGCTGGATCGAAGCGCCTTATGCAGGCGTGCCGGCATCGCTCGACGCGATCTTCTCAGCCTCCGTCCTGGCGCCGGGAACCCCGCGCGAGGTTCGCATCGTGCCCGGTCTCGCGCAGCGCGACGCCGATGCGCCCGACGTCATGCGCGGCGAGGAAACGCAGCTTGCCGGCGCGACGGCCCGTCTGGGGCGCAGCCGGTGCGTCGTCTGCATGCCTGGCACGCATTCGAAATGGGTCGAGGTGTCGGACGGCGCGGTTCTCGGATTCCAGACCTTCATGACCGGCGAACTCTTCTCCGTCCTGGCGACCAAATCGATCCTCAGCCATTCGCTCGGGGAGGACGCGACAGTCGCCAACGACAATCCACGCTTCGGCAAAGCCTGCCTGGCGGCGTTGCGCGACGAAGACGCGCTGGCCGTGGGCCTGTTCCGTCTGCGCGCCGGGACGCTGCTGGAAGGGTTGACGCGACCCGAAGCCGCGGCGACGCTGTCCGGATTGCTGATCGGCACGGAGATCGCCGCCGCACGGCGTCGGTTGACCTTGGACGGCGACGTCGTCCTCATCGCGTCCGGCGCCATGCGCCTGATCTACCAGACGGCGCTGGCGTTGGCGGGGATCCGCTTCGTTGTCGTCGACGCGGACGAAGCGGTCCGCGCCGGCCTGGCGGAAGCCGCGCGGCATTTCGGATTCATCCCCTCAGCGAGGGCAAGGCCATGAGCCCGCCGTTTCCAACCTTGCGGCGCGGGCTTGTCGCGATCCTGCGCGGGCTCAAGCCGCAAGAAGCCGAAGAGATGGGCGCGGCCATCCACGCGGCCGGCATCGAGGCGATCGAAGTCCCGCTCAATTCGCCGGACCCGTTCGCTTCCATCGCGACGCTCGCGCGTAACCTGCCGTCCGCGCTGATCGGAGCCGGAACGGTCCTGACGGCAGGCCAGGTCGACCGCCTTGCCGAGGTCGGCGGAAAGCTCCTGGTCAGCCCCAACATCGACGCCGAGGTCATGGCCCGCGCGGCCCATCACGGGCTGGTGACGATGCCCGGCGTGTTCACGCCGAGCGAGGCGTTCATGGCGATCAAGCTCGGCGCGTCGGCGCTCAAATTCTTTCCGGCGAGCGTGCTCGGTCCGGGCGGCATCGCGGCGATCCGCGCCGTTCTGCCGCCGGACGCGACGGTCGGCGTGGTCGGCGGCGTGTCCGAAGCCGACTTCGCTGCTTTCGCAAAAGTCGGCGTCAAAACATTCGGGCTCGGCTCCAGCCTGTTCAAACCGGGCATGACGGTCGCCGATGTCGCCGCGCGGGCCAGGGCGGCCGCCGACGCCTGGGACGCAGTTTTCGGGGGGACGCTCGCATGACCGAACCGAAGGACGAAATGGCCGAGGAGGTCTCGATCTTCTCGGACCGCAAATGCAAGCTCGGCGAAGGCCCGTCCTATGACGAGACGACCGGCAGTCTGTTCTGGTTCGATATCCTGGAGAAGAAGCTGCTCGAAAAGCCGTTCGCCGGCGGCGACATCATCGTTCATTCGCTCCCCTTCATGGCAAGCGCCATCGCTGCGATCGACAAGGAGCGCCAGTTGATCGTCAGCGAGACCGGCCTGCAGGTGCGCGAGCGCGGCACTGGAAAACTGACGCTGCATACGGCCCTCGAGGCCGACATCAAGACCAACCGCTCGAACGATGCGCGCGTGCACCCCTGCGGCGCGTTCTGGATCGGCACGATGGCCAAGGACGAGGGGCCGAAAGTCGGCGCGATCTACTGGTTCTTCAAGGGCGAGATCAGGCTGCTCTATCCGCAAATCGCCATCCCCAATTCGATCTGCTTCTCGCCGGACGGCGCGATCGCCTATTTTACCGACACGCCGACCGGTCTGCTGATGCGCGTCGACTGCGACCCCACGACGGGCCTGCCGACCGGAACGCCGAAGGTCTTCGTGGACTGGCGCGGCGACGGCTATATTGACGGTTCGGTGGTCGATGCCGAAGGGGTGTTGTGGAACGCCCGCTGGGCCGGCAATTCGATCGACGCCTGGTCGCCGAACGGCCAGCCGATCCGCTCGGTCCGCATCCCCGCCAAGCAATCCTCCTGCCCCGCCTTCGTGGGACCGGGCGCCGCGCGTCTGGCGGTGACCTCTGCCTGGAAGGGCATGACCACGGCCGAGCGCGAGGCCGATCCGCATGGCGGCAAGACGTTCCTGCTCGATCTTCCCGTCAAAGGAAAATTCGAGCCGCGCGTCCTGATCTAGCCGTCCCGCCGTGGCCGCGCCGGACAAGCGCCTGCTGCTCGTCTACGAACCGGAGGAGGCTTGCCGGAAGCGCCTGCTCGCCGACGGCATCGCGTGGAACCATGCGCTCGAAATTTCCGCCTATCTGGCGCAAAGTACGGACCTCGCGCTCGAATTCGAGGCGATCGCGGCAAGCTGCGCGCGGCGGAATATCGTTTTCGAACCGCTGGCGCTCGACGACGCCGCGACGACGCTGGCGGGCGCCGATCCGGCGACAGCGCTCGTCTGGACGCTGACCGACGGCATCGCATATTTTCGCGGCGGCGCGGCGCCCGTCCTGGCGCGCCTCGCGCGGCTGCGCACCATCGGCTGCGAGGATGCGCTGTTCGCGCTCTGCCAGGACAAGTTCCGGTCCGGCGCGGTTTTGCGCGCGCTCGGGCTGCCCGCGCCGCCGGCGGGGCTCGCGCGCGACGGCGAATGGCTCGTCGCGCCGCCGGCATCCGAGACGGGATATTTCGTCAAGCCGAACCGGCTCGGCGCCAAGATCGGCATCTGGCCCGATTCGCGCTGCGAGGATGCAGCGCAGGCGCTCGCGTTGAGCCAGCGCGTCTTTCGCGCCTACCGCGACGATGTCCTCGTGCAGCCCTACCTCGCCGGGCGTAACGTCCGCGCGAGCTTCCTCGCCGTCGACCCGCGCGCCAGCGTCGAGGCGCTCGGCGTCGTCTTCGTGGACTCGGGAAGCGATTTCCAGACCATGGCCGATTCGATGGCGCTGTACGGCGACACCGGCCTGGCCGCCAAATCGGCAGGACTTCAAGATGAGCCGGCGTTGGTCGCTGTCGCCGACCACCAGCCGGCCGCCGCCCGGCGAATCCGCGATCACGCCGCATTGATGATGCGGGCGCTGCCGCTCAAGGACGTCTTCTCGCTGGATTTCAGAGTCGAGCCGGACGATACCGTCCATCTCATCGAGTTCGAGATCTGCCCGGGATTGCCCTGCTTCGACTTCCGCGCCTATTGCCGGCGGCAATGGGACCTCAGCCTGCCCGACGCCGTCGCGGAAACCGCGTCACGCCGGCTTGCCGCGTCCGGCTAGCCGAGACCAAATGGCCACGACCGCCGGCTGAGCGCACGACGCTCCGAGGCGCGGCGGTCAACTCGCCATGCAGACCGCCGTGTGGCCCGAACCGACGAAACCGAGACGCTGCGCCGCGCCCTTGGAGAGATCAAGGATACGTCCGCGGATGAACGGGCCTCTGTCGTTGATGCGCACGACGACGCTCCTGCCGTTGGTTTTGTTGGTGACCGTAACCCGCGTTCCGAATGGAAGGCTGCGGTGCGCGGCGGTCATCGCCGACGGGTTCATGCGCTCGCCAGACGCCGTTCTCGAATGGAGGGCATACCAGGACGCCCTGCCGCACTGGGCTGACGCAGCCATGCCCGAAATGGCGACGAGTACTCCCGCGACGATCGGAACCGCCACGGTCTTGCAGAAAGAAAACGTCATTTCTTGGAGGCACTCCTAGGGAAGGAGCGGCGCAATAGCCGCCGCAATGCGGCGTCGACCCGTTTCGTTTCCGGCTATTTCGAGGCAAGAAACGACGCTTTCTTTCCTGCTGATATTTATCGTGATGACATTCTTGGGCGGACAGAGCCGGCCGATGTCATCCAACGCGGTCGCTTGCGCGAAAAACGCTTACGCGATACGGCATGCAATATCGCCGTTGATGCCAACGCTTCGTTCGGGTAGAAGCATTTTGGAGCGCTTTGTCGCAAAGCGCACCGTCAGGGCACCCGTAGCTCAGCTGGATAGAGCGTCGCCCTCCGAAGGCGAAGGCCACAGGTTCGAATCCTGTCGGGTGCGCCATCTCCAAATTCCCGCCTAAAACCTGCCTTAAAGCCTTGAACGACAACGATAAATTGCTGGTTAGCGCAAACGCTCGGCAAAGGTCAGCCGAAGCACAGCGCGGCGGCGGGCAGGTAATAGGACGATCCCCACGCCAGGATTTGCGTGACGCCCAAGGCCCAGATCGTGACGCGCCCGCTTTGCCGGGCCGGTCCTGCGATCGTCATATCGCTTTTAACTGCGTCCGCGCTTCGAGCTTCGCCGCCTCTTCCTTCCGTTCGCTGTAGCGATCGGTCAAATGGTCCGCGATGCCGCGCGTCAACAGCGTGAATTTCATCAGCTCTTCCATCACGTCCACCACGCGGTCGTAATAGGCCGACGCCTTCATGCGGTCGTCGCTGTCGAACTCCTGAAAGGCTTTTGCGACCGACGACTGGTTGGGGATCGTGATCATGCGCATCCACCGGCCGAGGATACGCATCTGGTTGACCGCGTTGAAGGACTGCGACCCGCCCGACACCTGCATGACGGCAAGCGTCCTGCCTTGCGTCGGCCGGATCGCGCCGCCCGGCAGCGGTATCCAGTCAATCTGTGATTTCAGGACGCCGCTCATCGCGCCGTGGCGCTCGGGACTCGTCCAGACCTGCCCTTCCGACCACAGCATGGCCTCGCGCAATTCCTGGACCTTGGGATGCTCTGGCGGCGCATCGTCAGCCAGCGGCAGGCCGTTCGCATGGTAGACGCGCGTATCCGCGCCGAGGGCGTCAAGCAGCCGCTGCGCCTCGAACGTCAGCATGCGGCTGTAGGATTTTTCGCGCAGCGATCCGTAGAGCAGCAGAATGCGCGGCTTGTGCGCGGGCTGACCAGCCGTCAGCGCGCTGACATCAGGAAGCCGGAACGCGTCTGCATCGATGCCGGGACACTCGCCCGTCATTGCGGACCAGGCGCGGCCGTCACCCGTTCCCCGTCCTCTTTCGTGAAGGCTGAAACCGGATGGTCGAGCAGATCGAGCACGGCCTCCGATGGGCGGCAGAGCCGGGTTCCCTTCGGCGTTTCCACGATCGGCCGGTTGATCAGGATCGGGTGCGCCATCATGGCGTCGATCAGGTGCGCGTCGGTCAGGTCCGGGCTGGCAAGGCCAAGCTCCGCGTAAGACGTTCCCTTTTCTCGCAGCAGGGCGCGCGGCGTGATTCCCATGGCGGCGATCAGCCCTTCCAGCCGTTCGCGGCTAGGCGGATCTTTCAAATATTCGATGACGACCGGGTCCTCTCCGCTTGCGCGGATCATGCCGAGCGTGTTGCGCGACGTGCCGCAGGCGGGGTTGTGGTAGATCGTAACGGTCACAGCTTGGCCTCCGCAGGCAGGGGATGGGTTGTCGGGCGCGTTCGCAGCAGCCAGTCCATCAGCGCCAGGGCGCACAGCGCGCCCGCCAGCTCGGCCAGGATGAAGCCTGGCAGATCGGCGGGCCGGATGCCTGAAAACGTGTTGGTGATCGAGCGCGCGGCCGCCACGGCCGGATTGGCGAAGGAGGTCGACGCCGTGAACCAGTATGCGGCCGTGATGTAGAGGCCGACCAGCCACGGCACCGCCTTCTGCTCGAAGCGGATGCCCGCCAGGATCACCGCGACCAGGCCGAACGTCGCCACCCCTTCGGAGAACCATTGCGCCCCGCCCGTGCGGATTTTCAGGGACGGCTCGAACAAAGGCAGGCCGAACATCAGATGCGCCGCGATCGTGCCGGCGATGCCGCCGACGAACTGCGCCGCGACGTAGAACCCGAAGTCGCGGCGCGGCAGATCGCGCGACAGCAGGAACACGAGCGACACGGCCGGATTGAAATGCGCGCCCGAGACCGGCCCCAGGATGGTGATCAGCACCACTAGCATCGCCCCCGTGGCGATCGTGTTGCCGAGCAGCGCCAGCGCGTCGTCGCCCGTGAGCGCGTCCGCCATGATGCCGGAGCCGACGACCGTCGCCACCAGCAGCCCCGTCCCCAGGGCTTCGCAGACGGCGCGGCGCTGTAAATCGAACCCCTGCATCAGCCCGCCTTGCTATGGGTCAAGGTCGACCCTTCCAGACCGCCGATGCCCCGCAGCTTCGTGCCGAGCGACAGGCGGTCGATCGAGGCCAGCGGCAGATCGAGAAACGCATGAATGCGGTTTTTCATGAAGCGCGCCGCCTGGCTGAACGCGCGTTCTTTCTCGATGTCGGTTCCCTCGACAGCGGCCGGATCCTCGATGCCCCAATGCGCCGTCATCGGCTGGCCAGGCCAGACCGGGCAGGCTTCGCCAGCCGCCGAGTCGCAGACCGTGAACACGAAATCCATCTCCGGCGCGCCAGGAGCCGCGAATTCCTCCCATGGTTTCGAGCGGAAGCCGCTTACCGGATAGTCCAGGGCGGCCAGCACTTTCAGCGCGAAGGGATTGACCGTCCCCTTCGGCTGGCTTCCGGCCGAAAACGCGCGGAAGCGCCCCGCGCCGTCTTTCTGCAGGATGCTTTCGGCCAGGATCGAACGGGCTGTGTTGCCCGTGCACAGGAAAAGGACGTTGTAAACGCGATCGGTCATTGCAAGGGTTCCTTGGCTTCAGCGACGCAGCATGGCGTGAGGTCGGCAATCAGCGGGGCGCACAGCTCGGCGTTGCCGCCGCAGCAATCCTTGATCAGGAACAGCGTCAGGTCGCGGAAACGAGCCAGGCTGGCGCGGTAGATGATCGAGCGGCTTTGCCGTTCGCTTTCGATGAGGCCCGACCGCGCCAGTGTGGCGAGGTGCGCCGACATTGTGTTTTGCGGTACGGCGACGAGGCGGGCCAGATCTCCCGCCGGAAGCCCCTCGGGCTCATGCGCGACCAGGAGCCGGAAAGTTTCGAGGCGGGTCGATTGCGCGAGGGCGGACAGCGCCGCAATGGCTTGTTGTGAATCCATATATCGAGATTATCGGATATGAAGGCATTGGGCAATGGCTTGAGGATCAGATCGCTTCGCGGTTTTCTTCCCCGAGATCATTGCGCATGAAGGTCAGGAAGCAGATGCCGTCGTCGACCTCGGTGACGTCAAGCCTCAGGCGCCCAGTTGGACTTGTCCCACAAGAGAGGGTAGCATCATGGGCGTATCCATCACCCGCGACAATCGCGGCGATGTCTTGGTCTCGCTTTGCCCTCCTGACCGGAACGATCGCTTGGGTAACGTCCGGTAAGGAGTCCATCATGCCGATGATCGTCAATGGCTCGTCCGCAAACATCCCCGACGACCCTCGCGTGTCGCTTCTGGACATGCTCCGCGAGCATTTGCATCTCAGCGGCGCCAAGAAGGGGTGCAACCAAGGGGCCTGCGGCGCCTGCACCGTCTTGGTGGACGATGAGCGGATCGTCTCATGCCTCGCTCTCGCGGCGCAGTATGAAGGACGCCGGATCACCACGATCGAAGGGCTGGCGACGGACGGCGCGCTCCATCCGCTCCAGGCGGCGTTTGTAGAGCATGATGGGTTCCAGTGCGGCTATTGCACGCCTGGGCAGATCTGCTCGGCGGTCGGGATGGCCAAGGAGCTGGCGCGCGGCGCGCCGAGCTTTGTCACCAGCGATATCGAGGCGGCGGACATAGCGCTCGATCCCAACGAGCTGCGCGAGCGGATGAGCGGCAATTTGTGCCGCTGCGGCGCTCACAACGGCATCATCGCCGCGATCGCCGCGACTTATGCGGGAGCTGACGCATGACGCCGTTTACTTATGCCCGCGCGGCCGATGCCGAGGAGGCGGTGAGGCTCGGCGCGGTCGACGGCGCCCACTATCTGGGCGGCGGCACCAACATCGTCGACCTGATGCGCGAGACGATCGTGCGACCTACCGCGCTGGTCGACGTGACCAGTCTGCCAGCAACGATCGAGGAGCGGGACGATGGCAGCCTGCTGATCGGCGCGGCCGTGAAGAATACGGCGTTGGCCGAACATCGCATGGTCCGGACGCGCTACCCCGTCCTCGCGCGGGCAATCGTCGCGGGAGCGTCGGCGCAGATCCGCAACATGGCGACTGTCGGCGGGAACATCCTTCAGCGCACGCGCTGTACATATTTCTACGATAGCGAGGGGTCGCGCTGCAACAAGCGCGCTCCCGGTCAGGGTTGCGACGCGATCGAGGGCTTCAACCGTATCCACGCGATCCTGGGCGCGTCGCCGGCCTGCGTCGCCACGCATCCGTCCGACATGTGCGTGGCGCTCGCCGCGCTCGATGCGGTCGTGCATCTGCAAGGGACGGGGGGAGCGCGCACGCTGGCGCTGACCGAGCTTCACCGACTGCCCGGTGGTCACCCGGAGATCGAAACCGTGCTGGAGCCCGGCGAGGTGATCACCGCCGTCGAACTTCCGGCTGGACTCCGCGGCGCGCGGTCCGCCTACCGCAAGGTTCGCGACCGTGCTTCCTACGCCTTCGCGTTGATTTCGGTCGCCGGAGTCCTCGCGCTTGACGGCGACGGCATCGCCGACGTGCGCATCGCGCTGGGAGGCGTCGCGCACAAGCCTTGGCGCGCGCGTAAGGCGGAGGCGATGCTGCGCGGCGCCGCCGCCACGCCCGATCGGTTCCGCGCCGCCGCCGAGGCGGAAATGGCGGACGCGGCGCCGCTTCGCGACAACGGCTTCAAGATCGAATTGGCCAAACGCACGATCGCGGCCGTGCTCGGCGAGCTGGCGGAGATGGACGCATGAGCGAGGTCGGAAGCATCATCCAGGGCGCCGTGCAAACGGTGATGAAAAAGGCGGTCGAGCTCGCGCCCGACAGCTGGCTGCCGGGCGGCCGGCCCGATCCGCTGATTCGCCAGCGGCATGGTCTGATCGGCGCTCCGGTTTCGCGGATCGACGGACCCCTGAAGGTCAGGGGCGCGGCGCATTTCGCCGCCGAATTCGCGCTGGACGGCATGGCCTATGCAACGCTCGCCTACAGCACGATCGCGAAAGGCCGCATCGCGTCCATCGAAGTGGCGGAGGCCGAGGCCGCGCCGGGCGTGGCGCTCGTCATGACCCATCGCAACGCCCCGCGCCTGAAGGCCGCGCCGATCTTCCTGACCGCGGAGAAGGCGGCCGCGGGCGACGACCTGCCCGTGATGCAGGACGACCGCGTCCACTGGAATGGCCAACCCGTCGCTCTCATCCTGGCCGAGACGCAGGAACAGGCCGATCATGCGAAGTCGCTGATCCGCATCGCGTACGAAGTCGAACCGTCGCACACCGCGTTCGACGAAGCCAAGGCCGCCCCGCGAACGCCCGACAGCGTTCTCGGCCAGCCCGCGACGCTCGCGATAGGCGATGCGGAGGCAGCGCTGGCGGCAGCGGCGCACAAGGTCGACCTGACCTATTCGACACAGCGCTGCAACCACAATGCCCTCGAGCCGCATGCGGTAACCGTCGCCTGGGTCGACGATCGGCTGGCGATGCACGACGCGACGCAGGCGGTCGTCCATGCGGCATGGACGATGGCCCAGGTGTTCGGCATCGAGGAAAGTCAGGTCCACGTCACCTCGCCCTATGTCGGCGGCGGTTTCGGCGGCAAGACGTTCTGGCAACACCACGTACTCGCCGCCGCCGCGGCGAAGCTCGCCAAACGGCCGGTGCGGCTCGCGCTGTCGCGCGAGGGCGTCTACCGCATTGTCGGCGGACGAGCCAATACCGAGCAGCGCGTCGCGATCGGCGCGCAGGCCGATGGCCGCTTCGACGCGATCATCCACACCGGGGTCTCGGCGATGTCGCACCACGCCGCCCTGCCAGAGCCGTTCACGCTGGCCACGAAGACGCTTTACGCCGCCGGCAGCTTCAAACTCGAAATCACGGCCGCCGACATGGACATGGTGGCCAACACCTTCATGCGCGCGCCCGGCGAGGCGGTCGGCACCTTCGCGCTGGA
>CAXTJQ010000008.1:0-185230 GCA_964244725.1 uncultured Rhizobiaceae bacterium
CGCTGAATTCGACGATCCTGTCGTTCGCGTTGTCGACGATATAGGTGTCCGAGCCCGATCCGCCGGACATCGAGGCCTGGCCGGACGTTCCATCGAGAAGATTATTGCCCGCGCCGCCGGTCAGCGTCACCTGCCCCGCCGCGTCGGCCTTGATCGTGAACTGGTTTCCGCTCTGGGTGATCACGCCCTCGATGACGCCGATATTGGTCATGTCCCTGACGACCAGCGCGCCCTGATCGACGACGACAAGACCGTTGTTGGTGAAGACCGGCGAAACGGTCGCGGATCCGGAATCGCCGTCCTTCTCGAAGATGCCGTTGTTGACGATGGTCGCGCCGTAGTCGACGATATTGCCGGCTTTCAGCGTGTAGGTATGGCTGGCGTCGTTGAGCAGCGTTCCCTTCAGGTTGATCAAGTCTTGCTGGAGGATGGAGCCGGCATTTTCGAGCGTGACCGCGCCCGTATTCCCGATCGCCAAGCCGGCGATGACCGACGAGCCGGTGATCTTCACCGTGCCTGTCCCTTCGATGACGTTGAATCCGGCCGTGAACGTCGACGATCCGCCGAGCGTCAGCGTATGACCGGCAAGGTTGACGGTCGAGAACACGCCGAGGCCGAAGGCGCCGGCGTAGGACAGGTCCTTGCCGAGCGTCGTCGCGCCGAGCACATCCAGCGAAGCCGTCGTGATCGCCGTGTTGATGGCGCTCGAGCCTGCAAGCGCGAGATATCCGGCCCCGGAGACGGTTCCGCCGAGCGTGTTCGTACCGCTCAGCCGCAGGCTGGCGCCGCTGGCGATGGTCAGCGCGCCGTCGGTCGAGAAGGCCGCGTTGATCTCGCTGGCGGTCGCCGCCGACGCCTTGGTCACGGCGATGATGCCGTGGTTGGTGACGGTTGCGCCGTTGTTGCTGATCGTCGTGGCGGCCAGCGTATAGGTGTGACTCTTGTCGTTGAGCAACGCGCCCTTGAGCGTGATGCCGCCGGTCTGCGTCACCGCACCCGAGTTCTGAAAGGTCACCGCGCCGCTGTCCGAGCCGATGCTCAGTCCGCCGACCGTCGACGCGCCGGTGATCTTCAGCGTGCCGGGCCCGTTGACGGACGCGAACCCGTTGTCGAGATGCGATGTCCCACCGAGCGTCAGCGTCTTGCCTTTGAGATTGATGGTATCGAACGTATCGAGCGAAAACACGTTGGCGTAGTTCAGATTGCCGCCCAGGGTCGTCGCGCCGGAGAAATTCAGCGACGCCGTGCCGATGCCGGTCTTGACCGTGCTGGTTCCGGCGAGAACGAGCCCGCCATCGCCGGAAATCGTTCCACCCAGCGTGTTCGTACCGCTCAGCCGCAGGCTGGCGCCGCTGGCGATGGTCAGCGCGCCGTCGGTCGAGAAGGCCGCGTTAATCTCGCTGTTGGTCGCCGCCGATGCCTTGGTGACGGCGATGATGCCGTGGTTGGTGAAGGTCGCGCCGCTGTTGGTGATGGTCGACGCGGCCAGCGTATAGGTGTGGCCGGCGTCGTTGAGGATCGCGCCCTTGAGATTGACGAAGGCTGTCTGGGTGATCGCGCCCGCGTTCTCGATCGTGGCCGCGGTTCCCGCGCCGCCGCCGCCGATCGACACATTGGCCAGCGTCGCTGAGCCGGTGATCTTGAGCGTACCGCCGCCGTCGATGTTGCCGCCCGAGAAGGCGGACGCCCCGCTCAGCGTGAGCGTGAAGCCGTTCAGGTCGAGTGTTCCGAACTGATCCTCGAACGTGAAGGCGTTTGCGTAGTTGACGCTCTTTCCCAGGGCCAGCGATCCGCCGCCATTGCCGCCGTTGACGTAGATCGAGTCGACCGCCAGCGTGATGGTGTTGAGCGTCGCCGTATGGGCGAAGCCGAAAGACAGTTGACCCGCTCCGTTGACCGTTCCGTTCAGCACCTGGGTTCCGGCGTTCAGGGCCAGGTTGGCGCCGGCGGCGATGGTGAGCGTATCGTTGCTGGTGAAATTTCCAGAAACCGTGCTGGTTCCGGCGGCCATGTCGCGGAACGCGCCGTTGTTGACCAGGGACAGGCCGCTGTCGCCGAAGCCCGTGATATTGCTCGCGGTCTCGATCGTGTAGATGTGGTTGGCGTCGTTCAGCAGGACGCCGTTGACGCTGATGCTTCCGTTCTGGTTGACCGCGCCGGCATTCTCGAACGTTGCGGCATGGGCCGCCGTTGCAGCGTTGCCGTCGGCGCCGATGCTGATCCCGGAAACGGACGCCGTGCCCGTGATCTTGAGGGCGCCCGGGCCGTCGATATTGCCGCTGGTAAAGGTCGAGATGCCGGAAAGCGTTAAGGTGAAGCCGTTGAGTTTGAACACACCGGTGTCGAACAAATAGAACGTGCCGCCATACCCGATGGACTTGGCCAGCGTGACCGCGCCGCCGCCATTGCCGCCGGCGACCAGGATCGATCCCACGCCGAGCGACGTCGTGTTGAGCGTCACGTCGTGGGCAAAGCCGAATGTGAGTTGCCCAAGCCCCGAAATGGTTCCATTCAGGGTCTCGTCGCCAGCATTGAGAACGAGCTCGGCGCCCTTGCCGATCGATATCGCCCCATTGTTGGTGACGTCCGTCGAGAGATAGCTCGTGCCAGCGCCGGTGACGTTGAACTTGCCATTGTTGACGAACAGCCCGACGCCATTGTCGCCGATGTTGCTCGCCATGGTGATCGTGTGGACGCCGGTGGCGTCGATCTGCAGCGTCCCGTCAACACCCAGGCTGCCGGTCTGGGTCAGAGTGTTGACGACCTGCAGCGTCGCGCCGTCGTCCAAACCTCCGCCGGCCACCGTCGCGGCGCCGGTGATCTTCACCGTGCCGGGCCCGTCGACCTTGCCGTCGAAAAGGCTGGTTCCCGACAGCGTCAGCGTATGGTTGTTGAGTTTGAGGATCGGATAGTTGCCGAAGACCTGCAGGAGCTGGAAAGTGTTGGCGTAGGTGAGATCGGTGTTCAATTGCGTCGTCGAGACCGTGCCACTGCCGACCTGATAGGTCAGCAGCCATGTCCCGACGGTGATGCTGGCGCCCGCGTTGACGTTGAATGTACCGTTGACCTGGCGGAACGCGCCGGCGCCCGTCAGCGTGCCGTTGAGGTCGGCGCTGCCGAGGGTGAAGGTCCCGGCCGAGATCGAAAGGGTCGCCGCCGCCGCGAGAGCGACCTTGCCGGTGCTGCCGCCGCCGTTGGCCAGCGTCAGTGTGCCGCCGGTCATGTCTAGGACGACGCCGCTCGTCATGGCGAGCGTGTTGGCCGCGCCGATCCCGTTGTAGCTGATGAAGTGAGGCGTGCCGATGGCCGGCTGGTCGGGAATGTAAGCGTCGTTATCGCTATCGGGAACCTCGTGGATAATGGGCGGCCCCGGGTTCGGATTGGGCTCATCCCAGTTCAAGGGATTGAACCAACTGCCATTCGCCGTCGTATTCCAGGTGGCGGAGGTCGTCATGTTTTCCTCGCGTCGGTTGGGTCCACGAAACGCAACTTCCAGCCCGGCAAATAATCAGGATTTGCGGCAAGACTATTGCGCCGTTCGCGGTCGCGATCAACTGAAAAAGGCAGCTTCCCGCAAACAGGTCGTTCTGAAAGCGACGCCGGGTCTTCCTCGACAATTCGCCTTATTCATACGTTGCAATACGGATCGGGCGGCGAAGCGATGCCGAGGGAGCGGGCGCGTTCGCAGTGTTTCATTAAATTTGCCGAGCCGCGCCGAACAGCCGCCGGCTTAACGAGCCAGGCAAATGAATTCACGCCAATGCACGGTCGACCAAACCCGGCCGCCGCATTTCCGCCACCCGGTCCGTATCTGTCGCCCTGCTCGGGCCGGACGCAGGGCCGCTGTCGGCCGCGCCTTCCCGCATCAGCAGGCGTTCTCCTTAAGGCAATTTGCATGTTGGCTGGCGTAGTGATTGATTAACCCAGTTTGTATAATTTTCTTCGCAGCCAAGGGGCGCAAAGACGCCGGGACATCGAGCCTTCGCACGGCGATGCCCGATGCCGAGCGGTTGGTTGCTTGAAGAATGGTCGGGTGGGTCTGATGGCGTTGCGTAACGGATGTGCTTCCGGCAGGGTTTCGATTTCGCGCCGCTCTTCCTCGTCCTCGACGCCGGGCCTGATCCGTTTTGTAGTCATTCCCGCGCTGGGCGCGATTTTTGCCGTTTCGTGGATCGCGACCATGGCCGGCGCCTACTCGGCCGGCGCGTCCCTACAAGGCGATGGCCGCCTCATGCCGCAGGATGTCTTCGCGTGGCAGTCCGCTGTGAATCCAGGTCGCCTTGGCCGCGCAACCCGTCAGCAGAACCGGGTCGCCTTGCGCGATCGTCTTGCCCTTGACGCGCCGGAAACCTCGGCGTCGTCGGCTGCGGCAAAATCAGCCCGCCTGTCATTCGTCGCGGCGGTCCCTGAAGAGACGATGGACGAGCGTTTCACGCATGTGGCGGCACGCGTTGCGCTCAGTCGCGACATGCTGGCGAAGGCGTTCGGAGAGCGCCGACCCGTTGTCTCACAGGCCGCACCACCGCTCCCGCCGCCGGCGAGCGAGCGGTTCGACGCCAAGCCCATTGTGGCGGCGCTGACGCTTGAACCGGCGGGCCCGAATGCCGATCGCTTCGGTCCGACCGCGGCCGAGGGGCCATCCAACATCGCGCTCGCGCTCGCGCGCTCCCTGGCGCTCGACAGCGCGGAGGATCTGGTTGGCGCTTCCGCGCGAAACCCTGCCCCCCGCGGCCGCGCCGGCGCCGCCGCGATGGCATCGCTGGCAGACGAACGGGGCGGCCCGCGGCCCGCGGCCCGTAGCCCCAAAATCGAGGCCGGTCGCAGCGGGCAGCCTTCCCGCAACGACCCGGGTGCGCTCGCTTATGCCGATCCCAACGATTCCGCGACGAGCATCACCGGCGCATTCAGGAGCCTGTTCACCGCGCCGAGCCCCAAGAAGGGCGTGGCTGTGTACGACATCAGCGCCAGAACCGTCTATTTGCCAGACGGACAGAAGCTCGAGGCACATTCGGGATTGGGCGGTATGGTCGACAATCCCAATTTCGTTCATAGGAAAAACAGCGGATCCACGCCGCCCAACACCTATCGGTTGGTGATGCGCGAGTCGCGTTTCCATGGCGTGGAAGCCATTCGCCTTCTGCCAGTGGACGGCAAGAATAAATTCGGCCGCGACGGTCTTCTTGCCCACACCTACATGCTGCGCGGCGGGCGGGCGGAATCGAATGGATGCGTCGTGTTTCGGGACTATTCTCGATTCTTGGCGGCTTTCAAGAAGGGCAAGGTTTCCCACCTTATCGTCGTTCCGGGCCGCTCACGGGCCGGCGGCCGAATCGCGGCTAATGGGCGCGGCGTCTAGCCACGCCCGCCGGCGCCTCACCTTCAGTAGCGTCTCGGCTCCGAAGCCCGGCCTAGTGACAGGCGACAATCAGACCGATCAACGCGCCGGCCACGGTCGCCGTAGACATAGCGAGAGGAAACGCGCGCGCCACTTCCGCCATGTCGCCCGCCTGATCCTTCACGGCGCCGGAGGCACCCTCATAAATTTCCTCCGCCTTCGACGTCGCGCTGGCAGCGCCTTCGGCGAGCCTCGAAGCGAGTTGGCTCATTTCGGTGCGCAGACTGTCGATCTGCTGCTGCATCGCTTTCCTGATGTCGTCCTCGCTCGGCCGTTCGTCGGCGTTCTCGTTCGGCATCGCATCCATGGATCGCTTCTCCTCAATGGCTGAACCTGAACGGGTGTCCGTCGGCAATGTTCCCTACGTTCGACCGTGTTGCGCTGTCTCGTGGACGGAGCGGTCAGGCTATTGAGCGCGCCGTGCTTTCAGCGATCCGCTATTTCGATTCGGCGCGGTAGACGCCGCGCCATTCCGGCGGTGGGGGCGCGCGCGCGAAGAGCGCCAGGCGGCTTTCGTATTCCGCATAGACCCGTTCGAGCATCGGCCCCCCGGCGTCCTTCAAATGGTCCAATTCGCTTTTTGCGAACGCGAAGTCGCGCGCCCGGTAGCTTGTGAGGAACCGGTCGTGCCGCTCTCTCAAGGCCGCGAAGCCTTCGCCACCTGCTTCCGCTTCGCCGCCGAGAATGGAGTAGACCCGGATCGCCGCATCCTTGCCGACCAACTGGACCCAGTCGATTTCAAGCACCGCGAGATGGTTGGCGCTGTCGACGGCATGTTCGGAAACGAGGTTGCTCAGGCCGTAGAACTTGGTCAGCCCCTCGATGCGCGAGGCGACGTTGACAGGATCGCCGATTGCCGAATAGTCGAAGCGCTGGCGCGAGCCGAGATTGCCGACGCAGCAGATTCCGGTGTTCAGACCGATCCCGACCTTGACGGGCCGCGTCAGCGTCTCGTTGAACAGTTTGAGCGCGGCCTGCATCTGCAGCACGCATTCGCAGGCCTTACGGCGATGGTCCGCGACATCGAGCGGCGCGTTCCAGAACGCCATGATCGCGTCGCCCATATATTTGTCGATCGTGGCGCCGTTGGCCATCAGCACATCGGTCATCGGCGTCAGGAACTTGTTGAGGAATTCGGTGAGTTCGACCGGGCCAAGCCCCTCGGCGAGGCTTGTGAAGCTACGGATGTCGCAGAACAGAAGCGTCAGCTCACGGTTTTCGCCGCCGAGAATCAGGCTCTGCGGGTTGTCGACCAGCTGCTTGACCATCGAGGGCGCCAGATAATGGCTGAACGCGCCGCGGATGTAACGGCTTTCGCGCTCGCTGAGCAAAAGCCGTACGCCCGAGGCGATGCCGTAGACCAAGAGGCAGCATTGCGCGGTCAGGATCGGCGAGAGCAGGAGATGGTAGCGGGTGAAGGCGATCCAGCCGCCGGCGACGCTCAGCGCCAGGAAATTGCCCGCTAGCAGCGCGTTTCCCAGCGTCGAGAACCATGGCAGGACAAGGAGAAGCGCAAGCGACAGGCCGACGGCCGCGGCGACCTCGAAGCCGATCGCCCAATCCGGCCGCGTGATATAGGCCTCATGGACGATCTGGTCGATGATCTCGGCGTGGACCATGACGCCCGCCACACCGGCCTCGATCGGCGTCGAAACGAGGTCGCGCAGGCCGATCGCCGAGGTGCCGACAAGCACGATGCGGCCCTCGACCATGCCTTGCAGCGCCGGCTCGGGGTTTTTGGAGAGCAGGCTGTAGGCGGGGATCACCGGCGTCGAGCGCTTGTCGGAATAGTAGACCCAGATCTTGCCGTCGGCGGTCGTCGGCGCCTCGTAGGCGCCCGTCTTCAGGGCGATCATGCCGGGATTGCCGGTATCCTGTTCGCCGGCCGCGCCCGTGCTGCGGATCGCATAGCCCGACGCGCCTTGCGCCACCCGCAACGCCTCGACGGAGAGGGCGGGATAGAGGCCGCCGCCGACGCGCGAGACCAGCGGGATCTGGCGCACGACGCCGTCGCGGGCGGGCGGAAAATTGAACATGCCGATGCCGCTCGCCGCGTCGTCGAGAATGGGGAGATTGCGCAGGCTGCCGTCGTAACCGGGGAGATAATCGACCGGGTTCGCGCCGCCGAAGGCGAAACCCGATTTCGGCTTCGGCGGCGTCATCCGCGCCGATTCCGCTAGGACGAGCCCCGCCACCACCGGCGACCGGCTGAAGCTTTGCGCCAGCAGTCTGTCGTGATCGAATTCTTCGGCGTTGTCGGGATAGGTGACCTTGAACCCTTGGCGGGTCAGTTGCGCGATGCTGGCTTCCGGCGATGTCCGGTCCGGCTCGGCCAGGATGATGTCGAGCGCGATGGCGGCCGCCCCCATCTGCGTGAGGCGGTCGATCAGGTCGGCCAGGACCGTTCTCGACCATGGCCATTGGCCGAGGATGCGGATGCTCTCGTCGTCGATGTCGACCACGACCGCGGGGCTTTCGGTGGCGGCGCGCGGCTGCAGATTCTGGTAGGCGTCGAAGACCAGATTGTCGAGCCGCTCGAGCGGGCTGTAGCTCGAGAATGCGCCGACGATCAGGACGGCGATCGTGACCAGGCCCGCCGTCCAGATCGCCAGATAGCGGCGTCGGCGCAGGAAGCGGACGATATTGCGCAAGCGGCCGGGCATTCAGGCGATCAAGACCCGCCGGAGTGGCGTCGTCATGCGCACGCCGCCGAGCGGTCAGTCGATTTTCGCGCCAGCGACCGTCCCCACCGCGTTCACGCCGGCTCCGGAGAATCCGAAATTGCCGATGACGCCCGCCGCGACGTTCGGCCCGTTGTTGACGAAAGCCCCGTCGATCGAGCCGGACAGGCCCGCGCCGCTCAGGTCGCCGCCAAACAGCGCCTGCGTTCCCACGGCGCGGTCGGCGACCGCGCCGGAAACGTTCATGCCGTCGAAATTCGAGATCGACATGGTGCCGCTCCGCGCGCTGAAATCGTAGCTCATGTTCATGTCGCCGGTGGCGATATATCTGGCCACGCCGTCGTCCGTGGTGCGGGCGACGCTGCCGAGCGCCGTGCCGCTGTAGGTGGCGGTCAGGTTGGTCGGCAAATCGTTCGGGTTGGTGATGTCGCCCACGACCCATGTCCCCATGTGGACGTAGTCCGTGCGATCTTCGGGCAGTTCCGCGCCGTTGGCGGCAAAACGGCCGCGCATGCCCCACCAACCCCAGTCGACGAAGGTGCAGCGGGCGCAGTGCTGGTAGCCTTCGATCGGCGCCGCGCGGCCCGAGATCAGGTAGCTGCCGGGATTGGTGTCCGGAGCGTGCGCCAGATCGCCGCCGCCGTCGGTCAGGAGACGGGTGTTGTCTGGATTGTCGTTGAAGGACGCGGCAAATCGGTCGTCGTCGATGAAGGAGTTGCCGCCGTCGCCGACGCCTGTGCCCGTTCCCGCGCCGAATGACAGGATATAGGCATCGGCGACCGGATTCTGGTCTGCCCGGTCGTACACGGCGCCGAACGCGAAGACGGAATTATGCTGCGCGTCGAGCGTCAGGTAGAGGTTGGGCGCGACCACGCCGGAGAGCGCATAGGGGTTGTCGGCGCCTTCGGTCACCGCTTCGCCAAGACCGCTCATGAAGCCCGAGACCGAGCGCGATGTGCGGCCGAATTCGGATTGGTCGCGATCCGATACCAGACTCGCGACGTGGTACGACCCGAATATGCCGGTTCCATCGTACCCGGTCGGCTCGCCGCTCAGGACCGGTCCGGCGAAGGAATCGGAAAACGCGTCCGGCGGATCGGCCGGAGGGCCGACGACGAAATTGTCGGCGTTGGGCCCGAAGAAGTGAGAGCCGCCCGTGCCGGCGATGGAATCGACGCCGCCGCGCATGTTGGCCGAGGGCGAGAAGGCGCCATCGCGAAAGCTTCCGCGCCGTCCGCCCTGCAGCTTGAAGACGCCATCGTCGTCGGCGAAGGCATTGCCGGTGAACAGGAAGGCCGCGCTCTTCTGACCGATCCCGCTGCCCTGGATGTCGACCCAGGTCTGCATGACGCGTACGCTGTTGCTCGGGTCCTGCGGCTCGATGGCAAGCAAGTTGGTCGAACTGTAGTTCGCGACCAAGCCATAGATGTCCTGCGCGAAGAACGGCACCGGCGACGAGGGGTCGAGCGAATCGCGGGTCAGCGAGTACTCGCGGATGTTGCTGTCGAAGTCTCCGTCGAGCAGCGCGAAATTGGTCGGGGCGCCGTAGATCGCGTAGAAGGGCCGCTGCGGATTGCCGTTGGCGCCGAGCAGGTAGGTCGCGAAATCGCCGACGCCGGCGTAGGAGGTCCCGGCATAGGTGACGCCGCCGATGAGGGCGTCGGTTACCTGCACGGCTTGCAGCGCGGTGTCGCCTTGGGTTCCGGTGATATCGGGCAGATCGATCGCGCCGTCGGCCGACACCAGCCGGCCGCCGCTTTTGCTCAGAGCGATGGTGCGGTCGGTCTCGGGCGACCCGCCTACCAGCCCGACTATGCCGGGGTCGGCGATGGTTTCGCCATAATATGTGTACGTATCGCCTGCGGTCAGGACCCTGGCGGTCTTCGTTCCGCCGGGCGGCGGCGGCTCCGGCGGCGGATGATCGACGGTCTCATCGATCTTGTCCGTGATCTGCTGCTGCGTCACGGTGTCGATGTCGGCGACGTCCTGTTCGGCCGTGTCGATGTCGTTCGACTGGACCGGATTGGGCCGCGCCGTCGGGATGGGCGCGTTCTGCGCTTGCGAATTGACGGCCGCGACGGCGCTCGTGGCGACGGTCGTATCGGTGGGCGCGCTTCTCGCGCCGCCGCTTTGGCCGGGCTTGCCGGCGAGGCTGGTCTGGAACGTTGCCGCGTCGCTCTTGGTGCGAGGCCGGATGTTGGCGTCGAGCCCGCCGCCGGCGCCGCCCGCGACGGTCAGCGTGTAGCCGGGCTGGAAGATCCGCTGGCTGCTGCCGTCGATGCCGTTGAACAGGACCTCGTTGCCGAAGATCATCGAGAACAGCGTCGAGTTGCCGGCGGTATCGACATTGCCCTCGACCATCGCGCCGCGAATGCCGATGGTTCCGACCGGCGTCCTGATCGTCGCGCCGCCCGGCTTCTTGCTGGTCTGGCCGCCGATGAAGCGGAATGCGCCCTTGGTGACGCTCGCCACGACCTTGGCGTCGCCGGTATCGGGATCGTAGACAAACTCGTCGATCGTCAGTTGGCTGTTGGGGCCGACGGTGAAGGTGGTGCCGTCGAGCAGCAGGATTTGCACGAGGCCGCGCGCGTCTGTGTCGATCCGCTCGTTGAAGATGACGGCTTCGCCGAGGCTCAGCACGCGCGGCTGTCCGCCCGGCGGGCGTCCCTTGGCGTCCACGTTGACGGCGGCGGTCACGCCCACTTCGGAGAAGGCGTGCGGGACGGAGACCGCCAGAAGAGGAAGAGCCGTCGCGGCAGCGAGCACATGCCGGAGGAGTGCGCGCCTATGTTCGGAGAGCGCCATCAGAAGCTCCTCGCGACGCTGAGCGTGACCGAGACGTTGTCGTAGTTGCGCGTCGAATAATTCGAGTCGACATGCCGGTATTCGGTTTCGGCGAGCAGGGCGACCTTGTCGACGATGGGCACCGTCAGGCCGCCTCCGACGAAGCCTTCCCAATCATGCTCGTCTTCCGTCAGATTGATCACGGGGTCGGGATCGTCATAATCGCGGAACAGCGCGCCGGCATTGAGCGAGGCGGTCCATGCGCCGCGATCGTCGCCGAAGGGCGAGGCGAAACTGTAGCGCGGACCGGCGGAAAAGCCGCCCTCGGTGTAGGCGAGATAGTCCCGGTCGGCGGTCACGCGCTGCAGGTAGGCGCTGCCCGACAGCGCCATGTCCGGCGCCACGACGATGGTGGCCGAGGCATAGGCGCGCACTTCTTCGCCGTCGCGGTCGGAAGCGGTCGGCGCGGTTTCGCTGTCGTGATAGCCGCGATAGCGGTACTCCAAGGCGGTCGTCCAGGAAAAGCCGGGCGTCGGCTGCACAACGTAGCGGGCGCCGGCGCCGATCGCGCTCGAATAGAAATCGCCGTCCACGCCGACCAGCGAGGCGATGCCGTAAATGCCGAGCGCGGCGTTGTCGATGCCGAAGCGGCCCATGTCGAATGCGGGGCCGATGGTGAGTTCGGCCAGCGCCACGTCGAGTTCGTCGCGTTCGAACTGCTTGGCGCCATAGGTGACGAGATCAACCTCGAGCGTATCCCCCTGGGAGGCCAGATTCTGCGAAAGGTGGAAGATGCCGGCCCCGTAGACGTTGCCGTCGGAGGACCCGCGCGAGTTCCGGTCGAGCAGGAACGGCAGCCCGTTGAGCATGATCGTGCCGTCGGTCGGCGCGCGGTTGGCGTTCGACTGGTAGCGTATGCCGGCGCGGACCTGGCCGGCGAAGCGCGTCGTCTCGCCGGCGCTGTCGATGCCGGCGAGATACTGGTCGACCTTGGCTTTGACCTCGGGCGGAACGTCGGGACCAGACACGGCGGATTCGAAATAGCTTCGCGCCGTCTCGAAGGCCGACAGCCGGTAATACAGAAGGCCGAGTTCGAGCTGCAGCCGAGGGAGCCCCGGCGAAAAGATCAGCATGCGCTCCAGCGTACTGATGGCGGCCTCAAGATCGCCCGCCTGGACCGACAGCGCGGCATATTCGAACGCCGCGTCGAGGTCGTCCGGCTTGGCCAGCATCGCCCTGAACAGTTCGTCGCGCCGGGTCTGGATCTGCTTGATATCGCCGCTCGCCACCTGCGGCTCGACGACCGATTTCGGGAGGAGCGGCGTCTTGGCGTGCGCGCCGGCGTTGCCGGCCGCGACAAGTGCGGCCAGCCCCAAGCCAATCGCGCGCATGACGAAGCTTATGCGCATACCCAGCATGTTACCCTTGCTACCCCAGGGAAGAGCTATCAGGCGGCCGACGCGGGAGTCAATTGCAGGCGAGGCTTTGCAACAGGATGGTAAATGTCGGCCGCTGGATGATTATCAGCCCCATCGAGGCCGCCATCCTTCATTGGTGCAGCGCGAAATCTTGCTTGAATAATATGCTGATTGCCTATAATAACGGCAAAGCTTCCGTGGAAGCGCCTTGGGAGGGGCAAAGGCATGTCGATCGATATCGGCTACGCAATCGACCGCGATCCGGATGCAGGATATCTCACTTTCTTCATAAACTACTCGATTGCCGCCTATATCGATCCGGAATCCGGCGAATATTTCGGCGATACGACATGGAATGTCAGCTACTCGCTCGCCAGTAACCCAAGCCCGGCCTTCCTTGCGGGGACCGGCGCTGAATCCGACACCGTCATGCTCGATCTCTATCTCGACGGCTCGCCGTCGATCGTCAATTACCGGCTGATCTTCAGTGCATGGAACACGTTCATGCCGGCGCCGGAGACCCAGGTCTGGAACGTGCTGACCGCCGCGTTCGCAACCGCGCCGCAAAGCTTCGTCGGCACGGACTCGATCGATTTCGCGATCGGCGGCGCAGCCGGCGACGCGTTCCAGCTTGGCGACGGCGACGACCGGGTCGATGCCGGCGGCGGCAACGACAAGATCGACGGCGGCGCTGGGTCCGATCACCTGGACGGCGGGACCGGCGACGACACGATGACCGGGGGCGCGGACAACGACTTCTATATCGTCGATTCCGTCAACGACATCGTCGTCGAGCTCGCCGGCGGCGGCATCGACACCGTCACCTCGTCGGTCGCCTTCACGCTCGCTGCCCAGGTCGAGAATCTGACGTTGACCGGGTTTGGCGCCAACGCCGGGACCGGCAACGGCGGCGCCAATCTGATCATCGGCAACGGCGCGGCAAACGTCCTGTCCGGCCTCGGCGACAATGACGAACTGCGCGGCGGCGCGAGCGACGATACCCTGTACGGGGGCGCAGGCAACGATGTCCTCAAGGGCGACAGCGGCGCCGACACGATGGACGGCGGTCTGAACAACGACACCTACTATGTCGATTCGGCCTTCGACCACGTCGTAGAGGCCGCGAATGGCGGCGTCGACAGCGTCTTCGTCACCGGCCTCTCGGTCTATGCGCTGGGATCGCAGGTCGAGAACCTGGCGACCCTGGACATGACGGGCTTCAGGGGCATCGGCAACGCGTTCGACAACAAGATCACCGGCGCGCAAGGCAACGATTTGCTCGACGGCCGCGACGGCGGGGATACGCTGCTCGGCGAGGAAGGCAACGATCGCCTGATCGGTGGCGCGGGCGCCGACATCCTGGTCGGCGACGCGGGCATCGACACGGCCGAATACACGGCCTCGGCGGCGGCGGTGACCGTCAATCTCGCGACCGGGAGGGGGTATGGCGGAGATGCCCAGGGCGACCGCCTTTACGGGATCGAATTCATTGTTGGGAGCGCCTACGGCGACGTTCTGACCGGCGATGCGCTGGCGAACAGGCTGACCGGCGGCGGCGGGAGCGACCAGCTCCAAGGCGGCGATGGGGCCGATACCCTGATTGGCGGGGCGGGCGCGGACTATCTGTATGGCGGGATCGGCTCCGACACGGCCAGTTATGCGGGATCGCTCGCCCGGGTCGTCGTCGATCTGTCCGGTCCGACCGCTTCGGGCGGCGACGCCCAGGGCGACTATCTCAACAGCATCGAAAACGTCGCCGGCGGCAACGGCAACGACAGCCTCACCGGCAACACACTCGCCAACGCGCTGTCGGGCGGGATCGGCATGGACATCTTGAGCGGCGGCGGCGGCAACGATTCGATCAATGGCGGTGTGGGCGCCGACGAACTGGACGGCGGTGCGGACAACGACACGCTTAGCTATGCCGGATCGATCGGCGCGGTGAACGTCAACCTGGTGACGCAAATCGTCTTTGGCGGCGATGCCGAAGGCGATATGATCCGAAGCTTCGAGAACGCCGTCGGCGGCGACGGCAGCGACACGCTCACCGGCAACAACGGCAACAACGCCCTGACCGGCGGGGCCGGCAGCGACGTGATCAACGGCGCGAAAGGCAACGACTACATTCGCGGCGGTTCGGGCGCCGACACGATGACCGGCGGCTCGGACGTCGATACGCTGAGCTACGCCGGGTCGCTGGCGGGCGGGGTGACCATCAGCCTGACCGGCAATGTCGCCCATGACGGCGACGCGCAAGGCGACATCATCGAGAATTTCGAGAATGTCGATGGCAGCGAGTGGGGCGACATACTGATCGGCGACACCAACGCCAACCGGCTGTCCGGCCGCGCCGGCCATGATTATCTGGACGGCAGGACCGGCAACGACACCCTGGCCGGCGGCGCGCAGACCGACGCGTTCGCATTCGGCTATTTTTCCGGCCGCGACACGATCACGGATTTTTCAGTGGCCGACGGCGAAACCGTCACGATCACCTGGGGCCTGGCGTTCGACACGTTCGACGAGGTCATGGCGATCGCGTCCGCAACCGGCGCGAGCGGGCGCGACACGCTTTTCACGTTCAACGCCAACAATTCCCTTCTGATGCAGAACGTGTCGATGGCATCGCTGACGGACGCGAGTTTCCTGTTCGCCTGATGGCGCAATTCCCATCGCCGAGAGCGTGGCCTCTGATTGGGATCAGGATTGGATCGTCGATCGCCAGGCAGCACGCAGCGACGCAAGCGGACTTTTCGCTGGCCGTCGGACAGGTTGACGGTCATCTCGTCACGCCGTTCCTTGATCTCGAACTCGATCATCCGGCTCCCGAGCCCGCAGCCTCGACGATGACGCGGCCGCGCGAGAGAGACCTCCGCACGACTGGCGACACAATGATTGGTCGGAAAAGTGCGCGATGCCATCCTCGCGGCAACCGTCGAGGGCCGCTGTTGGCGCGTCAGGCGCGGCCCAGACTCTCTCGTCCGCCATCTGCCTGAGGTCCGCTCCCGGGCAGGCCCCGTCGAGATCTATTTGCGCATGGAGCCTGTCTTCGAAAAGCTGTATCAGGCGTTCGAAGGGGATGTGTGATGACGGCGAGAACCCGCGTGACCCTCTGGAACTTCGCTGCACGAAATGCAGGTGGTAGCGGGAAGTGGACTCGAACCACCGACCCCAGGATTATGATTCCCGTGCTCTAACCAACTGAGCTATCCCGCCATCCGCAGCAGGCGACCGTTCCATGCGCGGCGTCGACGCGTGGCGGCCGCCGAAGGCAGGAGGGGTATAGGGGAGGCTGCCGGAAGCTGTCAAGATCGAGTGCATCGCGACAATCGCCTTGCGGTTTCCGGCCGGTGACGCCGACGGCGTAATGACCTGAAACCAATCGTGCGCGGGTCAGGGTTGAGTTCGCGCCGGGGCGTGGCTATGTCTGCGCGGCAATCCGGCCCGGCGATCGGGTCGCTCTCGGGTTCCTGGCTTGGCAAATCCGCGCATCGCTGTCCTTGGGTGTGGCTATTGGGGCGCGAACCATATTCGCACGCTGAAGGCGCTGGGCGCGCTCCATGCAGTCTCCGACGCCAACGGCGCGCGCGCCGAGGGGTTCGCCGTGGATCATGATTGCCTGGCGATCGCGCCTGACGATTTGTTTTCGCGCGACGACGTCGACGCGGTGGTTATCGCGCTGCCGCCGCAGTTCCATGCGGCGCTGACGGTCGAGGCGGTCGAGGCCGGCAAGGACGTGCTCGTCGAGAAGCCGATCGCACTCAACGTGGCGGACGCCGAGCGTTCGGTCGCGGCGGCCCGTCTGCGCGGCCGCATCTTCATGACCGGCCACGTGCTGCGCTTCCATCCGGGTTTCGAGGCGCTCAAGGCGCTGATCGACGCCGGCGAGCTCGGGGCGGTGCGCTACATCCACTCCCACCGGCTCGGCCTCGGCAAGTTCCACACCGAGAACGACGCGCTGTGGGACCTTGCGCCGCACGATTTGTCGATGATCCTCGCGATCACCGGCGAGCCGCCCGTCGAGGTGCGCGGCGAGGGGGCGGCTTTGCTCGACAAGCTCAGCGACTTCGCACACCTGCATATGCGCTTCGCCAACGGCATGCGCAGCCATCTGTTCGCGTCGCGCCTCAATCCCTATCGCGAGCGACGGCTGACGGTGGTCGGCGACAAGGCCATGGCGGTGTTCGACGATGTCGAGCCGTGGGATCGCAAGCTCGCTGTCTATCGCCACGCGATCTGGCAGGACAGCGGCCAATGGGCGGCGACGATGAACGAGCCCACCTATGCGCCGGTCGGCGCCGGCATGCCGCTGACGCGTGAGCTCGAGCATTTCATTCATTGCATCCGCACGCGCGAAACGCCGCGCACCGGCGGCGAGGAAGGCGTGGCGGTGCTGCGCATCCTGACGGCCGGCACGGTCACGCACGCGACGTAGCGGCGCTACTCCGCCGCGACGACGGCCACGCTCGCCAGCTTCCCCAGCATCGCCTCCGCCTCGCGCTCGGCGCGCGCGATGAAGCCGCCGCCGAGCAGGCGGGCGGCGGGCTTGTCGCTGTCGTAGAGCACGCAGGCCTGACCCGGAGCGACGCCGGCCTCGCCGTGCGCCAGTTCGACCCAGGTCGAGCCGTCGCGGCTGAACAGTGTCGCCGGCCCAGGCGGGCGGGTCGAGCGCACCTTGGCGAAAACATCCAGGCCGTCAATGGGGATCGACGACAGATCGCAACCGCCGAGCCAGTTGATGTCGCGCAGGAAAACCCGTCGCGTCTCGAGCGCCGCGCGCGGGCCGACGATGATCCTGGCGCGCGCGGCGTCGATCCTCACCACGTAGAGCGGCTCGACCGCCGCGATCCCGATGCCGCGCCGCTGGCCAACCGTATAGCGCAGGATGCCCTCGTGGCGGCCGAGCAGACGGCCGTCCACGTGGACGATGTCGCCCGGCGTCGCCGCTTCCGGGTGCAGCCTGGCGACCATGTCGGAATATTTGCCTCGCGGCACGAAGCAGATGTCCTGGCTGTCCTCCTTTTCGGCGACCAAAAGACCGTTTTCCGCCGCGATGGCGCGGACCTCGCGCTTCGACAGGTCGCCTAACGGAAACCGCAGATAGTCGATCTGGTCCTGCGTGGTGGCGAACAGGAAATAGCTCTGGTCGCGCCCGGCGTCCTCGGGGCGATGCAGCGCCCGGTGCGCGCCGTCGGCACGGCTGCGGATGTAGTGCCCGGTCGCCAGCGCAGACGCGCCGAGGTCGCGCGCGGTTTCGAGCAGGTCTGCGAATTTCACGGTTTGGTTGCACGACACGCAGGGGAGCGGGGTTTCGCCGGCGACGTAGCTCGCGGCGAACGGGTCGATAACAGCTTTGCGGAAGCGCTCCTCGTAGTTCAGCACGTAGTGCGGGATGCCGATGGCGTCGGCGACGCGGCGCGCGTCGTCGATGTCGCGGCCGGCGCAGCAGGAGCCGGCGCGGTGCGCGGCCGCGCCATGATCGTAAAGCTGGAGCGTGATGCCCACGACGTCATAGCCATCGCGCTTGAGAATGGCCGCCACGACCGAGGAATCGACGCCGCCCGACATCGCCACCACAACGCGGTTGTCATCCGGGCGTCCCGGCAGATCGAGGCTGTTCATGTCGGCGATGTCCATGCGGATTCTCGATGTTGTTTGGCGAGCCTCGGTCGCGCGGTCAAGGCGCGCCTCGACCGGCTTGCTGCTTTCGCCGAATTTTGCGCCATGAAACCGCGCAATCGCGGCTTTCTCGCACCCGCGGCCGTGCGCTGTGCGCCCGCGCCGTCGTTAGAATCAAGGTTCTCGAATGGTTTAGGCAATTTTTAAAGCTGTCGCGCTAGGGTGTCCATGATTAGGTCTACGCGTTTTTGTAGAGAGTATGATGACCGATCTGATAAGGCCGCGCGTGAAGTATGTGATCGGGCCTGACGGCAGCCCCTTGACGATCGCGGACCTTCCACCGACCAACACGCGGCGTTGGGTCATCCGCCGCAAGGCCGAGGTCGTCGCGGCCGTGCGCGGCGGTTTGCTCAGCCTCGAGGAGGCCTGCCAGCGCTACAAGCTGACCACCGAGGAGTTTCTCTCGTGGCAGGCATCGATCGACGAATATGGGCTTGCGGGCCTGCGGACGACGCGCATCCAGCAATACAGGCATTGAGCGCTACAGGCGGGTCCTCGCGTGAGCGGGAAGCCGCTCTTCGCCCGAAGCAAATATCCTTCAAAAGTCGATCAAGTCATCCGAGACCGCTTCACGGCGTCAGGCCGCCCGCATTTCGTCGCCATAGTGCGCAGGCTGCACTGTCCGTCATCCTAAGGCAGCGGTAGATCTTCCCCGGTCGTGATCGGAAAGTTGAAGATTCAAGTATTCCCGGACGACCATGCCCCTCCGCAGTTTCACGTCGTAACGCCGGACTTCGAAGCGCGGGTTCTCATCAAGACACTCATCGTGCATCGCGGGCGTATTCGCCGCCGCGATCTCTACACTGGTCGCGCAAAAGGATCAGGAACGATAAGGTTCGAAACGTTTCGACAGCAACAGCACGCACCGCCGCGACGGTTCGCAAATAAACCGATCTTTGAGTTTTCGACGGCGAGTATGCCGACGACGCGGCGGGCGGCGAATTCACCCGATCATCGCGCCGCGGCTGCCGTGATGGTCCATCTCCCGCGATTTGCCGTCGCGCGCGTCGATCATCTGCGCCTTCGAAAGCTCCGCTTCAGCTTCGCGCAGTAGGGCATGGGCCGACATTCGCTGTTCGGCGAGATCGGCCTGCGAATTCTTGAGGTTGTCGCGTCGCGCGCGGGCCGCCTTGGCGAAGGTGGGATAGGCGAAATGATTGACGTCGAGGATACCGGCTTTCTTTTCCTCGGCGGCAATTTGGATTTCGAGTTCGTTCGCCATGCGGTCGAATTCGGAGATCATCAAGTCGAGTTGTGAGAGTTGCCGGCGTTTCTCGTTCACCTGAAACTGTTTCAGACGCACATGGTTCTCACGTGACTTCATGCTCAAACTCCCGTTACGCAACGCATCGCCCGGCCCGGCGACCATCGGCCGGCAACGCATATTAAGAATGGAAAACGAAACGCGAAGAAATTTCGCGACCGGTAACCGTTCGTTTACGCGCGTTGTTAATCATATGGGCGAGGGCTTAAGGCGCGGTAAAAATTCATCCGCAATCCGGCGAACCGGCGTTGCTGAGTCCAGGTCATCGCTTCGCTTGATTCGTTAACGTTTTACCTGAGGAAAATTTACGACCGATTTGTTCGTGGAATCAGAAGTGTGTACCCAAAGCGCCTGCCGCAATCTTGCGACTTGCCAATCCGGAACAGGTTTTGTTAACCATTCGATGGCAGCTTTGGAACGAGGCAATTACTGCGCCGCCACCGCATGGCGCCGAGACGCTGATGCGGAAGCGGAAAAGGGGAATTAGATGCGCGTCCTGCTGATCGAAGACGACAGTGCCACTGCCCAGAGCATCGAACTGATGCTGAAATCCGAGAGCTTCAACGTCTATACCACCGACCTCGGCGAGGAGGGCGTCGACCTCGGCAAGCTCTACGACTACGACATCATCCTGCTCGACCTCAATCTGCCCGATATGTCCGGCTACGAGGTGCTTCGCACGCTTCGCCTGTCCAAGGTCAAGACCCCGATCCTGATCCTGTCGGGCATGGCCGGCATCGAGGACAAGGTGCGCGGACTGGGCTTCGGCGCCGACGACTACATGACCAAGCCGTTCCACAAGGACGAACTCGTCGCCCGCATTCACGCGATCGTGCGTCGCTCCAAGGGTCATGCCCAATCGGTCATCACCACCGGCGACCTGGTCGTCAATCTCGACGCCAAGACGGTCGAGGTCGGCGGCCAGCGCGTCCATTTGACCGGCAAGGAATACCAGATGCTGGAGCTGCTCTCGCTGCGCAAGGGCACGACGCTCACCAAGGAAATGTTTCTCAACCACCTCTACGGCGGCATGGACGAGCCGGAACTCAAGATCATCGATGTCTTCATCTGCAAGCTGCGCAAGAAGCTCGATGCCGCTTCCGGCGGCCAGAACTATATCGAAACGGTCTGGGGCCGCGGCTACGTCCTGCGCGAGCCGGAAGACATCCGCGTCAGCGCCTGACGCCAAAATTCACAGTCCGCACGACCGGGCCCGCTTCGTCGGGCTTTCCGTTTGAGGTCGATAACCGGGTCTCTGCGCCGTCACCGGTCGGCTTCAGGCCGCTACGCTCATGGCGCGGAAGCGCTCGAGCAATTGGGCGCGATTGAAAGGCTTCAGCAGATAGCTCTGCGCGCCCGCCCGCTTGGCGCGCATGATGGCGCCGACATCCAGTTCGGTCAGGCAAATGGCGATATGCGGCACGATGACGCTGGGGATCGCGCGGAGGCGCCCGATCACTTCGGTGGAGGGCAGGTCGGGCAGCGCCGAGTCGACGACGATGATGTCGGGCATGTCTGCAAGGCACATCTCGATCGCCTCATAGCCGCTGGCGGCCTCCACGACGAGCATGTCCGGTCCGCCGAGAATCCGCTTGGCGACTTTCCGGATCACGCCGGAATCGTCAATGAACATGCACCGTTTCATCGCTTGCCCCTCTGCTCCGCCATGGCTCCGACGGCTCGCGCAGCAGTATGGCGGACTATAGGATCGAGGCCGTAAAGAAGCGTAAAACGGGTTAGGTAAAGTTTTTGAAAATTTCTTCCCGCCAGGGTAGCGGCTAGGCTGCCGCTTCGGTTCGGGCGGCCAAGAAGGTGATCTCCTCGCTCGTCGCATGGATCGAGATCGTCATCCCGGATTCCCGCGCCAGCAGAAGCGTGTAGTAGGGCTGCACCGCGTGCGCGTCAAGCGCCTCTTCCGGTTTGCGGCCGGAATGCAGTTCGAGGAATTTCGGCGGAACGCGGAGCATCGGTCCGCGCGACGAAATCGAGAATCTTGGGCCGCCGGGCGTGTCCTCGAGCGTGACCGCGATCTTACCGCCGCGCGGGATCGCGGCATTGGCGACGAGCAGCAGGTTGAGCAGGAGCTTGACGTTGTTCTTGGGCAGCAGCGAGCGGGGGCCAGTCCATGTCAGTTCCGGCTTTTCGTTCCTGAGGAAGGCGTTGGCGACCGCTTCAGCATCGCCAGTGTCGATGACCATGCCGGCGGAACCCGCCGCGCCGAAGGCGATGCGGGCGAATTGCAGCCGCGCCGAGGCATTGCGCGCGCTGGTGCGGATCAGGTTCATCGCGTCTTCGTCGGCGCCGCCTTCGTCGAGCAATTCGAGGCCGTTGTTGATCGCCCCAACCGGCGAGATGATGTCGTGGCACACGCGGCTGCAAAGCAGCGCGGCCAAGTCGGGCGCGTTCAGTGTAAATATGTCGGCCATCGTGTGCTGTCTCCGGCGAGAATTTTGCATGCCGGCCGTCGCCATCGCCGAGGCGGCCGGCCCAAATCACTGTCGTTTGCCGTCCGGCGTCAGCGTCGTCGCTGTGCGTCCCACAGAACGGCGTCCCTCCGGATCGCTTCGATGGAAATGAACGCGACGACGGTCGGCGCGCGCCCTTTAAGCGACACGTTCATGTGCGAGCTTAATGGTTGAAAAAGGATTACGGCCTAGTTTCGGGCGATGCTTCTCCAGCCGCCGATCAGAGCGTCAGAGAACAGGGAACCGTCATCGAGGGCTCGCGGACGGAGAACTGATCCATGACCTTCCACCTCTTCCGGCAGATCGCGGTGCGGTTTGCCTTCATTGCCCTGTTCGCCGCGGTTTCGTCGAGCCTGGGTTCGACCCGGCTGCACGCGGAAGGTTACACCGCCCAGGAAATCGTCGATTCCGGGCATCGTTTCTTCGGCGCGACATCCGGCGGGCTCGCGACCGTGATTGAGAAAATCTTCGCGTCCTACGGATTGCCGAATGGCTACCTTCTGGGCGAGGAGGGCTCGGGCGCTTTCGTCGGCGGCCTGACCTATGGCGAGGGCACGCTCTACACCAAGAACGCCGGCGACCATAAGGTGTTCTGGCAGGGTCCGTCGCTCGGCATAGACTTCGGCGGCGAAGGGTCGCGGATCATGATGCTGGTCTACAACCTCGACGACGTGCAGAGCCTTTACGATCGCTTCGCCGGCGTGGCCGGTTCGGCCTATGTCGTCGCGGGCTTCGGCTTCAACGTGATGAAGCGCGGCGATCTGCTCCTGGTCCCGGTGCGAACCGGCGTCGGAGCGCGCCTCGGCCTGAATGTCGGCTATCTGAAGCTGACCGCCAAGCCGACCTGGAATCCGTTCTAGTCCGCCCGGCCGTGGTGGAATACGCGCTCCTTTTCGCGGCCGGCTTCCTCAGCGCGAGCCTGCTTGCGCTGATCGTCGCGCCCGCGATCTGGCGGCGCGCCGTTTCGCTGACGCGCAGGCGCGTCGAGGCGGCGCTGCCGCTGACGCTCGACGCCATCGAAGCGGACAAGGATCGGCTGCGCGCCGAAT
The DNA here is from genome assembly GCA_964244725.1 of uncultured Rhizobiaceae bacterium. Taxonomy (GTDB): domain Bacteria; phylum Pseudomonadota; class Alphaproteobacteria; order Rhizobiales; family Rhizobiaceae; genus Kumtagia. Next base: position 22,736 of record CAXTJQ010000008.1, read on the forward strand.
TCGCGATGACCGCGCGCCGGCTCGAAATGTCCGCCGACGCCGCCACGGCCAAGGCGGCGGAGCAGTCGATCGAGATCGGCCGCGGCGCGGAAACCCTGAAGCAGGTCTCGGCCTCGCTCGGCGAAGCCTATATTCTATTCGAGGCGGAGAAGCAGCGCGCCGCTGGCCTTGAAGCGCAGATCGCCGCCCGTGTCGACGACATCCGCCGCCTCACCGACGATAACGCGCAGGTGGAAAAGGCTTTGCGCGAAAGCCAGGCGGAAGCCGAGCGGCTTGCAAAGCTTCTCCAGGACGCGAGCTATGAATCGAGCAGCCGCCAGATTGAACTCGTGGCGCGCGAGCAGGACATCGAACGCCTGGAGGAGGATCTCGCGACCGCAGGCGGTCTGTACGAGCAGGAGCAGCAGAGCGTGGAGTCGCTGCGAGCCGAACTGCATGCGGAACGAGCGGAGATCGTCGCGCAAACGGCGCAGGCCGAACGGGAGCGGCAGCGCCTGCGTTCCTCGCTTGCCGAGCGTGACGGGACGATCGCGGCCCTTGGCAGGCAGGTCGCCGATCTTGGCGAGGAACTCGAGAAAGCCAAAACTGATGGCGACGAAGGCGCGCATCGCCTTGCCGAGGCAAAGCGTCGGATCGAGGCGCTGGAAGCCGGGATCGCCGTGATGGCGGCCCAACAAAAAGCGCGGGAAGAGCTGGCTTTGGCCGAGCCGCAACGTTCCGAAGCCGATTTCGATTCGGAACGCCGCCGCCTCAAGGACCGGCTGGCCCTGATCGTCGGACAGAACCGGAAGCTGAGGGCCGAACTCGCCGGTCTTCAGGCGCGGCCCTCGCCATTGATCCTGTCCGGCGATCCGGATGCCGCCCTGCGCGAGCAGATCGGCGCGATCGCGGCTCAGGTCGTGCAGATGACGCGGGCGCTGGAAGGACCGGACTCTCCGATCGACAGGGCGCTCGCCCTTGGCGCGCCCGCCGGCGTCGCGAACACGCCCGGCGCGACCATCGTCAGCCTGGCTGACCGCATCCGCGCATTGCAGAAGCGCGTCGCCCGATCAGGCGACTGATCCGGACGACGCGAAATGGTAGAGCGCGATCGCGGCCGCGGTCGCTACATTGAGGCTGTCGAAACCCTCCGCCATCGGGATCCGCGCCGTGCGCAGCCGCGCCAACAAGCCGCTCGGCAAGCCTCCGCCCTCGGCGCCGAGGAACAATGCGGCGCGCCGCCGCGGCACGATGTCACGCAGAACGACGGCGCTCCTGGGCGACAGAGCGATCATGTCGAATTCCGCCTGCATCAGATCGGCGAGCATCGCCTCGACAGATGCGTAAGCGGCGAACGGCGTGCGGAAGACGCCGCCGACCGAAACGCGGATCGCCTTGCGGTAGAGCGGGTCGCAGCAGGTCGGATCGAGAAGAACCGCGTCGACGCCGAAGGCTGTCGCATTGCGGAAGATCGCGCCGATGTTGTCGTGGTTGGCGATGCCAACGAGCGCGAGAATCAGCGCGTTTTCCGGCAGGTCGGCAAGGAGGCTTTGCGTCGCCGGCGGCGTCTTGCGCCGGCCGATAGCCAGGATACCGCGATGAATGTGAAATCCGGCGATGGCGTCCATCACCGGAGGGGCGGCGACATAGACCGGCGCCGCCGCCGGGGCTTTTGCAAGGGTTTCCGTCAGGCCCGCCAGCCGGTTCTCCAGGAGGAGGATCGAGGAGAGGCCGAAGCCGGTCGCATCGAGAAGCGTATCCAGTACGACTTTGCCCTCGGCGATGAAAAGGCCCTCGCGCCCGACGAGATCGCGCTCGCGAATATCCCGATAGGCGGCGATGCGGGGGTCGTGCGGATCGGAGATGCGGATCGTACCGGCCATGCCAGCACGCATCAAATGCCGCGCGCGGTCTTCGCCATCTCGACCAGGGCTGGCCGGAGGTCGGATGCGGCGGCGAGGGGCGCGGGGAAGAAGATCCGCCGAACGTCGTCGCCATTGGCGAGATCGAAGCCGTCGGCATCGATGCCGGTCAAAGTCCAGCCAGCGGACGTGGCTCCGGTGAAGTGGCAGGCATAGAGATCGATCGCGTCGTGGTGGTCGGCGTTCATATGGTCGAGCGCCGATTGCTCGGTGAGCGCTAGCTCGGCGAAAGCCGGTCCGCCTGTCAGGAGATCGTCCCGGGTCAGCAAGAAAGCCTTGCCAAAACCGCCGTTCAGGCTGGCGCGCTCGATCTCGAGCCGGAACATGCGGAAATCGCCGAGGCCGGCATAGAGCGCGGCCTTGGGATTGCGGTTGAGGAAGCGCCGCTCGGCCAGATCATAGGCAGGTGACCCGCGCTCGATTGGCGCCGCGCGGTTGGAGAGGCCGATGCGCGGGTAGGCGAGGGCGTCGCCCTTTCCGGGCTCGCCCAACAGGAGCGAACAGCGTGGATCGGCCAGCATCGCGCCGGTATGCGCCGAGAGCATCGAGACCAGAACGAGCGGCGTGCCGTCGCCGTCCGTCGCGACACCGACGCGGCTCGCCAGCGGGCCGCCGCTCTGCGGGTCGAGCACGGCGAGCGCGCCATGCCGCGCGATGCGAAGCAGGGTGCGCGCGAGTCGTATCGCGTCGGCATCTGTCGGTCGGATGACGGACGGTCGATCCGCAGCGGCAGGCTGGCTCTCGTCGGGGCCGGTGCTCAACGCCTTGCGATCCAAATTGCCGCGTAAGGTTTTTTGCCAATCATGCGGTTTGCCCCTTTTGGCGAACCGTAGGCAGTCGACCGTTGCGGTGCAACCCGTCAGGTCGGGCGCGCATCGCGCGCCTGGTCGGCGTGGGTCATCTCTCCGCGCAGTCTCTCGACCGTGCCGGGAATGATCTCGGCGGCAAGCAGGCGCAGCGGATCGACAGGGCGAGGCATCGTCAACTGGCCGCGCGGGATGCGCTTGAAGCCGAGCGGGCCGTAATAGGGTTCGTCCCCGACCAGGATCACCGCGCCAGCGCCGGCCTGCCCGGCGGCCCGGACGGCCATCCTCACCAACTCGCGGCCGATGCCGCAATTCTTGTGCTCGGGCCGCACCGCGAGCGGCCCGAGCAGCAGCGCGCGACCCTCACCGGCGGCGACGCAAGTGAGGCGAACGGACGCGACGACGACGTCGCCGCGCATGGCGACGAAGGAAAGCGACCGCTCGTGCGGGCCGCCTTCGCGAATCTTGTAGGCCGCGCGGGCGAAGCGGCCCGGCCCGAACGCCTCTTCGTTGATGAGTTCGATCGCGTGATCATGCGACGGCAGTTCGGCCGTGAAGTCGATTTCGGCGAGGATCATGATGGCAAAATCCGGTCGTATGGGGAAAGTCGCTGCAAGCGGCAGCTTCGCCAGTCAGCGCTCGGTCAAGCGCGGGCGCCCATTCGTCGTCGGTCGAACCTGATATGCAGGGTGCGAGAGGCCATAGCGACGCCCGCTAACATCATTCCCGGTCGAGGTCCATCCGGAAGCCTTGCTTTTCATTGGCGCAGTTGCGCGGTGACGCATTGTTCATGCGTCCGCCGGTTCCAGAGACGCGACGTCTGCCCTAAGGAAAATACACGTCAGGGAGACAGGATCATGGGACAACTCGTCGACGGCGTCTGGCACGACATCTGGTACGCAACCAAGGAGAGCGGCGGCCGCTTCGAGCGCCCGGATGCGCCCTGGCGCGATTGGGTGACCGTCGACGGCAAGCCGGGGATGGGCCGCAGTCGCGGCTTCAAGGCCGAGCCCGGTCGCTACCACCTCTATGTCTCGCTTGCCTGCCCGTGGGCTCATCGGACGCTCATCTTCAGGGCGTTGAAGATGCTGGAGGACGTGATTTCGATTTCGATCGTGCATCATTTCATGGGCAAGGACGGCTGGACCTTCCGCGCCGAGGACGGCGCGACGGGCGATACGCTCCACGGCCTGGACTTTCTGCATCAGGTCTACACGACGGCCGATCCGAAATGCAGCGGGCGCGTCACGGTGCCCGTGCTCTGGGACAAGCAGCAGCGGACAATCGTTTCCAACGAATCGTCCGAAATCATCCGGATGCTGAATTCGGCCTTCGACGCCTGGGGCGATGCGGCGATCGACTTCTATCCGCAAGCGCTGCGCGGCGACATCGACGCGATCAACGCGATCGTGTATCCTGCGATCAACAACGGCGTCTACCGCGCTGGCTTCTCGACCACGCAAAACGCTTACGAAGAAGCCTTCGGCGGCCTGTTCGGCGCGCTCGACATGATCGAGGCGCGGCTCTTTCGCCAGCGATATCTCGTCGGCGGTTCGATCACGGAGGCGGATTGGCGGCTGTTCACGACGCTGGTGCGCTTCGACCCGGTCTATGTCGGCCACTTCAAATGCAATCAGCGCCGCATCGCCGACTACCCGAACCTATCGAACTATCTGCGCGACCTCTACCAGATGCCAGGCGTCGCCGGGACCGTGAACCTGCATCACATCAAATCGCATTATTACGCAAGCCACGAGATGATCAACCCGACTCGGATCGTCCCGCTCGGCCCCGCGCTCGACTATGGCGCCCCCCATGACCGTGCGCGTTTCGGCTGATCACCAGTATGGGTCGGCAGGGTGGTTGCCGATGACTTCGGCGATGCGCTGGCGCGTCGCGCGCGTCGTTTCAGCCGGCAGGTCATCGAGCGGAAAGAAGCCGGACTCCGCGATCTCCATATCGGGCTTCTTCGGGACGGTCTGGGAAAAAGCCTCCACCAGATAGAGCGCGACGTGGTCGCGGCGCGTCGCGATGCGATTGAAGTGCAGGGACTTCAGCGCGGGCCGCTCGGCAAGCACGATGTTTCCCTCTTCCTGCAATTCGCGCGCCAGCGCTTCTTCCATGGTTTCGCCGAGCTCGACGCCGCCGCCCGGCAGTTGCCACCCCGGCACGTAGGTGTGGCGGATGAGGAAGACCGTCCGGGACGCCGGGTCGATGACGAGGCCGCGCACCCCGAGCGTCATGGCGCGGCGCAGCAGGAAATATTTGTGGAACAGGATGCCGCGCAGCGCCGGCCAGGCCTTCTGGCTCGGAACGCTTTCCGTCTCGATATCGACCGTCATCACGTTTCCCCGGCTGGAAAGGCGGCCGGGCGCGCCCTACAACCAATTGATGCTCAGGCTCGCCCATATCTCCGACGTACACCTCGGACCGCTCCCGGACATATCCTACCGCGAGCTCGCCTCCAAACGAATGGTCGGCTATGTCAACTGGCAGCGCAACCGACGCCGCCTGATCACCGGCGGAACGCTGGGCGCCATCGTCGCGGCGCTCAAGACGGACGGGCCGCAGCACATCGCGGTCACCGGCGACCTGGTCAATCTGGCGCTCGACGCCGAAATCGAACTGGCTAGGGTCTGGCTGGAGATGCTCGGCAGGCCCGAGGACGTCTCCGTCGTTCCAGGCAACCACGACGCCTATGTGCCCGGCGCGTTCGACAAGGCGTGCGTTGCATGGCGGCCCTGGATGGCCGGGGACGACTTGGAGGGTCCGATCGGGCGCAAGACGTTTCCCTATCTGCGCATCCGCGGAAACGTGGCGATCATCGGCGTGACCAGCGCGCGCGCCACCGCGCCCTTCATGGCCAGCGGCTTCTTTCGCGAGGAACAGTCGCACCGATTGGCCAAGATACTCGACGAGACGGGCAGCCGTGGTCTGTGCCGCGTCGTCATGATTCATCACCCGCCGGTGCGCTCCGCCGTTCCGCAGCACAAGCGGCTGTTCGGCATCGCCCGCTTCCACGATACGGTGCGCAATCATGGCTGCGAACTGGTTCTGCACGGCCATTCGCACAATCCCACCCTGTTCTGGATCGGCGACCGCAAGAAGCCTATCCCGGTGGTCGGCGTCGCGGCGACCGGCCAAGGGCTCGGCGGCTCGCATGCGCCGGCGCAGTACAACCTGTTCGAGATTTCCGGCGATCCGGTTGGGTGGCGGATACGGCTGACGCGTCGCGGCATCACCACATCGGAATTGGTCGTCTCCGACATCGAGAGGCTCGACCTCGGCTCGCCTGCCAGGGCCCCGGGCGTGTTCGAAGAGGCGTAGACCTTTCCAGCCTCCTCAATTCAGGCCCGTCAGCCTGGTCCAGAACATGACCGTCGCGGCCGCAAGGCCGAAGAGAGCGCCGGCGATCAGGATCCAGAAGCCGCTCGTCAGCGCCGACCACGCCTTCTGGCGCGAGGTTCGCAGCGGCGCTTCCGCTTCCCTCACGGTTGCCGCGAACGCGCCTTCGATGGCGGGCGCGGCGCCGCCTTCGATCATGCGCTCGCGCTCGACGATGCGCTCTGCGACGTAGCGGGTGACGGCGTCGGCGACAGCCTCCATGCGCGGCGATTCGGCCAGCACGACGCGGCCGATCCGGGTATCCTTCAAAAATCGATAGGTCCGCCGGTCCCTGCCCATGGCGACATGGCCGACCGAATCGACCCAGAGGCGCGGCTGGAGCCCCGACGACAGCACGTAGTCGAAGATATCGACATCGGCGGGGACTTCGGCGAAGACCGGCGCGAGCTCCGCCGCGAGAAGCTGCAGCCGCATTCGCGTCGCCTCGCGCAAGTCGACGACGACATCCTCACGGTCGGCGGCGGCGTTCTTGACCTCGCGGATCGCGTCCGAAAGCTTGCGCAGCGGCATGACGCTGTTCTGGTTGTCCGCACGCTCGCTCATCGCCCGACTCCGGTGTTTGGGGTTAACCGAGTGTTAACAGGTTTCGCGCGCGAGGCGAGTCGGGCGGCGGTCAGGCCATCCGATAGACGAGAGAAAAGTCGGGAGCGCCGGTCGACTCACGGCGCCTTGTCGAGGATGCGGTTGGCGGCAGACACCACGGCTTCCAGCGAGGCCGCCACGATGTTGGTGTTGATGCCGGCGCCGAAGGCGGCCCCGCCCGGATGCGTGATCTCCATGTAGCAAATGGCGGCCGCGTTAGAGCCCTGCTGGATCGAGTGCTCCGAATAGTCGCGGACCGAAATATCGAGCCCGAGGTGGCGCGACAGGGCGTCGACGAAGCCGTCGACCGGGCCGTTGCCCTTGCCCGAGATGACAGTCTCGCGGCCGCCGTCGAGGATCGTCGCCTCGACGATCCTGCGGCCCTTCGGTCCGGCGTCGGGAAAGGTCTGGTGGTCGAGATAGCGCAGCCTTGCGTCCGGCTGGTCGACGTAATCCGCGCGGAACGCGTCGTAGATGCGCTTGGCCGAAAGTTCCGTTCCTTCCGCGTCGGCAATCGCCTGGATCGCCTTGGAGAACTCTACCTGGAGGTTGCGCGGCACATTCAGTCCGTAATCGGCCTGGAGAACGTAGGCGATGCCGCCCTTGCCGGATTGCGAGTTGATCCGGATGATCGCTTCGTACGACCGACCGACATCCTTGGGGTCGATCGGCAGGTAGGGCACTTCCCAGAGCGGCGTATTGGCCTTTTGCAGCGCCTTCATGCCCTTGTTGATCGCGTCCTGATGGGAGCCGGAGAAGGCGGTATAGACGAGTTCGCCGACATAGGGGTGGCGCTCGGCGATCTTCAACTGGTTTGAATATTCGTAGACGTCCTTCATCCGGTTGATGTCGGAACAGTCGAGCATCGGGTCGACGCCCTGCGTGTACAGGTTGAGCGCCAGCGTCACGATATCGACATTGCCGGTGCGCTCGCCATTGCCGAACAGCGTGCCCTCGACGCGGTCGGCGCCCGCCATCAGGCCGAGTTCGGTCGCCGCGATGCCGGTTCCGCGATCGTTGTGCGGATGCAGCGAGACGATGACGGACTCGCGCCCATCGAGATGGCGGCACATCCACTCGATCTGGTCGGCATAGACATTCGGCGTCGCCATCTCGACGGTCGCGGGCAGGTTGAGGATGAGCTTGTTGTCCGGCGTCGGGCGCACGACCTCGGTGACAGCGTTGCAGATTTCAAGCGCGACCTCGAGTTCGGTGCCGGTGAAGCTTTCCGGCGAATATTCGAAGCGGTAGCCGCCGCCTGCTTTCTCCGCCATGTCGGTAATCAGTTTCGCGGCGTCGGTGGCGATCGCCTTGATGCCCGGAACATCCTTGGCGAAGACGACGCGGCGCTGCAGTTCGCTGGTGGAATTGTAGAAGTGCACGATCGGTTTGGTCGCACCTCGCAGCGACTCGAAGGTGCGGGCGATGAGTTCCGGCCGGCACTGGACCAGCACCTGCAGCGACACGTCGGCGGGAACGCCGCCCTCCTCGATGCACCAGCGGGCGAAATCGAAATCGGTCTGCGAGGCCGAGGGGAAGCCGATCTCGATCTCCTTGAAGCCCATGTCGAGCAGGAGCGCGAACATGCGCGCCTTGCGCTCGTGGCCCATCGGGTCGATCAGCGCCTGGTTGCCGTCGCGCAGGTCGACCGAACACCAGATCGGCGCGGCCTCGATTCCGCGTCCAGGCCATGTGCGGTCGGCGAGGTCGAGTTTCGGATAGGCCTGATATTTGCGGGCGGAGTCCGGCATGCCCTTGGCGGCCCGGACGGGGATAGATTGGTTCATGATGCGTCTCTCTGCCTTGCCGGCGGGCGCTGCGGTCCGGGTGAAGGCTTATGCTTGCGGCTGACGATGGAGGCGGCTGGCAAGGAGCTGCGGCGTCTGGCGGCCGATACGACCGCCGGACGCTCCTCAGCGAGCCCGGCGGTCGCCGATAAGGCCGAGAAGCATGATCGCGGCCGACAGCGCGCGCAGGGTCGCCGATGCCAAGGCGCCGGGACGGGATGCGGACTGGGCCAATGAGCCGTTCATGCGCGTGCTGATACAGGAGCGGCAATTTCCCGGCAAGGCCGCTTCACCTTGATTCTGCAGATTTGCGCGCCTGAGAGCCGGCTTTGACCTGGCGAGTCTCTTCCAGAGGCGGCGCTTGACGACCGATCTTCCTTAAGGGAAGCTGACAACTTCACGGGCGGCTTGTTTTTTCACCCTTCGAGCTTGTGGCGGGCAACATGATCAGCATGGACGTCGTCGTACAAATCACCGGCTTCGGCGGCGACTTCTCGGAGTTCGAAGGCCGGCAGCAGAAGGACATGGGGCTGCTGCGAAAAAGCGTGACGGGCCCGATTTACGACGCGAAATCCAACCGCAGGCTGACGACGATCACCTATACCGGCGGCCAGAACCCCGACCCGAGCATGGCGATCGCCGCCGACGTGATGACTGCCCTCTTCGAACCGGACTGCAAGCCCGGCGTCATCTGTCTGTACGGTGGCAGCGCCGGCGGCAAGAACGTGATCGCGGTCGCGAACCAGTTGTCGAACCCGCCCTTTGCGATCCCGCTTGCCTATGTGGGGAGTTCGGACGGCGCATTCTTCGACAACGACGCGGTCGACGGTCCGAACTGGGACGGGACCAACCTCCTCATCCGCGGCATGACGTTCAGCGCCAAGGAGACCGCCAACATCTATCAGACGGCCGGAAACGACACGGGTTTCAGCCTGAGCAAGGGAAAGCGGGTCTGGTTGGGGAAGATGAAGAACAAGGAAATCCACGGTCCGATCAAAGGGTTCGTGCTAAACCGCGACGTCAATCCGAAAAAGAAGGATGCGACCGACGACGACAAAACCAGTTGGGAGGCGGTCCATGCCAACGCCGTTTCCGACGGCGACAAATACCATGTCGACCGAATCCAGAAGCTGCTGGAACAGGCCACATAACGTCGGCCCTCGACGCGTCCGCAGACGAGCCGTGGGGACGGCAGGCCGCCGGGCGCGAAGATGTTTGCGCCGACCGATGGCAAAGATGGCCACCGCGCTTGAGTTTGTGCCAAGAACACAATAGGCGGCGCTCGCGAGAGGAGCGAGCTTCGTCGCCCAGGCCGAAAATTGAATGCCCTCCCTGCGCAACCGACTCGACACCTTCATGGAACGCCGTACGGCGTCGATCCCGGCCGCCGCGCTCTCGCTGCAGGATCGGCTGCGGGCGGTCGCGTTTCATGGCGATTTCTCGCTCGCCTATTCGACGGCGGTCCAGACCAATCTCGCGTGTTTCGGCGGCGCTTCCGGCTACATCGCTTATGGCCGCAAGATGAACGGCGTCTTCGCGCTCGGCGATCCGGTCGCCGCGCACGCCGAGCGCCCCGGCCTGATCCGCGCCTTCGTGGGGGCGGCGGCCGATCCGTGCTTCGTCCAGGTTGGAGAGGAAAGCGCAAAGACGCTCGCGGGTCTCGGCTACACCGTCAACCAGATGGGGATCGACACCAGACTCACGCTTTCGGCGGGGACCTTCGCCGGAAAGCGTAACGAGACTGTCCGATACTCGGAGCGCTGGCTGCTTAAACAGGGTTTCGCGCTGGTCGACGATACGCATTCGGCCACCGCCCGCGATCATGTCGAGCGGATGTCGGAGCGGTGGCGCGCCACCCGCATCGTCAGGCGGCGCGAGATGCAGTTCCTGAACCGCCCCTTCAAGCCAGCGCTCGGTCCCGCCATGCGCCGCTTCATGCTGTTCGACCCGGCGGGAGAGCCGGTCGCGCTGCTCGATCTCGATCCGCTTCATGAGGAGGGCGAGGTCGTTGGCTATACGACATCGTTCAAGCGCAAGCTGCCCGGGGTCACGCCGCATGCCGAAATAGGCTTGACCAAATTCGCGGCCGACCGCATCCGCGACGACGGGATTCGGTCCATGACGCTCGGGCTGTCGCCGCTCGCCGCGCTCGAGTCTCTCGACTTCAAGGAGAGCGCCCTGCTGCGCCGCGCGTTCTGCGCGCTCTACGGTTCTTCCTGGATCAACCGGCGCATCTTCAACCTGCAGGGGCAGGCTGCGTTCAAGCGCAGGTTCCACGGTGCGGAGGAGCCAGTCTATATCGCGTTTCGGCGCTTGTCGGCGGTTCAGATGCTCGGCCTTCTGCGGCTGTGCAAGACGTTCTGAGCGTTCAAGCCTTGATGCCGCGCGCCACGAGGCGGGCGAGCGCCGGTCCGAACAGCAGCACGAACAGGAACCGCGCCGTCTGCAACGCCATGATTAGCGACAGGTCAACATTGCTCGAAGCGGCGGCGATGATCGCCACCGAATCCATGCCGCCGGGACTGGTCGCAAGATAGGCCGTAAGCGGATCGACGCCGAGTTCGTTCGCCAGGAGCCAGGCGATGCAGCCGCAGAACGCCATCAGGATCAGGATCGAGGCGAGGATCTGCGGCAGGGTTCTGGCGGCGTGCAGCAGCACCGCGCGGTCGAAATTGAGGCCGATGGTCCAACCCACCAGCATGTAGCTCGCGACCAGAAGCCAGGGCGGCAGCTGGAAGGCGACGGCGCCGGGCAGGTGCAGCGCCAGGCCGAGGATGAACGCGCCCAGAAAATAAGGCGACGGCAGCCGGAGGAGCCGCCCGAGCAAGCCGCCGCCGATCGCCACGCCGATCGTCGGCAGGAACGCGGTCCAAAGGATGGGCGGAAACCAGATCGTCGAGGGGACCGCGACGCCCGACGTGTCGACCCACAGCCGCGCGACTAGGGCGGCGGCGATCGTTACGATAATGACCCGAAGGTACTGCATGAAGGCCACGAGGCGGGCGTCGGCGCCGAAGGCGGCCGCCATCAGCACCATGGCGGTGGCGGCGCCCGGCGCCGACCCCCAGACGCCGGTCGTGCCGGGCAGGATGCGCAAGCGGCTGATCGACCAGCCGAGCAGGCTCGACGCGGCGATCGTGGCGAACACGGACAGCAGGATCACGGGCCAGTCCGAAAAGAAGTAGCCGAAGATGCCGATCTGGATCGAGGCCGCGATCAGGCACCCGATCACCGCCTGCGCCGCGTTGAAGCCCGGCCGCCAGGCGCGGATCGTCGCGCCGGACGCGCCGGCCGCGATCGCCGCCGCCATAGGGCCGATCAGCGCCGGCGCCGGCATGTGGATGGCGTCGAGGCCGAAAGCGAGCATGGCCGACAGTGTGGCCAGGATCGCCCATTGGGCGGATTTCGGCAACGCCGCCAACGGTCCGGGAGAGGGCGTAACGATGTTGGACGGCATGGTCTGCTTTCGGCCGAATCCGCCTGAGGATCGGGCATTCATCTCAAGCGAACGGCACGGCGGCGGTTCCGAGCGGCAGCTTGGCCTCGGCGTCCGGCTCGACGTGGATGATGACGCGGACGCTCGGGATCTCGCTGCGCAGCGCGTCCTCGATCCGGTCGCAGATGACGTGGCTTTCGCCGACCGTCATGTCGGCGTTCACCACGAGGTGAAACTCGATGAAGGTGGCGCGGCCGGCGATGCGCGTCTTCAAATCATGCACTTCGAGCGCGCCCTTCGACTGCGCCGAGATGATGTCGCGGATGCGCATGTTGGCGTGGATGTCGACGGCGACGTCCATCAAGCTGCTCAGCGAACCCGTGGTGACCTTCCAGCCCTGCCAGAGAATGTTCAGCGCCACCAGCGCGGCGAGCAGCGGGTCGAGAAAACCGTAGCCCGAGAAGATCGCGGCGACGAGTCCCACGATGACGCCAACCGAGGTCACGACATCGGTCATGATGTGGCGGCCGTCGGCGACCAGCGCCGGCGACCGCGCCGCGCGGCCGTTGCGGATCAAGACCAGCGCCCAGACGGCGTTGACCGCGGCGGCTCCGCCGTTGACCGCCAGGCCGGCCCAGGGTTCCTCGACCAGCGTCGGCGCCTGCCATTTGCGCCAGACCTCGATAAGAATGAGGAGCGCCGCGACGACGATCAGTACGCCTTCCAGCACCGCGGAGAAGTATTCCGCCTTGTGATGGCCGTGCTGATGGTCCTCGTCGGCCGGCCGGAGGCTGACGCTGATCGCCCAGAACGCGGCGCCCGCTGCAATCACGTTGACGATCGATTCCAGCGCATCGGAATAGAGCGCGACGGAACCCGAGAGACGCCAGGCGACGAACTTCAGCGCCATCACGCCGAAGCCGATGACGATCGACCATCCCGCGAGGCGAAGGATCGCGGTTCTCGGCCGCGTCGCCGCTCCGTCGGGGCCCGAGGAGACCGGCATTTCGCGTCAGGCCGCCTTCTCGCGCGCCTTTCGCGGAAGATGCGCGACGATGTTCTCGATGATGCGCATCCCGGCATCGTGGCCGAGCGTCATGATCGATTCCGGATGGAACTGCACGGCGGCGATCGGTTCCTTGCGATGTTCGAACGCCATGATGACGCCGTCCTCGGTCTCGGCGGTGACGATGAAATCGTCGGGCAGCCGGACGGGGTCGGCGAAGATCGAATGGTAGCGGCCAACGGTGACCTCCTTCGGCAGGCCGGAGAAGATGATCCCCGGCTTGGTGACGCGGATGCGCGACGGCTTGCCGTGCATCGGCACGTGAAGGTGCCGCAACTCGCCGCCATAGGCCTCGGCCAGGGCCTGCAGGCCGAGGCAAACGCCGAAGATCGGCAGGTCGCGCGCCCGCGCCCGCCTAATCGTGGCGGCGCAATCGAAGTCCTTCGGCGAGCCCGGGCCGGGCGACAGCACGACGAGATCGGGCTTCAGCCGGTCGAAGAGTTCGTCCGGGATCGGCGTGCGCATGGTCGAGACGTTCGCGCCGGTCTGGCGGAAATAGTTGGCCAGCGTATGGACGAAGGAATCCTCGTGGTCGACGAGCAGGATATTGACGCCGTCGCCGACCCGGGCGGACGCCCTTTCGGTCCCGACGGCATTGCCCGACTTGGCGTCGCGGATGGCGGCAATCATGGCGGAGGCCTTCAGCTCGGTTTCGGCTTCTTCTTCCTCGGGTACACTGTCGAACAGCAGCGTCGCGCCGGCGCGAACCTCGGCGATGCCGTCCTTGATGCGAATGGTGCGCAGCGTCAGGCCGGTGTTCAGGTCGCCGTTGAAATGCACCATGCCGATCGCCCCGCCGTACCAGGCGCGGCGGCTCTTCTCGTGTTTCTCGATGAAGCGCATCGCCCACAGTTTCGGCGCCCCGGTCACGGTCACGGCCCAGGCGTGCGACAGGAAGGCGTCGAAGGCGTCCATGCCCTCGCGCAAGCGGCCCTCGATGTGGTCGACGGTGTGGATCAGGCGCGAATACATCTCGATCTGGCGTCGGCCGATCACCCGCACCGAGCCCGGCTCGCAGACGCGGCTCTTGTCGTTGCGGTCGACATCCGAGCACATGGTCAGCTCGGATTCGTCCTTCTTGGAATTGAGCAGCTTGAGAATCTGCTCGGAATCGGAGATCGCGTCGTCGCCGCGCTTGATGGTGCCCGAAATCGGACAGGTCTCGACCCGCCGGCCGCTCACCCGCACGAACATCTCCGGCGACGCGCCGATCAGATATTCGCTTTCGCCGAGATTGATGAAGAAGGAATAGGGCGAGGGGTTGATGGTCTTCAGGCGGCGCGAGATCTCGGACGGCAGGCTGTCGCAGCGCTCGTAGAACATCTGGCCGGGCACGACTTCGAACAGGTCGCCGCGCCTGAAGCTTTCCTTGGCGGTCTCGACGATCTTCGCGTATTCGCCCGGCTCATGGTCGCCGCGCGGCGGTATGCGGTCGGCGGTCCTGAACGGCTCGGCATGGCTGTCGCGCGAAAGCCCGACGGTTGAGAAGCCAGCGCCGGAGAAATCGTAGCGGTCGTGCCAGGCCTTCGCCGAATGGTGGTCGACGACCAGGATCTCGTCGGGCAGGTAGAGGACGAGATCGCGCTGGCTTTGCGCCCGTTCCAGCGTCAATTCGACCGGGTCGAACTGAAAAGCCAGGTCGTAGCCGAATGCGCCGTAAAGACCGAGATTGGCGTCGTGGTCGGTGTGGAACAGCGCCGTCAGCGCGCGCAGCACCGTGAACACCGACGGGACGCGCGAGCGCTCTTCCTCCGTGAAGACCCGGCCAGGCTCGGCGACCGTCAGCGCAAGGCGGCGCCTGGTGGTCTGGGTGACCGTTACGTCCTTCAGCACCAGCAAGGCGCGCGCCATGATCGGCAGCATGGCCTCGCCGCGGCCGTTCAGCGCCTCAATGCGCATGGCGCGGCCGCGCGCGGAGATGACGACCGGCGGATCGATGATCGCCGTGTCCCAGCGCGTATACCGGCCGGGATATTCGTAGTTGGACGAAAAGACCGCGCCGCGCCGCGCGTCCAGTCCGTCGATATAGGCTTCGATCGCGCCGGCATAGGGCGTCGCATGGCGCGAGCGGACGATCGTCACCCCGCCCGCCGTCACGAATTGCTCGGCGCCGTCGTCGAGAAGCTGAAGCGACATCTGAACTCTCCATCCGTTCGCCGCGCGAGGGACCGGACAGGCCCGAAAATACGAATGGCCGCCCGGACTTCTCCTGCGGCCACCACTTCTTTCACGCGCACGCGCTTCGAAAGGCCGCCGTCAGCCGGCCCACCACCACAGGGTCTTGATCGAACGCGTGAACATCGCGAATGCTTAGCGTCGATCGGCAGGCCGCGCAACCGCAAAGGCGGCCGGTTTCTCATGCGACGGCCCGCCCCGCAATCTTGGCCGTGCGTGTGGACGGCGATGCTTCGCGCCGTTTACGACGATTCGAGACGTTGCTTGCACCAAACAGGCTTTCGTGCTTGGATTTGACTGTTGTGCCGGGCTTGGGGGTAAAAGTGCGGCTAGTCTTGCTTCGATGCGCTGTGCTGATGGGAGCGGCTACCGGCTCGGTGCTGTGGCCGACTTCGGCGTTTGCTCAGGTTCCAGCCCATCAGCCGGGCACTATCTGCTACACGCCTCAATTTTGGTGCTGGGCCCAGCCGCCGGGCCCGCCAGGTTATCCTTGCGGATGTCCGACGACTTACGGCTACGTTGCAGGCGTTTTGGGCTGAAAGGCAAACCTGGGAGATAGCGATGCCCGGCGATACCGCGTTCATCGATCAGTGGGTGACCGATGCGAGGTTGCTCGGCACCTATGGACAACAGACAGGATCATTCGACCCTGCAGCCCTTCTTCAAGCGGCCTCAAAAGTTGAGTCCCTGCCCAACAAAACGCTAAGCGCGCCCGAAGTCGATGATCTCAAAAAACTTGTCGCTGATGCACAAGAAAAGCTCCCAAAAATCGGCAGTTCATCCATCTGGCTTGACCTAAAAATGGGATGGATGCCGTTTAGTAATCAAGGAAAAATCAAAAAGCATGCATTTTTGCTGATTATTATATCAGTATTATTGGTAGTAATTATTGGCCAGCTTACTCTTGTTTATAATCAAGGCACCGTTTTGTTATCGGATTTGCGCGTTTTGCGCGCGACTGAGCCCGAGCGCCGGGCTGGCCAGCTTTCGCGGCAACTGATCGCAGCGATGAAGGAGATCACCCAGGCGAGGGCGTTGCCATCGGAAACTACCCCCGTCATTACCGATGCCGCTAATGTGACAGGTGAAGAAGAGAGTGCTAAGCCCGTTGCTCCCGGCGACACGACGACCGACGCAGGTGATCAGAATAAAGCGGAAAATAAACTGCGCAATGGTGAAAGCAGCCTTCCTTTGCAAGCATATTTTCAAATTTACGATGATGCTCGCACGCTAAATGGACAAATCAATTTTCTGAAGAAGAGGGTCGACAACTTCACCGATAAGGCTTGGACCCCGGTCTGGGGTTCATGGGTTTTCCTTTACGGCTACTATAGTCTGCAACAAAACCTTGGTATCGCGGGGACAGAAGGTCAAGATTTTTTGAGACGGGCTTATGCGAACAACGCCGAGAACCCGTGTTTCCGCCAAAAATATGATCCGAACTGCGTCCTCACGGAACCCGAAACAACAAAAATCGCTCCCAACGTTACGGGCTCAACAGGCGCGGCAGATGAAACAAATGACCGAACGCCGCAAACTTCGGGGGCAAATACCAACGAAGCTGTGTCCACGACGAACCCATCGGAAAACAAGTCGGAGAAGCGCTTGAGGGCTGGGGTAAAAGAAGAGACTTCCTATCCGCAGGGTTCGGTCTGCGACGATCGGTTCATTACGTCCGACGCAGGTCGTCGCGCCAAAATGCTTAAGGAAAGCCTGAACTGGACTGGCTTTGCCGAAGTTGCGCAAGAGTATGCGTTGGGAACAGCATATCTCACTTGCTTCGATGATATTAACGCCGTCGCTCTTAGCGCGCGACCCATCGATATCATGGAAGGTCAAGTATCACAGGCGTTAAGTCCCTATGCGTTCTGGCTTTTGCCCGCTCTCTATGGAGCGCTGGGTGCACTCTTGTTCCACCTACGGATTATCCTCGATCCACGTCTCCCCGATCCCGAGGGAATTCGCATCTTCCATCGCATAGCATTGGGCATGTTAGCCGGTATGATCTTGGCATGGTTTTGGGTGCCGGACACCACCATAGGCGGACAACTTGCCGGCATTGGCTTCGGCCTCTTCACGCTGGCCTTCGTTTTCGGCTTCAGCCTAGATGTCTTCTTTTCGCTCCTCGAGCGCCTTGTGAAACTTTCCACCATTGCCATCGAAAAAGTGGGAGCGGGCTGAACAACCGTTCGTGCGACATCATTGTTCGATAGCGGTCGTAATGACTATAGACGCCTCACGCCGAGTGTCTCGGCGGCATTCAGCGTCCGGATATGAGCAATATATTCTTCAAAACAATCCCTCGATCTGCCCCATTTCATTCAGGAAAATCTTCTCCGACGACGGCGTTTTCGGCAGGCCGGGCATGGTCATGATCTCGCCGCAGATGGCCACGACGAAGCCCGCGCCGGCCGAGAGGCGGACTTCGCGGACCGGCACGACGTGGCCGGTCGGCGCGCCGCGCAGGTTGGGGTCGGTCGAGAACGAGTATTGAGTCTTGGCCATGCAGACGGGCAGGCGCCCGTAGCCGGCCTGTTCCCAGGCATGCAACTGATCGCGCACGCTCTTGTCGGCGATGGCCTCCGAGCCCCGGTAGATGCGCTTGACGATGGTGTCGATCTTGTCGAACAGCTTCATCTCGTCGGGATAGAGCGGCGAGAATTGCGCGACGCCGCTCTCTGCGATCTCCACGACCTTGTGGGCCAGGTCCTCGATGCCGGCCGAACCGTGCGCCCAATGCTTGCAGAGGATCGCCTCGGAACCCTGCGCCGCGACGAAATCCTTCATCGCCTGAATTTCGACGTCGGTATCGGTGGTGAAGTGGTTGATCGCGACGACGACCGGCACGCCGAACTGCTTCACGTTCTCGATGTGGCGGCCGAGGTTCAGGCAGCCCTTCCTGACCGCCTCGATGTTCTCCTTGCCGAGGTCTTCCTTCCTGACCCCGCCGTTCATCTTCATGGCGCGCACCGTCGCCACGATGACCGCCGCGGCGGGCTTGAGGCCCGCCTTGCGGCACTTTATGTCGAAGAACTTTTCCGCGCCGAGATCGGCGCCGAAGCCGGCCTCGGTGACGACATAATCGGCCAGTTTCAGCGCGGTCGTGGTGGCGACGACCGAATTGCAGCCATGCGCGATGTTGGCGAACGGCCCGCCATGCACGAAGGCCGGGTTGTTCTCCAGCGTCTGGACGAGGTTCGGCTGCATGGCGTCCTTCAGCAGCACGGTCATCGCGCCATCGGCCTTGATATCGCGCGCATAGACCGGCGTCTTGTCGCGGCGGTAGGCGATGATGATGTCGCCGAGGCGCTTCTCCAGGTCCTTCAGGTCGTTGGACAGGCAGAGGATGGCCATGACCTCCGACGCCACCGTGATGTCGAAGCCGGCCTCGCGCGGATAGCCGTTGGCGACGCCGCCCAGCGAACAGATGATCTCACGCAGCGCGCGGTCGTTCATGTCCATGACGCGCCGCCAGGCGACGCGGCGGGTGTCGATGCCCTGCTCGTTGCCCCAGTAAATGTGGTTGTCGATCAGGGCGGAAAGCAAATTGTGCGCGGTGGTGATGGCGTGGAAGTCGCCGGTGAAGTGGAGATTCATGTCCTCCATCGGCACGACCTGAGCGTAGCCGCCGCCGGCGGCGCCGCCCTTGACGCCAAAATTCGGCCCGAGCGAGGCCTCGCGGATGCACACGATCGCGGTCTTGCCGATGCGGTTCAAACCGTCGCCGAGCCCGACCGTCGTCGTGGTCTTGCCCTCGCCGGCCGGCGTCGGGTTGATGGCGGTGACGAGGATCAGCTTGCCGTCCTCGCCGCCGCGCTTTTCCTTGATGAACTCGGCCGAGATCTTCGCCTTGTCATGGCCGTAGGGCAGGAGGTGCTCGCTCGGAATGCCGATCTTGGCGCCGATTTCCTGGATTGGCTTCTTGCTTGCGGCGCGCGCGATCTCGATGTCGGATTTGTACTCGGCCATGATCTTCCCCGGATTCAACAGACGCGTTTCGCGGCGGCTCGGCGGCGCGCCGGCAAGGGCGCATAGAAGCCCAGCGCCACGATTTTGCGCCGTCTCAAAACAGCCGGACAATGCGCGAAAAACGACAGTCTCTCTCTGCACCTATCATCGCCGACCAGGCAATCCGCCTCGTCGCCGCGTTCCGTTCCGGCGGACACACCCCGGAGCGCAAATCATCAGCGATCCAGCACAGATCGGATTTCCTCGAGGATCGCGCCAGTCTGGAGCACATAGGAATTCATGGTTGCCAGGTGAGATGGCATGAGGATGCTCGATTCAGCGCCGTTCGAAATGATCAGAGGCTGAAGACGCATCGACTGGTTGAGCTCGTCTTCCAATCGCGCCCACAACTGTGTCAGGCCGCGCTGCGCCACCACATCGCGGAAGTCGGAATGCGCGGCGTGCAGAATGCCGTTATAGGCGTAGAGTTGACCGAAGGCGAACCAGAAGCGGTCGTCCGCGCGGGTGTCGAACCAGCCGCCATTGTAGTTTTCCGATCTCTCCCGCAGGATCGCGGCGGTAGACCCGAGATCGTTGGAGACGCGATCGATGAAGCGCAGCAGGTTGTCGGAGCGCGCGTCGAAAACGGTCTCACATTTCTCCAGCCTGTCGTTGAATGCGCGCAGGTCGCGAATGGCGTTGCGATAGTAGCTCGGGGTCGGCGTCTTTGGCCCCGGCGGGTTCAAGCCGATGTACCAGGTCTCCTCGTCGAATTGCAACGCACCGCGCGCATTCTGGAGGTTGGCGTCGATCTGCGATGTCGAACGCACGCGCCCGAGCACCTCGACCAATTCGGTCGCGGTGCGGCGAACGGCCTGGTTGATGCCGCGCTGGAAAGACGCCTTATTGTCGAAGAACGGCGTGCTGTCCCAGTCCATTCCGAAAAATCCGAGTTTGTAGAGGATCATCGACGAGATCCAGGGGTTCTGGTTCACGTTGAAATCCGTCAGATCGGCGGTCGCGGTGACGATCTTGGAGCGAAGGCACGTGCGCGCCGCGCCTTCGCCGGTCACCGCCGGCTGGCTTTCGGCGGGCGCCGTTGCGCCAGTTTCCGGAACCACCGTCTGGCCGGCGTCTCCACCTCCGGTCGGCGAATCGTAGGCGGCGACATAGGCCGGATCGAAGTTCGTCCAGACCTGCGTATTGTAGAAAAAATAACCGTAGAGCCCAATCAGGACGACCAGGCCCAGACCGACGGCGGCCTTCAGGATCCAGCCGCGCTGCGTATACCAGCGGCCCGCCCACATGAACGGCCACAGGATGAGGCCAATGACCCAGCCGATGCCGAGCCCGATCTTCTGGAACACCCAGACGAAGAAATTGACGATCGGGTCGAGCATTCCAGACAACTCCCTCAAGCGAACGCCCGATGGCGCGTTCTCAGTCCGCCAGCCCGTAAAGGCGCGCGCGGAACGCCGATTTGTCCTTCAGATATGAGCTTTTCAGCGTGTTCACAACATAGGCCTGGAAGCTTTCGCCATAGCCGTCCAGGTCCGCGTAAAAGCGCTGCTTGTTGAAGATATAGCGCGCGACGAAATCGAACGGCACGTAGTCCGAGATCAGCCGGTTGGTGAGCCAAGCGTCCGGGTGGTCCGGCCTGGCGCGGATTGGCAGGAAGCGGTTCTTCGGCGCGATATCGTCGAGCCTCAGTTGACCGAGCTGCGCGATCTGGCGTTTCGCCGCGTTCAGGAAGGCGAATGTCCCCTCCTTGGCGATCTGATCGGCATGGCCGTGAATCCAGCCTTGCAGCCGGACTTTATCGAGCCGCTCGAACCGCGTGTCCGGCTCGACCTGGCTCACCAGCGAGGCGATCAGCATCTCGGCGCGGTGCTCGAGATAGCCCGAAGCCTCGATCCACGAGGCGCGCGGAAGTTCGATGCGCCCGCTGGCTGCCAGGAAAGCCAGAACCTTGCCCGTGTCGCCGCTGGCGATGTAGCTGACCTGCCACGGCCGCGACCGCCGGAAGCCGGGCGCCGCGGGGTCGCTGATGACGGTGGTGGCGCCGGCGTCGACGAATACGTAGACCCCGCCAAAATGGCTCGTCCAATAGGCGTTATGGCGAAAGATGACCTGGTCGGGAACCAGCGCATTCTCGCGGATGTCGCCGCAGACCTTGGCGAGATCGACCATGCGGTTCAGCACCGCGTCGTCGCGCCATGTGTCGGGCTCGCGCTTCAGGCGATCGACCAGCTTGCCGAGTTCGGCCGCCCTGCCCAACACGTCCTCGGCCGACAGCACGCGGAACTCGACCTGGCTGATCGAGAGCAGATCCTCGATGTCCTCGACACGCGAGACGCTGTCCTCGATCTCGCCGTAGATCACGTCCTTGATCGTCAGCGCATTGATCGCGCGCTGGTTCTTGCTCATGAACTCGAACATCAGCTGCGAGGTGTTCGAGAACGCGGTGTGAACTACGGGAAGATCGATCTGGACCGGCGTCAGGATGATGAAGCGGCGGTTGACCTCGAAGGGATCGAGGTAGAGCGGATCGCCAAGTTCCGCCGCGACCTGCGGCGAGAAGCCGGTGCGGTCGATTTCGAACGACGCGAGCTTGGTCGCAGGCAGCCCGAACGCCGCAAGCGCCTTGTTGTAGCGGTCGACGAGATGCGGCTCCTCGATCGGCAGCAGCCGACCGTCGATCAGGGCGTTGTCGAGGGGGCGGTCGATCATGCCTTACGCATCCCACAAGCCCTTGTCCCTTAATGCCTCCATCTCCTTGCCCGCGCGTTCGCGCAGGCGTGCATCGCGCAAAAGCTTGGCGACCGCAGCGTCGTCGGACTTGTCGGAATAGCGGAATTCGGAATCGGCGTAGCGGTTGATCTCCTGCATGACCATGTCGAGCGTGAACGGTCCGCGCAGTTCCTCGATCATCGCCTTCTTCTCGTCGTAGCCCTTATGCATGAACGCCTCCGGCGCGGCGAACCAGTCGTCCGGCAGTTCGATGTCCATGGCGCGCATCTTGATGGCGTCGGTGACGTTCTTGATCGCGCGGCCGGTGAAGCGGGGCTCGGCTTCCTTGATCTCGTGCAGATACGTTCCGACGTCAGCCAGGGTCTTGGGCTCGCCGGATCGCTTCATGAAGCGATCGTAGACCTTCATCAGCCCCTCTTCGCGCGGCTTGGCGTAGGACGCGTATTCCTCCGAGACGGCGCGCTGGATCTCCTGAGCGGCATAGAGGTCGTGTCGCCCAAGCGGGATCGCGTGGTTCTTGCCGGCAAGCAACACGAAGATGTCGATGTAGTCGTCGCGCGTCTGCGGCCCGTCGACCAGCCAGCGCGCGCCGGCCCGCTGGCGCAGCGCATCGTCGACATTCTCCGGATAGTTTGAGAACATGCCGAAGGAGCAGTTGCCGCGCACGACGGCGCCCGCGCCGGCGAAAGCGTCCATCAGCACGCCGGTGATTTCCTGCTGGCCGGCCGAGGCGCGGTCGTCCGAGCGCTTGGCGGCGACCTGGTCGATGTCGTCGACCGTTCCGAAACCGATGGCGCGGGTGTTCAAGACGTTGTTGATGAACTGGCGGCAGTTCTGGCCGGACTTGCCCTGGTAGGACGAGATCTGGTCGACGCCGAAATTCTCGTAGACGAAGGGGTAGCCCGCGACCTGGCAGTAGCCGTTGACCAACCCGGCGATCATCTGGATCAGCGTGGTCTTGCCGGTGCCCGGCGCGCCGTCGCCGATGAAGGTGAACAGGAAGCCGCCGAGTTCGACAAACGGGTTCATCTCGCGGTCGAAATCATACGCCATCAGCATCTTGGCGAGCTTGACCGACTGATATTTGGCGATGTGGTTGCCGACAACCTCCTCGGGCTTCTTGAAGGTCATCACCAAAGGCTTCGACTTCTTGCCCGGCGCGACGTCGAAGCCGTCCAGCGTAAAGTCGTCGGCGTCGATGCGGATATGGGCATCCTCGAACGCGCCGATGCCGTCGAAGCGGGCTTTGCGCGTCAGCAGGCCGTCGATCGATACACGGGCGAAGGCTTTCGCGCGCGTCGTCAGGTCTGCGTCGTCCTTGGCGCCGGACAGCGCCGAATCCAGTCCGGCAATCAGGGATTTGAGCGCGTCTTGAGGCGTGTCGAAGACAAGGTTTGGCTCGGCGACATCGTTTGGCGGCTCGCCGTCGCTGTCGAGCGATTGCCCGAGATAGGAAGCGAAGGCGAAGGCCGCGACATAGGCGGAGGCGGCGAGCAGCTTCTTGAATACGGCCGCCTCGTCGCCGGCCAGCGGCGCGCGGACGTTCTTCGCCTGCAAGCCTTCGAGATCGGTGCTGCGGGAGAAGATGTCCGAAACGGCGAGCGCGATGGCTAGCCCGCGCCGGGTCCGGTAGAGCAGGGCGTGCTGGGCGATCGACATCAGCGCATCGTCGGGCCGGATCGCCCCGACGCGCTTGGTCAATTCGACCTCGCGGGTCTTGCGGACCGAGCCGGCGGAGACGGTCGAGACGAAGCGCCGGTTCGTGCCGGCGAGCGCCGTTACCGACTGGCCGCTCGAATCCTCGATCACGACGACGCGGGTGATCATGCTTTGCGCCATCGGCCGATGCCTCTCGATATCGGCTTCGGGAATGGTGGTCAGACCGGCGTCCATGGTCAGGTGCTCCTCATTCTTCCGGCTGCTGTTCAGTCACCTGGCGGGCACCGTCAAGAAAAAGGTCCAATGTCTGTTCCAGCCTGGTCGCGAGCAGGCGATCGAAAGCGCCATGTCCGCCACCGTTTTGCTCGATTTCGAGGGCCGCCAGATACGCCGGACGGTCTTGATCGCCGATTGCGATCGGCGGATAGTCCGCGCGCACGAGAATCAGGTTCATCAGCAACCGGCCCACACGACCATTCCCGTCGTTGAACGGATGAATGGCGACGAATCGCCGGTGAGCCTCGAAAGCCGTCTCCGGCGTGGCGGGTGAGGCAGCCAGCCACGCTGAGAAGTCCTGCATCAAGGGAGGAACTTCAAACGGTTCGGGAAATTTGTGCAGGCGGCCGCTGCCGGTATAGATCAACCTTGGCCCATCGGCATATCTGCCCGCGATCTCGGGGTCGGCGCGCACAAGCACCAGTTGGTGGAGATTGCGTATATCAGACTCGTTGAGGGGCGCGTTGCTTTTTCCACCCGTCTCGATGACCCATTCCAACGCCCTGGCGTGATCCACGGCCTCAAGGTGATCCTTTAGCGGCTTGCCGCCGACCGCAATGCCTCGTTCGATAACCAAAGCGGTCTCCGGGGCAGTGAGTGTATTGCCCTCGATCGCATTGGAGGTGAAGGTGATGTTGAGACGGTGGGCACGGTTGACATTGGCCATGGCGCCGGCGCGGAAACGCGCCTTCATTTGCAGATAGCGGTCGCGCTTTCTCTGGTATCGCTCGCGCGCCTCATCGAGCGCATAATTGTCTCCGCGGATCCCGGCTCTCTCTGACGCCGTTCGCGGCCTATCCTCACACATCGCTGATGACCTGTCCCTTCGACAGGATGTGGACCTTGTAGCCCTCGAAGATCTTCTGGGTCTCGCCCGCAGCATACAGCGCCTGGTAGGCCTCGTGCGGCACCAGGGCATGTTTCTCGTAGTTCGACACGCCCTGGCGGGTGGCCTCCAGGTCATCGGTATTGATGTGGAACTCCTGCGTCGTCTTCTCGCTCGACCATAGGCCACGCCGGCCGGGCGTCTCGCCCTGCGAAAACACTTCTTGGATCGTCCAGGTGAGCAGCCAGGCGTTCTCCGGCCTGCGCACCCTGGACAGCACGTCGGAGACGACCGAATTGTTTTCGGTGATGCCCGACGAATAGAACGGGCCGAGCACCACGCGCCGCATCTGCTTGGGATGCAGCGTCTCGAAGTCCTTGTCGAGGTTCATCGCAATGGTGATCGGCGAGAGCGAATAGGCCGAATTCTTCTCGGTAAAATCATCGAAGCGATGCGCGAGATCCGGGTTGAGCAGGCCGTCGACGGGAAAGGCGATGTCGACGCTATCCTTCAGCTTGCCGTCGCCGCCTACCAGTTGATCGACCATCGCCGGCGAGGAATCCTCGACGGTGACCATATAGATCAGCGGCAGGTTGGCAGTGCCGTCAAAGGATGCCCAATGGACGAGATAATACGGCTTGAGCGTCTTGGGATTGACCGCGACCTTAACCGTCTGCGCCAGATTGAACGGGCTGAAGACTTGGCCTGCGCTGACGTCCTGCAGATAGAGCCGCTCGGCCATCGATTTCTGGAGCGCCTCTGGAAAAGCCTTATGGCGCAGAATGAAGTCTGCCATCTCCTCGCGGAGGATATCCGGCTCTGGGATGGCGGCGAGCCGCTTGTCGGCGGTGCGCCTGTCGTTCTCCAGTTCGAGCAGGTTCTGAAACACCGGAAAGCCGCTCTCGGCGCGCGAAATCTGGAACCGCTCCATGAAGCCGAGCCGGTTCTTCCAGCATGCGAACGAAATTTCCAGCCGGCCGATATAGTCGGACAGCACTTTCGCGACGATGTCGTGACGGTAGAGCGGCGAGCGATCGTCGCGCATGAAGATGGCGAGGCCGTCGAGCGCCGCGGCGATCGCATCGAAATAGCGGATGGCGGGGTCGGCGGCGGCAATGGTCATGAGGGGACCTTATCCTCCCGGCGAGGGGGAGGGTAAGTGCCTTACGACTGCACGTAGTCCGCTGCGTTGTGCTTGCGCATAACGTCCTCGAAACGCCGGGCGAAGGCGTCGTCGGCAAGCTTCTTGCGGCGCTGGATGTCGGCCGTCGACACCATGTTCTTCTCATGCATCTCCAGTAGGTCGCCGATGTGACGCTGCGCGGCGGCGCCGATGCCGGCCATCGTCTCTTCGGCGGCGGTGTCAACCTGGCTGCCGAGCGTATTAATCTTGTGCGCGACATCCTGCTGCGCCGCCGTCTTCAGGGAATCCTCGAGCGCCTTGTAGAGAACGATGCGCTGCTCGGTATCGATGGTCAGCTTGTTGATCAGCGTATTCTGCGCCGCGATCTGGTTGTTCAGCGAGTCGACGAAAGTCTGGAACATCGAAGTGTAGCGCTCCAGCGTCTGGCTCTCGGCCAGCAGTTCCTGCTCCTTGGCTTGCTTCTCGTTGTACTCGGTCGCAAGCTTGGAACGCTCGCCTTCCAGGTCGGTGCGGTCCTTCTGGGTGGTCGAGGCCGCGATCCTGTTCTCGATGTCCATGAGGAGCGGGTTGACCTCCTCGATGCGCTTCTGCACGTCCTCGAGATTGGCCATGGTCGACTTGCGCCGCTCGATGACCTTGGACAGGCTCGCCTCGGAGGTCTTGTAGCGCTCCGTCAGGACCTGCTTCTGCGCCTTCAGTATGCCGACGATGGTGTCGGACTTGCTCAGCAACTCCTGCAGATTGCCGGCAAGCGACATGTTGCGCACGCGATCGGTGCGCATGCGCTGCTTGGATTCGTCGGAGAAGATGCCTACGAAGCTTTCCCAGCCGGTGAAGCTCTTCATGTTCTCGAATTCGGAGCCGAACGAATTGGTCGCGTCCTCCAGGCCGATAATCAGGTCGGCGATGTTGGTCTCCATCGTCTTCTGCTGCTTGATCACGTCGGAGATGCGCGCATTCTCGATGTCGAAATCCTCGGCGCCGACCTTCTGATCGCTCGTCGCGATCTTGTCCAGCAGCCCGCCGGACTGATCGATCTTCGCCCGCATGTCCTCGACGACCTTCCTGGTCTTCTCGATCTCGGCGTCGAACGTCTGCATGCTCGCCATCTGGTGTCTCCCGGTACAGGCGTCAGGTGAACCGAATATATGTGGCCGGTCCGCCGATTGAAAGGCGCTTCGCAAGCCGTTTCGCCGCCTGCCCGGGCCGGCCGGGTCCGCCGATGCCGTCTTGGCGTCATCATTTGGATGCGGCTGGCGCGGGTTGCGCGGCGATCACGCTTGAAAGCGCGTGAGAATGATGTTTGGCTGGCAAATCGAAGCAGGGATATCTCGTCTTGCCTGCAAAATTGAAATGGGAGTTTCTCGAAATGTCTCGCACTGGAATTTTCTTCATGTCGGCCGGGCTGGCGGCCGTCCTTGGCGCGGGATCGGCCTTTGCCGGAGACGCGGAAAGCTGCAAGGCGGTTCGCCTCTCCGATGTCGGCTGGACCGATATTCAGGCGACGACGGGCGTCGCCTCGGCGTTGCTTACCGCGCTCGGCTACGAGCCGGAAGTGAAGCAGCTTTCGGTGCCGGTGACCTACGCCTCGTTGAAGAACAAGGATATCGACGTGTTTCTCGGCAACTGGATGCCGTCAATGACCGCCGACATCAAGGACTACAAGGCGGACGGCTCGGTCGAAACAATAGCCGAAAACCTGACCGGCGCCGGCTACGGCATCGTCGTGCCCACCTATGTCGCGGATGGCGGCGTCAAGACGCTGACCGATCTCGGCAAATTCAAGGACAAGTTCGACGGCAAGATCTATGGCATCGAGGCCGGCAACGACGGCAACCGCATCATCCTGGACATGATCTCCAAGCCCGAGGACAATCTCGAAGGCTTCGAACTGGTCGAATCCTCCGAAGCCGGAATGCTGACCCAGGCGGAACAGTCGATCAAGAACGACGAATGGATCGCCTTCCTCGGCTGGACCCCGCATCCCGTGATGGGCGGCATGAAGCTGACCTATCTCGACGGGATGGGCGACAGCGGCTTCGGCGCCGCGACGGTTTCGACCAACGTCCGCAAGGGCTATGTCGCCGAGTGCCCCAACGCCGGCAAGTTCATCTCCAACCTGAAATTCAACCTCGACATGGAGGGCGAGATGATGGACGCGATCCTGAAGGGCGGCGACGCCAACACGGTGGCGACCGAATGGCTGAAGGCGCACCCGGATGCGGCGACGCCATGGCTGACCGGCGTGACGACCTTCGACGGCGGCGATGCGGCGGCCGCAGTGAAGACCGCGCTCGGAAGCTGATGGCCTGAAATCAAAGAACACCATAACGCTGCCCTCATCGCCCTGCCGGGACTTTCTTTCCGTGGGAACGGGAAAGGGCGGCAGCTACATTGGCGGCCCCGCTCCCCGCGCTTTGCGGGGAGCGGGAGGGAGAAGGGCGGCGTGCAGCCCTTAGAACCGGCCTGAGGGGGCATGATGGATCCGATCTCCAAATATCTGGTCAGCTACAAGATTCCGGTCGGCGCATGGGGCAAGGCGGTCTCGGATTTTCTGACCAACAATTTCGATACGGCGTTCAGGGCGTTTTCGAGCAGCCTGAATTTCCTGCTCGACGGGCTCGTCGATCTGCTTCTGATGGTGCCTCCGTTTCTGCTCGCGCTGATCGTCGCGGGCATCGCCTACCTGCTTCAGCGCTCGAGGCCGCTCGCGATCGGCGTGGCGCTCGGACTGCTGTTCATCCTCAACCAGAACCTCTGGAAGCAGACCATCGCGACGCTGGTGCTGGTGGTCGTGGCCGCCGCGATGTCGATGGCGATCGGCCTGCCGATCGGCATCTGGGTCGCCCACAAACCGAAGGCCTACCGGGTCATACAGCCGATCCTGGATTTCATGCAGACCATGCCGACTTTCGTCTACCTTATCCCGATTCTCGCACTGTTCGGGCTCGGCGCGGCGCCCGGGCTGATCGTCACGATCCTGTTCGTGATCCCGACCGCCGTTCGCATGACGCATCTCGGGATGACGAGCGTGCCGAAATCGATCGTCGAGGCGGGCGAGGCGTTCGGCGCGACCAAGCGGCAGCTTCTGTGGAAGGTCGAATTGCCCGCGGCGCTGCCGACCATCATGTCGGGCCTGACACAGTGCATCATGCTGTCGCTCTCGATGGTGGTGGTCGCGGCGCTGATCGGCGCGGGCGGGCTTGGCACCGACATCGTGCGCGCCCTGAACGCCGGTCCGCGCGGCATCCCGCTCGGCATCGAGGCGGGTCTCGCGATCGTCATCCTGGCGATCGTGCTCGACCGGATGACGCGCATCGGCGTCGGAGGCAGGAAATGACCGTGGCGGTCGATTTCAAGCAGGTCGATATCGTCTTCGGCAACGATCAGCGCGGATCGCTGGCCTTGATCGACCAGGGCGCGACACGGGCTGAAATCCTAGAAAAGACCGGCAAGGTGCTTGGCTGCGCGGGCGCCAACCTGACGGTGCAGGAGGGAGAGATTTCCGTCCTCATGGGCCTGTCGGGGTCGGGCAAGTCGACCCTGCTGCGCGCCGTCAACCGGCTGAATTTCGTGTCGCGCGGTTCGGTCATGGTCAAGGACGGCGACCGCATGGTCGATGTCGTCACCTGCGACGCGGCGACGCTGCGCCGGTTGCGGCAGAAGCAGGTGGCGATGGTGTTCCAGCAATTCGGCCTTTTGCCGTGGCGCACCGTCGAGGAGAATGTGGGCCTCGGGCTCGAACTGGCCGGGGCGCCGGAAGGCGAGCGCAAGGCGAAGGTCGGCAAGCAGCTCGACCTCGTCAATCTGACGCCCTGGGCCAAGAAATACGCCCATGAATTGTCGGGTGGCATGCAGCAGCGCGTCGGGCTGGCGCGGGCGTTCGCCACCGAGGCGCCGATCCTGCTGATGGACGAACCGTTTTCCGCGCTCGATCCGCTGATCCGCACCAAGCTTCAGGACGAGTTGCTGCAGCTGCAGAAGACACTGAAAAAAACCATCGTTTTCGTCAGCCACGATCTCGAGGAGGCGCTCAAGATCGGCAACACGATCACCATCATGGAGGGCGGGCGGATCGTCCAGTCGGGTTCGCCCGAGGACATCGTGCTGCGGCCCGCGAACGACTATGTGCGCGACTTCATCGCCAATGTGAACCCACTCTCAGTGCTCACCGCCTGGAACGTGATGCGCGACCGGCGCGATCTCGACCAAGGCGAGGACGGCTGGGTTTGGCTGGACCGTCGGCGCACCACGCGCTTCAAAATCGATCCCGATGGCCTTGTGGCCGCGGCGGAGCGCGACAACAAGCCAGCAATCTGGGTGTCCTGCGCCGATGTCGAGACGCAGCCCGACGAGGCCGCGCAGGTGTTCTGGGCAACGCCGGGCACCACGCTAAAAACGGTCATGCTCGCCATGCATCGGTCTCAGACCGCGCCTGTCGCCTTGTTCGACGACCAATCGCGTTTCGTGGGCGCGATCGGCATCCGCGACGTCTTGAGCGCCGTGCTTCGTCGCTGAACCGCCTTCATGACGCCCCGCCGGTTTGGCGGTCAATGACGGCCTGGGCTACATGTCGACCTTTGCGCTGTCGCCGATCTCCGGACGGGCGTCGGTCATGGCGGCGGCGATCATCTTGACGTAGCTGACGATGGTGCCGGGAGAATCCCAATACTGCGCGTCGTTCGGCGTGACCTTCAAGACGCGAATCGACGGATCGTCCGCGCTTTTCCACCAGGCCTTGGCAGGAGTCGACCAGAGTTCCTTGATCTTGGCGCGGTCGTTGGAGACCGAGGCCGCGCCGCTCACGGACACGTATTTCTGTGCGCTGGCGTCAGCGAAAGCGAGGCAAACATTCGGCGCGTTATCGATTTCGGTGTCCTTGTGGCTTTCTACGTCGGTCAGGAAATAGATCATGTTCTCCTCGCGCTCGACATGCGCCGCCATCGGCCGCGACCGGATATCCTCGTCGTCTCGCGTCGCCAGCATGCAAAAGCCGATCTTCTCCATCAGCTTCCAGACTCGGTCCAAATGCTCAGCGCCCGGCGTATCGTCCATTTTCAAATTCTCCACGGATTGTATAAAGGCAGCAACTCTCGCCGCCGACCAAGGTTCCGCCAATAAGGCGCACCGATGTCGCCGTGGGCGGAGCCTGATGGACGGAAAGCCGACGCCATGGCAAAAGGGCGCTCCGCCCCGCCTGCACCCGTCGTTCGCGAGCATGCTACGATGACCGATATCGTCACCAAACCCCGCACCCAGACCCGGCCCAAGCTCGAACGGCCGAAGCTGCACAAGGTCATCCTGATCAACGACGATTTCACGCCGCGAGAATTCGTGGTGCTTGTGCTGAAGGGCGAGTTCAGGCTTTCCGAGGACCAGGCCTACAAAGTGATGATCACGGCCCACCGGCGCGGCGTCTGCGTCGTCGCCGTGTTCACCAAGGACGTCGCCGAGACCAAGGCCGACCGCGCCAACGCCGCGGCGGCTGCGAAGGAATATCCACTGCATTTCACGACGGAGCCGGAGGAGTGAGTTTTTCCGACCTTTTTGGTTGAGATAGCATTTTGAACGCATGTCGATCCATGCCCTTCGCTCAGCATAAGTTCAAGACAACGGAGGCGAGTCATTGGCTAAAAAAGCGACCGTGATTCACACGGCTTTCAATCCGGGACTCGCGCTTCCATTCAGTCTGCGCACCAGCGACTTCGAGCACGCTATGCAAGACGTTTATGATTTCTTTGCTGATGTGAACGAATTGTTGTTAGCCAAGGGTCTGCACCGAATGGACGATATGCTACGTCCAGCGGCCATGAGCGGAATGATATCCGACATGGTCACGGCGTCGCTTGCAAAGTTTTCGCGCGGGTTGGTCTAAAACCGACATTTCAACGGACATCCGGACTTGATTGTGCGCGGTCGATACAGTGACGACGCAATTGCCTCTGGGCAGGATGGAGTCGAGATCAAGAGTATTCGAAAGCAAGGCGGCGCGGTCGATACCCACGGCGCACGAGCGCAATGGATGTGCGTCTTCGTTTATCAGGTGGACAATTCAACGGAACCTGCCTCCAATCGCGATCCCATGCAGTTTACGGAAGTTTACTTGGGCCAAGTGATCGAGGAAGATTTTCGCTCCAACGCTCGCGGCACGCTGGGTACAAGGACGGCGACGCTGCATGCTCGGGGCATCGCAAAACTCCGGCAAGGCTGGATATACCGGGTTGAGACGCCAATGGCTTCTTCGAAGCAGCGTCCTTCCTTAAAGCTGAAGATGTAAAAAAAGGCTCTTGACGTCCCGACGTCTTTTGCTTTCCCTAGGCGATATCAAGAGGAGTCTCGCCATGTTGCCTCCCGGCAGTGTTCGTGACGCAATAGTGGAACATTTGGCGATTGTCGCGGCGGATCAATCCGTCGAGGAAATTCACGCTGCCGTCGTCGCCAAATTGGGAACTGTTGGAGCGACATCAGTGCGTTCCTATCTACGTCTGAACAGCCCGCCGACTTTCGAGCGCATGGCGCGCGGGCGATATCGTCTTAGTAGCCCTCTTGCAAGAACCAGTGATCTGGACCGAGTCGCGGCGATGCCTGTCTTTGTCGATAACCTCACCAAACTTTACCATGCAGACTGCTTCGATTAGCTTTCGGTTCAGCCCGCACAGTCCATACATGCCGTTGTCACCGATCCGCCCTATGGTCTGGTGGAATTCAGCGACAAAGAGATCGGCAAGTTGCGATCCGGAAAAGGTGGCGTGTGGCGCATCCCTCCATCATTTGATGGCCACCGTCGTTCGCCACTTCCACGCTTTACGACACTCGATCACGATGACCGGTTTGCACTCTTTGTTTTCTTCAAGAAACTGGCGGTGCATCTTAAGCGCGTGATCGTACCTGGCGCGAACGTAGTCGTGGCTTCAAATCCCTTGTTGGCTCACATCGTCGCCGGTGCGATGTCCGAGGGAGGATTGGAGTTGCGCGGCTACATCGCTCGAACTGTGATGACCATGCGCGGTGGTGATCGGCCCAAAAACGCTCACGTCGAATTCAGTGGGGTCAGCGTGATGCCGCGTTCAATGTGGGAACCGTGGGTTATTCTCCGGTCGCCGCTTGACGGCAAAGTTTCTGATAACTTGCGACGCTGGAAGACGGGCGGCTTCAAGCGTCCATCGGACGAACGACCCTTCGGTGATCTAATACAATCGCGTCGGACGTCGGCGTCGGAACGAAGACTTGCTCCTCACCCGTCACTCAAACCACAAGCAGTTCTTCGGCAGATCGTTGAGGCTTCTCTACCTCTGGGCGAGGGCATTGTGCTCGATCCTTTTGCTGGATCGGGCTCTACACTGGCTGCCGCCTGCGCGGTTGGTTACCCCAGCATCGGCATCGAGTTAGACGCTGAATACGTTAAGCTTGCTGCGGCTGCGATCCCAAAGCTGGCTGCCTTGTCAATCAAACAGCAAGCGCGTCCCTAACTTATCTCGGCGACTCGAATGCCTCCGCACTCGGCCCACAACCGATCCGGCAAATACAATCCGCCCTTCTACCGCCCCTCGCGATACCACATACTGCCCAGCGCCAGCAGCAATAGCGACAGCCCCAAAAATCCGCCGAACAGCGGCACGCGGCTGACCGATTTCAGCACGCTGTCGCTGGTGGTGCGCAGGCCGATCCAGTCGCGGCCCGATGCCTCGGAGGTGGCCCGCACCGGCACGATCGAGGGCAGCGACACGCCCGTCAGGCCGGCAAGGCGGCGGGTGCTGCCGCCCGATGCCTGCGTGACAGGCCTGAGGACGTTTTCCGTCGAAACGGTATCCGCGAATTCCGGCGCGTTGACGGGGCCGATATGGGCAAGCGCGGAAAGGTCGCCGTTGCCGATCTGGTAAAGGCCGATTTCGGTGGTCTCGACGCTGCCGAGGAACAGGCCGGGCTCCGCGGCGGCGAGCGGCACGGACAGCGTCTTGCCGGTCGGCGTGATGACCTTGGCCGGGCCGGGATCGTCGCTCATCGTCTGCCGACGGATGTCGAGCACCATGCCGCGGCCGTCGGCGGTCAGGCGCTCCTCCTCCAGTTCGGGCTCCTTCATCAGCCAGTGGGCGATGCGGCGATAGAGCGAAACGTCCGGCCCGCCGCCTTCGAAACCGCGCGACCAGAGCCAGCCCTGGTCCGACAGCAGCATGCCGACGCGGCCCTCGCCCTTGCGGTTGAGCAGCAGCAGCGGCCTGTCGTCCGGACCCTTCATGACCGCTGTGCCTTCCGGCTGGTCGACGCCGATCAGGCGGAACCAGCGGCTCCAGTGCGGCGGCTCGAAAGCCGAGCCTTCAAGACCGCGCGTCACGGGATGACGTTTGCCGAGGTCGGTGAGGCGTGGATAGAAAGCCTGTTCGAGCACGTCGCCGGTCGGCAGAGCCGGCAGGGCCGACATCAGCGGCGTGCGCGCGACCGAGGCCTCGCCGGCATATTCGGGCCCGGCCGCGATCAAGAGGGCGCCGCCTTTTTCGACATATTCGGCGATGTAGTCGTAATAGAGGATCGGCAGCACGTCGCGGTGCTGATATCGGTCGAAGACGATCAGGTCGAAATCCTGAATCTTGTCGACGAAAAGCTCGCGGGTCGGAAAGGCGATCAGCGACAATTCGTTGATCGGCGTGCCGTCCTGTTTCTCCGGCGGGCGCAGGATGGTGAAGTGGACGAGGTCGACCGAGGCGTCCGCCTTGAGCAGGTTGCGCCAGGTGCGCTCGCCGGCATGCGGCTCGCCGGAGACGAGCAGCACGCGCAAATTCTCGCGGATGCCGTCGACCAGCGCCACTGCGTGGTTGTTGGTCGCGGTCAGTTCGCCCTCGACCGGGTCGATGGACAGTTCGACGATGTTGCGGCCAGCGGTCGGCAGGCTCAGCGACAGGCGCATCTCGCGGCCGATCTCGGCGCGTTCGACGGCGACCTGGTTGCCGTCGACGGACACGCGGACATCGACGGTTCCGCCGTCGCCGTTCGATTCCAGGACGCGGTAGGTCATGTCCAGCGGCTTGCCGACGAGGCCGAAGCGCGGCGCGTTCTCGAAGCGGATGCGGCGGTCCATTTCCCGGTCGTTGCCGGTGATGAGCGCATGCAGAGGGCCGCCGACGCCTTGCGCGTTGGCCGGAACGTCGTGGACCTGGCCATCGGTGATCATGATCGATCCGCCGATGCGCGAGGCCGGCACGTCGCGGAACGCGCTTTCGAGCGAGCCGAACAGTTGCGTCCGGGTGCGGTCGTCGGCGGCCGCGGCCTTGCCGGCCTCCACGACGCGCACGTCGAACTGCTTGAAGCGCGCGAGACGCTCGCGCAGTCCGGCCAGCGCCTGGTCGGTCTGCGCCGTGCGTTCGCCGATGTCCTGGCTCTGGCTCCGGTCGACGACCAGCGCGACGACGCTCTTCGAGGGCTCGCGCTCCTCGTCGAGGAAGACCGGGTTGACGAGGGCCGCGGCCAGCGCGCAAAGCGCCGCGATGCGAAAGACCGCGCCGCGCTGGCGCAGCCAAAGGCCCGCGAGAGCGAGGATGGCCACCGGGACAAGGATCGCGGCCAGCCATGACCAGGAGAGCAGGGGTTCGAAGGCGAGCGACCAGGCCATCCTATTGCCCCAGTCTTTCGAGCAGAGCCGGCACATGGACCTGATCGGACTTGTAGTTGCCGGTCAGCATGTACATGACCATGTTGACGCCGGCGCGCAGAGCATAGATGCGCTGCATCGGGTCGTCGGGAACGGTCGGGAACAGCGGCGCGCCGTCGGCGTCGACCGCCCAGGCGCCGGCGAAATCGTTTGAGGTGATCATGATCGGCGAAACGCCGTCGCCGGTGCGCACCGGACGGTTGTCGGTGTTCCGCGCCTCGAGCGAAGCCTCGACCCAGAGCGGCCCGCCGTTGAAGCGACCGGGAAAACCGTCGAGGATGAAGAAGGATTTGGTCAGCACGTGGTCTTCAGGCGCCGGTTCAAGGGCCGGAACGTTGAGGTCGCCCAGGATGTCGCGCAGGCGCTGGGTCTCGGGGCTCGTCGAACTTTCCAGCCCGACCGCGTATTGGTCGCGCGTGTCGAACAGCACGGTCCCGCCCTGCTTCATGTATTCGTCGATGCGCGCCATGGCTTCCTGCGTCGGCATCGCGGCCGCAGGATCGATCGGCCAGTAGATCATCGGATAGAAGGCGAGTTCGTCCTTGGCGATGTCGACGCCGGCGGGTTCGCCCGGCTCGAGCGCGGTCTTCTCGACCAGAAAGCGGCGCAGGCCTTCCAGCCCGGCGCGGCTGACGGCGTCGACGCCGCTGTCGCCGGTGACGACATACGCGAGCCGCGTGGTCGAGATGGCGGCGATCGCCTCGGCATCGCCAGGCCGCGAATCGTCGGCCAGGGCGCCCGGCGTGGAGGCGAGCAGCGCCGTCACCGCCATCGCAGACAGCGCGGCCGCCATGGCGTGTCCCGGCCTCCACGGACGCTTCCAGCGGAGCCGGCCCGCAAGCCACAGCACGATCAGCCCGTCCATGGCCAGCGCGATCAGGGCCGCCACCAGCAGCGGGGCCGTCAGGTCGCGCGATTCGTCGAGGCCATACCGCTCCTCGACCAGGGGCGCCGAAACCGAGGGCTTGACGATCGGGGCAAGGCCGGCGCCGGCTTCAAGCAGATTGCGCGCCACGACGCCGTCGTCCGTTCCATAGAGGCCGGGCGGATTTTCGAGCGTGACTCCGGCGCCGGGCCTGCCCGTATCCAGCGGCCGGGCATCGGGGCCTGGCGGGACGATCAGCCCGTCGGCGGAGATCATCCGGTACGGCGGCAGGGCGGCTGCGCTCCCGCCGGCCGCCGCGACGGCGGCGCCCTGGTTGCGGGACAGTTGCACGATGCGCCGCAGCATCTCGACGAAGGTTCCGGATATGGGCAGGTTCGACCATGTCGCGAGCGGCGTGACGTGGAACAGGACGACGATCCCTTTGCTGCGGCGGTCGGCGGTCACCAGCGGCGTGCCGTCGGCAAGCGTCGCCCAGGTGCGGCTCGCCAGATCGGCGGTCGGCTCGGCGAGAATCTGGCGCGTGACGGTGACGTCGCTCGGCGGCGGCAGGTCTGAGAACGGGCCGTTGGCGGGGAATTCAGTCACCGCCTGCGGCTTCGACCATGACAGCGAGCCGCCGAGGAGCCGCTCGCCAAGCCGCAATTTCACAGGCAGGAGATCCGGGTCGTCGCCGGAGGTAATGAGGCGCGAGCTGGCGAAGCGCACGAGGGTGCCGCCATCCTCCATCCATTTCAGCAGGGCCGCGCGGGCGCTGTCGGGAATGGCGCCGACATCGCCCATCATGATGACGGCGGGCTTCTGTTCGAGGAGTTGCGGCACCGCCTCCGTCAGTTCCGGACTGGCCGGCTCGATCAGGTCGGCATAGGGCTCCAGGGCCCGGCGGATATAGTAGAGCGGCGACAGCAACTGCCGCCCCTCGTCGACGGGCGTTTGCGAGAGCAGGCCGACGCGGCGACGCTTGGCGCTGTCGTCGAGCAGGCGCATGCCCGCCGCGTGGGCCTCGCCGTCGAGCGCGATGGAGGCGAAATCGTTGCGGAGTTCGAACGGCACGACGATCTCGCCCGTCGCCACGGTCTCGCCGGGGCGGAACGTCACCGCGGCGTCGCCGATCCGCCGGCCTTTGCCATCGAAAGCGCCGGCGGTCATGAAGCGCGGGGCCGCGCCGGACGATGCCCGCACCGCCGTCACCACGAGCCGGTCGACCGCGTTGTCGGCGCCAGTCAGGCCGACCATGTCGAGCCGGTCCGCCGCTGCCCAGATGACGTGGGCGGGCTCATTGGCGAACAACGTCGAGAAAGCCTCGGAATCGGTTTTTTCGGCCAGACCGTCCGATAGGACGGCGATCGTCGCGCCCGGAAAAATCTTTAAGACGTTCGAAACGCTCGAATAGACGGCTGGCCGGTCAGCCGGGATGGGTTGCGGCCGCACCGCATTGAGGCGGTTGAGCGCATCTCTACCGTTGTAGGGGCCGATCCCGGCGTTGGGTTTCTCCGCCGTGAAGGCGAGAATGATCGGGATTTCGCTATGATCCGCGTCGGCGATCAGCCGCCGCGCGGTGGCGGCGCGCGCGTCCCAATCGGTGGCGCTCGCCCAGCTGTTGTCGATGACCAGCGCAAGCGCGGAGCCCGACGTCGCGACCCGCTCGCGGGGGTTGAACGTCGGCTCGGCCAGCGCCAGGACCACCAGCGCGGCGAGCAGAAGCCGCAGCAGCGTCAGCCACCACGGACTGTTCTGCGGCTGCTCCTCGCGTTTCAGAACCTGCGCCAGGACGCGCAACGGTGGAAACACCTCGGTCTGCGGCTTTGGCGGCGTCAGGCGCAGCAGCCACCAGATCGCCGGCAGCGCGAGCAAGCCCCAGAGAATCGCCGGAAAGCCAAACGCGAGCGGCAGCCAGCTCATGCGCGCATTCCGGCCAAGCCGACATCCGCCGAGAGCGCCAGGTGGATGCGCACCAGGGCGTCGGAGGCGAGGCGGTCGGTGTGGTTGACAGTGTGGCTCCAGCCGAGGCGGCGGCACCAGGCGCCGAGCTCCTGGCGGCGGGCGGCGTAGAGGCGGCGGTAGTCCTCGGCCAGCGTCTCGGCGCGGCCAGCGGTCAGTTTCTCGCCTGTTTCGGGATCGGTGAACTGGGTGCGCCCGGCATAGGGAAAATTCTCTTCCGCCGGGTCGGCGACCTCGATCAGGTGCGCTCGGACGCCGTGGCGCTGCAGGACGTCGAGCCAAGCCTTGGTCTCCTCGGGAGGATCGAGGAAATCGCTGACGACAATGACGTCGGAGAAGCGCCGGATCGCGCTCAAATCGGGTTTACCCGCGACCGACGGGGCATGGACGAGAAGCGCTGCGATGCGCTCGGCGTTATTGCGCGCGGCGATCGGATCGGTCAGGCCGGGCCAGGCGATCCGTTCGCCGCTGCGCGACAGGAGTTCGGCCAGCGCCAGCACCAGAACCATCGCCCGCGATTCTTTCGAAACGCTCGCGCCTGCCGATTTGTAGAGCATCGACGATGACGGATCGGCCCAGAGCCACACCGTATGCGCGGCCTCCCATTCCTGGTCGCGGATGTAGGTGTGGTCGTCGCGGGCCGAGCGGCGCCAGTCGATGCGGGCGGTGGCTTCGCCTTCGACATAGGGTCGGAACTGCCAGAAATTCTCGCCGACGCCGCGCTTGCGGCGGCCATGCCAGCCGCCGATCACGGTGTTGACGATGCGGCGCGCCTCGACCAGCAGGTCCGGGATCAGCGAGGCGCGCAGACGGGCGCGGGCCAATGCGTCGCGCGATGCGACGGGCGCCGTCGCCTCGCCGATTTTGGCCATCAGACGGCTTTCACCAGCCGCGCCACGACATCGCGAACGGTCATCCCCTCTGCGCGGGCCGCGAAGGCGAGCGACATGCGATGTTGCAGCACCGGTTCGGCCAGCGCCCTCACGTCGTCGATCGACGGGGCCAGGCGGCCATCGTAGAGCGCGCGGGCCCGAGCGCAGAGCGTCAGCGCCTGGCTGGCGCGCGGACCCGGCCCCCAGGCGACGGCCTTGTCGGTTACGCCGTTGCCTTGGCCCGGGCGCGCCGAGCGGATCAGCTGGAGGATCGCCTCAACCACGCTTTCGGGCACAGGCATGCGGCGGATCAGAAGCTGGATCTCCTTCAGCCGCTCGGGCGTCAGCACGTTCCGCGCGCGCGCCTCGCCGACGCCGGTCGTTTCCAGCAGGATGCGGCGCTCCGCTTCCAGTTCGGGATAGAGGATGTCGATCTGCATCAGGAAACGGTCGAGCTGCGCCTCGGGAAGGGGATAGGTGCCCTCCTGCTCGAGCGGGTTCTGGGTCGCCAGCACATGAAAAGGCGACGGCAGGTCGTGGCGGGCGCCCGCGACGGTGATATGATATTCCTGCATGGCCTGGAGCAGGGCCGACTGGGTGCGCGGACTGGCGCGATTGATCTCGTCGGCCATCAGCAGCTGCGCGAAGATCGGGCCGGGAATGAAGCGGAACGACCGCCGGCCGCCATCTGCTTGTTCCAGAACTTCCGAGCCGAGAATGTCGGACGGCATGAGGTCCGGCGTGAACTGGATGCGGCGCGCGTCCAGGCCGAGCACGATGCCGAGCGTATCGACGAGCTTGGTCTTGGCCAAGCCGGGCACGCCGACCAACAAGGCATGGCCGCCGGCCAGCAGCGCGACCAGCGTGCGCTCGACGACGCTTTCCTGGCCGAATATGACGCGGCCGACGCCGTCGCGGACGCTCGAAATATCGGCCAGCGCGCGCTCCGCCAGCGCGACCATCTCGCTTTCGCTAGGGGATTCTTCCTTGGTGATGGCGCTCATGCGGCGTGGGATCCTTGCTTCGACCGTTCGCGGATTGAAGACCGCTTCGACCCGATCCGCAAGGCGCTCCATTCCGCACCGCAACGAACGCCCTTGCGGAACTTAAATCCTGCCCCCAGGCTGACAAGCGAGACAACAGTGACTATTTCGTGACCATGACCCACACCCCCGACGATGCGGCCACCGGCCTCGCCGAGGCCACCGATGCGGCAGGCCTTTCGGCGCTGATCGCGCGCGCCGCGCGGGCGGGGAAAGGCGCGGCGCCGGTGGAAACGTGGAATCCGCCGTTCTGCGGCGATCTCGACATCGAGATAAGGGCAGACGGAACCTGGTTTTACCTCGGAAGCCCGATCGGCCGCATGCCGCTGGTCGAACTGTTCTCGACGGTGCTGCGCAAGGACGAAGACGGCAGGACCTATCTGGTGACGCCGGCCGAACGCGTCGGCATACGGGTCGTCGACGCGCCTTTCGTGGCGGTCGAGATGAACGTTTCGGGCGAGGGCGGATCGCGGATCATTACTTTCCGCACCAATGTGGGCGACCTGGTGGAAGCCGGGCCGGGTCACCCGTTGCGCTTCGTCGACGAGCCGGAAACCGGCGGGCTGAAACCCTACGTGCTCGTGCGGGGGCGCCTGGAGGCGCTGGTGGCGCGCCCGGTGATGTATGAACTCGTGGACATCGGCGAGGCAATCGACATCGACGGCGTGGAAATGTTCGCGGTGCGCTCGCATGGCGAAACCTACCCCATCATGCCGATGGACAGTCTGAGGCGGATGAGTGCCTGAAGCGGCGCCGACCACGCCGGGGCCGAAGTACTCGGTGAGGGACCTACGCCGCCGCATGGCCGGCGCGGCCGCGCTGGAGACTCTTCCGGGCGGCGACGGCGACCATCGCTTCAATCCCGGCAGTCGCCGCCAGGCGTTGCAAGCGGCGCTGCGCGACGCCGCCGTGCTGATCCCGGTCGTCGATCGTCCGGGGCAGGCCACCGTCATCCTGACGAAGCGCGCCGAGACGCTGCGCGCCCATGGCGGGCAGACGGCGTTTCCGGGCGGGCGGATCGACCCGGAAGACGCAACGCCAGAACAGGCGGCGTTGCGCGAAGCGCGTGAAGAGATCGGACTCGCGAGCCGCCATGTGGAGGTGATCGGCCGGCTGCCGGATTATCTGTCGGGCAGCGGCTACCGGATCGCGCCGGTGCTGGGGATCGTTGCGCCGGGCTTCGCGCTGACGCTCAACCCCGACGAGGTCGACGCGGCCTTCGAGGCGCCCCTCGCCTTCCTGATGGATCCGGCCAACCATTCCAGGCAAAGCCGGCGCTGGAACGATCAGGACTGGTTCCACTACGAGATGCCCTATGGCGACCGGCGCATCTGGGGCGTGACGGCCGGCATCATCCGCACGCTCTACGAGAGATTGTACGCATGAGCGCGAAGGCTGATCTCGCCGGCGCGGCCTGGCTGTCCGATCCGAAGCTGCAGCGGCTTCTGGCTGCGCTCTCGGCAGGCGGCGAGGAGGCGCGGGTGGCCGGCGGGGCGGTGCGCGACGCGCTGCTCGGCAGGCCGGTGGCCGATATCGACATCGCCACCACGGCGCTTCCCGAGGAAACCATGCGGCGCGGGCGGGCGGCGGGCTTCAAGCCGGTTCCGACCGGCATCGCGCACGGCACGGTGACGCTGGTCGGCGACGGCGCGCCGTTCGAGGTGACGACGCTGCGCGCCGATGTCGAGACCGACGGACGGCGCGCCAAGGTGGCGTTCGGCCGCGACTGGGTGACCGACGCGGCGCGGCGCGACTTCACGATCAACGGGCTTTACGCCGAGGCCGACGGGACCGTCATCGACCTGGTGGGCGGCATGGCCGACATCGAGACAGGGACGCTGCGCTTCATCGGCGACCCGGAGACCCGCATCCGCGAGGACTATCTGCGCATCCTGCGGCTGTTCCGGTTTTTCGCCTGGCACGGGAGGGGACGCCCGGAGGCGGAGGCGCTGAAAGCCTGCGCCCGGTTGAAAGGCGGGCTCGACGGCCTCTCGGCCGAGCGCGTGTGGTCCGAACTCAAAAAGCTGCTGTCGGCGTCCGACCCGGGCCGGGCGCTGCTGTGGATGCGCCAGACCGGCGTTCTGACGCGCGTGCTGCCGGAATCGGAAAAATGGGGCATCGATGCGATCGGCGCGCTCATTGGCGCCGAACGCGATCTTGGCTGGGACCCCGATCCGATGCTGCGGCTGGAGGCGATCGTGCCGCCGGATGCAGCGCGGATGAAGGCGCTCGGCGCGCGGCTCAGACTGTCGAAGGCGGAAGCTGCGCGGCTGGCGGATTGGTCGTCGGCGATCGCGCCGACGTCGGCTGCGAGCGAAACCGAACTCGGAAAGCTGCTCTATCGCGGCAGTCCGGGGAGCCTGTCCGACCGCCTGAAACTCGCGGTCGTCTCGGCGCGGGGCCGCGCCGTCACCGAGATGGAGGCGCTGGCCGAGGCCGGGCGCTACAACGCCCTGCTCAAGGTCGCGGAAGCGTGGCAACAGCCGACGATGCCGCTGAAAGCCGGCGATCTTAAGTCGCTCGGCCTGTCGGACGGCCCGGAGCTCGGCCGGATCTTGCGCGCGGTCGAGGCGATCTGGGTCGACAGCGGCTTCACGCTCGACCGCGACGCGCTGATGGGTTGCGCCACCGATCTGATCGCGTCGAAACCGGCCTAAGCCGCGTCGCGCAGCTTCTCGATGCGGGAACGAATCGCGTCGATCATCGATTCGCGGATGACCGTCTCGCCATGCGTCTCCTTCAGGTGCGTGACGGCGCGGCGCATGATCTCGGCTTCCGCGTCGTGGCGGGTGTGCCAGCTGCAGCCCGGGACGAGCGATCCGCAGTGAAATTCCTTCATGTCGGGTTCCTCCTTCAATCATCGTAGGCGCTCCCGGTAACCGCAATGTGGCGGCACAAATGACTCGCATTTCACGCGACGATGCCTAATCTTCGGCTGTCAGCGTTGAAGGAGAGATCGCGTGCCCGCGCCATCCAGACCGCCGCTCGATGGGTTGAAACGACAGCTGGACCGGGCCCGCGCGGCGCCGAGGAAAACAGCCCAGGACGGATTCATCCGCGAAACCTTCGTGCTGCCGCGCACCGACGCGCGCGAGAAGGCGCAGGAATGGTTCAAGGCCTGGCCGAAACAGGCCTATTGGACGAGCATCGAAAGCTGGTTCGAGCGGCCGGGCGACGTAATCGAGTTCACGATCCGGAGATTGCCGGCGGCTGATTGATTCGGGTTAGTTCGACAGTATGAGGCGCGTTTACATTTTTTGTCAGCTAGGTTAACCAATGGCTTATGATCGAAAGCTTTTCAGAGAGTGAATTTGAGTCCGCGCTTAAGGCGTTGGATCGTAATAGCGATCGAACACGATCTGCTTTGTATTTTTTTGTGATAATATTTTTTGTAAGCGGTATTTATCTCGTAAATAGTTATTTAAATGACATATCGAAAGCTCGTGTTGAAGCACAGGCCGATCGATTTAGGGCGTTCATATCGAGCACATCAGGCGTATGCAGGGATTACGGGGAATATTTTTTTTCGATCCTACATTTGATCCTAAAGGGGGTTAGAACAGACAACCTCGGTGCTCATCAATTTCGAGCGTTTATGATAAAGATATTTCGACTGTGATTCGTAACCAGATTGTAATTGCCAATATTAGCGCTTTTCTAAACGAGAACATTCGAAAAAATGGTTCCTTTTCTGTCCCAATACTTGGAGTTAGTCCTGATCGCGATATTTTTTGGTTATTTAGTGGTTTGGTGGGAGTTCTTGGTTATTTTATAACATCATCTTTGATGAAGAATGAGGCAGAAGATTTAGTCTACGTCGCTTCTCATATACGGGGAAACGATTTTCGGGCTCATTTGGTGTTATCAACACAAATATTAGGTGATACAGGTTATTATAAGGGTGGGAAGTTATGGCACAGCTGGGT
This sequence comes from uncultured Rhizobiaceae bacterium, assembly GCA_964244725.1. Classification (GTDB taxonomy): domain Bacteria; phylum Pseudomonadota; class Alphaproteobacteria; order Rhizobiales; family Rhizobiaceae; genus Kumtagia. Next base: position 66,806 of record CAXTJQ010000008.1, read on the forward strand.
CAGACCGATCATAGTTATTTATGTTTTGCCTATTATCATATCTTTTTATATATTATTAAATGAGATGTACGTTACTGATTACATATCTCTATTGGAAAAAGATTTAATTTCTGGCCATTTTTACCCAATATCAGAATTCAAAAATTTATATTTTGCAAAATTTGGTATTTGTAATGATATTCGATATTCTCCTTTTCATCAGTTAACTATATTTATTGGAAGTATTTTATTTATAATCGTGCAGCTAAGGTTTTTATATGATCTAAGAAAGAATATTAATCGGGTGACACGCTGCAATTATCGGATCCGTCAAGGCCTAAACAAGGAAGCTCAAACAGGGTATGAAGCTTGAAGTCAAATGTAACCGCATTGCCGTATCGCCTCGCCGACGGCCATCGCCGCTGCCAGCGCCACGTTGAGACTGCGGCCGCCCCCGGGCATCGGGATCAGCAGCCGGGCGTCGCAGATGGCGTGGACGGCCTCCGGCAGGCCTGCCGATTCGCGTCCGAACAACAGGATGTCGGACGGCGCGAAGGCGAACGCCGTGTAGGGGAGGGTCGCCTTGGTGGAGAACGCCACGAGCCGGCGACGTTCCACCTTTCGCCATGTCTCGAACGCGGCGAAATCGACATGCCGCCGGCAGGCAGCCATTTCCAGATAGTCCATGCCGGCGCGTTTCAGGGCGCGGTCCGTCACGGCGAAGCCGGCCGGCTCGACGATGTCGACCGCAAGACCGAAGCAGGCCGCCATGCGCAGGATCGTACCGGTGTTGCCGGCGATGTCGGGCTGGTAGAGAGCGATGCGCAGCGTCACGCGGCGCTCCTTCACATGTTGCAGGCCTGCCACAGGTCCATGGCCGCTTTAAGCCAACGCGATTTTCGGAGTGGCGAGCGACGGCAGATGCGGCTAAGCAGCGCACCTGTCAACACGAACCGACGGAGGCGACGCATGGATATCCGAATGTTCATCGACACGCGCCGCCCAGCATATGGGCCGCACGCCTGACGGCGGTATCGGTTCGAGGCTTTAGACCACTCTCCAAAAGCTGATCGCGATTTCCGCCGAAACCATTCCGGTCTTCGAAGGATTTTTCGAGATGTCATCTCTATTCGTAGGCGGGTCTCGACCCCCGCAGTCTCCATTCGTTTACGCCCCCGATGCGCCGATCCGGCGCGACGCGTTTCGGTTCGACGCCTGGGCGCGGGCGCTCGGCGAAGGCGATCCCGCGCCGCGGCGAAAGCCCAATCGCGGGCAATTGCCGGACGTCGATTTCAGCCGCGTGGCGCCGGCCCCGCGCGAGGTCTCGCGGTTCGTCAGGCTATGGCGCGCCATCGTTCGACCATCGCGGGCGCCGCCGGCGGCGCAGGCTGCAACGGACGACGCGGGCAAGACGGACGAGCCGCTCCATATCAAGGGCGCACGGGTCGCGCCCTTCTCCCCGGGCGCCGCGCGTGCCAAGGGGGATTTCGAGGGAGACAGCCGCGCCGCTTGACGCGGCTGCTCCGAGCAAACCGAGCTGAGAGACCGACGCCATGTTCGCCTGGTTCGAAAACAGACTGAATCCATTCCCGGCCGAAGAGCCGGGCGAGCCGCCGCGCACCCTGCTGGCGTTTTGCGCCTATTACACGCGCGGGGCGTGGCCCTACATCATCCTGGCCGCCATCCTCATGTCGGGAATCGCGATCACCGAAGTCTGGCTGTTCGCTTTCCTCGGCTCGATCGTGGACTGGCTGTCGGTGCAGAACCGCGAAACGTTCCTGCAGAACGAGGGCTGGAAGCTCGCCGGCATGGCGTTCGTCATCCTGATCTGCCTGCCGCTGGGCGTGTTCCTGCACTCGCTGCTGTCGCAGCAGACGCTGATGGGCAACTACCCGATGCGCATCCGCTGGCAGGTGCACCGCTACCTGCTCAAGCAGTCGATGACCTTCTACCAGGACGAGTTCGCCGGGCGCATCGCCACCAAGCTGATGCAGACGGCGCTCGCGGTGCGCGAATGCGTCATCAAGCTGATCGACGTGCTGAACTACGTGATCGTGTATTTCCTCGGCATGCTGGTCATCGTCGGCTCGGCCGATCTGCGCCTCGCCGCCCCGCTGGTCGTCTGGATCGCCTGCTACATCGGGCTGCTGTTCCATTTCATCCCAAGGCTCGGCAAGGTCTCGGAAGCCCAGGCCGACGCGCGGTCGGTCATGACGGGCCGCGTCGTCGACAGCTACACCAACATCCAGACGGTCAAGCTGTTCTCGCACGGCAAGCGCGAGGCGAGCTTCGCCAGGGAAGGCATGTCGCTGTTCCTCGGCACCGTCTACGGCTCGATGCGGCTGGTGACGCAGCTCTACGGCGCGCTCTATGCGATGAACGCGCTGCTGCTGCTGTCGGTCGGCGGGCTGTCGATCATGCTTTGGCTGAACGAGGCCGTTTCGGTCGGCGCGGTCGCCGTGGTGATCGGGCTCGTCCTGCGGCTGTGGGGCATGTCGCAGTGGATCATGTGGGAGATGTCGGGCCTGTTCGAGAACATCGGCACGGTCCAGGACGGGATCACCTCGATCGCCCTGCCGCGGCTGGTCGAGGACAAGGCTGGTTCGAAGGACATCGCGGTGCCTTCGGGCGACATCGTCTTCGACCGGATCGGCTTCCATTACGGCAAGCAAAAGGGCGTCATCGGCAATCTGTCGCTGCACATCCGGCCGGGCGAGAAGGTCGGCATCGTCGGGCGCTCCGGCGCCGGCAAGTCGACGCTCGTCAACCTGCTGCTGCGCTTTTACGATCTCGAGAGCGGTCGAATCCTGGTCGACGGGCAGGACATCTCGGGCGTGACGCAGGATTCGCTGCGGTCGCAGATCGGCATGGTGACGCAGGACACCTCGCTGCTGCACCGCTCGCTGCGGGACAACATCCTGTACGGCCGTCCTGACGCGACGGAAGCGATGGCGGTCGAGGCGGCGCGCAAGGCCGAGGCGCTCGACTTCGTCGCCACGCTTGCCGACCCCAAGGGCCGGCACGGCTTCGACGCGCATGTCGGCGAGCGCGGCGTCAAGCTGTCGGGCGGGCAGCGCCAGCGCATCGCGATCGCGCGCGTGATGCTCAAGGACGCGCCGATCCTGATCCTCGACGAGGCGACCTCGGCGCTGGACTCCGAGGTCGAGGCCGCGATCCAGGAAAACCTCTACCGGCTCATGGAAGGCAAGACCGTGATTGCCATCGCGCATCGCCTGTCGACGATCGCCGCCATGGACCGGCTGGTCGTGATGGATAAGGGCGCGGTCATCGAGGAGGGCACGCATGACGAACTCATCGCCAGGCAGGGGCTCTATGCGCAACTCTGGCAGAGACAGTCCGGCGGGTTCCTGCTGGATGACGGCGAGGAGAACAAGGCGGTCGAGCAGGCGGCGGAATAGGATGCCGTCGCCGGTCGCTCAGGCCGCGTCCTTGACGGAAACGAACACCTGTTTGCCAAAAATCTTGAGGGCGGCCTCCAAGGTCGCGAGCTTGGTCGGATGGTCGGGGTCAAGGATGCGGCGCGCCTCGGTTTCGGCCTTGCCGAGCCGTCGGGCAAATTCGGACTTGGACATGCCGCTCGCGCTGAAAGATTCGACGACTGCTATTTTGAGAGCGTTGGTCATTTCGACGGGCACGTCGATATCACCGCTTTTTCGGCGCGACGGCGTCGGCAACGATTTGCCGTGCGTCAGGTAACCCCGTAACGCCATGCCAAGCGCGTCGGAAGCACTGGCCTTGGCATCCATCAGGTCGTCGCCTTGAGTAATCGCTTCCGGCACGTCCGGAAATGTGACCAGAAATCCACCGTCGTTCTCCTGCTCGAAATGCGCCGGATAGACATAATTCATCACAATCGGCTTCCTTCTCTTTTCCCGACGATTGGCGGCCATACATTTCCGGAAATGCCACTCGAAATCGGTCGACACCCAATTGCTTCTTGATAAGCGACACGTATCCCGGTCTGAGTTCGCCCGATTTTACGACCGTTGTCCTGGAGCCCACTTCCACTCGGAAATGCGAGCCCTTACCTCTTTCCTCCACGATTGCGAAAGGGATGCTTCTTTTCCTTGCCCATTTGCGCAATTCGCGAAACAGGGCTTCCCGTGTCATCGTCTTGCCTTCGCCCCTGAAACCAAATCGCACATTTTTGTGCGGAAATCCAGTCTCTTCGACGGAAAGTTGGCGTGTGAACAAGGATAGTTTCAGGGAACGGACGTGGGCGCGCGTCGAGAATTCGGTGGATGCGTTTCGCGACACGGATCGCGAAGTGCTGCCCAGGACGGCGTGGAGCTTCATCCTCTATTTCGCCGCGCAGGCGAAGGGTCCGTTCATCCTGCTGCTCATCGTCGGCGGGGCTGCGGGCGCGGTCGACGCGGCGCTCTACTGGTCGGTCGGCTGGCTGATCGACCTTCTCGACAAGGCCAATCCGGCCACGCTATTTTCCGACCACTGGCATCAGCTCGCGGCGCTGCTCGCGCTCCTGCTCGTGGTGCGAACCGTCGTGATGGTGGCGTCGGCGGTGGTCGAGCAGCAGGTCGTGGTGCCCGGCTTCTATTCCATGGTGCGCTGGCAGGCGTTCCGACGGGTCATCGAGCAGCCCTACGACTTCTATCAGAACGATTTCGCGGGCCGCATCGCGACCAAGATCATGCAGGGCGGAGAGGCCGTCGGCGACTTCATCGTCAACGTGCTGCAGACCATGTGGTCGTTCCTGACGTTCGTGGTGCTGGCGATCACCATCCTCGTCTCGCTCGATCCGCTGATGGGCGTGGTGGTGGCGCTGTGGTTCGTCGGCTATGCCGGCATCGTGTGGTTCCTGCTGCCGGAAATGCGCCGCGCCGGCCGCGAGACCGCCGACGAGCGGTCGATCTTCAACGGCCGCATGGTCGACGCCTTCACCAACATCATCGCGGTCAAGCTGTTCGACAGCGGGCGGCGCGAGCATGCCTTCATCCGCGAGGGACTCGAGCGCTTCCTATCGGCCGTCAAGCGCCTGACGCGCGCCGTCACCACCGTGCGCTCCTCGGTCGCCGTCATCAACGGCGTCATGATGAGCGCCATCGCCGCGCTCTGCATGCTCAAGTTTTCGGCCGGCGACATCTCGACCGGCGCGGTCGCGGCGGCGCTCGGGCTGGTGTTCCGGCTCAACCAGATGTCGGGCTGGATGATGTTCAACATCAACGGCCTGGTGCGCAACTACGCCACAGTGCAGGACGCGACGCGCACGATCTCCGTCGAGCCCGCGATCAAGGACTCGCCCGCCGCCGCGATCATGCCGCGCGGGAGCGGCGATATCCGTTTCGAGAACGTCTCATTCCATTACGGCAAGGGCAGCGGGGTCATCGACAGACTGAACCTGCATGTGCGGCCGGGCGAGCGCGTCGCGCTGGTCGGGCCTTCGGGCGCCGGCAAGACCACGATCATCAACCTCGCGCTGCGGCTGTTCGACGTGGAGGCCGGCCGGGTGTTCATCGACGGACAGGACGTGCGCGACGTCACGCAGGCCTCGCTTCGGGCGCAGTTCGGCGTCGTCAGCCAGGAGGCGATGCTGATGCACCGCTCGATCCGCGACAATATCGGCTATGGCAGGGCCGGCGCGAGCCAGCACCAGATCGAGGACGCGGCGCGGCGCGCTTCCGCGCACGAGTTCATCGCCGGCGTCGCGGATCCGCGCGGCCGGCGCGGCTACGACGCGCATGTCGGCGAACGTGGCGTCAAGCTGTCCGGCGGCCAGAGGCAGCGCATCGCAATCGCCCGGATGATGCTGAAGGACGCCCCGATCCTGATCCTCGACGAGGCGACGTCCGCGCTGGATTCAGAGGTCGAAGCGGCGATCCAGGACAATCTCTACCGGATGATGGAGGGCAAGACCGTGATCGCCATCGCGCACCGCCTGTCGACGATCGCGGCGCTTGACCGGCTCGTGGTCATCGACGAGGGCCGGATCGTGGAGGAGGGAACTCACGACGAGCTCGTCAGCCGCGCGGGTCTCTACGCGCAGCTCTGGAAGCGGCAGTCGGGAGGCTTTCTCCCCGAACGGATCGCCGCCGAATAGCGGAGCCGCCGATGTCGCTGAAACTGACCGGGTCCGACAATCTGTCCGAGCGCGGCCGCACCGGCCTCGACGTGCTCGATCATGAGATCCTGGGCGACATGGCATCCTCGCTCGGCCATGCCGGGCGACGGGTCGAAGCGATCATGAAGCAGCTCAACGCGTCCGGCCTCGCTGACGAGGAACGGTCGGCGCTCCTGAAAGAAGCATCGGAGGCCGTCTACGCTTTCTTCGTCCAGCGTGAACTTTGCGGCTTGAGGCGGCACGATGACGTCATCCGGGAATACGCCATTCCGCGCGCGGTGGTCGTGCGGCTCGGGGCGAGATAGACGCGAAAAAGCGAGTCGTCCGAATCGGATCAAAGCTTTTCATCGGGCAGGACGGCTGCGATCCCCGATGCTTTTCAAACCGATTCCGCGATCGATTTCATACCCTTGATTCCCAAGGGTTTAACAGCTTCACGCCTGTGTCGGCGAAGTCACGCACGTTTCTCGTCACGACGATCATGTTGTGCGAAAGGGCGGTCGCTGCAATCAAAGCATCCCGTTCCGACCGCTTCTTCGGCACGTGCATCGCCGCAGCCTTACGCGCCACCGTTTCGTCGACCGGCAACACGCGGTTCAAGAAGCGCTCGTGAATCTTTGTGATCCATCGGCCAAGAACCGAGGCCAAGTCCGTGTTCCGCCCCCTGGCAACCAACATCCCGTATTCAAGTTCCAGCAGCGTCATGACGGAGATGTGCAGATCGCCAAGTCGGCATGTCTCGGCCCAGGCCGCTACGTTCCGATCCGCGTTTCGATCCTTTCGGAGTTCGGAAATGACGTTGGTGTCCAATACGTACATCAGTCGAACTCGAACCCCTTGAAAATCTGGTCTTTCAACTCCGGGAAGTCGAAATCGAAATCGTCGCCGTGGTTCCGGTCGATGAGAGCTTCGCGGAGAGTCAAAGGTTTCTCTTCCCGGCGACGCATCTCCGATTTCCGAAAGTCTTCGATCGTCATCAGCACGTGGGTCGGCTCCCCGCGTGTGGTTATGAACACGGGACCGTGTTCCGTCGCCCGTTTGGCGCGGGCCGTATCCTGGTTGAACTCGCGGCTTGTAAAGGTGGCGTTCGGCCTGGAAACGATGTTCATCGATGCCCTCCCGCTATTTTTATAGCAACATTGCTACATTGATGAACCGGAGTCAATCCGCGCGGCATCGGCGAGCGTCCGCGACATTGTGCCGTCCTATGTTCGGCCGTCTGGACAAGCATTGCCTTCGCGCATAAACCAACTTGAATACCGGAGGAATCCGCCAGCCTTTTTCGCCACGAGACGAGAGGAAGGTGTCGCGAGCAAGAACGGCTCACCTCTGGCCAGAGGCTAGGCAAAAGGACGCCCATCCCGTGGATGCTCACGAGACGATCGATAGCTCGAAGCGCGATTTCCTCTACATCGCCACCGGCATGGCCGGCGTGGTCGGGGTGGCGGGCGTCGCGTGGCCGTTCATCGACCAGATGCGGCCGGACGCGTCGACGCTGGCGCTCGCCTCGATCGAGGTCGACGTCTCGTCGCTCGAGCCCGGCATGTCGCTGACGGCGAAATGGCGCGGCAAGCCCGTCTTCATTCGCAACCGTACGCCCGAGGAGATCGAGGCCGCCAAAAACGTCAAGCTTGACGAGTTGAAGGATCCGCTGGCGCGCAACGCCAACCTCGCGTCCGACGCGCAGGCGACCGACGCCGACCGCTCCGGCGGCGAAGGCAAGGAAAACTGGCTGATCATGGTCGGCGTCTGTACCCATCTCGGATGCATCCCGCTCGGCCAGCAAGGCGATTTCGGCGGCTGGTTCTGCCCGTGCCACGGTTCGCAATACGATACCGCCGGGCGCATCCGCCGCGGGCCGGCGCCAGAAAACATGGCGGTGCCGACATTCGCGTTCCTGTCGGACACCATGGTCCGCATCGGTTGAGTTCGCTGGGAGAAGCATCATGAGTGGTGGACATTCGACCTATTCGCCCGGCAACGGGCTCAGCAAGTGGGTCGACGCGCGCCTGCCCCTGCCGCGCCTTGTGTACGATTCCTTCGTCGCCTACCCGGTGCCGCGCAATTTGAACTATGCCTATGCGTTCGGCGGCATTCTCGCGATGATGCTGGCAGCGCAGATCGTGACCGGCATCGTGCTGGCGATGCATTACGCCGCCGACACGACGCTCGCATTCCAATCCGTCGAAAAGATCATGCGCGACGTGAACTCCGGATGGCTGCTGCGCTACCTGCATTCCAATGGCGCTTCGATGTTCTTCATCGCCGTCTATGTCCACATCATGCGCGGTCTCTACTACGGTTCCTACAAGGCGCCGCGCGAGCTGCTCTGGATTCTCGGCTGCATCATCTACCTTCTGATGATGGCGACGGGCTTCATGGGGTACGTTTTACCGTGGGGCCAGATGAGCTTCTGGGGCGCGACCGTCATCACCGGCTTCTTCACCGCAATCCCCGTGGTCGGCGACTGGATCCAGCAGCTTCTGCTTGGCGGTTTCGCCGTCGACAACCCGACGCTGAACCGCTTCTTCGCGCTGCATTACCTGCTGCCATTCATGATCGCCGGCGTCGTGATCCTTCATGTCTGGGCGCTGCACGTCGCCGGCCAGACGAATCCGACCGGCATCGAGGTGAAACTCAAGACCGACACCGTGGCGTTCACGCCATACGCCACCGTCAAGGACGGGCTGGCCATGGTCGTGTTCCTGCTGGTGTTCTCGTATTTCGTCTTCTACATGCCGAACTATCTCGGCCATCCGGACAATTACACGGTCGCCAACCCGCTGAAGACGCCCGCCCACATCGTGCCAGAATGGTATTACCTGCCATTCTACGCGATCCTGCGTGCGATCACCTTCAACATCGGCCCGATCAATTCGAAGCTCGGCGGCGTCATCGCCATGTTCGGCGCCATCGCGGTTCTGTTCTTCGTGCCGTGGCTCGACACGTCGAAGGTCCGCTCGGCCGTCTATCGCCCGTGGTACAAGCTGTTCTTCTGGCTGTTCGTCGCCAACGCGCTGTTCCTCGGCTGGCTTGGATCGCGTCCGGCCGAAGGCTCCTACGTGATCATGTCGCAGCTTTCGACGCTGTACTATTTCGGCTTCTTCCTGATCGTCATGCCGGTCCTGGGGTTGATCGAGACGCCCCGCAGGCTGCCGAACTCGATCACGGAAGCCGTGCTCGCCAAGAATCGCGCGACGGGAGCGGGAATGCCGGTCGGGGCGGCGGCGGCGCCGGACACCAAGGGCTGAGCGAAGAAAATCGTGAGAGGGACGTGTTCATGAGGAAGAGTCTCGCCGGGATCGCGGCGCTCTCGCTCGCCGCGGCGTTTTCGGGCGGCGCGGCGTTCGCGCAGGAAGGAGCCCACAACGCCGCCGAGCCGACGCATTTTCCGATCCACAAGCCGCACGAGATGGACTGGTCGTTCGCGGGCCCTGTCGGCAAGTACGACCTCGCCCAACTGCAGCGCGGCTTGAAGATCTACCGCGAAGTCTGCTCCGCCTGCCATTCGATGAAGCTGGTCGCTTTCCGGTCGCTGCAGGACCTCGGCTATTCGGAAGCGCAGGTGAAGGCGCTGGCGGCTGAATCCGAGGTGCAGGACGGCCCGAACGCGGACGGCGAGATGTTTACGCGCAAGGCCATCCCGTCGGACCATTTCCCGTCGCCCTTTCCGAACGACGAGGCCGCGGCGGCGGCCAACAACGGCGCCGTCCCGCCGGACATGTCGCTGCTCGCCAAGGCGCGGGGCGTCGAGCGCGGGTTCCCGACCTTCATCTTCGACATCTTCACGCAATATGCCGAGAACGGCCCGGACTACATCCATTCGTTGCTGATGGGATACGACGAGTCGCCGCCGGAAGGCATGGTGATCCCGGAGGGAACCTACTACAATCCTTATTTCATCGCCGGCAAGTCGCTCGCCATGCCGCCGCCGCTCGGGGACGGTCAAGTCGCCTACGATGACGGATCGCCGCAGACGCTAGACCAGTATTCTCGCGACGTGTCCGCATTCCTGATGTGGGCCGCGGAGCCGCATCTGGTCGCCCGCAAGCAGGCTGGATTCAGCGTGATGGCGTTCCTCCTCCTGTTCGCGGGCTTGGTGTATTTCACCAAGCGCAAGGTGTGGCAGGCCGTCCCGCACTGAACCGAGCAAGTTCGTCCTTCACGATGCGAAAGGCGCCATAGGGCGCCTTTTTCCTGTGTGCCGACGGGATGTCACAAGGCTGTCATGGCCCGTGACGATGGTCGATCCATCGTCCAACGGGTATACATCCAATGCGCAGATTTACTCCGGCTTTCGCGGCCGTCCTGTTCCTCTCGACGGCTCAAATTTCCTTCTCCGAGGAAGAGGCCAAACCCTTCGCCACCGCAGAGGAGATCGACCTGACCCAAATCCTGCCGGCGCCGCCGGCGGACGATTCCGTCCAGACGAAAGCCGAACTGGGCGAAGTCCTGACCTTCCAGGTGACGCGGACCCCGGCAATGGAAGCGAGCGCGAAGGCCGATGTCGAGGAGGATGTCTGGCGGTTCGCCGATGTCATGGGGCCGAAATTCACGAAGGAGGCGCTCCCGAAGTTCGCGGCGTTTTTCGACCGTGTCGTGTCGACCGAAGGGTCGGTCGTCGATCCCGCGAAGAAGGTCTGGAAACGCCCTCGCCCCTATCAGTTGAGCGACCTGGTCAAGCCCGCGGTGGAATTGTCGAAATCCGGCGCATGGCCCTCGGGGCACGCGACCGTCGGCACGCTGATGAGCATCGTGCTGTCCGACATGGTGCCCGAAAAGCGCGCCGAGATCATGTCGCGCGCCGCCGCCTACCGCGAGAACAGGGTGATCGGCGGCGTTCACTATCGCTCCGACATCGAAGCGGGTCGGATCGCAGGAAGCGTCATCGCCGCGATCATCATGCAGCACGAAGACTTCAAGACCGAATATGCCGCGGCGAAATCGGAACTGCGGGCCGATCTCGGCATGTGACCTCATCGGCCATTCCATGAAAGCGGGGGCATCGAATCCTGCCCTTCGCTTTCATGAGCCGACGAGGAAAGCCGCTGGCAGACGACCATCTGGGCTATGACGACGGCGCGGCTCAGAGGCTTGCCCACTGTCAACGCGGCGTGTCGGTATTCCTGATGTGGGCTGCCGAACTGCCTCTCGTATCGCGCAACGGACCGACTTAACCGTCATGACATTCCCGATCCTGTTCGCGGGTCCGCTTTATTTCACCAGGCACAAGGTTTGAGACGAGGTCGCACATTGAGAGGCAGATGCGGTTTTCTTTCGCTCATGCGTCAGATATCGAACAATCCTCCGAGAAACCTTCTCAGTGATTTTTGGTCGTTGCTCGTCAGAGTACCGATGCGGCCGATGATCAGATCCTGAGCCACTGTGAACAGCTTGAACCGAGTCACGCTGGGAGACTTCAGACCTGCCTCCGCGAATTCGGCAATGCGCAAGTCGCTGGGCCATTTCGTATTCGCGGCTGTAGTGACCATGGCCGTAATCGCGTGCTGGTGAGGCGCATTGAATGACGAGTCTGTGAGAACAAGTGCAGGACGTTGTTTTTGGCCGCGCTTTTCGCTGAATGGAAACTGGACCAGTACGATGTCAAAGCGGTTGTAGGTCACCGAAAGCCTCCTCGTCTTCCGCTGAGCACCATTCTTCAAATGTCATATCGGCAAGTCGTAACCACGCATCTTCCTCGTCGTCAGGCCAACTAACGCTCACTTTTTCCCCGCGCCTCTGCTGAAGGCGTTTCCAGACAGTGGCCATCGCCCCGACCGGCTTGATTCCCTGCGTTGGTCGTCCATCGGCACCAACCCGCATTTTGGCCCATTTGCCAACTATGCCGTCCACCATGAGGCTGATGGTTTCGTCTTCCGGAAGTTTAATAACGGCGTCGTAGAGAGCGCGACTTGCGCGTAAATGTTTCGCCCAAATCACATCATCGCGAATTTCGATCTGCAACAGAACCTCCCGCTCATTCCGAATCAGATAGGTGGGGTGGGGGTGGGGTCAATATTTCTTCTCAATGTGCCACGATCCGCTAAACAAGTTGCTTCTCGCGCTTCAATTGCGCAAGCGAACGAGAACAGCCGACGGCAAAGTCTGAATGAACCCCTCCCTCGAAGACACTCTCCTGTCCGCGATCCGCACGATCCCGGACTACCCCAAGCCGGGCATCCTGTTTCGCGACATCACCACGCTGCTCGGCGATGCGCGGGCGTTCAGGCGGGCGATCGACGAGTTGGTGCATCCCTACGCCGGCACGAAGATCGACAAGATCGCCGGCATCGAGGCGCGCGGCTTCATCCTCGGCGGCGCGGTGGCGCATCAGCTATCGGCGGGCTTCGTGCCGATCCGCAAGAAGGGCAAGCTGCCGCATGCGACCGTGCGCGTCGCCTACAGCCTGGAATACGGCCTCGACGAGATGGAGATGCACAGCGACAGCGTGGCGGCGGGTGAGAAGGTCATCCTCGTCGACGACCTGATCGCCACCGGCGGCACGGCGGAGGCGGCCGTCAAGCTTCTCAATCAGCTTGGCGCGGACATCGTCGCGGCGTGTTTCGTCATCGACCTGCCCGATCTGGGCGGCCGCGCCAAGCTCGAAGCGCTCGGCGTGCCGGTGCGGACGCTGGTGGCGTTCAAGGGGCATTGACGCCTGAAACCGCGCGATTGGGCCGCCGAGCCTCAGCCGGCCTGCAACAGGATTTCGCTGTCGAATTCGATCACCTTCGCGCCGGTGGCATCGAAGCCCTCGCCGTGCAGCGAAACCATGCGCCAGCCCGGCCTGCTCGCGACCGGGCGATGCCCCTCGATCCGCCGCGTGAAGGTCACGGTCTCGCCGGCATAGACCGGCTTCAGCCATTTGAGATCCTGGAAGCCGGGAGAGGGGTCAATGACCGGCGCGGGGCCGGGTCCGTCCCAGGGTCGATCGGGCGGAACGATCGGCGTGGCGATGTCGCATTCGCCCAGGCGCCGCAGGTGTGCCAGCCGGAGGCGCAGAGTTTTCCAAACACCGAATGCGTCGCCCGTTCCTCGTCAATATGGAAAGACTGTGGGTCGAATTTCGCGGCGAAAGCTTTGATCGACGCCGCGTCGAAATGGTGCGCGCCGATCGTCACGATCTCGCCGACGCGGAGATAGTCGTCGAGGGTCATGCCGAACCACGCTTCAGGAACATCGCGGTGTTCTGGAGTTCGAAGACCGGCGCGCCGGTCTGGTCGAAGAGGTCGTGGCGGCAGGCGACGAAGCCCAGCGTGGGGCGCGATTGCGACACGCGTTTCGAAAGCACCGTGCTTTGCCCGGTCAGCCTGTCGCCGGCCAGCACCGGCCTGCGCCAGCGGACGAAATCGATGCCCGGCGCGCCCTGGCAGGTCGAATCCAGCAGGAACGCGTCGCACATCATGCGCATGAACATCGCGCAAACGTGCCATCCAGACGCCGCCAGACCGCCGAGCAGGCCGGCCGCCCCCGCCGTCTCGTCGGGACGCATCGGCCGCGGGTCGAACTCGGCTGCGAAGGCCACGATCTCCTCGGCGGTGACCACCTTGACGCCGAGATCGATCGACGCCCCGACCTCGAAGTCTTCATAGGCCCATTTCGGGCGGCTCACAGCCAGCCCTTGTGCTTGAAAAACCAGAACGGCAGGATCGCCGACGCCACCATCAGGGCGATCGCCATCGGATAGCCGAAGGTCCAGTCCAGTTCGGGCATGAGATGGAAATTCATGCCGTAGATGGAGGCCACCAGCGTCGGCGGCAGGAATACCACCGTGCCGACCGACACGATCTTGATGATCCCGTTCTGCTCGATATTGATCATGCCGAGCGTCGCGTCGAGCAGGAAGGTGACTTTCTGCGACAGGAACGAGGCGTTGTCGGTCAGCGAGGAGACGTCGCGCGACAGCGTCTTGACCCGCCCGCGTAACTCTCCTTCCGACTTGGCATGCTTGAACGAGACGTGGGCGAGGAAGCCGGATACGCGCTGCAGGGTCAGCAGGCTGTCCTGGATGCTCGACACCAGATCCTCCTTGCGGCCGATGCGGCGCAGCACGATCTGGAAATTGATGTCGCGCTTCGACGCCTTCGTCTCGCTGGGGTGGAAGATATCCTTCGAGATGGCGATGACCTCGCGGCTGGCGCGCTCGAGCAGGTCCGCGAGGCGGTCGACGATCGCCTCGAGCAGCGCCACCAGTATGGTCTGGCCGCCGGTGCAGTCGAGGTCGGCGCGCTCGGCGCGCATCGGGAAGGTCTTGAAGGCGCGCGGCTCGTGGTAGCGGATGGTGACGAGCCGGTTGCCAGCCAGCACGAAGGTGACCGGCAGCATGACCGGATGATCGCCGTCGGCATGGGCGGGCAGGGTCGCGGTCATGAAGTAGGCGCCGTTCTCGACATAGAGACGGCTCGAAATCTCGATCTCCTCCATCTCCTCGCGGGTCGGGACGCCGACGCCGAGCCATGATTCGACGGTCGCCTCCTCGTCCCTGGTGGGCTCCATGAGATCGGCCCAGACGACGGCGTCCTTGTTGCCGAGCAGATCGTCCACAACCCGCAGGCGGTTATGGTCTGCCACGAAGGATTTGATCATCCCGACTGTCCTTGCAAGGCCGACCCGCGATCTTCAAGCCGCGGCCCGGCTGCGATCGCCGGGCCGGCGCGAGGTAGACCCGGCATGCCCCCACGGTCAAGCCGCCGAAGCGCGCCATGGAATTTCAGCTCATGTATTAAACCGGAACAGCAGCACGTCGCCATCCTGCACCACATAGTCCTTGCCCTCGTCGCGCGCCTTGCCGGCTTCCTTGGCCGCGACTTCGCCGCCGAGCGTCACGAAATCGGCGTAGGCGATGGTCTGGGCGCGGATGAAGCCGCGTTCGAAATCGCTGTGGATGACCCCGGCTGCCTGCGGCGCTCTCGTGCCTCTCTCGATCGTCCAGGCGCGCGTCTCCTTCGGCCCGGCGGTGAAGTAGGTTATGAGATGCAGGAGGTCGTAGCCGGCGCGGATGACGCGGTCGAGGCCAGGCTCCTCCAGGCCGAGGTCCGACAGGAACTCGTTCGCCTCCTCCTCGGATAGCTGCGCGACCTCGGCCTCTATGGCGGCCGAGATGGTCACGCTGCCGGCGCCCTGGGACGCCGCCATCGCCTCGACGGCGGCCGTATGAGCGTTGCCGGCCGCCGCGTCGGCCTCGGCGACGTTGCAGACATAGAGCACCGGATGCGCCGTCAGCAGGTTCAGCCCCTGCAGGATCGTCAGGTCCTCATGCGCGATGCCGGGCAGGAGGACGCGAGCGGGCTTGCCCGCGCCGAGCAGGTCGAGCACCCTTTCCATGACGGGCAGCACCGTCAGCGCCTCCTTGTCCTTGCTCTGCGCCCGCTTGCGGAACTGCGCGATGCGGCGCTCAAGGCTCTCGAGATCGGCGAGCATCAGCTCGGTCTCGACCGTCTCGGCGTCGGCGACGGGATCGATCCGGCCCTCGACATGGGTGATGTCGTCGTCCTCGAAGCAGCGCAGCACATGGACGACCGCGTCGACCTCTCGGATATTGGCCAAAAACTGGTTGCCAAGCCCTTCGCCCTTCGACGCGCCGCGCACCAGGCCGGCGATGTCGACGAAGGCAATGCGCGTCGGGATGATCTCCTTCGATTTGGCGATCGCGGCGATCTTCTCCAGGCGCGGATCGGGTACGGCGACCTCGCCGGTGTTCGGCTCGATGGTGCAGAACGGATAATTGGCGGCCTGCGCGGCGGCGGTGCGGGTCAACGCATTGAAAAGCGTCGACTTGCCGACGTTCGGCAGGCCGACGATGCCGCATTTGAAACCCATGACGCGAAATCCTAACGGTGTGCAGCTTGGGGCGGGCTATGCCGGAAAGGGCTTATGATCGTCAACCCGCGAACACGCCGTCCATGCTGCAGATCCTCGGTAAGAAAAAACCGGCAATTCTGCTCCATCGCGGCCGCCAGAAGCAGACAATCCCACCAAGAATAGTGCGTTTCAAAGTGGAGCAATCTCGCCGCGGCAACCGTCTCGACGCCGATGGCCGAGACGCCGAATGACGAATAGCCGTCGATGATGGTGAAGATCGTCTCCGGAGACATTTGTCCGCGTTTTAGCAATACATTGCAAACTTCGTTCATGATCTGCAGGTTGGCGACGCCCGTCCTGCTCAGCGAAAGATGTCGTAGCCAATGAGCCGCGGCTTCGCTTTTCTGATGCTGTCCTTCTTCAGCAGCGTAGAGAAAGACGTTGCTGTCGATAAAAACCCTATCTCTCATTGCGCTCGTCGGCTGTCGGCATCCTGCCGTCACGCATGACGCTCCACTTCGGGCCGCTCAATATGCGTTCCAGCGCTTCCAATTGAGCATCGCGGGTATGGGCAACAGACGGTTGCACAGCATGCACGCTTGCCGCCAACACATCAGACACGTACCGGGAAACGCTTTTTCCAGATTGCGCTGCCCGGACGCGGACATCTCCAAGAAGCATTTCATCCAACGTGATGGTGACATTTTTCACGAGACTCTCCACGGAAACACAATGTTCGTGTTCTCGTGTAGTTAGCAGGGTGGCTCGCTTCTTTCAAGATAACGGCTGATGCGGGCGCTTGATCGCCTAGGAGATTAGAGTTCCCTGCCTAAAAGCTTTTTCAGCATGGCCGCCATCGGGCCGGTTTCAGGGAGGTTCGCGACCGGCGATCGCTCCCGCGCCTGGCGGATATGGCTCTCGCCTATTACCGCGGGCCTGGCCGCTGGCTCCTTGACATTGCCTGAGCCGGGCAAGGGCAGCGTCAACCTGTTCATGAAGCCGGCGTCGTCGCCCTTGGCGAGCAGGCCGGCGCTGTCGGCGATCGCATCGAGCAGCGGCTCCAGCCAGGCGCGGTCGGCCTTCGCGAAATCGCCGAGCACATGACCGAGGACGAGGTCCTTGACCCCGGGATGGCCGATGCCGATGCGGACGCGGCGGTAGTCCTTCGCGACATGCGCGTCAATCGACTTGATGCCGTTGTGCCCGCCCGATCCGCCGCCGATCTTGACCCGCACCTTGCCGGCGACGAGGTCGAGTTCGTCGTAAAGGACGGTCAGGCCGGAGACCGGCAGCTTGTAGAACCGCATCGCCCCGCCGACCGACTGGCCGGAAAGGTTCATGAAGGTCTGCGGCTTGAGGAGGAGGATTTTCTCCCCGTCGATCGCGCCCTCGGCGATCAAGCCCTGGAATTTCTTGACCCAGGGAGAAAAGCCATGGCGGCGGTGGATCGCATCCGCCGCCATAAAGCCGACATTGTGGCGGTTGTCCGCATAGCTCGCGCCCGGATTGCCGAGGCCCGCGAAGAGCAGCATCGGAAAAGACCCTCCGAGCGTCGCGAGCCTACTTCTCGCCTTCCTTAGGCTCCGCCTCGGCTTCGGCCTCGACGGGGGCCGCATCCTCTTCGGAGCGCAGGATCGCTGGCGCCGCGACCGTCGCGATGGTGAAGTCGCGGTCGCCGATGACCGGCTTCACGCCGGGCGGCAGCGTGACCGCCGATATATGAATCGAATCACCGATCTCCGTGCCGGTCAGGTCGACCGTGATGAATTCGGGGATCGCGTTGGCGGGGCAGTGGAACTCGACATCGTGGCGCACGATGTTGAGCACGCCGCCGCGCTTGATGCCGGGCGACAGCTCCTCGTTGATGAAGTGAACCGGAACGTCGACGTTGACTTCGGTATCCTTGCCGACGCGCAGGAAATCGACATGCAACGGCATGTCCTTGACCGGGTCGAGCTGGTAGTCCTTTGGCAGGACCTGGACCTTCTTGCCGCCGACATCGATCGTGGCGATGGTGGTCAGGAAACCGCCGCCGTGGATCTTGTAGTAGATGTCCTTGTAGGACAGGGCGATCGCCAGGGGAGGCTGTTTGTCGCCGTAGATGACTGCAGGCACTTTGCCGTTGCGGCGAACTTCTCGGGCGGACCCCTTACCGACCTGTTCGCGCGCGTCGGCCTTGAGCTCGTACGTATCGTGGCTCATGGCATTTCCTTTCGCGGTTATTGGAGCGCTTCTGGACCGCAGGGTCCGAAAACGTCGAAAGCCGCGTCAAACGCGGCTCCCCACCGCCTTGCCTCCAAGGGTGTCTAGGCGGGTGGCGGGTCTATAGCCGACGAGGCGTTGGCGCGCAAGGCGCGGGGAATCGTTCGGAATGACGAGGAAGGCCGGGCGCCTCGAAACGCAGCCGGCCTCCCCGCGCCTCAGACGAGGTCGACCGTCATGTCGATATTTCCTCGGGTGGCGTTCGAGTATGCGCAGATCCGCTTGGCTTCCTCGACGACGGCGGCGCGTTGCTCGCTGTCGAGACGGGGAAGGGTGACGAGCAACCTTGCCGCGATGCAGTAGGCTCCGTCCTCGTTCACGATCAGGGAAACGGTCGCATCCACGGCGACCTCTCCCGGGTCGAGATTTCTGGTTTTGGCTGCGTAGCGCAACGAACTGTCGAAGCAGGCCGCGAAACCGGCGGCAAACAATTGCTCCGGGTTGCCGCCGGCTCCCGATCCGCCGATGGCTTTTGGCATAGAAAGCGCGATGTCGAGTTGTCCGTCGTCGGAAACAGCGCGACCTTCGCGCCCGCCGGTGGTGTGGACCGTCGTGGTGTAGAGTGATTTCATCGAACTGTCCTCAGGGTCACGGGCGGCCGTTCAGCGGTCCACTTCCTGCGCGGCGACATTGATGAAGGGCTGCGGGAGGCCTTTCACGCCAAGCTGAACGAAGGCGCGCGGCCAGTCGAACTGGTCCCAGTGCTCGTATAGCTGACCCTCGCGCACGGTCCAAAGGTCGATGACATCGAACTCCAGTTTCTGGCCGGCGGGTGCGATGCCAAGAAGGGGCGCCCCCGTCAGCGTGCCGGTCCAGGTCCAGCGAGTCACGACGCGGCTTTCGGTCGCGAACACATCACGCACGATGAACTTCGCGTCGGGCATCGATGCATAGATGACCGGGAGGAAATCGACGAGGCCCTGGCGGCCCTCGGGCACCAGAGGATTGTGCTGGACGTAGTCTTCCGCGACGATCGTGTTGAGAATCTCGATGCGTTTTGCCTGGGAGGGCTCGTTGAGGAGAACGTCCGAGAAGCTTCGTCCCAACCATACGTTGTAGGCGACAGTGCCCGGGGTTGACGGCGGCGAGGCGAGCCCGGCCGCCTGGCCGGGCAGGGCGGCCGAAAGAAGCGCCGTGGTAAATACAATCGTCTGCAAGAACTTGAGCATGGCGGATCGTCCTTTTGCGTGCGGGTCACGCCGAGATTTCGACGCGAGTCGGATCTAAATGATCGATCGATCATTAACAAGCCTAGCTCACCACTTGATTTATGACCAATTGATCACTATGTTGTGAGCGATGGCCCGACCAAGAGAATTCATCCTGGACGACGTGCTGAGGAATGCGATGGAAGCGTTCTGGAGGCGAGGCTATGTCGCGACCTCGATGGCCGACATCTACCAGGCGACCGGTCTCAAGCCGGGCAACCTTTATACGAATTTCAAAGACAAGGACGCCTTGTTCCGTCGCGCCTTCGAAACCTATACCTCGCAGTTTCGCGCCACACTGCCGGGGACGCTGTCGGGCCAGCCTGCGATAGAGAAATGGCTGAGCGTGCAGGTGCGCCTCGCGACGGACGACCCCGAGCGAAAGGGTTGCCTGATCATCAATACGATCATGGAACGGGAAGCCCATTCTTCGGAGACCAAGGCGCTCGCCGACGAGCGGCTTGATGAAATACGCGCCTTTTTCGAACGCCATCTGCGGATTGCGGTCGAGCGCGGAGAAATCCATGGGGATACCGATGCGGCCGCGGTCGCGGATTTCCTGACGGGCGCCGTTTTCGCCATCATGTCGCTCGCGCGAGGCGGGGCCGAGGCGCGAATGATCTGGAATGTCGCCGAACAGGCCCTCGCGGCCTTGAGGAAACCGTCCTGAGGAGACAGGCAGCCCTGCGTTGGCAATCCCGCTCCGTTCGGGTCATCGATATTTTCGGGCGTCTTTCGAGATCAAGTTCTTTTGACCTGCGGCCAGGAGGGACGAATGTCGTGCGGGCGCTATCTGGTCGCAAGCGATGATGTTGCAATTTTGCGTGACGCGTCATCGGAGGACCAACTCATGAATGTCAAAAAATCCACGATTCTGCTGACGATCACGCTTACGACCCTTGCTGGGGGCGCACTTGCCGCGGACGGCGTTCGCGTGCGCGGCAAGATCGCCAGCATCGACGCTTCGACCCTCACCGTCGATAGCCGCGAAGGCGCGCCGGTCACCATCATGCTCAAGCCGGACTGGCAGGTGTCGAGCGTCGCCAAGGCGTCCGCGGCCGATATCAAGCCGGGAGACTATGTCGGCGTCGCGTCGCTGGCCAAGGCCAATGGCGGCGACGGCGCGCTCGAAGTGGTCATCTTTCCCGCCGCCATGAAGGGCGCGGGCCAGGGCAGCTATGCCTGGGATCTGGAGCCAGACAGCACCATGACCAATGGCACGGTGGCCAACGCCGTCACACAGACGGACGGCCAGACGCTGACGATCGACTATGGCGGCGGAACCGAAAAGAAGGTGACGATCGCCGAGGGCACGCCTGTCGTGACCTTCGCGCCGGCGACGAAGGACGATCTCAAACCCGGCGCAGTCGTCTTCGTGCCGGCCGACAAGGCGGCGGACGGATCGCTGTCGACCGGCCGCATCGTCGTCGGCACGAACGGCGTCGTCCCGCCGATGTGAATCGCGGTCGGGGGAGCGAAGCGCGCTATCGGCGAATGTCGCCGGCGAATTCTTGCACATGCTTGTTCGACCCGGAGAGACACTCCGGGTCGACGTGGAGGAGCGAATCGCGCCTGCCCTCCGCGGCGAGGCAGGGTCGCGGGCCCGACGCCTCGTACACGCGCCACAGATCAGCGGCGGCGCAATGGTCCGGCAGGTTCGCGTGGCTGCGAACGAAGCGCCGCCGAACAATCGCGGGGTCGACATCATGGCCGCCTTCCGACACGCGACGGGCAATGCGCTCAAGGCAGATTTCCGGTGTGCGCACCGAGAAATAGAGCAGCGTCGTCGCCACGCCCAAGGCTCTCGCTTCCCGCAGGAGATTCAGATGCACGTGGCCGGCCATCGTCGTCTCCATGGAAAAGACCGCGCCGCGCCGGATGAAATCGCGGGCCCGCGAAAGCGCGATGCGCGCCGCCTCCCGGTCGGCGAGCGCCGGCTTCAACGGCGAGAGCCCACGGGCGATTTCATCGAGATTGACGAAGTTCAGCGAGCCGCTGACGGCCGCGATGTTTCGGAACGCGTATGTGGTCTTGCCGACTCCATTCGGCCCGGCGATCAGCCAGAAATGGTTTGCCAGGTCCATCGCGCTAGTCGAACAGGCTCGACACGGACTCTTCCGTCGCCGTGCGCGAGACCGCTTCGCCGATCAGGTCTGCGATCGAGACGACGCGGATGTTGCGGGCGTCCATGACGGCCTGCGTCGGCTGGATGGAGTCCGTGATCACCAGTTCCTGTAGCTTCGAGGCGCTGATACGGGCGACCGCGCCGCCGGACAGCACGCCGTGGGTGATGTAGGCGGTGACGCTGCTTGCGCCTTTTTCCAAGAGCGCGTCGGCCGCGTTGCACAGCGTTCCGCCCGAATCGACGATGTCGTCGAACAGCAGGCAATCCTTGCCGTTGACGTCGCCGATGACGTTCATGACTTCCGATTCGCCCGGCCGTTCCCGGCGTTTGTCGACGATGGCGAGCTGTGCGTCGATGCGCTTTGCGAGCGCGCGCGCGCGAACCACGCCGCCGACATCGGGCGACACGACCATCACGTTGCTCAACTGCTTGTATTTCGACTTCACGTCGCGGGCCATGACCGGCACCGAGAACAGATTGTCGGTCGGGATATCGAAGAAGCCCTGGATCTGTCCGGCATGCAGATCGAGCGTCAGCACGCGGTTGACGCCGGCGCGCGTGATCATGTTAGCGATCAGCTTGGCCGAGATCGGCGTGCGGCCGGAGGCGCGGCGGTCCTGCCGCGCGTAACCGAAATAGGGGATCACGGCCGTGATGCGGCGCGCCGAGGAGCGCATGAACGCATCGATCATGATCAGGAGTTCCATCAGATGATCGTTGGTCGGAAAGGATGTCGACTGCAGGATGAAGACATCCTCGCCGCGCACGTTCTCCTGGATCTCGACGAAAATCTCCTGGTCGGCGAAGCGGCGGACCGTCGCCTTGCCGATCGGGATGTTCAGGTAGCGCGCAACCCCCTCGGCCAGCGTCCGGTTGGAATTGCCCGCAAAGAGTTTCATGCATGGTATCCGGGGAAGGGCGTCAGCGGGCTTTTAGCGGGCTGCCCGCCTATTGCAAGCAGTGCGGAACGCTGGCCGGCCGATTCCCGCTTCATGGCAACGGACGGGTCACCCGGTTCGGCTCGAAAGCCATGCGGCGAGCTGGTCGATCGTCGAATCGGCGATCGCCCGCATCGAGGCCGCCGGCACCGCGCCCCAGCCCTCGCCGCCGGCGCTTTCGGATTTCTGCTGGCCCGAGATGCGATGGACCCGATTGCCGGCGGGATCATAGACATCCCAGACGAAAATCACCGTCGTCTGTCCGGCCTCGACCAGCGGCGTGAAATATCCCCTGAGAAGATGGGTCGGCTCGACCGCGGCGCCGGACAGGTTGACGCCGCGGGTCCGGGCCCGGCTGGACAGGCCCGCCGACAGCGCGTTCGCCGCCTCGACCGAAGTGCCGACGATCGGCGCGAACCGCACCCTGGCGTCGGCGATGGCGGCGTTGGCGATCTGCTGCGGCTGCGAGGCGGAAGGCGCGCCGCCCGGCGGCTGGGAAGCCGGCGGCTGCGATGCGCCCGAGGCGGCCTGCGCCGGCGGCGTGATGGCCGAGGGCGCGAGCACGTCCTGCGCGCTGCTGCAACCACACAGCGCCAGGATCGCGGCGATCGCGGCGCGGGCCGCGTCTCGCCGAAGTGCCGCGATTGTTCCCATCAAGGCGCGAAAGCCCTTTGCTGTGGAAATCTCATTTGACGATCAAGTCGAGATCAAGGCGGGAGAGGGGCTTGGGCTGCGATTCCGTCGTCAGATAAGTGCGGCCGAGCGTCATCGCCGTCTCCGTGTCGGAGTCCATGATGATCATATGCGCGAACAGCGTCATGTTGGGCGCGATCGGTTCGGGATTGCCCTGGTAGAACATCGGTGTATCCATCCAGCTCGGCGTGAACCGCGCGCCGACGGAATAGCCGCAGGCGTTCAGCCGGTGTCGGGTCAATTCGTGGGCCTCCAAAGCGCGGGCATGGGCGTCGAACACGTCGCCGAAGGTGTTGCCGGCAAGCATCGCCTTTTCGACGGCGCCCAGCGCGTCCCTGGCCGCCTCGAACAATTCCTGGTGACGTTTCGATGCCTTGCCCGTCAGGACCGTGCGCATCATCGGCGCGTGATAGTGATTCCAAACGCCCGACCACTCGAGCGTCAACTGGTCGGTCTTGCCGAGCTTGCGCCGTCCCGACTTGTAGCGGCAGAGCAGGGCGTCGGCGCCCGATCCGACGATGAATTCGTTGGCGGGATAGTCGCCCCCGCCCTCGAAGATCGCCGAATGCATGGCGGCCAGGATCGCGCCCTCGTCGACGCCTTGGGCGATCAGGGGCAGGGCCGCCTCGAGCGCATCGTCGGAAAGCGCCGCCGCTTTCTGCGCCTTGTCGATCTCGGCCGGGCTCTTGAACTGGCGCAGGCGCTGGACGATGCCTGACGCGTCGACGATCTGGCCGAAGGTCTGCAACTGCTCGTCGAGGCGGCGGCCGTTGGCCGCCGTCAGCCCGTGCGTGTCGTATTCCACGCCGATCCGCATGCCGAGGAGGCCGATATCGTTGAGAATGTTGCGCAGGTCGAGCGCCGGGTTGGCCTTGTCGCGGTCGAGCCAGACGACGATGTTTTCAAGGGTCGACGTCTGTCGCGCCTGCCGCAGGTCGGCCGACCGCGTCATCAGCACCATCGACCCGTCCGCCTTGAGCACGAGGCACTGGAAGAAGCAGAAGCCGAACGTGTCGTAGCCGGTCAGCCAGTACATGCTCTCCTGGGCGAAGAGGAGGATGGCGTCGAGCTTCTTTTCCGCCATCTCGATCGTCAGCCGGTCGCGCCGCGCGTCGAATTCCGTCCGTTCGAAATGAAGAGCCATCAATCTTTCTCCAGAACGATCGCGGAAATCTGCCGGCCATAGTCCGGCTCGCGGCGATGGGTGGCGCGGCGGTAGGAGAAGAAGAGGTCCTCCTCCGCGTAGGTGCAGCGGTTCAGCGCCTGCGCGGTCACGCCGGCGAGCCTCAGGCGGTCGACAGTGTATCGGTTGAGGTCGAAATGGGCATGGCGCGGCGTCGCCGAGGGTTTGAAATAGCGTTCGTTGTCCGGGTCGGCGTCGAAGAAGCGCGCCACGAATTCGGGTCCGACTTCGTAGCTGGCCGGTCCGATCGAGGGTCCGAGCACCGCGTTGATCCGCTCGCGCTGGGCTCCCAGGGTTTCCATGACGCCGATCGTGTTTTCGAGCACCCCGGTGAACGCGCCCTTCCACCCGGCGTGCGCCGCGCCGATGACGCGGGCGTGCGCATCGGCGAAAAGCACGGGTCCGCAATCGGCCGAGGACGCCGTGATCGCGAGGCCGGGCCGGTCGGTGACGATCGCATCGCCTTTCGGCCGGGCGCCGTCGAAGGGGCCGTTCGCGACGATCACGTCCGGCGAATGGACCTGATGGACCGACAGCAGCGCATCGAGGTTCACGCCCATCCATCGCGCCACGCGGCTACGGTTCTCGGCGACGGCGGCCGGGTCGTCGTTCGAACCAGAGCCGGTGTTCAGCCCGCGATATATGCCGTTCGAGACCCCTCCCTTGCGCGTGAAGAAGCCGTGGCTGACGCCATGATCGGCGGCCTGTTCGAGCAATGGGGACCGGAGCGGGTCGAGGCTGGCTTCTTCCGGCATGCGGCGACTGGGTCTCCCGATTGGGCATGGGCGGATGCGTCATAGCACCGGACCGCAGCGCGCCGGAAGGTGGGACAGCCGCCATGCCAAGTCAATCGACCAGCTCGGCGCGAGCGCGAATCGCGCATTGGATCGTGACGGCGGCGAGACGGTAGGCCTTTGTTTACCTTCATGAACAGCACGGAAATTTCCCACAGGCGGAGGCCGCGTTTTGTCACTAGAAAGCGATCGAGACAGGGGTGTCGTCGATGAAAAATCTATCCGTCGCGACGGCTTTCGGGCTGTCCGCGGCAGCCGGCCTCGTCGCCGTCTCGGGCGCCGTGCAGCGGACCCAACCGGCCGTCCACCAGCCGGTCGGCTCGCTCGTCTCAAGCCGCTCAGAGCGGCTTGTCGACGCAAGCCAGGCCAGCGGAACCATGTCTGGCCCAGCCGACTTGCGTCTGCGCCGATCAAGCCTGTCCTTCCCGCGCTGATCAGCTGATCAACAGGGTCCGTCGTCGACGATGCGATACTCCGCGCTTCGCGCCTCGCAGGCGTTCGGGAAGGTTCGCGTCTCGCCGCGCCGCATGGCGCAGACCGGACGGTATTCGCGCGTGCAGAACTCCGGCTCGTCGCGGGGCGGACGCGGATCGCCGAACCCGCCGCCATCGCCGCCGTCACGCCGGCATTCGCCGTCGCGGATGATGCGGTAGCCGGCCGCATCGGCCAGGCAGCCATTCGAAAAGGTCTGGCGGTCGCGTCCGCGCCGCGCGCAAACGGGTTCGTATTCGCGCGTGCAGAAACCGGGCTCCTCGATCGGCCTCGGCCGGGGACCCGGTCCGGGTCCTTGCTCGACCACCACGTCGCATGCGCACAGCAGCAGGGCCATGGCGACGAGCGCCCCTTGCCGCGCCGAAACCCGAGACCAAAGCCGCATGGAACGCCCTCCCATCATCGTTTCCGCACTACCCCGATGTTCCCCGATCCGATGCCAAAAGCAAGGGCCATCGAAATCGCTCCGATGCGCCCGCTCGGCCGCGCCGACAGGGCGATGTCGCGACGATAGTCTTGCAACGTCATCCGCGCGTGAGGCTGGCCACAGCAACGCGTCGGCATTTTGAAAGTTTTGCTTGCCCGAACCGTCGAAATGACACACAAATTCTGCTTTCGGGTATTTTTCCCGGAGATCAGCGAAAGCGGGACGAAGCTTCCGGACCGAACCCCGGGAGAACGATGCAGGGAGCCGCCGATGCCGCAGCATGGCACCGTGAAATTCTTCAACCAGGCCAAGGGTTTCGGATTCATCACGCCGGATGACGGCGGCAAGGACGTGTTCGTCCATATTTCGGCGGTCCAGGCCTCGGGCCTCCCCGGCCTCGATGACGGCCAGAAGGTCTCGTTCGACACCGAGCCGGACAAGCGCGGCAAGGGCCCGAAAGCCGTCAACCTCTCCGTCGGCTAGGTCGGGCGACAGGGCGCTCTGGCATCGCCGCCCTTCCGCCATGCCGCGGAAACTTTGCGCAGGCTTCGACGTTCAGCCTGCGTTCAGACGCATTCGCCCATCATCTCTTCCGACATCACGCGGATCGACGTCGAACACCGCCAAATGCCTCGAAGGAGATTGAGATGAATCGTTTGATGAAACACGCCGTTCTCGCCGCCGCCGTAGCAGCGACGAGCCTTGCCGCGCTGCCCGCGGCGCAGGCCGGCGACGGCTGGCGCCGGCACCACCATCACAATCGCAACGGCGACCTCGTGGCCGCCGGCGTGCTCGGCCTGGCGGTCGGCGCGATCGCGTCCGGCCTGGCAAACTCAAACGAGCGCGACTATGTCGACGAGCCCGACTATTCTTATCGGGAACCCGTTTACGCCTATCGCGAACCGGTCGCGCGGCCCCGCCCTCACCGCGTCTACTACGCGCAGCAGCCGCAATATGTGGACGGTCCGGATGTCGTCTATGCGGAGCGCGGCGGCGCAGAGCCGTGGAGCCGGGCGTGGTTTCGCTATTGCGAGGGGCGCTACAGGACGTTCGACGCCCGCAACGGAACCTTCGTCGGCAATGACGGCGCGGCGCATTTCTGCATCGCCGACTGACGCCGACGGCGATCCATGGGGCGGCGCTTCACGCACTGACCCGTGGAGGCGTTGCGAGTTCGTTTCAGATCAGATGCGGGTTGGTGCGACGCTCCTCGCCGAAGCGGCCGCCAGGACCATGGCCGCATACAAAGCCGATCTCGTCGCCGAGCGGCAGCAGCTTCGACTTGATCGAGGCGATGAGTTGGTCGTGGTCGCCGCCCGGCAGGTCGGTCCGGCCGATCGAGCCCTTGAACAGCACATCGCCGACATGGGCGAAGCCGGCGGCGCGGTTGTAGTAGACCACATGGCCCGGCGCGTGGCCCGGGCAGTGCAACACCTCGAAGACATGCCCGCCGAACGACACGGTCTCGCCCTCGGTCAGGTAGCGGTCGGGCGCGCAGTTGCGCACCGCGCCGGTCATGCCGAAACGTACGGCCTGCTTTTCCAGATTGTCGAGCAAAGGCTTGTCGTCCGCATGCGGACCGACGATGTCGACGTTGAGCCGATCCTTCAAATCCATGGCGCCGCCGGCATGGTCGATATGGCCGTGCGTGATCCAGATCGCGCCGATGGAAAGACCCTTGCCGTCGATCGCCTCGGCGATGCGGTCGACATCGCCGCCGGGGTCGACGACCACCCCGGCCTTGGTTTCGTCATCGAACAGCAGGGTGCAGTTCTGCTGGAACCCGGTTACGGGGACGATCAGACCGTTCAGATTTCCCATCAGGGTCTTCCCGTTTCGAGTCGAAAAAACAGGCGAAGCCCTTCAGGGGTTTCGCCTATCGGCCGGGCGCGCCGCGCGATTATTCAGCCGCCATGGCGTGCTTGGGCAGGACGGCGGCCGAGTAGTCGTTCATCAGCGTCCTGGCGATCTCGCCGACCTCGAAACTGTAGGGACCGATTTCGGCCACCGGCGTCACCTCGGCGGCCGTGCCGGTCAAAAAGCACTGCTCGAAGCCTTCGAGTTCGTCGGGCATGATGACGCGCTCGACCAGGTCGAAGCCGCGTCTGCGCGCGAGTTCGATCACGGTCTGCCGCGTGATGCCATTGAGGAAACAGTCGGCCAGCGGCGTATGGATCGCGCCATCCTTGACGAAGAAGACGTTGGCGCCGGTCGCTTCGGCGACATAGCCGCGCCAGTCGAACATCAGCGCGTCCGCGTAGCCCTTGGCCTCCGCAGCGTGCTTGGACAGCGTGCAGATCATGTAGAGGCCCGCGGCCTTCGCCCGCGACGGCGCCGTGCGCGGATCGGGCCGGCAATATTCGGCGATGTCGAGGCGGATGCCCTTGAGCTTCTGCGCCGGATCGAAATAGCTCGGCCATTGCCAGATCGCGATCGCGCAGTTGATCCTGTTGCTCTGGGCCGCCACGCCCATCATCTCGCTGCCGCGCCAGGCGATCGGGCGGACATAGGCGTCGCTGAACCCCTGCTTGCGCAGCAGCGTGCGGGTCGCATCGTCGATCTGCTCGACGGTGTAGGGAATCTGGAACCCGAGAATACGACCTGATTCGTGCAGGCGCCGCGTATGTTCCGTCAGCTTGAAGACTTCGCCGCCATAGGCTCGTTCACCCTCGAAAACGGCGCTCGCGTAATGCAGGCCATGAGTGAGGACATGGATCTTGGCGTCGGCCCATTTGACGAACTCGCCGTTCATCCAGATAAAGCCATCGAGTTGATCGAAAGGAACGGATGCCATCGCGAGACTCCCTGAGGCCGTGGCCGGTTTTTGCATTCGGCGGTCGCTTCCGCCGCCTTGGCGATGTCGATAGGTCATTCGCCTGGCGCGATCAAACGAACGAAGGTTTTGCGAAGTGGCTCGCCTGAGACCTTTTCGTTCGCCTTCGCCGCCAAAGCTTGGCAGAAATTACAAGGCGCCGAAAAATATGTCAACATGGCTGACGTATTTTTCTCGATAGGTGGAGAAGGGATGGCGGAGGCAACTGCACCGGCGGGGGTTCCGATCCGCACCGCGCTCGGCGCGGACGGCGAGATCGATCTGTCGATCATCGAGTTGTTCTTCTTCGCTTACCGCGATTTCACGTCGGATCCGGATCAGATCCTGACCGCCTACGCCTTCGGGCGCGCGCATCACCGCGTGCTGCATTTCGTCAACCGCAAGCCGGGGCTGACCGTGGCGGAGTTGCTCGACGTGCTGCGGATCACCAAGCAGAGCCTGGCGCGTGTCCTGAAGGAATTGGTCGACGCCGGCCATGTCGTGCAGGTCCAGGGGCCGCGCGACCGGCGGCAGCGGGAGCTCTATCCGACCGAAAAGGGCAGGCAGCTCGCGCTCGACCTCGCCAACCCGCAGGCGCGCCGCATCGAAGCGGCGCTGGCCGCCGCCGGATACGAGAACCGCGAGACGATCGAGCGGTTCATGAAGACGATGGTCAATCCGGAATCGAGGCCGCAGATCGACGGTCTGAATGCGGCCGCGCCGGCCGCCAAGGGGGAGGGCTGACGATGGCCGAGGCACAAATCCCGGGCGACGACGCGCCGCATCTGCTGGTCGTCGACGACGACACCCGCATCCGCAACCTGCTCAGGCAATATCTCACCGAGAACGGTTTCCGGGTGACCGTGGCCGGCAATGCCGGCGAGGCGCGCCGGCGCCTGACCGGGCTGGATTTCGATTTGCTGATCGTCGACGTGATGATGCCCGGCGAATCCGGCATCGAGCTGACGCGGTCGCTACGCGCGGTCAAGACCGTGCCGATCCTGATGCTGACCGCGCTCTCGGAGACGGACAGCCGCATTTCGGGATTGGAAGCGGGCGCCGACGACTATCTTTCGAAGCCGTTCGATCCGCGCGAGCTGATCCTGCGCATCAACAACATCCTGCGGCGCGGCGGGCCGGCCGCAACGCCGAAGGCGGAGCAGCTTGTTTTCGGGCCCTACACCTTCCAGATCGCGCGCCGCGAACTGAAGAAGTCGGGCGAGCCGCTGAAGCTCACCGACCGCGAGCAGGACATCATGGCGATCTTCGCGTCGCGCGCCGGCGAGGTCATCCCGCGCCATGAACTGGTCGCCGACGATTCGGACGTCAGCGAGCGGACGATCGACGTGCAGATCAACCGCCTGCGGCGCAAGATCGAGCGCGACCCGGCCAACCCGGTCTGGCTGCAGACGGTGCGCGGCGTCGGCTACAGGCTGAGCGTGGAATAGCAGGCCGGTCCCGGGCATCGCGGGGCGTTAATCCTTTGTTTGACCGAACCGATCACCCTCCCGGTGCGGCGCAGTTTGATTCGCCGTGCGTGAGGGTGGGGTTGGTGATGATGGACGACAGGACGGCGGATGTTCTCGTGTTTCCGCTGCAACGCAGGATCGATCTCGTGCGGCGGATCTCCGACGAGCTTTTCGATCTCAACGGCGAGGACGCCAACGGCTACTGGCGTTCGACCGCGCGCAGACTGCTCGAGGACCTGGTCGGGCAGGGCCGCAGCCTGGACGCGGCGCGCAAGGACGTGCTGCATCTCTTCGAAGCGGTGCAGGTCGAGTTCCGCAAGGCCTGCGCGGCGCGCCGGTCCGCCGTCACCGGCTGACGGCCGCCGGTCGAGGGCATTGCTTTCCGTTGGCGGCGCGATGCACTAGACTGGCGGCGCGTTGCGCATCCCGCGCGCCGGAAACGACATGGCGGCCTTCGACTTCGACCGACTGAGACCAGGCAGGCTGCGCGGCGCGAATTTTCGCTGGCTGCGCGCCGCGCTGGCGCTCTGGGCGCGGTTCTGGCGGCGCGTCTCCCACTACCTGCCGAAGCGCCTCTACGCGCGCTCGCTGATCATCGTCATCGCGCCGATGATCCTGCTCCAGTCCGTGGTCACGCTGGTGTTCATGGAGCGCCACTGGCAGATGGTGACGCAGCGCCTGTCGATGGCCGTGGTGCGCGACATCGCCTCGATCATCGACCTGATCGAGACCGACCCGCAGGTTGAGGCCGATCCGTCCAACCTCGTGCGGATCGCCGAAGAGCGGATGGAACTGAAGATCCAGATCCTGCCGCCCGGGCCGTTTCCGGCGCAGGGGCCGCGGCCCTTTTTCTCAATCCTGGACCAGAGCTTGTCGAGCGAGATCAGGGACCAGATCGACCGGCCGTTCTGGATCGACACGGTGGGCGATTCCAAGATCGTCGAGCTGCGCATCAGGCTCAAGGACGAAGTGTTGCGCGTCTTCGTGCGCCGCAATCAGGCCTACGCGTCGAATTCGCACATCTTCATCGTCTGGATGGTCGGCACGTCGCTGGTGCTCTTGATGATCGCGATCCCATTCCTGCGCAACCAGATCAAGCCGATCTCGCAGCTCGCGGAAGCCGCCGAAAGCTTCGGCAAGGGGCGGCCCATGCCGCCGGCCTTCAAGCCGCGTGGGGCCGAGGAGGTTCGCCGCGCGGGTTTCGCCTTCATCCAGATGCGCGACCGCATCGAGCGCCAGATCGAGCAGCGCACGGCCATGCTTTCCGGCGTCAGCCACGATCTGCGCACGATCCTGACCCGGTTCAAACTGCAGCTCGCGCTCAGCGGATCGCGGCCGGGTTCGGAGGACCTGAACCAGGATGTGAACGACATGCAGGCGATGCTGGAAGGCTATCTCGCCTTCGCGCGCGGCGAAAGCCTGGAGGACGCCGGCCAATTCGACGTGCAGGCCTATCTCGACAAGATGGCGGAGGAGGCCAAATTGCGCAAGCGCGCCTTCACCGCTTCGCTCACGGGCGTCAAGGATATCCACGTCCGTCCGAATGCCTTCGGCCGGCTGCTCGCCAATCTGATCGGCAACGCCTTCCGTTACGCCAAGACGGTCAAGGTCACCGGCACGCATGCGCGCGGCACGCTGCGGCTGGTCATCGACGACGACGGTCCGGGCGTCCCGGCCGACAAGCGCGAGGAGGTGTTCAAGCCGTTCGTGCGGCTGGACAGCGCCCGCAATCTCGACGCCAGCGGCACGGGGCTCGGCCTTTCCATCGCCCGCGACATCGCGCGCAGCCATGGAGGCGACATCAAGCTCGAGGACAGTCCGCTCGGCGGATTGCGAGTGGTTTTGCGGGTTCCGGCCTAGGCCGGTGGGCCGAAGGGCGGAACGAACACCCCGCGCGGCGTCACAGTCAATGCCTTGAACAGCGTGCCCATCTGGTCGGGACCGGCGAGCCGGTCGACGGCGTCCCGTATCGCCTGACGGCCTCCAGCATCGGCAGCGGCGCCGAGGCGTCCGGCGCGTTCCAGGAGGCCCAGTCCGAGAAGGAAATCGCCCTGCGGCAGGAGCGAGGTTTCCAATCCTGCCCGCCGGGCTTTGCCTGCGAGCGCTGCGAAGTCGACATGGGCGGTGAGATCGGCCTGACCGGGATGCGCCAGCGGATCGTCGAACCCATGTTTGAGGAGCGCCTGCAGCGTGTCGCCGACGGCAGGCGTCGCATAGCCATAATCCAGGAACAGGCCGGCGCCGCCATCGTCGCGCAGCCGCTCTGCGATCTCCTGCATCAGCGCGGCGCGGGCCGGGGCAAGCTCGACGACCGCGCCTTGGGCGACGGTTTCCGCATCCGCCGGGAGCAGCGACGCCTCGACCGCGCCGGGACCGGCAACGAAGCACAGCGCGTCATCCTCATCCACGCCCACGCAGCGTTCGCGCCAGCCGCTCCCGGTCCTGACGTATTGCCGGATCGGGACGGCGTCGAACAACTCGTTGCCGACGATGACGAGCGGCGCGTTTGGCAAGGCGCCTACTGAATCGCGCCATTCGACCGGCTTGGCTTGGCGGGCAAGGATTTGTTTCTGCGACGTAGCAAGGCGGGGACTGGTTTCGACCAGCGCTATCGTGGCCTGGCGATGGAGATCCGGCGAGAGGCGCTCAAGGGTCCGCAGCAAATCGGCCATCATCGTGCCGCGGCCCGGACCGATCTCGGCCAGCGTGACGCGATCCGGCCTGCCGATCGCTTCCCAGGCGAGGTGAACCCAGACGCCGATCAGTTCGCCGAACATCTGGCTGATCTCCGGCGCGGTGGTGAAATCGCCGTCCGCGCCGAACGGTTGACGCGTCATGTAATAGCCGTCGACCGGATCGAAGAGGCAAAGCGCCATGTAGCGCGCGATGCTGATCGGACCGTCGGACCCGATCAACTCGACGAGCCGCCGCTTCAGCGGCGTCATGCCGGAAGGGCGGTTCTCGGTTCCCGCGCCGTCGTCATCGCCCAGATTCCGGCGAGCACCATCGGGATCGACAGGACCATGCCCATCGTCAGCCAGCCGCCGGCGAGGTAGCCCAGTTGCGCGTCCGGCTCGCGATAGTTTTCGACGAAGATGCGGACGAGGCCGTAGCCGGTGACGAAGGCGCCGGCGATGAAGCCGGGGCGCTTCAGTTTGAGCAGCGGGTGGGTGAGCAGCCGCAGGACCAGGAACAGCACGACGCCTTCGAGGAGCGCCTCGTAGATTTGGCTGGGATGGCGGTTGAACGGGCCGCCATTGGGGAACTCGATCGCCCATGGCGCGTCGGTGATGCGGCCCCACAGTTCCGAATTGATGAAATTGGCGCAGCGCACCAGGCCGAGCGCGACAGGCGTTCCGGCCGCGATCACGTCGAACAGCGACCAGACCCGAATGCCGCGCTTGCGCGCGAACAGGACCATGGCGAGGACCGTGCCGGCAAAGCCGCCATGGAACGACATGCCGCCCTGCCAGACCGCCAGGATGTCGAACGGATGGGCCACGTAGCGCGCCAGATCGTAGAACAGGATGTAGCCGACGCGGCCGCCCACGACGATGCCGACCGCCGCCCAGACGAGGAAATCGTCGATATCCTCGGGCTTCATCGAGGC
The DNA here is from genome assembly GCA_964244725.1 of uncultured Rhizobiaceae bacterium. Lineage (GTDB taxonomy): Bacteria > Pseudomonadota > Alphaproteobacteria > Rhizobiales > Rhizobiaceae > Kumtagia. The sequence continues at coordinate 100,696 of CAXTJQ010000008.1, forward strand.
GCCGCCGGCCGGCCACAGCCGCGCGTTTACTATCAGTCGCTTGGCGTACCACCAGCCGAACAGGATGCCGACGATATAGGCGACGCCGTACCAGTGGACCGCGAGCGGCCCGAGCCGGACGATGACCGGGTCGATATCGGGAAAGGCCAGCGTCGCCAGCGGCATCAGGATCGGATCGGGCAAAATCATCTCGCGGGCCTATGGGAAATCGCGCGGACCTTGGTCCAGCCGCCCGTCACGGTCAAGGCGACGCGTCGGGCGAGCCTTGTAAAGCGCATGGGCACGGCCTAATTCGAAGACAACAGCGGAGAGTTCCCATGACGACCGGCCCCAACCGCATCCTCGACGAATTCGCCAAGGTGTTCACCGACGCGGCGGGCGCCGCCCAGGGCGTGCGGCGCGAGGTCGAAACCGCGTTCAAGTCGCAGGCGGAAAAGATTCTCAATTCTATGGATGTCGTGCAGCGCGAGGAGTTCGAAGCGGTGCGCGAAATGGCGCTCAAGGCGCGGGCCGAAAACAAGGTCCTGGCGGCCAGGCTCGACGCGCTGGAAGCCCTCGTGCGCGCCGAAAAGACGCCGTCGGGCGCCGTCTGAGCGCGAACCCCGCGCCGCGCGAGACTTGTGCGCTGTTATTTGTCCACAGGATGGGGGCTCGAAAAAGGCGAATGCCCTGAATCGCTTAAGCCGTTCGCGTGACTCAGTTCGGCAGCCTTTTGCGCACAATGGCGGGGCCTCCCCAAAAAACGGGCTGGTCATGCGACTCCCGATCAATACACTGAATTTGCTGCATGATTCGAAGCAGTAGGAACTGCTTCCGGCGCACGCTTCGGGCCACGGCCCGCGCGGACGCACAAACAGTGGGAATTGGCATGGAACTGGTCGAACTCGAATATGCCCGCGAGATCCATCCGGTCGACGTGATCGAGCATGTCGCCAACGCCAACGACTGGGCCTTCGAGCGCACGGGCGACGACGAGATCGCGATCACCGTCACAGGCCGCTGGACCGACTACCATGTGTCGTTCTCGTGGATGGAAGATTTCGAGGCGCTGCATCTGGCCTGCGCCTTCGACACCAAGGTGCCCGAAACGCGGGCGATGGAGATCATGCGGCTGCTGTCGCTGATCAACGAGCAGTTGCTGTTCGGGCATTTCGACCTTTGGGAGCAGGAAGGCGCGATCATGTTCCGGCAATCCTTGCTGCTCGCCGGCGGCGTCGAGCCGTCGAGCCAGCAGGTCGAGGTGCTGCTGTCGAGCGCGCTTGAGGCCTGCGAGGCCTATTTCCAGGCGTTCCAGTTCGTCGTCTGGTCCGGCGCCTCGGCGCGCGAGGCGCTCGCCGGCGTCCTGTTCGAAACGCACGGCAACGCCTGACATGAGCCAAGGCGCGGCGGCGCGGATCTCGTTCGCCGATTTCGAGAAGGTCGACATCCGTGCGGGCACGATCGTCGCCGCCGAGCCCTTTCCGGAGGCGCGCAAGCCCGCGATCAAGCTGCGCATCGATTTCGGCCCGGAGATCGGGGTCAGGCGCTCGTCGGCGCAGATCACCAAATATTACGCGCCGGAGACGCTGGTCGGGCGGCAGGTGTTCGCGGTGATCAATTTTCCGCCGCGGCAGATCGGCAAGTTCATGTCGGAAGTCCTGACGCTCGGCTTTCCCGACGAGGAGGGCGCGGTGGTGCTCGGCGCGATCGATCTAAAGGTGCCGGACGGCGGACGCCTGTTCTAGTCGTCGCGGAACAACAAGCCGCGTACGCGCTTTCAGTTCGCTCATTGGATGGTGTGGAGTCGCCGTGCTGAAGCGTATCGATGAGGAAGGGCTCGTCAGTGACCGTCCGCTCTCGCAGGACTCGGCCCGCGAAGCCCTGCTGATCCATGTCAGCGACGACGAGCCCGGCATCACGCGCCGCCGCAGCGGCACGGGCTTTTCCTATCGCGCCGCCAACGGCAAGCCGGTCTCCGACCGCAAGACCATCTACAGGATCAAGAGCCTCGTCATCCCGCCGGCGTGGACCGATGTGTGGATTTCAAGCAGCGACGACGGTCACATCCAGGCGACAGGGCGCGATGTCCGCGGCCGCAAGCAATACCGCTATCACGAACGTTGGTCTCTCAGCAGGGGCGACGCGAAATTCTCCAGTCTCGCTGCCTTCGCGGACGCCTTGCCGGCAATCCGGGCGCAAGTCGACGCGGACCTGCGCAGGCACGACGTGCCGCGCGAAAAAGTCGTCGCCTCGGTCGTCTGGCTGCTCGACAACACGATGATCCGGGTCGGCAACGCGGCCTATGCCCGCGACAACAAGAGTTTCGGGCTGACGACCTTGCGCAGCCGGCATCTGATGGTCGACGGATCTAAGCTGCGTTTCGCGTTCAAAGGCAAATCCAACAAGGAATGGCGGCTGCAGCTTGTCGACCGGCGCATGGCAAAGATCATACGGCAGATCCAGGAACTGCCGGGACAGGGGCTATTCCAGTATATCGACGAAGGCGGCGCCCGGCGGCCGATCGGCTCGCAGGACGTGAACGCCTATCTGCGCGAGTCGTCCGGCAGCGCTTTCACGTCCAAGCATTTCCGCACCTGGGGCGCGACGATCCACGCCGCGTCGCTGTTTGGCGCAACGCCGGTTCCGGAAAGCAAGGCCGGCCAGGCGCGCGCAATGAACGCCGTGATCGATACGGTCGCCTCGCGCCTGGGCAACACGCGTTCGGTTTGCCGCAGTTCCTATATCCATCCTCTGGTGATGCAGCATTGGCTCCAGGGCACGCTCGAACGGGAACTGGCGGAGGCGCGGCGCGCGCATCGAAAAGCCGTGGAAGGGCTGGACGAGGAAGAACTGGTCGCTCGAACCTGGCTCTTGCGGAACGCGACTTCCTGACCGCAGGCCGGTCGACCGTCTCACAAAGTTCTTGACGAGCCCGGCCGCCGATTGCTCATAGATCGACTGCCGGGTGAGCCGGTTTGGCCTGGGGGCGGCGATGAGCGACAGTTTCAGAGACGTCAAAACCAGGTCCTGGTTCTCGCGTCTGAGCAATTCGGCCGGCGGCGTCATCGTCGGATTTCTCCTCATCCTCGCCATGGTCGTCCTGTTGTTCTGGAACGAAGGCAGGGCGGTCACCACCGCGAAATCGCTCGCCGAAGGCTCGAGCGTCGTGGTTCCGGTCTCCTCGGCAACGGTCGATCCGGCCAATGAGGGCAAGCTCGTCCACACGACAGGCCGGTCTGCGACCACCGCCACACCCTCCGACGACGCGTTCGCTGTCAGCGCTCCCGGCTTGCGGCTCGTGCGCTCCGTCGAGATGTATCAGTGGACGGAGGAGTCGAAATCCGAGACGCAGAAGAAGCTCGGCGGCGGCGAGGAGACCGTCACGACCTACACCTACGGCAAGGATTGGGATGATTCGCCGATCGATTCGAGCGACTTCAGGCAGCCTTCCGGCCACGGCAATCCGGGCATGGAGATACGCAGCCAGCGCTTCCAGGTTCCGGAGGCGACGCTGGGCGCGTTCAAGCTCGGGCCGTCGGTCATCGACGGGGTCGGCGGCGAAAAAGACCTCGTCCTGAAAAACGATCAGGCCGACGCGATCCGCGCCGCTTTTGGCGGCACGGCGAAGGTCAGCGTCGTCGACGGGCGCATCTATCTCGGGCGAAACCCGACCGCGCCGGCCGTCGGCGACTACCGAATCCGCTACCAGGTCGCGCCGGCCGGCGACCTGAGCATCGTCGGCAAGCAATCGGGGTCGGGCTTCGAGCGTTACGCCACGAAAGCGGGTGACCAACTCCTGATGGTGACGACCGGGATCGCGCCGGCCGAAAAGATGTTCGCCGAGGCGGTCAGCGAAAATACGCTCATCACGTGGGTTCTCCGCGGGGTGGGGATGGTCGTGCTTTTCATCGGGTTTTCCCTCCTCATGGCGCCGATCGGCGTGATCGCGGATGTGATCCCTCTGCTTGGCAGCATCGTCCGACTGGGAACGGGAACGCTGGCCTTCGTGCTGGCGCTGCTGGTCGGCCTCGTCACGATCGCGGTCGCCTGGTTCTGGTACAGGCCGCTGCTGTCAGTCGCGCTCGTCGCCTTCGCGCTGCTGGTCGCGGTCGCGCTGGCCTTTTTCGGCCGCCGGCAGACTGTCGGCCAGACGTCCCCAACGTCGTTGCCCTCCGTGCCGAGAGGGGCGTCGACAAGGCCGTCGCAAAGAGCATCACGATGGTGATCACGCTAACTGAAAGTATGCAATAAAAAGTGATCACAGAAGCCTATCTGCCTATCTTTTTATAGCGTTTCCTTTACGGAAGGCTGTGTGGAGCAACAAATCAGCCGGGGGAACGCAGGCGCCGGACGGCGCGACAGGAGATTGGCAATGACGCACCACGAAATCGAATGTCCTCCAGATCGGGATGACGGGTTCGCGGAATTCGATGCCACGGCGCGCGGCGAAATTGGTTTGGCGCTTGACGCGGTGTGCGCCGAACTCGGCCTCGACGGCAGCCGCGACACCAGCCGCGCCAAGATCGCATCGGGCATCGCGACGACCTGGCGCGACGGACGGCGCCACCCGCTCAATCTCGTCCATGCGGGACTGGACGCGGTCTGCGCCTGACCGATTAGGCGAAAAAATCGTCCTATCGACCCGGCCGTCCCGTCTTACTCGACCTCCGCTTCGGTCTTTGCGTCTCAGCCGGGTCTTCGTATGAACCGACCCCTGTCCGCTCGCGCCGGATGGGCTTGGGATCGTCCGGCAAGGCCGGCTTAGCAGGCTTCATGCCTTCAACCGGCTTCTCGGTGCGCCGAACCGTCATCTCGTCGAGCGAATTCTTGCGGAACAGCGACGGGCGAGCATCGTCCGGAACGAAGTCCGAATCATGCGCTTCCGCCGCGGTCTGTTTCCTGAACAGCGAGCGCGGGACCGCGCCCGCCGGCAATTGCGTGTCGGTTCCGGGGCCCATGTCGTCGAGGCTCGGTCGGATGAACAGCGACGGCTTTCCGGCTGGCGTCTTTCCGCCTGCCGGTTTCGGCTTACCCAACGCTGCGGCCGACGCGTTCTCGTCGACCGCGCGATGCAACGCGCGGCCCTTGTTGTGCTTGCCTTTTTCGCGGCCCGAAACCGGGCTTTCGGCGTCGGCGTAATTGGCCAGCGGGTCGTCGGAAGTGGCAAGTTCGATCTCGCGCAGCCGCTTGAGTTCGTCGCGCAGGCGTGCCGCCTTCTCGAAGTCGAGATCGGTCGCAGCCTTGCGCATCTCTTTCTCGAGATAGTCCATGTGGGTCTTGAGATTGTTGCCCATCATGGCGCCCTGGCTTTCGGCGAAGCCCGAAATGTCGGCGCGGACATGATCCTTCTCGTAGACCGAATCGAGGATGTCGGAGATGCGCGACTTGACGCTTTCCGGCGTGATGCCGTGTTCCTCGTTGTAGGCGACCTGCTTTTCGCGGCGGCGTCCGGTCTCGGCCATTGCCCGCTCCATCGAGCCGGTGATCTGGTCGGCGTAGAGGATGACCTTGCCGTCGACGTTGCGAGCGGCGCGGCCGATCGTCTGGATCAGCGAGGTTTCGGAGCGCAAAAATCCTTCCTTGTCGGCGTCGAGGATGGCGACGAAGCCGCATTCGGGGATGTCGAGGCCCTCGCGCAACAGGTTGATGCCGACCAGCACGTCGAATGCGCCGAGACGCAAATCGCGCAGAATTTCGATTCGCTCCAGCGTGTCGATGTCGGAGTGCATGTAGCGCACCCGCACGCCGCGCTCGTGGAGATATTCGGTGAGGTCTTCGGCCATGCGCTTGGTCAGCACGGTCACCAGCGTGCGGTAACCCTTGAGCGTCGTCTCCTGGATCTCGCCGACCACGTCGTCGACCTGCGTCTTGGCCGGACGGACCTCGACAGGCGGATCGATGAGGCCGGTCGGGCGGATGACCTGCTCGGCGAAGACCCCGCCGGACTGCTCCAGTTCCCAGCCGCCGGGCGTCGCCGACACGGCCACCGAGAGCGGCCGCATGGCGTCCCACTCCTCGAAGCGCAGCGGCCGGTTGTCCATGCAGGAGGGCAGGCGGAAACCGTATTCGGCGAGCGTCGCCTTGCGGCGAAAGTCGCCGCGATACATGCCGCCGATCTGCGGAATGGTGACGTGACTCTCGTCAACGAACACCAGCGCATTGTCCGGAATGTATTCGAACAGGGTCGGCGGCGGCTCGCCCGGCTTGCGGCCGGTGAGATAGCGCGAATAGTTCTCGATGCCGGCGCAGGAGCCGGTCGCCTCCAGCATCTCGACATCGAAGCGGCAGCGCTGTTCCAGACGCTGCGCTTCCAACAGGCGCCCGGCCTTTTCAAGCTCTTGCAGCCGCTGGCGAAGTTCTTCCTTGATGGACTTAATGGCTTGATTCAACGTCGGGCGCGGGGTGACGTAGTGCGAGTTGGCGTAAATCTTGACGCTCTTCAGGTCGCCGGTCTTCTGGCCGGTCAGCGGATCGAACTCGGTGATCGCCTCGATCTCGTCGCCGAACAGCGTGATGCGCCAGGCGCGGTCGTCGAGGTGGGCCGGGAACAGCTCGATCGTATCGCCGCGCACGCGGAACGAGCCGCGCGTGAAATCCATGTCGCGCCGCTTGTATTGCTGCGCCACGAGGTCGGCGAGCAATTGACGCTGGTCGATGCGGTCGCCGATCGTCATCTGGAAGGTCATCGCCGTATAGGTCTCGACCGAGCCGATGCCGTAGATGCACGACACCGAAGCGACGATGATGACGTCGTCGCGCTCCAGCAGCGAGCGCGTCGCCGAGTGGCGCATGCGGTCGATCTGCTCGTTGATCGACGATTCCTTCTCGATGAAGGTGTCGGTGCGCGGCACGTAGGCTTCCGGCTGGTAATAATCGTAATACGAGACGAAATACTCGACCGCATTGTCGGGGAAGAACTTCTTGAACTCGCTGTAGAGTTGGGCGGCCAGCGTCTTGTTGGGCGCCAGGATGAGGGCGGGGCGCTGCGTCTCCTCGATGACCTTGGCCATGGTGAAGGTCTTGCCCGAGCCGGTGACGCCGAGCAGCACCTGGGTGCGGTCCTGTTCCTTGACCCCCGAAACAAGATCGCGGATCGCGGCGGGCTGGTCGCCGGCCGGCTCGAAATCCGACACCATGCGAATCGAGATGCCGCCCTCGGACTTTTGCGGCCGGGCAGGGCGATGCGGAACCCACAACTCGCCATTCTTGTGCAGCGGATTGCCCGATTCGATCAGGGCGGTCAGCGCCTCGACGGTCGCCGTCACGCCGGCCTTCGGCATTGATTCGGCGTCTTCGAGCGAGATGTCGAGGCCCGCGACGGGGTTCAAGCCCGCGGCCGTTCGTTCCCTCGCCGTCGCCGCTCCGCCCATCGACGTGCCGCGCGCGGTCTTGGTGAGGCTCGACGAACGCTCCGGAATCTTCTTCGGCCTAACGGCTCGGCCGCGTCCGTCCACCTCCGCTTCGCGCTCGATCTGCTCGGCCCATTCGGACACCGAACCGCCGAGCGGCGCGCCCGTCAACGCCGGCTGCGGGGCTTCCCCGAAGCCGCCGCGATGGAGCGGCTCCGAAGCGTCCAGGAAATCGGTCAGCGGGTTGCCGCGCTTGCGGAACGGGGCGGATTCGTTCTTCGACGCCGGTCGGTCTCGCGCGATTTTTGCCATGTTGGGAATATGGGCGGATTCCCCCGCGAAGAAAAGGCCGCTCCACAGTCGCCGGTTCAGGCCGGACCCCATCCTGACAGCAGGGTGTCGGGATGTCTTGCGCGTCCTCCGCCGCTCTGCGAGCGTAGCCCACGCTTCAGGGGATTGCTTTTAAACGGCGAAAGTGGAAACGGTTCGCCCCGGCCGGATTTCTGATCTGCCTCAGCTTCGGAGCCGAATGTCAGGTGACTGCACAGGCAAGATTTCCCGCCTCGCCGCGACCCGACCTCAGCGGCGCCCGAGGCGAAGCCGCGACGCGGTCCGAGCGCCTGCGCGTCGCCCATCTGATAAGCCACACGGCGCTCAACGGCGTCGGGACGAGCGTCAAGGGTTTGATCGACGCGCAGATTGCCGCCGGCTGCGATGTCATGCTGGTGCATCCGTCCAGGTCGTGGATCGGCGACCAGGCCTTCGAGGGGGCGGTGACAAGGCTTGCCACCACATACGGCATGAGCCCGCGCGAGCTCGCGCGCGTCGGGCACGCCATCCGCAACTGGGGGCGCGGCGTGCTGCATGCGCATGGCAGCGGCGCCAACAAATACGCGATGGTCTTTCGGCTGGCAGCCGGGGCGCCGACCGTGATGACGGCGCATGCGCGCAAATTCCAGCTGCCGTGGATGTTCGCGCACGGCGTGATCGGCCTGAGCGCGCCGACGATCGCATACTACGCCGACCGGCGGCTCGTGTCGCGCAAGCGCATCTTCGACATTCCCAACCTGTTCCGGATGGACGAGATCGCGCCGGTGACCGAGGTCGGGCGCGAGGAGGCGCGCGGCGCGCTCGGCCTGCCGTCCGAGGGGTTCGTCATCGGATCGGTCGGCAAGATCGACGAGCGCAAGCGGCAAGCCGACATGATCGGCGTGCTCGCCCGGCTGGTCCGCGCGGGCCATGACGCACGGCTCGTCCTGATCGGCCGTCCGCCGTCCGACCCACGGATCAGAAGCGCGCTGGCCGCCGCGGCGACCGACCCGGCCACGGCCGGCCGTGTGCATCTCCCCGGCCAGCGCGCAGACGCCGTCGCGCTCATGGCGTCGTTCAACGTTTTCATTTGCGCATCGGCAGTCGAGGAAGCGCCGATCTCTCCGATCGAGGCGATGGCGCAGGCGATCCCCGTCGTGTCGACGCGCGTCGGCAACATGCCTGACCTCCTGCCAGCCGACAGGCTGCTCTCGGTCGGCGATATCCAGGGTATCGCGGACGCGGTGGCTCTTCTGCTCGGCGACGCGCGCCTGGCGGAGGCGGCGGGGATGCGGGATCGCCGGACGATCGCCGCGACGCTTTCGCCGGCGGTCATCCTGCCTCGCATCGAAGCGGTCTACCGCACCGCGATCGCTCACGCGCGCGATGGCAGGCGCAAGCCCGTCCGGGCTGCCGGCGAAGACGCGGAAGCCGTCGACCCCTGAAATCCTGTGTACCGGCTGGAATGCCGGCAAATTCCGGCGCACGCGTCGGAACGACCCTCGAAGCGCCGGCGCTGGAAGTGCAGCATCGGAAAAACGCCGCGCGATGGTCTTCACCTGACCGCGGCACGAGCGGTCGTCGCGGCCGATCGCAGCGATGACGTTCACGGTCGGGACAATGTTTCCGCTGTCGCCGCGCGATCTTTCGCGCGCCAAGGCTCGCGCTTCGATCCGCCGCCGCCGCCGCTTCGGCATCCGGGGCGGGCGCCGGAGCCCGCCGCCGGCGCGGTCAGGCGCTGCGCACGCTCGGCCGCAGGCGGGCGAGATTGGCGAGCTGGCGCGCATCGTCGGCGGCCGCGACCGGAGCAGAATCAGCCGGCGCGTTGCCGTTGCTCGCCTGCAGGTCGCCTGACGGCGACAGGCGCTCCACGGTGGCGCGCAACTCAGCGATCTCGAGGCGCATCGCTTCCGTCCGGGCCTGCGATTGGCCCGCTTCGTCCTGGCCGCCGGCCATTGCCGAGGCAGTGTGGCGGCGCTCGTTTTCGAGCTCGCCGCGCAGGTCGCCGTGTTTCTGGTCCATGATCTGCTTTTCGGATTCGAGATCGGCGATCCGGGAGCGAAGGGCGGAGGCCTCCGACAACGCATCGCGATGTTCGCCGGCGGCGGTCTGAAGGCGCGCGTTCAGCGTCTGGATTTCGGATTTCAGCGCGCCGTTCTCGCTCTGGTAGCGCTTGTCGCGCTCGGTCAGGTCGCCCGCCAGCCGCGACGCGGTCTCGTTGGCGTCGACGAACTTGGCTTCGACCGCGTCGGCGAGCTTCTGGAGGCGGACGGTCTCGTTCTCCTCGACCGAAAGCCTGGCGGTCAGTTCCGCGAGCCGCGCCGTGTCGCTCGCATGCATCGCGGCCAGTTCGTCGGCCTTGCGCCGCGACTCGGCCTGCTTCTTGCTCGCCAGTTCGAGGTCGAGCGACAGCCCGACATTCTTCTCGCGCAGCAATTCGGCGTTGCGCATGTAGCGCTCGGCCTCGCCGGTGCGCGAGGACAGCGCTGCGCGCAATTCGCCGTTCAGGGATTCGCTGCGGGCGATGCCGGTCTGCGCCTCGACCAGCTCCAGCTTGGCGGTCGCGACGGATTCGCGCAGGTCCTCGGCTTCGGCGAGGAGCTTGACCTCGCGCCGCTTCAGCACGTCGACCAGCTGGTCGTAACGGGCGCGCAGCCGCTCCAGCTTGTCGACACGCTCGGTCAGCCGGCGGTTTTCGGCGGCATAGGCGGCGTTCGCGTTCTCGAACTCGTTGGCGCGATGGATATCGGCATAATAGTCGTTCAGCAGGTCGCGGCCCATGCGGTTGGCCGAAACGATGCTGGCCAAGGCGTCGCCGATGCGGTTCAGATCGTCGCTCGTGCGGTTATTGGCTTCGTCGACCGCCGCGTGGCGCGACAGACGGTCCTGCGTATGGGGGCTGATGCGCTCGCTTGGCGGCGTCATTTGCGCCGGCAGTTCCGCGTCGACGGCCTGCCCGACACGGTCGCCAAGCATGTCGGACCCGATCTCCGGCGGCAGAAGAAATTCTTCCTTCAGGATATCGGTCATCCCGTCGTCCAGCGTGACGAAGGCGCGTTTGAGCGGGTCTTTCCGGCTTAGCATGCTTGTCAGACTCATACGCGTCTCTCCCGTACTCAAGCAACTTGAGAGCGTCGCTCTCTTTACGAATTGTTAACACAGCATACAGCTATCGCATTGTTTGGGAATACCCCGCGACTGACTCTTGTCGGCCTATAGTAAACGGCGCCGAATCCCGCTGCTGGCGAGCATCACCGACGACCGGCTCAAAACTCAATTCTTATTTTCAATCTCGTCGCGATTTCTATAAGTAAGTCTGTTCTATATTCCCAATCCATCATTTGACAATTTTGGCGACCGCGCCGCGGATTGGTCCCTCACGGCCGAAAAAAGCGCCGATCATGCCCGGCTCATGGACCTGTCAGGGAAAAGCGCGTCCTGCATCATCTCCAGATGAAGCTGCTTCCCGTCATAGGGATGGGCTTCGCAGACGGCTTCGTCCAACTCCACGCCGAGCCCCGGCTCCGTCGAAGGGATGACGTGGCCGTCCCGCCACTCGATCTTCTTCTTCAGCAGCGTCGCGTGGAATCCGTCCCATTGCTTCAACGATTCCAGGATCAGGAAATTCGGCAGCGTGGCGGCGAGCTGGATGTTGGCGGCGCCGACGATCGGGCCGCAGTAGCAATGCGGCGCGATCTGGATGTGATAGGCCTCGGCCATCGCCGCGATCTTCTTGGTTTCGAGAATGCCGCCGGAGCGGCCGAGGTCCGGCTGCAGGATCGTGGCGGCGCGGTTCTCGATGATGCGGGCGAATTCGAACTTCGTGGTCAAGCGTTCGCCGGTGGCGATCGGGATCGACGTGCCGCGCGCCACCTGCGCCATCACTTCGGGCATGTCCGGCGGCACCGGCTCCTCGAACCACAGCGGGTCGTAGGGCTCGATGGCGCGCGCCATGCGCAACGCGCCGGAGGCGGTGAACTGGCCATGCGTGCCGAACAGGATATCGGCCTTCACGCCGACCGCTTCCCGGATCGCCTTCATCATCCGCGCGGCGAGGTCGATGTCATGGAGCCGCGGCTGGTGGCCGTCATGGACGGTGTAGGGGCCGGCGGGGTCGAGCTTCACGGCGTCGAAGCCTTGCGCGACATAGTCGAGCGCGCAGGCCGCCGCGAGGTCGGGGTCGTTGTAGACGTTCCTGTCCGGGTCGTCGGCCTCGTCGACGAATACGCTGCCGGCGTGCGGGTAGAGATAGGTGTAGGAACGCAGCGTCTCGTGGACCTGGCCGCCGAGCAGCTTGTAGACCGGCTTTCCCGCCTCCTTGCCGATGATGTCCCAGCAGGCGATCTCGAGCGCCGAGAAGCAACCCATCACGGAGATGTCAGGCCGCTGCGAGAAGCCCGACGAATAGGCGCGGCGGAAGAATGTCTCGATGTCGTGCGGATCCTGCCCGACGAGGTAGCGCGTCGCGAGGTCCTCGATCATCCGCGCCGTGACATGCGGCCCGAAGGTCGCGTTGTAGGCTTCGCCGTAGCCGACCACGCCCCCGTCCGTGGTGAGCCTGACGAAGATGAAATAGCGCCCGCCGATGCCCGGCGGCGGATTGCCCACGACCCAGGTCTTGACGTCGGTGATTTTCATGGGTTTCGGCTCCTGAATTTCAGCAATGCGCCTCCTCCACCACCTTCGGCGGTCCCCCTTCCCCGTAAACGGGGGAGGATCAGCGGCGACGTTTGATCCTCACCCGCGAAGCGGGGGAGGGTGACCATGCGAAGCATGGTGGAGGGGGCGCGGGACTTATTCACCTGACATCCTCCAGCACCATCGCCGCGCCTTTCCAGCCCGTCATGATGGAGGCGGCGTTGGTGTTGCCGGAGATGTTGTCGGGAAAAATCGAGGCGTCGATGATCCGCAGGCCGTCCAGCCCATGCACCCTGAGCCGCGCATCGACGACCGAACGCGATGGGTCGCGTCCCATGCGGCAGGTCGAAACCGGATGGTAGACCGTGCCGGACCGCTTCCTGAAATCCTGAATCAAATCGGCGTCGGATGTGATTGAAGGTCCAGGCAGAACCTCGGCCTCGATGATCTCGCGCAGCGCCGGCATCGCCGCGATCCTGCGCACGAACTTCACCGCGTCGAGCATTTCAGCGACATCGGCGTCGGTCGACAGCGCGTTGGCGGTGATCTTCGGATAGTCGCGCGGATTCGCCGAACGGATCATGATCTCGCCGCGGCTGGTCGGGCGGCAGTTGGACAAGCCGATCGAAAACCCCGGCCACGGGTCGGGCGTCAGGATCGGACGCTCGCCGCTCTTGGGAATGACGGTCGAAAAGGCCTGAAAATAGAGCTGCATGTTCGGCCGCGCGCGGGCCGCATCGGTGCGGAAGAAGCCGCCGGCGTTGTTCATCGACAGCGAAAGCGGTCCGCGGCGGGTCAGCAGGTATTGCACGCCGACGCGGGCCTTGCCCCACCATGGCCGGAGAACCTGATTGAGCGTCGCCTCGCGGCCCCTGAAGGTGTAGTTGATGCCGACATGATCCTCGAGATTGCGCCCGACATTCTCGTTGGCGTGGACGATGCCGATGCCCAAGCCCTTGAGAGGCGCGGCCGACCCGACGCCCGACAGTTGCAAGAGTTGCGGCGTGTTGATCGAGCCGCCGCAGACAATCACCTCGCGGCCCGCGCGCGCGCTTTGCCTGGTGCCGTTTTGCTCATACTCTACGCCGACCGAGCGCTTGCCCTCGAAGACGATCTTCGTCGCCAGCGCGTTCATCTCGACGCGGACGTTCTTCCGCTTCATGGCGGGACGAAGAAAGCCGCGCGCCGCGGAATTGCGCCGGCCGTTGCGGGTCGAGATCTGGTAGACGCCTACGCCCTCCTGGGTCGCGCCGTTGAAATCCGGGTTGAAGGGGAGGCCGGCCTGTTGCGCCGCCAGAAGATAGCGCCGGGTCAGCGGATGGACGGCGGCCGTACAGTCGGTGACGTGGATCGGCCCGCCAGTCGCGCGCCATTCGTCCGCGCCCGCGCCGTTGTCCTCGATCGCCTTGAAGGCCGGCAGCAGGTCGTCATAGCCCCAGCCCGGATTGCCGGCGGCTCTCCAGGCGTCGAAATCCTCGCGCTGGCCGCGAATCCAGACCATGGCGTTGATCGAACTCGACCCGCCGAGGATTTTTCCGCGCGGCCAGTGATCGGCATTGCCGGCGAGGCCGGGGTCAGGTTCGGTTTTGTAGTTCCAGTTGACCGCCGGGTCGAAGAAGGTCTTGCCGTAGCCGAGCGGCATCTGCACGTAGAATCGCCGGTCGCTGCCGCCTGCCTCCAGCACCAGCACGGAATAGCGTCCGCTCGCCGACAATCGCTCGGCGACGACCGACCCGGCCGAGCCGGAGCCGACGATGATGAAGTCGTAGGTCTGCATGGAAGGAACGAATATTCCCGACGCTTGTCTCAGGAGAGAGTATCGGGGGGAGGCCGCTCACGTCGCAGCGCCATCCGGCATGGCTTATGAGAAAAGCGACCGTGGCGGCCGTCAGGTCTTATAAGCGCGGCCTCTTTGCTCCATTCTGCGATGGCAGCGTCTTTTATTGTAGCAACTGGAGACGGAGACCTACCATGGTCCACAACGCCGACGGGCGGCCCACCGGCGAGTTGACGCTGCGCACGCTGGCGATGCCGGCGGACGCCAATGCGGCGGGCGACATCTTCGGCGGCTGGGTGATGGCGCAGATGGATCTGGCCTGCGGCATCCGGGCCGCCGAGCGCGCAAAGGGCAGGGTGGTGACGGCGGCCGTCAAGGAGATGTCCTTCGCCAAGCCGATGAAAATCGGCGACACGCTCTGCATCTACACCCACGTCATCCGCGTCGGCCGGACCTCGATGACGCTCAAGGTCGAGGCCTGGGCGCAGCGCTACCTGCAGGAATTGATGGAGAAGGTCACCGACGCGGATTTCGTCATGGTGGCGCTGGATGCGGAGGGGAGGCCGAAGGTAGTAGGGCGGTAGGGAGTGGGGAGTAGGGGAGTAGGGCAGTAGGGGAGTAGGGCAGTAGGGCAGTAGGGGAGTAGGGCAGTAGGGCTATTCTTCTGCGAGTTTGCGGAGAAGCAGGCGCAAAAGCTTGCCAACGCTTTCGCTTCGGGCAAGCAAACTATGGACAGCCGTGGTCGGCGCAAGTCCGATACGTTCACCCATGAGAAGATGTGTTTCCAGTTCTTTGAGCGAACCCTGCGCGATTTTCAGAAAGTGGATATAGGAGGCGCGACTTTCACGGCCAAACCCCTCTGCAATGTTTGCAGGGACTGAAGTGGCAGCTCGGCGTGCTTGGCTTGTAAGGCCATATAACTCTTCCTTCGGCCAATCACGACTCAGAGTGTAGACCGCCACACCCAAATCCATCGCCTGTTGCCACACGATGAGGTCACGATACGACTTGATGCTAACCATTGCCGCAGCGATGTCTCCCTGCCCTACTGCCCTACTGCCCTACTGCCCTACTGCCCTACTGCCCTACTGCCCTACTGCCTTACCACCCCATCAAACCTCGCTCTCGCCTTCGCCACCCGCTCGCCATTGCGGCGGGCCCAGTCGGCGAGCGCGGTGACGGGTTCGAGCAGTTCGCGGCCGAGGTCGGTCAATTCGTATTCGACCTTGGGCGGAATGGTGGGAAACTGCTCGCGCAGGATGAAGCCGTCGCGCTCCAGCCCGCGCAGCGTCGTGGTCAGCATCTTCTGCGAAATGCCGCCGATCGCCACGCGCAATTCGCTGAACCGCATCCGCCCCTCGCCGAGCCTGCTCACCACCAGCACCGTCCATTTGTCGCCGACGCGCTGCAGGACGCCGCTGACGGCGCGGCAGTCCTCGCTCTGATGCAGGTTCTCCGGCTTCCGGCAATCGTCGCTTTCGGACATGTAACCAGGTTTCAAGAAAGTGCCTCCTTGCGGCGTCTTTTCAAGGTCACTTATATAGTGTCGGTATCCTTATGATACCATATTCTCAAAAGAGGTTGCCGTCATGTCAAAACCGAAAATCGCTCTGGTCGTGGGGTCCACCCGCGAGGGCAGGTTCGCCGACAAGCCCGTCGCCTGGTTCGCCAAACTCGCCGCCGAGCGGACCGACATCGAACTCGAAATCGTCGATCTGCGCGATTTCCCGATGCCGCATTTCGACGAGCCGATGTCGCCGGCCTGGGGCCCGTCGAAAAACGAGGTGGCGCAAAAGTGGCAGGCCAAGGTCGCGGCCTTCGACGGCTTCATCTTCACCGCCGCCGAATACAATCACGCCCCTACCGGCGTGCTCAAGAACGCGCTCGACTACGCCTATCCGGAATGGATCAAGAAGCCTGCCGGCTTCATCGGCTATGGCGGCGTCGGCGGCGCGCGGGCGGTCGAACAGCTTCGGATGATCGCGGTCGAGCTGCAGATGGCGCCGACCAAGACGGCCGTGCACATCGTCTGGGCCGATATGCTGCCGGTCATGAAGGGCGAGAAGCAGCTCGCCGAGTACGAGCACCTCAATGCGGCCGCGCGCGGCATGCTGGAGGAGTTCGCCTGGTGGGCAAGGGCGCTGAAGGCCGCGCGAGAGGCCGACGCCGTGGTCGAGACGGCGAAGGCTGCCTGAGCCGGTTCGCCCTCCAGCGGCAGGCCGCCCCGCGGCGGCCTGCCGTAACCCCTGGACGACGCCTTTGTCCGGCCGTACCGGGCGCCCCCGCCTCGCGGTCATTCGCACCCTCCCGGGCGCAATCGGCAATGACGATGTGGAGCGCCGCGTTTACATTTGGCGTCTGGCGTGGCAAATGAGGAAACCTTAACAAAGGACAGTTCGGTCGATGCAGTGATGCGCGTCACCTTTACTCTACGGCAGCGCCTCTATCTTCTGACGGCGATCGCACTTGCGCCGGCGATCTTCCTTTTGGGCTACAATGAATTCATCGCGCGCGCGGCCCGCACCAAGGAAGTGCAGCAGTCCGCCCTGCGCATCGGCGAGCAGGCGTCGCTGGAAATGCAGCGTGTCGTCAGCGGCGCGGAGGCCGTGCTTCTGACGGTCGCGCGCGCCCCGTCGGTGCGGTCGTTCAGCACCGATCTCTGCGTCCCCTTCATCCGCGACATCCTGACCCAGATGCCGCAATTCACGTCGATCGGCGTGGCGGATCGAAACGGCGTCCTGCGATGCCGGGACGTGATGCCGGCCCAGGAGGTCAGCGTTTCCGACCGGACCTATTTCAAGGAGGTCATGAAGACCGGCGCGTTCTACGTGGGCGCCTATCAGAAAAGCCTGGTCACGGGCGAGGCGCACGTCCCAGTCGCGATTCCGGTGCGGGACGGAGCGGACGCGATCATCGGGGTCGCGGTCGGCGGCCTCAGTCTGAAATGGCTGGACAGGCTGGTCAGCGAACGGGCCTTCGGCAAGAACGAGGCCCTGACCATCGCCGACCGCGACGGGACCATCATCGCGCGGCATCCCTTTCCCGAAAAATTCGTCGGCACGCGCATTCCCGATGCGTTCTTGCCGCTCGTCACCGCTCCCGAACCCGGCACAAGGGAGGTTGTCAGCCAGGACGGCGCGCGCCGCATCATCGGCTATTATCCTGTCGGCCTGTCGCCGCGCGGCCTCTATGTCAGCGCCGGCATCGGCTTCGAGGAAGCCATGAAGCCCGTGGTCAACGCCACGCGGCGTGGAATCTTCGCCATCGTCATCGGCGCGATCCTGGCGTTTGTGTTCGCGACGCTGATCGGCAACACGCTCATCCGCCGGCCGCTCGGCCATATCATCGACACCGTGGATTTGTGGCGCAGCGGCAACAGCAAGGCGCGGACCCGGATGGACGGAGTCGGCGAGATCGCAATGGTCGGGTCGGCCATCGACCGCTTCATGGAGGAACTCGAGCTCAGCCGCGCCCAGCGCCAACTCGTCGAGGAGCAGCGGACCGTGCTGCACAACGAACTCGAACACCGTGTCAAGAACACCCTGGCGACGGTCCGGGCGATCGCGGCGCAAACCTTCAGAGGCAGCGAGATGCAGCCCGCTCTCGGCGTGTTCGGCGAGCGGCTTATGGCGCTCGGCAGGGCTTACGATCAGCTCCGCGGCGGCGAGTGGCGTTCGGCCAACCTGAAGGACACCGTGACCGCGACGACGCTGCCCTACCGAAGCGAGCAGTTCGACATCAGCGGGCCCGACCTGCGGGTCGGCCCGCGCGCCACGCTGTCATTCTCGATGGCGCTGCATGAATTGGCGACCAACGCGGCCAAATACGGCGCGCTCGGTCACCTCGACGGCCGCGTCTCGATCTCCTGGAAAGTGCAGGACGACGAGTTTAGCCTCGTCTGGCGCGAGCAGGACGGTCCGCCCGTCATCCCGCCGTCGCGGACCGGCTTCGGCACCCGCTTGATCGAAAAGATGCTGGCCGGCGATATCGGCGGAAAGGTCGAGCTGAACTACCTGCCGGCCGGCCTGTGCTGCCGCATCGATGCGCCGATGGAGCGCCTGACCGAAGAGTCGTCCGCGCCGCCCGAAACCGCGAGCCAGGCCGCCTGACTGCCGCAACCGTCCGCCGGTCCGCGCGGGTTTGGACGCGTTGAACTGGAGCATGTCGACCAAAAGTGCGCGGCGGTTTTGGACAACGACATGCGACAAAACAAAGACTTAAGACGCGTCCACTGAATCGAGACGATTGCGACGCGCTTCAATGTCCGCTGGCGCGGCGGCCGCCCGGCAGCCTGCTCGCCAGGATCTTGTCGATGCGCCGCCCGTCCAGGTCGACGACCTCGAAGCGCCAGCCCTCGGCATCCACGGTCTCTCCGGTCGCGGGCAAATGGTGCATGTGCGACAGGACGAAGCCGGCCACGGTTTCGTAGTCGCGGTTCTCCGGCAGGTCGATGCCGAGATGGTCGTGCATCTCGTCGGCCGGCATGTAGCCCGCCAGCAGCCACGAGCCGTCCTGGCGCTGGACGGCGGTCGTCTCTTCCTCGGGCTCGAGGTCGGCGCGGAAGACGCCGGTGATCGCCTCGAGGATGTCGGCAGGCGTCACGATCCCCTCGAAATGCCCGTATTCATCGTGGACCAGCGCGACCGGCGTCTTCGATTCCTTCAGCGTCGTCAGAACGTCGAGCGCGTCGGCCTGGTCGTGCACGATCGGCGCGTTCTGGATGTGGTTGCGCAGGTCGAGGGCGGAGCCGTTGACCATGGCGGTCAGCACTTCGCGCGTCTGGACGACGCCGATCATCGCATCGACCGAGCCTTCCGCGACGGGGACGCGCGAATGCTCGGTTTCCATGATCGCCTTGCGGATCGCCGCCTCGTCCCATCCCAGGTTGATCCAGTCGACATCGGTGCGCGGCGTCATCACGGCGCGCACCGCGCGGTCGCCGAGCCGCATGACGCCGGCGATCATCCGGCGCTCGTCGGATTCGATCGTGCCGTGATGCTCGGCCTCCGCCACCAGCATCTTGATCTCCTCGTCGGTGACCTTGTCCTCGGATTCGCCCCGCTGCCCGAGCAGCCAGAGCAGCCCGCGCCCGGAGAGGTCGAGCAGGAAGACGAGCGGCGCGCCGATCCTGGCGAGGACGGTCATCGCCGGCGCGACGCGCACCGCGATGGCCTCGGGGTTGCGCAGCGCGATCTGCTTGGGAACGAGTTCGCCCGCGATCAGCGAGAAATAGGTGATGACCGCGACGACGATGCCGACGCCGAGCGCATCGGCCATGTTGCCCGGCACGCCGTTGGCCGCGAGCAGCACCGAAAGCCGCTCGCCGAGCGTGGCGCCGGAGAAGGCGCCCGAGAGCACGCCGACCAGCGTGATGCCGATCTGCACCGACGACAGGAACTTTCCCGGGTCCGAACCGAGCGCCAGGGCGCGGCCGGCGCCCTTGACGCCGCGCTCGGCCATGCCCTTGAGGCGGGCCGGCCGCGCCGAGACGACGGCCAGTTCGGACATGGCGAGCAGGCCGTTGATGCAGATCAGGACGACGACCGTTGCGACTTCGACATAAAGCATCGCCAGGGTTTAGCATCGACGGCGGCAGGGCGGGAGGCCTCATGGCGCTGCATGGCGTTCGCACGTCATTTCGTCCGGCGCCGCTGACCGGGGCGCTGCTCGACCTTCTCGACCCCATCGGCTAGGCGCTACCGGCAGGCGACCGCGCCGTTGCGCCGCTTCATGATGTCGAAGTGGAAATGGTCGGCATGGTCGGCGTTGTAGCCGGGGCCGAGCACGGTCGAGAAGTAGTCGCAGCCGTCGGCCCGCACCGAATTGAGGAAGCCGCGCTGTCGGAAGGCGAACCATCCCGGCTTGCGCACGTCGATGTCCTTGCCGTTGTTGAGCTCGATGCGCATCACGTCGAGCGCGTTGCCAAGCGAATGCTGCGACGGCGTGCCGCGCGAGCCGCGGATGTTGCGGCAGGAATAGCTCGACCCCTGGTGGATGGTCTTGACCCCGGACCAGTATTTCCAACGCGCGGCCGGCACGAGTTCCTTTTGCGTCCAGCGCGAGAAGGTCGCCGCCATCGAACAGCTCAGCGTCGCGGCAGGCTTCATCGCGACCCGGTCGATAGCGCTGACCTTGACCGGCCAGTCGATGCCGCAGCTTCCTTCATGGATCGGCGTCACGTCTTCATACTCGACGCCAAGTTCCTGCAAATCGCGCCGGCAGGCGATTTCGTCCGGCGGCATGCCCGTCGACGCGGAGGGGCCGAGCGGCTCGTCGGCGCGCGGGTAGCCGGCCAGCAAAGGGTCCGACGGAACCAGCGCCTGCATGCCGCCGGGCCTCGGCACGGCCGCCGTCTGCCCGACGTCGACGTCCGGGCGTAGCGACATCACGCTCTCGGTGGTGCAGGCGCTCGCCAGTCCGCCGATTAGGATCGCCAAGGGAGCGGCGGCGATTGTGCGGGCACGCCAGGCTTGATTGCGCATCGGGGAGTTCCGGCCATTGGTCGCCGGACTCTAGATCGCAAGGATGAAGATTTGATCAGCCGAGCCGTTCACGGGTGCGGCAAGGTCGGGCCATCACTCACAGACCGCGCCGCCGTGCTTGCGCGGCGCGAGGTCGAGATGCAGGTGCGTCGCGTGGTCGGCATTGCTGCCCGGTCCCAGCACGGTCTTGAACGGACCGCACGCCGCCCGCCTGACCACACCGAGGAATTGCGCGGCCGCCGCCTCTGGGCGCAATTCGACGGCGATCGATTTGCCGTCCGACAGCGTGAAGCTTGCAATGTCGAGCGCATTGCCAAAGGCATGCTCCGAAAGCTTGCGCGTCCCGTTGCGCGGCCGGCAGACATAGGCGGAGGCCTGGCCGACGCCCGTCAACTCCGCGCCGAGTTCGCGTCTGGCGGCGGGCGCGATCGTCTCGGCGGTGAAGCGGGCGGCGGCCTCGGCCATCGCGCAGTTCATTTCGGCCGCCGGCTCGAGGGCGACGGTCTTGCCGAGCGACGTGACGGACAGCGGGTAGGGGACGGCGCAGCCCGCCGGGTCGCTTTCGGCGGCATGGTCCGCGAACGCCGCGCCGAGATCGCGCAAACGCTGCCGGCAGGCGACCTCGGATGGAGGCATCAGCAGGCCGCGCGTCTCGCCGGAGCGGGAATCGGGGAGATTGCCCTTCGCTCCCTCGCCAGCGGGCTGCTCCGGCCCGGACCCGGCCGGGGTGTTGTCCTGGGGTTCCTCGACATTGTCCTCGATCGGCGAATCGTCCGGGATCGGCGCGGTCGGCGGAGTTTCGACGGGTTCGTCGGTTCGCGCCTTCGCGTCGTCCGCGACAGGGTCGGATTCACCGGCCTTTGCGGCCGGCAATTTCTCGCCTAGCGGCTCTTCGCCCGGCTTCGCCTCGGGTATAGGCGTGTCGCCGATATGCCTTGGCATTATGTTGCCGGCCGGCGCGGTGTGGACCTCCGGAGCCGGGACGGTCGCGGGCAAGTCCGGCGTCTCCGCCATGACGATCGAAGCGGTTGCGATCGTCAGCGCGAGACCTGCGGCCACGATGTGAACGCGCGTGAAAACCCTCATGCGTCGTCAACGGTCGCGCCCCCGATAGGTTGCCGCCGGCCGGGGCTCAGGCGCCGATGGCCTCCAGGCCCTCTTCGAGCCATTCGCCCAGGGTCGGCAGGCCGAGCAAATAGGCCGAGGGGCGTTTGAAGCCGCGCTCGCGCACCGCCGCCAGCGCTTCGGCCCATTCGGCGCCTTCGAAGTCGCCGCGACCGATCCAGGCCAGCGCGATCACCTCCGTGACCTCGTCGACGTTGAGATCGTCGATCAACGCGCGCAGTTCCTCGGTCGTCAGGTTCTCGGATTTTTCCTCGGCGAGGCCGTCGTGGTGGTGATTGTCGTGCGCGTTGCCATCGAGTTCGACCTCGTGTTCCTGGCCGTCGGCATAATCGTCGTTGACGCCGGCGCTGATCGCGTTCGCCTTCTCGATGAAAAGCCGCACCGTGTCCGGACCGATCGACAGGTCCCATTCTTTTTCAGCCCGCGTCTGCACGCCGCCCTCCGTTTCGCGCACAGACATGATACAGGTTTCGCCGTCGAAAGCATCCCGCAGCAATTCGGCCCGAAGCGGTTCGCCCATGCGACGGGAAAAAGGCTCGCGGCGGGAAGAGCATATCCGCCGCCGGCGTTGAAGCCATCATCAACTGGAGGAAATCCGATGCAATACCGACTTGCCGCCGCCCTCGCGTCGATCCTGGTCCTGTCGCCGCCGATATCGATCCCGACCTATGCCGCCGATACCGGCGGCAGCACCGTTCCCGATTGCGGCCCGGGGAAGGTCTACGACAAGAAGACCAAGAAATGCGTGACTCAGAAACAGGGCGCCGTCGACGACGACAGCCTCTACGACACCGGCCGGCAGCTCGCCCTTGGGGGAAACTATCGCGAAGCGGTCAGGGTCCTCAGCTTTGCCGAAAACAAGCACGACCCGCGCATCCTGAACTATCTTGGCTATTCCTACCGCAAGATGGGCCACATGCTCGAAGGCATCGGTTACTATCAGGAGGCTCTGCGCATCGACCCGGACATGGTGCTGGTGCGCGAATATCTCGGCGAGGCGCATCTGCAGATGAACAACGTCCCGGCGGCCAGGGCGCAGCTCGACGAGATCGAGAAGCGCTGCGGCAAGACTTGCGAGGAATATCAGGATCTGGCGGCCGGCATCGCCGCCAGGACCTGAGCCGTGACGGACTTGCGCTCGCGCAAGCGCTGGAAGGCCGACAAACCGGCAAAGAGGGACGGCTCCATGCTTTTTTGACGTGAAAAGCTGCGCGCAGTTGCTATATTAGCCGCGAATTGAGCTGAGAACGGTTCCGTTGCAACGCCATCGGGCCGTTTCTTTTTTGTCCGACGCCTGGGAAAGCGCGCGGGCATCGTTCGGGAGCGAAAGGCCGTGAGACTATGAACAAGGTTCCGATGACTGCCGGAGGCTTCAGCGCGCTCAAGGAAGAGCTGCGCTGGCGCCAGCAGGACGAACGTCCGCGCATCATCGAGGCGATCTCCGAGGCGCGCGCGCATGGCGACCTCTCGGAGAACGCCGAATATCATGCGGCCAAGGAACAGCAAAGCCTCAACGAGGGCCGGGTCAACGAACTCGAGGACCTCGTCGCGCGGGCCGAGATCATCGACATCTCGAAGCTGTCGGGTTCCAAGGTCAAGTTCGGCGCGACCGTCGAACTCGTTGACGAGGACACCGAGGAAACCAAGAAATACCAGATCGTCGGCGACCAGGAGGCCGACGTGAAGGCCGGCCGGATTTCGATCTCCTCGCCGATCGCCCGCGCGCTGATCGGCAAGGAAGTCGGCGACACGATCGAGGTCAATGCCCCGGGCGGCCCGCGCGGATACGAGATCACCAAGCTCAGCTTCGTCTGAAGCGCGTGGCGCGGACGGCGATGGGCAGGCCCGCGAGAAAGCCGCCGGCAACGAATTCGGAGCTGGACATCGCCCGCGTCGAAGTCATCGCGCCCAACCTGAAGCGACGCCTTTCCGGCGTCACCAGCACGATCGTGCAACTGACGCCGCTGCAGGCGATGCGCGTGCGGATCGCCACGCTCGGCCCGGGGCTTCCCGCCCATCTGCCGCGCTTGCGGCTGCGGCATGCGCCGGGCTTGTGGAAGACGCCGACCTCCGGACGGCCGCGCATCTGGCATGCGCGGCGCAACATCGAGATGGTCGCCGGGCTGTTGATGCGGTCGGTCCTGCGGATGCCTCTCGAACTGGTCTTCACCTCGGCCGCGCAGCGTCGTCACAAGCCGTTCACCAAATGGCTTATCGCCCGGATGAGCGCCGTGATCGCGACCAGCGCGCGTTCGGGCAGTTTCCTCGACGTGCCGCATACCGTCATCATGCACGGCGTCGATCTCGACGCCTTCCACCCGGCGCGCACGCCCGAGGACGCCTTCGCGGCGTCGGGCCTTCCCGGGCGCCATGCGATCGGGTGCTTCGGCCGGGTGCGGCCGCAGAAGGGCACCGACCTCTTCGTCGATGCGATGATCGAACTGCTGCCGGCCCATCCGGACTGGACGGCCGTCATCACCGGCCGCGTCACGCCCGAGCACCGCGAGTTCGCGGATGGGCTCAAGGCGCGCGCCGCAGCCGCGGGACTGGAGAGGCGAATCGTGTTTCTCGGCGAGGTGCCCGACATCAAGCTTTGGTACCGCCGTCTCTCGCTCTACGTCGCGCCGTCGCGGATCGAGGGTTTCGGCCTGACGCCGATCGAGGCGATGGCCTCGGGCGTCGCCGTCGTCGCCAGCAATGCCGGCGCCTATGAAGAGATGATCGTTCCGGGCGAAACCGGCGCGGTGGCGCCGGCGGGCGATCGGGCGGCGCTGCGCGACGCGATCGCCCTCTATCTCGCCGATCCGGCCCTCGCCGCCGCGCATGGCGCCAACGCGCTGGCCGACGTCACCGCGCGCTTCCCGTTGCAGCGCGAGGCCGAGGCGATCCGTCTGCTTTATGAAAAGGTCTGGGCCAGGTCGTCATGAAGGCAGAGGCGTTCGTCATCCATCTCGATCGCGCGGTCGACCGCAGGGCGCAGGCCGAGGCGCTGGCCGCCGCGCTGCCGATGCCGGCGCATCTGCTGCGGGCCATCGATTCGGACGATCTCACCGACGCCGACATCGCGGCGGTCTATGACCGCAATCTGCATCGCCCGCGCTATCCCTTCGACCTGCGCCGGCAGGAGGTCGCCTGTTTCCTCTCGCATCGCATGGCGTGGCAGGCGATCGTCGATGGCGATCTCGACGCCGGGCTCGTCGCCGAGGACGACGTCGATCTCGACGTCACGGTGGCGCCCGAGATCGTGCTCGACATACTCCGCGCCATCCAGCCGGCCGATTACGTCCGCCTGCCGGTCAAGACCGGGCGCGAGCACGGTCCGGTCGTCCACCGGTCCGGCCTGCTCACCCTCATCGAGCCCCGGCTGCGCGGCCTCGGCATGCAGGCGCAGATCGTCGGACACGAGGCGGCGCGCATTTTGCTGCATGAAACCAGGCGGTTCGACCGGCCCGTGGACACGATGATTCAAGTGCCTGGGCGCACCGCCGCGCGGGTCCTGTCGGCCGCGCCGGTGTGTTTCCGCCACGTCGACGACGCCGTGGGCGGCAGCGTGGTCCAGAAGCGGCAGAAGCCGTTCGGCGAGATCGTCGAGCGCGAGATCAGGCGGCTGGCCTACCGGCTCGCGATCGCGGCGATGGTCCGGTCGAGCAAGGCGCAGCCTAGTCTCTGAAGGCGACGGCGCCTTCGTCCTTGACCTTCCGGATGGTGAGGGCGCTGCGCACCGTGTCGACATTGGGCGCCGAGGTCAGCGTGTCGATGACGAAAGCCTGGAACGCCGTCAGGTCGCGCGCGACGCAGTGCAGCATGAAATCGGAGTCTCCCGACACCATCCAGGCGTCGCGCACGATCGGCCAGCCGCGCGCCAGATCGGCGAACGCCTTCAACTCGCCTTCCGACTGGTGCTGGAGCCCGACCCAGCAGAACGCCACCACGTCCATGCCGAGCGCCGGGCCGTTGAGCAGCGCGCGGTAGCCGGTGATCACGCCGCCTTCCTCGAGCCGCTTGACGCGGCGCAGGCAAGGCGGGGCGGAGATGCCGACGCGGCGCGACAGCTCGACATTGGTCATGCGGCCGTCCGCCTGCAATTCGCGCAGGATCTTCCAGTCGATGGCGTCGAGTTCGGCGCGAACCGGCATCATCGAAGTCCAGGCTGGGTGCTTTCGCTCATCAGCCTGTCTAACGGATTGCATGGCAAAGGCCAGCCCGGCGTTGGCGCCGAATCCGCGCGGGCCACGCAGTTTTCCGGACTTTGGGCGGGATGCCGGGGCAAGCAGCCTTGCTGCGGCGGCGCACAGCCCTTAGATTGAGGCGGCTTTGACAAGCGGCGGGATCGCGCGCGCCGGCGCCCGACGATGAGAGACAGCCCATGACCGCCAAGCACGCTCCCGTCCTCATCATCGGTTCCGGACCCGCCGGATACACCGCCGCGATCTACGCGGCGCGCGCGATGCTGGGCCCGATCCTCATCGCCGGCCTGCAGCAGGGCGGCCAGCTGACGATCACATCCGATGTGGAGAACTATCCGGGCTTCGCCGATCCGATCGGCGGACCCTGGCTGATGGAGCAGATGCATAAACAGGCCGAGCACGTCGGGACCGAACTGGTCAGCGACATCGTCACCGAGGTCGACGTCCATATGCGGCCGTTCCGGGTAAGGACGGATTCCGGCGCGACCTACACGGCCGACGCGCTGATCGTCGCGACGGGCGCGCAGGCGCGCTGGCTCGGGCTGCCGAGCGAGGAGACCTACAAGGGCTTCGGAGTCTCGGCCTGCGCGACCTGCGACGGATTCTTCTACCGCGGCAAGGATGTCGCGGTGGTCGGCGGCGGCAATTCCGCGGTCGAGGAGGCGCTCTATCTGTCGCATCTCGCCAAATCGGTCACAGTGATCCACCGGCGCGGCGATTTCCGCGCCGAGCGCATCCTGCGCGAGCGGCTGCTCAAGCGCGAGAACGTCCGCGTAATCTGGGATACGATCGTCGACGAGGTCACGGGCCGCCCAGGGCAGCCGCCGATGCCGCCATCGGCGGACGGCTTGACCCTGCGCCACGCGGTCACCGGCGCGATATCGCATCTGAAGGTCGATGGCATCTTTGTGGCGATCGGCCATTCGCCGGCGGTGGAGCTCTTCGTCGGCAAGCTCAAGCAGAAGCCGAACGGCTATCTGTGGACGGCGCCCGACTCGACGCGGACGGACATTCCCGGCGTCTTCGCGGCAGGCGACGTCACCGACGATGTCTACCGCCAGGCGGTGACCGCAGCCGGCCTTGGCTGCATGGCGGCGCTCGAGGCGGAAAAATACATCGCCAGCATCGAGGAGCATCGCGAGGCCGCCGAATAGGCGCGCGGTGGATCAGGCCGAGACCGGCAATCCAAGCCGGCAGACCGAGGGGAAGAGTTGATGTCACTGGACTGGGATAAGCTCCGCGTGTTTCACGCCGCGGCAGAGGCCGGCTCGTTCACGCACGCGGCCGAAACGCTGCGGCTGTCGCAATCGGCGATCTCGCGCCAGGTCAGCGCGCTTGAGCACGATGTCGGCGTGCCGCTGTTCAACCGCCACGCGCGCGGCCTGGTGCTTACCGAACAGGGCGAATTGCTGTTTCGCACCGCGCACGACGTGCTGATGAAGCTGGAATCCGTGCGCACCCGGCTGACCGAGGCGAAGGACCGCCCTTCCGGCGTCCTGCGCGTCACCACCACGGTCGGGCTCGGCGCCGGCTGGCTCACGGACCGCGCGCCGGAGTTTCTCGATCTCTATCCCGACATCCAGCTCCAGCTCATCCTCGCCAACGAGGAGCTCGACCTGACGATGCGGCAGGCCGATTGCGCTATCCGCCTCCGGCAGCCGCAGCAACCGGACCTCATTCAGCGCCGGCTGTTCACCGTCCATTTCCACCTCTTCGCGTCCTCGTCCTACGTCGCCAAGCACGGCAAGCCGGAGACGATGGCCGACTTGAAGAATCATCGCGTGGTGACGTTCGGCCTTCCGGTGCCCTCGCATCTCAGCGAACTGAACTGGCTGGAGACGGTCGGCGATTTCGAGGGCGGCCAGCGTGTCTCGACGTTGCAGATCAACGACATCCTTTCGATCAAGCGGGCGGTGCAGCGCGGTGCGGGCATCGCCATGCTGCCGGACTATCTGATCAACAAGGAGTCGGGTCTGATCCCGGTGCTTCCAGAGACCGAAGTCCCGTCCTTCGACACCTATTTCTGCTATCCCGAAGCGCTCAAGAATCAGGCTAAACTGCATGTCTTCAGGGATTTCATCATCTCGAAGGCGCGCAACTGGGCTTATTGAGGCCGTTGCTGTCTTGGTCCACAGAGCGGCCGATTTTGCAGAGCTGCCATGCAAAGCCCATGCTTGTTTCTTATGCAGGGCGCGCTCATATATTGGTCATCTCCTGGGCGCGTTCCCCTCCCATTAGCGCCCACGAGTGTTCCCCTCTGGAGGTTTTGCCGCAAGGCACTCCAATCAAACTCCAGCCGGGTCCTCGCGATCCGGCTTTTTTGTTTTTATAAAGAGCTTGCCGCCGCGGTGAGCGCGGCCATGGCGTCCCGCCGATTGGGTTTCCGTCCGAGACATGGTCGGCATCGACGTGCAAGGTGCGCATCCCAATGACGGACGCCTTTGTCGTCGCGGTTTCGAGCGACAAGCCGTCCGCTACGATGTATGACGTTTGCCGACGCTCATGGGCGAACAGGATGACGCGTAGCCAAGAGACCCGATTCGTCGGCTCGTTCACCGTTCTCGTCCGGGCGGTCCTTGCGCTTGGGCTGGCCTTGGCGCTCTGCGGCGCGCAGGAACCATTCGACTTCGCCGAACCGCGTTTCGCCTATGGATTCGAGAGCCGGGCGGAGGCGTCGCAGCCGGAGGCTGGTCGCAGGGGCGGCGCGCTCCACCAGGAGACGGTCCTGGCAGACGATGGTCCGTCGGTCCCCGATGCCTTGGCCGGCGACGTTGGCGAGGGCGGGATTGCGATCCGGCGCGATCGCGGCGATGTCCGGCTCGATTGCGCGGTTTTCCGACCTGATCCGTTGTTCGTATCGATGCAGGCGATGCGGTGCATCGCCCGTCCGCGTGGACCCCCCGCCCAGGCGATCGGCTGAGATCGCCGGCTCCGCCCGAAGGGCGCCGACGATCCGTTCTTCGCCTCGCATTGCAAAACGTCCCGCAGCCTGCTGCGCGTTACCCAAAAAGGGGATTTCCATGCCCAAGACCCATCCGCTCGGATTCCGCATCGAACAGGACATCAAACAGGCCCTCACCACCGCCGCGAAAGACGACCACCGCTCGGTTTCGTCGCTGGTCGAACTGATCATCGCCAAATGGCTGCGCGACCACGGCTACATGGCCGGACCGCCGCCGCGTCCCAGCCTGCAGCCCCGGGCAGAACTGTAGATGCGACGAAAGTCGTAAGCCTAAAGCATCACTGATCTCGGCTCCGCGTTTCTGCCATCTTCAGCCGGTGGCGGCTCAGGCCTACGCCCGCGCCGCCGCCAAAAATCGCCAGGGAGGAAAATCGATGTCAGTGGCGGCAGCAACGGCGGGCGCCAGGGGGCGCGGCATGACGCGCGAGGAGAAGAAGGTCATCTTCGCATCCTCGCTCGGCACCGTCTTCGAGTGGTACGACTTCTATCTCTACGGATCGCTCGCGGCGCTGATCGGCGCGACCTTCTTCAGCCCGGCCATTCCTGAATCCACCCGCAACATCTTCGCGCTGCTGGCGTTCGCCGCCGGCTTCCTCGTCCGGCCCTTCGGCGCGCTGGTATTCGGGCGGGTCGGCGACATGGTCGGGCGGAAATACACCTTCCTCGTGACCATGACGATCATGGGCCTTTCGACCTTCCTGGTCGGCATCCTGCCGGGCTATGCCAGCTGGGGCATCGCGGCGCCGGTCATCCTCATCCTCCTGCGCATGCTGCAGGGGCTGGCGTTGGGCGGCGAATATGGCGGCGCGGCGACCTACGTCGCCGAGCACGCCCCCGACGATCGGCGCGGCTACTACACCTCCTGGATCCAGACCACCGCGACGCTCGGGTTGTTCCTGTCGCTGATCGTGATCCTCGTCGTCCAATATTTCATGAGCAAGGAGAACTACGCGGCCTGGGGCTGGCGCATCCCGTTCCTGGTTTCCGCCATCCTTCTCGCGGTGTCCGTGTGGATCAGGCTGACGCTCGCCGAATCGCCGGCCTTCGTGAAGATGAAGGAGGAGGGCAAGGGTTCCAAGGCGCCCCTCAGCGAAGCCTTCGGCCAGTGGAAAAACGCCCGCATCGCGCTGCTGGCGTTGTTGGGCCTCACGGCCGGCCAGGCGGTCGTGTGGTATTCGGGACAGTTCTACGCCCTGTTCTTCCTGCAGAACGTGCTCAAGGTCGACGCGCAGTCGGTCAATATCATGATCGCGATCGCGCTGGCGCTGGGAACTTTCTTCTTCGTCTTCTTCGGCTGGCTGTCGGACAAGATCGGCCGCAAGCCGATCATCATGCTGGGTCTGGCGCTCGCCATCGTGACCTACTTCCCGCTGTTCAAGGCGTTGACCTGGGCCGCCAACCCGGCGCTGGCCACCGCCCAGCAGAACACGCGCGCGACCGTAACGGCCGCGCCGGGAGACTGCAACTTCCAGTTCAATCCGTTCAACACCCGCAAGCCGGTCACCTCGTGCGACATCGCGACCGATTTCCTCGCCAAGAACTCGATTCCCTACGACATCGCCGAAACCGCTTCCGCGGGAAGCGCGGCGACCGTCACGATCGGGGCCGAGACCAGCTCTTCCTACAACGCCATGACGGCCGGAGACGCGGCCGTCGCCGCTTTGCCGGCCGATGCGACGGCGGAGCAAAAGGCGAAGGCGCGTACGGACGGGATCGCCAAATTGAACGGCGCCTTCGCGAAGTCCGCCAACATCGCGCTCCATGACGGCGGCTATCCGCTGGTGCGCGGGCCGGCCAAGGTGGCCGATCAGAAGCTCGACGCGTTCGTCGCCGCCAATCCGGAGCTTTCGCTCGACGCCGCCGCGATCCGCGCCGGCGACAAGGCGACCGTGCCGGCGGCCAAGGCGGTGGCCGACAAGGTTCTCACCAAGGACGAGGCGCCCGGCGCGAGCGACGTCACCGTCTACACCGTGCCGGCGGCCGGCGCGTTCGCCATGGTCGCGGCGGCCGATCAGGTAAACTGGCCGATGACGATCGCCATCCTCTTCGTGCTCGTCCTCTATGTCACCATGGTCTACGGCCCGATCGCGGCGATCCTGGTCGAGATGTTCCCGACCCGCATCCGCTACACGGGCATGTCGCTGCCCTATCACATCGGCAATGGCTGGTTCGGCGGACTCCTGCCGGCGACGGTCTTCGCCATGAGCGCGGCGGCCGGCGACATCTATTACGGCCTCTGGTATCCGATCGCCGTCGCGGCCATGTCGCTGGTTGTGGGGCTAATCTTCGTCAAGGACACGCTGGGGACGAATTTGAGCGCTCGGGATTGATCGGTTCAGTATGCATCAGCCTAGGAGCAGGCGACTGCACGGCTGCTCCTTTCGACGAATGCCTCTTTACCGCGCAACGGATCCAGTCCGAGCCTGGATCACGCTGCCAAGCTGTTCAATTGCCTTATCGTTTCGTCGTTGTATGCCAAAAAGACGCCGAACGGCGCTCGCTTCAATTCGATTTTTAATTCTTCTGCTTTGAGCGTTCTGGTCTCATCGCCGTCTTCATAAATATATGCGTCGATGAAACCTTTGGTAAGGCAGTTTTCGATACCGCCGAGCGCACGCTGGGGATCGATGTGGAATTTTTCCACGATGTTGTTGATCAGTGAGGTGACATCGTCTCCCTCGATCGCACCCGTCAGTATCTTCTTTTCTACTTCCAGCTTGATGACCGACATCATTTTCCTCCGAGCGGAAACCTTATATCGCCAGGTTGAATTTTCACATATGGCCCTTTGTGGACGGCGTCGCCGCCGCCCCCTTTGAGTCCTTTGGGATAACCTTTGTTGATCGATACGCTGTTTCCCTTGCCGTCTATGTAGCGCAGGCCGTCGCCATTTTTCAGCGCTTTTTTTGTGTAACCCGCGCCAAGCAATTCCTTATCAAGGATGGCTTCCGCTTCTTGAAACGACTTTCCTTTGAGCACGTCCGCGAATTCGAATAATTTCCTGGCGACATTTTTTTCGATGGCGGCCAGCGATGGCTCGGAGTCGTCGATCGTTTTCACGATCGCTTGCACAGCGTCCCGTGCGGATTTCGGGAGCATATCCAGCGGCAGTTTCTCCAGGGCATCGCCGAGTGCCTGCAGAGCCGGCATGGCCCTCTTCGCGAATGCGGAATTCGGCGCGGCCTTGATCAGCTCCACCGCCTTCTCGACACTCTTGGCGAGCTTCGGAAGCTTGCCCAGTTTCGACAGGTCTCCGGCATAGGGGATCATGCTCGCGATCGAGATGGCCACTCCCAGCGCGTCGCCGCGCGCGGCCGACATGATCCCGCTCAGGGCGTCGGAGATCGGCGTCGGGTCGACGATGCCTGCGATATCGAGCGTCGTCTGCGCCATGTCGGCGAGAAGGTCGTTCTCCAGCGCGGAGACATCCGGCGCGGCCGGTGGAGCGGCGACGGCCGGAACCGCGGGCAGGCCTGGGAGGGCCGGCATCGCCGGGGCCTTCGGCGGCGTCGGCGCGACGACGCCGATCTCGCCGATGATGACGGTTGGAAACCCGGCGACGATCACGCCGCCATGCGCCGTCATGTCGCCGATGCGGGCGGCGTTCAGCCCCATGATCATGACGCCCATCGACCCCTTGACGATTACGTCGGGCGGACCGACGCACACGCACATGTCGGTGATGCGCGCCGCTGGCAGCCCGCCGATGAGCACGGTCGGCGCGCCGGGCGCCACGATCGGCCCGCCGACATGGGGGATCGGCACGACGGCCGGCGTCTGCATCGGGCAGACATGCATATCGGTCAACCTTGCCGCAGGGGGCATGGACGGGGCCTCCAAAGCGTCGGGCCGCCGCTTCGATCAAGCGGCGCGCGGCTGTCCCGCTATCGATCATCGCGGCAAGCGGCGGCCTTGTCCAGCCTGCGCTTGACGGACGCCGCCGAGACCGACACACCGCCTGACGCGAGCTGATAGCGTCGCGCGCGCCTGGCGTGCGGTTCACAATGGGAGCAAAACCATGAAAATCATCCCCTGCGGCGGCGCTGCCACCAAGCCCGCTCCCGAAGCCTATTTCACCGGACGCGTGCTGCTGACGCCGATCGCCGAGAGCGAGGCGCCGGCGCGGCTGCGCGCTGCGTTGGTGAGCTTCGAGCCGGGCGCGCGGACGGCCTGGCATACCCATCCGCTCGGCCAGACGCTGTTCGTCGTGTCGGGCGCCGGCCGCGCCCAATCCTGGGGCGAGCCGGTTCGCGAGATCAGGGCTGGCGACACGATCACCTTCGCCCCCGGCGAGAAGCACTGGCACGGCGCCGGGCCGATCTCCGCCATGGCGCATATCGCCATGCAGGAAGCCCTCGACGGCGTCGCGGCCGACTGGCTGGAGCACGTGAGCGACGAGCAGTTCCAGGGATAGTCGCCGATCGAAGTCAGGCGCGAACCGGGCTTGATCGGGTCGCGTCAGGGGCTTGCGGTCGTCAGTTCAACGACGCCGCAAAACGCTGGATGCGCGAGCAGGCCTCCTCCAGCAGCGTCTCGGAGGTCGCATAGGAGATGCGGAAGTTGGGGCCGAGGCCGAAAGCCGAGCCGAACACGACCGCCACCCCTTCGGCTTCGAGCAGTTCGGCGCAGAAGGTCTCGTCATTGTCGATGACCTTGCCGGCCTGCGTCTTCTTGCCGATCAGGCCCTGGCAGGACGGATAGACGTAGAACGCGCCCTCCGGCGACGGGCAGGTGATGCCGCGCGCCTGGTTGAGCATCGAGACGACCAGATCGCGGCGGCCCTGGAAGATGGCCTTGTTCCTGGCGATGAAATCCTGTGGGCCGTTGAGCGCCTCCACCGAGGCCCATTGCGCGATGGTGCAGGCCCCCGAGGTCTGCTGGCCCTGGATCATGTCCATCGCCTTGATGAGCGCAACGGCGCCCGCCGCGTAGCCGATGCGCCAGCCGGTCATCGCATAGGCCTTGGAGACGCCGTTCATGGTCAGGGTGCGCTCGTAGAGGTTCGGCTCGACCTGGGCGATCGTGCTGAAGACGAAATCGCCGTAGGTCAGGTGCTCGTACATGTCGTCGGTCAGGACCCAGACCTGGCGGTGCTTCAGCAGCACGTCGGCGATCGCGCGCAGCTCGTCTTCGGTATAGGCCGCGCCCGACGGATTCGAAGGCGAGTTCATCAACAGCCATTTCGTCCTCGGCGTGATCTTTTTCGCAAGCGCCTCGGCGGTCAGCTTGAAGCCGTTGTCGATGCTTGTCTCGGCGAAGACCGACGCGCCGCCGCAGATCGCCACCATCTCCGGATAGCTGACCCAATAGGGCGCCGGGATGATGACTTCGTCGCCGGGGTTCAGCGTCGCCATGAAGGCGTTGAACAGGATCTGCTTGCCGCCGGTGCCCACGATCGTCTGCTCGGGCCTGTAGTCGAGCCCGTTCTCGCGCTTGAACTTTTTGGCGATCGCCTCACGCAACGGCGCGATGCCGGAAACCGGCGGATATTTCGTCTCGCCGCGCCGAATTGCCTCGATCGCCGCGTTCTTGATGTTGTCGGGCGTGTCGAAATCGGGCTCGCCGGCGCCGAGGCCGATGACGTCGCGGCCGGCATTTTTCAGTTCGCGCGCCTTCTGGGTCACCGCGATCGTCGCGGACGGTTTGACGCGGGCGAGGACATCGGCGAGGAAAGCCATGGCTGAAACTCCGGAAGGGATCGCCGCGG
The DNA here is from genome assembly GCA_964244725.1 of uncultured Rhizobiaceae bacterium. Lineage (GTDB taxonomy): Bacteria > Pseudomonadota > Alphaproteobacteria > Rhizobiales > Rhizobiaceae > Kumtagia. Next base: position 135,211 of record CAXTJQ010000008.1, read on the forward strand.
CAGACGCCGCGAAAACCCCGCCGTAATGTCCGATCGGCCGCCCGTTCGCAAGCATATCGAGCCTGGAGGACCGCAAAAAAGGTCATTTCCGGCATTCGTTAACGATGAATAAAATCATGCGGCGTAGTCTCGCGGTCACAACAGGATTTTCGGACGTGTCGGGCAGGGGCGGGCATTCCCACATCATCGGCAATGACGACGGCACATCGAGCGCGGTGTGGGGATCGTTCACGCTGAAAAGCGCCTTCCAGCCGATCTTCGCCTTCAACGGCGGCAAACTGTCGATCGCGGCGTTCGAGGGACTCGTTCGTCCGTTCCGGGACGATGCGCCGGTGCCGCCCGGCATCTTCTTCGGCGGCCTTCCGGCGCTCGACCGGTTCACCGTCGAGACGCTGACGCGCACGCTCCACCTGACGAACGCCGCGACCTGCCTGCCGGCCGACACCTGGCTGTTCGTGAATTTCGATCCCTCGGTATTCATCGACCGCGCGATCGCCAATACCGCGCTGCGGGAGATGCGCACCGTCCTGCGCGAGGTGGCGATCGATCCGAAGCGCATCGTCTGCGAGGTGACCGAGCAGAAATCCGCTTCGCCCGAGGCGCTCTACGATTTCGTCCGATCGCTTCGCGACAACGGCTTTCGCATCGCGGTCGACGATTACGGGGCCGAGGATTCCGATATCGAGCGCATCAAGGCGCTGCGGCCGGAGATCATCAAGTTCGACGCCTACTGGATTTCCCGGCTGATGGAATCGGGTCCGGGCGTCGGCCTATTGACGGCCATGGTGGACATGTTCAGCGCGCAGAACATCATGACCGTTTTCGAGGGCATCGAGGAGACCTGGCAACTCGAGCTTGCCGAGAAATCCGGCGCCAGCATGGTCCAGGGCTACGTGCTGGCGCGGCCGGAGATCGCGCCGACGAGCTTCTCGATCTTCCGGCAGGCGGCCGCGAAGGCCGACCGCCCGGCACCGGCGCACGAACCCGTGGCGCCGGCGGGAACGTTCGCGCGTCACGCCAGAACATTCGGGCGCAAAGCGGCGCGATGACGGCTACCCTTGCCGGAGTGTCCGGCATTCACATCGACGAAGTCGGCCTTGCCTTCGCGATCATCGGCGGATTGCGCGTACAGACGGCGTTTCAGCCCGTTTTCTCGCGTCTTGGCCAGACATTGACGCCCGTGGCCTTGACCGCGTCCAGCGTGATCCGCCGCGATGGCGGCGCGCAGGCCGAGGCTGGCGACCTGAGCGCCCGAGACCGTGCGGCGGCGGCGCGTCTCGCTCCCCAACTCGCCATCCGCAACCTGCCGAACTTCGATGGCGACCACGCCGCGATGCAACTCCTTGTGGATCTTCCGGCGCGAGGAGACGGTTCGGACGACCTCGCAACCCTGCTTGCCATCGCCGAGTCGGCGGGCGTTTCGCCGCGATGCCTGACTTTCGACATCTCGGCGCGCCTCGGCGCGCCCGACCTGCCGGCGCTCATGGCCGCCATCGCCGACCAAGGCGCGTCGCCCGGCGTCGATCTGCTCGGCGTATCCGACTTTCCGTTGAAGGCCGCGCCAGGCGATGCGGCGCTCGTGCGGATTCCGTCCTCCGTCTTCGGGCGCATCTTGTCGGAAGCGTCGCTGCGGCGTCTCGCAACGCCCCTCGTCGCGACGCTGCACAAACGAGGTTTCCTGGTTCAGGTCGAAGGCGTGTCCGGCCGCGAGGCGCTGCGGCTCGCCTTGGCCATGGGCGCCGACCGGTTCCAGGGCAATCTGATTGCGCCGCCCTCACTTGCCGGGGCCGCGTTCGACTCGACACCTCGCCGGGTGGCCGATCTGGTCGGGAACGGCGGCAATGTCGTCCCGATGTCCGCCTGAGGTCCGAGGCCTTGAAGCCAACAGAAAAAGTGGGACGGCGCGCCGCTCGTCAGCCCGTCCGATCGGATCCGAAAGCCTCAGGCCTTGGCGAGCTTGCCGGCCGACGATTTGCCGGTGCGGCGATCCTGCTCGATCTCGAAACCGATCTTCTGTCCCTCAACGAGGCTCGTCATTCCGGCGCGCTCCGCGGCCGAGATATGGACGAATATGTCGGCGCCTCCGGCATCCGGCTGAATGAAGCCGTATCCCTTCTGACACAAGAGGTGATCGAGCTGTGGCTCACCGCGTCGTGAACTTGCCGGGCGGCAGCAAGCCTTTTTCGCGCGCCGGTCCGCCCTATGTTCAAACTATCGAGGATGGTTGGCATCATTCTCACTACAATTTTGGAGTGTGCCATGAAAACGTTTGTCTTGGCCTTGGGGCTATCGATTCTGGCGAGCAACGCCCATGCCATCACGCGCTATACCTCAACCGGCATGGAGTGCGACAAAGTCCAGGGAACCATCGAGCGCGACGGCGCGGCGATCATGCGCTACGCCTCTACGCGCGGAACAGGCGCGCAGCTCTACGGCCGCTTCGTGCGCGACACGACGTTCTGCAGCGCGGGCGAACTCGCCGAGCGGTCCTACATCCCCGCCTCCGATAGGCAGCAATGCCCGGTTCTGGAGTGCAAATACCATAGTCCGGACGACGATCTTCTGTTTAACGACGATTGAGATCGCGCGATCTTGAACGGTTAAAAGGCGAAAGCCGACTGATCGCTCACCATGAGCGGCCGCGCTCTTTCCAGTCCGAGAAGCAGACGCTTAGTCGCGATGCCGCCCGCCGCCGAAAAGCCGCCCAGCTTTCCGCCCGCGGCGACCACGCGGTGGCAGGGCACGACGAGGGGGACTGGATTGGCGCCCAACGCCTGTCCCGCCTCGCGCGCCATGCCGGGATAGCCTGCGTCCGCGGCGAGTTGGCCGTAGGTCGTAGTCTCGCCATGACGCAGCAAGCGTGTCCGCGCCAGGATCGCCGCCTGGAATCGATCCCGTTCAGGCGCGGCCAACTCGACATCCCAAAACTCGATCCGCTCACCGCGCGCGTAAAGCTCGATCGAGGCAACCACGCGTCCGATCGCGGCCGGCGGCCCGGCGCAGGCTTTCGATGCGCCCCTTGCCAGCAGCCGCTTCAGCGTCGCGGCTCGGTCGCGCTCCGGCAACTGCACATGACTGACGCGTTCGCCGATCCATGCCACGCCGATCCAGCCGATCGCCGTTTTGAAGATGTGATTCCCGCCGATCCGGCGTTCGCCCATGCTCGCCTCCGTACGGTTCATCCTATCCCATTACGCGGTTTGGCGCGATGAGGCCGCGCCTGGCTTTGGCGGATTGATCGATTCATTAAACTTCTGTAAAGCGGCTGAACGTCCACCGGAACGGCAGCGGATGTTTTGACGCCAGGCTTGCAAATCTCGTCCTTCGGCATCGCGCTCGTTGTCGCGGCGCTTTGCGGATGCGCGTCGACCCAGCCGTTGAAGACAGCGGCAGCCGATCCCGACGGCGCCACCGCAGCCTTCGATTTCGTCGCGCCGCCCGGCTTCGATCTGCCTCAGTCGATGGCCGTGTTGCCCTACGGCTCGCCGCAAATCGCCGCCTCCACGGATGCGACATCGCAATTGGCGTCGGTGACGACGCAACCGCCCGGGACCCCGCTCCCGACGATCCAGCCCGTCTCCCAGCCGCCGGTCCCGTCGGTCCATGATGCGACCGTGCCGCAAAAGGTCGCCGACGCCATCGCCGACACGGGCAACGCGATCGTCGCGAAGGCCGTCGCCACGACCTCGACCGTCGTCGACGCGATCACGCCGTCGAGCTATGCCGGGAGCGGACTGCGCGGCGAAGTCGACGAACTGATCCAGAAATACGCCGCCGTCTACGAGGTGCCGGTCGACCTGGTGCGCTCCGTGGTGAAACGCGAAAGCAACTTCAATCCGGCGGCGACAAACCACGGTCATTGGGGCCTGATGCAGATCAAGCACGCGACCGCGCGCGGCATGGGCTACACCGGCGACGCGCGCGGCCTTCTCGATGCCGAGACCAATCTGAAATACTCCGTCAAATATCTGCGCGGCGCCTTCGTGGTCGCCAACGGCGACCCGCGCCGGGCCGACCGCCTCTACCAGACGGGCTATTATTACGACGCCAAGCGCCGGGGTCTGCTCGACGAGACCGGGCTCGGCTCCGATCGGGTTCGGCATCGCGCACGCTCGCCGATTTGATCCACCCGGCCGCCACGCTCAGATGAAAACCCGGTCGCCTTGTTCGTTGACGATCTGCTGGCCCTTCTTGAGCGCCATGTCGGCCGCCTCTGTCTCCGACGAAAAGCGGTCGGCGCGCACGAACCGATGCTGCCTGGCGACGCCGTCGATCATCTTCGAGATGACGCCGCAGGTCTGGAACTGGCCTTCGGCCTTGTAGGGCGTCGCCTGGATGGTGAAGCCGTCATGCTCCACGGCCTGGCCAACCGGTTTCGGCTCGCCGGCGGCCGGCGCTCCCGTCTCGCCGCCGCCGAACAATCGCTTCAGAAATGACATGACCCGCTCTCCGTGCTGGAGCCGAAAATAGGGGCTGGAAAGCGCCGAGACCAGAGGCTTTACGGACCGATATGCAAGACGATTTCGCGGCCGTGCGGACGGCTTCGGTGCTCGAACAGGTAGATGCCCTGCCACCTGCCGAGGGCCAACCGTCCGCCGCCGATCGGGATCGAGAGCGAGACCGCCGTGAGCGCGGCCTTGATGTGAGCCGGCATGTCGTCGGGACCCTCGTCGCGATGGACGAGATAGCGCATCGAGGGATCGTCGGCCGGGGGTGCGAGACGCCGGAAGAACGCGTCGAGGTCGCGCCGCACGTCGGGATCGGCGTTTTCCTGGATCAGCAGCGAGCACGAGGTATGGCGCACGAACAGGGTCAGCAGGCCAGTTTCGGTGTTGGCATCGCGGACGAAGCGGACGACCTGGTCGGTGAATTCGTACAGGCCGGGGCCGGCGGTTTGGAGCGTGATCGTTACGCTGGGAGGCATGGATCGGGTCCGGCGATGCGCCACTTGCGTTGACAAAGCGGTTGTGCAGACGCAATCTTTGATGCGCGGACGCCGAAAAGCCAGCTTGTTTTAGAGATCGCATCCGGAAGGCGTGATGGTCTGGTTCATATTTTTCGCGACACTCGGATGGTCGGGAACATCGCTCCTCCTGCTGGTCGACCCGACCGCGAAAACGCGTGGGGCAATCAGACAGGGCGAAAGCCTGCGGATTCATGAACGTTACGCCGAGGTTAAAAACGTTGCCCTTTGGACGTTCTCTTTCGTGCTGGCGGCCCTGTTGCTCGTGTTCATGTTCATCCTGGCCTTCGTTCGGTTCCGCGAGTTCGTTGCTCTCTACCGGTGGTATGACTACTTCAACCACACTTGGTTTTCCCAATGCGTGCTTGGTATCGTGTTCGGCGCGGTGCTCGCCCTCTGGCTTCGCAGCATCTACTTTCTGAAAAGCGGCAAGGACATGTCGATGCCGCAGAAGATCGAGGGGATCGCCCTCATCCTGCTTTTCCTAGTCGGATCGAGCTCCACGTCCCTGTTCGACCTTCTGAAAGGCGCATCCTTCGACGCGGGCGGCGTCGCCCTCAAACTTGCGGGGGCGTCGGCGGACGGCGGAAAGTCGACAGAGCAACCCAACAATATCCTTCCCTACAACAACATTTCACCTGGTTGTGGCGACCAATGCTCAGGCGAGGAATACGGCTTCAGAATCCTGGGTGATCTGAACGCATATATGAAAGCGGATGCTAAGCGTATCAGCGCGGATCTCGCCGCCCTTTACGCGGACAAGCCTGCCGGCGCGCCGTTGTTTCAGGCGAAGCAGCGGGTCGCGTCGATCTGGGCCGCGAGCATTTTTTTCGACAGCAGCCTCAACAATTATATTGGCTGCATCAGGATGCTGAACACGGCGACAAAGGACGTCAAATACGGACGCTCGGAAATCCTTTCGCTCAGGACTGTCATCTCTGAACTCTACGCGATGTCTAATGACTGGCCTGGTGGAATGCAAACGTCCGCCACAGCCGGCAATCTATCTTCAACGCGAACGGCCGACGCATTGGCCAGCTTATTGAAAGACTTCAAAGAGAAGTTCAAAAACTTTGCAAGCGATTTGAAAATACACGCCAGCCGCATTCCGCAGCTGGTGGACAAGAACAACCTCTGTTCAAGAAAAAATCCTGACCCGCACGGTTCTGCCGAGTTCGCCGGATTCATGGATAGACAACGCCCCTATCTGGCGCTTCTCTACGCCGCGCTTCTGCAACTCGATCATCAGGAACTCGATGCGATCGAGGTTCTGGAAGCCTGGCAGACTGCCTACGAAACGTCCGCGCAGGCGTCCGGGCAAGTCAGCGACGCTGAAAAAGCGATAGCCAAATGGTTTCGGCTGAGGGTCCATAATGCGCAATACCTGCTTTATGAATCGCTATTCCGCCGCGATCCGGTACAGCCTTTGTCCGTGGTCAAGAACCATCTCGCCAAGACGGAACAGGTGATCGACCTTCTCAACTCGATTCCGCGCGTCAGGAAGGTCTATGAGCAGGCATTCGAAGGCAGCCACGTCGATCTGGTCGGCTCGAACTTCGCAAAGGATGCGGATTATCCCCAGATTTGCCCGGATGGAGCGACGACCGACGAGATGATGCTGAGCAACGTCCTGCTTCTATCAAAAGCGGTGTTCACGTTACGCGCAATCCGACATCCATCATTGGCGCGCGCCAATCTCCGCAAGGTAAACCTCTATGCCGAGCAGATCGCCAATGCAGACTACGGCTGCCTTGACGTGAAATTAGGCGCTGGAAATAGTCAAGCCGAACGAGCGGAGCATATGCGGGTCTTCGCCCTTTATGCACAGTCGAGAATCCAAGACTTCCCAATCGCGGGCAGAGACGCAAACGCATGGATCCTTGATCAACTGCGCAAAGAGATCGGCGCGCTTAACGTGGCCAAATCGATCGTCGAAAAATATCCTGAGTCCGTCACCCCGACTTTGCGTGAGGAATTGGATCCTCTTCTTGAGGAAGCACAATCTCTGGCTAATCGCATGACGATGTGACGCCTGCGGCTTAACCCGGCTATCGCCGAAACGCGATCGTGTTAAATTAGACGAAAATTGCGCAGCCCCAACAAAGTTAAACGTGCACGTCTCGTCAAACCGCCGCCATCGGCGGATCCGCCATGGCAACGCCCGAAACCATCATCAATGCGATGGCGACAAGAAGAATGGTCCTGAAGAGAGTCATGTCTGCCTCCGGCGACATCGTCGAACGTTTAAGATAACCACGCGTCGCCTGAATGGCAAGTGAACGAAACACTTGCGCCTCCGATCAACTATCCAGAAAGCTCCGCAGCTTCCTTGACCGGCTAGGGTGCTTGAGCTTGCGCAGCGCCTTGGCCTCGATCTGGCGGATGCGCTCGCGCGTCACCGAGAACTGCTGGCCGACTTCCTCCAGCGTGTGGTCGGTGTTCATGCCGATGCCGAAGCGCATGCGCAGCACGCGCTCCTCGCGCGGCGTGAGTGACGCCAGCACCCGCGTGGTGGTCTCGCGCAGATTGGCCTGGATCGCCGCGTCGATCGGCAGGATCGCGCCCTTGTCCTCGATGAAATCGCCGAGGTGGCTGTCCTCCTCGTCGCCGACCGGCGTTTCGAGGCTGATCGGCTCCTTGGCGATCTTCAGCACCTTGCGCACCTTCTCCAGCGGCATGGCGAGCTTCTCGGCCAACTCCTCCGGCGTCGGCTCGCGGCCGATCTCGTGCAGCATCTGGCGCGAGGTGCGGACGATCTTGTTGATCGTCTCGATCATGTGGACCGGGATGCGGATGGTGCGCGCCTGGTCGGCGATCGAACGCGTGATCGCCTGGCGGATCCACCAGGTCGCATAGGTCGAGAACTTATAACCCCGGCGGTACTCGAACTTGTCGACCGCCTTCATCAGGCCGATGTTGCCTTCCTGGATGAGGTCGAGGAACTGCAGGCCGCGGTTGGTGTATTTCTTGGCGATCGATATGACGAGGCGCAGATTGGCCTCGACCATCTCCTTCTTGGCGATCGCAGCCTCGCGCTCGCCCTTCTGGACCTGGTTGACGATCTTGCGGAATTCCGAGATCGAGATCGCGGTTTCGGTGGCGAGATTCTGGATCTCGCCGCGCAGCGACCCGACCGTCGTCGTCTCGTTGCGGGAAAACTCCTTCCAGCCGCGCGTGGTCAGCGCGCCGACGCGGGCGCCCCACGATGTGTCCAGCTCGGAACCCTGGTACTCGCGCAGGAATTCGTCGCGCCGCACGCCGTAGCTTTCGGCCAGCCGCAGCAGCTTGCCCTCGTTCTGCACGAGCCGCTTGTTGATGTCGTAGAGCTGCTCGACCAGCGCCTCGATGCGGGCGTTGTTGAGCGACAGCGACTTGACCGACTTGATGAGCTGGTCCTTGAGCTCTTTCAGGCGTCTGTCCTGGCTCGGCGAGAGCGTGCCGGCCGAGGTCAGCCGGTTCTCGACCTGCTGGTCCTGCAACTTGCGCAGCTTCTTGTAGGTGTCGGCGATGGCGTCGAGCAGTTCCATGACCTGCGGGCGCAGTTCCGCTTCCATCGCGGCCAGCGACAGCGAAGCCTCGTCGTCTTCCTCCTCGTCTTCCTCGATGCCGCGCATGTCGCCGCCGACGTTGGTGATGTCGTCGTCGTCGCGCGTGGCGGGGCGGCGGCCGCGCTGGTCGTCGGCCTCCTTGGCCTTCTCGGCCTCCTCGGCGCGGTCGACCGCCGGGGCCTGCTTGGCCTCCGGGCCGGCATAGGTCGCTTCAAGATCGATGATCTCGCGCAGCAAGATCTTGGCGTCGTTCAGTTCGTCGCGCCAGATGATGATCGCCTGGAAGGTGAGGGGGCTCTCGCACAGGCCGGCGATCATCGTCTCGCGGCCGGCCTCGATGCGCTTGGCGATGGCGATCTCGCCCTCGCGCGACAGGAGTTCTACCGAGCCCATCTCGCGCAGGTACATGCGCACAGGGTCGTCGGTGCGGTCGGTCGGCTCCTTCTTCGTCGCGGCCGCGGCGACCGCAGTGCCGGTCTGCTCGGCGAGTTCGGTTGCCTCTTCCTCGGCATCGGCGGCCGCGGGCGCCTCGGCTTCCTCGCCGGTCTCGTCGTCCTCGACGACATTGATGCCCATGTCGGAGAGCATCGACATGGTGTCCTCGATCTGCTCCGATGTCACCTCCTCGGAGGGCAGCACGGAATTCAGTTCGTCCATGGTCACGTAGCCGCGCTTCTTGGCGGTCTTGATCATCTTCTTGACAGCGTCATCGGAAAGGTCGAGCAACGGACCGTCGGTGGCAGCCTCGCGTTCCGGCTCGCCTTCTTCTTTTTCTGGCTTTGCCATTGTTCGTCGTCTCCTGTCGCGCCGTGCCGTGCGCCTGTGAGTGCGGGGCGAAGGCCCCGTCCATTCCATCAGGCCGCCAGACCAGCCCCTTTGCTTTCGTTCCGACTTCGGGTAATCTTGCTAGGTGGAGCGGCTATGGGTCCCGTCGAGTCCCGATCGCGCATTTCGGCGATATACCAGCGCCTGGAAGCGCCGGATGATCGAATCGTCCTGATCCCGATAATCATGCGAAACGTCAACCGGCTGTCACATGATTCGCGTTAAAAAAGCGAATCAATTGAAACCCTTCGCGGCTGGTTTACGCCTTTTCGATTCGTCCGGAGGGTATTCCGAAGCCTTCGATCAACGCCTCGGTCGCATGCAGGTCGTGAAACTGCGACTGGATTTCGATGAAATGGTGATAGTTCTGCTCTGACGGATCGGCGTCCAGGGCGGTCTGGGCCAATCTCAATTCCCTATGTAATGCGCCTGCGCTGTGCTGCAAGTGCAGCGCCTGGGCGAAGGCGTCGCGCGCGTCCTCCATCGCCGCGCCTTCAAGCAGGGGCCAAAGCCGGGCTCGGCGAACCAGGGCGACGGAGCGGTCCCATATCTCATCCAGACCCCCCGCCACGATGCGCTCGCGCAACGTCTCGACGTCGCCGGCCCCGCCATGGGCCACCGCATCGATGATCGCGGCATGCAGACGCCGCAGATCGGGATGGAGCAGTTCCAACGCTTCGACCTGCTCGAAATGCTCGTCGATCAGCAGCGGATGGCTGACGAGCCCGACCAGGATCGCGGTCTCGCGCAGCGGCATGGAGCCGCCGACGCGCTTGACCATGGCGGATCGCGCGAGGCTGTCGGACACGGCGATCCGCTCCGAAGCTTGGCCCCGGCGATCGGCCGGCTGACCGTTGCGACCGCGAATAGCGGGTCCCTGGCGGGTCCGCGTCGGCCCGAAAAACGCCAGGACGCGTTCCCGCATGTCCTGCGCATAATGGTAACGCACGCTCTCGTCGCGAATTCGCCCGGTCAGTTCGCGCAGCCTCCGTTCGAGATCGGCCCGCCGCTCGGGCGTATCGAAGATTCCGCCGGAAGTTTCGCGGAGCCACAGCAGTTCCGAGAGCGGCCGCGCCTCCTGGAGCACGGCGCGGAAGGCTGTCGCGCCCTCCGCCTTGACCAGATCGTCCGGGTCCTTTCCGTCCGGCAACAGGGCGAAGCGGGCGGTGCGGCCCGGCTGGACGGCGGGGAGGATCAGATCGGCGGCGCGCCATGCCGCGCGCAGGCCGGCCTGGTCGCCGTCGAAGCAGAGAACCGGCTCGGGCGACAGACGCCAGAGCAGGTCGATTTGGTTCTCGGTCAGCGCCGTGCCGAGCGGCGCGACCACGTTGGCGAAGCCCGCCTGGTCGAGCGCAATCACGTCCATATAGCCCTCGACGGCGATGATGGCGGCGTCCTTGGCCAGCCCCTTGCGGGCGCGCGCGAGATTGTAGAGCACCATGCCCTTGCGGAAGAGTTCGGTGTCGGGCGAGTTCATGTATTTCGCCGAGACCTCCGACGACATGGCGCGCCCGCCGAAGGCGATGACCCTGCCGCGTGAATCCTCGATCGGAAACATGATCCGGTCGCGGAACCAGTCGTAGGAGACCGGAATGTCGTCGCCGAACCGGACGAGCCCGCAGGCTTCGATCTGGTCCTTCGCCACGTTCCTGCCGGCAAGATGTTCCTTCAGCGCGTTGCGGCTGTCTGGCGCGAAGCCGAGGCGGAATTTCTGCTGGGTCGACTGCGCCAATCCGCGGTCGCGCAGGTACGCCCGCGCCCTGGCGCCGACCGCCGACTGCAATTGCCGCTGGAAGAAGGCCGTCGCCATTTCCATCACGTCATGCAAGCTGGCGCGCTCGCGGTCCCGGGCCTCCTCCTGCTCGTCGCGCGCGGGCATCGGCACGCCGGCCAGGCCGGCGATGCGCTCGACGGCCTCGGGAAATCCGAGTCCGTCGAGTTCGGTCAGGAATTTGAAATGATCGCCCGTCACGCCACAGCCGAAGCAGTGATAGCGGCCCTTGCGGTCCTCGCAATGGAACGACGGCGATTTCTCGCCGTGGAACGGGCAGCAGGCCCAATAATCGCCGCGCGCCGCGTTGGTCTTTCGCTTGTCCCACGAGACGCGCGCGCCGACCACCGAGGAAATCGGAACGCGGTCGCGTATTTCGTCGAGAAATGAAGGTGGAAAGCGCATTGGCTGGCTCGGTTCAGCCTCATATAAGGATTGGGCGTCGTCCTGACGACCCGCAACGCGGAGCGTACCCGCTTTTCACAGGCTTGCAGCGAGCGGCACACGAAGAGCCGTCTCCACAACAGGGAGAGGCCCGTATCCAGGCGATCTGCAGATCGTTCAATCGAACGATCGTCATTATCTATGTAATAAGAGAGGGCCGGTGCAGGATAATTTCAGCTTGGCCGGCGGACAAAAATGAATAAAGAAAACATCGTCAGATATTCGGCGGATGAAATCCGTCGCATGGTTGCCGCCGGCGAAACCCAGAGCGATTGGGCAAAGTTCGACGCCATGACCGATGCCGACATCGAAGCGCAGATGCGCGACGATCCCGATTGGCAGAATTCTAAAAACATCGACTGGTCAAAGGCGACCGTCGTCTATCCCGTATCGAAGAACGCCGTGTCGATCCGCCTGGACGCGGATGTGCTCGATTTCTTCAAGGCGAGCGGCAAAGGCTACCAGACCAGAATCAACGCGGTGCTGCGCCATTTCATGCGGGAGACGATGAAAAGCGAGAGGGTCGGCTGAATGCCGGTCAATAAAGGGCGGCCCTCGGAAGCCGCCCTTCCTTCTGACCGATCCGTCGATCAGTTCGCCGCGAACAAACCTGCGATGACGCCGGTCGCGATGCTCACGAGCAGGTAGTCATTGCCGACGCGGATCCATTCCTGGCCCCGGGCTGGGCGGCGCAGGCCGTAGCGGCTGTAGTCGCGAATCGCCTGATGGCTCTTCCAGCTCGAATAGCGCTGGCCCTGCCTGAAGCTCGACTTGCGCACGACCTTCCTGCTGACATTGCCGTTCTTCTTGACGACGACCCGCTTGCGGACGACATCCTTCTTGGCGACCAGCTGGACGTTCGGCGTGGACGCGTTGCGGCCGGCGTTGAAAGGCGCGGCCTGGGCGCCGACACTCGGGATGGCGAGCATCGAAAGGGCGATGGCGGAAAGAACGAGGCGTTTCATGGCGTGTACTCCTTGGCTGTCGATGCGTCATACCTAGGCCTTCGAGAATGAACCGAAACTGAATGCCAATATTAAGTTTTTGTAACGTATTCAGGTAATTATCCGAATATTCTTGATGGCTTGAATGAGCGTCAGACGTTTGGCCGCCTCGTTCGGCTCGGACGGGCATGGAGCTATCATGAAGCTTAGGTGGCCTATGTCGCCATATGGCGCGAAAGACACAGTCTCACGCCATTGCCGACATGGCGCGTCGCTCCCCGGCAGGCGCGACCGACGGACATAAGATATTAGCCGGATAATATAATGCAGGACATGCGATGCTAGAAAATTACACCCATCCCAGCCTGACCGGGCCTACGCTCCGCGCCTTCGTCGCGTCGAAAGCGGCGGCATGAGCGGGTCGGTCGTCCTGATCCATCTTGCCGGGGCGGTCGCGCTGCTGCTCTTTGCCACCCGTATGGTGCGGACCGGCGTGGAGCGGCAACTGGTCCAGGAAAAGGACAGCCTGCGCACGCTGGAAAAAGCAGGCGAGCCAGAGCTATTTCGGCCGGCTACGCGAAGGCGCGTCGAAGAGCATCGAGACGAGTTCGATCCATCTCGACACCATCTGCGACCTGAAGCAGATCAACTCGCTGCTGGCCGCGATGGCCTTTCCCGTGCTGGAAGAGGCCGGGCTTCTGACGGGCAGCCGCCTGCGCGCGGGCTGACCAGCCAAAAAATCTGATCGGTCGCCACTCATTTCTCGATTGCCCGCCTCGCCGGTCCATGGTCTGAGGCGCACACAATCGAGGATCGCCTTCCGGCGTCGAACCATGTCGCTTCCCCTGATCGCCCTGTTCATCGCCGCCTTCGCCTTCGGCACGACGGAGTTCGTCATCGCCGGCGTCCTGCCGCAAGTGGCTGCAGGCCTGCGCATATCCGTGCCGACTGCCGGGATACTCGTTTCAGGCTATGCCGTCGGCATCGCGGTCGGCGGCCCCTTGCTGACGCTCGCCACCGCCAGGCTGTCGCGCCGGACCTTGCTCATCCTGCTCACGGTCGTCTTCACGGCCGGACAGGCGGCTTGCGCGCTCGCGCCCGATTTCGCATCGATGCTTGCCCTGCGCGTCGCGACGGCGGTCGCCCACGGCGCCTATTTTGGCGTCGCCATGGTGGTGGCGGTCGGCCTCGTGCGGGAGGACCAGCGCGGCATGGCGGTGGCGCTGATCCTGTCGGGCCTGACGGTCTCCAACGTGATCGGCGTCCCGGCCGGGTCGGCGATCGGCGGCGTCTGGGGCTGGCGAGCGACGTTCTGGGCGATGTGCGCGCTCGGGGTCGTCGCGACGATCGCCGTCGCGGCGCTCGTTCCTTACGGAACCGGCGCGGCGACGCGGCCCACGGCCTTCATGCGCGAGGTGCGGGTGCTCGGCCGCCAGCAGGTCTGGACCTGCCTGATCGTCATGCTGATGCTGATGATCGGGCAGTTCGGGGTCTACACCTACATCACGCCGCTGCTGGAGGACGTGACGGGCCTGGACGCGGCGACCGTGCCGTGGGTGCTGCTGCTCAACGGCGTCGGCGCGACGCTCGGCGTGTTCCTCGGTGGGCGGCTCGCCGACTGGAAGCTGATGCCGTCGCTGATCGGCATGCTTTCGCTGCAGGCCGCCGTTCTCGCGCTGATCTATGCGGTGAGCCCCTATCCGCTGCCGATGGTCGCCGCGATCTTCCTGTGGGGAGGCCTCAACTTCGCCATCGGCACGCCGATCCAGACCCGCATCCTGCGCTGGACGAACGATGCGCCGAGCCTGGCGTCGTCGCTGATCCCCGCCGGCTTCAACGTCGGGATCGCGCTGGCCGTCTCGCTTGGCGCGGCGATGCTCAATGGCGGCCTCGGCTACCGCAGCCTGCCGCTCGCCGGCGCGTTCGCGATGGTCATTGCCGTCGGCGTCGCCGTCGCATCCTACGCCGTCGAGCGGCGCAGGGGCCAGTGTCCGCCGGAACCGCTGCCCCGCCCGGCCGAATAGGTCGGTCAGCGATGCGCGGTCAGCAACGCCGCGTCGAGGTCGGCGAAGAGATCGTCGGCATCCTCGATCCCGGTCGACAGGCGCAGAAGGTCGGGCGGGCAGGGGGAGCCCGGGCCTTCGATCGAGGCGCGGTGTTCGATCAAGCTCTCGACGCCGCCGAGCGACGTGGCGCGCTTGTAGAGGCCGACCTTGGCCGCCGCGCCGATCGCCGCCGTCTCGCCGCCGATCACCTGGATCGACAGCATGGATCCGAAGCCATTCTCCATCTGCCGCGCGGCGATGTCGTGGCCGGGATGCTGCGGCAGGCCGGGGTAAAGCACGCGGGCGACACAAGGGTGCGCCGTCAGCCTCTCCGCCAGCATCATCGCCGAGGCCGATTGCCGCTCCTGCCTGAGATGAAGGGTGCGCAGGCCGCGCATCAGCAGATAAGCCTCGAACGGCCCGAGGATGCAGCCGCTCGCGCTGCGCAGTCCCCGCACGCGATCCCAGAATTCGTCCGCCTCCCGGGCGCAAAGGACGCCAGCGACGACGTCGGAATGGCCGTTCAGAACCTTGGTCGCCGCGTGCATGACGATGTCGGCGCCGAGCGTCAGCGGCCGCGTGTGGACCGGCGAGGCGCAGGTCGAGTCGACCGCGAGCCTCGCGCCGGCGGCGTGGGCGATCCCGGCCGCCGCGGCGATGTCGGTGATCGTCCACAGCGGGTTGGACGGGGTCTCGATCCAGACCAGCTTCGTCGCCCCGGGCCTGACCGCGCTTCTCAGCGCCGCCAGATCGTCCGTCTCCGCGAAGTCGACGGCGACGCCCCAGCGCGTCGCCTCCGTCTGCAGCCATTTGCGCAGGCCCCAATACATCACCTTCGACGCGACCACATGATCCCCCGGCGAGAGCGTCTGGAACAGCGTCGTGGCGGCCGCCATGCCGGAGCCGAACAGCAGCGCGCCGGCGCCCGCATCCTCCAGCATGGCGATGACGCTTTCGGCCTCGCGAACCGTCAGATTGTCCGGCCGTCCGTAGACGAATCCCGAGGAATATCCGTTGTCGGCATCGCGCAGATAGGTCGTGGCGACATGGATCGGCGGAATGATCGCCCGCGTCGCCGGGTCGATCTTGCCGAGCGCCTGCGCGGCGAGGCTGCGCTTTGACCAGGTCCGCTCGCTCATGTCGGTCGTCTCCAGGGCTGCCGGTTCGCGGACCGGGAGTCCGCTCCGCGCCTCGTCTATAGCGCGAAGCCGGTGCCCGCGTCATGGCGCGACGCGATCATCGATGGCCGCCGCTCTTCCTTTGTCATTGTCCGGTTGCGAATTTCCGGGCATGGTCGGGCGGACAGTCTTTGCGCCGGCGAGCGCTTTCCCAGTCTTCAACCTTGGGAGATTTGAATGTCCAAGCAGCAGGCGCTCGACGCGCTCGACATTTTCGACAAGGGCTCGCTGCAGGCGTTCAAGACGCTCGATCGCGCCAAGGTTTCCAAGGATCTGCGCGACAGGGTCGCGAACCCCTATCTGATCAACCAGGGGACCAAGGCAGGCATATGCGGGCCGGCGTCGATCGCCTTCGAAATCATGCGGGCGCGGCCCTTCACCTATGTCAGCGCCGCGACGCGGCTTTTCAACCTCGGCGTCGGGATGATCGGCGACTGGAAGATCGCGCCCGACGACGACCTCCTGAAGGCCACCTGCCCGACGACGGTCGCCCAGGGCGACTGGGTGATGCTCGCCAGCATCCGCGATTCCGAGAACTGGATGATGGATTTTCACGACGAAAACGACAATTACTCGTCGAGCTCGACGCTCGGCGAAATCGAATCATGGATGAAGAAGGCGGGCTTCTCCGAGGTCGTCAGCGAGGAGGGGATCACCAACATCTTCGACAAGACGGATATGTTCAAGAATGCCGTCCAGAAATATGCCGACGGCTTTCACGTGATCCTGAGGATCAACGCGAGCTGCATCGATTCCGGCATTCCCTCCGCGCCGATCGCCGGCAACCATGTGGTGGTGATGGTCGGTTCCTGCGCGATCCCGGCCAAGAAGGAGGACGCGATCCTGATTCCGATCTACACATGGGGCAAGAGCATGAACCTGCCGCGCACCGGCGGCCTGACATACGGCCAGTTCCTCGACCAGTTCTTCGGCTACGCCGCCGCCAAGTACTGAACGGCGATCACTGCAGCAGCGATTTCACGACCCCGCTCGCCTTGCCGAAATCCATCCGGCCGGCGAACTTGTCCTTCAGCGCCGCCATAACGCGGCCCATATCGCGCAGGCCCGAGGCGCCGAGTTCGGCGATCACGGTCTTGCAGGCTTCGCGCGCCTCGTCGTCGCTCATCTGCGTCGGCATGTAGGCGCGGATGATCGCGATCTCGGAGCGTTCCTTTTCCGCGAGTTCAGGCCGCGCGCCTTGTTCAAAAGCCAGCGCCGATTCCTCGCGCTGCTTCACGAGCTTGGCGAGGATCTGCAGGATTTCCTCGTCGCCGGCCGGCGGCTTGCCGACGCCGCGATTGGCGATGTCGCGATCCTGGATCGCCGCGCTGACCATGCCGAGCGTCGATACGCGCTCCCTGTCCTGCGCCTTGCGGGCCGACTTCAGAGCGTCCGTAAGAGTCTGGCGCATTGTCGTTGTCCTTTTCCGATCCAAATTCTGAAATCAAGCGGCGCGCGTTGACCCGGCAGGGGCCTTGCCGTAGAGGCCTGACCTTGCACGGATTGGAATAGGAACCGCCGCCGTACCGGCTTGCGCCTCGAACTGCGGCATGGCTCGCGCCATATGGCCCGACCCGGGCTTGGGTTCAAGCGCCGGCTGGCGAAGGAGAGACAATGGCTGCGCCGACCGCCCCCTGGACGACGGACGATCCGACGGCCCTCCTCGTGCTGGCGGATGGCACGGTCATCGAGGGCAGGGGCCTCGGCTCGGTCGGCAGCGCGGTGGCGGAAGTGTGTTTCAACACCGCCCTGACCGGCTACCAGGAAATCCTGACCGATCCGTCCTACGCGGGGCAGATCGTGACCTTCACCTTCCCGCATATCGGCAATATCGGCGTCAACGACGAGGACGTCGAGGACCTGAACCCGGCGGCTCGCGCGGGCGCGGTCGGCGCTGTCCTTCGCGCCGATGTCACCCGTCCGTCGAACTACCGCGCGGCGGGCGATCTTGACGCATGGCTCAAGCGGCGCGGCATCGTGGCGATCAGCGGCGTCGACACCCGCGCGCTCACGGCGCTGATCCGGCAGAAGGGCGCGCCGAACGCGGTGATCGCTCATGCGCCGGACGGCAAGTTCGATGTTGAGAACCTGAAGGCGCGCGCGAGGGCCTGGTCGGGTCTTCTCGGCCTCGATCTGGCCCGGGACGTGACTTCGGGCCAATCCGCCGTCTGGAGCGAGACGCCGTGGATCTGGAATGACGGCTATGGCGAGCAGGACGCGCCGACCATGCATGTCGTGGCGATCGACTATGGCGTGAAGCGCAACATCCTGCGGCTGATCTCCGGGCTCGGCGCGAAAGTCACCGTCGTGCCGGCGTCGATGAGCGCCGAGGATATCCTGGCTTTCGAGCCGGACGGCATCTTCCTGTCCAACGGCCCGGGCGACCCGGCGGCGACCGGCGACTATGCGGTTCCGGTGATCCAGGACCTGCTCGAAACGGACATTCCGGTCTTCGGCATCTGCCTCGGCCACCAGATGCTGGCGCTGGCGGTCGGGGCCAGGACGATGAAGATGCACCAGGGCCACCACGGCGCCAACCACCCGGTCAAGGACCATACGACCGGCAAGGTCGAGATCGTGTCGATGAACCACGGTTTCGCGGTCGATGGCGATACGCTGCCGCACGGCGTCGAGGAGACACACGTGTCGCTGTTCGACGGCTCGAATTGCGGCATCGCGGTCACCGGCAAGCCGGTGTTTTCGGTCCAGCATCACCCAGAGGCCTCGCCCGGCCCGCAGGATTCGCACTATCTGTTCCGGCGCTTCGTCAATCTGATCCACGAGCGGCGCGGTGAGCCGGGCGTCGCCGAGCGGTAGAGGTGCGGATCAGGACGCTATCCTGATCCGCACGATGCGATCCTGGATCACCTTGAAGGCTTCGTCGAGTTGCGTTCGCGAAGGCACGTCGATGAAGTGCGCCTCGTCGGTGGCGCAGTCCTTGAGCATATAGCCGGTCGCCATATCCGGCTCCTCCAGACGGATGGTGAAGATTTCAATTCCGTCGGCCTTGGCGTTGTTGCAGGCCGCCAAGGTCTTGTCGTTCATCAGGTCGTTCGCAGTGGGCGCGCCCGCGCTGGTGACGCCGAGCCGGCCATCGACCAGGAAGCCGAAACTGGAGTAGTTCGAGCCCAACGGGTTGGGCCTGACGCCGATCTCGTTCTTGCCGTCGGTAAGGACGATCATGATCTTTCTGAGGTCTTCCGCCGCAGGCTTTCCTTCGGTGAAGGGTTCGCGCGGGGACAGGACCCGCCAACCCCACATGACGCCCTCGAGTATGTTGGTATTGCCGGCTGCGTTCAATTTGCCGACGCTCGCGCGCAGGATTGAGAGGTCGCTTGTGAGCGGCGTAATCGGCTGGCTGTTGCAGCCGGCGCCCGGCCCTTTCGTTTCCGCGGTAGTTCCGAGGGTCACAGGCGTCAGTACATCGACGCCAAGGATGTCCTGAACGCCGTATTTCGCGGTCTTCGCGATCTTTGCCGGAACGCTCTTGTCCACGGGATCCAGTGCGGAGACGATGTAGGAATTGCCGTAAAGCGCGGGATTGTCGCCTTCGTCGATGCTCAAGGCCGGTACGAAAAGCGTTTCGGGTTTTTTTGCTACGGGCGCGATATCGGCCACATCGTAGGCATTCTTTTTGTCTGGAGCGCGAGTTTCAACGCAACCGGGCCATTTCCGGCCGATATTGTTATACACCTCGAAGCGGCTCGTCCCATCCTTGAGTTCGACCTGTTCGATTTTTGTTTTGCCTTCGATGTCCAGCCACCACGCGCCTGTCTTTTTGTCGACTTTTCCTTTTTTGTCGAAGCTAGGGGCATATTGGGGGCCTACGTTGACAAACGCCGCAAAGGGCACCATCGCCATTTTCAAGCGTTCGGGAGGAGTCGAGGCCGAGAGGTCATCGATCAAGCCGGTGGCCGCGTCTTTTAACGAAGCAATCTTGCCGCCCGCCATGGAGCCGGTGGTGTCGAGGACCAGGCCGATTTCGTATTTGGCGTAGGCGATGTCCGCGGACGATGTCGCGACGACCGGCCAGGTGGCGCGGCCGACAGCGCCGCCGAAAGCAAGGCTTGTGCGCGAATCGACACCGAGGTCGACGCGTGTGCCCCGTCGCGTGATGTTGATATTGGTGAGCGTGAGGTCGAAATTGCCGGCCAAAAACTGTTGCGCGATCTTGGCGGCCTTCTCGTCGGTAAGCGCCTCGCCCTCGCGCGCTATGGCCAGCACGGCGGCGTCCGCGGCCTGCTGCAATTCATTGTGCTTGCGCGAGATGTTGGAGGCATCGATGGCCAGTCCCGTGCCGAGGATCAGAGGCAGGATCAGGACGGCGGTCATCATGGCGTAGTTGCCGCGCTCGTCGCGAATGAAACGTCTGGCCATGCTCGTCATGACAGCTCCCCGGATTGATCGGGGAAAGCAATATCATCGACGGTTTAACGGACCTGCGCGGCCGAAGGCCCAAGTTTAGCGACGGTCTATACGGTTCGTTTACACAGGGTTGTTGAACGTATCGCAGTCCGACAGCTTTCCGCTCTTGAAACCCGCCGAGAACCATTTCGACCGCTGCGCGCTGGTGCCATGGTTGAAGCTTTCGGGCACGACGTAGCCCTGGCTGCGCTTCTGCAGCGTATCATCGCCGATCTGCGTGGCTGCGTTGAGCGCCTCCTGCAGGTCGCCCTTTTCCAGAATTCCCTTCTGGTCCGTGAAATGGCCCCACACGCCAGCGAAACAGTCGGCCTGCAATTCGACCCGCACCGACATGGCGTTCGCGTCGGCTTCCGACATGCCCTGGCGCGCTTCGTTGAACTTCGGCAGGATGCCGGTGAGATTCTGGACATGGTGTCCAACCTCGTGGGCAATGACATAAGCCTGCGCGAAGTCGCCAGACGCGCCGAACTGCCGCTCGAGCTGATCGAAGAAGGCGGTGTCGAGATAGACCTTACGGTCGTTGGGGCAGTAGAACGGGCCGGACGCGGATGTCGCGTAGCCGCAGGCCGACGAGATGGCGCCGCTGAACATCGTCAGCTTCGGCTCTTCATAGGTCTGGCCCTCGGCCTTGAAGATGCCGTTCCACACGTCCTCCGTTTCGGCCAGCACCGTGCCGACGAACTGCTTCATCTCGTCGCTGGCCGGAGCCTGGCCTTCGCTGACCTGGCCGTCGCCGCCCGGGTTCGCGGACTGGCCCTGCGACAGCAGCTCGAGCGGATCGATGCCGCAGGCCCTAAGCACGAAGAAGAGGATGACGAGGATGACGATGCCCGAGATGCCGCCGCCGCTCGCGCCGCGTCCCATCGGGATGCGAAAGCCGCCCGGCCTGCCGAAGCTGCCTCCCGCCCCGTCGCCCAGCCCGCCGCCGCCGCGCGCGTCCTCGACATTGTTGCTTTGTCTGCGACCCTTCCAGAGCATGAAGGTCTCCATCCGCCTGCATCGGCCGGCAAAAAGCGCCGGCGTCATCAAACCGGAAACTATCCGATCGGTTGCAGCAAGTCACAGATATTCGGGAAGCTGGTCCGCTCAGGACGCGGCGCGCCATTGGCGCGACCGGACGTAGGTTTCGAGGTCGGCGGCGCTCATCGGCAGCCCGAAGGCGAAGCCCTGCAGTATCGCGCAGCCCATCTTCTTGAGGATGCGGACATGCTGCATCGATTCGACGCCCTCGGCCACGACCTCGACGCCCAGCGTCTTGCCGATCTCGATGATCGATTCGACGAGGTGGCGCTGCCGCGCCGACCCGACGATCGGCTGGATCAGCTGGCGGTCGATCTTGAGCCGGCGCGGCTGCAGCTTGAGCAGGCTGACGATCGACGCATGCCCCGTGCCGAAATCGTCGATCTCGATGTCGATGCCGAGTTCCTTGATGCGGTCGACATTCCAGGCGACCAGATCGTCGGTATCGTCGAGGAAGATCGATTCCATCAGTTCGAACGAGACCGTGCCGGGCTTGATGTCGAGCTTGCCCAGCCCGGCGATCAGTTCCTCGTCGCGCAGGCGGCGCGCCGAAACGTTGACCGAAACGCGCGGAATGGCGAGACCCAGTTCGCTCCAGCGGGTGAAATTCGCCAGCGTCTGCTGCAGCACGAGCCGGTCGATCGCGGAGACGACGTTGAGTTCCTCGGCCGTCGTCAGGAACGCGTCGGGCGACAGCACGCCCTCCGTCGGGTGGTTCCAGCGCACCAGCGCCTCGACGCCCGAGATTTCCAGCGTGCGCGCGTCGAACTGCGGCTGGTAATAGGCGACGAATTCGTTGCGCTCGAGCCCGCCCAGAATGCCGTCGGAAATCCGCTTGCTGCGCAGGATGGTCGATTGCAGCTGGTCGGTGAAGAATTCGTAGCGGCTGCGCCCCAGGCTCTTGGCGCGATAGAGCGCGATGTCGGCGTTGACCAGAAGCTGGTCGGGCGGAATGCGCGCCCCCGCGTCGCTGGCGATGCCGATGCTGACGCCGAAGCGGCATTGGTGGCCGTCGTAGCTGACCGGCTGACGCATCTCGGCGATGATGCGGTCGGCCATGTCCTGCAGCGTCGCCTTGCCGCTTCGGGTCACCGCGACGAATTCGTCGCCGCCGATGCGGGCGATGAAATCGTCCTCGCGCACGTTGCTGCGCAGCACCTGCGCCGCATGGATCAACATCGCATCGCCGGCGGCGTGGCCGAGCGTGTCGTTGATCTGCTTGAAGCGGTCGAGATCGATATGCAGCAGGCCCACGCCCAGATCGCCGTAGACGCTTTCCTCCGCCAGTTCCACGAGGTGCTCGTCGAGGTAGCGGCGGTTGGGCAGGCCGGTCAGCGAATCATGCAGCGCGATGAATTCGATCCTCGCCTTGGCGACCTCCAGTTCGGCGCTGCGCGTCTCGGCCAGCACCTTGGCCCGTTCGAGATCCTTGTTCAGCCGCACGTCGTCGGTCACGTCCCATTCGGCCCCGATCATCTTGGGCGACGGTTCGAGGAACAGGGTCGCATGGGTGCGGATGTGGCGCACGCCGCCGTCCGGCCTGACGATCCGGTAGGCCGACGAATAATGCCCGTCGCCGGTGACCGCGTCCTGGAAATCCTTCTCGGCCTTCGCCAGGTCGTCGGGATGAATCGATCCCGTCCAGTCCTCGTAGCGGCGCGGCGCATCGCTGCGCCGCGTGCCGTAGATTTCGTAGAGGCGGTCGTCCCAGATCACTTCGTCGCTGTTGACGTCGTGTTCCCAGACGCCGATGCGGGAGGCGTCGAGGGCCAGCTCCAGCCTGCGCGACAGGCGCCGAAGCTGCTTCTCGCTGCGTTCCAGCGCGAGATAGTTGCGCCGCCGCTCGCCGTAATAGCGCCCGCCGAACGCGATCGGCACGACCACGAAGGCGCCGGCGATCAGCATCAGGCCACGCAGCCACCAGGCATTGTCGGGGGTGGCGTTCCAGCCTGCCCGGGGCACCGCCTTGATCCGCCAATAGGTCGACGGCAACGAAATGGTCGCGACCACGGGGTGCTCGTCGACGATGTTCGGCCGGCCGAAGAACGGCGTTTCCCTCGACGATGTACCATCCGGCGTCGACAGCCCGATCTCGATGTCGTTCATGTCGTAGAGGCCGCTGTCGCGGTAAAGCCGGTCGACATCGATGACGGCCGAGACGATCCCCCAGAAGCGCCGCTTGGGGCCGTCCGGATCGATGAAGACCGGGAAGCGGCCGATGAATCCGTTGCCGCCCTGCTTGAGCTTGACCGGTCCGACCAGAACCAGCCTGCCGGTGGCGCGGGCGCGCAACGCGCCCTCGCGCTGGGCGTCGTTGTTGCGGTAGTCGAGACCGATCGCAGCCTCGTTGCCGGCGCGCGGGTGGATCATGGCGATGACGAGGTCGGGCGCGGCCGCGACGTTGCGAAGCTGGCTGTCGTCGCGGAACAGGTTGGCGGCGAGCTGGGCGAAGCGCTCCTGGCCCATGTAGGGTTCGCTGACGATGGTCGAGACGAGCCCCCGCACGAGCTGGATGTTGCCGTTGACCATGCCTTCGAGCCGGGCCCTGAAGACGTTCACCTTGGCCAGCGTCTCGGCGCGCATCTGCTGTTCGAACAGGACGTGGTTCTGGTGATCCGCGAACAGGGCAAGCGCCGACACGAACACGGCCGCGACGACCGCCGGCAGGTAAGCCAGCGATACCATGCCGCCGAGCATCTTGCGCATCCGAAGCCTGTTCACCGTCCGGTCGTCTCCAAGTCGCTGGTGCAGAACCTGGAGACGATGACAGCCAAACTTTAAGCTTGGCTTTCGCTTCGACCTTAAAATGATCTTAAAAGTCGAACTGAAAGCGGGTTGCGCTTGGGCTGGTCAGTCGCGCTGCTTGTCGCCGGCGCTCTTTCCATCCGAGCTTTTCGCGCGCTCCTCGAAGCGTTGCGCGCCTTTCTCCAGATCGTGGCCGGTTTCGGCCTCTACCTTCCGTTCCTCGCGCTTCGCCTCCTGCTCAAGGCCTTCGGCCGCCTGTTTGCCGGCTTTCGTCGGCGCCTGTTCGATACCCATGGTCGTTCCTCCCACGCCCCGATCGGCGTCGTTCACGAACGCTTGGCGCGATGCCAATGTTCCGGCGCGCGCCCGCGTCTGTCCGAGGCCCGGCGGCAGCCTGCCATCCTCTGGCTCGCGGCGTCTCAATCGTGCCATGAAGACTGCGCAGAAGGCCGGTTTGACGGCCGTGTCGGGTGGCGGAATGAAGGCGGCGCATCTGAGTGCGATCAGGCTCTTGACGGCCGTCATCGCGCTTGTCGTTCAGTGCGTTGGCGCGACCGTCTCGAGGGCCGAAGAGCATGCGCTGCGCGGCGTCGCGCTGGTGATCGGCAACGGCGCCTACGAACACCTGCCCGCGCTCGCCAACCCGGAAAACGACGCACGCGCCGTCGAGGATACGCTCAACGCGCTCGGCTTCGATACGCGCGTCAGCGCCGACCGCGACGCGGCTCGGCTGAAGCGCGATCTCGGGCGCTTCGCGGAGGATGCGCGCGATGCAGATGTCGCGGTGCTCTACTATTCCGGCCACGGCATCGAAGCCGGCGGCGAGAATTTCCTGGTGCCGGTCGACGCCGACCTCTCGGCGCTCGACGACGCGGCGGGAAAACTCGTTCCCGTTTCCGGCCTGCTGCGCACGCTTTCGGCGGAGGTTCCGGTCGCCATCGTGATGCTGGACGCCTGCCGCAACAGCCCGTTCCCCGACAACGCAACGATCCGGCTGGCGCCGGGAACGGCGCCGGTGGCGGTCGGCCCGGCCGGACTAACCGCCGAGCGCGGCGCGGTCTCGCTCGCGGGAGACGCGGGCCGGCCGGCGCTCGCCGAAGACAGCCTCGGCACGGTCATCGCCTTCGCGGCCGAGCCCGGCAAGGCCGCGCTCGACGGGACGGCCGGCGGCAACAGCCCCTACGCAGCCGCCGTGGTGCGCCATCTCTCGGCGATGGCCGGCGAGGAATTCGGGCTGGTCATGCGGATGGTGGCCGAGGAGGTCTATCTCAGGACCGGCGGCAAGCAGCGGCCCTGGGTCAACGAAAGCATGCGCCGGCTGCTCTATTTCGGCGCCACGCCCCCGCAGCCCAGCGGCATGGACGGCGACATCCTGCGCGAGCGGCGGCAACTGCTGATCACGATTTCCGACCTTCCCGATCCCGAGCGCCGGCAGGTCGAACGGGTCGCTGCCGAAGGCGGCGTCCCGATGGACGCGCTCTACGGCATGCTGCGCACGCTCGGCGCCGACACGTCGGGCGATCCGGCGAAGCTCGAACAGGCGCTGCGCGGGCAGACCGACAGGCTGAAAGGCATTCTCGCCGAGCGCGCCACGCTCTCCGAAAGCGATGCCGAACTCGCCTTGCTGACGGCGACGGCGCGTCATGCCGTCGAGGAGGGCGCGCTCGCCACCGCCTTGCAGATCCACGAGCGCATCAAGGCGCGCGTCGCCATCCTGTCGCGGTCGCTGGAGGACACCGAGGCGGCCCTGCGCGCCCGCCACGTCGAGTTTGCCGAAGCTTACGCCCGCAGCGGCGATTCCTACGCGCTGGCCTTCAACCACCGGCAGGCCGCCGAGGACTACGGCCGGGCCTACGAGGAGGTGCGGCGCTGGGACGATGCGCTCGCCTGGCGCTATCGCTTCTTCCAGATGAACGCGCTGGTCGCGCATGGCCAGATCCGCGGCGACAGAGCGGCGATCGCGCAGGCGGTCGCGCTCGCCCCGGAAACGGCCGCGCTCGCGCAACGGCTGCCGACGAGAAGCGAATGGGCCGACACGCAGCAGGCGCTCGGCCGCGCGCTCATCGCGTTGGCCGACTACGATCTCACGACCGGTTCGCTGCAGAAGGCGGTGGCGGCCTTCGACGCCGCCGCCGCGGTCCACACGCGCGAGAGCGGGCCGGCCGTCTGGGCGCAGATGCAGTTCGAGATCGGCCAGGTCCAGTTCAGCCTGGCGATGCGCGAAAGCTCCAACCACGATCTCGACGCGGCGCTGCAATCCTACGACCGCGCGCTGACGGTCTTAACCCGCGAGTACGATCCCTATTCCTGGGCCTGGGGCCACTACTTCATCGGCAACGCCCAGGCCATGATGGGCACGCGCGGCGGTGGAACACAGGCGCTGGAGAAGGCGCTCGCCGCCTATCGCGCGGCGCTTTCGGTCATCACCCGCGCGCAATACCCGGTCGACTGGAGCTCGATGCAATTCTCCTACGCCTTCGCGCTCGGGCGGATGGGCATGCTGACCGGCGGCACGGCCTACCTGACGCAGTCGGCGGACGCCTTCGAGGACGTGGTGGACGCCGTCTCGCGCGACAATTTCCCGCTCGCCTGGGCCGAGAGCAAGTCGCGCCTCGCTGAAGCCTGGAGCTTCCTCGGCGAGCGGACAGGCGACATCGCGACGCTCGACAATGCCTACGACGCGTTTACCCAGGCGCTCGCCGAGCAGACCCGCGAGCGCACCCCGTTCAACTGGGCCGCGACGCTCGGCAACCGCGCGACCGTGCTCAGCCTGCAGGGCGAGCTGCAGCGCGATCCCGTCAAGCTGGAGCGCGCCATCGCCGATTACGCGCTGGCCGAGGAGGTGATCCGCCGCGATGTCTCGCCGCTGGTCTGGGCGACCGTGCAGACAAAGCTCGGGCGCGCGCTCGGCGCGCTCGCCAGGCTGCGCGGCGACAAGGGCATGGCGGTGCGCGCCGTCGAGGCGCATCTCTCCGCCATCGACATCCGCAACGCCGACAGCCTGCCGCTCGACCGGGCCGACGCGCAGCACAATCTCGGCATCGTCATGCTCGATCTGGCCGAAAGCGAGCCGGGCGGCCCTTGGATCGATTACGCCCTGAACGCCTTCGACGGCGCGATGGCGCTGCAGAGCGCGCAGACCGTGCCACAGCTGTGGGCCGAATCCAGCCGGCTGCTGGCGCGCGCCAAGATCCTCGACGGCGAGCGGCGCAACGACCGCGCGCCGCTGCAAGAGGCGATCGCGCTGCTGCGGGGTTCGGCCGCCTATTTCGCGGCGAGCGGCTTCCATCGCTACGACGGTTATGTCAGCGACAATCTCGCGCGCGCCGAAACGGACCTCGCGAGGCTGAAATGACCGCTCGTCGCAATCATCCCGCTTCGCCGGCCGCGCGGGGTCTTTCCTCTGCAATGGCGCTATGCAATCTTCGCCCTCACGAAGAAATACCGATGCCAGGATCGATGCCCATCCCGCCATTCACGGCCGTTTTCCCGACGATGCCCATCCCGCGACCCCGTCGGCGCGGGATCGCGGTCGGTTGAAGGCGCGCGCGGCGATGCGGCGGACATGGCTCGCGGCCGGCCTGGTCGCGCTCTGCGCGCGGCCGCTCGCCGCCCAGGCGCCACCGCCCGCGCCCGTCAAGCCGACCGTCTCGGTGGTCACCGGCGTCGCCCCGGACGATATCCTGAAAATCCGCATGAAGGCGTCGCCGACCGGTCCGGTCAGGGAGCGCGTGCCCAACGGGTCGATCCTGAAGAATTTCGGCTGCAGCGACGTCAACGGCTACAGCTGGTGCCAGGTCGAGGCGGTCGGCAATCCCGAAGCGCATGGCTGGACTCCCGCGCGGTATCTGCGCGCGGCCGAATCCGGAGAAGCCGCGCTGGTCGATCTGAGCATGGCCGTCAACGCCGAGGCCGATGTCGCAACGGCGCCCGAACCGGCCCCGGCCGCGACTACAGTCGCGCCGGACGCAGCCGGCGTCGTTTCCGTCGCCGTGGCGGCGGCGCAGATCCCGATGCCGACGCTGGCTCCGGTCGCCATACCGTTCGCGGCGGCGCCGGAAACGACGGTCGTCGCGCCCGCGCCGTCGATCGCGCCCGCCGAGGCCCCGCCGGTGGAAACGCCTGCCGCGACGGTCGCCGCGCCGCCGGCCGCGAGCGACCCGGCCGAATCCGCCGCAGCGTCGCCGCCGCCCGCCGCCGCGGCCGAAGCAGCCCCGCCGGCCGCGCCGCGGCGACGGGCGATGAGCGAGTGGGACAGGGTGGCCTTCGCCGCCAGGGCCCTGCTTGTCGGCGAGCCCGACGAGCCGGTCGCGGACGACGCCGCGGCGGAGCCGACGCCGCCCGCTCCCGTCGCGGCGGCGAGCGACCCGGCCCCGGCGGCCGCATCCGCGCCGGCGGAGGCCCAACCGACAAGCGACGGGCGCAGGGACCGCCCGGTCCCGGCGAGGATCGACCTTTCGGCGCGGCTCGACGCCGACGCCGGCGCGTCGCCCGCGCTCGAGGCGCAAAGGAAATCGGCCGAGACGATCGGCAGGACCGCCGCCGAGGACGCCTATGCCCTGGCCTTCGCCGCGATGGACGACCCCCTGCCGGCGGCCGAACCCGAAGCCTCGGCGCTCGAGGCTCCCGACGAGACCTTCGCCGCCCCCGATGTCGCCCCGGTCCCGAGCGCGCGGCCGGCGTCCCCCGACGCGCCTTCGCTCGATCCGCTCGCCGTTGGGCAGACCTCCGCCCTGGACCCGTCGACGGTCTCGCTCCCGGCCGCCGAGGCGGTCGCCGTCGACATCTCCTGCGCGCGCTATATTGGCCAGCCGATGACGCGCTGCGCGGCCGCCGTCGCGCGCATGGCCGAGGACGCCGCCGACGTGACCGTCACCTGGCCCGACGGCGGCGCGCGTCTGCTGCGCTTCCGGTCCGGCAAGCCCGAAAGCTCCAATGCGCGCGGCGCGTTGCGGGCGACCCGCGAGGGCGACCTCAACATGATCCGCGTCGGCGCGTCCGAGCGCTTCGAAATCCTCGACGCCCTGGTGTTCGGCGGCTGAGCCGGCCGGCGAAAGTTTTATCGCCGCTGTCGGTCCTGGCGGCGCCGCTCCGTCTTCAGGGCATCGAGCAAACGGGAGACACGGACATGCGCAAGATCCTCGCCGCCACCTTCGTCAGCCTCGACGGAATCATGCAGGCGCCGGGCGGGCCGGACGAAGACACGGAATTAAATTTCCGCCTCGGCGGCTGGACCTTCCCCTTTTTCGACGCGGCGCTCGGCGCGTCGATGGGCGAGCTGTTCGGCCAACCGTTCGACCTGCTGCTCGGCCGCAAGACCTACGACATCTTCGCCGCTTACTGGCCGCGCGCAGCCCCCGACGATCCGATCGGCGGCGTGTTCAACCGCGTCGTCAAATATGTCGCGACGCATTCGCGCGCGCCCCTTGACTGGGAAAACAGCCGTTCGCTGGGCGACGACATCGTCGCGACGCTGACCGGGCTCAAGGCCGGCGAGGGGCCGACGCTGCTCATCCAGGGCTCGGGCGACCTGATCCAGACGCTGCTCGCCCATGGCCTGATCGACGAGTTCCGCCTGATGATCTTCCCGGTGGTGCTCGGCCGCGGCAAGCGTCTGTTCGCATCCGGCGCTATCCCCGCCGCGCTCAAGCTCACCGCCTCGCAAAGCTACCCGACCGGCGTCATCACCGCGACCTATGTCCCCGACGGCGAGGTCAGGACGGGATCGTTCGCGCTGGAGGAATAGCCCGGCGAGACTACGCCCGGCCATCGCCAACCTCGGACCGGAAAACCATCCTCTCGTCCCCTCGCCAGCGCAGGCGCGGCTGCGATGCTTCGACGGATTGACAGTCCCCGTCGCGGGCGATACCCGCAACGGCCGTTCATCAGGCGACATCGGGAAGCACGACGAGACATGAACCGCAGCGCCGCCGCCGCTCTCCTCGCGCTCGTGCTCGCCGCGTGCCAGCCGGCCGCGATCGAGACGCCGGTCAAGGCCGAGCCGGCCCAGCCGGCGATGCCGACGCTCGCCGGGCCCGACCTCAAGGCCTTCATCGCCGGCAGGTCGCTGCGCTACCAGTATTACGGCGCCGTCTCGACCTATCTGGCCGACGGCACGTACCGCTACCGCGACTACGAGGTGCGCGACAGCGGCGTCTGGTCGATCGCCGGCGATGCGGTCTGCATCACCTTCGCCGATGGCGGCCGCCGCTGCGACCGCTACGCCATGGTCGGCCGAGACTATTTCCGCATCGAGGAAGGCGGCCGGCAGACCAAGGTCGACGGGGTCGGGCCGGCCTGAGGCCGCGCTTGTATCGCAATGCCGATCGGCTCGGCGATCTTGCCGCCGCGCTATTGCAAGGGCAGTCCGCGCCGCTCCAGCTCGCTGCGCTCCAGGAAATCGCCGACGCGGAAGTCGAAGCCCACCACCCGCGTGGCGTCCGGGTCGACCTCGCAGCGGAAGCTCAGCCCGCGCCATTCCCCGCCGACGCGGATCGCACCTTTCGTCACCTGCAGGACCACACCACTGTCCAGAGGGTAGGTCGGCAGAAGGTCGGGAAAATAGGGCGGCGAGCCGCTCAGCAGCCGTTCGCGCAATTCGGCGGCGCAGAGCCGCCCGCCGCGCACCCTGCGCGGCACGCCGTCCATCGCGGTCGTGGCGACCGGATCGCCGGTCGCCTGCCGTGAGAACTGCTTCCTCGCGTCCCCGGACTTTGCCGCCGGCGCGCCGGCAGCCTTCGCCGGCTTGGGAGTCGGCGGGCTGGATGGCTTGGGTAGCGCCGCGTCCCTGCTCGCCTCCGTTACGGCGGGCGGCCTTTGCGACTCCTCCGGCCGGCTCGCCGCGCCCAGCGTCTGTGGTGGCGTGGCCTTGTCGCCGGCGCCCTTGCCGTCGGGAATTCCACCAGGCGTCTGATCCGGCGCTGGCGACGATTCCCGCTGCGCCGTGGCGTCGGCCGGCGCGGACGGGGTCTCGGCGGCCGGCTTCACGCTCGCCGCCGCCGGCGCGTCGGCCTCCGGCGCTTCCTGCGCGCCACCGTTCTCCGCATTGTTCCCGGCTGGCGACTGTCGAGGGCCGGCATCCTTCTCGCCGTACCGGAAGACGCGCTCCAGCGCCGGCATGCGGGCGCTCGGAGCAGGCGCGTCGCGCTTCGGCGACGGCTTGGCCTCGGCTTTCTCCGGCGTCTTCGGCTCCGGCTTTTCCGGCTGCGGCGCGGGCTTTGCCGGCGCGGGTTTCAACTCCTTCTTCGCCTGCTCCGGCGGCCTGGGCGGCGGCACCAGCTCCACGTCGATCGCCTGCTCCTTCTCCGGTTCCGGCAGCGAGATCGGAAACGCGATGAGTAGGGCGATCATGAGATGCGCGAGGACGGAGACCGGCCACGCCGCCCTCCGCACCCAGCCTCCGTCCTTCGGCTCGACATCCATCGCACGGCATGTGGCGTGGAAAAGGGGCGGCATCAAGTTTTGCGGGGCGTGGGCCGGCGCAGGTTTCCAAAACGCCGGCAGGCGCTACCGTCCCGCTCCCGCGCGCTCCAGATTGAGCGCCAGCAGCCTCGCCAGCGCCGCGTCGGTCGAAATGTCCTCCGGCCAGCCATAGGCGGCGGCGACCGCCCGGTCGAGCGCGTCATGCAGCGAAGCCAGCCATTGCGGGCGCTGGTTGTAGAGTTTGGTCAGCGTACGCTCCCTGAGCTTGGTCGCAGCTTCGGCGTTCTTCGGCAGGATGCGGTCGGATATCTCACCGGCGTTTCGCCGGGCGCAACGGTCGGGATGATTTCGGGAACGATGTCGACGAGGTCGGGCGGATTGAGCCAGGCGCGGCGCTTGGCGTCGAGATCCTTCGCCGCCTCCGCGATCCGCTGCGCATGTGGGTCGTCTGCGTACGACGAAGCGGGCAGGTTCGGCGTCAGCCCTTCGGGAAAGGGGAAGGTCTCGAAGGTAGTGGTGGGGGTGTAGCGCGGATCGTTGCCGACGCCGAGCCATGTCCCCAGCCGCAGCGACCATTGCTCGTGAAAGCGTGAATGCAGAATGCCGAAGGCCGTGTCGTCATCGCGGGCAATGGCGATAAGTTGATGATCAGCGCAAGTTGGCGATCCATCAAAAGAGAACATTCGGTGCTTCGCGACAGTGGGAGTGTCGACGAAGCGTCTTAGCTTTTCCATGGCGTTCCACATTGCCGGCCTCGGCTCGACATGCCGCCACCAAGTCCTGGCATAGCTTTCGCGATTATTTTTCTCCCGAACCGGCTTGATATGGTCCAGCGCATAGGCGAACGGCTCCTGATAGAGCGCCGCCTGCGCCTCGCTCATCGTCCAGCCGAAATCGATGATCCACATATCGCGCGGCCTGCGCGTCACATCGAGCCCGTTGACCCAAGGTTTCAGCACGTCGCTGTTGGGCCGACCGTTCGGATTGAGCGGCTCGCGCAGCCAGGCGCGGGTGAGGCTCCCGGGGATGTCGAACGCGCCGCCCTTCGTGTCGCCCATGAACGCCACCCCCGCATTCTCCCTCAGCCTCCTCGCCATCGTGAGGTCGCTGGCGCTTGCCGTCAGGTCCGAAAAGATCGCCGGCACGGGAAGGCCGTTGAGGCGGGGCAGGGCGGCTCCCTCCCCCTGCGGGGGAGGGTCCGGCCGCAGGCCGGGGGTGGGGTCGTTTCCGCCGGGCGCCGCGTCGGAAAGATGGGCGGGCGCTGCCGATGCGACCCCACCCGGCGGCTGCGCCGCCACCCTCCCCCGCGGGGGGAGGGACCGGCCCGCAAAACAAATCAGACTCACACGCACCGCCGCGCCGTCGACGATCCACGGCTCGTCGCTCCACGCCTCGAAGATGGTCGCGTCGGCCATCAGCCGCTCCAGCACCTTGCGGTTGGCCCCGCCGCGGATGGAGTTGGTCGAGACCAGCCCCGCCGCCCTGGCTCGCCCGGCCGCGATCTGCGCGCGCGCCTTTTCGAACCAGTAGGTGACCAGGTCGGCCTCGCGCGGCACGGCCTTGTCGAAGACGGAAAACAACGTTTCGACGGCCGCGTCGCCCAGCTTCTCGCGCAGCTTCTTGCCGCCCAGGAACGGCGGGTTGCCGACGATGAATTCGGCTTCCGGCCAGGCGGCTTCGACGAAGCGCGGCGTTGGCGATCGGCTTCTCCCTTCTCCCCTTGAGGGAGAAGGTGTCGCCGAGGGCGACGGATGAGGGGTGTTCCCGCTTGACGAAGACCCCTCATCCGTCTCGCCGCTTCGCGGCTCGCCACCTTCTCCCTCAAGGGGAGAAGGAAGAATCTCCGTCACAAGCGCATCCCGGCATTCAATGTTGTCCAGCCGGCGCAGGATCGGGTCGTCCTTGGCGTAGATGCCGTTCCTGATCTTCCATTGGATGTAGCCGATCCAGATCGTCGTGCGCGCAAGTTCCGCCGCTAGCGGATTGATCTCGATGCCCAGCACGATCTCCGGCCCGACGAAGAGCGGCGTGTTGGAAAGCCCAAGCGCCTCGGTCTCCAGCACCACGCGGTTCTCGATGTCCTTGACGGCATGAAGCGCGAGATACAGGAAATTGCCCGACCCGCAGGCCGGATCGAGGATTCTGACCGCGCGCAACCGTTCGAGGAATTTCTCCCGCAGCGCTTCCGCCTGCGCGCGCAGCCGAACCGCTTGCTTGTCGGCGACCGCCCGGTCGCCTCGGCTCTGCGTTTTCGGCGTCAGGCTCTCGGCCTGCATGGCCAGCGGCTCGATCTCTGCCTTGACCGCGGCCCATTCGGCCAGCAACGG
The DNA here is from genome assembly GCA_964244725.1 of uncultured Rhizobiaceae bacterium. Taxonomy (GTDB): domain Bacteria; phylum Pseudomonadota; class Alphaproteobacteria; order Rhizobiales; family Rhizobiaceae; genus Kumtagia. Next base: position 168,868 of record CAXTJQ010000008.1, read on the forward strand.
ACGGATGACCACTGGCTCGACGATTTTCATGATCTTGACGGGATCGGTGTAGTGCGCGCCGATCTGTTTGCGCTTGTCGGGATCGAGAAAGCGCTCGAACAGCGTGCCGAAGATCGTCGGGTCGATCTGGTCCCAGCGCATGGACCCCAGCGCCACCAGAAGGTCGATCTCGCCATGCGCGAGTTCCAGCGCGCGGCGATCGTCGAAGAGCCCGCCGTTGAAGCGCGAAATGTCCTCGATGCCGTGCAGGCCGCCCGTCTGCATGGCGACGAACAACTGGTCGAGCATCTGGCGGGCGCGATCCGGGCGCTTCGACGCCTGACGCAACAGCTTGGTGAAATAATCTTCCGGCAGCAGCTTCGCGTGCTGGGCGAAGAAACAGAAAACAAGCTGGTTGACGAAATGCGCGACCTCGATCCGGTCCATGTAGCGATGCTGCAGCCGCTCGACGATCGCCGTGAAGCGCTTCGCCGCTTCTTCCGTCAGCGACGCGCGGGTTTTTTGCGGTTTCAGCCTGTCGGGATCGTGGAAGACCGCATGAATGATCGCGCGCTTTTCGACATCGAGCAGGTCCTCCAGCGACAGCGTGATGGTCGTTGGAATCGTGTTGGTCCAGGCTGTGACAATCTTGAAATGTTCAGTGTCGCAGGCAACGTGCAGCGGCGGGTTTTCGAGCGCGGAGGCGTAGCGCGTCAGTTGCTCGAGCGCGACATCGAGGTTGCGCTTGCGCTTCTTGTACTCCCAGGCGAAGTAACCGCTCTTCCAGACATCGGCGAACCCGTCGCCGCCGCCGGTCTTGGCGACGCCTTTCTCGAACGCGTAGCTTTCGCCGGTCCGGTCGGCCTCGGCGGGCGTCGGGTGGTCGAACAGCCGGCAGAGGTCGATGAAATGCTCCTGCGCCGAGGCGCGCTCGGTAAGCTGGTTATCCTGCCATTTGCGGATGAATTCATGCGGCGTCATGGCGCGCACATAAGCTCAATTCGGCTGCCGCGTCACGCTACGCCAAACAGCACTTCTTGAACTTTTTCCCGCTGCCGCAGGGGCACGGATCGTTGCGGCCGACGTCCTTGTATGGATTGTTTGCAATGAACGGCGCGTCGAAGATCGAACGCATTTCGCTCTCGTCGGCCATTGCGGCCAGCCGCTTGCGCTCTTCGCGATACGCCTCGGAATAGCCGTACCAGTCAGACAGTTCGGATATCGTGTTTCCGAAAGGCCGATATTTCCGCTCCGCCTTCCAGCATTGCGGGTCGGCCAATGTCTTCGACAACTGCCGCTCGAAGTCCCTGATGCTGACGTTCGGCGTATCCATGATGGATGTTATGGCCGCACCGCTCGGCAGATGTCGCCTCGCATAGTCCTGCATTTCGCTGAACCCCAGCGCGGTCACGGAATCGGCCCAGGACGACCAGCCGAAATCGCTCGAGTCGAGACCGACGCGCGAGGGGTATTCCGTGAGGAACGCCTTTGCATGCTCCCGCGACATGGTCCCGGTCAGCGCGCGATAGGTCCATGCGTCGAACAGGGAATTGCGCACGTATTCTTCGATTCCGGTGTCCGCCAGCGCCGCTTCGAGGGCCGGGGCGTTATCCCCCATCAACGAAATCACCACGTTGCCGAGCGACTCCGTAGTGCTGTCGCCCAGCAGCTCGTCGATTTCACCCGGCGGCAGCGCGAGCACCCTCATCAACGGAGGGAACGCGCGCTCGTCGCCAATCTCGGCCAGAACGTGGACAAGCACGGACAACGAGTCGTCTTCGTCGTCGCTGGATTTGGTTGCCGCGATCCGTTCCAGCAACGGTATGGCCATGTCGACGAATGTCCCGGGCGCGTCGAGCGCCGCCTTGATGGCCTCTTCCGGAACCGTTTCGGATCGAGCAAAGCCGCGGATGATCTCGTCGAACGTCATGGCCAGTCCCCGTGCTCTCTCTTCCGATCCAGTGGACGATCTGTTGGATGATCTGTCAGATATTTTCGCGGCAAGGCGTCGGCGCGCGGCGCGGCGATGGTTGCATTTCCTCCAAAGCATCCGGTTTCCAGGGGTTCCATAGCCAAACATCCTCCCCTATAGAACCCGCTTAGCCTCATATTTTTCGCCTCGCGCGCCAGACCAGCGCCAGGGAACGGTTTGCTTTCCTTCCGCCGAAGGGCTGCGCGGCCTCATGGCTTGCGCGAGCGGAAAAAGTAGACTGTCCCCGGCGTGTCCCCGGCGCGGCTTACGCCGGACCTTCGCCCATGCCCAAGCGCGCCGATCTCAAATCGATCCTGATCATCGGCGCGGGGCCGATCGTCATCGGCCAGGCGTGCGAGTTCGATTATTCCGGCACCCAGGCGTGCAAGGCCCTCAAGGCCGAGGGCTACCGCGTCATCCTGGTCAATTCCAATCCGGCCACGATCATGACCGACCCGGAACTCGCCGATGCGACCTATATCGAGCCGATCACGCCCGAGGTGGTGGCGAAAATCATCGCGCGCGAGCGGCCGGACGCGCTGCTGCCGACCATGGGCGGGCAGACGGCGCTCAACACCGCTCTGTCGCTGCGCCGCATGGGCGTGCTGGAGCGCTACAATGTCGAGATGATCGGCGCGGACGCCGACGCGATCGACAAGGCCGAGGACCGTTCCCTGTTCCGCGAGGCGATGGCCAAGATCGGCCTGGAAACGCCAAAATCCATGCTCGCCAATGCGTCCGCCGCCAAGGAGGCCGACCGCAGGACGCACGAGGCCGAGCGCGCTGCCTTGAAGGCGGACGCGCCCGCCAATCTCGACGCCGAACTCGACGCGCTGGAAACCCGCTGGAACCTCGGCGAGGGCGACCGCAAGCAGCGCTACGTCAACCATGCGCTGGGCATCGCCGGCCAGGCGCTCGACACGATCGGCCTGCCGGCGATCATCCGCCCGTCCTTCACCATGGGCGGCACCGGCGGCGGCATCGCCTACAACCGCGCGGAATTCTACGACATCGTCGCGTCCGGCCTCGACGCCTCGCCGACCACGGAAGTGCTGATCGAGGAGTCGGTGCTCGGCTGGAAGGAATACGAGATGGAGGTGGTGCGCGACCGCGCCGACAACTGCATCATCGTCTGCTCGATCGAGAACATCGACCCGATGGGCGTCCACACGGGCGATTCGATCACCGTCGCCCCGGCGCTCACGCTCTCCGACAAGGAATATCAGATGATGCGCAACGCCTCTATTCGCGTGCTGCGCGAGATCGGCGTGGAGACCGGCGGGTCGAACGTGCAGTTCGCCGTCAATCCGGTGGACGGCCGGCTGGTCGTCATCGAGATGAACCCTCGCGTCTCGCGCAGTTCCGCCTTGGCCTCCAAGGCCACCGGCTTTCCGATCGCCAAGATCGCCGCGAAACTGTCGGTCGGCTACACGCTGGACGAGCTCGAGAACGACATCACCGGCGGCGCGACGCCGGCCTCGTTCGAGCCGTCAATCGATTACGTCGTGACCAAGATCCCGCGCTTCGCCTTCGAGAAATTCCCGGGCGCGAGCCAGACGCTGACCACGGCGATGAAGTCGGTCGGCGAGGTCATGGCGATCGGCCGCACTTTCCAGGAATCGCTGCAGAAGGCGCTGCGGGGCCTTGAGACGGGTCTGACCGGACTCGACGAGATCGAGATTCCCGGCGCGACCGGCCCTGAATCCCGCAATGCGATCCGCGCGGCGCTCGGCACGCCGACGCCCGACCGGCTGCGCATGGTGGCGCAGGCGATCCGGCTGGGCGCGTCGCTGGAGGACGTGCACGACATGTGCCGGATCGACCCGTGGTTCCTCGACCAGATCGCCGGCATCGTCGCCATGGAAGCGCGGGTGCGTGAGCACGGCCTGCCCAAGGACGCCGCCAATCTGCGCATGCTGAAGGGCATGGGATTCTCCGACGCGCGGCTCGCCTCGCTAACGAAGACGGAAGAGGCGTCGGTGTTTCGCGCGCGCGAAAGGCTCGGCGTTCACCCGGTCTACAAGCGCATCGACACCTGCGCGGCCGAATTCGCCTCGCCGACGCCCTACATGTACTCGACCTACGAGACGCCGTTCGCGGGCGCAACGCGCTCCGAGGCGCAGGTCTCTTCGCGGAAAAAGGTCGTGATCCTCGGCGGCGGACCGAACCGCATCGGCCAGGGCATCGAGTTCGATTATTGCTGCTGCCACGCCGCGTTCGCCTTGAGGGACGCCGGCTTCGAGGCGATCATGATCAACTGCAACCCGGAAACCGTCTCGACCGACTACGACACCTCCGACCGGCTCTATTTCGAGCCGCTGACCGCCGAGGACGTGCTGGAAATCCTGCGCGTCGAAAAGGAATCGGGCGAGCTGCTCGGCGTCATCGTCCAGTTCGGCGGCCAGACGCCGCTGAAGATCGCGGCGGCATTGGAAAACGCCGGCATCCCGATCCTCGGCACCTCGCCCGATATGATCGACCTCGCCGAGGACCGCGACCGCTTCCAGAAGCTCCTGCGCAAGCTCGACCTCACGCAACCGCGCAACGGCATCGCCTGGTCCGTCGAGCAGGCGCGCACGGTCGCTTCGGAGATCGGCTTCCCGCTGGTCGTGCGCCCGTCCTACGTGCTCGGCGGCCGCGCCATGCAGATCATCCACGACGAGGGCATGCTGCAATCCTACCTGCTCGACACGGTGCCGGGTCTCGTGCCGGAGGATATCAAGCAGAAATACCCCAACGACAAGACCGGCCAGATCAACACGCTGCTCGGCAAGAACCCGCTGCTGTTCGACACCTATCTGTCGGGCGCCATCGAGGTCGACGTCGACTGCCTCTGCGACGGGACGGACATTTTCGTGACCGGCATCATGGAGCATATCGAGGAGGCCGGCATCCATTCGGGCGATTCGGCCTGCTCGCTGCCGGTCTATTCGCTCCCCGACGCGATCGTCGACGAACTCGAGCGCCAGACGGCGGCGCTGGCGCGGGCGCTGCATGTCGGCGGGCTGATGAACGTGCAGTTCGCGGTCAAGGACGGCGTGATCTACATCCTCGAGGTCAACCCGCGCGCCAGCCGCACCGTGCCGTTCGTGGCTAAGACCATCGGCCGTCCGATCGCCAAGATCGCGGCGCGCATCATGGCCGGCGAAAGCCTCGACGCGGCCTTCGCGCATTACGGCGAAAAGCCCGACCCGCGCAAGATGGGCCATATCGCGGTCAAGGAGGCGGTGTTCCCCTTCGCCAAATTGCCCGGCGTCGACATCCTGCTCGGGCCGGAGATGAAGTCGACCGGCGAGGTCATGGGCCTCGACCGCGATTTCGCGCTCGCCTTCGCCAAGAGCCAACTGGGAGCCGGTGTGGATCTCCCCCGTTCGGGAACGCTGTTCGTCTCGGTGCGCGACGAGGACAAGCCGGGCGTGCTGCCCTCGGTCCAGCGCCTCGCCGATCTCGGTTTCCGCGTGATGGCTACCGGCGGCACGGCGCGCTTCCTCGCCGAGAACGGCGTTGCGACCGTCAGGATCAACAAGGTGCTGGAGGGCCGGCCGCATATCGAGGACGCGATCCGCAACCGCCAGGTGCAGATCGTCTTCAACACCACCGACGGCCAGAAGGCGCTGTCGGATTCCAAATCGCTGCGCCGCGCGACCCTGATGCAGAAGGTGCCCTACTACACGACGCTGTCGGGCGCCGCGGCCGTGACGCAGGCGATCGCCGCGCTGAAGGCGGGGAGCCTGGAGGTGCGGCCGCTGCAGGCGTATTTTTGAGGTTGAAGAGCTTCTCCTCTCCCCGTTCACGAGGAGAGGATGCCGGCAGGCAGGTAAGGGGCAGCGCAGACTGATGTGACGAATGTCTCACCAATCACCGCGACGAAAGAGTATTTGATGCTCAAGAATAGCCGCGATATCATCAAGCGACTGAAGGACGATGGTTTCCAACTCATCGCGATGCGCGGGTCGCATCATAAGTTTCGCCGAGAGGGCCGGGTCGTCGTCGTGACGCATCCGCGCAAGGACATTCCGGCCGACACGGTGCGGTCGATTTATGTGTAAGCCGGTTGGACCAAGGATTGATCAGCATGACCCATTACATCGCCCTCATCCACAAGGAAGCCGAAAGCGGTTACGGGGTCTCCTTCCCGGACGTTCCAGGCGTCATCGCGGTCGCAGATACGCTGGACGAAGCGTTGGACGAGGCATCGATTGCGCTCGGTTTTGCCTTCGAGGATTGGGAGGGGGCTTGGCCCGTTCGGCGGTCGCTGGACGCCTTGCGCGCCGATCGCGACTTTCTAGAGTCGTCCGCCTATGCGGTCGTCGCGGCGGTAGCGCCGGCGGACGGGTTGGTCGCGGCGGCCTAGCAGGCGTCTTCAAACCTCTTATCCCCCCACAGCCGCATCGGCGTCTCCCCCTTTGGCGACCCGCTGCATGTGGGCGATCGCCGCCATGTAAGTATTCCATTTGAGCACCCGCGCAGAACAACTCGAATGCGAGGTGCCGGGGTCTCCCTCCGAATGCCGCGGATGGTCATGCGGGTCGGCGGCAGACCGAAAACCTGGATGATGCTGTTTTCGGCGAAGCTCGACCCGCGCGACGTCAGGGATTTCTATTTCGGGGAGGATCGGCTTGCCGCCCTCTACCGGTCCGCGCCTGCCGACTTCGACGTCGAGATCCGCGCGAGGCTTTGGCCGACGCCCAGTTGAGCGGCCGGGAGGGACGGCGGCCTCTCCGCTGCGTCCACGCACCCGGCCGCGCGCGGCCAGGGAACGATTCGGCCATCCGGTGATTTGACGCATTCGAAAAGGAGCGTCGCATGGCCAAGTTTCGCAAGGGCACGAAAGTCACCTGGAAGTGGGGGGCGCACACCGCCGAGGGCAAGATCGCCGAGAGCTTCACCGAGGATGTCGAGCGTACGATCAAGGGCGAGCACGTCAAGCGCAAGGCCTCGAAGGACGAGCCCGCCTATCTGGTCGAGCAGGAGGACGGCGGCAAGGCGCTGAAGAGCCATTCGGAGCTCGAAAAGGCATGAGCGACAAGCAGCGCGTGCCGCCGGAGGCGGTCGCCAAGGCGGCGGCGCACGGGCTTGAGCTGCGGCAAAAATTCAAGCGCGGCGGCACCAGCGTCGGCGCGGGCCGTGCCGGCGACCTCAAGGCGCGCAAGCCGGTGTCCGACGACATCGTCCGGCGCATGGTCAGCTATTTCGCCCGCCACCAGGTCGACAAGCGGGGCAAGAATTTCGGCAACGAGGACGACCCGTCGGCCGGCTATATAGCCTGGCTTCTCTGGGGCGGCGACGCCGGCAAGAGCTGGTGCGAGGCCGAGAAAGCCAAACTGCAAAAGGCGGCGAAGGACTGACGATCTTGTTCCGGCCGTATCCAGGCTGCATTGGAATGCCGCCGAACGGGGGATAAGAATGTCGCTAAAGGGCAAGACGCTGTTCATAACCGGCGGGTCGCGCGGCATCGGCCTCGCCATCGCGCTGCGCGCCGCGCGCGACGGGGCGAATGTCGCCATCGCCGCCAAGACCGATGCGCCGCATCCCAAACTGCCGGGTACGATCCACACCGCCGCGGCTGAAATCGAGACGGCCGGCGGCAGGGGGCTCGGCCTGCTGTGCGACATCCGCGACGAGCGCCAGGTCGCCGAGGCGGTGGCCCGGACGGTCGAGACCTTCGGCGGCATCGACATTTGCGTCAACAACGCCAGCGCGATCCAGCTCACCGGCACGCTCGACACCGAGATGAAGCGCTACGACCTCATGCACCAGATCAACACGCGCGGCACGTTCCTCGTTTCCAAATTGTGCATTCCGCACCTGAAGTTGGCCGCCAATCCGCACATTCTGAATCTGGCGCCGCCGCTCGACATGGCGGCCAAATGGTTCAAGGGCCACGTCGCGTATTCAATGGCGAAGTTCGGCATGTCGATGTGCACGCTGGGCATGAGCGCCGAATTTGCCGCAGACGGCATCGCTGTCAATTCGCTGTGGCCGTTGACGGCGATCGATACGGCCGCCGTGCGCAACCTGCTCGGCGGCGAGGGCTTGGCCGCGCTCAGCCGTTCGCCGCGGATCGTGGCGGATGCGGCCTACGCCATCGTCAACAGGTCGTCACGTCACAACACCGGCAATTTCTATATCGACGAGGAGGTCCTGCGCGCCGAGGGCGTGACCGATTTTTCGCACTACGCCCCCGCCGCCGCGGGGCCGCTGGCAGGGGATTTTTTCGTGCCGGACGCGGTGTTTGCGAGGACGACGACCAATGTCGCGAAAACCTTCGGCTGACGGTCAGATCGCGGGCGTGCCCGGCTTTTTCTTGCCCGACATCCGGTCGATCAGCGCCAGAAGCAGCGCCGACAGGACGAAGGCGAGATGCATCAGCGTCAGCCACATCAGCTGGTCGCTGGTATAGGTCGCGCTATTAAGGAAGATTTGCAGAAGGTGGATCGACGAGATGGCGACGATGGTCGAGGCGACCTTGATCTTGAGCGATCCGACATCGATCGTGCCGAGCCAGTGCACCTCGCCCTCGTGCCCGCTGTCGAAGCGGCCGACGAAGTTTTCGTAGCCGGAGATGATGACCATCACGACGAGGCTAGCGACCAGCGCCGCGTCGATGAGGCCGAGCATCTTGAGGATGGTCTCGGTGTCCTCCAGGACGAACACCGTGCTCATGAATTCATAGAGCTTCTTGCCGAACGAGACCGCGTAAACCGCCAGCGCCAGGCCGAGTCCGATGTAGAACACCACCAGCAGCCAGCGCGACGCGAGGATGATCGATTCGACGGCGAGTTCGAGGCGTTTCATGATCCGATCCACATGGCTTCCGGTTTTTCGACCATGGACCGGTCATTTGCAAGCCTGAGGCGACGGCGAAAAAGCCCGACCCGGACAAGCCGGATCGGGCAGGGGCCGGCGTCCCTTGGCAGGACGGGACAGGGAACTCGGGATCAGTTCGCGGAGGCGACCGGCGCGACCAGCGGCGTGATCCGGCGGATCGCCACCCGCCTGTTCTCGCGCTCGGGCGTCTGTTTGCGGACCTTGAGGAACTTCTCGCCGTACCCCTGGGTGGTCAGGTTTTCCGGGGGGACGTCGAACGCCGCGCTCAGCGCCTCCGCCACGGCCTCCGCGCGGCGATCCGACAAAGCGAGGTTGGCGATGTCGGAGCCGACAGCGTCTGTGTGGCCCTCGATCAGGAAAGTTTCGGCCGGGTTCTTCGCCAACAGCTTGGACATCGCCTCGGCGACCGATTGCAGGCGTACGATCTGGTCCTCGGGGATGGTCGCAGCGCCGAACTCGAACGTCAGCGTGTCGAGGTCGACGCGCCGGGTCTTGTCGCGGATGCGCGCCGAGCGCTTGACCTCGTCGACGGAATAGAGACGCTCGACGCGTTCGACCGGCGGCTTGTCGAGAAAATCGTAATAGCTGTCGGCACTCTGGTCCTGATCGGCGTCGTAGATGTATTCCTCGCGCGGCACGTCGATGCGCATCGGCGGCAGGTCGTCGCCGGGGTCGCGCCAATCGCCGCGCTCGGCGCGGCGGTCGTCGTCCTCGTCGACATAGGACAGGACGTATTCGCGGCCGTCCGGCGTGATGCGCGAGCGGCGGATGACCTCGCCGTAGCGGTCGCGCACCGTGACGACCTGCGTCCCGTCGCCGCGCTCGATGGTCTCGCGGGACCGGCCGCGCGGCAAGTCCTCGTATGTGACATCCTTGGCCCCGCGCGACAGGCGCGGCCTGTCGTTGCTCTCGACATTGACGTCACCATTAAGCTCGGTGATGACGCGGTCGCCGATTTCGCGCAGAACTTCCAGGCCCTTTGGCCGTTGGCGGCGGTCCGGGCCGTCGGGGTCGCGCTTGCTGCGCACGCCCTTTTCCTCGTTGACCGGTTTGACCTCGACAGGCTGCCCCTGCTGCTGTGCCGCCGCGTCGCTTGCGGGCGGCGGGGCGGCCGGTGATTCCGCCACGGGAGGCGTCCGTGCGGCTTGGTCGCCGGCCTGATCGGCGGCGCCCTTGCGCGGTCGCTTGCCGCCTTTGCCGGGCTTACGATCCGGACCGTCCGCGGCGGGCTGTTTCTGGCTGTCGAACATCGGCGCTTCCGCGCCATCATTCGGCGCTTCGGCCTTGGTCGGCGCGGAAGGCGCCTCGGGTTCGGCCGGCTGCGATAACGAGCCATCCGATTGGGGGACAGGATCGGACGGCGTAGGCGCGGCGGGATCCGCAGGCGGCGATGTCGGAGCTCGCACTTGCGGTGCGGGCGCCGCTTGGGCATCGGGCTGGGCGGCGGCCGGCGGTTGGGCGGCAGCCGGCGGCTCGACGGATGGAACGGGGGTGTCGGCCGGCGCGGCCTGGGAGTCCGTAGCGGGCGCCGGCGTCTGATCGACCGGAGGCGTTGTCTCGGCGGGCGCTTGCGGTTCGGTCGGGGCCGCCTCGGGCTGGGGGGCGGGCTGCTCGGCGGCCGGCGGTGGCGGCGCGGCCTCGGGTTGAGCCGGCTCCGGCTCGGGTGGGGCTGCCTGCCGCTCGGGCTCTGGAGCAGGCGGCTCGGCCGCTTGCGGTTCGGGCGGAGCGGCTTCGGGTTCAGGCGGGGGCGGGGCAGCCTCCGGTTCCGGTGCGGGCGCCGGGGCTTCCGGCTCGGCCTGCGCCGGGGCCGCGTCGGCCGGCGGCGCGTCCTCCGTCTGGGTCAGCAAAATGGCGGCTTGGGCCGGGACGGCGCTGGTCGCATCCTGATCGTGCGACGCCAGCGCGAAGGCCGAGACGGAGGTCAGAAGGACAGCGATGGCGCTTCCGGCCAGTTTCCGGGCGTGTCGGTTCATTCCATATAACTCCCGTTCATGGGTCCCACCCGTCAGGCAACAGCCTATGGGCCAGTTTTGTTCCGGGTCGGGCCGGATCGGGGCGGGTTCATGGCGGACGAAGGGCGCGACTGAGATGTGATCGAGCCTTGACCGCCCGCGCGGCGCGGACCACATGCGCGCCATGGAAACTCCATTCTGGAAAACCAAGACCCTGGAGGCGATGAGCCCGCCGGAATGGGAGTCGCTTTGCGACGGCTGCGGCAAATGCTGCCTGTCGAAGCTCGAGGACGAGGATTCGGGCGAAATCTACTGGACCACCGTCGCCTGCCGCCTGCTCGACGCCGGCACGTGCCGCTGCAGCGCCTATCCCGACCGGCTCGACCATGTGCCGGACTGCGTTCAACTCACGCCGCAGAAAGTGCGATCCGTCGCATGGCTGCCCAGGACCTGCGCCTACCGGCTCGTCGACGAAGGCCGCGACCTCTATTGGTGGCATCACCTGGTATCGGGCAGCGCCGAGACCGTGCACGAGGCTGGCATGTCGACGCGCGGGCGGATCACCGCCTTCGACGACGAACTCAAGGACGACGCCCATTATTTCGACCACATTGCCGGCGTCGAGCCCTAAGGCCGATGCTGGATGAACGGGCGATGAACGAAGGATTCCGAAGGCGTTCAGGCGTTAGGCCGCAATCTCCACGCATCGCTTCGGCGGTTGGATCAACCCGAGCGGAATGGAGACGAACGATGTATTACCATATCAGGAAGACGGCGCTTTCGGCGCTGATCGGCGCGATTTTGATGACCGGCATGAGCGCCGGCGCGCGCGCCGATAACCTTTATTCCGGTTTCGACGACGATGGCGACGCCCGCTCCGGGGTCATCCTTGATGGCCGCCATGACGACCGCGGCCCGCGCCGCGACGACCGCTGGAACCGGCATAATGACGATGACGACAGCTGGGATGGCCGCGACGCCCGCCGCTGGGATCGCCATCGCCGCGAGCGCGGCTGCAGCCCTGACGAGGCGCTCGACAAGGCCGAGCGAATCGGCCTGCGGCGGGCGCGCATCGTCGATGTCGACCGGCGCACGATCGAGGTCGGCGGCCGCCGGTTCGGTCAGCGCGTCGTGGTCACCTTCGCCCGCGCGCCGCGCTGTCCGATCATCGGCTGATCCTGCCTGGCGAACCCCGGAGCAAGCCTCCGGGTTTTACGCGTCGCCGCCTGCGGTCAGAGCAGTTCGAACGTCACCGTGACCTGAACCCTGTACGAGTTCTCGCCCGCTTCGATCGGCGCGCTCGCCGCCCGGTCGAACGTCTTGGCCGAGATCGGCATCGGCGACACGGCGACGTTCTGGTCCGTAATCTCCAGCACGCGCCCGAGTTCGACGCCGGCCGCCTGGCTCAATGTTTTCGCTTTCTGGATCGCGTCGGCCACGGCCCGCTTGCGGGCTTCGGCCACCGCGCTCGCCGGATCGTCGTTGGTGAAGGTAATCCCGGACCCCTGGTTGACGCCGAGGGCGACCGCCCGGTCGATGATCTCTCCGGTCTTGCCGAGATCGCGCACGCGCACCGAGAGCGTGTTCGTCACTTGATAGCCCGTGAGATCGCTCTTCTGGGTACCGTCGGGATTGTTGGTGTAAGTGTAGGTCGGCGCGATCTGCAGGCCCCCGGTCTGGAGATCGCGCGGCGCCACGCCCTGCGCCTTGAGCGCAGCGATCACCCTCGACATGCCGGCGTTGGTCGCGTCGAGCGCCTCGCGGGCTGTCCCGGCCTGGTTCATCACGCCGAGCGACAGCAACGCCACGTCCGGCGGCACGGCGTTCTCGCCTTCCCCGGTCACCACTATGCGCGGACCGGGCGCCATGTCCGCCAAAGCGGGCAGGACCGATGCAAGGCCGGCGATGGCGAGGACAAGCGGGGCAAAGATATTCATGGCAGGTCTCCGGCGCGCATCGATCAGGATTCGTCGGTTGGTACCGATCGAATGCGCGCTCATTGCGGCGCGGCCGGGCGACATCGACGTCCCGCCGCACCGCTGGTGGCGATCTCGTTCAGCCCGCCGCGCTATTGTCGCGCTATTTGCGACCCTTGTGCCGCGTCGTGAAACTGACTAATCCAGCCGCGTGGGGCCTGTAGCTCAATGGTTAGAGCCGGCGGCTCATAACCGCTTGGTTGGGGGTTCGAGTCCCTCCGGGCCCACCATCGCACCTTGGTCGCGCCCGCGTCAACCGACGGCGAAATCCGCATTCGTCAGGCCGGGATTGAGGCCCATAACGGTCCATTGTGTCGCGGTCGCTGAAAACCGTCAACTCACCGTAAAATCCGCGTTCGTCAGCGCGAGGTTGAGGCCCACCACCGCGAACTTGATGGCCCCGACGCCGCCCGCCAGATTGCCGTCGGCGTCGTAGAACAGCCCGCCGCCGTCGGTGTCGTAGACGATGCGGTCGCTGGCGTCGTGCGCGACGCCGGCCGTGCTTTTCCAGAACGCGTCGGACGACAGGGTGCCCACACTAAGAGCGGCGAAGATCGACTTGGCGAGCTTGATCGTGTCGTCCGCCGGGTTGAAGTCGGTGATCGCGTCGACGTTGCTTGCGCTGCTGAGCTGGGTGTTAAAGTAGAAACTGTCCTTGCCGGTCCCGCCGGTCAGCGTGTCGTTGCCCTTCAAGCCGAAGAGCAAATCGTCGCCGCCGAGCCCGCCGAGTTTGTTCGCGCCGTTGTTGCCGATGATGCCTTGGCCAATGTTGTTGCCGGTCAGGTCGATGGCCGTGGACCCGGAGGCCGAAGTCGTCTGCAACAACTCGACCCAGTTGCTCGAGGCCAGGGTGAAAGACACGGCGGCATTGACCGTATCCGACCCTTCATTGGCAAATTCGACGACCTTATCGTTCGCGCTGTCGACGACGAAGGTGTCGTCGCCGCTATTGCCGGTCATGGTGTCCATACCGCCCCGGCCATCGAGAATGTTCGCGCCATTGTTGCCGACGAGGCTTTGGCCGATACCGTTGCCGGTCAGATTTATGGCGGCGCTGCCTAACGCCAGGGTCGTCTGCAGCGTCTCGATCCAGTTGCTCGCCGCAAGCGTGAAGGACACGGAAGCATTGACCGTATCGGCGCCGCCGCCGCTGAATTCGATCACCTTGTCGCCGGCATTGTCGACGATGAAGGTGTCGTCGCCGCCATTGCCGGTCATGGTGTCCGCGCCGCCTCGACCGTCGAGAATGTTCGCGCCATTGTTGCCGACGAAGATTTGGCCGATGCCGTTGCCGGTCAGGTCGATGGCGGCGGACCCGGACGCCAGCGTCGTCTGCAGCGTCTCGATCCAACTGCTTGCCGCAAGTGCGAAGGAGACGGAGGTATTGATCGTATCCGTTCCTTCGTTGGCGAATTCGACGACCTTGTCGCCGGCATCGTCGACGATGAAGGTGTCGTCGCCCGATCCGCCCGACATCTGGTCGGCGCCGGTTCCACCGTCGAGTTTGTCGTTCCCGGCATCGCCCTTCATCTGGTCTCCGCCGCCCAGGCCGAACATCTTGTCGTTTCCGTCAAGGCCGTTCATCACGTCATCGCCGGACGTGCCTTGCAAATTGGGATCGTCTTGCGGCGTGCCGTTGATGGGTCGCACGAGATCGCCGAGGATGGCCACCGTGGCGCTGGCGGTCCAGCCGACCGCCGCGCTTCCCGTCACGATCGAAAGCGAGAGCTTGAAGCTTTCCCGATATTCGTCCAGGCCGTCAGCGTTCAGGATGAACGAGAAGCTCTTGAACGAATAATAGGGTTCGAAATCGAGTGTCCCACCCTCCGGCAGGCCGTTTTGAAAATCGGCGGCGTCGACGCCGTCTCCGCCGGCGAAACTCCAGTGCACCTTAACGTCGCCCGCATTATCGCCAAGACGCTTGATCCCGAAGGTGATCGTGCGCGCCGCGGCGTCGTCCTTGTCGGTCAGCTCGTATTTGTCGGCCAGGATGATGAAAGTGTTGGTCGCGAGACTGGCGGTCACCCCGACGATCGGGCCGCTCTGGCCGGTCGCGCCGGCAAATCCGAGCTTGCCGGTCATCCCGTCCTTGCCGCCGTCGGTCTGCTGATAGGGCACGTCACCGGGAATGCCGCCCGCGCCGGCCGCCCCTCCGGCCCCGGCAGTGTTCGCGCTGACTTGGACCTGGGCGAGCGGTCCCTCGATCTGCGCGGTTCCGGCGTTCAGGATCGCGCTCGCCGCCGCTCCGCCGTCGCCGCCGTCGCCGCTGTCGCCGCCGTCGCCCGCATCGCCGTTCACGCCGCGGATGGTGTCGAAGTCGAACCCCGGCTGGGTGCCGGCATCTCCGCCCTGACCGCCGCCGCCGCCCGATCCCCCCGCGCCGCCCTTTGCTGTATTGCCGAAAAATTCGACATCACGGACCAGCAACGAACCGGTATTCAGGATCGCGCCGGCCGCGTCGCCGCCGTCGCCGCCATTGGCTCCATGGCCGCCGTCGCCGCCATCGCCGCCGTCGCCCGAGTAGTTGGTCGCATCGTCCTGCGTGGGAATGCCCGCGCCGCCCGCGCCGCCGGCTCCCGCATATCCGCCGTCCCCGCCCGTGCCGCCCTTGTTGCCCGTGCCTGTGAACTGACTGAACTTCACGCGCTCGAGAACGAGGCTGCCGTCGTTATAGATGCCGCCGACCGCGTTGCCGGCATCGTCGGCGAGACCGCCAAAGCCGCCATCCGTGCCGTCCTGTCCGTCGCCGCCCTGCACCGGCGCTCTTTCGCCCGAGGCGCCGTCCTGACCGTGAGGCCCCTTCACGCCGGATGCGCCCGCGAGGCTGGTTTCCTTGCCGCCTTTCAAATCGAGGTCGTGCAGCGTGACGCTTGCGCCCGTCGAAACGGTCATCATCCGGCCACCGATGCCGCCGCCGTCGAGCGTAATGTTATTGAGAAGCCCCCCTGTTCGGCCGTCGATGACCAGGGAGACGCCGGTGGCGATCTCCAGGGTCTTGACCAGCTTCAACGTCGATGTCGCCGCCGAGCCGTTGAAGACGGAGCGGTCGAAACTGATCTCGGTGATCCCGCTGCCGGTCGCGCTTGCGATCGCTTCTCGCAGCGACGTCTTTCCATCGGCCGGGTCGACAACGTCATTGGCGGTATTGACGACGACGCGTGACATGGCTTCTCCCGTCGATTGACTGCATCTCGTCTGGGCCCGTCAGCCCGTCATGCCCGTATCCGGCGGCATGAAACAGCCGCGAGAACGGCCGGACGATCGCACTACGTTTGGCCGATGTTAAAACGCTTGAAAGATGTAGTATAGTGCCGCTTCATGCAACTAGCTAAACAGTTGGACTGACGGCTCTGCTGGATTGGAACGCCAAATCCGAGGACTCGACGCCGTCTACAAATGTCCGGCGACGACGCGCCGGATTTCCTGCAAGCAATTCCGGGTAGCCGGGACGGTCGATGAATCCGTGCGGAAATCGCGTCCGCGTCAGCTCACGACGAAATCGGCATTGGTCAAGGCCAGGTTGATGCCGACCACCGCGAACTTGATCGCGCCGACGCCGCCCGCCAGATTGCCGTCCGCATCATAATACAGGGCGCCGCTGTCGGTGTCGTAGACGATGCGGTCGCTGGCGTCATGGGCTGTGCCAGCCGTGC
>CAXTJQ010000009.1:0-171795 GCA_964244725.1 uncultured Rhizobiaceae bacterium
AGAGCACGGCCGGCGTTGCGCACGACACAAGCGACCGCATCATCTACGACACCGACAGCGGCGCATTGTTCTACGACGCGGACGGGAACATGGCCGGCGGCGTCGGGGCGATCAAGTTCGCCGTGGTCGGCATCAATCTCGGCCTGACCAATGCGGATTTTACCGTGAGCTGATTGGCCGGCCCCCACCGCGACCGGCGCGGGCGGGCATCGCCATTTTCAACCGGTCGGCCGGATTTGCGTGGTCGCCGCCGCGTCCCCGCCAAGGATCCGGAACCTTCGGCGGCGATCCCGGTTATGCGGCCGGCGCGAAAATGCCGCAGCGCGTCGGCGTCTTTTTCCAGTCATCGATACGCAACGATCCGCGTTTATTTTTATATGATTTCAGAGCGAAAGCCGGGACCTTTTGGCCAAAACATCGTCACGTGTCACGCATGGGGCTTCCTCGCCGCTTGGCGCTCGGTGGGACGGGTCCGGCGTCAACTTCGCCCTCTTCTCCGGCAACGCCACCAAGGTCGAACTTTGCCTCTTCGACAATGCCGGACGCCGTGAGCTCGAACGCGTCACCCTCCCCGAATATACAGAGGAAGTCTGGCACGGCTATCTGCCCGACGTGAGGCCCGGGCAACTTTACGGCTACCGCGTCCACGGTCCCTATGCGCCGGAGGCTGGGCATCGGTTCAATCCCAACAAGCTGCTGATCGACCCCTATGCGCTCGAATTGCGCGGCGATATCCGCTGGCACGACGCCGCATTCGGATATCGGATCGGCAGCAACCGCGCCGACCTCTCCTTCGACAGGCGGGACTCGGCGTCGGTGATGCCGAAATGCGTGGTCGTCGACCCGTCGGTGACCTGGGGCGAGGACGTCCGGCCGCGCGTGCCCTGGGCGCAGAGCATCGTCTACGAGGCTCATGTGAAGGGCATGACGGCGCTGCGCGAGGACATCCCATCGCAGCTTCGCGGCACCTTCGGCGGGCTCGCCGACGCGCGTGTCATCGAGCATTTCGTCAAGCTCGGGGTGACATCGGTCGAACTGATGCCGAGTCAGGCCTTCTTCGACGACCGCCATCTCGTCGAGCGCGGCGTCAAGAATTACTGGGGCTACAACACGATCGGCTTCTTCGCACCCGCGTCCCGCTACATTTCGCGCGGTCACGGCATCCACGAGTTCAAGCTTCTGGTGCGGCGCCTGCACGAGGCCGGGATCGAGGTCATTCTCGATGTTGTCTACAATCACACCGCCGAAGGCAGCGAACTCGGGCCGACGCTTTCGTTCCGCGGCATCGACAATGCCAATTATTACGTGCTCGGCGACGACCCACGCTACTATTTCGAGACCACGGGCTGCGGCAATAACGTCAACCTCCGCCATCCGCGCGTCCTGCAGATGGTCATGGATTCGTTGCGCTACTGGGTCGAGGAGTGCCATGTCGACGGATTCCGCTTCGACCTGGCGAGTACGCTGGGCCGCGACCGGTCGGAATTCGATCACCACGCGGTGTTCTTCGAGGCCGTGCGGCAAGACCCGCTGCTGCAGAAGATCAAGATGATCGCCGAACCGTGGGATACCGGCCCCGACGGCTACCAGGTCGGCAATTTCCCGCCCGGCTGGGCCGAGTGGAATGACAAGTACCGCGACACGGTGCGTTCCTTCTGGAAGGGCGACGAGGGCGCGGCCCCCGATCTGGCGAGCCATCTCCTTGGGTCCGCGGATCTCTTCGACAAGCGCGGTCGCCGGCCCTGGTCGAGCGTCAACTTCGTCACCGCGCATGACGGGTTCACCCTGGCGGACGTGGTCAGCTACAACGACAAGCACAACGAGGCCAACGGCGAGGAAAATCGCGACGGCCATTCGCACAACCAGAGCTGGAACTGCGGCGTCGAGGGTCCGACCGACGACCCCGCCATCCTGGACCTGCGCGACCGCATGCGCCGCAATCTAGCCACCACCACGCTGCTTTCGCAGGGAACGCCGATGATCCTGATGGGCGACGAAATCGGCCGCACGCAGTCGGGCAACAACAATTCCTACTGCCAGGACAGCGAGATGAACTGGCTGAAATGGAGCGGCATCGACGCCCGCAACCAGGCGTTCTACGATTTCATCGGCGGCGTCATCCGCATCCGAAAGTCGCGCCCGCTTCTCCGGCAGTGGAAATACCTGCACGGCAATCCGGTCGGGCAGGACGGCGCGCCGGACGTGCAGTGGCTGCGATCCAACGGCCACGCGATGGAGGCGGGCGACTGGGAGCAAAACCGCGCAATGGCCGCCGTGCTGAATGGCGAAAGTGAACGCCTGCTTATCATGTTCAACGCCCATCACGACGCTGTGGACTTCGCGCTGCCGGAGGCGCTTGACAGCGGCTGGCTGGTGGCCATCGACACCAATCGCGGCATCGCCGACGAGGCGCCGTCGCGCACGGTCGAAAGCGGCGCGTTCGGCGTCGGAAGCCGCTCGCTCGTCATGCTGGAAAGCAGCGAATGACAGCGTCCGATCCTGCTTCGGACCAGGCTCATGCCTGGGGCGCGGCAATGGTCGCCCCGAACGTGGTCCGCTTTCGGATCTGGGCGCCCGGCATGACGTCTTTGGCATTACGGATCGGCGGCGGCGACCTCGCGATGTCGCGCGACGAGGACGGGTGGTTCGAGCGGGTGGAGAGCCGCATCGAGCCGGGAACGCCCTATGCTTTCGTGACGCCCGAAGGCAAGGTGCTGCCCGATCCCGCGTCAGGCGCGCAGGTGGGCGACGTTCATGGGCCTTCGCTGGTCTGCGACCCGCAGGCGTATCGCTGGGAGGTCGAGGACTGGGGCGGAAGGCCATGGGCAGAGGCCGTCATCTACGAGTTGCATATCGGGACGTTTACCCCTGAAGGCAGTTTCCGCGCCGCGATCGGCCGATTGCCGTATCTCGCCGAACTCGGCGTCACCGTCATCGAGATCATGCCCGTCGCGCAATTTTCGGGCAATCGCGGCTGGGGCTATGACGGGGTGCTGCTTTATGCGCCGCACAACGCCTACGGCGCGCCCGACGATCTCAAGGCGCTCGTCGACGCCGCGCATGCGCAGGGCCTGATGGTCCTCCTCGATGTGGTCTTCAACCACTTCGGCCCGGACGGAAACTACCTGCCGCTCCTGGCGCCCGACTTCTTCGACCCGGAACGGCACACGCCGTGGGGCAACGCGATCGCCTACGACCGGCAGCCGGTCCGCCAGTTTTTCCTTGAGAATGCGGTCTATTGGCTCGACGAATTCCGCTTCGACGGCTTGCGCTTCGATGCCATCGACCAGATCCGCGACCCCAACTCGCAAACCGAAATCCTGCTCGAGATCGCCCACGACATTCGGGCGCGCTTTCCGGATCGCCATATCCATCTGGTGACGGAGGACAACCGCAACGTCGCCTACCTTCACGAACGCGACGCGCAGGGCAAGGCGGCGCGCTTCACTGGCGAGTGGAACGACGATTTCCACAACGCCGCGCATGTCGTCGCCAGCGGCGAGACCGACGGCTATTATGAGGACTATGCGGCCAAGCCCGCTGCCCTGATTTCGCGCAGCCTCGCCGAGGGCTACGCCTACCAGGGCGAAGCGTCTCGACACGCGGACGGCAAGACTCGCGGCCAGCCGAGCCGCCATCTCCCGCCCACCGCCTTCATCGACTTCCTGCAGAACCACGACCAGGTCGGCAACCGCGCTTTCGGCGAGCGGCTGGTTTCGCTGGCGGAAGACCCGATGCTGCGCCTGCTTGCCGCGATCCTCCTGCTGTCGCCGCACATCCCGATGCTGTTCATGGGCGAGGAACGGGGCGAAACGCGGCCGTTCCTCTTCTTCACCGATTTCCACGGTGAACTCGCCGACGCCGTCCGCCAGGGACGCCGCCGCGAGTTCGCGAAATTCGCGGCCTTCGCTGGCGCCGGACAGCGCCGCGCCATTCCCGACCCGAATGCCGTTTCGACATTCGAAGCCTGCAAGCTCGACTGGGATGTCGGCGAGGATGGCGCATCCGCGGAATGGCTGGCGCTGACGCGCTCGCTGCTTTCGCTGCGCCGCCATTTCATCGTCCCGTTGCTTTACGAGGCCGGCGGCAATGCGGGTCGGGTGCATTTGGGCGACGAAGGCGTCGTCGCCGTCGACTGGACATTCGGCGGCGTGACGCTTCAGCTTCGCGCCAACCTCGACCGGGCGATGCGCGCCGCACCGCCGATCGTCGGGGAAATCATTTACGCCGCGCCCGACACCGCCGCGCAGGGCATGATCGCCGGCGCGCTGCCTGGTCGTTCGATGGCCGTTGCCCTCCATGGCCGCGCGGGCGACGATCGGCCATGACCAACGCATCCCTCGATGAATTGGCGCGGCGGTATGGCATCGCCCTGTCGCATCACGGTTTCGACGGCGAGCGAATAATCCCCGACGACACCAAGCGCGTCATCCTGTCCGGGTTGGGCATAGCCGCCGGATCGGACGCGGACGTCGCCGCGAGCCTGGCCGACGCCGAAGGTCGGCAACCGCCCCTCATGCGCCCGTCCGAAGGCAATGCCTGCCATGTGCCAGCCTGGCTCGCCGGCCGCCGCGCCTGGGGCATCTCTGCGCAACTGTATGAATTGCGCTCGCGCCGCAACTGGGGGATCGGCGATTTCGCCGACCTGGAACTGATGTGCCGCATCGCAGGGGAAGCAGGCGCGGATTTCGTCGGCGTCAATCCGCTCCACGCCCTGTTCCTGTCGCAGCCGGGCCGCTGCAGCCCGTTCTTCCCGTCCAACCGCCATTTCCTCAATCCGCTCTACATCGCCGTCGACCGCGTCCCGGGTTATGACCACACCCTTGCGGACCGGGAAACGCTCGAACGGCTGCGCGGCCTCGACGCCGTCGACTACGATGGCGTCGCCGCGCTCAAGCTCGCGGCGCTCTCCCGCCTCCATCAAGGCTGGCAGGGCGGCGAGCCCGCTGCGCCGTTTTCGAAAGCCGATTTCGCGGCTTTCATGTCCGAAGCCGGAGTTCCGCTGCAACGCCACGCTCTTTTCGAGGCGCTATCGCATTGGCGGACCTCGCTCGGCGAAGGCAGCGGCTGGACGGCTTGGCCGGCCGGATACGCCGATGTCGGCGGCGACGCGGTCGCTGGCTTCGCAGCGCGGCATGAGGAAGAGATCGACTTCTACGCTTGGCTGCAATGGATCGCCCGCACCCAACTGGCGCAGACCCAGGCTGCCGCGCTCGACGCCGGGATGCGCATCGGGCTGTACCTCGACTTCGCGGTCGGCGAGGCCCCGGACGGTTCGGCTTCGTGGAGCGACCGCGCCGCCTATGTCTCGACCATGAATTTCGGCGCGCCGCCCGACATGTTCACCGCCGACGGCCAGGACTGGGGCCTGACGCCGCTGTCGCCGATCGCGCTTGCAGCCGGAAGCTGTGCGCGCTTCAAGAGCCTGATGGCGGCCGGCATGACCTCGGCCGGAGCGCTGCGCATCGATCACGTCATGTCGCTGTGGCAACTGTTCTTCGTGCCCAAGGACGGCAGGCCGGCCGACGGAACCTATGTCCGCTACCCGATCGAAAAGCTGCTGGCCGCGCTCGCGGAGCTCTCCGCCGCGCGCCGGACCCTTGTCATCGGCGAGGATCTCGGCGTCGTGCCGAACGGATTCCGGGACGTGATGCAGGCCTCGTCGATCCTGTCCTACCGCATTCTCTATTTCGAGCGCGACGGGCAGGGCTTCTTCGCCCCCGACCATTATCCGGAACTGGCCCTCGCCTGCCTGTCGACCCACGACCTGCCGACGCTGCGGGGCTGGTGGGCGGGCGACGATGTCGACCTGCGGCTCGAGCACGGCCTGATCGATTCCGCGGCCGCCGGTGGCCAGCGCGATGACCGGAGCGAGGAGCGTTGGCGCATCATGCGAACCTTCGCGGCCGCCGGATGCATCGCGCGTCAGGACCTGACCGAGGCCGAGGCGAAAGGCCGCGATGTCCCCGCCGATTTCGCTCTCGCCGCCCACCGCTTCATCGCCCGCACGCGCAGCATGCTGGCCGGCGTGCGCCTCGCCGACCTGATGGGCGAGCGCAAGCCGACCAATTTGCCCGGCACCGTCGACAGCTATCCCAATTGGCGCCTCAAACTCGCCGTCGACATCGAGGACCTCCCGGCCACCGAGTTGTTTCGCTCGATCGCAGCCGTCGTCGCGGCGGAACGGCCGAAATCGCCATGATCCCCCACGCCACCTATCGGCTCCAGTTCCGCAACGGGATGGATTTCGACCGAGCGGTCGACATCGTGCCTTACCTCAAGCGGCTGGGCGTGAGCCATCTCTACGCCTCGCCGATCTTCGCGGCTGCACGCGGCTCGACGCACGGCTACGATATCACGGAACACAACGAAATCGACCCGGTGCTTGGAGGGCGGCAGGGTCTCGACCGGCTGAGCGGGGCGCTGAAGACCGCCGGGCTTGGCCTGATTCTCGACATCGTTCCCAACCATATGGCGGCGTCGCTGGAGAATCCGTGGTGGCGCAGCGTGATCGAATGGGGCGTCGACAGCCCGTTCCGCGACCATTTCGACATCGACTGGAGCCAAAAACTGACGCTGCCGATCCTGGGCAGGACCTTCGACGAGGCGCTTGCAGGCGGCGAAATCGGCTTGCGCGCCGATCGCGGGAACGGTGTCCTGGCGCTGACCTATTTCGAGGCGACGATCCCGCTCCACCCGTCGACCTATGCGCTGGCGCTTGCCGACGTGGACGACCCGCTGGCCGCCATACTGACGGACATTTCCGCCCGGGCGCACGCGCGGGGCGCGGTCGGAATGCATGCGGACATAGGCGCGTTGCTGTCGGACGATCGGTCCGCCGCGAAGTTCGACGGAGCGTTGGCCGAGCGGTTGTCCGATCCGGATTTCCTCACGGCTGTGCACGACGCACAGCCGTGGAGGCTGTCGTTCTGGAAGGACGCGCCGCGCAATCTCAGCTACCGCCGCTTCTTCGAGGTCACGGGCCTGGCCGGTGTCCGCGTCGAGGACAGCAGCGTTTTCGAAGACGTCCACGGCCTTATCCTCGACCTTGTCAGGAACGGCCATGTCGACGGCCTGCGCATTGACCATGTCGACGGCCTCGCCGACCCGAAGCGCTATCTGGACATGCTGCGCCAAGCAGTCGGCCCGGACGTCTTTCTGGTGGTCGAGAAAATTCTCGGCCGCGGCGAGACCCTGCCATCGGACTGGCCGATCTCCGGCACGACAGGGTATGAGTTCATCGCAAACCTTTCCGATGTGCTGACCGATCCCGCCGGGATCGAGGTTCTTGACCGGGCCTATTCGGAAACGCGCGGCGCGCATTTCGACTACGAGGCGGAAGAGCGCGCAGCCAAGCTGGCCATGGTTTCGAAGAATTTCGAGACGGAACTGAGCGCGCTGGTGAAGCTGGCCCGCCAAGCGGATGACGCAAGCAATGAAGCGACCCTTCGCGAGGCGATCGCGGCCTTGATCGTCGCCTTCCCAGTCTACCGGACCTATGGCGATGTCGACGGTCTTCGCGAGGCGGACATTGCCTTGCTGGACACCATCGAGGCCAAGGCCAGGCGCCAAGCCGCCGATCTCGACCTTGATGCCTTCGCGATGGCTTTGCGGTTGCTGCGCGGCGACGTTCCCGCCGAAACCGCATCCGTCTTTCGCGCGCGGTTTCAGCAGTTGACCGGCCCCGTGATGGCGAAGTCCGTCGAAGACACGTTGTTCTTCCGCTACAATCGGTTCATCGCCGCCAATGAGGTCGGCGGCGATCCTTCAGGCCTCGATGGTTCGATCGAAACGTTTCACGCGGCCATGGCCGAGCGTCTGCGCACCCAGCCGCGCGGCCTGATCGCGACCGCCACGCACGACACGAAACGCGGCGAGGATGCGCGCGCCCGTCTCTACGCGCTGAGCGAGGCCCCGATCGCCTGGATCCGAGGCGTTGCGCGCTGGTCCGCTATGAACGCGTCGGCCGTCGAAGATTTGCCCGGCGGCCCCGCGCCGGACCCCGATACGCAATGGATGCTCTACCAGGCCCTTGTCGGAATTTGGCCCTCCGGCTCTCCCACCAATGCCACCCCTGAGAATTTTTCGGCCCGCTTCGCAGGCTTTGTGGAAAAGGCGCTGCGCGAAGCCAAGCGGCGCACGCGGTGGACCGCAACCGATGCGAATTACGAAGCCGCCGTGCAGGCATACGCCGCACGCCTGACAGACCCGGAAAACCGGGAGTTCGTCGACGACTTTTCGGCCACGCTTGCGCCCTATATCCGCGCCGGCGCATCCAACAGCCTGGTTCAGACGCTTCTCAAGCTGACCGCGCCGGGAATCCCGGACATCTACCAGGGGTCAGAAAGCATGGACGACAGCCTCGTCGATCCGGACAATCGTCGCCAGATCGACTTTGCCTCTCTGCAAACGCGCCTGAAAAGCCGCTCGAATGGCTTCCTCTCGGACGCGGAATTACTAGACGGTTCCGCCAAACAGAGGCTCATCGCGGGCGTTTTGACCTATCGGGCGTCGCAACCCGACCTGTTTACCGTCGGCGCCTATCTGCCGTTAGTCGTCACGGGAGACGAGTCCCAACGCATCATCGCGTTCGCGCGGACACACGGAACGAATGCTGTCATCATTGTGGCTCGCCGCTTCGCGTTGTCCGGGGACCCTATCGATGCGCGAAGTGCATCGATCGAATTGCCGCCGGCCCTGGCGGCGCGGACATACACCGACTGCATCACGAAACACGTCATAGAGGCCACCACATCCATGGAGGTAGTCGAACTGCTGACGGACAGCAGCCCGGCGGCTCTCCTCTTTCGGAGCCACCGGTAGATTCGCCGAGACCTCAGATTTTCTTCTTGCGGCCGGTTTTCTTGAGGGAGCCCGCGTCCGTCATGCCCGACGCGGGCTCGACCCCGGCGTCATCGGACTGCAGCGCGATCCCGGCATCCTTGTCGCCCAGCACGGAGAGATCGGCGTCCATCGCCTCGTCATCCTCGCCCTCCTCTTCGATTTCCCGGGTGGCTTGGTCCCAATGGCGCTCGTGTTCGCCATGGGCATGGCCCTCGCGCTCCCAGATCTGATGGGCCCGCGCCTTGATGCGATCTTCCTTGTCGGCCATTGCGAAATCTCCTCTTGCGACTGAAGTTAACGATCGACGATCGACGATCGACGATCGGCATTGCCAGGCTCGCAGCCTGCCGAACGATAGGTTAGTGGCAGGCGGAATCTGCAAATAGTGCGAGGCTTGGATCAGTCTGCCATGAAAAACAGCAAGCTGCACGTGAACTGGAAAAACGCCTCAATGTTCCAAAAATGGCGCCCGAAGCGATGATCCGCGAGGCAAATTGATCGACCTCGATTTCTTCGCGCGCTCCGCGCCGATCGTGGCGCGTGACCTCATCGGCGTCGGGCTGCAGGTCGATGGGGCCGGCGGTCTCATGGTCGAGACTGAAGCCTATGATATCGACGATCCCGCCTCGCACAGCCATCGCGGCCCGACGCGGCGCAATGCCGCGATGTTCGCTCGCCATGGCTGCGCCTATGTCTATCGCTCCTACGGCATTCACTGGTGCCTGAATTTCGTCTGCCTGCCCGGCAGCGCCGTACTCGTGAGGGCGCTCGAACCGCTCTGGGGTTTGGACCTGATGGGGCAACGGCGGGGGTCCGATGTGATCCGGACGCTCTGTTCCGGCCCGGGCCGACTCTGCCAGGCGCTCGGGGTTGATGGCGGCCTCGACGGCTTGCCGCTCGATCGTCAGCCTTTCGAGCTTCGTGCGGCGACGGCGCCTGCCGAAATCGCCGTGGGCAGCCGGATCGGCATCTCGCGCGCCATCGATACGCCGTGGCGGTTCGGCATGCTTAAGTCGCCGTTCCTAAGCCGAAAATTTGCAATCCATCCGGCGGCGGAGGTGGAAGGCGAAGCGAAGCCGGTCAATGAACGGCCGCGTACATGATCTTCTGCTCCGTCGCTTCGGAGGGCGAGAATTCCTCGACGATTCGGCCTTGGCGGCAGACCAGGATGCGGTCCGACAGGTTGAGGATTTCGGGCAGGTAGGACGAGATCACGACCACGGCCAAGCCTTCATCCGCCAGCCGATTGATGATCTGGTGGATTTCGGCGATCGCGCCAACGTCGACGCCGCGCGTCGGCTCGTCGAAGATGACCAGACGCGGCTTCTGCACCAGGCCCTTGCCGATCACCACCTTTTGCTGGTTGCCGCCCGACAGTTCGACGACGCGCGCATTGTCGTCGATCGTCTTGATGTCGAGCGACCTCGTCCATTCGGCCGACAGCGCCCGCATCTCGGCCGCGTCGATCACCCAGGCCTTCTCTCGACCTGCGGCAAGCAGGCCGCCGAACAGATTTTCGGCGATGCTCATCGTCTCGAAGATGCCCTCGCTCTTGCGGTCTTCGGTGACGTATACGATCCCATCCTTCACGGCCTCGCGCGGCACGGTGTAGCGCACCGGCTGGTCGTCCAGTTCGATCGTTCCGCCGCGAAGAAAATCGCGCTTGGTGATTCCCGCCACGATTTTGAACGTCTCGGTGCGGCCCGAGCCGATCAACCCGAACACGCCTGTAATCTGGCCCTGGAAGACGGAAAACGAAGTGTTGCGCACGACATTGCTCATCGAGATGTCCTGCACCGAAAGGACCTTCCTGCCGGGCTTGCGCAAATTTGCCTGGAGGCGCTGCGCGTAGAGATGTCCCGACAGCGTGCGCCCGACCATGGCGGCGACGATCCTGTCGCGGTCGAAGGTCGCGGTATCGCCGGTCACCATGAGTTCGCCATCGCGCAGAACGGTGATGCGGTCGGCGATCGCTAGCGCTTCTTCCAGCGCGTGGCTGATGAACACGATCGAGACGCCGCGCTCCTTCAGCCTCCGCACCAGGGCGAAGAAGTGCCGCTTCTCCTCGGGCGTCAGCGACGCCGTCGGCTCATCGAAGATGATGATTTCGGCGTTGTGGTGGACGGCGCGCGCGATCTCGACCATCTGTCGCTTGGCCGCGCCCAGCGTCGACACAAGCGCGTTCGGGTCGACCGGAAAGTTCAATGACTGCAGGAACTGCTGGGCCGAAATATAGGCGCCGCGAAGCCGGTTGAGGAATTTCTCCGCGCCGAGATAAAGGTTTTGCGCGACCGTCATCGATGGGACGAGGCTGGTCTCCTGGAACACCATCGCGATCCCGGCGCCCAAAGCGGCATGCGGCGAGGCATAGCTGGTCTCGACGCCCTTGTGGAACATTCGTCCGGAACTCATGTCGATGACGCCCGCAATGATTTTCGTCAGCGTCGACTTGCCGGCGCCGTTCTCGCCGAGCAGCGCGTGAACCTCGCCCTTGCGCAGGTCGAAGTTGACGTTTTTGACAGCCGGTATGCCGCGATAGGATTTTGTGACATTTTCCAGCCTGACGACCGGCTCCATCAGGTGAAACCTCCCAACCCATCGACGGACAGCACGCAGTCGCCGCCCTTCGCCGCGACCAGCAGTCGTCCGCCAGTCTCGATCGCGCTGCAAACGCCGTGCCGCGTGCCGTTGGCGCGGCTGTGCAGGCTGGATTGCGGCTGGAAGTGCCTGTCGAGCTTGACGACGAGGCCATAGGAGCGGCTCGGCGACCAGGGCTTGTGGATGCCCATCGTGCGGATCGCGCCGCATTGCAGGGGTTCGAGAAAACTGGAGTTGGACGAAAGCGCCGGGGCGATCCAATATTCCGGCGGCGCCTCGGCGATCATATCGGCGCGGTAATGCTTCTCCTGAAGGACGAATTCGATGAGCCGGTTTCGCGGCGCGAAAATCGACAGCCACACGCCTCCGTCCGCTGCTGGCGACATGCGCGCCGGATAGCCCGGCAGGTGCGCGAGCACGGTGGTGCGCGAGGCCCTTGCCTTGTCGAAGCGAAGGATGCGATGCGCCCAGCTTTCGCTGACCAGCACGCCGCCGTCCACGGGATGAAGGCCGAAGGGAAAGGCGAGCCCGCCTGCCACGCGCTCGAACCCTGCCGCGCCCCTCGCCCCTTTCCAAATCGAGCCGGACGCGCCCTGCTTCATCAGGTCGGCAACCCATTGCGAAGGCGAATGGTCTGCCGAACCGTTTGCCAGCCAGAGCGCGCCTTCGCTCGAGAAGCAGAGCGCCGTGATGCACTTGACCTCGGTCGGCAGGGCGATTTGTTCGCCCCCGATCCGCAATTGTCCGCTTTCAAGCCCGACCGCGAGTGCGCCGTCCGGCGAGACGGCGACCGCCGTAACGCGCGCCGGATGCGTCTCGACGACCGCGGGTGCGACGCCCGGCGCAAGTGCGACGATAGCGTTGCCGCTGCTCGCCACGACCCGACCCTCCGCCGCCGCCAGATTGTCGGGCTCGGGCAGAGGCGAAAAGATATCTGCGTCGTCGATCGCCGTATTCGGCCGGAACGCGCCATCGAGCGGCGGTATGGTCAGCGCTTTGCCCCGGAAAAGATCGAGAATTGGGTCCAGCATCATGGCCTGGAGCCCCAATAGGAGGCCATGCCGGTCCAGCTTTCATCCGCGCCCGCGATCCGGTGGCGCCCGACGCGATTGTTGAGGATGCCGCCGATGTAGAGAAATCCCTTATGCTCGCGCATCGAGGTGACCGACGGATGCGCGGAGCCGGTAAGATCGCCGAGCGCCTCGACGATCCGGCCGGTCTCGTCGAATTTCACCACGCCGCCGGTGTTGATGTTTGGAAACAGCCAGTCGTCCTGCGGCAGGCGGCGCGTCATGCGCTTGCGCATGGCCGGATGGCGCAGCGACAGGTCGAAGCTCGGCGTGCGCATGCCGAGCCACGCCATCCAGTAGGCCCCGTCCGAGGCGCGGTTGATGTTGTCTGGATAGCCCGGCATATCGCGGATGACGCATTCGGCGACGCCCGCCCTGGGACCCTCCAGCCAGTAGCGATGCACCCGGCAGGCCCAGCTTTCCGCAAACAGAAGCGACTTGCCGTCATGCGCAATGCAGACGCCGTTGGCATAACGATAGCCATCGAGCAGGGTTTTGGTCGAGCCGTCTTTCGGGTCGTGGACGAGCAGGCGTCCCGTGGCGCGGCTTTCGATCGCATCCAGCGCCCAGTCATGCGCGTCGTAGCGCTTGGTCGAATCGGTGAAATAGATGCGGCCGTCCGGCGCGATGTCGCAATCGTTGGGATCGCGCAGCCGCGCATCGTCGACGACAGATGTCCACGAGCGCGACGTTTCGGCGGTGAGCCGCGTCACTCTTCCCGCAGGCGTGACCGCATAGAGACCCATGGCGCCGACGCAGGAGATGAGATTGGCGTCGGAATCGAAAGCGAGGCCGAGCGGAAATCCGCCGATATGCGCGAAGACCTCCGAGCGCTTGTAGTCCGGAGCGAAGAACCGCACGATCTCGCCGTGCCGCGTCCCGCAATAAAGATGATCGTCGCGGTCGAGGATCACGTCCTCCGGTCCTTCGAGTTCGCCGAGCCCGATCGGCTCTGCCGTCGAGAGACGGTTGTCGAGTTCGTAGGGCGTCCCGGAGCCGCTCGCCGCCGACTGCGTCTTGCCCATCCTGAGATAGATCGGCGCCACATAGACCTCGTTCAGCACCTTGTGGCGGTTCTTCAGCCAGCGGATGTCGATTGTGACGGCCACTGCGAGCATGAGGCCCAGGACCATCTGGTTCGTGCCGGTGCCATAGCCCATTCGGATCAGACCGTTGGTCATCGTCAGCACGATGATCGCGCCCATGAGGCCCTTGACGACGGAACCGCGGCCGCCGCCGAGGCTGACGCCGCCCACCACGGCCGCCGTCAGCGCCATGATTTCGAGGTTGAGCCCGGTGCCGGGCCCTGCCCCGCTCAGCCGGCACGCGATGAGGAAGCCGCCGAGCGACGCGCAGAATCCCGAGAACACATAGGTCATGAAGACGGTGCGGCGCACGCGAATGCCTGCATTGTGCGCCGAGCGCCGCGAGCCGCCGACGGCCAGAACATGCCAGCCGGGCCGCGAACGCGTCAGCGCGACATGCGTAACGATCCCAAGAGCGAGCGCCGCCCAGACCGAGACGGACAGCCCGCCGAACGTGCCGTCGCCGATGAAGTCGAGGACATCGGATGTGGCGTCCGATAGCTGCACTTCGGCGGCGTAGCTGGTTACGAGGATGTCGAACAAGGCGCGTCCGAAGATGAAGGTCACGAGCGTCGTCAGGAAGGCGCGCAGCCGCAGATAGCCCACAAGGTAGCCGTTGACCGCGCCGAAGAGCAGGCCGGTGCAGATCGAAGCCGCGAGCGCCAGCCCGATGGGCTGATCGAGGATGAAGAATACGAACACCGCCGCGAAGGTCGACAGCGC
Source organism: uncultured Rhizobiaceae bacterium (assembly GCA_964244725.1). Classification (GTDB taxonomy): domain Bacteria; phylum Pseudomonadota; class Alphaproteobacteria; order Rhizobiales; family Rhizobiaceae; genus Kumtagia. Next base: position 14,321 of record CAXTJQ010000009.1, read on the forward strand.
GAAGATCGAACCGACAGACAGGTCGATGCCGCCGCCCACCATCACGACGGTCATGCCGATCACGACGAGTGAGAACTCGCCGAGCTGGCGCGTCGAGCCCTGCAGCGCCGATGGCTTGAAGAAACCGGAGATCAGGCTGCCGAAGACAATGATTGTCGCGACAAGCGCCAGGAACGGGATGGCGTTGTCGGTCCAGCGTTTGGTCAGGATCTCGCCGACCAGATGATCGGGCACGAGATTGTAGCGCCAGGCTTGCCAGCGTTCGCGAAAGGACATCGGTTGCTGCTTTGATATGCGAGCCGGGAAGGCAGGTGGCCGGGTTGGCCGGCCACCTCGGCAATCATCGGCCTGGCGCGTCTAGTTGGCGGCCTGGGCCTGCAAGGCCTTCAGGTCCCAGCAGCTGTCGGGCTTTAGATCGGCCTTGGTCGTGGCCTTCTCCAGCGTGTAGATATAGCTCTTCGACGTGCCGGCCGGCTGGCCGCTCTGCAGCAGGAACTTGATGATCGCGTTCATGTCGCCCGATTGACGTGCGAGATCGGTCATCACGACCGCGCCATAGGTGCCGTCCTCGAGCTTGTCGCAGTCGGCGGCCTTCTCGCCGCCGCCCGTGGTTACGAGGAACACCTTGCCGTCGAGCTTCGCCTCGCGGATCGCCGCGGACGCGCCGGTCGCATCGCCGTCCCAGAAATCGATGATGCCGCAGATGTCGGGATTCTGCTGCAGCATCGTCGTGGTCACATTGCGCGAGGTCGTCGCGTCCCAATTGGAATCCGGCTTGGCGACGATCTGGAAATCGGGGTTCTTCTCCATCACCTTCATGATGCCGGCATATTGGTAGAGGCTGGACGAATTCGCCTGGTCTCCCTGCACGAGCCCGATCTTCTTGGAAGAACTCGGCCCGCAGCCCTTGATGACGGCTTCGGCTTCGAGCTGGCCGAGGCGGTCCCAGTCGCTGCCCACGAAGGCGTCGGCCGGGAAGTTCGCCGGATTGTCGACCAGGATGACGTAGGTCCCGGCGGCGTGCGCCTTCTTCATGAGCTTTGAGTAGGAGTTGAGGTCGGGTGCGTGGATGATGAGCACGTTGGGAGGCGTGTCCGATGCGATCGCATCGGTGATCGCCTGCGCGCCGGCGTCGACGACCCAGTTCGGATCGCGCGTCTCGAACACGCCGCCCCATGCCTCGACTTCGGTCTTGAGGTAATGCGCCCAGCCCTGCGCCAGATCGAAACCCATCGCCAGCGGCACGAGCATCACGCGCTTGTCCTTCAGCGCCTGCGAATAGGCGGCCGGACCGGGGTCCTCCTGCGCGAAGGACGGGGCGGTTGCGAGAAGCGAGCCAGCGAGCCCGGCGGCCGCGATGATCTTGAGAGGGTTCATGGTTTCTCCTTTGGCGCTTGCACTATGCTTTCCGCGGCCCGGCTGGACGGCGGCATTCAAATATCGCCCTGCTGGGCGGTCTGTTCGTCGCGCGGATTGAGAACGCCGTCGACGACGATCGCGGCGAGCAGGATCGCCGCCTTGATGAGGTTCTGGACGAGCAGCGGGATGTCGATGATCGTCATGGCGTTGAGCAGGATGCCGATCAGCGCCGCGCCGAACAGCACGTTGCGCACGCCGCCCTTGCCGCCCGACAAGCCGATCCCGCCGATGACTGCGACCAGGACGACGTCGTAGAGCAGCGTCGAATTGACGATCCGCGTGTTGATCGAATGCAGGCTCGACGCGGTCAGCAGTCCGGCGACGAAGGCGACCAGCGCCGAAATGACGTAGCGCAGCACCAGCATCGGCCTGACCGGTATGCCGATGTTGCGCGCGGCGACCGGGTTGTCGCCGGCGAAATAGACGTAGCGGCCCCACTTGGCAAAGCGCAGGAACAGGAAGGCCAGCAATGCGAGTGCGGCAAAGATGAAGACCTCGATCGGAACGTCGAGGAATCGCACGCCGCCGAGGCTTTCGACCCAATGGCCGGGCGGAACGGGGACGGCATCCTGCGTGATCAGTTGCGAGCGGACATAGCCGAATACGAACGAGCCAGTCGCCAGCGTCACGAAGATCGCCGGCACGTCGGCATAGGCGACGAGAAACCCGTTCAGCAGGCCGATGGCGAGAACCCCGGCCAGCGCGATGGCCAGGGCCGCACCCTCTCCAGCGCCGCCGTTCAGCATCTGCAGATACCACGCGACGGACATCGCCATGATCGCCACCGCCGACAGGTCGATTCCGCGGCCGATGATCACCACCGCCATGCCGAGCGCCAGGATGCCGAGCACGGAAACGGAACGCACGATCGAGACGAGGTTGTTCGACGTGAGGAAGCCGGGCAGGCCGGCGGACGCGAGAAGAAACAGCATGACGGCGATCGCCAGCACGATGCCTTCCTGGTTGATGTTTCTCCAGTCGGGCAAGCCGATCGTGGGCATGAATTCATTTGCTCGCGTTTCGGATCGAAGTCGGGTCGAAAGCGCGGACCCTCGCCGATCGAAGGCTATGCGCGCAAAGGCCAATTCGTCAAACGTTTCCCGAATTTTGCGCCTGCCGCCGTTCAGAATGGCAAGTATGCTCGCGGAATCCGATGCTGCGGCAGACCTGTTCCCGGACTGGCTTCGCGACGGTATGCCCGTTTCCCCTAGGGCGGACAGGCGTTCGGCGAAGGGCGCGAAAAACGCAACGACGTTGCATGTCCTGTCATGCCGTGTGATCTATGTTGCATTGCGGCAACGTGGAAAAGAGCGCCTTCATGAGCAATCCGAGCAAAGGCCCTTGCGTGTCACGATACCGGGGCGGCCGGTGGCGTCGATCGCCTGGGTTGGTGGCGGCGATGGCCGGGTTCGTCGCCCTGTGGCCGCTCGGGGTTCATGCCCAGGAACCGCAATTGCCGACGGTGACGGTCGCCAAGCCCATCGTGCGCGAGATCGTCGAGGACGACGAGTTCGTCGGCCGCTTCGATGCCGTGGACGAGGTCGATCTGCGCTCGCGCGTCAGCGGCTATCTGGACGCGGTGCACTTCAAGGACGGCGCCGTCATGAAGGCGGGCGATCTCCTGTTCACGATCGACAAGAGGCCATATCAGGCGGCCTACGATTCGGCGAAGTCGCAGGTCGATACGGCGACGAGCCTGCTCGATTTCGCCCGCACGCAACTCGAGCGCGCCGAAACCTTGGCCAAATCCGGCAACATTTCGGTTTCCGTCCTCGACGATCGCCGCCGCGAATTCCTTTCCGCGCAGGCCGGCCTCCAGGGTGCGAACGCCGCCTTGCGCACATCCAGCCTCGACCTCGAATTCACCGAGATCAAGGCGCCGTTCGACGGCCGCATCGACAGGCATCTCGTCTCGGCCGGCAACCTCGTCCAGCAGGACTCGACGCTGCTGACGACGATCGTGTCGCTCGATCCGATCGACTTCTATTTCGACATCGACGAGCGGCTCTACTTCGCCTACGCCCGTGACGCGCGCGAACGCGGCGGCGCGATGCAGGACGGCGGCATCGGCCTCGACGTGACCGTGCGGGTCGCGGATCGGGCGCAGGCCCCGTTTGCCGGCAAGCTCGATTTCGCCGAGAACCGGATCGACAACGCGACCGGCACAATGCGCGTGCGCGGCCGCTTCGACAACAAAAACGGCGTGCTTCAGCCAGGCATGTTCGGGCGCATCAACGTGCCCGGCTCGCTGCCGCACAAGGGGGTGCTCGTCCCCGACGAGGCGCTCGGCGCCGATCAGGACCGGCGCATCGTCTACCTCGTCGACGATGCCGGCGCCGTCACCGCCAAACCGGTGCGCACCGGCCCGCGCCACGACGGCTATCGCGTCATCCGCGAGGGCCTCGACGGCAACGAGACGATCGTGATCAACGGGTTGATGCGCCTGCGACCCGGCGCGAAGGTCAAGCCGGAACTGGTCGTCCTGCCCGACAAGGCGGATGGGTCGGACCTCGCCGCCGAAGGGTCGGGCAAGACCGTCGAAGGCGGCGCGCCGCAGCCTGACGATGCGGGCGTTCAGGCGGACGAAGCAGCCGCCAAGCCGGAGGGCGCGGCGCCCAAAACGGAAGGGGCGGAGCCCAAGACGGAAGGGGCGGAGCCCAAGCCATGAGGTTCTCCCACTTCTTCGTCGACCGCCCGATCTTCGCGGCGGTCATCTCGATCTTCCTGCTGATCGTCGGCGCGATCGCCTACACGCAGCTTCCCGTTTCGCAATACCCCGAGATCGCGCCGCCGACCATCGTCGTGCGCGCGACTTATCCGGGCGCCGACGCCGAAACGGTCGCCGCGACCGTGGCGACGCCGCTCGAGCAGGACATCAACGGCGTCGAGAACATGCTCTACATGTCGTCCTATTCGTCGGACGATGGCGCGATGTCGCTGACAATCACTTTCAAGCTCGGCACCGATCTCGACGCCGCGCAGGTGTTGGTCCAGAATCGCGTCTCGATCTCCGAGCCGCGCCTGCCCGAGGAGGTGCGCCGTCTCGGCGTCACCACCACCAAGAGTTCGCCCGACCTGATGATGGTCGTGCATATGCTCTCGCCGAACGACACCTACGACCAGCTCTACATCTCGAACTATGCGCGCTCGCGGGTGCGCGACATCCTGCTGCGCCTCGACGGCGTCGGCGACCTGATCCTGTTCGGCGAGCGCGAATATTCGCTGCGCATCTGGCTCGACCCGAACAAGCTTTCCGCGCTCGGCATGACCTCGGGCGACGTGGTTCAGGCGCTGCAAGAGCAGAACGTCCAGGTATCGGGCGGCTCGATCGGCGCGCCGCCGAGCAATGGCGGCAATGCCTTCCAGTATACGGTCACGACGCAGGGCCGCTTCGACGACGCGCGCGATTTTCGCTACGTCATCGTCAAGGCCACGCCGGACGGCCGACTGATCGCCCTGCAGGACGTCGCCCGCATCGAGCTTGGCGCCAAGGATTACGTCACCAATTCGTTCTTGAACGGCAAGCCGGCCGTGGCGCTCGGCATCTTCCAGCGGCCCGGCACCAATGCGCTCGCCGCAGCCGACGAGATCAAATCGACGATCGATGCGCTCTCAAAGGACTTTCCGCCCGGCCTCGAATACCAGATCGTGTACAACCCGACCGAATTCATCGCAGAGTCCGTCAACGAGGTTTACAAGACGATCCTCGAGGCGATCGTTCTGGTCGTGATCGTCATCATCGTCTTCCTGCAGTCCTGGCGGATGGCCATCGTCCCGATCGTCGCGATTCCTGTCTCGCTGATCGGCACCCTGGCTGTGCTCTACGGTTTCGGCTTCTCGCTCAATATGCTGACGCTGTTCGGGCTGGTGCTGGCGATCGGCATCGTCGTCGACGACGCGATCGTGGTGGTCGAGAACGTCGAGCGCAACATCGCGGCCGGCTTGGCCCCCAACGCGGCGGCGCACAAGACCATGGACGAGGTTGGCGCGGCGGTGCTGGCGATCTCGCTGGTGCTGATCGCCGTGTTCGTGCCGACGGCCTTCATTCCGGGCATATCCGGCCAATTCTACCTCCAGTTCGCGATCACCATCGCCGTCTCGACAGCCATCTCGGCGCTGAACTCGCTGACCCTGTCGCCGGCGCTCGCGGCGCTGCTGTTCAAGCCGCACGAGGAGGCCGCCCGACCGCCGAGCTTTTTCCTGGCGCGCTGGGGACGCGGGCTCGCCGACGGCTTCAACCGGGGCTTCGACGCCCTGGCGAACTTCTACGCCGGCATCGTCCGCTTTCTGGTCGGATCGTGGCTGACGCTGCTCGCCATGCTCGCGGTGTTCTGCGGCCTGATCTATGCGACCGTCTTTATGATCCAGACCGTTCCGCGCGGCTTCATCCCCTCGCTCGACCAGGGCTATGCGATCGTCGTCGTGCAATTGCCGGACGGTTCGTCGCTCGGCCGCACCGACGCCGTCATCAAGAAGGCGTCCGAGATCGTCCAGAAGACCCCGGGCGTCACGAACGCCATTGCCTTCTCGGGATTCTCCGGCGCGACCTTCACCAATGCCAGCAACACGGGCGTCATCTTCGCCGGGTTCGACACGTTCGAAAACCGGCTGGAAGCCAAGCAATCGGGCGGACAGATCGTCGGCCAATTGTTCGGCGCGCTGCAGAGCATCAAGGAAGCGTTCATCATCGCCCTGCCCCCGCCCCCGGTGCGCGGCGTGGGCAATTCCGGCGGCTTCAAGATGCAGTTGCAGGAACGCGAAAGCGCCAATATGCGGCCGCTGCTGGCGCTCGCGCAGGAGATCGCGGCCAAGGCCAACCAGACCAAGGGACTTGCCGGCGTGTTCACGACCTTCTCCGCGTCGAGCCCGCAATTCTTCCTCGCCATCGACCGCGACAAGGCGCGCATTCTCAACGTGCCGATCCCGTCGATCTTCGAGACGCTCTCGATCAATCTCGGCACGGCCTACGTCAACGATTTCAACGCCTTCGGCCGCGTCTACCAGGTTCGCGCGCAGGCCGACCAGGCCTTCCGGCTCGAGCGCGAGGACATTCTGAAGCTGAAGGTGCGCTCGTCCTCGGGAGCTCTGGTGCCGCTCGGAACGCTGGTCGAAATCCGCGACGTGACGGGTCCGGCGCTGGTCCAGCGCTACAACATGTATGTTTCCGTGCCTTTGCAGGGCAACGCCGCGCCGGGCGTCTCGACCGGCGATGCGCTGGACCGGATGGAGAAGATCGCAGCCGAAACGCTGCCCGCGGGCACATCGTTCGAATGGACGGAACTGGCGTTGCAGGAACGCACCACCGGCGACACCGCGGTGCTGATCTTCGGCCTGTCGGTGCTGTTCGTGTTCCTCGCTCTGTCGGCGCAGTATGAAAGCTTCATCATGCCGTTCGCGATCGTGCTGATCGTGCCGCTCGGCGTGCTGGCGGCGCTTCTCGGCGTGACCTTGCGCGGGCTCGACAACAACATCCTTGTCCAGATCGGGCTTATCGTGCTGGTCGGCCTGGCGGCCAAGAACGCGATCCTCATCGTGGAGTTCGCCCGACAGGCGCAGGAGCGCGGCGAAGGCCCTGTCGACGCGGCGGTGGAAGCCTGCCGCCTGCGGCTGCGGCCGATCCTGATGACGGCCTTCGCCTTCATCCTGGGCGTCGTGCCGCTGATGATCGCCACCGGCCCCGGCGCGGAAATGCGTCAGTCTCTCGGCACGGCCGTCTTCTTCGGCATGCTTGGCGTCACCATCGTCGGCCTGTTCCTGACGCCGGTGTTCTATGTCACGCTCAGGCGGCTGTTTCCGGTTTCCGGGGCGGGCGGCAGGAAGAAGCATGCCAAATCCGAAATCGACGCGCCGTGGCGGCGCGCCGTCGAATAGGGCCGGTCGTCGGCGCGGATTGGATTTTCATTCGTTGGCGGCCTTGGCGAAAAAACGACCTTCCGCCCGGGCCGCTTCCGCGCCATCCAGATGCGCGCCGACAGCGTTCGCGCCGCCTGCATCAAATATCGATCTGCGGCGTTCAAAGGCTGGCAGGAGGATTCGTCATGACGCAACATGCAGCGATCGCGCAGGGTGGCGCCAGCCAACGCCTGCGCCCGCCTTATGCCTCCGTGCTCGACTTGATCGGCGGGACGCCGATGGTCGAACTGACCAAGTTCGACACCGGCAAATGCCGGCTGTTCGTCAAGCTCGAAAGCCAGAATCCGGGCGGCTCCATCAAGGACCGCATCGCGCTGTCGATGATCGCGGAGGCTGAGAAGAGCGGCAAGCTGACTCGCGGCGGCACGATCGTCGAGGCCACCGCCGGCAACACCGGCCTCGGCCTGGCGCAGGTCGGCATACCGAAAGGCTATCGCATCGTGCTGGTCGTGCCCGACAAGATGTCGCGCGAGAAGATCCAGCATCTGCGCGCGCTGGGCGCCGAGGTGCGGCTGACGCGCTCGGACGTGGGCAAAGGCGATCCGGAATACTACCAGGACATGGCCGAAGCCATCGCGGCGCAAACCCCCGGCGCCTTCTACGCCAACCAGTTCGCCAATCCCGCCAACCCGATCGCGCACGAAACCACGACCGGCCCGGAGATCTGGCAGCAGATGGACGGCAGGATCGATGCGATGGTGGTCGGCGTTGGTTCGGGCGGCACGCTGACCGGACTCGGCCGGTTCTTCGCGCGGGTGTCTCCTACCACCGAAATGGTGCTGGCCGACCCGGTCGGCTCGATCCTCGCTCCGCTGGTCAAGACCGGCAGGATGGAGGAGGCCGGCAGTTGGACGGTCGAGGGCATCGGCGAGGACTTCGTGCCGCCCAACGCCGATCTTAGCTTCGTCCGCAAGGCCTACTCGATCTCCGACAAGCAGAGCATGCTTGCGGCGCGCGAACTGCTCTCGAAGGAGGGCATTCTGGCCGGCTCCTCGTCCGGCACCCTGCTCGCCGCCGCGCTGCGCTATTGCCGGGAGCAGACCACCGCCAAGCGCATCGCGACCTTCGTGTGCGACAGCGGCAACAAATACCTCTCCAAGGTCTTCGACGATTTCTGGCTGGCCGAGCAGGGCCTGTCGGAACGCGAGCAGCATGGCGATCTCAGCGATCTCGTGGCGCGCTCGCACCGCGACGGCGGCACTCTGTTCGTCGCGCCCGAGGACAGCCTGCTCAACGCCTATGGGCGGATGCGGCGCGGCGACGTTTCGCAACTGCCTGTCCTGGACGACGGAAAGCTCGTCGGCATCCTCGACGAAAGCGACGTTCTGGCCAAGGTCGACGGCCCCTATGAGGGCCGCTGGGATCGTTTCAACGCCCCCGTCCGCACCGCCATGACCAGCAACCTCCACACCCTCCAGGCCAGCCAGACGCTCGACGCGCTGCTGCCGATCTTCGACCGCAACGAGGTCGCGATCGTGTTCGACGGCGACGCGTTCGTCGGGCTCATCACCCGCATCGACCTGATCAACCATCTGAGGCGCGCCCGATGACCGCCTCCGGCAAGAACCGGCTCGCCTTTTCCACCCGCACCATCCATGGCGGACAGAGCCACGACCCGCTGACCGGGGCGGTGATGGTGCCGATCTACGCGACCTCGACCTACGGTCAGCAGAGCCCGGGCGTCCACAAGGGCTTCGAATACGCGCGCAGCCAGAATCCGACCCGCTTCGCCTTCGAGCGCGCGATGGCCGATCTCGAATCCGGTTCGGCGGCCTTCGCCTTCGCCTCGGGCCTGGCGGCGATCGCAACGGTCTTCGAACTGCTCGATTCCGGAGCGCATGTCGTCGCGACCGACGACATCTACGGCGGCACCTTCAGGCTGCTCGAACGAGTCCGCAAGCGCACCGCCAATCTTCGGGTGAGTTTCGTCGACTTCACCGATCTTGCCGCGGTCGAGGCCGCCGTTCGTCCGGAGACGAAGATGCTGTGGGTCGAGACCCCGACAAACCCGCTGCTGAGGATCGTCGATCTCGAAGCCGTCGCGGCGATGGCAAAGCGTCACGGCGTGATCGCGGTCGCAGACAACACGTTCAGCAGTCCCTACATCCAGAGGCCGCTTGAACTCGGCATCGACATCGTCGTCCACTCGACGACGAAATATCTGAACGGCCACAGCGACATGGTCGGCGGCGTGGCGGTCGTCGGCGAGAACCGCGATCTGGCAGACCGTCTCAAGTTTTTGCAGAACGCGGTCGGCGCGATCTCGGGCCCGTTCGACAGTTTCCTGGCGTTGCGGGGGCTGAAGACCCTGGCGCTTCGCATGCAGCGACATTCGCAGAATGGCGAGGCGATCGCGGCCTGGCTGGAAAGCCGCGCCGATGTTCGCCGCGTCATCTACCCCGGCCTGCCTGGCCATCCGCAGCATGAAATCGCCAAACGGCAGATGTACGCCTTCGGCGGCATGATTTCGGTCGATCTCGACCGCGACTTGGCCGAAACAAAGCTTTTTCTGGAGCGCACCCAACTCTTCACGCTCGCCGAGAGCCTTGGCGGCGTCGAGAGCCTGATCGAGCATCCGGCGCTCATGACGCACGGCAGCATCCCGCAGGCGCAGCGTGAATCGATCGGCATCACCGATTCCTTCGTGCGATTGTCCTGCGGCATCGAGGACGCCGGTGATCTGATCGCCGATCTCGAACAGGCGCTGGCCGGCTGAATCGCAACGGCGCAAGTCTGCAAAACCGCGTTTCAGGTGTCAAATGTTAGCTTCGTTTGGAGTGACTTCAGGATAGTCGCTGCGGACTGAAATTCGGTCGCCCGCTGACGGGTTTGGTTGCCTTTGAGCTTTGGCCGCGCTTCCATTCATCGGTTCCCGCGACTGATTGGACTTGCGACGGCGGCCTCCCGCCACATCATTGCGGTCGGCGCACGGGCAGCCGAGGGCGCGGCGCGTGGCCTGCTCGTCGCATTTGCCGTGATGAAGACAGGTCGAACCACAAGCCTTGCATACGCGTTGCGTCCACGAGCATTCAAAACCGAGATCGATTCCCGATGAAGGCGCGCGCGGTGGCGGACAGGCAGGCACATTCGATGAGCTCGGCGGAGCATACGCTGGAGTCCGCCCTTCGCGATACGTCGAGGCAGAATGTCGCCAACATTCATTCGATGCTGCGGGAATTGAAGACCATAGCGGAAGTGGAGCGTTGCGACCTGCTCACGCATCTCCTCGAAATGGCCTATCTCGAATCAGGCGACATCCTTCGCGGCCTGCGCCCGCTGCGGTCGAACAAGACCGGCTCGGTCTATATCAAGCGTGCATAGTCCCAGCAGGGCATCAGCCGGCGTCGCCGCAAGGCTAAATCCCATCCCCGGGCTTGATTGTCATGCGAAAACGCCAAGGACGAAGGCGGCCGTGAAACCGAAAGCGATCGCGAAGACGGCGTAAGCGATGATGCCGGTTACGAAAAGGGGACGGACTTGCTGGTGGGTTGCGGTGTCGCGAAACCTGGCATTTGGGCGTGATGTCACGTAGGCCATCGAAACCTCCCTGGTCGCACGCCCGAGGACGGACGCCAGCAACAAATCGTCTGGACGCGACCTGGTTCCCTTGCCGGCAACAGGAGTTCATCGATGCCTGACGCGGTCTCAGGATTCGCCGACGAGCCTGTCGTAGTCGGAAACCAGGAGATGGAGAGGGGCTTCGTCCTCTTCTATGACGGCGAAGCGTCCGATCGGGTCGGCGAAGATATTGTCCGTCCGGTCGTCGTTGACCGTCGACACCTCGCCCACGAGCACGTCGGCGCCTTCGCCGGTGAACGCATGCCAGACGCCCGGGAACAGCGTGACGCTTTCGCCGGGTGCGAGGGTGAGCTTTGACCCGGCGGGTATGGCGCGCAGGACGCCGTCCGTGGGCACGGAGACCTCCGTCTGTCGATCGATGCCGCCATCGGGGGCCGACATGAACAATTCGAGCACGAGATTGCCGCCGCCGCGGTTGACGATGTCCTCGGCCTTCACGACATGGCGATGCATCGGGCAGAGCTGACCCTTGCGCGTGATCATGATCTTCTCGGCATAGACCATGCCGCCGGCGCGTGTCAGATCGGAGGCGCGGCCATTGCGAACCGTGAAGAGGAAGAGCCCGACGGCGTCAAAGTCGCCACTGCCGAAATCCGTGATGTCCCAGCCGAGGCTGGCGCCGATGATCCCCTGAGGCCGTCGCCCGATGAGGTCTTCGGGCGTCCAGTAGGCGAAGGGCGGCATGATGTAGCCGAACGAGCGGATGAATGCATCGCCCTCGCGGATGATTTCGTTGATGCGTGACCGCTTCATGTTCGTCCTCTCCGACCAGCCTGACGCGTATTGCCCGCGATTCGTCGGCGCGGCAAGCCGCGCGACCCGGCCCGTGATGCGCGATTGCATCGGGCGATCCGATCTTGTGCGAGGAAGCGTTTTCACCGTTTGATGTCGGATTCGACAGCGGCTAGATTGATTGCGAATCAGTCTGCGCGGATCGAAGAATGGCCGCGATTGACGGATCCGGACGCTTTTGGGGAGCTTCGGGAGTCCAGGTTCGGCGTACCGCGTTTGTCCCTCCGCTTCGGCGAGACGTGTGTTCATCGTGAAATTGAAAGTGCGATCGTTGCTCGGACGTGGCGTTGCCATGGCCGGAGGACGAAGCGATTCGGCCTGTTGCGGACGGAATGAAGAGCCTCGGACATTTGCGCGATAGAGAGTCGGGATTGTCGAAGCAGATCGCTTCGCGCGGTGACCTGACCGGTTTCCTGATGACGCTCAGCCGGGACATCGGCGCTGACAGCTACATGCTGGTCGCGGTGGTGCACGACCAGAACCGGAACGATGTACGCATCGTCGCTTCGAACTGGATCTACGACGCGATCCAGCTCGCCGGGCGCCAGCTCATCGCCAACATCGCGCAAAGCCATTTCGCCGCCCGCCCCGGCGCGCGGGCCATGCCCATCGCGTCCTGCAAGGCGCCCGCCGCGCCGGGAGTCCTGAGCGGCGAGGAGGCCCGCCTTCTGGAGGTGCTCGGGCATGGCGAGATCTACGTCCTGAAGCTGCATGTCGGCCGTCAGCGCCTCTACCTGCTGTTTTCGGCGGCGGTGCACCGGCAGATCGATCCGGCCGGCCTGTCGAAGGCGCAGCTCCATTGCTGCTACGCCCTCTCCGAGGCGCCCGACCTGCTCGCCGCCGCGGCCCAGCAGGATCCGCTTTCGGACCGCGAACGCGAATGCCTCTACTGGGTATCGGAAGGCAAGACGACCGAGGACATCGCGATGATCCTCGGCGTATCGGCTAATACGGTGAATAGCTACATCACCCACGCCATCCAGAAGTTCGCCGCGTCCAACCGCGCCATGGCGGTGGCCACTGCAATCAGGAGCGGCATCCTATGAGCATCGCCGGCATCGAGGCCGCATCGACGGTCGACCGCCGCAAAAACCCGTTCGGCGCAAGCGGAGACATTCCGGACAATCAGGCGACCATGACGATCGCCGATGCGGTGAGGCGCACGCGTTGGATCGCCATCGACATCCGCGCGATCGAATTCGGCTTGTTCTTCGTCAGCCCGTCAATGGAGCGCGCCCGGCTGCTTTCCTGTTTCGATTCCGACTTTCCGCGCGTCTCGACGTCGACGAAATTCGCCTCGGGCCAGATCGGCGAGGAGGTCGTGCGTCATACGCGGCACTCGACCACGCCTTGCTGGTGGAGCGATGCGATGGGCTGCGCCTCGGAAACATCGTTCGCCCGCCTGGCGTTCGCACCGCGCATGTCCGAACTTGTGCCGAGCAACCCCGGCATCGCCTTTCCGGTCTTCGGTGATCGCGGCCAGTGCGGCATCGTCGCCTTCTTCGGCCGCGAGATATCGTTGTCGAACGAGACGATGCCCGACATCCACGCCCGCTGTTTCGGGCTGTTCGACGCCGTGTCGCGCATCCGCAGCAGCGACGCGGCGCAGGCGCCCGCCATCTCGAAGCGGGAACTCGAATGCCTGAGGCTGACCGCTAACGGCCTCACCAGCGAACAGATCGCGGTCGCGCTCCGGCTGTCCGTGCATACGGCCAATCAGTACCTCACCAATTCGACTCAGAAGCTCAACGCCGTCAATCGCATGCATGCCGTGGCCAAGGCGCTGAAGCTAGGCCTTTTCGAATGACGCGCGGGTCAGGGCGCGTCGGCGGGTTCCGTCTTGCGGATGCGCGAGGCCTCGATCGCCGCCGCGAGGAAGGCGGTGTTCTTTTCCGCATCCGCGTCCGGCTTGTCGAAGGCGACGTAGTTCACCTCCACTGAAGCCGCGCGCGCGGCCATCGAAAGCGTGAAATACACGGTCACGCCGCGCGTGCGCAGTTCGAGGTCGAGTTCGATGCGCGGGGCTTCCGTCCAGTTGACATGGGCCTCGCCGCCATGTCCGAGCCGGAACGTCTGCGGCAGATAGTAGAGTTCGGCGGCCGAGTCGACGATGTCGGCGATGCAGGCGTAGTGTTCGAGGCGGATGAAGGCGATGTAGTCCGCCACGTCGACAAGACGCAGTTCGCTGACCAGTTCCTGGATCGCCTCGGCGACGATGATCTCGCGTGAAAGAACGTGTGGCTGTCTTATCATGATGTCGGCTTCTTCGGAGCTTTGTTGGCGTAGACGATGCGCACCAGTTCCGCGACCGCCTGGTAGAACTGCGACGGGATCACGCTATCGACCGAAACTTGCTTGTACATGGAGCGCGCCAGCGCCACGTCCTCGAAGATCGGGATGCCGCTCGCCTCCGCGACTTCGCGGATTTTCAGGGCGATAAGGTCTTGGCCCTTGGCGACGACGACCGGCGCCGCGTTCTCCTCGCGCACATAGCGCAGCGCGATCGAGAAGTGCGTCGGGTTGGCGATGATGAGCGTCGCGCGCGGCACGGCCTTCATCATGTTGCGGCGCGCCCGATCGCGGGCGAGCGAGCGCAGCCGCGACTTGATGATCGGGTCGCCTTCCGACTGCTTCATCTCGTCCTTGACCTCCTGCTTGGTCATGCGCAGGTCCTGGAACCAGTGGAACCGCGACCAGGCGAAGTCGGCGGCCGAGATCAGTCCCATGACGAAGACGATCGCCACCAGGATGTCCACGGCGATGTCGCGGATGACGATGCTGAACGCGGCCGGCGGCGTCATCATGCCCGACAGGAACACGGCGATGTCGTGGCGCAGCAGGAAGACGAGGATGAGCGTCACGAAGACCAGCTTGCCGCAGGCCTTGGCGAACTCCACCCAGCCGCCGGCGCCGAACAGGCGCTTCCAGCCTTCGACCGGCGAAATGCGGGAGGCCTGCGGCCGGATGCGCTCGGCCACGAATTGCGGCAGGTTCTGGATGGCGGAGGCGACGACGCCTGCGCCCATCAGAAGGAAAATCATCGTCGCCAGCGCTTTGCCGATCTCGACCAGCACCATCCGGTAGAGCGTCTCGACATCGCGCACCGTATCGAGCGGCCAGTCTTCCGGGCGTTCAAGGAACAGCGACAGGAAAACGCCGAGATTGGCCGATCGCTCCTGGACGAAAAAAACGACGAAGATCAGGATCGCCAGGAACGAGACCAGCAGCGGGGCCTCGCGCGATGACGGCAGCTTGCCCTTCTCGACGGCGTCGCGGATCTTCTTTTCGGTCGGCTCTTCTGTCTTGCTTTCTTTGTCGGCCGTATCGGACATGCGCGTGGATCAGCCGCGCCGCGGTCAGGCGGCGGCTTGCGTCGTCGGCAGGTCGAACACGCCTTCGCGCGCCATGCGGATCGCGGTCGCCGCGACCGATTTGCGCGCCTTGACGATTTCGGCCATCGGAATGCCGTCCGAACCCTGCCCGATCTCTGCCTCGATCATGCGGCGCGCCCGCGCGCCGATGGACGAGAGGACAGCCTCGACCAACTCCGGCTGCGCCTGGCGCAGGCACATGGTGACGAGTTCGGAGGAAAGCCCGTCGAACAGCGACACGCGCGCCTTCTGGGTGAGCAGGAGGATGTCCTCGAAGGAAAACAGCCGCGCGCGCACGGATTCGAGGTCCGGCGTGCCGGCCTCCTGCAGATCCTGCAGCAGCCCGTCGAGCTCGCTCTTGTCCAGTTCGTTGAGCATGCTGGCGACGCGAACCTGACCCGCAGAATTGTCCTTGGTGTTGCTCTCGCCGAGCACCCGGTTGCGAATCTGGTCCTCGACGATCCTGGTCGCTGCTTCCGGAATCGTCGCGATCGAGAGCATCCGCTTGATGATCTCGTTGCGCAACGGCTTGTCGAGCGTCAGCAGTGTGCTGGCGGCGACCTGCGGCGCCACCTTCGACAGGATCAGCGCCGACATTTGCGGATGCTCGCCCGCGATGAACACGCCAAGCCTGGCGGATTCGATCTTCTCGAGTTCAGGCCAGACCGGCGGCGCCTTGTTCGCCGCCACCGGCTGATCCTTGCCCATGATCGCCTTGACCTCTTCGGGCGTCAGCGTGCCGTTCAGCAACTCGTCCATCTGGTCACCGGAATCGAGCTGTCCCGCGCCTTCCGTGAACTCCGATTCGAACTCGGCCACGATTCGCTCAAGCTCGCCCTGGGGAATCGTCTTGAGAAGCCGCGCACCCTCGATCAGCGCCTTCAGCTCCTCCTGCTTGAAGAATTTGAGCAGGCGGCTGGCCGACGGCTTTCCCATCGCCACGAGGATCGCGGCGGCCTTCTGCGCCCGGGTCAGGTTCATGGCGTTCATGGCGCCGCCTCCACGATCGCTCAAGCGCCGCCGGGCGCCGTGATGATCTCGGTGAGCCGGATGCCGAAGCGCGACGGATCGTTCTCCAGCACGGTGATCTCGCCGCGCGCGATCTTGCGGCCGTTGACCATCACGTCGACCGCCTCGCCGACGCGCCGGTTCAAGGCGACGGTCGAGCCCTTCTGCAGGGCCATGAGGTCGGAGACCGGCATTTCGGTGCTGCCGAGAACGATCTGCACTTCGACCGGGATGTTCATGATGATGCTGGAATTGGCGCCAGAATGGTCGGCGGGTCGAGTCTTGCCGCTCGTGTCTTCGTGCAGCACGCCGCGCAACTCCTGGATCGCCCGGTTGAGCTGATCGTCCGGGAGGTCCGCGACGGCTTCCCTGCTGCTGCTCATGGCAATTCCTTTCAGCTCCGCGGAGCCTGTAACATCATCCCGGCATCAGGCCGTCGATCAGGTCCTGGCGCGCATCGAACGCATGCCTGACGCGCACCGTGTAGTTGAGGCCGAGCTTGCCGAACTCACATATGAAAAGAGTCTTGTGCCGGGCTGACAGCTTGGCTTCGGTCTTGGCGTTCTCTTCGAGCTCGATGATCTGCCCCGGATAGAAGCCGGCGACATCCGAAAGCGTCAGGCGCGCGAGCGGCATCGTCGCCTCGAGCATGACGGACGAACGCATGACCTCCGAGCCGAAGCGTTCGCTCCAACCCGTGTCGAGCGCGGCCGCGCCGATCGTGGCCGGCGGCATGTCGGCGCGCTTCTTCGACAGAACGCGCTGCGGCAGCATCAGCGAAATGCGCCCCGGCGCGTCCTTCGAGGCGATGGCGAGGTCGACCCGCACCGAAGGTCCGTCGCGGATGACCTGCTTGGAGAGTTCCGCGCCGCCGAGCGGCCTGGGCAAGGGCAGCGGGAATCCGATCGTGCGCGTGCCGAGCGCATTGATCGCGCAAGCCATCGCCTCGAAGGCCATGCCGGCGATGTCGATCTCGGTCGGCGACAGCGCGCGGTCGATCGGCGTCACCGGCTGATCGGGATCGCCGCCGAAAAGCGCGTTGACGATGATGGCGACCGCCTGCGCGTCCATCGTCAGGATTGCGACGTCGGCGGAGTTGGGCAGCGCCACGATGCTCATGGCCGCAAGATCGTCGCCGGCGGCCCGCGCGTCGGTGAACCGCGTCAGCTCGACGCCGGTCAGCTCGACCGCGGCCGGCGCGCCGATCAGCGCCGCGAGGCGCTCGACGATATCGGGCAGGGCCTCAGCGACGAGCGCGCGCGCCGTGTCGCGCACATGGTCCGGCTCGCCGGTCTCGCCGACGAGGCGTTCGACGATGTAGGCGCGCATCTGGGCGGGCGTCGTCGGGCTAGCCATGGCCGCCATGACTGTCGAAGGGCATGGATCAGGCGGCCTTCTTGGCTTCGGCGCCGCCCGAATTGAGCGTGCTCTGCTCGACCGCGTCGATCGAGGGCCGGTCGTAGGACGAGATCGTCTTGCGGCCGAACTCGATCGCGACCTGCGGCAGCGACCCGTTCATGTAGGCGAGCAGCGTCTGCTTCACGATGACGTAGAGCCGGTTGTTCTTCTCGCGCACGGTCTTGATCTTGGTCGCGATCGGCCCGACCGCGCAATAGGAAAGGAAGATGCCGAGGAACGTGCCGACCAGCGCCGCGCCAATCAGGCCGCCGAGGATTTCGGGCGACTGGTCGAGCGCGCCCATCGCCTTCACGACGCCGAGCACGGCCGCCACGATGCCGATCGCCGGCAGGCCGTCGCCGACCGCGTTGAACGCGTGGTAGGCCTTGAGGCTGTCGGCCCGGATGGTCTGGATCTCCTCGTCCATCAGCGCCTCGATCTCGTGCGAGCGCGCGTTGCCGATGATGATGAGGCGGCAATAGTCGCAGATGAAGCTCGTCAGGTCCTTGCGTTTCAGCACCGAGGGAAACGACTGGAAGATCGTCGATTCGGTCGGATTGTCGATATGCGCCTCGACCTCGCTGCGCGACTTGGTCTTCAGCTCTCGCATCAGGCTGTGCAGCACGCCGAGCGTTTCGAGATAGTCCTTTTCCTTTGGCACCGCTTGCTTGAACGCTTCCAGGCAGGCCTTGCCGGTATCCTTGACGATCTTCATCGGGTTGGCGACGAGGAACGTGCCGAAGGCCGCGCCGCAGATGATCACGGCTTCCCATGGTTGCACCAGCACCACCAGGTGGCCGCCCATGGCCATGAAGCCGCCGAGCACGCAGCCCAGGGTGACGACCAGTCCGATCAGGATTCCCACGCGCGATTCCTTGCCTACGCCGATCGACCGAGACTAGGTCGCCTGGCTTGTGCGGGGCTTGAATTGAGGCCCGGAGCGATTCAGCTTCGCGCAAGGAACTGGGCCTATTGTGGCGCAATACCCTCGGACCGGGGCAGCGCGTGCTCAACACCTACACCAGCTATCAACTGATCGCGAAGGACGTCGACAAGGCGATCGACCAGGTCGAGGCGCAGCCGACGGTCAAGCGCGACACGGACTACTACCTGGCCAATGTCTCGAAGAAGAAAACCATCGAGGCCTTCGTGGCCGACGACCGCCTCTTCCGCTATGCGATGAAGGCGCATGGCCTGGGGGACATGGCCTATGCCAAGGCGTTCATGGTCAAGGCGCTGAAGGAAGGGATCGAGGACGAGGACGCTTTCGCCAACAAGCTCACCGACAAGCGCTATTACGAGTTCGTCAAGACCTTCAACTTCGAGGGCTTCGGCGATACCGCGACGATCTTTACCAGCGCGCAGCAGGGCACGGTCGACAAATACCTGCGCCAGACGCTGGAAGAGAATGCCGGCAAGTCCAACGAAGGCGTGCGGCTCGCCCTGAACTTCGAGCGCAAGGCGGCCAACATCACGAATTTCTACGATGTGCTGGCCGACAAGGCCCTTTCGAGCGTCGTGCGCACTGCGCTCGGCCTTCCGGATTCCTTCGCGGCCGCCGACATCGACAAGCAGGTGAAGCTCTTCGAGGAGAAGCTCGACATCGACGATTTCACCGATCCGGAAAAACTTGGCAAGTTCTTGAAGCGCTTCACCAGTCTTTGGGAAATCAACAACCCGACACAAAGCGCGCGGACGTCGACGTCCATCCTGTTCGCCCAGCCGACCGAATACGGCATCTCGACGAACACGCTTCTCTCCATCGCCTCGCTCCGGAGGTAGGGCATGCAGGACGGTCTTTACGTCGCCCTGTCGTCGCAGATGGCGCTGGAACGGCGTCTCAACACGATCGCCGACAATGTCGCCAATGCGGGCACGATCGGCTTCCGCGCCACCGGCGTCAAATTCGAGGATGTGGTGGCGGGGACCGGCCAGAAATCGGTGTCGTTCTCTTCGGTTGGCAACACCTATATGTCGACCCAGGTCGGCGCTTTGCGCGAGACCGGGAATCCGTTCGACTTCGCCATTCAGGGCGGCGACGCCTGGTTCGGCATCGAGACGCCGGCCGGAACGGTGATGACCCGCGACGGCCGCTTTACGATGCTCGACACCGGCGAACTCGTCACGCTGAACGGCTACCGGGTGCTCGACGCCGGCGGTTCGGCAATCCAGCTCGATCCGCAGAACGGGGCGCCCCGGGCCGGCGCGGATGGCGCGCTGTCCCAGAACGGCTTCACGGTCGGCGCGATCGGCCTTTTCGAGTTTGACCCAGGCGCCGATTTCCAGCGCTTTGGCAATTCCGGCATCATCCCGGCAAGCGCCCCCGATCCGATCGTCGACCGGCGCGACATCGGCGTGGCGCAAGGCTTCCTGGAGGAATCCAACGTTAATCCGATCCAGGAGATGTCGCGGCTGATCATGGTCCAGCGCGCCTTCGAGAATGTCGCGGCCGCGATGCGCTCGACCGACCAGACCTTCGGCGATGCCATAACCACCCTCGGCGGCAAATAAGCGGCTCTTCCCATGAACGAAGCCGCCACCGAGGCAGCGCCAGGCGCGCAGCACAGCGATTCCACCGTATCGCCCGATCCCCTGGCGCTTCTCGAACGCAGCTGGCGCCGATTCCGGGACGACCGCACGCTGGTGCGGCAGGGCGGGCGCGTCATCGAGGTCGCGGCGACCCACTACCGGGTCCGCGGCCTGTCGCGCGTGGCGAGGCTCGGCGACATCGTCGAAATGCGCGGGCAAGGCGCGAGGCGGCGCGGCGAGATCGTGCAGATCGGCGCCGACAGCGTGCTCGTGGCCCCCTTCGACCAGGCCTCTCACGCCGGCGTCGGCGATCCGGTCTTCGTGCTCGGCGCGTTCACGCTGACGCCGCACGCATCCTGGCGCGGCCGCGTCATCGACCCGCTCGGGCGCGCCATCGACGGCGGCGCGGCCATGGTCGACGGCGATCAGGGAACGGCGGCGCCCTCTGGAACGCCGTCCGCCCTCTCGCGTCAACGCGTCGACACGGGATTCCGCACCGGCGTGCGCGTCATCGACATTTTCACGCCGATCTGTTTCGGCCAGCGCCTTGGCGTTTTTGCCGGGTCGGGCGTCGGCAAGTCGACGCTGCTCGCGATGCTGGCGTCGGCCGACGCCTTCGACACGGTCGTCGTGGCGCTCGTCGGCGAGCGCGGCCGCGAGGTCCGCGAGTTCATCGAGGACACGCTCGGACCGGCCGGGATGCGCAAGACGGTCGCCGTGGTGGCGACGAGCGACGAAAGCGCCATGATGCGCAAACGCGCGCCCGATACCGCCATCCGGATCGCCGAGCATTTCCGCGATCGCGGCGACCGCGTGCTCCTGATCGTCGATTCCGTCACGCGCTTCGCCCACGCGCTGCGCGAGGTGGCGATCGGAGCCGGCGAACCGCCGATCGCGCGCGGCTATCCACCCTCCGTCTTCACCGAACTGCCCAAGCTTCTGGAGCGCGCCGGCCCCGGCGCCGCAGGCTCTGGGTCGATCACCGCGATCATCTCCGTGCTGGTCGATGGCGACGACCACAACGATCCGGTCTCCGACGCGGTGCGCGGCATCCTCGACGGGCATGTCGTGCTGGACCGCGCCATCGCCGAGCAGGGCCGCTATCCCGCGGTCAACCCGCTCGCCTCGATCTCGCGCCTCGCGCCCAAGGCCTGGAGCGACGATCAGCGCGCGCTCGTTTCCAGGCTGAAGGCGATGATCGCCAGGTTCGAGGAGTCGCGCGATATCCGCATGCTCGGCGCCTATCAGGCCGGCTCCGATGCCGAACTCGACATGGCGGTGCGTCAGGTTCCGCTGATCTACGAGGCCTTGGTCCAGTCGCCGGGCATGCGCCCGTCTCGCGACCCGTTCGCCGACCTCGCCCAGCATCTGAAGCCTAGGGACAAGCCCAATGCGCCTTAGGGACCTCGAAGTCGCCTTGCGCGAGCAGGCCGAAACCGAGCAGGCGAAAACCTTGGCCGCGCGCGGATGGCCCGCTCGCCTGCAGCGAAGGCGCGGCCTCGGCGCGAAGCTCCCGCAGCCGAGGCGCGACCGCCGCAACGATCTGATCATAGCGGGCCTCGGGCTGGCGCTCGGCCTCGGCTGCGCCGTTTTCCCCTGGTACATCTTCATGAACCAGGACAAGTTCGGCATTCGCGCCATGGAATTCGAAGGCAGAGGCGAGCCGGTCCCCGACGTGGCGCTGGGGTCGAGCGGGGAGCGCATCGGCGCGCCGATGTCGCCCAAAATCATCCCGCCGATGAAGCTGGACCTGTTCGCCACCGGCACGGTGCTTGGCCATGACCAGGACGAGGCTCCGCAAGAACCGCCGCCGACTGTCGGCGAGCAGCCGTTTCCGGGCGAGCCGTCGGAATACCGCATGGTCTATGCCGCGGCCGGCCGCGCGATGATCGCCGACGATTCCGGATTCTGGGTCGTCCAGCGCGGCTCGACCTTGCCCGACAACAGCCAGGTCGCCAGCATCGAGCAGCGTAAGGGCAAATGGGTGCTCGTCACCACCGGGGAGAAGGTGCTGGAATTGTCGCGCGATTAGCGCATCGACCTGGAAAACGGATCGGTTTTCGGAAAGTGCGATTCGCAGACTGAAGGCGTTGGAGCGTCCCGTGCGCGTCCAATGGGACGCACGGCGCGTGAACCGCCCATCCCCTCCGCAAGGCCCGCGCAAGACTGTCTGACTAGGCTGCGGAAATCGGCCCGGAGACCGTCATGCAACCCGTCAACCTCTTCAAGCTCGCATCGCAGCAGGCGCAGTGGCTGTCCGCCCGGCAGGCCGCCGTCGCCGGCAACATCGCCAATGTGAACACGCCGGGTTACCGCGCGATCGATGTGGCGCCATTCGAAGGCCTGCTTGGCGATGCGTCGGCCGGCATGCGCGCGACCAGCCCCGGGCATTTCGGCGCGCAGGCGAGCCAGGTAAGTTTCAAGACCCGCGACGACGACACGAGCACCGCCGCGCTGCCGTCCAGGAACACCGTCGTCGTCGAGAACGAACTCATCAAGTCCGGCGAAGTCAGCCGCGCCTTCGAACTGAATACCGCGATCGTCAAGGCGTTCAACCGCATGACGCTGATGGCGCTGAAGGGCTGATCGCATGGACGCCCTTTCCGCCGCCCTGAAAGTCGCCGCATCGGGTCTCGGCGTGCAGTCCGAGCGCCTGCGCGTCGTGTCGGAAAATCTCGCCAACGCCCAATCGACCGGCAGCGCGCCGGGTTCCGATCCCTACCGTCGCAAGACCATCGCCTTCGCCTCGCAACTCGACCGGGCGAGCGGCGCCTCGACAGTGGAGGTCCTGAAGATCGACCGCGACCAGACTGCATTCCCGATCGAATACGCGCCAGGCAACGAGGCCGCCGACGAGAAAGGCTACGTCAAGATGCCCAACGTCAACGTGCTCCTCGAAATGGCCGACATGACCGAGGCCAACCGCTCCTACGAAGCCAATCTGCAGGTCATCAAGCAGGCGCGCAGCCTGATCTCGATGACCATCGACCTGATGAGGCCGAGCTCATGATTTCCGCGCTCGGCGCCTTCAGCCCGACGACCTTCCTCGACGCCACGGGCATCGGCGTCACGTCGCCGGCTGGCGGGGTCACCGCCGGCGGCCCGTCATTCGCCTCTATGGTTTCGGAAAAGATCGGCGCGACCGTCGATCAGATGAAGCAGACCGAGCAAATGTCGATCGACGCCCTGAGCGGCAAGGGCGACATGCGCGCCGTGGTCGATTCGGTGATGAGCGCCGAACAGTCCCTCCAGGCGGCGGTCGCCATCCGCGACAAGATTGTCACCGCCTTCCTCGAAGTCAGCCGCATGGCGATCTAGTCAGGAGTATACGAAATGCGCGCCCTTTCCATCGCGGCCACCGGCATGAAGGCCCAGCAGACCAATCTCGAGGTCATCGCCAACAACATCGCCAACATCAACACCACCGGCTTCAAGCGCGCCCGCGCCGAGTTCTCCGACCTGCTCTACCAGACCGACCGGATGCAGGGCGTGCCGAGCCGCGCCAATGGCAGCCTGGTGCCGGAAGGCGTGAATATCGGCCTCGGCGTCAAGACGGCCGCGGTGCGCAACCTGCACATCCAGGGCAACCTTGTCAGCACCGGCAACAAGTTCGACGTGGCGCTGGTCGGCAATGGCTGGTTCCAGATCGACAGTCCCGACGGCGAGACGCTTTATACCCGCGCCGGCGCCTGGAACACCAACGCCACCGGCCAGGTCGTGACGCTCGACGGCTATACCGTGCAGCCGGCGATCACAGTGCCGGCGAACACGACCGAGGTCGTCGTCAACAAGTCCGGCCAGGTCTTCGCGCGCGTCGACGGCCAGGTCGACCTGCAGAACCTCGGCCAATTGACGCTTGCCAATTTCGCCAACGAGGCCGGCCTTTCGGCGATCGGCGACAATCTCTTCAAGGAAACCGCCGCATCCGGCCCCGCCACCGTCGGCGTACCCGGCGATCCCGGCTTCGCGACGGTCCAGCAGGGCTATCTCGAAGCCTCGAACGTCGATCCGGTGATGGAAATCACCGAATTGATCTCGGCGCAGCGCGCCTACGAGATGAACTCCAAGGTCATCCAGGCCGCCGACGAGATGGCCGCCGTCGTGTCGAAGAACATCCGGTAGGCCGATGCTGGGCGCGCGCGCGATTTTCGTCCTGCTTTCGCCGCTGGCGGCGCTTGCCCTGCCTGGCGCGCAGGCCGCGCGCGCGGCCGAGACGGTGCTCGTGCCCGCCAAGGTCATCTATCCGGGTGAGATCGTGTCTGCCGATGCGCTCAAGGAGGTGACGCTGGTCGAGGGCGCGGCGCCGCCTGCCAACGTCGCCGTGGCCATCGCCGACCTCGAAGGCAAGATCGCCAAGCGCACCCTCCTGCCCGGCCGCTACGTCCAGCAGAACGCCGTGCGCACCGCCTATCTCGTCGAAAAGGGCGTGCCGGTTGAAATGGTCTTCGTTTCCGGCTCGCTGCGGATCTCGACCTCGGCGGTCACGCTGGAGCCGGGCGCGGCCGGCGACGTCGTCAGGCTGCGCAACGTCGACAGCGGCAAGGTCGTCTCCGGTACGGTCATGGCCGATGGCTCGGTGCGGGTCCAGGGCGAATGAACCGCCTGCTGGCTGGCATACTGGTGGCTGCGCTCGGCTGGCATGCGGCCTGGGCAGACGATTCGCGCGCCGGCCGCCGCGCCGATCCCGCAGAAGCCAGGACCGAGGAATTCGGCGACCGAACCGAGCTTTACGACGGCCGCAACCTGATCCAGGCGCGCATCAAGGACATCGCCCAGCTTCAGGGCGCGCGCGACAACCAGCTCGTCGGCTACGGTCTCGTCATCGGGTTGAACGGCTCCGGCGACGGCCTGCGCAATTCCCCCTTCACCGAACAGTCGATCCGCGCCATGCTGGAGAACCTCGGCATCGCCAGCGAGGGCGGGCGGGCCCGCGCCAAGAACGTCGCCGCCGTCATCGTGACCGCCAATTTGCCGCCCTTCGTCCAGTCGGGCTCGCGCATCGACGTCTCCGTCTCCTCGCTCGGCGACGCGACCTCGCTCCAGGGCGGGACCCTGATCATGACGCCGCTCAAGGCCGCGAACGGCGAAATCTACGCCGTCGCGCAAGGCTCGGTATCGATCTCGGGGTTCACCGCGCAGGGCCAGGCCGAGACCCTGACGCAGGGCGTCCCGACTTCGGGTCGGGTCCCGAACGGCGCCATTGTCGAACGCGAAGTCGAAGCCGATTTCGCCGAACTCACCGCCTTGACTCTGCAATTGCGCAACGCCGACTTCTCCACCGCCGTCCGCATTACCGACGCCATCAACGAGTATGCGGTCGAGCGCTTCGGCAAACCGGTCGCCTCCGAACGCGATTCGCGCACGGTGCTGATCGTCAAGCCCAAGTCGATCTCGGCCGCGCGCTTCTATGCCGAACTCGAAAACCTCGTGGTCGAATCGGATTCTCCCGCCCGCGTCGTGATCGACGAGCGCACCGGCACCATCGTGATCGGCAACGAAGTCAAGATTTCGCGCGTCGCGATCAGCCACGGCGCGCTGACCGTCCGGATCACCGAGACGCCCAGGATCATCCAGCCCGAACCGTTCTCGAAGGGCGAGACGGCCGAGGAGCCGTTCACGGCCATTCAGGCAGGGACGCCCGACGCCAGGGTCGCCGTTCTCGAGGGACCCAATTTGCAGACGCTGGTGTCCGGCCTCAATCGGCTCGGCGTCAAGCCGGACGGCATCATCGCCATCCTCCAGGGCATCAAATCGGCCGGCGCCCTCCAGGCCGACCTGATGGTGCAATAGATGAGATCCTCAGCCCCCCTTTCGCATGCGCTCACACGCAACAGGCGCATGGTCACCGGCGTGCTGGCGATCGCGGCTATCCTGATCGCGGGCCTTCCCGCGGCGACCGAGACGATACCGCTTTCGGGGACGCGATCGGCCTCCGAAATCGAGCAGTTCTGCACCGGCATCGCCGATGCGGCCCGCGACCGCCGCTACGCTCTCCAGGCGATGGAGTTGAAGAAACTCAAGGACGATGTCGACGAGCGCATCAGGAGACTGGAGGAGAAGCGGGCCGAATACGAGGATTGGCTGAAGCGCCGCGAGACGTTCCTTTCGCATGCGCAGGACAACGTCGTGCAGATCTACGCGGTCATGAAACCGGACGCGGCGGCGGAGCGGCTGGCCGAACTCGATGTCAAGCTCGCGGCCGGCATTCTGATGAAGCTCGATGCGCGCAAGGCGGGCGTCATCCTCAACGAAATGAACACCAAGGCCGCGGCGGCCCTGACCGGGATCATGGCCAGCGCGGCGCGCCGGGAAGATCCGACATGACGCGTTTCCTTCTTCTGTTTGCCGCAGGCGTGCTGTCGGGCTGCGGGGCCCCCGCCTTCAGCGAGATCAATCGCGCGCCGACCATGTCGCCCGTCGGATCGGGGATATCCGCATCGGCCGCCCAGGCGGACTATTCCTATCCGCAATCGCCATCGCGGCCGGTCAAGCGTTTCTCGCTCTGGAACGACCGGCAGAGCCGCCTGTTCACCGATCCGCGCGCGCTGGCGCCCGGCGATATCCTGACCGTCAAGATCGAGATCAGCGACCGCGCGAAGTTCAAGAACGAATCCGACCGCAGCCGCAAGGTCGCGCGCTCGCTCGATCTGAGCGCTTCGGGAGACTGGAACAACCGGCTGAGCGGCGAGGCGACGGGGACGGGAAACCTCGGCTCGAACACCAGCACGAACGGAACCGGCTCGACGACGCGCTCCGAGGACCTTGCGCTGTCGGTAGCCGCCGTCGTCACCGATGTGATGCCCAACGGCAATCTTGTGATCCACGGGTCGCAGGAGGTCCGCGTCAACTACGAGTTGCGCGTGCTGACCATCGGCGGCATCGTGCGGCCCAAGGACATCGGCCCGGAAAACACGATCTCCTACGAGCGGATCGCCGAGGCGCGGATTTCCTATGGCGGCCGCGGTCGCCTGAGCGAGGTTCAGCAGCCTCCCTACGGCCAGCAGATCATCGACAATTACTCGCCGCTCTGATTGGCACCGTCATGGCGCTCACCGAACAGCCGCTTCCGATTCCCAAGAAGGGACCGTCGCTCGCCATTCAGGGCGGGGTCCTTCTCGTCCTGACCGCGGCGGCGCTCGGCATGGGCTGGTTTTCGGGCGGCTACCTCGGCAAGGAAGCCGCTTCGGGCGGCGCGCCGGAGGCTGCGACGGCCGAAAGCGGACATGAAGCGCCTGCCAAGGAGGGCGGTCACGACAAGCCGGCGAGCGAGCATGGCGGCGCGGAGGGCGGACACGGCGACGTCGCGGGCAATCCCCTTCTGGTCGAACTCGCGCCGATGACGACAAATCTTGCCGCGCCGAGCGAGACCTGGGTGCGCATGGAACTGTCGCTCGTTCTTGACGCGCCGCAGACCCCGGATCTCATCGAGAAGGTGCATCAGGACCTTTTCGCCTACGCCCGGACGCTGAAGATGCACCAGATCGAAGGCGCCAGCGGCTACCAGCATCTCAAGGCCGACCTTCAGGAACGCGCCAGCATCCGCAGCGACGGTCACGTCACCCAGGTGCTGGTCAGGACCTTGCTGTTCGAATGAGACGGGCCTTCCTCATCGCCGCAGTGCTCGCGCTCGCCACCGGGGCGGCAGGGGCGCAGCAACTCGACCTCGGCGCCATCGGCCGGGCGGACGGCACGACCATCGGCTACATCATCCAACTGTTCGGGCTGATCACGGTCCTTTCGGTCGCGCCCGGGCTGCTGATCATGGTGACGAGCTTCACCCGCTTCATCATCGCCTTCTCGATCCTGCGCTCCGGCATGGGCTTGCAGACCACGCCGGCCAACCTGATCCTCATCAGTCTGTCGCTGTTCATGACCTTCTACGTCATGGCGCCGACCTTCGACCAGGCCTGGAACAACGGCGTCCGGCCGCTGATGAACAACGAGATCACCGAGACGGTGGCGCTCGAACGAATTTCCGACCCGTTCCGTCAGTTCATGGTGAAGAACGTCCGCGACAAGGATTTCGATCTTTTCGCCGATCTCGCGCGCGAGCGCGGCCAGGTGGTGGCCACGCAGAACGTCGATCTGCGCATCCTGGTGCCGGCCTTCATGATTTCGGAGATTCGCCGCGGCTTCGAGATTGGCTTCCTGATCGTACTGCCCTTCCTGGTGATCGATCTCATCGTGGCCACGATCACGATGGCCATGGGCATGATGATGCTGCCGCCCACAGTGGTATCGTTGCCGTTCAAGCTGCTTTTCTTCGTCTTGATCGACGGATGGAATTTGCTCGTCGGAAGCCTGGTGCGATCGTTCAACTGAACTCGACACGCTTCGTTAACCATACCGTTTATGCGTTTGGTCACGTCTGTCTGCGAGGGTTGCGTTCGAGATGACGGAATGACCGAACGCAAGGGTCATTGGGCATGATGCCACGCCGTCATACCGGCGAGCCGGTATGCATGATGTGTTTGTACAGAGTTAGGTGAGTACCCCAATGGCCTCCATCCAGACCAACGCTTCGGCGTTGACCGCTCTCCAGAGCCTCAACGCCACCAACAAGAGCCTCGAGCAGACGCAGTCGCGCATCTCGACGGGCTTCCGCGTCGCCGAGGCTTCCGACAACGCCGCCTACTGGTCGATCGCGACCACGATGCGCTCCGACAGCCAGGCGATGGGCACGGTTCAGGACTCGCTCGGCCTCGGCGCCTCCAAGGTCGACACGGCCTACACCGGCATGAACAAGGCGATCAGCACGGTCAACGACATCAAGACCAAGCTGGTCGCCGCCAGCGGCTCGACCGACGCCGACAAGGCGAAATACGACATCGAGATCAAGGCGCTGCAGTCTCAATTGAAGAGCTACGCCGACGCCGCGACCTTCTCCGGCACCAACATGCTGTCCGTCTCGAACGCCACGGGCGCGGCCGCCGACGTGAAGATCGTCTCGGCCTTCAACCGCGACGCCAGCGGCGCGGCCTCGATCTCGACCATCGACGTCAAGGTCGACGACATCAAGCTCTACGACGCGGGCGCCGCGCCGACCAAGAAAGGCATCCTCGACGCCAACCGCGTCGGCGCCACGGGCGCCATCACCGGCACGGCGCAGAACCCGACGGCGGGCGCAGCCCCGGCCGCCGGCGATACCTATTCGGTCGCCACGCTGAGCGTCAAAGGCTTCAGCGACGCCCAGATCGGCCAGCAGCTGAAGGTCGTCGAAACGGCGCTCAAGGAAATGACGACGGCCGCGACCAATCTCGGCGCCGCCAAGCAGCGCGTCGACCTGCAGAAGACCTTCACGACGGCGATGATGGATTCGATCGACCGCGGCGTCGGCCAGCTCGTCGATGCCGACATGAACAAGGAATCGACCCGGCTCCAGGCCCTGCAGGTCCAGCAGCAGCTCGGCGTCCAGGCGCTCTCGATCGCCAACGGCAACTCGCAGTCGATCCTCTCGCTCTTCCGCTAACGCAACCCGCCTTCGGGCGAGGCATTTGGTGGTCGAAAGGCGCGCGCCGCAAGGCGCGCGCCTTTCGCGTTTCGGCCATTCCGACACAGCCGCGAGAAACTTAAGCCTGTAAACCTCGCTTTAAGACGGCCTTAACCATCTCTCGCTATTGATGGTTAACCATGGCTAAGGCCCGACCATCCCGCTGTCGATGAGACAGCGGTCCGGTCATCGCCGAGGCAGTCGTTGTCGAAGATGAGGTGAGTTTCGTGGCCAGTATTATGACGAACGCTTCAGCGCTGACGGCCTTGCAGAGCCTCAGCATGACCAACAAGAACCTGGAAACCGTCCAATCGCGGATTTCGACGGGCTACCGGGTCGCCGAAGCGGCCGACAACGCGGCCTACTGGTCGATCGCCACGACGATGAACTCCGACAAGGAGGCCATGTCGACAGTGCAGGATTCGCTTGGGCTCGGCGCTTCCAAGATCGACACGGCCTACACCGCCATGAACAAGTCGATCGAGATCGTCAACAGCATCAAGGTCAAGGTCGTGGCCGCCACCGGCGCCACCCCAGCCGACAAGGATAAAATCCAGACCGAGATCACCGCGCTTCAGGGTCAGCTCAAGAGCTATGCCGACTCGGCCACCTTCTCGGGCGCCAACTGGCTGTCGGTCAACTCGACGGTTGCGAGCGGCAACCCCTCGGCGGGCACGGCGGCCGACGCCCAGATCGTGTCCGCGTTCAACCGCGATTCGGCCGGCAACGTGACGCTCGGCACGATCAAGATGAAGATCCAGAACATCAAGCTCTTCGATGCGGCGGCGACGACCAACACCACCAAGGGGATCCTCGAAGGCGTACGGCTGGGAACTTCCGGCGCACGCGACAACACGGCCACGACCGCCGTCGCCGGCACGGTTGCGGCCACGGACGGCTATGCGGTCTCGACGCTGACAGTCGTCGGCTTCAGCGATGCCCAGGTCGCGCAGATGATCCGCGTCGTCGACGAAGCGCTGGGCGACATGCAGGATGCCGCCACCGTGCTCGGCGCCGGAAAGAAGCAGGTCGACCAGCAGAAATCCTTCACGACCAGCCTGATGGATTCGATCGAACGCGGTGTCGGCCAGCTTGTCGACGCCGACATGAACAAGGAATCGACCCGTCTCCAGGCCCTGCAGGTGCAGCAGCAGTTGGGCATTCAGGCGCTCTCGATCGCCAACTCCAATGCCCAGCGGGTCCTCTCGCTGTTCCAGAACTAGTCCTGAAAGCCGCATCGCGGCGAGTGTGAAAACGGGCCGCGCTTCAGGGCGCGGCCCGTTTTCATTTTCGCACAAGCTTCACGGTCTAGCGTCGGCGACCAAGCCGTGGAGCGCCGACTCGTGCCGGAACAAGTCCAGAAAATCGTGTCGAATCTTCAGGGCATCGGTGCGCGACGGCTGATGATGATGGGCGCGATGGCGGCGCTGATCCTGGCCGTCCTTGGCGTCGCCTCCGTCTATCTCAACCGTCCCGCCTACGAGACGCTCTACGTCGGCCTCGAGCGTTCGGACGTGAATCAGATCGGCCTCGTGCTCGGCGAGGCCGGCATCGGCTTCGACGTCGGATCGGACGGCACGACGGTGCTGGTGCCGGCGGGCAAGACCGCCAATGCCCGCATGCTTCTGGCCGAGAAGGGCCTGCCGACCAGCGCCAACGCCGGCTACGAGCTGTTCGACAATGTCGGCGCCATGGGCCTGACCTCGTTCATGCAGCAGGTCACGCGCGTCCGCGCGCTGGAAGGCGAGATCGCGCGCACCATCCAGTCGATCAACGGCATCCGCTCGGCGCGCGTCCATATCGTGATGTCGGAGCGCGCGAGCTTCCGCCGCGACGGCCAGGAGCCGACGGCGTCCGTGGTGATCCGCGCCTCCGACATGGATGCCGCCAAGAGCGCAACGGCGATCCGCTACCTCGTCGCCGCCGCGGTCCCCGGTCTCGGCGTCGAGAAGGTGACCGTGCTCGACTCCAGCGGCACGCTGCTGGCGGCGGGCGACGATCCCAACAACACCAGCGCGGCGCGTTCGCTCGGCGTCGAGCGCGATGTCGAACTTCAGGTCGAAGACAACATCCGCCGCGCGCTGGCGCCCTATCTCGGGCCCGACAATTTCCGCGCCAGCGTACGCGCCGACGTGAACACCGACACGCGGCAATCCGAGGAAACCATCTTCGATCCGAACTCGCGCGTCGAACGGTCCGTGCAGGTCGTTAAGGCCAACGAGAACACGACCCAGCAGGCCGCCGCGACGCCCGCGTCGGTCGACCAGAACCTGCCGCAGACACAGGCGACCTCGACCACGGGACCGCAATCGACCGCCCAGAACGACCGCAAGGAAGAAACCACCAACTACGAGATGAACACCAAGAAGGTCTCGACGACCAGCAACGGTTACACTCTGACGAAGATGTCGATCGCGGTGGTCGTCAACCAAGGCCGGCTGGCGACGATCCTCGGCAAGGACGCGACGCCTGAAAAGATCGCGGCCCGTATCGCCGATATCCAGAAGGTCGTTGCGTCGGCTTCCGGCCTCGACGAGGCGCGGGGCGATAAGATCAGCGTTTCGGCGGTGGAGTTCATCGACGGCCTCGACGGCGTCCCTGTCGACCAGCCGGGCATCATGGACAAGATCGGCGACCATGTCGGCACCCTGATCAACGCATCCGCCTTCATCGTCGTCGCGCTTCTGCTCGCCTTCCTCGGCGTGCGCCCGATGATCGCGAGCTTCAGGCCCGCAGCGACGGCCGCCGCTCTTGCGGGTCCTTCCTTCGACGAGGTGCAGCGCTCCTTGCCCAATCCCGACCACGCAGGCGGCGCATCGTCGTCCGTCAATGCCCTCCCCGGCGCGCAAGGCCCGACCGCGCTCGACGATCTGCGACAGAAGTTGAGGCCGGCGCCGCAGGAGCGGCTGGCGCGCATGGTCGATCTGAACGAGGAACGCACCGCCCTGATCCTGCGCAAATGGGCCGCCCAGGAAGTCGCCGGCTGATGGCCGTCCTTCGCCTCATCGACGCCTTGCCGGATTTCGGTCTGCCGTCGCGCGCCCCCGCGCCGGCAGCGACGCTCGAGTCCATCGTCGAGACGGCGTCGGTCCAGCCGTTGCCATTTCAGCCCGACATCGGCGAGATCGTGCGGACGGAAGTCATGTATGCGCAGGACGCGCTGACGGCCCGGCTGTCGGTCGCCCACGAGGCGGCTCTTCTCGAGCAGAACCAGCGGCATGCGGCCGAGATCGAGGGTCTTCGCGCGGCGTTCGGCGGCCAGGCGGGCGCGCTCGTCGCCGAACGCCTCGTGCAGGCGGAGGCGTCGATGACCGGGCACATCGCGGCCGCCGTGGCGCGACTTGTCGGATCGGTCCTCACCGAGGATCTCCGCAAGCGCTCGATCGAAAGCCTCAAGCGTTCAATCGTTCAGGCGATCCGCGATGCCGAGACGATCCGCGTCGAGGTCAGCGGTCCGCAATCGCTGTTCGTCGCCCTTGCGGAAGCGCTCTCCGGCAGCGTCGTCAACCTGCATCATGTTGAGACCGACGATTTCGACCTTACGGTCACGGTCGACGGCACGATCATCGAAACGCGCATCGCCGAATGGTCCTCGGTCCTTTCCGAGGTGCTCGCATGAGTCACGGCCATGAGGAAGACAAGCACGAGATCGTCATCGTCCGCCATGCGCATGGCGATCACGACGAGGGCCACCATGGCGGCGCGTGGAAGATCGCCTTTGCCGACTTCATGACGGCGATGATGTGCTTCTTCCTTGTGATGTGGCTGATCAATGCCTCCAACGAGGAGACGAAGGCGGCGGTGGCCAGTTATTTCAATCCCGTGAAGCTGACCGACCGCAACGCCAGCCGCAAAAGCATCGAGCAGGACGATACCAGTACGGAATCGAACGGCGAGGCGTCGGAGAAGAGCCCGGCCGACAAGGGCGAATCCGAGTACGGTCCGTCGAAGAACGAGGGCACGGTCGACAGCTCGCAAATGAAGAAGGAGGCGGACGAGAAGCTGTTCGCGGACCCCTATGCCGTGCTGGCGGAGATCGCGTCGGACACCGGGGTGAAGCAGAACATCAGCGACAAGGGCGACGGCGGCGCGCAATCGGCCGGACCCGCGAGCGGCGCATCGGGCGGCGAGGCCTATCGCGATCCCTTCGCGCCCGATTTCTGGTCGCAGCAAGTCGCGTTGCCGAGCGAGGCGGAAGCCGGCGCGGAACCGAGCAAGACGGAAAAGTTGACGCCGGAGGCGATCGAGGCGGCCTTGGAGCCCGACCATCCTTCGACCGCCGACGAGATGCCGGCGAAACCCGCGCCATCGCCTGAAGCCGCGCCGAAGTCCGACAAGACGGCCAAGCCGAGCAAGGCGACGGAGAAGGCCGCCGACAGGATCCGGCGCGAACTTGCGGACGCCCTGATGCCGGACGACAGGATGAAGGACGGCATTTCCGTCCTGGCGACCGACAAGGGCGTCCAGGTGTCGGTTACCGACCAGCTGACCTTCGGCATGTTCGAGGTCGGTTCGGCTCTGCCGCGACGCGACCTTGTGCTCGCCATGGAGAAGATCGGCCGAGCCGTGTCGCAACAGAAGGGCGACATCACGATCAGCGGCTACACGGACGGAAGGCCGTTCAGGTCGGGCGGCTACGACAATTGGCGCCTGTCAACGGCTCGCGCGCATTCGGCCTACTACATGCTGGTGCGCGCCGGGCTCGACGAAAAGCGCGTCACGGAAGTCGCGGGTTTTGCCGACCGCAAGCCCAAGGACGAGGCCAATCCGCTCGCGGCGGTCAATCGGCGCATCGAGATCCTGCTCAAGGTCTCGCCATGAGGCGGACAGCGCTCGCTCTCGGCACGGCGATCGCCGTGTTCTCTTGTGGCGCGGCGGCGCGCGCCGAGGGTGCGGCGGCGGGGCTGGCGCCCTATCAGCTCGTTCGATCGCTGCAACTCGTCCAGGACCGCGTCGCCTCGGGCGATCACGCCGCCTTGCCGATCCAGCGCAAGCTGCTCGAAATGATCGATCTGCGGCTGCGCGAGGCGAGCGCGGCCGAGATGATGCAGCCGATCAATTTCCGCTCGATGATGGTCTACGCGATGAGCGGCGGCAATCCGGCGACCCTGACCTCCGTTCTGTTCAGGCTTCACCTGGACGACCGGCAAAGCCGGATCGCGGGGGCGGTCATGGCCTACCTGAAGGGCAGCCCGCAATTCACGGCGGTGGCGCTGAAGGGCGTCGAACCGATGCAGGAACCCGCCGACATCGGCGCGTCGCTGGCTCTGGTCAAGGGTTCGGTGATTTCGCTGGAGGACCCGCGCGGCGCCCTGAAGCTTCTCGACCAGGCGCGGCTGCTCGCGCCCGGCACGCTGGTCGAGGAGGCGGCGCTGCGCCGTTCCGTTGGACTTGCGGCCGCGATCGGCGACGCCGCCCGCTTCACGCTCGCGACGGACCAATACGTCCGAAGCTTCATCCGGTCGCCCTATGCCAGCCAGTTTGCCGATTCCTTCGTCGCCGGCGTCGTGACGCTGCGCGACAGTCTCGACCTCGAGCAAATCGCGGCGACCGTCTCGATGATGAAGCCGGACCAGCGCAAGGTGCTCTATCTCAGGATCGCGCGGCGCGCGGCGATCGAAGGCTTGGTCGCGCTGTCGCAATTCGCGTCGGAGCGCGCCGAGGGCGTGGCGGTTGGCGACGAAGACCTCGATCCGCGCATCCTGCTCTACACCAGCCTCACCAGCGTCACGACCGAACCTTCCGAAACCTTGAAGCAGACCATCGCGAAGATCGACCGGAGCCGGCTGTCGTCCGGCGACCGGGAGTTGCTGGACGCGGTATCCGCGGTCAGCTCCGAAATCGTCGGCGCGCCGACGCCGGCATCGCGGGATCGCGCATCCGCGCCTGGACCAGCCGTGGTCTCGGCGAATGCACCGCCCGAAATCATGGCGGCATCGCCCGCGACGAAGGCGGACACGCCGGACCTCGCTAGGAAAAGCGATTCCGCGGTCGCGCCGACGCGTGAGCAGCCTCCAACGGCGCAGATGGCGGCCGACGTGGCGGCCTCGCATGAAGCCACATCCGAGGCCGACGGCATTGTGGCG
The DNA here is from genome assembly GCA_964244725.1 of uncultured Rhizobiaceae bacterium. GTDB lineage: Bacteria > Pseudomonadota > Alphaproteobacteria > Rhizobiales > Rhizobiaceae > Kumtagia. Next base: position 49,906 of record CAXTJQ010000009.1, read on the forward strand.
GACGGCCGGCGGAAACTGGCCGAAATCGACGAATTGCTGGCAGGAGCGACCCAATGAATACGCTGCCGGATCGCACGCAGACCCATGCCGCGGCGCGCGCGGCAAAGCCGTCCGGTCATGCGCCGCCCAAGGCCGACGGTGCGTCGGAATTTTCGCGGCTGATGTCGCGGAGATCGGACGACAAGACGGTTGCGTATGAGCCGGTAGAGGCGCCGGCACGGAATCGCGCCGACGCCGCAAGCGGCCCGGCGACGTCGGCGCGCTCGTCCCACACGCAGGACCATTCGCGGTCGCGCTTCCCCAATTGGTCCGACGGGCGAAGCGCCCTTCCCCACGATCAGGGAGAGCCACCGCGGCAGGCAGAAAAGCGGAGTCAGGAGCCGGATGTCGGCGATCGGCTGGCGCAGCCAACGATGGTGGTCGCGCCGCCGCTCCGTCTCGAAATACGCAGTGGTCCGGGCCACGAACTGCAACCGCGAGCGGAGGCGATGAACGGGCAGCCGAAGGCGCGGCAAAAATCAGGCGCGGCGCCCGCCCGATCGCCGCAGCTGGAAACGGTGACTCCTCGCAACGCCCCGGAAAGAGGTTTGGCGGCAAGGCCGGTCGCCTCCGGTAAAGCGACGACAGGGCGGGCAGCGACCGAACCAGGTCCCCGAGCCGAGGCGGCGACATCGGCGATGCGTCCACCTCGCCACGCCGTGAAGGATGAAAAGGTCGCGTCGGATGAAGCGACGATAGCGGGCGCCGCGCCCGATCAACCCCGGCGCATCGAAGCGAAGACGCCGGAGCCCGCAGTCTCGATCGAAGCTGCGCCGGAGAGGAAGGTCGTGACGGCGCTCGGCGCGACCATGCCCTCACCGGCGCGTGTGCCGCCCGCCGCACACGATTGGCCGGCGTCCCATCACGAACCGTCGTCCCCGGCGCGCCGTGAAGCCATACCCCAGCCGCAGGCGCCGTTGCCGGATCGGATGCAGTCCAGCGCGTCAGGCTTGCGCGCCGCTGACCCGGCCCACGCGCCATCCGCGCCGGCATGGACGGTTCCATCCCGCGCCATTGTTTCCGATGCCGACGCAGCCGCATCGGTCGACGAGGACACGCGTTCGTCGGTTCCCCGCGCCGCGCCGACGCATCATCATGCAGGGCCGGCCGCCCCCTTGCCCGACCATGACGGTTTGCCGGCGCAGTCTCGCCCGCCGGTTGTTCGCGCCGAGGCTCGACGAGCCGCGGAAATGCCGGTGGACCTGTCCCGCCGGTCGGACGCGATCGCGCAAAAGCGCGAAGCATCCGTCGGGGCGACAGTCGCAAGGACAGCGCCCGCGCGAACCGAGCCGCTGCGGCCGGAAACTGAAATGCCGCCGCGCGTGGACGACGTGGTTCTTCCGGAGCCAAGGCTATCCGCCGATCGCGAGCCGGCCGAATATGTCGATCCGGTCGCATCCGTCGATCCGGAGTCCGACCGCGAAGTGGCGCAGGGTTCGCGCGTGGCCGTGGACGACCGGTCGCGCGCCAAACCCGTCGAGGCCGGCGTCGCGACACGAAACGACCGGGCCGATCTGCCGACGACGGAGCGGCCGATTGTTTCCAGGCCAGAGGCGGCGCGTTCGTCGGACGCGCCGTCCAGGCAGCCGCCCCCCATAGTTCCGGGGACAAGCGTTCGAACGCCAGCTGAAGCGCCTCGGACCCGTGCGATGGCCAACGGCCATGTGGCTAACAAGCAGACGACAGGGCAATTGGCTTCTGCCGGGTCCGAGTCGCATCAGGACGCCGCTACGATGCCCACGGCGCGGTCCGCGCCGACGGTGGAACCGAAGCACACGCAAGACCGGCGCGACGTTTCGCCGATTCAACGCCGACGGGCCGTATATGCGCCGCCCGACGCTCCGCAAGCGGCTCCTGTCCGCGTGACAACAGAGGGACCGCGATCCGACGCGACGCCCGGTCAGCCCAGCGTCATACGCGAGCCCCGGCAAGCCAGTTCGGTGGTTTTGGAAAACCTGCCCGAACCGAAACCGCAATCGAGCGCCTGGACCGGGCATCCGGTTGCTCGCCCGCCGCCGCATGGCCCATCGCAAGACATACCGCGCGCGGTCGCGATTGAAACGGAACTGCCGCGCTCCATTGCGGCCCGGCATCCTTTGTCCTCCATCCCCGCGGCGCAGCCGGAGCCGTCGACCCGCGCATCCATCGGACTGGCGGTGGATTTGACGGCGCCGCCTAGCGCCGCCACTTTGTCTCGCCCTGTGCCGGAGGTCGTCGCCCCAGCGATTGCAGCGTCTTATATCCGGGCTTCGAAGCCGGAGGAAAAGCCGGAAGCCGCGGCTCCCGCGCGGGCAATGCCTGCGGCGCCGCCATCCGCCGATATCGCTCTTCCGGAGCCGGTGACGCCCGCGGCCCCGGACGCCGCCCGGCCAGCCGTGAAAACGCCGCCGCCGGCGGCGTCCCCCGAGACCGGCGCGCCCGAAGTTCGAATTTCTGGCCCCGGCGAAAATCAAGCGAAGCCCGTGATCGCCTTGGAAACACCGCTGGCCTTGGACGTTCAGCCGCAACCCCGGCGGTCCGAGACGGCGACGGTTCCGAAAGGCGCCCAGCCGGCGCTCGCCGCTCCACAATCACCCGAACCAGCCATGCCCGCCATGGAAAGTGGGCCTCCCGTTGCCGCGCAGCCTGACGTTGAGCCGAAACCACAGGTTGGCCCCGCGACGGCGCATGAGCGTCAGGCGCCCGTCACGTCGCCGGCCCCGAGCGCTCCGTCGTTCGCGACGCAAGTCGCCATCGCGGCCGCCCGATACAGCCTGCCGGCATCGGACCGCCGCTTCGAGCAGGCCGCGATGGACGCGCCCGCCGCAATGCCGACCAGCCAACCCGCGCAGGCTGGTCTTTCGGCGTCCGCGCGACTCGTCTTGAGACAGGGATTTCTCTCGGCGGCCGTCCCACCCGATCGCGCCGCGCCGACGGCGCAAACTGCCGACGCCTTGATCGACGCCATCCCATCGAGCGCAGACGCTCCCGCCCACGGAAAGCCGATCCCGCGCGCGCGACCGGAGGTGGCCATGGCGGAACAGACCGCGTCGCCTGCCGCCGCGAGCCCAGCCCCCGCTGTCGCGCAATCGCCGGCTCCACTCGGCGCGCCGACCGTGGCCGCGACACCGTCGCCCGCCGCTTCCCTCGCCGCTGCGATCACGGCCGAGCCGAGTTGGCGGCCCGCTCATGTGGTAGTTGCGACACAGTTTGGCGGCGATCGCACGCCGGGGCCACCGGCGACACTCTCGATCCAGCTCAATCCGGGCAACCTCGGCATCGTGACTGCAACCCTGTCGATGTCGGGCGCACAACTCAAGGTCGGCCTCACAACCCAGAGCGCCGAGGCGCATGAGCGGTTGAAGGCCGAATCGCATACGATCGAAAAGGCGATGCATGCCCTTGGTTACGAGGTCGGCGAAATCGTCGTCACGCAATCCCTGGTGGCGCCGGGTAGCATTGTCAAAACGGAAATGCCGCCGTCGACGATCCAGCCGGGCGGGCGCGACGCGCAGTCTTCCGGGTCGCAAGACGCGTCCGGCGGCAACCGCTCGGCGGGTCAAAACGGAGAGAGAAACGGCCATGGTTCGTCGTCTGCCTCGGGCGCACTTGCTCCGCAAATTGCTGATCGCGGCGGCGTCGGCGTCTATATCTAGTCACGCGACTTTGCCTGTTGCGGCTGCGCAGAATGCCTGCGAGCCGGAAATCCTGAAGGCCGCGGACCACTACCAAATCCCGGTCGGAATCCTTTATGCCGTCGGCCTGACCGAAACCGGAAACAAGGGAAGCCTTCAGCCCAACGCCTTGAACATAGAAGGAAAAGCGGTTTTTCCGGCGAATGCGCAAGAGGCGCTCGCCGCCTTCCGGCAAGCGCGCCGACGCGGGGCCGTTCTGATCGATCTCGGCTGCATGCAGATCAATCACCGCTATCATGCGGAGCATTTCGCCAACGTCGGCGAGATGCTCGATCCAGAAAAAAACGTGGACTACGCCGCACGCTTCCTGTCGCAACTCCATGCCAGGCATATCAGTTGGTCGATGGCCGTCGCGCGCTATCACGCCGGCCCCGACAACGATCCGGCGCAGAAGAAATATGTTTGTCGCGTCATTGCCAATATGGTCGCGACCGGCTTCGGCAAATGGACACCCAACGCCCGGGCCTTTTGCAACCCCTCCTAGCGCGCCTCGCGCCTATCGGCGCAGCGCCGGATCCGCGGCGCGGCGGGGGGCAGCAGCGCCGCCTTCCAGGGTCACGGGTATGGTTAACGGGCAGTTAACTTTTGTCCCCCCGGACCCCCCAAGAAACCATCCACAAGAACTGACGATATGGCCGCCTGCCGGCGCCGATTACCCGTTTTGCCAGAGAGCGGTTCGAATGATTCGGAGGCGGGCAGATGATCGTGATCGTGGACGAGCGGAAGCTTGTGACTGAGGGTTACAGTTCGATGTTCGACCGCGAGGGCGTCGCTGCGACCGGCTTTCGATCGAGCGAATTCGGCCAATGGGTTTCGAGCGTCGCCGAAGACGACCTGAAATCGGTCCGGGCCTTCCTGATCGGCGATTGCGGCGAGAACTTCTCGCCCCGCTCCATCCGCGACCGCACCGGGGCCCCGGTGATCGCGCTCAGCGACCAGAGCTCGCTCGAGAACACGCTGCGGCTGTTCGAATCGGGAATGGACGATGTCATCCGCAAGCCGGTCCACATCCGCGAAATCCTCGCCCGCATCTCCGCAATCCGCCGCCGCGCCGCCGACGAGCCGAAACATGCCCAGGTCGGGAAGATGCGGATCTTCATGGACGGCCGCGACCCCGAGATCGAGGGACAGCCGCTTCCTCTGCCGCGTCGCGAGCGCCGCATCCTCGAATATCTGGCGAGCAACAGCGGCCGGCGTGTGACGAAGACACAGGTCTTCAATGCGATCTACGGGCTGTTCGACGAGGAGGTCGAGGAGAACGTGGTCGAAAGCCATATCAGCAAGCTGCGCAAGAAGCTGCGCGAGCGGCTCGGCTTCGACCCGATCGATTCCAAGCGTTTCCTGGGCTACCGGCTGATCGTCTAGGGAACCGACAGCTTCGCGCAAGACAACGCCGGTATCCTCGCTCCGATAGCCTGGTCACTTGAGGGATTGGATCGATGAGCCTCTACGGAATGATGCGAACCGGGGTTTCGGGCATGAACGCCCAGGCCAATCGCCTGTCCTCGCTGTCCGACAACATCGCGAATTCGAGCACCACCGGCTACAAGCGCTCGAGCACCGAATTCGAGACGCTCGTGATCCCGACCACCAACGGCAACTATGCGTCAGGCGGCGTCACGACCACGGTGCGCAACGCCATCAGCAAGCAGGGCGACCTCAAATTCACCACCTCCGGCACCGATCTCGCCGTCAACGGCGCGGGCTTCTTTATCGTCCAGGATCCCTCCGGCCAGACCTTCATGACGCGCGCCGGCAACTTCGTTCCCGACGATACCGGCAAGCTCGTCAACGCGGCCGGTTTCACCCTGATGGGCTACAGCTTCGCCAACGGGACGCCTGCGGCCAACGCCAACGGTTTCGGCGGGCTCGAACCGGTCATGCTGGCGCAGGAGGGCATCTCGGCCACGCCGAGCACGTCGGGCGTCTTCACGGCCAATCTCAATTCGGATGCGGCCGTCGTGCCGGCCGCCGATCTTCCATCGGCCAACGGCGCGGGCGCAACGTATTCCTCGAAGTCGTCCCTGGTGTCTTACGACAACCTCGGCACCCAGGTGCTGCTCGACGTATATACGACCAAGACCGGGGCGAACACCTGGGAAGTCGCGGTCTACAACAAGGCGAACGCGGCGCCGAACACATCTTTTCCATACACGACCGCGGCGCTCACCACGCAGACGCTGAATTTCGACCCGGCCAACGGCCAGTTGGCGACCGCGAGCCCTAAGGACATCACGATCGCTGTCCCCGGTGGCAAGACCCTCAAGATCGACCTCTCCAAGACGACGCAATTGGCGCAGGCCTACACCGTGACCACCGCGACCGTGGATGGCGCTGCGCCCAGCCCGATCGATACGGTCGACATCACCGCCGACGGCACCGTGGTCGCGCAGTTCGCCAACGGGTCGGCCAAGGAACTCTACCGCATCCCGCTCGCCGACGTGCAGAGCCCGGACCAGCTCAACGTCCTGGCGGGCAACGTCTTCTCGCAGAGCTACCTGTCGGGAGCCGTGACGGTGGGCTTTCCGCAGGAAGGCGTCAACGGGACGGTGGTGTCGAGTGCGCTGGAAAGCTCCAACGTCGATATCGGCGAGGAGTTGACCACGATGATCGAGTCGCAGCGCAGCTACACGGCGAACTCGAAATCGTTCCAGACCGGCGCCGACCTCATGGATATTCTCATCAACCTCAAGCGGTAGGCCGCCGCTAGGCCCCGCGAAAGCCTTAGCGCATGTCGCTTTCCACCGCCCTCAACATCGCGCAGTCGTCGCTGCTCAATACCGGGCGGCAGACGAGCACGCTGTCGCGCAACGTGCAGGAAAGCAAGAATCCGGACTACACGCACAGGACCGCCGTCGTCGGCAGTTCGGCGCCCGGCGCGCGCGTCGTCAGCATCCAGCGTTCGACCAACGACCAGCTCTTCCGGCAGAACCTCTCGGCGCTCGCCTCGTGGAGCGGCCAGGGCGCGCTGTCCGACGGGATGGAGCAGCTCGAGATCCAGGTCAACGGCGTCGACAACGCTTCGTCGGCCGCCACCGCCATCGGCAAGCTGCAGCAGGCGCTGCAAACGTATTCATCGACCCCATCCAATCGGACATTGGCGGAGAATGCTGTCGAAGCCGCGCGCCAGGCGGTGCGCAGCCTCAACGACGGCGCGGCGGCCATCCAGGCCCTCCGCACAGACGCCGACGCCCAGATTTCGGGCGCGGTCGGCGAGCTGAACGACCTTCTGGCGCAGTTCAAGGACGTCAACACGGCGGTCGTCGGCGCCACCCGCGCCGGCAGGGATGCGTCCGACTCGCTTGACCAGCGCGACGGCCTGCTGAAGAAGATCGCGGAGTACGTGCCGGTATCGACCCTGTCGCGCGGCGACGGCGACATGGCGCTGATGACCAAGGACGGCGTGACGCTGTTCGACACCGTGCCCCGCACGGTCAGCTTCCAGGCCTCGACCGCCTACGCCGCCGGACAGGACGGCAACCCGGTCTATGTCGACGGCGTGCCCATCGGACTGGCGACCGGCGGCGACAGCACGGCGTCCGGCAAGATCGCGGGCTTGGTGCAATTGCGCGACGGCGTGGCGTCGACGATGCAGAGCCAGCTGGACGAAGTGGCGCGCGGCCTGATCTCCTCTTTCTCCGAAAAGGGCGCGGCCGTGCCTGACAGGCCCGGCCTGTTCACCTGGCCGGGCGCTCCGGCGATGCCCGCCGCCGGCGCGCTGGTCGACGGCCTGGCCGGCTCGATCCGCGTCAGCGCGGCGTTCGATTCCAGCCAGGGCGGCAATCCGGAACTGCTTCGCGACGGCGGCGCCAACGGCGCGGCCTACGTCAGGAACACCACGGGCGCGGCGAGCTACTCCGATCTGCTGATCTCTTACAACGACCGTCTCGACGCCCCGATGGCCTTCGACCCGGCCGCCGGCGCGGGCGCGGCGATGAGCGTCGGGGCCTATTCCTCGGCATCCGTCGGCTGGTTCGAGGGCGTGCGCAAGAGCGCGGCCGGCGCAGTCGAGACCAAGGAAGCGCTGTCCGTGCGCACGGCGGAGGCGCTGTCCAACGCCACCGGCGTCAATGTCGACACCGAAATGTCGCTGCTGCTCGATCTCGAACATTCCTATGAAGCCTCGGCCCGGCTGATCAAGGCGGTCGACGACATGCTTTCAACGCTGATGGCGGCGGTCGGCTGAAATGAAGACGTCCTCGGTCTCCACCGCATCCCTCTCCTCGGCGTTGCGCTTTTCGCTGGTCCGCGCCCAGGCCGAACTGACCAAGGCGCAAAAGGAAGCCTCGACCGGCGCCGTCGCCGACACCGGCCTGGCGCTCGGAGGCCGCACGGCCCAGTCGATTTCGTTCACGCGCGATTTCGACCGCATCTCGGGCATCGTCGATTCCAACGGGCTCATCGCGGCGCGGCTGACCTCCACGCAGGACGCGCTGAAGACGATCAGCAGCGCCGCGCAGACCTTCCTGTCGACGCTGACGACCAGCTCCTCGGGCGACGCGCTCGGCAACGTCACGCGGGACAGCGCCAAGGCGATGCTCGACACGCTGACCAACGTCCTCAACACCAGCTTCAACGGCGAGAACATCTTTGCCGGCATCAACACGGACGTGAAGCCGCTCGACGACTTCACGGCCGCCGGCTCGAGCGGCAAGGCGGCCTTCGACGCCGCCTTCCAGGCGAATTTCGGCTTCGCGCAGAGCGATCCGGCGGCCGCCTCGATCAGCCAGGGCGACATGAGCGCCTTCCTGTCGAGCGGCGTCGAGCCGCAATTCCTCGGCGCCGGCTGGCAGGCGAACTGGTCGCAGGCGAGCGATCAGCGCATCGTGAGCCGCATCACGCTGACCGAGACGACGCAAACGTCCGTGAGCGCAAACGACGCCGGCATCCGCAAGCTCGCCATGGCCGCCGCCTCGATCTACGACCTGTTCGGCGGCGCCGTCGGCCCCGGCGGGCGCCAGGCTTTGGTCGAAAAGGCGGTTTCGCTGGTCGGCGACGCGATCAGCGGCCTCGGCGACCTGCAGGCCACGACCGGCATCGCGCAAAAGCGCGTCTCGGATGCAACCGACCGCCTCAAGGTGCAGACCGATCTGTTCGAGCGGCAGATCGGCGACCTGACCAGCGTGGATCCTTACACGGCCTCGACGCGCGTCAGCGACCTCGTCAGCTATCTCGACACGTCGCTGGCGATGACGGCGCGACTGCAGCAGGTCAGCCTGCTTCGCTATCTGGGCTAAAGGCAACCGACGGACAAGACATGTACCAATTCTCCTACGCCGACATCCAGACCGACTCGGTCGCCGACGCCAAGGATCGCGAACGCCAGTTGCTGAGCCGTTCGATCCTCCTGTTGACGCAGGCGCACAAGGCTGGCTCCGGCTCGATGGAGGCGATCGAGGCGCTGAGCTTCACCAACCGGCTCTGGACGACGTTGATCGCCGACCTCGGCAATCCGGACAATGCGCTGCCGAAGGAGCTGCGCGCCAATCTGATTTCGGTCGGGCTGTGGCTGCTGCGCGAGACCGAGGAAGTCCGCCAGGGCCGCTCGCAGAATTTCGAAGGCCTGATCGAAGTGTCGCAAATCATACGGGACGGGATCCAATGAAATCCACCTTCAAGCTCTCCCTGAAGCCGAACGAGAAGATCTACCTCAACGGCGCCGTGGTCAGGGCCGACCGAAAGGTCACCCTCGAACTCATGAACGACGTGCAGTTCCTGCTGGAAAGCCATGTGCTCCAGGCCGGCGAAGCCGACACGCCGCTGCGCCAGCTCTATTTCATGGTCCAGGTCATGCTCATGGATCCCGAGGGCGCGCGGCAGGCGCGCGAGATGTTCCGCCACTCGCTGCCGCTGCTGATCGCGAGCTTCCAGAACCCGCAGATCTGCGCGACGCTCAAGCAGGTCGACGGCCTCGTCAGCGAGGGTTCGGTGTTCGAGGCCCTGAAAGCCATCCGCTCGCTTTACGGCCTCGAGGCGCAGGCGCTCGGCCACGCCAACGACAGCGCGCCGCAACGGCGCCAGATGGCGGCGGGAGCGCAATTCTGATGAGCATCGACATGACCACGCTCGGCGCGACCAGGACGAGCGCGAACACGCCGGCCGCCGCCTCGAAGACCACGGTCGACTACCAGTCCTTCCTGCGCCTGCTCGTGGCGGAGATGAAGAACCAGGACCCGACCAAGCCCATGGACTCGACCGCCTACATGGCCCAGCTCGCCTCCTTCTCGCAGGTCGAGCAATCGGTCCAGACCAACACCAAGCTCGACAATCTGCTTCAATCGTCGACCTTCTCGCAGGCCAACGCGCTGATCGGCCGGACGGTCACTTCGGCCGACGGCAAGACCAGCGGCGTGGTGGAGTCCGTCAAGCTCATCACCGGCGGCTCGATCGCGGTCCTGAAGGGCGGCGCCGAAGTCACGGTCGGCGCCGGCATCTCGATCTCCTGACGCCGGCCCTGCAGACGCCATGAACGAAGCCGACGCCCTCGATCTGGTCCAGTTCGCGATCTGGACCGTGCTGACCGCCTGCGGCCCGGCGGTCGGCGTCGCGATGCTCGTTGGCATCGGCATCGCGCTGGTCCAGGCGCTGACCCAGATCCAGGAGGTCACGCTGACCTTCGTGCCCAAGATCGTCGCCATCATGATCGTCGTCTCGCTGACCGGCCCCTATATCGGCAGTCAGATCACGGCGTTCAGCAATGTGATCTTCGAGCGGATCGAAACGGGGTTTTAACGTCCCGCCACCCACCCCCGCGCAAGCTTGACCCCCTAGCCTGACCGCCGAGCCGGACGCGCTGCTTCGCGCGCCCGCAACCCGAGCGAAAATCAATGGCGATCGCCGAAGTTCTTGCCGTCAAGGCCCCGACCCGACCGTTTCGCGACGTGTTCTTCGCGATGGGCATCGTCGTCATCCTGGCGGTGCTGTTCCTGCCGATTCCGGCCTTCCTGATCGACATCGGCCTCGCCTTCTCGATCGCGCTCTCCGTGCTGATCCTGATGGTCTCGCTGTGGATCCAGCGGCCGCTCGATTTCTCGTCCTTTCCGACGATCCTGCTCATCGCCACAATGCTGCGCCTGTCGCTCAACATCGCGACGACGCGCATGATCCTGTCGCACGGCAGCCAAGGCACGGACGCCGCCGGCTACATCATCAGCGGCTTCTCCCAGCTCGTGATGAGCGGCGATTTCGTCATCGGGCTGATCGTGTTCATGATCCTGGTCATCGTGAATTTCATCGTCATCACGAAGGGCGCGACGCGCATCGCCGAAGTCGGCGCGCGCTTCACGCTCGACGCCATTCCCGGCAAGCAGATGTCGATCGACGCCGACCTGTCGGCGGGCGTGATCGACGACAAGACCGCGCAGTTGCGCCGGCGCGAGCTGGAAGAGGAAAGCTCGTTTTTCGGCTCCATGGACGGCGCGTCGAAATTCGTGCGCGGCGACGCCATCGCCGGCCTCATCATCACCGCGATCAACATCGTCGGCGGCATCACCATCGGCTATTTCCGCCACGACATGAGCATGTCGGAAGCCTCGGACGTGTTCATCAAGCTGTCGGTCGGCGACGGTCTGGTGACCCAGATCCCGGCGCTGATCGTTTCGCTGGCGGCCGGCCTTTTGGTGTCCAAGGGCGGCACGCGCGGCTCGACCAACCAGGCCGTGTTCGGCCAGCTCGGCGCGCATCCGCGCGCGCTGTATGTCGCGGCCGGGCTGTTGGTGCTCATGGGGCTGATGCCCGGCCTGCCGATGTTCCCCTTCGTCGCGCTCGCCTGCGCCATGGTGGCGATCGGCTATTTCATCCCGCTGCAGGCCAGCCGCCGCGCCGCCGAACAGGCCGCCGTCGCCAGGCAGGAGACGGTGACCCGCGAGGACGAGGAAAAGAACTCGGTCAAGAACTCGCTCAAGACGGCGGAGATCGAATTGCTGATCGGCAAGCAGCTCTCCACCAAGCTGATCGTCTCGCATCAGGAACTGGCGTTCCGCATGGCCAAGATGCGCAAGAAGTTCGCCACGCAATACGGCTTCGTCGTGCCGGAGGTGAAGCTCACCGACGATCTCGGCATCCCGAGCAAGAACTACCAGATCAAGATCCACGGCACGGTGGTCGCGGAATACCAGACGAGGGTCGGCGAGATCATGGTGCTGCTCGGCAAGCGCGACCTGCCGGAGATCCCGGGCGAGGAAGTCCGCGAACCGGCCTTCGGAATGCGCGCCTATTCGGTGCCGGAAATGTTCGCGGAGGACCTGAAGCGCGAGCAGTTCGCCTATGCCGACAACATGTCGGTGCTGCTGACGCATCTGTCCGAGGTCATCCGCAACAACCTGCCGCAGCTCCTGTCCTACAGGGACATGAAGGCGCTGCTCGAACGGCAGGACCCGGAATACCGCAAGCTCGCCGAGGAGATCTGCACCACGCATATCACCTATCCCGGCCTGCAGGCGGTGCTCAAGCTGCTGCTCGCCGAGCGCATCTCGATCCGCAACCTGCATCTCATCATCGAGGCGATCGCCGAGATCGCGCCGCATGTCCGGCGAACCGAGCAGATCGTCGAGCATGTGCGCGTCCGCATGGCGCAGCAGATCTGCGGCGATCTTTCCGAGGGCGGCGTGCTCAAGGTGCTGCGCCTCGGCAACCGCTGGGACCTGGCGTTCCACCAGAGCCTGAAGCGCGACGCCAAGGGCGAGATCCGCGAGTTCGACATCGACCCGCGCCAACTCGAGGAATTCGGCCAGGAGGCGACCACGGCGATCCGCGCCCATATGGAGGCGGGCGAGCGCTTCGTGATCGTCACCGCGCCCGACGCGCGTCCCTATGTGCGCATGATCGTCGAGCGGCTGTTCACGACCTTGCCGGTGCTCTCGCATGTCGAGATCGCCAAGGGCACGGAAATCAAGATCCTCGGCACGATCTCGTGATCCCGCTGAGCGAGAATGCCGTCATCGCGGCGTTCCTCGCCTTCTGCCGCATCGGCGCCTGCTTTCTGGTCATGCCGGGCCTGTCGAGCGCCCGGGTTCCGATCCAGGTCCGGCTGTTCGTGGCGATCGCGGCGACCTTCGCGATGCTGGCGCATCTTTGGGACCTGATCCTGCCGGCCGCCGACCGCAACCCGGTCGTGCTGGCGCCGATGATCGTCTCCGAACTGCTGACAGGCGGACTGATCGGATTGCTGGCGCGGATGTACATGATGGCGCTGCAGTTCATCGGGACCGCCATGGCGATGCTGATCGGCTATGGCGGCGTCGCCGGTCCCGGCATCGAGAACGGCGAGCCGCAGGGGCCGCTCGGGGACCTGATCTCATTCTCGGCGCTGCTGCTGCTCTTCGTCTTCGACTTCCACCACGAGATCATCCGAGCCCTGATCCAGTCCTATCAGGTCGCGCCCATCGACGTGTTCTTCAATCCGCGCGCCGCGCTGGTCGACGTGACCGACACGCTCGGCGACGCCTTCATGATCGTGCTGCGGCTGGGAAGCCCGTTCCTCGCCTATGCGCTGCTGGTCAACCTGACCATCGGCTTCGTCAACAAGCTGGTGCCGCAGATTCCGGTCTACTTCATCTCGCTGCCGATGGTCGTGGCGGGCGGCCTGATCCTGCTCTATTTCGGAATCGCCACGCTGCTCAGCCTGTTCGCCGACGGCTTCCTGGCGGCGGCGTTCGGGAGGTAGCATGAGCGAGCGCACCGACCGGCTCGGGAAACTCGTGGTCCTCCAGGGCAAGCTGAAGTCGCTGCACGAGACCCGGCGCGCGGGCTTCGTCGTGGCGGCCGCCAGGGCGCGCGCCGACGCCGAGGACCTGGCCGCCCATTTCGACGCCGAGGGATCGCTCGCCAGCGCTTTTCCCGAGCTTTACAATCGTCGCATCTCCAATGCGCTTTCGCTCGAACGCGCGAATGCCATCATGGCCGTGAACGAGGCCAAGGCGGTCGCCGAAGCCGAAGTGCGCGGGGAAAGGATCGCGAAGCAATGGCGCGAGGCGAGGAGCGCGGAGGAGCGCCGGGCCCAGGAGGTCGAAAGTCTCGAATTGCTCGGCCGAAACGCGGCAAGCCACCGCAAGTAAGGTTGCCACAAGTTTTCGCGGGCAGGATCGCCTGCAGTGTTTCCGAAACCGAGGAGCGTTTCCCGTTGGCGATTTCCCCTCCGAGCGACATCGTCCTCGACGTGGCGCGCGCCATCGAACCGGCCGACCTGCAGACGGCGCGTGCCGAACTCGCGCGGCGCGCCGGCGCCCTCGCGCCGACCGGGATCGACGCCGCCTTCTCGCTCACGGCAACGACGAGTCCCGGCGCGTCGCGCCGGGCGGACCCGACCGACCAGGCGGCCGCCTACAGGAAGTTCGAGGGCGTCGTGCTGCAGACCTTCATCCAGTCGATGCTGCCCAGGAACGCCGAGGACGTCTACGGCAAGGGCGTCGCCGGCGACATGTGGAAATCGATGATGGCGGGCAAGATCGCCGACGTCATGACCGAGCGCGGCGGCATCGGCATCGCGACGCGCCTGCTCGCCGACCATTATAAGGATGGCGACACGAAGATGTCGATCGGTCCGGTATCGCAAGGTCTGCAGAACCGCGACGTGGACCGCGTGACCATGCTTTCCACGGCTTTGCTGCATGAACTCCAGCGCAAGGCGACCCATGGCCTCGACGGCGAATTGCCGGACATGAAGCTCTAGACCGAAGGCGCGAACCAAAATGAGCGAATACGCGGCCTACGCCCCGCCCGCCCGGATCGGCGCCAACGACGCGGCGACCTCGGCCAGGCCCGTCAGCCTGTCGACCATCATCGGCCGGATCGCGGAGACCGTGGAGGCCGAAACGCACGGACTGAAGACCGATCGCCAATTCGATGTCCAATCCTCGAACGCGCGCAAGAGCCGCTATCTCTATGAATTGACACGCGCCATGAAGGGCATCGGCGAGGCCGACTTCCTCAACGAGCACCGCGACGGCATCCACCGGCTGCGCGACAGTCTCGCCCGCAACGAAGCCGTCATCCGAGCGCATTTGAACGCCGTCAACGAAGTCGCGACCCTGATGCAGGACGCGATCCGCCACGCGGAGACGGACGGCACCTATTCGGCGGGCGCGATGGGCTGGGGCGGATGATCAAGTTCGTCGGCGCCGCCATTTGGATCTGCGCCGCAACGCTCGGCGCGGTGTTCTTCGCCTTCCAGTCGGCCGGCGCCAAGCCGGAAACGACCACCCAGGCCACCGAATCGATGATGGGCGGCCTCGACTACGTCAAGACGGACGTGATTTCCGTGCCGTTGATCCGCGATTCGGCCGTCCAGGGTTACTTCCTGGCGCGGCTGGTCTACACGGTCGATCCGAAGGAACTCAAGAAACTCAAGATTCCGGCCGAAGCGCTGATCACCGACGTGGTCTATTCCTATGTCTATGCGAGCCCCAGGCTCGATTTCGCCAAGGCCGAAACACTCGATCTCGACGCATTCCGCAACGATATACGCGCCAGGATCAACGCCGAGGTCAAGCAGGACCTGGTCCAGGACGTGCTGGTCGAGCAAGTCGACTACCTGACCAAGGACGAAATCCGCGACAACGCCATGAAGCGCCACAAGAAGGTGGCGGGGACCATAACCGGCAAGAGCGATCACGCGCCGGCGGCATCCGGGCATGGAGCCAAACCCGCCTCCGAACACTGAAATGCGCGAAGGTGGCGGTCGCCGCTCAGGTTTGTGATTGCCGTGACTGGAGCTTCGCCATATCTCACGCGCGAACCGGCTGACGCCGGCAACCGACAGGAGACAGGCATGGGTGTCCAGGAAATTGCCGAACAGATGCGGCCGCGCGTCGAAAGCTCCGGCTTCGACCGATCTGTCAAGTTCGACACCGGCGGCGACGGAGTCATCGTGATCGACGGAACCGCCATTTCGACGACCGACGCGCCGACCGACTGCACGATCTCGTTGTCGCTGGAAAACCTCGAGGATCTTCTTGCCGGAGACCTCAACCCGACGATGGCGTTCATGACCGGCAAGGTCAAGGTCGACGGCGACATGTCCGTCGCCATGGCGCTGAGCAAGCTGATCGGCTGAACGGCCGTTCCGCGTCGGGCTCGAAGACATAGTGCAATGGCGGTGGGGGATTTCGATGTTCAGGACCATGATGGCGGCGCTGGCCGCGCTGTCGTCCGCTCTCGCAGTCGCCCCGGCATTTGCGCAGGCCTACGAGATGCCGGATGGCGATTATCGGTGTTCGATCGGCAGTTTCGTGCTCGGCGTCATCAAGCTTGAAAACGGAACGTACCAGGGCCCCGCCCACGACGAGAACTACGAAGGCGCATACCCGTTCGAGGTCACCGACTCCGGCACCATCAACTGGGGCGGTCCGCTTGGCGGCATGAGTTCGGGCGGCAACAAGGTCATGGGCACCGTGATCGTGCGCGACGGCGACGCGCTCGCCTTCGATATCACGATCCAGAACAGTCGCGGCAATTTTCAGACCATCAGTTGCATGCGCTGACGTGTCAGCATCGCACCATGCACGGCTACGCCGCGCGCGACTGAAGCTCGGCGCGGATTTTCCGTCCCGACGCCTGAAGGATGCCGGAAGCGCCAGCCAGCGCGCCGTCGACCAGTTCCAGCGCAAGGAACCGGTCCCGCTCGTAGGGTCCGGGCATCGCTAGCGCGCCGGTGCGGAGCGCGGAAAAGCCGAAGCGCGCATAATAAGGCGCGTCGCCGACCAGCAGGATCGAGTTATGGCTGCGCGCAGCCGCCGCCGCGATGGCCTCGCGCATCAGAGCCGAACCGACCCCCTCCCCCTTCATGGTCGGCTCGACCGCCAGCGGCCCAAGCAGCAGCGCGCCGCGGCCACCATCGCCGGCCGAGACGTTCCACAACCGCACCGTGCCGACGAGGCGTCCGGTCTGCTCGCGCGCGACGAACGCCAGACCTTCGGCGTGAAGCCTGCCGCGACGCAGCTTCTCGGACGCCTTGCGCCGGCGGCCGGGACCCATGGCGCGGTCGAGCAGCGCCTCGCGCGCCGCGACATCGGTCGGCTCCTCGGGCTCGACGGTCACGAAAATGGTATCGGAGAGGGTCGAAAGCGCGGTCATCTCATGGTCCTCAGGGGTGCGCTGAACGCACCGCTTGCCAAGGGGTTGCGGCGAAGATCGCAGATCGGGAAATTCGTCGCAGGCGAGGCGACGCGCCCCGCCTGGTCGATTCCCGGGCCGCTCAGATCACATAGGATCGGAGCGGCTCGAAGCCGTTGAACGCCACGGACGCATAGGTCGTGGTGTAGGCCCCGGTCCCTTCGATCAGGACGTCATCGCCGATAGTGAGCGACAGGGGCAGCGGATAGGGCGTCTTCTCGTACATCACGTCGGCCGAATCGCAGGTCGGTCCGGCGAGCACGCAAGGCGCCGTTTCGGCCCCGTCATGAATGGTGGTGATGGGGTATCGGATCGCCTCGTCCATCGTCTCGGCGAGGCCGCCGAACTTGCCGATGTCGAGGAACACCCAGCGCAAATCGTCGTTCGCCGCCTTCTTCGAGATCAGCACGACTTCCGACTTGATGACGCCCGCATTGCCGACCATGCCACGCCCCGGCTCGATGATGGTTTCGGGAATGTTGTTGCCGAAATGCTTGCGCAGCGCCGAAAAGATGGCCCGGCCATAAGCCTGCGCGACCGGCACGTCCTTCAGATAGCGCGTCGGGAAGCCGCCGCCCATGTTGACCATCTTGAGCGCGATGCCCTCCTCCGCGAGCGTTTCGAACACCCGCTTGGCGTCGCCCAGCGCGCGATCCCAAGCGGTCAGGTCGCACTGCTGGGAGCCGACATGAAACGACACGCCATGGGCGTCGAGCCCGAGCGCCCTGGCATGGCGCAGCACGTCGACCGCCATCGCCGGCGCGCAGCCGAACTTGCGCGACAACGGCCATTCGGCGCCCTCGCCGTCCGTCAGCACGCGGCAGAACACGCGCGAACCCGCCGCGACGCGGGCGATCTTCTCGACCTCCTCGACGCAATCGACCGCGAACAGCCGGATGCCCAGTTCATGGGCGCGAAGAATGTCGCGCTCCTTCTTGATCGTGTTGCCGAAGGAAATGCGCTCCGCAGGCGCGCCCGCGTCCATCGCCATCTCGACTTCCGCGACCGACGCGGTGTCGAAGGACGAGCCGAGGCCGGCGAGCAGGCGCAGGATTTCCGGCGCCGGGTTCGCCTTCACCGCATAGTAGATTTTCGAGTCCGGCAGCGCCTTCTCGAAGGCGTGGAAATTGTCGGCCACGACGTCGAGGTCGACCACGAGGCAAGGGCCGTTCGGGCGTCGGGTGGCGAGGAAGTCGAGGATGCGCTGCGTAGCCATGGCCATCTCCAGTCGCGCGTTGGCACGCGCATCGAGGCTGCGGAGAACGGGCGCTCGCACCTCGTTTCCACGGTCAAACAAAGGCGCTGACGCTTTCCGTGAACCCAGCCGGTGGAGACCCCGGATTCATGGACGCTCATCTGCGCGGCGATGGATTTTCGACCTGCCCGGCCAGAAATCCGCTTTGTCTGCCTTGGCTTGGAAATGGGAAAACCCGTTCCGCACTGCCGGCAATGAAGGTGTGCCTCTTTAGTAACCCCGGTCTTTGGACGACCGGAAGAGAACCAGAAAGGCCCGCACCGTCGTTGCTTCAAGGTGTCCTCGGGTCGGCGGTTGGCCGCTGAACCGACTGGAGGGGTTGGCTCCAGTTACCTTACCGATTTCCTCGCCATTCGAGGGACCGGCGGACACCCACAGGCACGTGCGACTTTGGGCAAGCGCGGATATATGCAGGGCGAATGTCACAATCAACGAAAAACGAAAGACAAGTTGAAAAATTCGTTGCGTCGAACAATGGTGCGCCGACCGTATCCGGAGACTGAACGACGATGCCGATGCGCGACAGCCTAAACGCTTTTCTCGATCTGCCGGAAGTCGCTGCCGCCAATGGACAATCCGGGCCGCTGGCGGGGCTGACGCTGGCGGTCAAGGACATCTTCGACGTTGCCGGCCTGGCCTCCGGCTGGGGCAATCCGACCCATGCGGCGGAGGCCGAACCGGCGTCGAAAACCGCGCCGGCCGTGCGAATTCTGCTCGACGCCGGCGCGCGCTTCTTGGGCAAGACCCAGACCGAGGAACTGGCCTTCTCGATGATCGGCCAGAACGTCCACTTTCCACATCCGGTCAACCCGCGCGCGCCCGACCGCATCACCGGCGGTTCATCGTCGGGCTCCGCCGCCGCGGTCGCCGGCGGGCTGGCCGACATCGCGACCGGATCGGATACGGGCGGCTCGATCCGAGCGCCGGCGAGCTTCTGCGGCCTGATCGGCCTGCGCACGACGCATGGCCGAGTCTCGCTGGAAGGCGCAATGCCGCTCTCGCCGTCCTTCGACACGTTCGGCTGGTTCGCCAAGGACATTCGGACGTACCGAAAGGTGGCGGAGGTCTTGCTGGGCGAGGCCGATGCGAGGCAGCCGGCTCGCCCCGGTAAGGGTGAGAGAAAGCGCATCCGCCTCATCTCGATCCCCTCCCTCGACGCGCTTGTGACCGGCGCCGCCGAAACCGCCGAATACCGGCGTATGAAAGACATCGTCTCTGAAATCCTCGGACCGCCGGCGACCGCATCCTTCACGCCCGACATCGAGGCGCTGTACTGGTGCGTGCGCAAACTGCAGGCCTATGAAGCCTGGGCGAGCCATGGCGATTGGATATCGTCGGGCGATCGCGGCCTTGGCCAAATGGTCCACGACCGTTTCGCCTATGGGATGACAGTCACGGTTGCCGATGTCCGCGTCGAAACGGCGCGTCGCCAGGCTTTTCGCGAGGCGCTTCGCGACATTTTGGGCGGCGACGGTTTCATCGTCATGCCGACGGTCCCCTGCGCGGCCCCGCGAAGCGACAGCACGCCGGAAGGCTTCGCGGCGTTCCGCGAGCAGGCGATCCGCATGCTGTGCTGGTCGGGACTCTCCGGGTTTCCGCAGATCACACTGCCGATCGGCGCGGTCGACGGCGCGCCCTTCGGGATCTCGCTCATGGGTCCGCCCGACAGCGACATGGCCCTCATCGATCTTGGCCAGACCGTCCTGGAAAAGGGTAGCGAAGCAAACCAATGGACACCCTGATCCGCATGGGCCTCGAAGCACGAACGCGGCGCGCTGCCGACGCCTGCCAGGGAGGTCACGCGAACGAGCGGTCGACGCTCGCACATCCGTCCGCAGGCGCCGGGGCGTCCCAGGATCCGGCGAAAAAGCCTCACATGGGCTTCACTTCGCCGGGTCGCCTGCTAGCTTCTGCACCGGCAGCGGCGAGGACATGAATTGGCGCTCTTGGACCAAGCGGAGAAACCAGGGAGTCTCGGCTTTCTGAAGGGCGACGGAACCATGGGCGAGCGCATGCGCGCCCATGATTGGTCCGGCTCCCCGCTTGGAGGGCTGTCGCTCTGGCCGCAGTCGCTGCGCACCGCCGTCAACATCATGCTCAGCTCGAAGCAGCCCATGTTCATCGCCTGGGGGCCGGAACTGACTTTTCTCTATAATGATGCCTACGCTCCAATCCTCGCCAAAAAACACCCCGCTGCGGTTGGACGCCCGTTCCGGGCCGTATGGTCGGAAATCTGGACCGACATAGCGCCGCTGATCGACCGCGCGCTTGCCGGCGAAGCAACCTGGGCGGAGAATCTTCACCTGGTGATGGAGCGAAACGGGTTTGCCGAGGACACGTGGTACAGCTTTTCCTATTCGCCGATTCGTGACGAAGCCGATCGAATTGCGGGCATGTTTTGCGCATGCATCGAGACGACGGCGCAGGTTTTGGCGAAGCGGCGGTCGGCCGCGGAACATGAAAGCCTGTTCGAGATGACGCGCGACCTGTTCGGCGTGGCGACCTTCGAAGGTTTTCTGAAAACGATCAATCCGGCCTGGTCGCGAACCCTCGGCCGGCCGCATGAGGAACTGACCGCCAGACCGTTCGCTGAAATCATCCATCCCGACGATATGGGCGTTACGGCGGACGTTATCGGGCAGTTGCTGGACGGCAAACCCGTCCATCAATTTCACGTTCGATTGCTCAAGGTCGACGGGGATGCGGTGTCCTTCGCCTGGTCCGCCGTTCCCGACCCGACGCCCGGCAGCGGGATATTCTACACCGTGGGCCGCGACATCAGCGAAGACTTGCATCGCGAAGAAACGCTTCGGCAGAGCCAGAAAATGGAAGCGATCGGTCAGTTGACCGGCGGCATCGCGCACGACTTCAACAATCTGCTCCAGGCGGTGCATGGAAGTCTCGACCTCATCAGACGCAAGCCCGGCGATGCGGATCGCGTCATGAGGCTAGCCGGCAACGGACTGGCCGCGACGGAACGCGGTGCGAAGCTGACAGCGCAGCTGCTGGCGTTCTCGCGATCGCAAAAGCTCGAATTGCGTCCGACCGCGGTGGCGCCGCTCATCGCCGGAATGAAGGACATGATCGCGCGATCGATCGGGCCGCACATTCTCATGAAGCCGATTGCAATAGACGACAGCCTCGGCGTCCTGATCGACCCGACACAGCTGGAAATGGCGCTGCTGAACCTTGCGATCAACGCGCGCGACGCGATGTCGGATGGCGGCGAGCTCGCCATCGGCGCGCGCGAAATTGTCTTGACCGACGATCAGGACTTGCCGCCGGGGCGCTACGTCGAGATACGCGTGACCGACGATGGGACAGGGATGCCGGCCGACATCGCGTTACGCGCTTTCGAGCCGTTTTTCACCACCAAGGGCATCGGCAAGGGCACGGGCCTCGGCTTGAGCCAAGTCTACGGAATGACGCGACAGGCAGGCGGCGCCGCTCGCATCGAAAACCGCCAGCCGCGCGGCACATCCATCGTCCTGCTGCTGAGGCGCGTGGAACCCGAAGATGGTCCGGCTCAAGACGACGACCAAGGCGAGCCGGCTGTCGATGACCGAACCCGAACCGTGGTCGTGGTGGACGATGACCCCGACGTGAGGAGGTTTCTGGCTGACGCGCTGGCGGCGCTGGGATTTATCGTTCACGCGGCCGGGGACGGCGCCAGTGGGCTGGCGTTGATGGAACGGGTCGATCCCGATTTGCTGCTGCTCGACTTTGCGATGCCCGGCATGACAGGCGCCGAACTCGCTGACCGGGCTCGCCTTACGCGTCCGGATCTGCCGATCATCTTCGCCACCGGATATGCAGACACCGCCGCGATCGACGCCGCGGTCGGCGACGCCGTGTTGATCAAGAAGCCATTTCGGATTGCCGAACTGGAAGACGTTGTTCGACGGACACTGCGGTAGCGCTGCCTGGCCGCCAACGAAACAGCATTCGGCCGCCCGGGCCGCCTCGGGCTGCGCGCCCATACGTTTCAATTCGCCCGGTTTGCCACGAACCGCGCCAGATGATCTCGAAATTGTGAAAACCGGGGCCTTGCCTGCATGGACACCCTGACCCGCATACGCGCCTTTCTCGACGTGGTGGAAGCGGAGGGGTTTTCGGCCGCCGGCCGCAAGATCGGCCGGTCCAAGGCGCTATTGTCGAAATACGTCCGCGAACTGGAGGACGAACTCGGCGCGCTTCTGCTCAACCGCACGACCCGGCAGTTCTCGCTGACGGAGGCCGGCCACACTTATTTCAAGCGCGCTTCGGAGATCGTCAAGGAGATCGACAGCCTGGCCGACACGGTGCGCGAATCCTCGATCGACGTGCGCGGGCGCGTAAAGCTGTCCGCGCCGCGCACCTTCGCCGACGCGCCGATCGGCCAGTCGCTGATCGATTTCGCCAGCGGGCATCCCGAGATCGTGCTCGACATCAAGCTCGACGACCGCTTTGTCGACCTCGTCGAGGAAGGTTTCGATCTTGCCATTCGCATTACGCGGATGGAAAGCTCGTCGCTGATCGCGCGTCGACTCGCCCCTTTTTCGATCAAGCTCTGCGCCTCGCCTGAAATTATCAGGAAATTCGGCATGCCGCGGCGGCCGCAGGATCTGGCTGCGATGCCGTGCATCGTCGATACCAATGGTCGATGGTTGTCGAACTGGCCGTTCGTCGACGAAAGCGGCGAGCCGATGACCGTTTCGGTCAACAGCCGCCTCGAGGTCAACAGCCCGATGACGGTTCGCGCCGCCGCCGTATCCGGCCTGGGCTGGGCGATCATCCCGGATTTCATCGCCGCCCCCGACCTCGCCAGCGGTCGTCTCGTCTCGGCGCTCGACGATCGCATTCCCAAGGGCGGCGGCGTCTTTGCCGTCTATCCGCATCGCCGCTACCTGCCGGCGAAGGTGCGGGTATTCGTGGACTATCTGGTGACATGGTTCCGTCAGCACGATTCGGCATAACCGATCGACCGTACGGAAGTCCCACTTTCGCCGCGATTGAGGTCATTGTCGCGGGCTCGGAGCCGCTGGAACCGCCGACCGATGCCAACCTTCTCGATGCCCGCGAAAGCGGCGCTGACAGCCGCTGCGTTGTTTGGTTCGGCCATTCCCGCGCAGGTGCATCCCCATGTTTTCGCCGAGGCGCGGCTCGACGTGCTGGTCAATCCGGATCGGACGGTGAAGGCCCTGCGCCATCTCTGGCGCTTCGACGACCTGTTTTCCTCGACTGTGTTGATGGAGTTCGACAAAAACGCCGATCTCCGGCTCGACGACGCCGAATTGCAGGATGTCGCCAAGACGGTCCACGAATCGCTCGCCGAATACAAATACTTCCAGATCGTGACGCGTGACGGAAAGGACGTGCCGATGACGCCGCCGCCGCGGCTCGTCGCCAATTTCGACAACGAACAGCTCATCATCCTCTTCGAGTCGGTTCCAGCACAGCCCCTTGAACTCGCCGGCAAGGTCGATTTCGGCATTTACGACCCGACCTTCTACACCGCGATCGACTTCACCAACGACACGGACATGGCCGTCGACGCGATCCCCGCCGCCTGCACCCGCAAGGTCATCCGGCCAAATCCCGACGAGGCCATCGCGCAGAACCAATCGACCCTGACGGATGCGTTCTTCAACGATCCGACCGGCACGGACCTCAGCAAGATCTTCGCGACGAAGCTCGAACTCACCTGCTAGAGGACCACGCCGTGAAAAAAGCCACGCCGCGCGTGACTATGGGCCTGCTGGTCGTCGGCTACGCGACGACCCATTTCCTGGTCCACGCCCATGCGAGTTCGCTCGGCATCGGGACCAACGAGGCCATGATCCCGTCGACGGGTATGTTTTCCGGCTTCATGAACTGGGTCAACGCGCAGCAACAGCACTTCTACCGCGCGCTTACCGGCGCGCTCAAGGGCATGCGCGAGGACGGACGGCAGGTGTGGCTGCTGGTAGGCCTGTCCTTCGCCTACGGCATTTTCCATGCGGCGGGGCCGGGCCACGGCAAGGCGGTCATCTCGTCTTACATGCTGGCCAACGAGGTCGCGCTGCGCCGCGGCATCATGCTGTCCTTCGTCTCGGCGTTCCTGCAGGCCGCAACGGCGATCGCCATGATGACGCTGGTGTTCCTGGCGCTGCGCGGTACGGCGATCTCGATGACCGACGCGACCTGGTTCCTCGAAGTATCGAGCTACGCCCTCATCACGCTATTCGGCGCGTGGCTGCTGTGGAAGAAGGTCGCGCCGCGTCTGCCCGGTTGGTTCGGCCGTGCGCCGGCGCGCAGCCTTTCGGCGGCGGGCGTCTCCGCCCGAGCCGCGCATGCGCACGGTCACGGCCATCACGATCACGCGCATTGCGGGCGCGATCATCACGCGCATCGCAAGCCGGCCTCTTCAAGCTTCCAGGTCTGCGAATCGTGCGGCCATTCGCATGCGCCGGATCCGGCGCTGATCTCGGGCGACCGCTTCGACTGGCGCACCGCCTGGTCGGCGGTGGCGGCCGTCGGCCTGCGGCCCTGCTCGGGCGCGCTGATCGTGCTGTCCTTCGCCTTCCTCAACGGGCTCTGGGCGGGCGGAATCCTGTCGGTGCTGGCGATGGCGCTGGGAACCGCGATCACCGTCTCGACGCTGGCGACGCTCGCCGTCGTGGCCAAGAACTGGGCTGTCGTGCTGGCCGGCGACGGCCGCGCCGGCAATCGGGTTCACGCGATCATCGAGATCGGCGGCGCGGCGCTGGTGTTCGTGCTCGGGCTGATCCTACTGACGGCGAGCCTGAGGGGTTGACGCCGTCCGTCTAAGCCGGGATCTTTCCGCCCAGCTCATCCTCGATATGTGCGTGGATGATCTCGTCGAAGGTGCTTTCCGCCGTAAAGCCGAGGTCGCGCGAGCGCTTCGCCTCGAAGCGGGTCGGCCAGTTCTCGACCAGCGACCAGACGAACGGATCGGGCTCGTCGCGGATCAGCGCCGTGACCCTCGGCCCGGCGATGCGCTCCAGCGCCGCGATCTGCTCGCCAACCGTCACCCCGACCCCTGGCAGGATGAGGATTCGCCGAGCGCCCAAACGGTCGAGATCGATCGTCGCGGCATGCAGCAGGAAACCAACCGCCGAGCGCGGGCTGGCGTGGGTATGCACGACCGAGCGCGGCACCGGCAGGATCGCTTCCTTCCCGTCGAGCGGCTCGCGGATGATGCCGGAGAAGAAGCCGGAGGCGGCCTTGTTGGGCTTGCCCGGCCGCACGCAGATGGTCGGCAGCCGAATGCCGATGCCGTCGAAGAAGCCGCGCCGCGAATAATCGTTGAGGATCGCCTCGCCGATCAGCTTCTGCGTCCCGTAGGAACTCATCGGGGTGGTGAAGAAATCGTCCGGGATGACCGGCGGGAACGGTGCGCCGAAAACGGCGATCGACGAGGTGAAGACGACACGCGGCTTGTGGCCCGACAGCCTGATCGCGTCGAACAGCCGGCGCGTCCCGTCGAGATTGACGCGGTAGCCGAGATCGAAATTCGCCTCGGCCTCGCCGGAGACGACGCCGGCGAGATGGAAGATCAGATCGGGCTTGTCGGCGACCAGCGCCTCGGCCGCCCCCTCGTCTGCGAGATCCCCGGTCAGGCCGCGCGCGGCGATCCCTGGCGCCTGCGGCGGCGGCGGCGCGACGATGTCATGCAGGTCGAGCGCGGTGATGGCCTTGCCGTCAACGTGTGCGTCCTTGACAAGCCGTTCCACGAGCTTGCGCCCGACCATGCCGGACGCGCCGGTCACCAGGATGCGCATGTTATTCTCCTCCCGCGCGCCGGCTGCGTCCCCGCAGCCAGAACACCATGAAAAACGCGGCGACAAACAGAACGCCGAAAATGCCCGCCGCGATCGTCGAATACCCGCCGAGCGCCAGCATGACGGATGGCAGATAGAAAGCGCCGCCCCCGAACACCAGCATGATGATCAGCGCGGCGAGAGCGGCATTGCGATTTTCCGCGGTCATCCTGATCCTGTTCCGGCTGCTGCCTGCGGCAACGGGCCCGCAAGCGTGATGATATCACCGCGTCAATGCAGATGCACGGGCGTTGGATCGGCGCAAGCGCCGAATTCGGATTCGACGGTCGCGTGCGCGATGCCGTGCCGAGACGCCAGCCGACGCTTGATCGCGCTGACGGCGTCGTGCGAATCGGTCCCCGGGTTGAGGCAAGCGTGGAGAGTCGCGATGTTGCTGGCGCCGTCCATCGACCAGACATGCATGTGATGGATTTCGCGCACGCCCTCGACATGTCCCGCGATGTCGCCGGCGATCGCATCGCGGTCCAGCGCCATCGGCGCGCCTTCGAGCAGAAGATGCGCAGCCTGCCGCATCAGCGACCACGCGGTCGACAGGATCAGCGCCGCGACCAGAACGGACAGGATGGGGTCGATCGGCGTCCACCCGGTCGCCAGGATCACGAGCGCGGCGGCGATCGCGGCGGCGGAACCCAGGAGATCGCCGAGCACGTGCAGGATCGCGCCGCGCATGTTGAGGTTTTCGCGGTCGCCGCCATGGAGCACGAAGAAACAGGCGACATTGACCAGCAATCCGCCGATGGCGATGACCAGCATCGGCCCGCCGAGGATCGGCGGCGGCGCCATGAAGCGAACGACGGCCTCGTAGACGATCCACAGGGCCACAATGAAGATCGTGATGCCGTTCGTGTAGGCGACCAGCGTCTTGACGCGGCCGAAACCGTAGGTCAGGCGCCGCGTCGCCGGGCGGCCCGCGAGGTGGAAGGCATACCACGCCAGCCCAAGCGCAACGGAATCGGCGAGCATGTGGAACGCGTCGGCCAGCAACGCCAGCGAGCCGGTGACGAGGCCGCCGATCGCCTCGGCGGCCATGAAGCTGCCCGTGAGGCAGGCGGCGATCAGGACCCGTGTCTTGTCCATATTGGGATGGACATGCACGACGCCGACGCCATGATCGTGGCCTGCGTGACCCGCATGATCGTGCGCGCCGTGGCTTGCGTGGTCGCGTCCCCCATGATCATGATCGCGGCCGTGGTCATCCGCCATGTCGTTCATTCTCCCGCGGCGCGGAAATCCTCGAGCCGTTTGATTTGCTGGCCGGCCGCATCGAAATTGGCAGGATCGAGCCATGCCAGGTAGGCGCGCCTCAACGCCGGCCAATCCTTGTCGATGATCGAATACCACGCCGTGTCGCGGTTTTCGCCCTTGACGATCATGTGCTGGCGGAAGACGCCTTCGAACTGGAAGCCGAAGCGCTCCGCCGCGCGCTTCGACGGCTCGTTGCGGTTGTTGCATTTCCATTCGTAGCGGCGGTAGCCGAGATCGTCGAAAAGATAACGCGCGAACAGGAATTGCGCCTCCGTCGCGGCCGGCTTGCGCGAGACGAGCGGCCCCCAATAGATGTGGCCGATTTCGCTGACGCCGTTGGCCGGATCGGTGCGCAGCAGTGTCTGGCGCCCGGCCACCTTGCCGCTGGCCTTGTCGATCACGGCGAAGAACAACGGATCCTCGCTCGCCTCCGCCTTCTCCAGCCAGGGCTGGAAGGCGGCGCGAGTCTTTGGCGGCGCATCCGGCAGCCAGGCGAAACGGCCGCCGATGTCGGCAACGCTCGACGCTTCGTAGAGCCCGTCGCCATGTGCGGCGGCGCTCAGAGGTTCCAAACGGACGTAGCGGCCGTCGAGCATCCTTCGCTCGGGGCGCGGACGCGGGGTCCAGTTTAAGAGATCGGTCATCCGGATACCTTGAATTGGAAGCATATGCGTATATGCTTCCAATTCGGCGGACAAGGAGATTTGAATGGCCATCACCCTTCGAAACCAGCGTGTCGAGGCGATGATCCGCGAGATTGGACGGCACACCGGCGAAGGACCGAGCGCAGTCATCGCGCGAGCAGTCGAGGCTCTGAAATCCGGACATGTTGCTTTATCGAAAGACGAAAAACGAGCACGGTTCGATCGGCTGATGGAAACCGTTCCGCCTCGCGATCCGAACCTGACCTGGGGCGATCTGGAAGCCGACATGAATTCGATCTTTTGAATCGATGGCCGTTGGTCTCTCATCCTGCGTCATCGATACGTCCGCGATCGTGGCGATATACGCGCGCGAGACGGAAGTAGAGTCGATCGCGGCTGCCATCGACGACGCAATCTACAGGATACTGCCGCCGCCATGCATGGTGGAGTTCGGGATGTTGGGGCGGTTCGGCCCCGGTCATGCCGCGTGGCTCGATATTTTCGTGGCGGAGTACGATCTGACGATCGTGCCGATGGATGCAAAGATCGCCGAACTGGCAATTCAGGCGGCCCAACGTTATGGGCGCGGTTCCGGACATGCCGCCAAACTGAATTTCGGCGACTGCATGAGTTATGCATTCGCCCGATATTTCAACGCCCCGCTCCTTTTCAAGGGCGACGACTTCATTCACACGGATATCCTCAAATTCCCAATCGGACCATAGTCATGCTCCACACGATCGCAGCTTTCGACCGCCTCGGCGAGGAGAACGCCTTCGCTGTGCTGGCGCGCGCCACGGCGCTTGCGGCGCAAGGCAAGGATATCGTCAATCTCGGCATCGGCCAGCCGGATTTCCGCACGCCCGACCACATCGTCGAGGCCGCGATCAAGGCGCTGCGCGACGGCCACCACGGCTACACGCCGGCGACCGGCCTGCTGGCGACCCGCGAGGCGGTCGTGCGCCGGACGCTGACGACGACAGGTGTCGAGGTCTCGCCCGAGGCGGTGATGATCCTGCCCGGCGGCAAGCCGACCATGTACGCCGCCATCGTCATGTTCGGCGAACCTGGCGCGGAGATCATGTATCCCGATCCGGGCTTCCCGATCTACCGTTCGATGATCGAGTTCACCGGCGCCACGCCGGTTCCGGTGCCGGTGCGCGAGGAGAACGGTTTCGCTTTCTCGGCCGAGGAAGTGCTTGCGCTGATCACTCCGAGGACGCGGTTGCTGATCCTCAATTCGCCGGCCAACCCCACCGGCGGCGTGACGCCGCGCGCCGAGATCGAGAAACTCGCGAAGGGCCTCGATGCCCACCCGCATGTCGCCATCCTCTCCGACGAAATCTATGACGTGATGACATATGACGGCGAGGAGCATTGCTCGTTGCTGAAATTTCCAGAACTCCGCGACCGGCTGATCGTTCTGAACGGCTGGTCCAAGACCTGGGCGATGACCGGCTGGCGCCTGGGCTGGTCGATATGGCCGACGGGCGCCGCCGGAAACAACCTCTACGACAAGGTCCGCAAGCTCGCCGTCAATTGCTGGTCCTGCGTCAACGCGCCGGCGCAATTTGCCGGCATCGCGGCCATCGACGGCCCGCAGGACGCCGTCGATGCGATGATGCACGCTTTCGACCGCCGCAGGACGCTGGTCGTCGACGGTCTCAACGCACTGCCCGGCGTCTCCTGCGTCACGCCCAAAGGCGCGTTCTATGCATTCCCCAACATCGCCGGCGCTGGCTGGAAGGCGAAGACGCTGGCCTCCGCGCTGTTGGAGGAATCGGGCGTGGCGCTGATCGGCGGCCCGGATTTCGGCATCCTCGGCGAGGGCTATATCCGCCTGAGTTATGCAAACTCGGAAGAGAATATTGCGCGGGCGCTGGAGCGGATCGGCGGATTTCTCGGACGAACGAAGGCAATATGACCCGGTAGCCCCCTACCCCCGGCCCACGAACGGCATCTTCGACGCCATCACGGTCATGAACAAGACGTTGGCAGCAAGCGGCAAGCTCGCCATGTGCAGCACCGCGTCGGCGACATGCTGGACATCCATGACCGCCTCGGCCGCCATCGTCCCGTTGGCCTGCGGCACGCCGACGGTCATCGGCCGCGCCATGTCGGTCAGCGCGTTGCCGATGTCGATCTGGCCGCAGGCGATGTCGAACGGCCGCCCATCGAGCGCCAGCGTCTTGGTCAGCCCGGTGATCGCATGTTTGGTGGCGGTATAGGGGACCGAACCAGGGCGCGGCGCATAGGCCGAGACGGAGCCGTTGTTGATGATCCGGCCGCCCATCGGCGATTGCCGCCGCATCGTTCGGAACGCCGCCCGCGCGCACAGGAACGACCCGGTCAGGTTGACCCCGACGACGTCGTTCCATACGGAGACGGGAATCTCGTCGATCGGCGTGGATTTATAGGCCATGCCGGCATTGTTGAAGAGCAGGTCCACCCGGCCGAACGATTCGACCACGGTCTCGAACATCGCGTCGACCTCGTCCTCGCGCGAAATATCGCAGGAAACGGCGAGCGGTTTGGCCGTCGACGCGCCGGCCCCGGCCACCGCGTCGTCGAGCATCGCCTGCCGCCGTCCCACGAAAACCGTGTTCCAGCCCGCTTTGAGCATCGCGCTGGCGACCGACCGGCCGATGCCCGTGCCGGCGCCTGTCACGATGGCCGTCTTGATGTCCGTCATGGCCGATCCTCCCTTTGGCCGTGGCATCGCAAATCGGCGACGCCGAAGCAAGGCGAACAGCAAAAAGGGCGGTCATTCGCGACCGCCCCGATCTGAACCGCGCTTGGGAGGAGAAGCGGATCCGACTGGTTCGAGAATGCCTTCAAATGGTAAACAAATCGTAAACGCCGTCGCGTTTGCTCACTATTTGGAAAAAAGCGTCAGGACTGAATAGCCGGCGAGAGCCTGGACGAAAAGAACCGCGACGAGCGAAACGTACCCGACGGCGAAAATGCGCAACGGCCAACGGACTTGGCCGCCCAGTAGCGCAGCCGAGATCAGGCCGAAGATCGGCACGGCGTGCATCGCATGCGTCGCGAAGAAATGCGCGACGCGCAGATCGCCGCCATCGCGCGCCCACCCGAAAAGCGGCAGGCCGCCCGCGTCGCTCGCGCTGCCGCCGACGAAATGCCCGCCCATGGAACTCATCGTCCCAGCGGTCACGAGCGTCAGCGGCAGCACGAGCGCCAATCCGGTCACGACGGCCTCCTTGACCACCGGCGACAGACCCGTGTGCGCATTGCGGGCGATCGAGACGGCATAGACGAACGAGGCCGACGTGAGCAGCACGGCCAGGATGCCCATGACGCCGTAGATGCCAGCGCCGAGCGCCGTCATGTTGAAATGCGACGCCGCGTCCAGGGCGGCGGCGCTTCCGATCCAGATCATTTCCGCAAGGATCGCCGCGATGACCGCGCCGATATAGATCCGATACCATACACGCTGCCGCGTTCCGGCATCGAGCCAGCGCGCGAAAAACACAAGGCTCAAGGCATAGATCGAAAGCGCGACCTCGAACTTGAGCGGCTTTTCCCAGACATTGACGCCGAGAAAGGTTCTGGCGTCGACGACCATCGCAAAAAGCGTCGGCGTCATCGCCGCCACCAGCATCACCGCGAGACCGAACAGCCTCGGCTCGCGGCCGCGAAAATCGACGACTCCCGACCGCCAGGAATGGACGCTTTCAGCGCGCTGCGACGCCGAGAGCGCCATGGCCGTGGACCCTGAATTCATCGTCATGCCGAGACCCTTGAGCGGGAACGAGCGGCCCGCGTCGCGTTGAACAGGAGAAAGCCAGCCGGACCGAAGAGAAAGGTCAAGGCCAGGCAAGGCGCCGCAAGCCAGAACGGAACCGACTCCGCGCGGGCCGTGCGGACGATCCAGGCGCCCACGAACAAATCGAAAGCGAGATAGTGAATCCACCCGGCCAACAGCAGCCCGCGCGTCTGAAACAATTGCGAAACCGCCTCGAGCGAACCAAACCCGCCTTGGGCCGACATCCAGAACGCCAGGATCAGTCCGGTATATGCAACGGCGAAGAGGAGCGGAATGGCGAGGCCCGATATTCGATCGGCCCATACCGGAATCAGGGGACTGATCAGCAGCACGGCCCACCCGCAGAGCGCGCCAGCGCTGGCGAACTGAAACATGACGTCGGGCTGAAACATCGGATGTTCCTTCGGTCTTTACACTGTAAAGATACGCATGCCAAAATCTCGAACTCTGGTCAAGCGTAATGTTTACAGCGTAAAGATCGAGGTGCGGGCAGCGGGCAGCAATCCCCGACCGCCACGTCGCAGCAACGCCGGTGTGGATAGGAAGGCCCTTGGATGCCCAAACGGAAGACTGAAGAGAGATCCGCGTATCACCACGGCGACTTGAGGGCCGCGCTGCTGCATGCCGCCGAGGCCGAACTCGCGGAAAACGGCATCGAAGGCTTCACGCTGCGCGGCTGCGCCAAGCGCGCGGGCGTCTCGCACGCCGCGCCCGCGCATCATTTCAAGGATGCCAACGCTCTTCTGACAGCGCTTGCCGCAATCGGCTTCGAGCGCTTCGTGGCCGCGCAGGATGCACGCAGGGCGCAGGCGGATCCCGATCCGCTCGCCCAGCAGATCGCCTCGGGCGTGGGCTACATCGACTTCGCGGCCGCCCATCCGAGCCTGTTCAACCTGATGTTCGGATCGCGCAAGCCGCTTTTCGCAGATGCCGAGCTCGACCGCAGCGCCTCGAAGGCCTTCGCCGATCTGGTCGAAGGCGTCGCCAATCTTCACGGCGGCGAGCCCATGCAGAGTCGAAGCGGCCGGATCCAGGTCGCGAAGGCATGGTCCGACGTTCATGGCATCGCGACCCTCCTGATCGCCGGACGGCTTCATTTTCTGGATCAGGAGCTTAAGTCCGACCGTGAAGCGACAATCCACGCTCTCGTTTCGCTCGCGATGTCCTCCGCCGGCTGAGGGGCTTGGGCGTCGCCGCAATGGCAGGCTAGCGCACCAGCGGATGGGGGGCGCCGAGCGCCGCCGCGCGCTCCACTTGGCGCTGCCGCTCGGCGTAGCGCTCGCGGTCGGCGGCGTTGCGAGTGTCGAAACAGTGGGCGCAGGAAATGCCCCGTGAAAAGTACGGCGAAGCGCGGTCGGCCTGCGTCAGCGGGATACGGCAGGCGCGGCACGATTCGGCGTCGCCTTGCGCAAGCCCATGCGTGACGGCGACCCGTTCGTCGAAGACGAAGCACTCGCCGCGCCAGCGACTATCGGTGTTGGGCGTCGCCTCGAGGTATCCGAGGATGCCGCCCTTGAGATGGTGTACGCTGGCCCCGATCCCGAGAGATTTCACGTAGGCCGTCGCCTTTTCGCAGCGTATGCCGCCGGTGCAGAACATGGCGATCTGTCGTCCTTCGAGGTCGCCGCGGTGCGCGTCGACCCAGCCCGGAAATTCCCTGAAACTGGCGGTGCGCGGATTGACGGCGCCCTCGAACGTCCCCAGCCGCACCTCGTAGTCGTTGCGCGTGTCGATGACGACCGTGCGCGGATCGGCGATGAGGGCGTTCCAGTCGGCCGCCTCGACATAGTCGCCGGCATTGTTCGTCGGATCCATATCGTCGACGCCCATCGTGACGATCTCGCGCTTGAGCCGCACCTTCATGCGGTAGAACGGCATTTCGCGCGCCGAACTGTACTTGACGTCGAGCCCGGCGAATTCCGGGATGGCTTCGAGTTCGGCGATGAGGTCGTCGATGGCCGCCGAGGCGCCCGCCACGGTTCCGTTGATCCCTTCGGGCGCCAGCAGCAGCGTCCCCTTGATGCCGCGGCCGCGGCAGAACGCCGCGAGCGGCGCGCGCAGGCTCTCATATCGCTCCAGTCGGCTGAAACGGTAGAGCGTCGCGACGCGCAATGGCTCCGCCGAGGGAAATGAATGCATCGACCGATGCTTTAGCTCCAGGCGCCGTCTCGTTCAAGGAGGCCCCGCGCGTGACTCGGTCCGCCCGCTCTGATAGTCGGGCGGCGAAAACTTCAGGATCAAGCCGATGACCAGCGCCAAGACCGAAAGACTTCTGTCCCTTCTTGCCGGACAACCCGTCATTCCGGTGCTGAAGATCGACGATGTCGGGGATGCCGCACCGCTGGCGCGAGCCCTGGCGCGAGGTGGATTGCGGGTGATCGAGATCACGCTGCGCACCCGGGATGCGCTGGAGTGCATTCGCCGGGCTGTCGGCGAGGTCGAGGACGCGATCGTGGGCGCCGGCACCATTCTCGACGCGGCGCAGTTCGAGCAGGCCGCCGCCGCCGGATCGAAATTCATCGTCAGTCCCGGCATCGCGAGCGGCGTCCTCTCGGCCGCGGCCGGCAGCGAGGTGCCCCTGCTGCCGGGCGCGATCACGCCTGGCGAGATCATGGCCGCGCGCGAAGCAGGACACGATTTTCTGAAGTTCTTCCCTGCCGAGCAGGCTGGCGGCGTCTCGTTCCTGAAGGCGCTCGCCGCGCCTTTCGCGGGCATCCGCTTCTGCCCGACCGGCAGCGTTTCGGCGAAGAACGTGAAGGACTATCTGGCGCTGCCGAACGTGATCTGCGTCGGCGGCTCGTGGGTCGCGCCGGACGATCTCGTCAAGGCCAAGGATTGGTCCGCCATCGAGGCGCTCGCCCGTGCGGCGTCCACCCTTAGCGAGGGCTGACAAACGCGGTCGACAAAAGGCGCCGAAGGGAGCGGCGCATCCGCATTGTCGCGCTACTGGAAGCGCGCGACCGAAAGGAATTTCACGGCCTTGCCGGTGAAGCGGTTCGCTTCGGCGTATTGGTCGCCCTTCTGGAAGCCTGCCGTATAGACCTCGCGCGGCGCGGTGACGACGGCGTTGTAGGCGAACGACGGAGCCTTGGTTTCGGTCGCGGCGGTCGCGACATACTCCTTGTTCAGAACCCAGCGCGCCGCCTGCGGCTGGGCGGCGACGACCAGCGACTTGCGGTTCGGCTTGCCGTCGGTGCGCGCCGCTCGGGCCGCCTTGCGGGTGGTCTTGACGGCGCTGGCCGGCTGTTCGGCCGGTTGCGCGACGGCCCGCTTGGGCGTCGACGCTTCGACCGAGGCGAGCGCGGCGACGCGTGCGTCGTTGGCCTTGATGGCGGCTGCGACGGCGACCTTGTCCTCGGCGCTGACGGCCGACGGATCGGCGAGCGTCGGACGCTCGGACGGCAGGGCGGCGATGACGCCGTCTTCCATTTCCCCGTCGCTCGAATCGTCGGCGACGACCGAAGCCGGACGATCGGCTGGCATCGGCGTGGGATCGCTGGCGGTGAGCGGGTCGCGCTCGGCGGCGACTAGCGCCATCAGAACCTGATCCTGATCGTCGTCGTCGGAAGCTTCGTCGGCGGCGGCCGCCATCTGCTCGGCCTTCGCGACGCGATAATTCGGACGAGCCGAAGGCAGCGGCGCATGAGCGTCGGCCGCCGCATCGGCGGCGCTGGTGTCCTGCACGGGCGCCAGGGCCGCGGGCGGCTCCGCGGCCATCGCGAACGGGACGGCCTCCTGAGGCGCGACCGAGGCGGTGGATATCTCGGCGGTTTCCTCCGGCCCGACATCTGTCTTCGGACGCGCCGCAAAAACCGGAAGCGGCACCGAGCGGGCCGGCAGCGCGGCGACGATCGTTTCAGGCGTTTCGTCGGCCGGGGCCGGTTCCGCCTCGGCCAACATCGGAATATCGGCCCGGTCGGCGTCTTCCGGCGCGACGATCTGAATGCCAGGCAGCGTGACTTTTGCCTTGGGCTCCGGCTTGGCCGCCACCTTCGGTTCGGGGGCTGCTTTCTTGGCGACAGGCGCGGCCTCTTCGGCGGGCGCGCTGTCTTCCTCATCGTCGGCGCCGCCGCCGCCGAACAAGGCGGCGAACAAGCTGCGCGAAGGTTTGCTGCTGCCCGTGGAAGCCAGCGCCAGCGCGGTCGTGCCGCTCTTCTTGCGCGCCTGATATGAGGCCATCGCCTGATCGAAGCCGGGCAGCGGCTTGCCGTCGCTCGGCACATGCAATGTCTTGCCGTTCGGGAACAGAGCGACGAGTTCGCGGCGGCTCATCTTCGGCCAGTGGCGGACATTGCCGACATCCATATGCACGAACGGCGAACCCGAGCGCGGATAATAGCCGACGCCGCCGTTTTGCATTTTCATGCCCGTCTCGCGCAGGGTCTTCAGGCTGACGCCGGGGATATAAAAATCCATCGCGTTGCCGAGCATGTGCTGGCTTTTCTTCGCGACGCCGCTGGAGCGGCTGCGCAGCATCGAATTGGTGGCCGGCGAACGGTAGCCGCACACGACGTGGATATAGTCGCGCGCGCCGACCGCGCGGTAGACTTCCCAGATCAGGTCCATCAGGCGCGGATTCATCCTGGTCGGTTCGTTGCGCCGCCAGTCGCGCAGGAACATGTTGATTTTCTTCAGCCCAGCCTGATCGTAGACGCCGTTGCGCTTGAAGACGATCTCGGCCTTCTCGTTCGTATGGATGAAATAGAGCTTGAGAGAGCGCGTCTCGGCGCCGGCGGCCGAAGCGCCCATCACCATCGCGCTTACCGCCAGGACGATCGCGGCAAACCATCCTGTCCAGCGCGGGCCTTGACGGTCACGCCGGCTCGAAAGTCGTTCGGTGCTGATCAAATCAAAAGGCCTTGTATTGCCGATTGTCCCCGGATTTGAACCACGGACGTGGATATTCGATTGTCCGAATATCGATCCTAATGGTTAATCATCGCTTATTAAAGCTGAAATACGGTAACAGCGTGGCGATATCCAGCCCAAAAGTCGCCCACGCCGGGAAGGGTTAACGCAGCCTTAAGGGCGCAACCTTGCGCCGGGCTGACGGCTCAGCCGGCAAGGCGCTCGATGCGGCCGGTCTCCGGATCGATGCCGAATTCCTTCAGCTTGCGATAGAGCGTCGAGCGGCCGATGCCGAGGCGGCGCGCCACTTCGCTCATCTGGCCGCCATAATGGTCGATGGCCATGACGATCATGTCGTACTCGACATCCGCAAGGGGCCGCATGTCGCCGCCATCGTCGAGCGCGCGCAGCGTGCCCGCAAGGCCGTGCCCGTCCGACACCGCGTTGAAAAGCGCCTGCGCGGCGGCGAAGCCCTCGCGGTCGACGTGCGTCCCGCCGGCGTCGGCCGCCGGCGGGACGGCGTCGCCATCCTCCAGGTCGGCGACGCCCTCGACCTGCGCCCTGATCTGCGGGAACTCCTCGTCGGTCAGCGTCTCGCCGTCGCA
The DNA here is from genome assembly GCA_964244725.1 of uncultured Rhizobiaceae bacterium. Taxonomy (GTDB): domain Bacteria; phylum Pseudomonadota; class Alphaproteobacteria; order Rhizobiales; family Rhizobiaceae; genus Kumtagia. The sequence goes on from CAXTJQ010000009.1 coordinate 86,936, forward strand.
CAGCACCACGGCGCGGAACACGGCGTTTTCCAACTGCCGGATGTTGCCCGGCCAGTCATACGCCTCCAGCATGCGCAGGGCGCGCGGCGAAAGCCCGGTGACGCGTCCTTGCGCCTCGGACGCCGAGAAGCGCTTGAGGAAATAGCGGGCGAGCGGCTCGACATCTTCCGGACGGTCGCGAAGCGGCGGCACGGCGATCGGGAAGACGCTGAGGCGATAGTAGAGGTCCTCGCGGAACGCGCCGTCCTTGACCCTTTGCAGGAGATCGCGGTGGGTGGCCGAGATCAGGCGGATGTCGACCTTGATGGTGGCGCGGCCGCCGACCGGGTCGACTTCGCCGTCCTGGACGGCGCGCAGCAGCTTGACCTGCGTTTCGAGCGGCAGGTCGCCGATCTCGTCGAGGAACAAAGTGCCGCCATTGGCCTCCACGAACTTGCCGGCATGCTTCTCGGTCGCGCCGGTGAAAGCGCCCTTCTCGTGCCCGAACAGGATCGATTCGACCAGATTGGCCGGGATCGCGCCGCAATTGACGATGACGAACGGCCTGCCCTGTCGCTCGCCCGATCCCTGGATGGCGCGCGCAACGCGTTCCTTGCCGACGCCGGATTCCCCTTCGATCAGGATCGGGATCGTGGAGGCTGAGGCCTTGCGGGCGAGCGCGAGCGTCTTGACCATCGCTGGGCTTCGCGTCACGACATCGCTGAAGCCCAGCGGGCCGGCGCCGCGTTTGGCGTTGCGCTTGATCTCGCCGCCGCGCGTCTCGACCTTGATCGAATTGGCGATCGCCACCCTCAGCCGCTCGGGCGACGCCGGCTTGACCACGAAATCGAAGGCGCCGTTGCGCATGGCGAGGACGACCGTCTCGATGCCGCCTTGCGCGGTCTGCACGATCACGGGAAGTTCCAGGCCGCGCTCGGCCATCGCCTTGAGCACGCCGAGACCGTCGAGGCCGGGCATCGAAAGGTCCAGGATCATCGCGGCGAAAGGGGTTTCGGCCGAGCCGTCGAGAACAGTCAGCGCCGCGACGCCGTCTTCGGCGACCGTCGCCTCGTAGCCGAATTTCGTCACCGCCGCTTCAAGCAGGCGGCGCTGCACCGGATCGTCGTCGACAACGAGGATGCGTGCGGTCATGGCCCTGGCGTCATGTGTGAAAACCCCTTCGGCCAGACAAAGCCGTCTGGATGATCTGGCATAGGGTCCTAAATAAGCGTTTAAGCCGAAAAGATGCGACGCGATCGAGGGGACAGGCGGATGACGATGCTATTCGCGCGACAGGGCGCCGCGCCGATCGGCGCTGCGGCGAACGACCTGGGCGATCTTCCCGAATGGGACCTGACCGATCTCTACACGCGCATGGATGCGCCCGAACTCAAGCGCGATTTGCTGCTCGCGTCCGAACGCGCCGCTGCCTTCGAACAGCAATGGAAGGGCGTGCTCGCCTCGCAAGCCGCACTCGGTTCGGCCGGCGGACTGGGCAAGGCGCTGCGGGACTACGAAGCGCTCGAGGAGTTGATGGGGCGCATCGGCTCCTACGCCGGACTAGTCTACGCCGGCGACACGGCCGATCCCCAGCGCGCCAAGCTCTATGGCGACGTGCAGGAAAAAATCACCGACGCCAGCGCCCACATGTTGTTCTTCACGCTCGAACTCAACCTGATCGACGACGCCCTCCTCGAAACGGCGTTGGCGCAGGATGAGGCATTCGGTCATTACGCGCCCTGGGTGCTCGATCTGCGCCTGGAAAAACCCTATCAGCTCGAGGACAAGATCGAGCAGGTCTTTCACGAGAAGTCGATCACCAGCCGCGCGGCCTGGAACCGGCTGTTCGATGAGACGATGACCGATTTGCGCTTCGAGGTGGAAGGCGAGGAACTGCCGCTCGAATTGACGCTCAACCGCTTGCAGGATCCTGACGCAGCGGTGCGCCGCGTCGCCGCCGACGCGTTGGCCGCCACGTTCAAGAAGAATTTGCGCGTCTTCACGCTGATCGCCAACACGCTGGCCAAGGACAAGGAGATCTCCGACCGCTGGCGCGGCTTCCAGGATATCGCCGATTCGCGCCATCTCGCCAACCGCGTCGAGCGCGAAGTCGTGGATGCGCTCGCCGCCGCCGTGCGTGAAGCCTATCCGCGGCTGTCGCACCGCTATTATCGGATGAAGGCGCGGTGGCTCGGCCTGGAGACCATGAATCACTGGGACCGCAACGCGCCGCTGCCCGAGACCCCGCAGGCGACGATCGGATGGGACGAAGCGAAGAACACGGTTCTGGCGGCCTATCACCGTTTTTCGCCGGACATGGCGGAGATCGCGCGGTCGTTCTTCGACCGGCGCTGGATCGACGCGCCGGTGCGGCCGGGCAAGGCGCCGGGAGCCTTCGCGCATCCCACGGTTCCCTCCGCCCATCCCTATGTGCTCCTCAACTACATGGGCAAGCCCCGCGACGTGATGACCCTGGCGCACGAACTCGGCCACGGCGTGCACCAGGTTCTGGCCGGCGGCCAGGGCGCGCTGATGGCCTCGACGCCGCTGACGCTCGCCGAGACCGCCTCGGTCTTCGGCGAGATGCTGACCTTCCGCTCGCTGCTCGACCAGACCAGGGACCGGCGCGAGCGCAAGGCGATGCTGGCGCAAAAGGTCGAGGACATGATCAACACGGTCGTGCGCCAGATCGCCTTCTACGAATTCGAGCGCAAGGTGCATCTCGAGCGCCGCAACGGCGAGCTGACGGCCGACAAGCTCGGCCAGTTCTGGCTCGAAGTGCAGAAGGAAAGCCTCGGCGACGCGATCGTGCTGCAGCCCGGCTACGAGACCTTCTGGACCTATATCCCGCACTTCGTCCATTCGCCGTTCTACGTCTATGCCTACGCCTTCGGCGATTGCCTGGTGAACTCGCTCTTCGCGGTCTACCAGAACGCCGAGCGCGGCTTTCAGGACAAATATTTCGACATGCTGCGCGCCGGCGGCACCAAGCATCACTCGGAGCTTCTGGAGCCGTTCGGCCTGGACGCCTCCGATCCGGCGTTCTGGAGCAAGGGATTGTCGGTGATCTCCGGGCTGATCGACGAACTGGAAACGCTGGACTGACTGGCTTGGACCCAAGCGCCTCCGTGCTCCGGTCCACCCGCTTATCGCTATGAACCCCTCGCCCTTCGCCTTTTTCCGCGACGACATCGCGGATCAGGATGTTCTGTTCGAGACTCCGCGCGACATCATCGTCGCCGATACGGCGTCGCAGTTCAAATCCGCTTTTGAACGCGCCGAAGCCGCCCGGGCGGCTGGCGAATGGCTCGCCGGCTATGTCTCCTACGAAGCTGGTTACCTGCTCGAATCAAAACTCGAGCCGCTTCTGCCCGAAGGCCGCCGCGCGCCGCTCGTTTGTTTCGGCGTGTTCGACGGACCGTCGAACACAATTCGCCCGCGCAATCATCCGGCGCTCGGCAACGGGCCGATCGTCGACGCGCGGGCGACTTGGAGCGCTGCGGACTACAAAACGCGTTTCGACGTGCTGCACGCTCATCTGCGCGCCGGGGATTGCTATCAGGGCAACCTGACATTTCCAATTTGTGCGCGGTGGACCGGCAATCCACTCTCGGGTTTCGAGGCGCTGACGGCGCGCCAGCCGGTCAAATATGGCGCGCTGATCGATCTCGGCGGCCCGGTGGTCCTGTCGCGTTCGCCGGAACTTTTCTTCGCCATCGACCAGGAGGGATGGATCGAGACCCACCCCATGAAAGGCACGGCGCGGCGCGGCAAGACGAAGGCCGAAGACGACCGGCTCAGACAGGAACTCGGCGACGATCCGAAGAACCAGGCGGAAAACCGCATGATCGTCGACCTGCTGCGCAACGACATCTCGCTGATCAGCGAGGTCGGCACGCTCGACGTGCCCGAACTGTTCAAGGTCGAGACCTATCCGACGCTGCACACGATGGTGAGCCGCGTGCGCGCGAAATTGCTGCCTGGCCTGTCGATTGGCGAGGTCTTCGCGGCGCTGTTTCCCTGCGGCTCGATCACCGGCGCGCCGAAAATCCGCGCGATGGAAATCCTTCGCGGCCTGGAAAGCCGGCCGCGCGATGTCTATTGCGGCGCGATCGGCTGGATTGCGCCTGGCGGGCCGATGCGCTTCTCCGTGGCGATCCGCACAATCTCGCTCTTTCCGGATGGCGAGGCGGTCTACAATGTCGGCGGCGGCGTGGTCTTCGATTCCACGGCGGAGGCGGAGTATCAGGAATGCCTGCTGAAAGCGCAGTTCGCGACGGGAACGCCGCCGATTTCCAGTTGATCGAGACGCTGCGCTGGGAGCCGGTCGGCGGCTTCATCCGCCTGGAGCGCCACCTCGCGCGCCTCTATGCCTCGGCGCACGAACTCGGCTTCGCCTGCGATCCGCAAAGCGTCGGCGCGGCGCTGGCGACGGTCGCATTTGCCGATCCGCGGCGCGTACGCGTGGCGCTGACGCGCGACGGCGATGTTTCCATCGCGACGCAGCCCTTCGAACCGCTGGCGGCGAATGCGATCTGGACGCTGAGGATCGCGACGGTGCGGCTCGACGCGTCGGACCCGCTTCTCGCGCACAAGACGACGCGGCGCGAAATCTATGCGACCGCCCGATCCGAGTTCCCGGTAGGGGAAGCCGACGAGGTGCTTCTGCTCAACGAAAATGGCATGGTTTGCGAGGGTGCGATCACCAGCCTTTTCGTCTCCTTGAACGATGGCCCCGTCGTTACACCCACGCTGGCGTGCGGGTTGCTGCCGGGTGTCCTGCGCGGGGCGCTGCTGGAAAGCGGAAAGGCGGTCGAGGCTCGGGTTTTGCCAGAGGACATTCGACGAGCCAACGCAGTCTTCGTCGGAAATTCGCTGAGGGGATTGATCAGGGCAAGGCTGTTGGAATGAACGCTATTGACAGTTGCGAATACATTGTGTTCACAACGGTTCACGGATAGGGCAATGGCCAATATGGAAACGTTCTCGGTACGGCTTCCCTTGGAAACCAAGCGCGAACTCGAAGAGTACGCCAAGGCGACCCAACGCTCCAGCGGCTTCATCGTCAAGGAGGCGGTCGAGGCGCATCTGGCGGAGCGCCGGGCGTATCTGGCGGCGATCGAGGAAGGTCTCGGCGATATTGAGCGCCGGGATGTGGTGCCGTTGGAAGATGTCATCGAATGGATGGAATCTCGGAGCAAGTCCGACGAAGTGCCGGTTCCCGATCTGCGAAGGTCGAACGCAGCTTAGATGCAGGTCACGCTTTCTCGATCGGCCGACCGTGATCTTCGTGCAATACGCAGCCATATCGCAGCTGACAATCCGATCGCGGCAGGCGATGTTGCCGGCAGGATCATCAAGGCTTTGCTGCTCATTCGCGCCAATCCTGGGATCGGCCGCCCTATCAACTCGGTTGGACAACGAGAGTGGAGTGTTCCGGGTCTGCCGTATGTCATCCCGTATCTCTTCAGGACCGACCATATTTACGTTGTTCGCATCCACCACGCACGCCGCAAGCTGCCCGTCGAATGGTGACGGCGCTCCCTGCCCACACGCCCTACGACGGTTCGTCCAAGCTCTTCACGGCCGGTCTGAAACCACTCGACCTCGCGGACTGGATCGAGACCGACGAGCACTTCGACGCCTACATCGCCGAGAAGCGCAGGCTCTACGCCACCATCCCCGGCAAGGTCTTCGTCGAAGAGCCGGACACGCGCGGCGCTCAAGGCGAGGTGCTCGACCTGTTGCGCGCGCATATCGGCGCGACATCCGGGCCCCGGGCGGACCCCAGCGCCCAACCGCCACTGCAAACGGCGTCATTGCTCGTCCAGGAAGACCTCATCCTCATGCGGCGCGGTGTCGATGGCTGGCGGCTTGCCGCCGGTTCGCTGTGCTTCCCCTCTTCCTGGTCGCTGGTGGAAAAATTCGGGCATCCGCTGCAAGACATCCATGGACCCGTGCCGGGTTTCGGCCCCGGCACGCGCATGGCCGAAATCATCGGTCGCATGTTCGACAGCCTCAAGGTCGAGCAGCCGATGCTGCGCTTCAACTGGTCGGTCCAGGCCGGCGACGCGTTCTACCACCCGCTTTCCAACGAGGGCCGGACCGAACGCGCGACGAAGCGCCCGGCCCGCTTCGCCGACGATACGGCGCTGGCCCGCGCCTTCGTCCGCGTCGAGCGCCAGACGCTGCGCAAGCTGCCGGTGTCAGGCGACATTTTGTTCACGATCCGCATCCATCTCGACCCGATGACGGTGCTGGCCCGGCATCCGGATCGTGGAGCGCTCGCTGCTTCCTTCGCCGGCCAGCTCGCGGACCTCGACGCCACCCAACTCGACTACAAAGGTCTCACCGCCGACCGCGACCGGCTGGTCGCCATGCTTCTGGGCATGGCGACAGCCGGCTGACGAGTCCGGATTTCGCTTTATTGTGACAATGTTCTATGGTCTTCCCCGCCGCATCGGCCCCGTTGACGGGGCCGTCTTGCGTTGAAAACGGAGAGACCGACAGAAAATGGCGAAAGACAAATGGCTCGTCCACGGTGAGATCACCGGCCCCCTGGTGATGATCGGCTTCGGCTCGATCGGACGTGGAACGTTGCCCCTCATCGAGCGCCATTTCAAAATCGACAAGAGCCGCATGACGGTCATCGACCCGCGCGAAACGGACAAGGCCCTGCTCGACGAACGCGGCATCGCCTTCGTGCAGAAGGCGGTCACCAGGCAGAACTACAAGAAGCTTCTCAAGCCGCTGCTGACCGTCGGCGGCGGCCAGGGTTTCTGCGTCAACCTTTCGGTCGACACCTCCTCGCTCGACCTGATGAAGCTCTGCCGCGAACTCGGCGTGCTCTACATCGATACCGTGGTCGAGCCGTGGCTCGGCTTCTATTTCGACCAAACCGCCGACAACGCCTCGCGGACCAACTATGCCCTGCGCGAAACGGTGCGCAAGGAAATCCGCAAGCGCCCCGGTGGCGCGACCGCCGTCTCGTGCTGCGGCGCCAATCCTGGCATGGTGTCATGGTTCGTCAAGCAGGCGCTGATCAACCTTGCCCGCGACCTCGGCATGGAGTTCGAGGAACCCGCGGCGGACGACCGACACGGCTGGGCCAAGCTGATGAAAAAGGCCGGCGTCAAGGGCATCCACATCGCCGAGCGCGACACGCAGCGCACGAAGAACCCCAAGCCGATGGACGTATTCTGGAACACCTGGTCCGTCGAAGGTTTCATCTCGGAGGGATTGCAGCCGGCCGAACTCGGCTGGGGTACGCATGAGAAATGGAAGCCCGACAACGCGAAGAAGCACAAGCACGGCTGCAAGGCGGGGATCTATCTCGAACAGCCGGGCGCCAACACGCGCGTCCGGTCATGGTGTCCGACGCCGGGTCGGCAATACGGCTTCCTCGTCACCCATAACGAAGCGATCTCCATCGCCGACTATTTCACCGTTCGCGACAAGCATGACGAGGTCACCTATCGCCCGACCTGCCACTACGCCTACCACCCCTGCAACGACGCCATCCTGTCGCTGCACGAGATGTTCGGCGCGGGCGGCAAGGCGCAGCCGGTCCAGCACGTCCTCGACGAACATGAACTGGTCGATGGGTCGGACGAACTCGGCGTGCTGCTCTACGGCCACGACAGGAACGCCTACTGGTTTGGCTCGCAGCTTACCCTGGAACAGGCGCGCACGCTCGCGCCCTACCAGAACGCCACCGGGCTGCAGGTAACGTCAGCCGTGATCGCCGGCATGGTCTGGGCGCTGGAAAATCCGCAAGCCGGAATCGTCGAGGCGGATGAAATGGATTTTCGGCGCTGCCTGGAGATACAGGCGGCCTATCTCGGGCCCGTCGAGGGACACTACACCGACTGGACACCCCTCGAAGGCCGTCCAGGCCTGTTTCCCGAAGACCTGGACACCAAGGACCCGTGGCAGTTTCGTAACATCCTCGTTCGCTGAACGCTTTGCCGGCCAAAGCATCGAGTTGGAACCTTGCAATCGCCCGGAAATCGGGCGATTGCTGGATGCCGACAGGACAGGAACCGGATCATGCTCACAGCGCGCACCATCGTTCAAGTCGGCGCTGTCGCCCTGCTTTCGGCATGGGCCGCGGGCTGCGTGAGTTCGGCCCCTTCCGACGGCGGGACGCCGATCGCCGCAAGGCCGAGAGGCGTCGAGGGAGACTGGCTGAGCAGCGACGGGATCGCGGTGTCCAAGCTGTCGGGAGGCGTCTTCACCACCAGCGCGCTGGACACCGGCAACAAGCTCGCCGACGGGAGCTACAAGGTCGCAGGCAACACCGTCGCGATCACGGTCGTCTCGCTGATCCGCAACACGACCACCAACGTAAACTGCGCGCTCGTCGCTCAAAGCCAGCTGAACTGCACCAGTTCGACCGGTCAGCAGTTCGTTCTGACGCGGCGCGGTTCGGTCTGAGCCAGCGTCAAAGACGCATTGCGGCATCCCTGGAATCCGCTTGCATCCGCCCGGCGGCGGTGAAAACATGATCCGACCGACCGCTTGCGGGTAGCGATCTCAGCCTTCCGGCAGCGGCTGCGCAACAACCCGGAGACATCCGATGCACAAACCAATCGCCCTCGCAGCGCTGTCCACGTCGGCGCTGGCGCTGTCTGTTTCGATGTCGTTTGCCGACTACACGCTGAACATCCTCCACATCAACGACTGGCACAGCCGCATCGAATCCAACAACAAATACGAGTCGACCTGTTCGGCCGAGGAAGAAGGCAAGGACGAGTGCATCGGCGGCGCGGCGCGGCTCATTCCCGCCATCGCCGCCGAACGCGAGAAGCTTGCGGGTCAGAACGTCCTGCTGCTCAACGGCGGCGACAATTTCCAGGGCTCGCTGTTCTACACGACCTACAAGGGCGCGGTCGAAGCCGAATTTTTGAACCAGATGAAGTTCGACGCCATGACCGTCGGCAACCACGAGTTCGACGACGGCGAGGACGCGCTCGCGCCGTTCCTCGACGTGATCAAGTTCCCGGTCTTGTCGGCCAACGTCAAGGCCAGCGCCGCCTCCAAGGTCGGCGACCGCATCAAGCCGTCGATCGTGCTCGATGTCGGCGGCCAGAAGATCGGCATCGTCGGCGCCGTGACCACGGATACGCCGGAGATCGCGTCGCCTGGCCCCAACATCCAGATCGAGGACGACATCGCGACGATCACGGCGGAAGTCGAGAAGCTGAAGGCGCAGGGCGTAAACAAGATCATCGCGCTGACCCATGTCGGCTATGTCCGCGACAAGGAGCGGATCGCCAAGATCCCCGGCGTCGACGTGGTGGTGGGCGGACACTCGCATTCGCTGCTGTCGAACACCGACGCCAAGGCCGAAGGCCCCTACCCGACGATGGTCGACAACCCGGACGGCTATAAGGTTCCGGTGACGCAGGCTGCGTCCTATTCGAAATATCTCGGCGAGTTCAAGGTCGTGTTCGACGACGACGGCGTCGTCAAGGAAGCATCCGGCGACCCGATCTACCTCGACGCCCGGATCAAACCCGACCCGGCCGTCCTGGCCCGCATCAAGGAACTTGGCGCGCCGATCGAGGCGCTGAAGAACAAGGAGGTGTCGGAGACGACGGCCGCGATCGACGGCGGACGGGACAATTGCCGCGCTCGCGAATGCCAGATGGGCGATCTGGTGGCCGATGCGATTCTCGACCGGGTCAAGGGTCAGGGCGTGCAGATCGCGTTTCAGAACGGCGGCGGCGTGCGCGCCTCGATCGACCAGGGCGTCGTGACCATGGGCGAGGTGCTGACCGTGCTGCCGTTCCAGAACACGCTCGCCACCTTTCAGCTTTCGGGCAAGGACATCGTCGCTTCGCTCGAAGCCGGCGTCAGCGAGATCGCCGAGGGCAAGGGCAAGTTCCCGCAGGTCGCGGGTTTGAAATACACTTTCGATTTGAACGTCAAGCCGAACGAGGGCCGCGTCAAGGATGTGGAGGTGATGGAGAACGGCTCGTCGACGCCGATTGACCTGGCGAAGGACTATCTCGTCGCGACCAACAATTATGTCCGGCAGGGCGGCGACGGCTACAAACTCTTCGCCAGCAATGGCAAGAATGCCTACGACTACGGTCCGGGCCTCGAACAGGTCGTCGCCGACTATCTGGCGGCCAACCGGCCCTACACGCCGAAGCTGGACGGCCGCATCACGGAGATCGCGGCGAAGACGCCGGCGGCCGAGCCCACGCCTGAGCAGCCTGCTCCGGCACAGCCTGTTCCCGCGCAACCTGCTCCGGCGCAACCCGCGCCTGCGGCGCCCGCCAAAGCGGAGACGTCGCCGTCCGGCGCCACCCACGTCGTCATCGCCGGCGACACCTATTGGGCCATCGCCGCGGAAGCCTACGGCGACGGCGCCAGGTGGAAGACCATCGCCGACGCCAATCCCTACAAGCCCCGGTTCATTCCGGTCGGGGCGACGCTGACCGTTCCGCCCGCGAGTTGAGGCCGGCGCGCGGCGTGCCGGCTGCGGCCAGACGCAGCATTGCATTCGACCGGGTTCGGGCTACCTATCGGCTGACCTGGAGAGCAGCCGCATGACACTCGCCGCCAACGCCATCGGAACGGTGGGCGGCCCGCTGCCTGAGGGCCATCCGGTGGTCGCGCCGCGCAGGATCGGCGTGATGCTGATCAACCTCGGCACGCCGGACGGCACCGACTATCGTTCGATGCGGCGCTACTTGCGCGAATTCCTCTCCGACAAGCGCGTCATCGAACTTCCGCGCGTGGCCTGGTATCCGATCCTGCACGGCATCGTGCTCAACATGCGCCCGAGCAAATCGGGCGCGAACTACGCCAAGATATGGAACCGCGAGCGCGATGAATCGCCGTTGCGCACCATCACCCGGTCGCAGGGCGAGAAGCTCGCCCACGCCTTCGCCGGCGAAACCGGGATCGTCGTGGATTGGGCGATGCGCTACGGCCAGCCGTCGACCCAGAGCGTCGTCGATAGCCTGATGGCGCGCGGCTGCGACCGGATCGTCGCTTTTCCGCTCTATCCGCAATATTCCGCCACCACGACGGCGACGGCCAACGATCAGTTGTTTCGCGCGCTGATGACGATGCGCCATGCGCCAGCGGTGCGCACCGTTCCGCCCTATTACGACGACCCGGCCTATATCGACGCGCTGGCCCTGACGATCGACCGCCACCTGGCGACGCTCGCCTTCGAGCCCGAACGCGTCATCGCGTCGTTCCACGGCATCCCGAAGACCTATTTCCTCAAGGGCGATCCCTACCACTGCCATTGCCAGAAGACGGCGCGGCTGCTGCGCGAACGGCTTGGCTGGAACGATGAGCGGCTGATGATCACGTTCCAGTCGCGCTTCGGCGCGCAGGAATGGCTGCAGCCCTACACCGACAAGACGGTCGAGAAGCTCGCCCAGGACGGCGTGAAATCGATCGCCATCGTCAACCCCGGCTTTGCCGCCGACTGCATCGAAACGCTGGAGGAGATCGACGGCGAGGTGCGCGAGATCTTTCTCCATGCCGGCGGCGAGAACTTCGCGCACATCCCCTGCCTCAACGACAGCCCGGAGGGCATGGCGATGATCGAGATGCTGGCGCGGCGCGAACTGTCGGGCTGGCACGAGAGCAAGGCGCAGCTGCAGGCGATCGGCATGGAACGTCTTCGATCTCGTTGAACGTCGACCCGGGAACGTGATGCAACGCAAACTCGATCTTCGCACCGGCCGTCCGGTCTGGTCGGCCTATCGCGCGCCCAAGGTCGAGACCCAGACCTTGACCCGCGACATCAGGACGGATGTCCTCGTTGTCGGCATGGGCATCAGCGGCGCGATGATCGCGGAGGCGCTGACCGCCGAGCGCCACGACGTCGTGATGATCGACCGCCGCGGGCCGCTGATCGGCTCCACCGCCGCCACCACCGCGCTGGTGCAATACGAGATCGACCGGCCGCTGTCGGTGCTCTCCGGCATGATCGGCCGCGACAAGGCCGGGACGGCCTGGCGTCGGTCGCGGCTCGCCGTCGCCAATCTCCAGGCGCGCATCGAGGATCTGCGGATCGACTGCCTGATGGAGCCGCGCCAATCGCTGTTCCTCGACGGCGACGTACTGTCGCCGTCGCAGTTGCGCGAGGAAGGCGAGGCGCGGCGCGAGGCAGGCCTGCGCACCGTCTATCTCAAGCCGATCGAACTGGCCGAGCGCTTCGGCGTCAAGGGCCGCTCCGCGCTCCTGAACTACGGCAATCTCGCTCTCGATCCGCGCAAGCTGACGGCGGGCCTCTTGAACAAGGTGCTCGAGCGGAAAGGCCGGCTCTACGCTCCCGTCGAGGCGACGGCGATCGAGAGGACAGAAGGCGGCGCGACGGTTGAGACGAGCCACGGCCCGGTCATCGCCGCCGCGCGCGTCGTGCTGGCGACCGGCTATGAACTGGTGGACGCGGTGCCGGCGACCAGGCACCGGATCATCTCGACCTTCGCCATCGCGACGCGCCCGCAGAAGCGCGCGGTCTGGCCCGGCGCGGCGTTCATCTGGGAAGCCTCCGACCCCTATCTCTACATGCGATCGACCCATGACGGCAGGATCATCTGCGGCGGCGAGGACGAGGACTTCAGCGACGAAACGCTGCGTGACGCGATGATCGAGGAGAAGACGGTAAAAATCGCCGAGAAACTGCGCAGGATGTTCCCGCATCTCGATACCTCGCCGGAGTTCGGCTGGGCGGGCGCGTTCGGCACGACCTCGACCGGCCTGCCGATGATCGGCAGCCTGCCGCGCAAGCCGCACCTCTTCGCCATCATGGGTTACGGCGGCAACGGCATCACCTTCTCGCAGATCGCGTCGGAGCTGGTGCTGGCCGAGATCGACGGCGTCGAGGATGCCGATGCCGCGCTGTTCTCCTTCGCGCGGGCCGCAAGCTGACCGGTCTTTCGGCGGCCTTGCGATTGTATACTGCTTGCGCCGCGCCTAAGTGATTCGCTGTCCGGCTGGCGGGATCGTCGCTCGCCGGCAATTGGGGGATCAGATGCAGTTCACCGGTTTCGACATCACCATCCTGGTGCTGGCCGTATTCGTCTTGTTCCTGCTGTTTTCCGGCATCAAGACGGTGAGCCAGGGCTACAACTACACGGTCGAACGCTTCGGCCGCTATACGCGGACGCTGTCGCCGGGGCTCAATCTCATCATCCCGTTCATGGATCGCGTCGGCGCCAAGATGAATATGATGGAGCAGGTGCTCGACGTGCCGACCCAGGAGGTCATCACGCGCGACAACGCGACCGTCGCCGTCGACGGCATCGCCTTCTACCAGATCCTCAACGCCGCGCAGGCCGCCTACCAGGTCTCGAACCTGCAGAACGCGATCCTCACGCTGACCATGACCAACATCCGCACCGTGATGGGCTCGATGGTGCTCGACGAGCTGCTGTCCAACCGCGACGTCATCAACGAGCGGCTGCTGCGCGTCGTCGACGAGGCCGCGCATCCGTGGGGCATCAAGGTCACGCGCGTCGAGATCAAGGACATCAACCCGCCGGCCAACCTGGTGGAATCGATGGCGCGCCAGATGATGGCCGAGCGCAACAAGCGCGCCCAGATCCTCGAGGCCGAGGGTCTGAAGCAAAGCCAGGTGCTGGAGGCGGAGGGCCGCAAGGAGGCGGCCTTCCGCGACGCCGAGGCGCGTGAGCGCTCGGCGGAGGCCGAGGCCCGCGCGACGCAGGTCGTGTCCGAGGCGATCGGCAAGGGCGACATCCAGGCGATCAACTACTTCGTCGCGCAGCGTTACACGGAGGCGCTGACGCGCATCGGCTCGGCGCCCAACAGCAAGATCGTGCTGATGCCGTTCGAGGCGTCGTCGCTGATCGGTTCGCTTGGCGGTATCGGGGCCATCGCCCGCGAGGTGTTCGGCGCGGATGGCGCGACCGCGCCGATCCGCCCGGCGTCCCGCCCCCCGGTGACGCGGCCCGCGTCCGAGCAGGGCTGACGAGGCCGCGGCGATGATCGCAAGATTGGTCTCCGAACTCGGCCCCTGGAACTGGATGGTGCTCGGCATGGCTCTGCTGGCCATCGAGATCGTCGCGCCGGGCTTCTTCCTGCTCTGGATCGGGCTTGCCGCGCTGATCGTCGGCGCGCTGACGCTCGCGCTCTGGAACAGCGGCGTCTGGCCGTGGGAAGTCCAGGCCGTTCTGTTCCTCGCGCTTTCGCTGGTCACGGTCTTTGTCGGACGCCGCATCATGGCCGGGCGCGGCGGCGAAAGCGATCAGCCTTTGCTCAACCGGCGCGGCGAACAGCTCGTCGGCCGCACCGCGACCCTGTCCGAGCCGATTCGGGAAGGCCGGGGCCGCATCCAGCTCGGCGACACGACGTGGCGCGTCTCCGGCCCCGACATGCCGGTCGGCGCGCGGGTAAGGGTCGTCTCCGCCAACGATTCCGAGCTGGTGGTAGCGCCTGTCTAGACGGCTCCCGGGACTTGCCGCCGGCAAGCTCGTTTCAACGCTACATTAACCATCGCGGTTTACGGTTCGGTAAGCATGGTGCCTCGGCGCCCTCAAGCTGTCGGAAGCGTATGCGGCGGGTCAGTCCAATGTCGAAATGGGGGTCATGGGGGCGCGCGGCCGCGCTGCTCGTGGCGACGGGCGCGCTCGCGACGGCTTCGGCGGTTGCCCTGCACGCGCAGGAGAACGGCGCGCTGCGTGGAACCGTCGACCCGCAGGTCACCGCCGCGACCAAAGCTGAACCGGCGGCGGCCCGCGCGCCCGCGCCGACGGCCTACGTTCCGTCCAGCATGGGCGCCGAGTCCGATGACGATCAAAACGAAAAGCGCCAGGATCGACCGGACGGCCTGTTCGGCGACATCGCCGATCCTTCGCCCGATGCGCGGGACGAAACGTTCAGCGATGCCGACCCGGTGGCGCCAGTCCGCCGCAGCGCGCGCGCGCAGGCGGCAAACGACCCGGTCGAGGCCGAATCGACGAGGAAGAAAGACGCCAAGGAAACGCTTCTCGACAAGAAGATCGCCGGCGTGACGCGGGTCGAAGCGACTGAACGGCAAAAGAAAATCGAACTCGACGATGACCTCGGCCGCGTCGAGGCGATCGATTCGCGCGACAGGATCGAGGACGACGATCCGTTCGCTCCGGTCGGCGTACGCCTGGGTTCGTTCATTTTGCGCCCGTCCATCGAACAGGGCGTATCGGCCACTTCGAACGCCAACTACAGCGTCGATGGCGAGTCCGCCATCCTCTCGGAGACAACCCTGCGGCTCGACGCGGCGTCCGACTGGAGCCGGCATTCGGCTTCTCTCGACGCCTACGGCAATCTCCGCGAGACGATCGACGGCTACGAGATCGACGAGAAGCGCGCCGGCGTCGATGCGGCGCTGAACCTCGACCTCGCCGGACAGATGCGCGCGATCGGCACGCTGAGATACGAACGGCGGCCCGAAACCGCCTCCTCGCCCGTCGAGATCGAAGGCGCCGCCTCGCAGCCGATCCGGCAGACCTTCGGCGGCGCGCTGGGTCTCGAAAAGGATGTAGGCAAGGCGCGTTACGGCGTGACTGCCCTGATCGAGCATGAGGATTACGGCGACGCCGATCTGGACGGCGGAAACGTGCTGACGCAGAACGACCGCAACTCGACGCTGGCGACGGTCACGATCCGCGGCGGATATGAAATATCGCCCGCCTTCACGCCTTTCGTCGAAGCCGAAATCGGCAAACGTTACTACGACCAGAGTACCGACTCGGCCGGCTACAGCCGAGACTCCGACCGGCTCGGCCTGCGCACCGGCATCGCTGTCGACCTCGACGAGAAGATCGTCGGCGAGGTTTCCGGCGGCTGGATCCGCGAGCGGTTCCAGGACGACCGCCTGCGCGCGATCGACGGCCCAAGCTTGAATGCGGCCGTGACTTGGTCGCCAGAGCGCGAAACGTCCGTCCGACTTGCCGCGTCGACGACGGTCGAGAGCGCGACCGACGTGGGCGAAAGCGGCTCGATCCTGCATTCGGGCCTGCTCTCCGTCGAGCGAAGGATCCGCGCCGACCTGAGCGCCAACGCCGCGCTCGGGCTCGGCTACCGCGACTATACCGGCTTGGGCGAACACGACATCCTGCTGAGCGCGGAGGTCGGCGGCACATGGTGGCTCAACCGCTATTCCGGCATCACGGGAAGGCTGCGTCACGAGCGTCAGGAGAGCGATCCCGAGACCCGCAACTACGATGCCAACAGCATTTTCCTTGGCCTGAAGGTTCAGCGCTGAAGCATTGGCGCCGCGGCCTGAACGTCTACACGGCGGCTTTCGCGCCCTTTCCCGGCTCGAACGCCTCGATCAGGTGATCGAGGATCGTCAGCACATTGCTGCGCATGCCGGGCCGTGCGAGCGCGAAGGCGATGTTGGCCTCCACGAAGCCTTCCGGCGAGCCGCAATCGAAGGTGCGTCCGCGATAGTGATAGCCGAAGAAATCTTCATGGTCCTTCAGCTTCAACATGCCGTCGGTCAGCTGAATCTCGTTGCCCGCGCCTCGCTCCTGGTTCGCCAGCACGTCGAAGATGGTGGGCTGAAGGATGTAGCGGCCGTTGATGATGAGATTCGACGGCGCGGTGCCCCGCGGCGGCTTTTCGACCATCTGGTTGATCTCGAACCCGTGATGGATGTCTCTTCCGCGGCCGATAATGCCGTATTTGTGCGCTTCGGCCGGGTCGCATTCCTCGACCGCGATGACGTTGCCGCCGGTCTCGTCGTAGAGCCTGACCATGTCCTTCAGGCAGCCCTGCTCTGGCAGCGTGATCATGTCGGGCAAGAGCAGCGCGAACGGCTCGTCGCCGACGATGTCGCGAGCGCACCAGACGGCGTGGCCAAGGCCCATCGGCGCCTGCTGACGGGTGAAGCTGGTCGCGCCAGGCTTGGGCTGCATGCTTTGCAGCTTGGCGAGTTCGTCGTTCTTGCCGCGCTGGGCGAGCGTATCGTTGAGTTCGAACTGCAGATCGAAATAGTCCTCGATGACGCCCTTATTGCGGCCGGTGACGAAGATGAAATGTTCGATGCCGGCTTCGCGCGCCTCGTCGACCACATACTGGATGACCGGCTGGTCGACGACGGTCAGCATCTCCTTGGGAATGGATTTTGTCGCGGGCAGGAACCGGGTGCCGAGACCCGCGACGGGAAACACGGCTTTGCGGACTTTCTTCATGCTTTTCTTTCCACCAGCATATTCGATCGGCCTTGCGGCGCGCGACATTATCACGTCGAATTTCAAGAGTAACGCGAAGACGCCATGGACGAGGCGTCGCCAACAATCGAATGCTCGAAATTTGGTTCCGCGCGCCCATGGTAAACCAAATGCTAACCGCCTTGGATAAAGGATGCGGCTTCCGCTTTTTGGAATGGAGGATGCGATGTCCGTTCGCTCGGCTGTAAAGGCGATGTTCGCCGCCGCCCTCGCCCCTGCGCTGCTCGCCGCCGCGCTTTCGGCGTCGACGCCGGCATCCGCGGAGCCAGGCTTCGAAGCCTGGGTCGCCGGATTTCGCGCGACCGCGATCCAGAGCGGCGTCTCCGGCAGAACCTATGACCGCGCCTTCGACGGCATCGATTCGGCCGACCCCGAGGTGCTGGAAAAGGCGAAATTCCAGCCGGAGTTCACCGCGCCAGTCTGGGACTATTTCGACAATCGCGTTCACGACCAGTCGATCTCGGTCGGGCGCGAGATGGCGCGCAAATACAAGCCGTGGCTCGACCGCATCGAGGCCCGCTTCGGCGTCGACCGCAACATTCTGCTGGCGATCTGGTCGATGGAATCGAACTACGGCGAAATCCTGAAGAACGACAAGGTCATGCGCAGCGTCGTGCGCTCGCTGGCGACGCTCGGCTATGGCGACAGGAAGCGCGCCAAGTTCGCCCGCACGCAGCTGATCGCGGCGCTGAAGATTCTCCAGACCGGCGACATCGACGAGAGCCATCTGATGGGCTCCTGGGCCGGCGCCATGGGCCACACCCAGTTCATTCCGACATCCTACCAGGCCTACGCGGTCGACATGGACGGCAACGGCCATCGCGACATCTGGAACTCGGTGCCCGACGCCTTGGCGACCGCGGCGAACCTGCTCCACAAGAACGGCTGGGTGACCGGAAAGACCTGGGGCTTCGAAGTTTCGCTGCCGGCCGGAAAATTGCCCGCGGGTTCGCTGTCGCTGAAGAAGTGGGAAGGCCTCGGCGTGGCTCGCGCGAGCGGCAAGCCGTTCCGCAACACGGGCGACAGGGCGCAGTTGAAGGTGCCGGACGGCCGCGCCGGCCCGTCCTTCCTGATGCTGAAGAACTTCTTCGTCATCAAGGCCTATAACAGCTCCGACAAATACGCCCTCGCCGTCGGCCTGTTGGCCGACGAGATCGCGGGCGGAAGCGGGCTCGTGCAGGATTGGCAGCGGCCCTTCACCAAGCTTTCCTTCGAGGAGCGGCAGGAATTGCAGCAGCGCCTTTCGGCCAACGGCTACTACGAGGGCAAATTCGACGGCAAGATCGGCGAAGGCTCCAAGCTGGCGATCAAGGCCTTCCAGGCGCAGGTCGGACTCGAGACGGACGGTCATCCAAGCCTCGAAGTCCTGAAGAACCTTCGGAAAAGATAGCGCTTGGCGAAGCCGGTCCACCGCGAGCGCGGCGCGGGGCCTGCGGTCCGCATCGCCGCGATGGCGGTAATGGTCTTGCTCGGACTGCTCGCCGGCGGCGCGTCGGCTCAGCAGTCCGGCGGATCTGCGACAAGCTTCTTCTTTCCGGGCGAACGCGAGGCGCCGCCGCCAAAGCCGCTGCCGCGCGCCAGGTCTGCAGCGGCCGGGGCGCGTGGCTCGAACCCGGTCAAGGACGAGGTCGCCGATGAGGCCGCCATCCTTCCCAAACGCGCCGACGCCAGGCTCGTCCTCGTGGTCGGCGATTTCGTCGCGGCCGCCGCCGCCGAGGGTTTGGACGCCGTCTTCGCGGCGGATCGCGCAATTGCGGTCGCCAACCGGTCGAACGGCTCGTCGGGCCTCGTGCGCGCCGACTATTTCGACTGGCCGGCGGCTATGGACGCGCTGCTCGACGCCGAGAAGCCATCCGCCGTCGTCGTCGTCCTCGGCGCCAACGACCGCCAGCCGATGGCAGTTGGCGGCGCGCGCGTCGCTCTTCGCTCGGAGGCGTGGACGCTCGAATATTCCAGCCGGGCAGCCGGCCTGGCGCGAACCGTGACGGAACGGCATATCCCTCTGATTTGGCTTGGCGCGCCACCCTTCCGTTCGGCGCGGACGACATCCGACCTGCTCGCCTTCAACGAACTCTACCGGCGGGTGGCGGCCGACAGCGGCGGCCTCTACATCGATGTCTGGGACGGCTTCGTCGATCAAGGCGGCGCATACGTCGCCAGCGGACCGGATGTCGAGGGTCAACCGGTGCGGCTGCGCGGCGATGATGGCGTCAGCCTGACCGCCGCCGGCAAGCGCAAGCTCGCCTTTTACGCCGAGGGGCCGTTGCGCAAGCTGCTCGACGCGGCCGGAAGCGATGCTCTCGCGACACCGAAGGCGCCGGTCCCGGACGCCGCCGTCGCGCCCGAAATCCCGTCACGCCGAGAGGCGAGCGGCCAGGATCGCACCGCGCCGATTTCGTTGAACGAAACCTTCACGGAGAGCGGCTTCAATTTGCTCGGAAACCCGGTGGTGATCCGACAGGCCGCAAGGGGCGACGGCGACCTGCCGCCGGCCGTTCCCGGTCGGGCCGACGATTTCACCGACCCGCCTGCCCGCCCGTCGCGCGCACCGTGACGCCCCCGATCAGCATGGCAGGACGCTCGACCCCATCAGCGCCTCGTCGATCGACCGCGCCGCCTGCCTGCCCTCGCGGATCGCCCAAACCACCAGCGACTGGCCCCGCCGTACGTCTCCGGCGGCGTAGAGCCTGTCGACGCTGGTCTTGTAGTCGCGGTCGTTGGCTGCGACGTTGGTCGAGCGGCGGATGTCGGTCGTGAGTTCGAGCCGATCGCCGAGGTCGGCGGCGACCCCGTTGGCGAAAGGCCCCGCGAAGCCGATCGCGATGAAGGCGAGATCGGCGCGGATGACGAACTCGGTGCCGGCGATCGGCTGACGCCTGTCGTCGACCTCGCAGCATTTGACGCCGGTGAGTTCGCCGTCCTCGCCGATGAATTCGAGCGTAGCGACCTGGAACTCGCGTTCCGCCCCCTCGGCCTGCGACGAGGAGGTCCGCATCTTGGTCGCCCAGTAGGGCCACACCGCCAGCTTGTTCTCCTTCTCCGGCGGCTGCGGCCGGATGTCGAGTTGCGTCACCCGCACCGCGCCCTGCCGGAACGCGGTGCCGACGCAGTCGGACGCGGTATCGCCGCCGCCGACTACGACGACATGCTTGCCGCCGGCCACGATCGGCTCCGACGGCCAGGCGCGGGAGGTGATCTCTTCGCGCCCGATGCGCTTGTTCTGCTGCACGAGATACGGCATCGCGTCATGAACGCCATGCAGGTCGGCGCCTGGAATGCCGGCCGCGCGCGGCGTCTCCGAGCCGCCGCAATAGAGCACCGCGTCATAAGCGGAAAACAGCATGTCCAGCGTCTTGTCCACGCCGATGTCCACGTTGCAAAAAAAGGTCACGCCCTCCCCCTGCATCTGCTCGGCGCGCCGGTCGATGAAATGCTTCTCCATCTTGAAGTCGGGAATGCCGAACCGCATCAGCCCGCCGGGCTTGCTCTCGCGCTCGTAGACATGCACGTCGTGGCCGGCGCGCGCCAGTTGCTGCGCCGCCGCCATGCCCGCCGGCCCCGAACCGATGATCGCGATGTTTCTGCCCGTCTTCTTCTCCGGCGGCTGCGGCCGGACCATGCCGAGTTCGTAAGCCTTGTCGGCCAGCGCCTGCTCGATCGTCTTGATCGCCACCGGAATGTCCTCGATGTTGAGGACACACGCTTCCTCGCACGGCGCCGGACAAATGCGCCCCGTGAACTCCGGGAAATTGTTGGTCGAATGCAGGTTGCGGATCGCGTTTTCCCAGTCGCCCGCATAGACGAGGTCGTTCCAGTCCGGGATCTGGTTGTGGATCGGGCAGCCGGTCGGGCCGTGGCAGAATGGCACGCCGCAATCCATGCAGCGCGCGGCCTGTTTCTCGACCTCGCGGTTCGACATCGGCAGCGTGAATTCGCGGAAATGCCGGATGCGGTCGGAGGCCGGCTGGTACTTGTGCACCTGCCGGTCGATTTCGAGAAAGCCTGTAACCTTGCCCATTGATCGTCCCCGACGCGATATCGTTAGAGCCTAGCCGGAAAGGACCGCCGGCGCGCTGCGGTGTTTTATCCGAGGTCGGGCATGGTCGATTTGTAGACGTCGAGTTTCTTCACTTTGCTCCACCAGTCCGCGAAACCATCGACCGCGAAGACCTCGGCGGCGTCCGGCGTCAGTTCGAGATAGGTGCAGATCGGCGCCAGATGGAAATCGGCGAGGCTGAGCGTCCCGGCGATGAACTCGTCGGCGCCCTTCAGGCCCATGATGTAGCCGATGACCTTCTTCGAATTCTCGATGCCTTTGCTGCGCATCTCCTCGTTCTTGCCGCCGACGAAATCCGGAAACAGATGGAACGCCGCGACCCCGCCGACCATGGAGCCGTAGCCGTAGGAATCGATCAGGCTCGTCGTCGTATCCATCCGCGCGCGATCCTTCGGCGTATCGGGAATGTAAGTGTCTCCCGGCAGCGTATCGTTCAGGTAGCGGTTGATTGCGCTCGTTTCGAGAATGCGCAGACCGTCATGATCGAGCACCGGCACCTTCCCGAACGGGTGCCGCATCAGATGCTCCTCATTGTGCGTTTCGCCAGTTAGCACGTTGACCGGAACGATCTCGTAATCGGCGTTCTTCGACGCGAGCAGCATCCGCACGGTGCGCACGTAGGTGCTTCCGGCAAAGCCGTAGAGTGTGATCGTCACGAGCATTACTCCCCTATTGGTTAAACTCGTCTTTCAGGCATTTCGGCCGGCCTATATCATTCGGCTGTCAGCCTTTGATCAAAAACGCGTCATTTTGATTGTTTTTGACAAAAGAGTGGCCTGCCCACCGCCATGCGAGGTTGAAAATTAATTTTTCCAGTTCTCGACGTTGAGGTCCGGCACCTGTGAGAAATGCCGCTCGTTTGCGGTCACGACGGTAGCCTCAGTTGCAAGAGCATGCGCAGCAATCAACATATCCATCGCACCGATCGCTCTGCCTTTTTTCTCAAGCGCACTTCTGATCTCGGCATAGACGTGGTCGAAGGGCGCTTCCCACCCCTCGACGGCGATGGTCCCGAAGAACAGCTCATAGGCTTCTTTCAATCGGCGTGACGAGATCTTGGTATAGCCATAACGAAGCTCCGAGACGACGATGATGCTCGTTATGACGGTCGCCCGCGATGCAGCTTGCCTGACCCTTGTCGCGGCAGGTCCTATGGGCTGATCAATCACCTCCGAGATCATGTTGGTGTCCAGGAGATACCTCATCTTTCGACGATCAAATCGACAGGTTCTAGGGGAAAGTCTTCGATTTCCGGCATTTGCTCTTCAAATGGCGGTTGTTGGGCCAGCCAATCCAACACTTCGACGATAGATTTTTTGCGCGCCTTGGGCCTTAGGTGCAAAGTTCCGTCTTCGTCACGGGATATCGTCACCTTGTCGGTTTGAAACTCAAACTCCTTCGGGATCCGCACGGCCTGACTGCGGCCGTTCCGGAAAACACTGATCTCCTTCTGCTTGATCGTTTCCATCCTAGCCTCCATCGATGCGATATGACCTGCCATACCACATTTAGGATTGGTGGGAACTACTCCGCCGCCACGCTCATCCGGCTCCTTTCCATGTCGGCCAGCGCGCGGCGGTATTCCACCGGCATGACCTTACGGAACTTTGGCCGGTAGCTCGCCCAGTCGTCGAGGATCGCCTTGGCCCGTGTCGATCCCGTATAGTGCGCATGGCTGGAGATCAGCTTCACCAGCCGCTCCTCGTCATGCTTGGTCATGTCGCCCGAGACATCGACGCGGCCCTTGTGCGCGAGGTCGCCGCCGTGGTGGTGCAGCTTCTCCAGCATGTCGTCCTCTTCGGGAACCGGCTCGAGCTCGACCATCGCCATGTTGCAGCGCTCGGCGAAATCGCCTTCCTCGTCCAGCACGTAGGCCACTCCGCCCGACATGCCGGCCGCGAAGTTGCGGCCCGTCTTGCCGATGACCACCACGACGCCGCCGGTCATGTACTCGCAGCCATGGTCGCCGACCCCTTCGACGACCGCCGCCGCCCCCGAATTGCGAACGGCGAACCGCTCGCCGGCCACGCCCCGGAAGTAGCATTCGCCCTCGGTCGCGCCGTAAAGCACCGTGTTCCCGACGATGATCGACTCCTCGGCGACGATCCCGGCGTCCTCGGGCGGGCGAATGACGATCCGGCCGCCGGACAGGCCCTTGCCGACATAGTCGTTGCCGTCGCCGACCAGTTCGAAGAAGATTCCGCGCGCCAGGAACGCGCCGAAGGACTGGCCGGCGGTGCCGGTCAGCTTGACCGTGATGGTCTTGTCCTTCAGCCCCTTGTGTCGGAACCGTCTGGCGACCTCGCCCGACAGCATCGCGCCGACCGACCGGTCGACATTGCGGATCGGAACCTCGATCCTGACAGGGATTTTTGTCTCTAGCGCGGCCTTCGCCAGCTCGATCAGCTTGCGGTCGAGTACGTCGTCGATCGGGTGCTTCTGGCGCTTCGTCCACCGGATTGCGTCGGAATTCGAATCCGGCTTGTGGAAAATGCGGCTGAAATCGAGGCCTTTGGCCTTCCAGTGCTCGATCATCTCGCGTTTGCCGAGCAGTTCGGAGGCTCCGACGATCTCATCGAGATGCCAATAGCCCATTTCGGACAGAAGCTCGCGCACCTCTTCCGCGACGTAGAAGAAGTAGTTGACCACATGCTCGGGCGCGCCCTTGAAGCGCTTGCGCAAAACGGGGTCCTGCGTCGCGACCCCGACCGGGCAGGTGTTCAGGTGGCACTTGCGCATCATGATGCAGCCGGCTGCGATCAGCGGCGCGGTCGAGAAGCCGAACTCGTCCGCCCCGAGCAACGCGCCGATGATCACGTCGCGGCCCGTCCGCAGGCCGCCGTCGACCTGCAGCGCGACCCGGCTGCGCAGGCCGTTCAGCACCAGCGTCTGGTGCGTCTCGGCGAGGCCCATCTCCCATGGGCTGCCGGCATGCTTGAGCGAGGTCAGCGGCGAAGCGCCGGTGCCGCCGTCGTAGCCCGAGATCGTGATGTGGTCCGCGCGCGCCTTGGCGACGCCGGCCGCGACCGTGCCGACCCCGACTTCCGAGACCAGCTTGACCGAGACATCGGCCGCCGGGTTCACGTTCTTGAGGTCGAAGATCAGTTGCGCCAGATCCTCGATCGAATAGATGTCGTGATGCGGCGGCGGCGAGATCAGGCCCACGCCCGGCGTCGAATGCCGCGTCTTGGCGATCGTCGCGTCGACCTTGTGGCCCGGCAACTGCCCGCCCTCGCCGGGCTTCGCGCCCTGCGCGACCTTGATCTGGATCATGTCGGCGTTGACGAGGTATTCGGCCGTCACGCCGAAGCGGCCCGAGGCGACCTGCTTGATCGCCGAGCGTTCGGGGTTCGCCCCGCCGCCCGGCAGCGGCAGGTAGCGATCCGGCTCCTCGCCGCCCTCGCCCGTGTTCGACTTGCCGCCGATGCTGTTCATGGCGCGCGCCAGCGTCGAATGCGCCTCGCGGCTGATCGAGCCGAACGACATCGCGCCGGTCGAGAATCGCTTGACGATGTCGGCGGCCGGCATGACCTGATCGAGCGGGACTTTGCTTCGCCCGGTCTCCTCCGCAAGCTTCAGCGAAAACAGGCCGCGGATCGTCTGCGCGCTGTTGGTCTCGCTGTCGACCTGCCGCGAGAACGCCTTGAAAGTCGACCAGGAGCCCTGCCGCACGGCGTGCTGCAGCGTGGCGACGGCGTCCGGCGTCCACATATGGGCCTCGCCGCGCATGCGGTAGAGATAGTCGCCGCCGACCTCCAGCGCGTTGCGCAGGATCGGATCGCTGCCGAACGCCTCGGCGTGCCGCGATGCCGTCTCGCGGGCAACCTCGTCCAGCCCGACGCCCTCGATCAGCGAGGCGGTGCCTGTGAAGTACTGCGCGACGAAGGCGCTCTTCAGCCCGACCGCATCGAAGATCTGTGCGCCGCAATAGGACTGATAGGTCGAGATGCCCATCTTGGACATGACCTTGAGGATGCCCTTGCCGAGCGACTTGATATAGCGCGACACCACCTCGTAGGCGTCGACCTCCTGCGGAATCTCGCCGCGCTTGTGCATGTCGAGCAGCGTGTCGAAGGCGAGATAGGGGTTGATCGCTTCGGCGCCGTAGCCGGCGAGGCAGCAGAAATGATGCACCTCGCGCGGCTCGCCGGATTCGATCACCAGGCCGACCGAGGTGCGCATCCCCTTGCGGATAAGATGATGATGCACGGCCGCCGTCGCCAGCAGGGCCGGGATGGCGATGCGGTCGGGGCCGATCTGGCGATCGGAGAGCACGATGATGTTGTAGCCGCCCGCGACAGCCGCTTCCGCGCGGTCGCAAAGCCGCTCGATCGCGCCCTGCATGCCGGCGGCTCCTTCTTGCGCGCCATAGGTCACGTCGATGGTCTTGGTGTCGAAACGGTCCTCGGTGTGGCCGATCGAGCGGATCTTCTCCAGGTCGCCGTTGGTCAGGATCGGCTGGCGCACCTCCAGCCGTTTCTTGCGCGACGAGCCGACGAGATCGAAGATGTTCGGACGCGGTCCGATGAACGAGACAAGGCTCATCACCAGTTCCTCGCGGATCGGGTCGATCGGCGGATTGGTGACCTGGGCGAAGTTCTGCTTGAAATAGGTGTAGAGCGTCTTCGACTTGGCCGACATCGCCGAGATCGGCGTGTCGGTGCCCATGGACCCGACCGCCTCCTGGCCTGTCGTGGCCATCGGCGACATCAGGAGCTTGATGTCCTCCTGGCTGTAGCCGAACGCCTGCTGGCGATCGAGCAGGGTCACGTCCCGGCGCAGTTCGCGCGGCTCGACAGGCTTCAGATCCTCCAGGATGAGTTGCGTGTTGGCGAGCCAGGTCTTGTAGGGATGCTTGGTCGCGATCTCCGACTTGATCTCCTCGTCGGAGACGATCCGGCCCTTCTCCAGGTCGATCAGCAGCATCTTGCCGGGCTGCAGCCGCCATTTCCTGACGATCGACGATTCCGGCGCCGGCAGGACGCCCGCTTCCGAGGCCATGATGACGCGATCGTCATCGGTCACGATATAGCGTGCCGGCCGCAGGCCGTTGCGGTCGAGCGTCGCGCCGATCTGCCGGCCGTCCGTGAACGTCACGGCGGCGGGACCGTCCCACGGCTCCATCAGCGCGGCGTGGTACTCGTAGAATGCCTTGCGGTCGGCATCCATCGACTTGTTGCCGGCCCAGGCCTCCGGGATCAGCATCATCATCGCGTGGGTCAGCGAATAGCCGCCCTGCGTCAGGAATTCGAGCGCGTTGTCGAAGCAGGCGGTATCGGACTGGCCTTCGTAGGAAATCGGCCAGAGCTTCGAGATGTCGTTGCCGAACAGCTCCGAATCGACGGACGCCTGCCGCGCCGCCATCCAGTTGACGTTGCCGCGCAGCGTGTTGATCTCGCCGTTGTGCGCCACCATGCGATAGGGATGCGCCAGCTTCCACGACGGAAAGGTGTTGGTAGAGAAGCGCTGGTGCACCAGCGCCAGCGCCGACGCGAAGCGCGGATCGGTGAGGTCCTTGTAGTAGGCGCCGACTTGATAGGCGAGGAACATGCCCTTGTAGACGATGGTGCGGGCCGACATCGAGACGACGTAGAAACCGTTGTCGCGGCCGCCGGTCTCCTCGAAGATGCGTCCCGAAATGACCTTGCGCAGGATATAGAGCCGGCGCTCGTACTCGTCGTCGCTCTCGATGTCGGCGCTGCGGCCGACGAAAAGCTGGCAATGCACCGGCTCGGACGCCGCGATTTCGGGGGCTTTGGAAAGCAGGGCGTTGTCGACCGGCACGTCGCGGAAGCCGATGATCGGCAGGCCTTCGGCCTGCGCCGCGTCGCGGATGACCTCGGCGATGTGGGCGCGCGCGTCCGGGTCGCGCGGCATGAAGAGATAGCCCACGGCATAGTGGCCCGGTGCGGGCAGGACGATATCCCGCGCCGCCATTTCGTCGCGGAAGAAGCCGTCCGGAATCTGCACGAGAATGCCGGCGCCGTCGCCCATCAAGGGATCGGCCCCGACAGCGCCGCGATGGGTCAGGTTCTCGAGCATGGCCAGACCGTCCTTGACGATCTGGTGAGACTTCACCCCCTTCATCTGCACGACGAAGCCGACGCCGCAGGCATCGTGCTCGTTGCGCGGATCGTAAAGGCCCTCGGCTTCCGGGATGCGCTTTGCGAAAGATGCATTCGTCGAGGCGGTCGGAATCGCGCCTGTCGAAATCTTCATGTCGTCCATCGCACCCTCCTGGTTGCAGTCCAACCGGCCGGCCCCGCTCAAGCCTGCCTGGGCCGGCGCGGTGCACCCAAGGCCGCTCAATCACGACCATGCCGAGCGCAAGTCCATCAGCCCGCAGGTTGCATGACATCCGCCTATGGCGTCGCCATCTCCATCTGTCCGAAAATAAGACAGCATTACTGTCCTAATCCGTATGGCAGAATTCTTTTGCCCGCACAAGATCGAATCGAAAACAATTGCCGCGAAGGACGTACGATTGTATCGCGAACAAGGGCGACGACGAAATTTCCTTTCGAGTCAGGCGGGCTGGGATGGACCCTCGAAATCGGGATCGCAATAACTGTTGAACCGTGACGCAATTCCGGCCAATTGGCCGCTTCGACCTCGCGCAACGGATCCTTCCATGCAGTTTTCGTCCGACAATTGGGCCGGCGCCCACCCGGCCGTTTCGGCCGCGCTCTCAGCCAATGCCGCGGGCTTCGACGCTGCGTATGGCGCCGGCGCACTGGACCGGCGGGTCGAGGAAAAGTTCAACGCGATTTTCGAGCGTGACGTCTCGGTGTTCCTCGTCGGCACCGGCACGGCGGCCAATTCTCTGGCGCTGGCTCTGCACAGCCGTCCGGGCGGCATGACGTTCTGCCATAGCGGCGCGCACATCATGGAAGACGAATGCGGCGCACCCGAATTCCTTTCCGCCGGCGGCCGCTTGCGCGCTCTCGACGGACCTCTCGGCAAATTTACCGCGGAAAGTTTGCGGGCGGCGGTATCGCGTTATTTTCCGCAGGTTGTGCATGACGGCAGGGCGACCGCGGTTTCGATCACCCAATCGACCGAAGCGGGGACGATCCATGCCGTGCAGGAGATCGCGGCGATTGCGAATGTCGCCAAGGAATTTGGCTTGGCCCTGCACATGGACGGCGCGCGCTTCGCCAATGCGCTCGTCGCGCTCGATGCGACGCCGGCCGAGATGACCTGGAAGAGCGGCGTCGACATCTTGTCCTTCGGCGGCACGAAGAACGGCTGCTGGTGCGCCGAGGCGATCATAATGTTCGATCCTGCCCGCGCCGAGGAGATGACGTTCCTGCGCAAACGCTCGGCGCAATTGTTTTCCAAGTCGCGCTTCATGGCGGCGCAGTTCGACGGCTACCTCGCGGACGGCCTCTGGCTCGACAATGCGCGCCACGCCAACGCCATGGCGTCAGCTCTCGCCGCGCTCTTCCGCACGTCCGACAAAGCGCGCCTGGCCTGGGAACCGGAGGCCAACGAGG
Organism: uncultured Rhizobiaceae bacterium; assembly: GCA_964244725.1. Classification (GTDB taxonomy): domain Bacteria; phylum Pseudomonadota; class Alphaproteobacteria; order Rhizobiales; family Rhizobiaceae; genus Kumtagia. The sequence continues at coordinate 115,678 of CAXTJQ010000009.1, forward strand.
TTTTCGCCATCCTCCGCACGGACGCGGTCGAAGCGGCGCGGGCGGCCGGCGCAGGATTCTACGAATGGCGCGCACCAGCCGACATCGCCGCGTCATTCGAGAATGACGAAGCGATGTACCGCTTCGTCACCAGCTTCGCGACCAAGACGGAAGATGTCGATCGCCTCGCCGCAACCTTGTCGCATCTTTGAACGGAATTTGCCGCAAGCGCCGGGGGCGTTGCTCTTTGCCTCCCCCAAGCCGGACGTATATAAGGAGCCCGACACTATCGGTGCCCAGGACGACGATCAGAATGCTCGGACTATTCAAGAAGGCGAAGGAAGAATCCAAACCGGACGACGACGAGCAAATCGGCTCGAGCCTCGTCAACGGATATGAATTGCGCCCGCCGAGCAATCAAAACGCAATCGATCTCGTCTCGGGCTGGAGCACGAGCTTCCCTCCGCAATTCAATGTCGACGCCGGAACACTGGACCTGTCGACCGACAAACGGCTCCACTGGGGCATCGAATGCTTCGGCGACATCCAGGGCAAACGCATCGCGGAGCTTGGCCCTCTTGAAGGCGGTCATACCTTGGCGCTGGAAGCCGCGGGCGGGCGGGTCGACGCGGTCGAAAGCAGCGGCGTCGCCTATCTGAAATGCCTGATCGCCAAGGAAATCTGCGGTTTGAAAAACGCGCGTTTCCATCTGGGCGATTGCACGTCCTGGCTCGAGGACAACGACGCGGCCTACGATTTGATCGTCGCGTCCGGCATCCTGTATCACATGGTCGATCCGCTTCGCTTGCTGCGGGCAATGGCGCGGCGTTCCGACAATCTGTTCGTCTGGACGATGGTTTCCGACGATCCGGCCGTCGAGCCGACGCGTGTCGAGCGACTCGCGGGACAAGATGTCCGTCTTTACCTCGTGCCCTATGGCGCGCGCACGAATGCATTTTGCGGCGGGGCCAATCCGGATGCCATGTGGATCAACAAGGACGATCTCATCGCGGTTCTGGGTGCGCTCGGATATGCGACGCTGCTGACCAATCATGCCGACGTGAGCGAGTACGGCGCATCTTCCTCCTTCTTCGCGTCGCGCCGGCCCTGATCGAAAGCGCCGGTGTGGCGGCGGTTGGCGGCGGCCCGACAGCCTTGCTCCACGATTCACGCCATGTTAGGCAACCCCGGCTTCCAGGCGATTGCCGCCGTGTTTCCCTTGCCGCCGTCAGGATCGATCGTGCCCAATATTGCTGCTAGACCTTTGAACGGCGTGGCGAGATATCTGCGCCGTATCGGACTGATAAGCGCGGAGCGCAAGCTTTCGCGCGACCAGTACAAGGCGGTGTGGAATTCCGTGTCCGCCTCCGAGAACGACGCCAAGATGGCCGTCAGCGGCTATATCGATGAAGAAACATACGCTTCGACCGGCAACTCGACGCTGACGATGCTGGAAGCTCTCGTCGGCGTCAGGGAAACCGATGTGATCCTCGAGATCGGCGCCGGCGTTGGTCGCGTCGGCGCGGTGCTGGCGCCGCGTTGCAAACAGTGGATCGGATGCGATGTGTCCGAAAACATGGTCAGCCACATCAAGCGTCGCCTGGCGCATTTCAGCAATGTCCGCGCCGTTGCGATCAGCGGTTACGATCTCGGCCCGATCGAGAGTTCGTCCGTCGATCTTGTTTATTGTACGGTCGTTTTCATGCATCTCGACGAATGGGACCGCTACAACTACGTCGCCGAAGCGTTCCGCGTTCTAAGACCGGGTGGCCGTCTGCTCGTCGACAATTTCAACCTGGCCTCGGATGACGGATGGACCTTGTTCGAGTCGCACCGCGCGATACCGCCTTCCCAGCGGCCGACGCAGATCAGCAAGAGTTCGACCCCGGAGGAGCTCATCACATACCTGACCCGCGCCGGCTTCGGCGAAATCAAGACCCATTTCGCCAATCTCTGGGTCATCGCCTACGGGGTCAAGCCTGCTTAGAGGAGCAGCTTGAACCGCAAACGGCGCCCCGAGAGGCGCCGCGCGGTGTCCCTGGAGACGGCTCAGTTGACGGCCGCCTCGATCCGCTTGGACTCGGTCCTGGACGCCTCGATCGCGATCTTGCGCGGTTTCAGTTCCTCCGGAACGTTGCGCTTGAGATCGATATGGAGCAGGCCGTTCTTGAGGTTCGCGCCGGTGACCTCGACATGGTCGGCAAGCTGGAACCGGCGCTCGAAGGCGCGGCCGGCGATGCCGCGATAGATCACCTCGCTGCCTTCGCCCGCGCCCTCGTCCTTGCGCTCGCCCTTGACGCTCAGCACGTTGCGGTGTGTCTGGATTTCGATGTCGGCATCCGAGAAACCGGCCACCGCGAGGCTGACGCGATAGGCGTCCTCGCCCATGCGCTCGATGTTATAGGGCGGGTAGGTCTGCGCACTCTCGGGCTGGCCGAGCGAATCGAGCATGGTGAAGAGTCGGTCGAAGCCGACGGTGGAACGATAGAGTGGGGAAAAATCGACGTGACGCATGGTATGTTCTCCTGTTGAGCAACATCGGTTCGGTGGCCCGTCGCGAAACCCGATTGGCGTTCCGCAGGGGGTCAGCGGCCCCGTTTGGCGACCGCATCCGATATTTGGGAAGGGGGAATTGCCCGTTCAAGGCCTGAATTTCGGCCGCCGAATGAACGCGGCATGAACCGCGCCTTCGGCCGGCGTTCAGCCCTGGCCGTTTACTTTCCGCATGCATCGGGAAACGGCTCCGCGTCATGGGCGCGACGGCCGCGAGGCCGAACCGGGGGTATGTCCCTTCCTCCCGGCAAGGCAGGCCGGAAGCCGCAAGCTTCCGGCCGCCCGGTTTGCAACCATCCGCTAATCCTTTGCTTTTGTCCGCTACACTGCGATGCTACGGCGATGGAGCGGCCGGTCCGAGGCAGGCGATGGGCGATCTCTTTTTCGAAAGTCCTGGCAATCCGCGCCCTGGTAACGCGGTCGGCGGCTTTCTGCGGACGCCCGACGGCCACCGGCTGCGCTATGCCCGCATCGACGCGCCCGGATCGCCGCGCGGGACGGTGGTCCTGCTGCAGGGCCGCAACGAATGCATAGAGAAGTATTTCGAGACGGCCAGCGACCTGGCCGACCGCGGGCTATCCAGCGTCGCCATGGACTGGCGCGGCCAGGGCGGCTCCGACAGATTGATCCGGGACCGGATGCGCGGCCATGTTCGCCGCTTCGACGATTACGTCCGCGACCTCCATCAGTTGTTCGAGGAGGTCGTGACCCGGCGCTGTCCCGGGCCTTACTACATACTGGGCCATTCCACCGGTTCGCTGGTCGGCCTGCTCGCAGCGCCAATCCTTGAGGCGCGGGTCCGCCGCATGGTCCTGGTGGCGCCGTTCCTGGGAGTTGTTGGCCTGCCGCTGTCGACGCGCGGCATCAAGCGCATCATGAACATCCTGTATTGGCTCGGCATCCGCAAGCTTTACGCCTATGGCGGCAAACGCGGCATGGTCGCCATCCCGTTCGTCTCCAACAAGGTCACGACCGACGAGGCGCGTTACCGGCGCAACGTCGCGATCTACGACGCGCATCCGCATCTCGCGCTTGGCGGGCCGACCGTGTCCTGGGTCCGCGCGGCGTGCCTTGCGACGGACAAGGTTCACATGCCGGCGTTCATGGCGACGATCCGCATCCCGACGCTGATCGTCGCAGCCGGGTCCGACAAGGTCGTCTCGACGCCCGACGCCGAAGCCTACGCCAGGCGATTGAAAGCCGCGTCCCTCGTCACCATCGACGGCGCTCGCCACGAAATCCTCCAGGAAGCCGACCGCTATCGCCAGCAATTGCTCGCGGCCTTCGACGCCTTCGTCTCCGGCAAAGCCGCCGAGGCGGCCTGACGAGAACGAAGGCTCAGCCGCGCAGGATCGCGCGCGCCGCCTCGTGCAAGGCTGGCGTGGCGGCGGCGACGATGTCGCCGCCGTTTTCGGCCGGTCCGCCATCGAAAGTCGTGACCACGCCGCCCGCCTGTTCGATGATCGGGACGAGCGCGGCGATGTCATAGGCCTGCAGACCCGGATCGGTGACGATGTCGACATGGCCGGCTGCGAGCATCGCGAAGGCGTAGCAGTCGGCGCCGTAGCGCGCGAGCCGGACGCTCCGCTCCAGCGCGTCGTAGCGGACGCGTGCTTGGGGTTCACGGAACAGCGACGGCGTGGTTGTGAACAGGATCGCCTGGTCGAGCGAGGTCGCCCCGCTGGTGGCGAGCTGTCGGTCGCCGCCAGGGCCTTCGTAGAAGGCGCCCGCCCCGATCGTGTAGTAAAATTCGCCGGTGAAAGGCTGCGACATCAACCCCGCAACCGCGTTTCCGTGCTCGGTCAGACCGACCAGAGTGCCCCACACCGGCAGACCGGAGATGAAGGCCCGCGTCCCGTCGATCGGGTCGATGATCCAGAGGTGGCGGCTGTCCGTTCTCTCGGCGCCATACTCCTCGCCTAGAATGCCGTGATTGGGGAAGGCTTCGGAAATGACGGCCCGGATGGCTTGCTCGGCCCGGCGGTCTGCCTCTGTCACCGGGTCGAAGCCGTCGGCAAGCTTGTTTGAGACCAGGCCGGACGAGCGGAAACGCGGCAGGGTTTCGGCGGCTGCGACAGCGGCGAGACGCCGGAGGAAATCGACGGTTATCGGCACGGGAGGTTCCAGGTTTGAAGCCGAAGCGTCACACGACTGCGACTTTTGAAGGCATCTTTCACGATCGCTTAATTTCTTGCCAGGACGGCTTGACAATTGTGCGCCGCAGCATATTCTTGACTTCGAACAGGGCGACCTGTTCATGCCCTCCTTGGGCGTTTCCTCCCTAGACTTAGACCGCGTTGTGCAAGCAACGCGGTTTTTTTTAAGCCGCGTATGCGGCCGGCTTGAGCTATTCCGCTGCCAGCGGCAATCCGACGAACAGATGATCCGGCAACGATACAAGGTCAGCGCAAAACCGCGTGAGATCCTGCGCCAGCGCGTCGAACCCCGCCGATCTCTGCAGCGTGCGCTCGTTCATGTAGAGGCCGCGATTGATCTCGATCTGGATGGCGTGCATGCCGTGCGCCGGTCGGCCGTAGAACTCAGTGATGAAGCCGCCCGCATAGGGCTTGTTGTGCGCGACCGTGTACCCCATCGTCATCAGCAGCGCGATGGCGCTCTCGGTGACCGCGGCGGAGGCCGATGCGCCGAACCGGTCGCCGACGATGAAATCCGGCCGCACCCCGGTGTCGCCGACGCGGATGCTCGCCGGCATCGAGTGGCAGTCGATCAGCACGGCGAACCCGAACTGGGCCTGGGTCCGGCGCAAGGCTTGTTTCAAGACCTCATGATAAGGCTTGTAGACCGTGTTGACCCGCGCGACCGCCTCGGCGAGCGGCAGGCGCGCCGAATAGATATCGAGCCCCTCGCCGACGAGTTTCGGCAAGGTGCCGAGGCCGCCCGCTACCCGCGCGGAACGGATGTTGGCGAAGGGAGGCACGGCCTCGTGGAACATGCGTGGGTCGAGTTCCCACGGCTCGCGGTTGACGTCGATATAGGCGCGCGGGAAATTGGCGGCTAGCAGCGGCGCGCCGAGGGTCACCGCGCCGGCGAACAATTCGTCGACATAGCAATCCTCGGAACGGCGGATCGCCGTGGCGTCGAGCCGCGTCATCGCCAGGAAGCGCTCCGGATAATGCCTGCCGCTGTGCGGCGAGTTGAAGACGAAGGGAACACGCTGTTCGGCCGCGCATCGCAGCTCGAACGCCGCGACATCTGAAAAGTCGCCGGCCGCGCTCAAGAAGATGGTTCCGGAAAATGGAATTGCGCGTTCATGTCGTGGGAAGGTGCCACCAGCGCCTCGGCAAGTCCAGCGCCGCCGTCCGCCGGAGCGACTTAGGGTCCCGCCCGGCACATTCACTTGATATTTACCGGCCGCGATTCATATAAGAACATAGTTAAAGGACGCGGCCGAGACGGCCCGGCGATCTGATTCGGACGGGAAATATGGCACGTATTCTTCTAGCGGAAGACGATCACGACATGCGCCGGTTCCTGGTCAAGGCGTTGCAGCGCGCCGGCTACGACGTAAGTGATTTCGACAATGGCGCCAGCGCCTACGAGCGGCTGCGCGAGGAACCGTTCTCGCTGCTGCTGACCGATATCGTCATGCCCGAAATGGACGGGATCGAACTGGCGCGCCGGGCGACGGAAATCGACCCGGACCTCAAGGTCATGTTCATCACAGGTTTCGCGGCGGTTGCGCTCAATCCCGATTCGAAGGCCCCGAAGGACGCCAAGATCCTCTCGAAGCCTTTCCATCTGCGCGATCTCGTCAACGAGGTCGAGAAGATGCTTCAGGCCGCCTGACGCGTCGTTCGCCGTCCGCTCATAAACCGTCCGACTCTATTGACGGTTCGGGGCAAAGATGGTGTATGCGCGGGCTTCGGATGGGCGTGTAGCTCAGCGGGAGAGCACTGCATTGACATTGCAGGGGTCACAGGTTCAATCCCTGTCACGCCCACCATTCGATCTTCAAAATGCGGCGTGGGCGGATAGTTCAGGCCACCGTGAAATCCGCATTCGTCAGGCCGAGATTGAGTCCCACCACCGCGAACTTGATCGCGCCGACGCCCCCCGCCAGATTGCCGTCGGCGTCGTACGTAAGCGCGCCGCTGTCGGTGTCGTAGAGGATGCGGTCGCTTGTGTCATGCGCGACGCCGGCCGTGCTCTTCCAGAACGCCTCGGATGACAGCGCGCCGTTGGTCAGCGTCGTAAAGATCGACTTCGCGAGCTTGATCGTGTCGTCCACCGGGTTGAAGTCGGTGATCGCATCGACGTTGCTGGCGCTGCTGAGCTGGGTGTTGAACTGAAAAGTATCCTTGCCCGCGCCGCCGGTCAGCGTGTCGTTGCCCTTCAGCCCAAAGAGCAGGTCGTCGCCGCCGAGCCCGCTGAGCTTGTTGGCGCCGTTGTTGCCGATGATGCCCTGGCCGATGTTGTTGCCGGTGAGGTTGATCGCAGCGGACCCTGACGCCAGCGTCGTCTGCAGCACTTCGATCCAACTGCTTGCGCCGAGCGTGTAGGAAACCGAGGCATTGACCGTATCCGCGCCGCCGCCGCTGAATTCGATCACCTTGTCGCCCGCGTCGTCGACGATGAAGATGTCGTTGCCGCCATTGCCGGTCATGGTGTCGGCGCCGCCCTTGCCGTCGATATGGTTGATGCCGTCATTGCCGGTCAATGTCTGCGCAATCTCGTTGCCGGTAAGGTCGAGAGGCGTGGCGCCGACGATCGAAGCGGCTTGCAGGTGTTCGACGAAGACGCCGGCGCTCAATGTATAGCTGACGGAGGTGGACACGACATCGGAGACGCCTTCGCTCGCCCCTTCCAGCACAACGTCGGCCGCGTTGTCGACGAAATAGGTGTCGTTGCCGGCTCCGCCGGTGAGGCCATCGACGCCGGATCCGCCATCAAGTAGATCGTTGCCGCTGTCGCCGTAAAGGAAGTCGTTGCTCGTACCGCCATAAAGCCGGTCGGCGCCGTCGCCGCCCCGCACCGTGTCGGCATTGTCGCCGCCGTTGAGGTAGTCGTCGCCGCCTTCGCCGCGCAGCGTATCGTCCCCGCCATAGCCGAAGACGGTGTCGGTGAAACTGCCGCCGATCAGCGTCTCGCCCGTGGCGTCGCCGTAATAATGGCTGGCGTCGAACACCTGGCCGCGAATGGCGTAGTTGTCCGTATCCGGCGCGGTCATGCTTGTGTCCGTCCAGGTGATCACGAAGGTCCCGTCCGGCATGGCTGCGATGCTGGTCGCTTGCTGGTTGGCGGACGTGATCGTGTTGACGAGAAACTCCATGCCGCTTTTCTCGCCGTTGGCGGTGATGATCTGGGCGCGGACGGCGTAGCGGTCGTTGTCGCCGCCCGTCGCACTGGCGTCGGTCCAGGCGACGACGAAGCGGCCGTCCGGCAGCGCGGCGACCTGGCTCCCGAATTGATCGAGACTCGTGGTCGTGTTGACGAGAATTTCCGTATGTGACCCGTCCGGTTTGAAGATTTGCGCCTGTACGGCGCTTAGGCTGGTGTCGCCGCCGCTGGCGCTTCCGTCGCTATAGGTCACGACGAAGCCACCCCCCGCGAGCGGCGTGACTTTGGAGCCGACTTGATCGCCCGAAGTCGTCGCGTTGACCAGAAACTCGGCGCCGTTCCGGGTCCCGTTGGCATGAAACATCTGGCCGCGAACGGCGCGGCCGCTGCTGTCGTCAGGACTGGCGCTAGAGTCGGTCCAGGTGACGAGAAATCCTCCATCGACAAGCGCTGTCACTGAACTTCCGGATTGATCGTTCGTGGTCGCCGTATTGACGAGGAACTCGGACGCGACCTTCGCGCCAGCGGCATCGAAAAGCTGGCCGTGGATTGCGGACCCACTGGCGTCGCCGAGGGTGCCGCTGTAATCCCGCCACACGGCCACGAAACCTCCCAAAGCGAGCCCGGCGACATTGGAATCGCGCTGAGAGTTCGATGTCTCGGTGTTGACCCTGAACTGGTTCCCGACTTTGACGCCATCGACAGTGAATCGCTGGCCTCGGAGAGCATCGTCAAAGTCGTCGGCTTGGCCGCTGTGGTCGGTCCACGTGACGACAAAGCCGCCGTCGGATAGAAGGGCAACGCTGCTATCCTCCACCCAATTGGTCTGGATTGGCAGATTGACGGTAAATTCGTCCCCTGCGGGCGTTCCGTTCGCATAAAAAATCTGGCTTCGAATATCCGGAAACGTGGTCCAGGTAAGGATGAAGCGACCGCTGCCTAGATCAGCGATGCAATTGCCTGGAATTCCTGGTCCAGGTTGAGTTGTGCCGAGAAGGAATTCCGTTCCGATTTTTGCGAATGCCATATTGTTCTCCGAAACTGGTGACGGCGACTGAAGTTATGCACGCCCCACAGTCGCGCGCCAAGATCCGTTAAGACCCGTCGCTAAGCTGAAGGCGTACTTCGGGGAAAAATGACATTTTAAAAGCCGGAATCGATGACGGCCATCGCCGCTTCGATGCCCTCTCCGACCCGCACAGCGCCGCCGAGGGCATTGACCGCCCCGCCGAGCGATGCGATCGCAGCGATTGCATAAATCGGCTGCGCCATCGCCCCCATATGCCCGATGCGCATGAGCTTGCCAAGCATCTGGCCGCGGCCGGCCGACAGGACAACGCCGTAACGATCACGCAAAGCCTGCCGCAGCGCCGCCTCTTCGATGCGGTCGGGCATCCGCACGGTCGTCGCGGTCGGCGAGGCGATGCTCTCGCGCGCCGGCCAGAGCGAAAGACCCATCGCGACGACGCCGGCCCGCATCGCCCGCGCCGTCAGATCGTGGCGCGCCCATACGGCGTCGGGTCCTTCCTGGAGATAGAGATCGAGCGCCACATCGAGCGCATTGATCTCGGCGATCGACGTGGTGAATGCAAACGGCTTGTCCTTCGACCATGCGAGTTCCCAGTCGAGGATCGACAGGATGGAACCGCGCGGCGCGCGCGGATTGGCGCGCATCTTTGCCCACGCCCGGTCGCTGACGCCGAGCAGCGTCAGCGCCGGCGGCGCGCCGAGGCATTTGCCGGCGCTCGCGACATAGAGATCGGCCTGGCAATCCTCGGGATGGGTCTTCATCCCTCCGAACGACGACACCGCGTCGACGATCAGATACGCGCCGTGCGCGGCGACCAGCGCGCCGATCGCGTCGATCGGATTGATGGTGCCGGACGGCGTATCGTGATGGCAGACGGAGACGATGGCGATTTCGGGATGCGCCGCCAGCATGTCGGCGACGGATTGCGGATCGATCGCATCGTCATAGGCGACCTCGATCTCGATCAGATGCGGCGAGGAGCGCTTCGCCCAGGACCCGAATCCCTTGCCGTAGACGCCCGAGACGAGGTTCAGCACGACATCGTCCGACGCGATCAGCGACGCCGCCGCCGCCTCCAGCCCGAGCACCGCCTCCCCCTGGAGAATGACCGGCATCGTGCTGGTCCGCATCGCCTTTTGCGCCTTCAGGCAGACGTTTTCGTAGAAGGCCTGAAAGCCCGCGTCGTAATCGTAGGCGATGGTCCGCCCCAGCCCCCGCAACACCTCGGGATAGACGCTGACCGGGCCGGTCGTCAGCATCAGCACCGGGTCGGCGCGGTCGCTGTAGCGCATGATTGACCTCGGCTTCGCCTCAGATGTCCAACGTATTGTCGCGCTCCCATTGCGTGAAATGCGACGCGTAGGCGTTCCATTCCTGGTGCTTGAGCTTGAGATAGGCCGCGGAGAATTCGTCGCCGAGCGCGCTTTTCAGGGCTTCGTCCTTATCGAATCCGCGCAGCGCGTCGAGCAGGTTGAGCGGCAGCTTCGGCGCATCGGTCACCGTGTGGCCCATCGCATACATATCGATATCGTAGCGTTTGCCGGGGTCAGCATTGGTGCGGATCCCGTCCAGGCCGGCCGCGATGATCACCGCCTGCAGCAGATAGGGGTTGGCCGCGCCGTCCGGCAGGCGGAGTTCGAAACGGCCCGGACCCGGCACGCGCACCATGTGCGTCCGGTTGTTGCCGGTCCATGTCACGGTATTGGGCGCCCAGGTCGCGCCGGAAACCGTACGCGGCGCGTTGATGCGCTTGTAGGAATTGACGGTCGGGTTGGTGATCGCCGCCAGCGCCGAAGCGTGCTTCATGATGCCGCCGAGGAAATGTCGTCCCTTGACGGACAGGCCGAGTTCCATGCCGTCGTCGGCAAAGACGTTGGTCGTGCCGGCCTCGTCCCAGACCGAGACATGCGCGTGGCAGCCATTGCCGGTCAGGCCCGCGAACGGCTTGGGCATGAAGGTCGCACGCAGCCCGTGCTTTTCGGCAACGGATTTGACCATGAACTTGAAGAAGGAGTGCTTGTCGGCGGTGGCCAGCGCATCGTCGAACCCCCAGTTCATCTCGAACTGGCCGTTGGCGTCTTCATGGTCGTTCTGGTACGGCCCCCAGCCGAGCGCCAGCATGGCGTCGCAGATTTCGGCGATGACATCGTAGCGGCGCATGATGGCCTGCTGGTCGTAGCAGGGTTTTGAAGCCTTATCGTACTGATCGGAAATCTGCTGGCCGTCCGGGGTGATAAGGAAGAACTCCGCCTCGACGCCGGTCTTGACCCGCATGCCCTCGCCGGCCGCCTCTGCGATCAGGCGCTTCAGCGTGGCGCGCGGCGTCTGCTCCACCGGCCTGCCCTCCATGACGCAGTCGCTTGGGACCCAGGCGACGTCCGGCTTCCACGGCAACTGGATGACGGCGTCCGGGTCCGGCACCGCCAGCATGTCGGGATGCGCCGGCGTCAGGTCGAGCCAGGTCGCAAAACCGGCGAACCCCGCTCCGTCCCTCTGCATGTCGCCGATCGCCTGAGCCGGCGCCAGCTTCGCGCGCTGCCCGCCGAACAGGTCGGTGTAGGAGATCATGAAATATTTGACGCCTTTGTCCTTGGCGTAGGCGGCGAGATCGGTCGGCATTGTTGGTCCCTCTGTCTAACTCGTCGCTTCCGGCCTACGCCCCCTCCACCACTTCGTGGTCCCCCTCCCCCGTAAACGGGGGAGGATTTAGGTTGCGCATACAGAACCGCTGATCCTCCCCTGCGAAGCGGGGGAGGGGGACCACGAAGTGGTGGAGGGGGCGCGTCTTCTCAAACCCCGCCCTTCCCCGGTATCCAACTCGTCCCCGCGAGCGGCACCTGCGCCATCGCGGCGGCCTCCAGGGTCAGCGCCACCAGGTCCTCCGGTTCCAGATTATGGACGTGGTTCTTGCCGCAGGCGCGGGCGATCGTCTGCGCCTCGAGCGTCATCACGTTGAGATAGTTGGCGAGCCGTCGCCCGGCCGCGACGGGGTCGAGCCGCTTCGCCAGTTCAGGGTCCTGCGTCGTGATGCCGGCGGGGTCCCTGCCCTCGTGCCAGTCGTCATAGGCGCCGGCCGTCGTGCCGAGGTCGTTATAGTCGGCTTCCCAGCGCGGATCGTTGTCGCCGAGCGCTACGAGCGCCGCCGTGCCAACCGACACCGCGTCGGCGCCGAGCGCCAGCGCTTTGGCGACATCCGCCCCGTTACGAATACCGCCGGAAATGACGAGTTGCACCTTGCGGTGCATGCCGAGGTCCTGCAGCGCCTGGACGGCAGGGCGCACGCAGGCGAGCGTCGGCTGGCCGACATGCTCGATGAAGACCTCCTGCGTGGCCGCCGTGCCGCCCTGCATCCCGTCGAGCACCACGACATCGGCCCCGGCCTTCACCGCGAGCGCCGTGTCGTAGTAGGGCCGCGCGCCGCCGATCTTGACATAGATCGGCTTCTCCCAATCGGTGATCTCGCGCAGTTCCAGGATCTTGATCTCGAGATCGTCCGGCCCGGTCCAGTCGGGGTGGCGCGAGGCGGATCGTTGGTCGATGCCCTTGGGCAGCGTGCGCATGTCGGCGACGCGGTCGGAGATCTTCTGGCCGAGCAGCATGCCGCCGCCGCCCGGCTTTGCGCCTTGGCCGACGACGATTTCGATGGCGTCGGCGCGGCGTAGGTCTCGCGGATTCATGCCGTAGCGTGACGGAAGGTACTGGTAGACGAGAATCGAGGAATGGCCGCGCTCCTCCTCCGTCATGCCCCCGTCTCCCGTGGTCGTCGAGGTGCCGGCGAGGCTCGCGCCGCGCCCAAGCGCTTCCTTGGCCGCACCCGACAATGACCCGAAGCTCATGCCCGCGATCGTGATCGGGATTTTCAGCTCGATCGGTTTCTTCGCATGCCGCGCGCCGAGCACGACGTTCGTGCCGCAGCGCTCGCGATAGCCTTCGAGCGGATAGCGCGAGATCGACGCGCCGAGAAACAGCAGGTCGTCGAAATGCGGCAGCTTGCGCTTCGCCCCGCCGCCGCGGATATCATAGATGCCGGTCGCGGCCGCGCGGCGGATTTCCGACAGCGTGTAATCATCGAAGGTGGCGGATTTGCGTGGGCTGGTCGGCGGGTTGCGGTAGGTCATGCTCGTTGATTCGTTCTTGGCGTAACGGACGCCGCTGATCCTCCCCCGTTTACGGGGGAGGGGGACCATGCGCAGCATGGTGGAGGGGGCGTCCACGCGCCGTTCTCTCCAATGCCCTGATAATCATGCCAGGCGTGAGAGGCAGAGCGGTGCCGACGCCCCCTCCACCGCCTACGGCGGTCCCCCTCCCCCGCTTCGCAGGGGAGGATCAGCGGCACCGTCCGCCCCTCAATACGCATCGGCATTATCGATATTGAAGCTATAAAGCGTCCTTGCCGACCCATACCGCGTGAACTCTTCCGGCGCGACGCCGCTTACCCCCGCTTTGTCCAGCAGCACGCGCAGCCGCTCCAGATGCTTCGGCTTCATTTTCTTCTTCACGCAGTCCGCGCCCAAGCTCTTTACGGATCCGCGCACGAACAGCCGCGCCTCGTAGATCGAATCGCCCAGCGCCTCGCCGACGTCGCCGAGCACAACCAGATTGCCGGATTGCGCCATGAAGGCCGACATGTGGCCGATAGACCCGCGCACGACGATGTCGATGCCCTTCATCGAGATGCCGCAGCGCGACGAGGCGTTGCCCTCGATCACCAGCAGCCCGCCGCGTCCCGTCGCGCCGGCATACTGGCTGGCGTCGCCCTTCACCACGATCGCGCCCGACATCATGTTTTCCGCCACGCCCGGCCCCGCCGAGCCATGCACGGTGATGGTCGCGTGCGCGTTCATGCCGCCGCAGTAATAACCGACGCTGCCGCGCACTTCGATGACAATCGCCGCATCGACGCCGGCCGCCACCGCGTGGCTGCCCTTTGGATTGAGTACCTCCCAGGCCGTATCGTTCGAGCCCGGCCGAACGGCGTGCAGCGCGCCGTTCAGCGCGCGCAGCGTGGAGATCGCGAGATCGATTGTCGGCATCAACGTTCCCAGAAATAGACTTTGGCCGGTTCCGGCTCCCAGACCCTAGCGTCCTCGATGCCGGGAAGCCTGGCCAGCGCGCGGTATTCCGAGCCGAAGGCGACGTATCGATCGGTCTCGGCCATCACCGCCGGCTTGCAGGCGATCGGATCGCGCACGACGCCGAAGCCGTTCCTCGTGCCGACGACGAAGGTGAAGAAGCCGTCGAGATCGCTCAGCGTGCCTTCGAGCGCCTCGCCGAGATTGCTGCCCTCGTCGATGCGCGAAGAGATGTAGGCGGCGGCGACCTCGGTGTCGTTCTCGGTTTCGAACCGCACGCCCTTGCGCTTCAATTCGCGGCGCACATTGTTGTGGTTGGACAGCGATCCGTTGTGGACGAGGCATTGGTCCGGCCCGGTCGAGAACGGATGCGCGCCCATCGTGGTGACCGCCGATTCGGTCGCCATGCGGGTGTGGCCGATGCCGTGCGTGCCGGTCATCGAGGTCAGGCCGAAACGCTTCACGACCGCCTCTGGCAGACCGACTTCCTTGTAGATTTCGATAACCTCGCCGACGCCCATGACGCGAACGGCGGGCCGCAGCGCAAGGATCGCGGCGCGGGCGGCGTCGAGCTTGCCCGCCGGAACCTCGACGACGGCATGCGTCGACTTGGCCAGCACCTTGACGTCGACGCCCAGCGCATGGCCGAGTTCGTCGTCCAGACCGCCGAAATCAGCGTCCGGATCGGCCGACTGAAGGGTGATCTTGCCATGCGTCCCGTCCGTGGCGCCATAGATCGCGATGCCGGCGCTGTCGGGGCCACGATCGCTTAACGAGACCAGCATCTCAGACAGCAGCGCTCCGAGCCGCGGCTCGAGCGTCTTGTCTTTTAGGAAAAGGCCAACAATCCCGCACATCCAGGGCTTCCGGTTTCGAGTGCCCGACCAAGGCCGGCATCGACATACAGATCATATTTCGCACTGCGGCAAGGGGCTAGACGCCGCAGCCGCTCATGCGCCCGTTCGCGGGGAACCGTGATGCTGCGTGATTTTCCAGTTTCCGTCGCGCCTGACCAGCACCCAGGTCATGCGGTAGGGACTCGGCGCGTCGCCATCGGCGAAATCGACGTGGCCGGCGGTCACGGCCACGTCGGGAGCGATCTCGCGCACATCCGGCAGCGGATAGGATTTCACCCGCATCGCCGGTCCACGCCCGTCGAAATACAATCGGATCGCGTCGCGCCCGACCTGCAGCGTGTCGACCGAACCGAAGAGAGTGGCGTCCTCCGTGTAAAGCGCCATGTGGCGGTCGAGGTCGTGGCTGTCGAAAGCCGCGATCCAGGCGGCATGCAGGCTTTCGATGGACGGCGTTGCGGTCATGCGGCCGTTTCCTAGTCTTCGCTGAGGATGCCATCTTGAGCGTAGTTTTTGCGATGCGTAAAGCCGGGGCTGCAAGACGCGGTCCGCGCCCGCCGACATACACTCCTGAATCCCGTTGACGCGACCGGGCGGCGATGCGAAGTTTCCGAAAATTCCGCGCGCCTTGGCAATAAACCGCTGACAGGAAAGGATACGCGGCGTGACCGAACCTCTCCTGGCGCTCGAGGCCATCACCAAGAACTACGGCGCGATTCAAGCGCTCAGGGGCATTTCGTTTTCGATCGGGAGGGGCGAGGTCGTCGCCCTGCTCGGCGATAACGGCGCCGGCAAGTCGACGCTGGTCAAGATCATCGCCGGCGGGCTCGAGCCGAGTTCGGGCCGCATGCTGTTCAACGGCGAGCCGTTTCTTGCCAGGACGCCGACCGAGGCGAAGGAAGCCGGCATTGAGACGGTCTACCAGGACCTGTCGCTGTGCACGAACGTTGACGTCGTCGCCAATTTCTTCATGGGGCGCGAGATTACGCGCAAGGTGCTTGGCATCCCGGTGCTCGACGAGCGCGCGATGGAAACGATCGTCGCCAAGGCGCTCGCCAACGCCGGCACCCGCATCCCCTCGCTGCGCGCCAAGGTCGAGCACCTTTCGGGCGGGCAGCGCCAGGCGATCGAGCTCAACCGCTTCGTCCACTGGGGCGGCAAGCTGGTGCTGCTCGACGAGCCTTTCGCCGCGCTCGGCGTCGAGCAGACGCGGCGCGGTCTCGACATGATCCGCAAGATCGCCGGCCAGGGCATCGGCGTGGTGATCATCACCCACATCATGCAGCAGGCCTTCCAGGTCGCCGACCGGATCGTCGTGATCCGCCAGGGCGTCGTGGCCGGCGATGTCGCGACCAATCGAACCAGTCCAGATGCGGTGATCGACATGATCACCGGCCAAACCCTCGCCGGCGCCGGCGCGGCGGGTTCAGCGATCGTGTCCGGCGCGACAGGAGCGATGATATGAAGCGAAGACTGCTAGCCTTGTTCGGCATCGTGGCGCTCGGGCTCGCCATGCTGACGCCGGCGTTCGCCCAGTCCAAGGGCAAGGTCTATTACATGGTGCCCACCCTGCTCGACGAATTCCAGACCGGCTCGGTGAGCGCGCTGGAGATGTTCCTGAAGCAGGTCGGCTACGAGATGCAGACGCTCAACGCGGACAACAAGACCGACGCGCAGCAGAGCCAGATGAACGATGTGATCGCGCTGAAGCCCGCGGCGATCGTCCTAGCCGCCGTCGATTTCAACGCCTTGAAGCCTTCGATCGAGGCGGCCATGGCCGCCGGTATCCCGGTCGTCGAGTTCGACCGCCAGATCACCTCGACGCCCTCGTCCTTCACCTCGGTCGCGGGCACGGTCGAGATCGGACACGTCGCCGCCGACAGCGCGCAAAAGCTCCTGACCGCCAGGAACGGCGCGGTTAAGGGCAAGGTCCTGCAGATCCTGGGCGATCCAGCCGATCCCTACACGCTCGACATCCAGAAGGGCTTCGAGGAAAAGATGAAGGCGTTTTCGGACGTGAAGATCATTTCGCTGCCTGCCATGCAGTGGGAGGCGAGCAACGCCGGCACGATCGTATCCGACCAGATGCTCGCCAATCCCGACATCGACCTGATCTTCAGCCACGCCGCCCACCTCTCGGTCGCGGCCGTCGCGTCGCTGGAATCGGCCGGCAAGAAGCCGGGCGACGTGATGATGATGAGTTCGAACGGCGCGCCGGTCGGTCTCGACCTGATCCGCAAGGGCTGGCTCAACGTCGAGGTCGAGCAACCGCTCTACGCGCAGGCCGCGGCCGTCGCAATGTTCATGGACAAGGTCGTCGCCAAGGCGGAGATCAAGCCAGGCGAATACGACGTGCTGGGATTGAAGTCGACCGTGACCAAGGAGGCCTGGGGGCCCAACATCAAGATCCCAGGCGCGGCGATCACCACGGACAACATCGACAATCCCGCCTTCTGGGGCAATATGAAGCCGCCGACCGACACGATCAAGCCGGTCGAGTGAGCGACGGGATGCCGGCAAAAACACCTTTGATGCTTGCGCGCGCCCTCACCCGCCCGCCGGCATCTTCTCCCCGTAAGTCCGGGGAGAAGAGCGAAGCGGCCGGCCGTTCACACCTGTCCGCACCTGAAATGGCAGCGTCTCTCTCTCCGCATGCGGAGAGAGATGCCTGGCAGGGCCGGCACGGGCCACGCGGCCAACACTCGCCTTCCACACACCGATCACTTTCCGGCCCGCGATGAGCCCCCGCAGCCGGCGTACCCTTGAGTTCATTCTCGACAACCTCGTCTGGTTCATGCTGCTGTTCGTTCTGGTCGTCTTCTCGCTCTTCGTTCCGAACTATTTCCAGCTCGGCATCTTCGCCAACGTCATCGAGGCGTCGAGCGTGCTCGGCGTGATGTCGATCGGCCTGGCTTTGGTCATCATCGCCGGTCACATGGACCTGTCGGTCGAATCGGTCGCAGGGCTCGGCGCGATGGTCGTCGGCGTGCTGTTCTGCGAGTCCGGGATCGGGCTCGGGCTCACGATGGCGCCCACCTGGCTGATGGCGCCCGTGTCGCTGCTGATCGCGCTTTCGGTCGGCGCCTTGATCGGGGCGCTGAACGGCATCCTCGTCGTCAAGGTCAGGATGAGCGCGTTCATCATCACGCTCGCCTCCTACATCTGGGTGCGCGGCCTGGTGCTGGTGATTTCCGGCGGCAGTTCAGCGCAAGGCCTCGCGCCGTCGATCCGCTGGTTCGGCATCCAGCGCCTGCTCGGACTGCCTCTCACCGCCTGGATGGCGATCGTCTGTTTCGCCGTTTTTTCGCTGATCATGTCAAAGACGCCCTTCGGCCGGCACCTGATCATGATCGGCGGCAACGAGACGGCGACCTTCAGGGCCGGCATTCGCGTCGACCGCAACCTGATCATCGCCTTCATTCTTGCCGGCGCCATTGCCGGTCTGGCGGGCTGGCTGCTGGCCATCAGGACGTCGGGCGCGACCGCCAATCTCGGGATCGGGCTGCTGTTCAACGCTTTCGCGGCCGTGGTCATCGGCGGCGTCAGCCTGAAGGGCGGCGTCGGCTCGCTGCCCGGCGTCTATGCCGGCGTGCTGCTGCTCTCCTCCATCAACACGGCCATCAACCTGATGGGCTTGCCGGCGAATTTCACGCAATTGATCCACGGGCTGCTGGTGCTCGCCGCCGTGCTGCTCGACGCCTTCAAACAGAAGATCCGGCAGAGGCTCGCATGACGGGACGTCTCGAGGGCAAGGTCGCGCTGATCGTCGGGGCGGCGCGTGGCATCGGCAAGGGCATTGCGCTCCGGTTCGCGGAGGAAGGCGCAAGACTGGCGCTCGCCGACAGGGAAGCGGATGCGGGCAAAGCCACGGCCGATGAAATCGGCGCGGCTTTCCTCGCTACGGACATCTCGCGAATAGAGGACGCCGAGTCGGCTGTCGCGCTGGCTCTCGGCGAATACGGACGGCTCGACATCGTCGTTCAGAACGCGGGCATCTATCCCTGGCAGTTGATCGAAAACACGAGCCCGGAGGATTGGGACCGCGTCATGGCGGTCAATTTGCGCGGCGCGTTCAACGCGGCTCGCGCCGCGCTCGTCCCGATGAAGCGCCAAGGCTCTGGACGAATGCTGTTCACCTCGTCGATCACCGGCCCGCACGTCACCAGCCCGGGCCACGGACATTATTCTGCAAGCAAGGCCGGCATCAACGGCTTCATCCGCTCGGCCGCGCTGGAATTCTCCGGCTACGGCATCACGGTCAATGGCGTCGAGCCGGGCAACATCATGACCGAGGCGATCCAACTGCATCGTGGCCCGGCGTTCATCAAGGGCATGCAGGATTCGATCCCGCTCGGACGGCTCGGCAGCCCGCGCGACGTAGCCAACGCCTTTCTGTTCCTCGCCTCCGACGATGCGAGCTACATCACCGGCGCGACCATCGTCGTGGATGGCGGGCAACTGTTGCCGGAGGGCTCGGATTTCCGGCTCCTGCCGCCGTGATTCTCGATTTCGGCGGCGGCTTTGTCCTGCGCCAGGCGACAGCCGACGATCACGACGCGATCAGCCTGATTTGCCTCAAGACCGGAAATTCCGGCCGGGATGCGACCGACCGCGAAGATGATCCGACGCTTCTCGGTCTGATCTACGCGGTGCCTTATCAGGTGCTCGAACCAGACCTCGCCTTCGTTCTTGAGGATCGAGATGGCGTTTGCGGCTACCTGTTCGGCGCGGCCGATACTCACGCCTTCAACGCCAGGCTAGAATTGGAATGGTATTCGCGATTGCGTGCTCGGATACCCGATCCCGGACCGGAAAAATCGAATTGGAGCGGCAGCGATTGGGCGCGACACGCGATCCACGCGACAAACTTCGACGTTACGGCGGTGCTTGCGGATTATCCCTCGCATGGCCACATCGATCTGCTGCCGCGGGCTCGCGGGCGAGGCATCGGCCGGCGGATGGTCGCGCACCTCGAACATCGGCTTGCCCGTGCCGGGTCGAGCGGGCTTCACCTTGAGGTCAGCCCGGCGAATTCCGATGCGCTGACGTTTTACGAGAGGCTCGGCTACAAAATTTTGGAGGACGCTTCGTTGCCGACGGATTTCATCTACGTCGTCAAGCGGTTTGCCTAATGCCTCCGACTACCTATACTGACCGAGGACGCTTTCCATATCCAAATCAGTCCAAAGCGATTCGGGCGCGACGAACAAGATCGCGCCGGTCTGCAATCGGCAGGCCGATCAGGCTGCTGCTGAAACCTTCGTCTCGATCGCCACGGAGGAGATCGTCTTCAAAATCTGCGACGCGATCTGGTAGGGGTCGCCCTGCGAGTTCGGACGACGGTCCTCCAGATAGCCCTTGTAGCCGTTGTTGACGAAGCTGTGCGGGATGCGGATCGAAGCGCCGCGATCGGCCACGCCGTAGCTGAACTTGTTCCACGGCGCCGTCTCGTGCTTGCCCGTCAGACGCTTGTCGTTGTCCGGGCCGTAAACGTCCATATGATCCATCAGGTTCTGGTCGAAGGCGGCCATGAGCGCTTCGAAATAGGCCTTGCCGCCCACTTCGCGCATGTAGGCGGTCGAAAAGTTGGCATGCATGCCCGATCCGTTCCAGTCCGTGTCGCCGAGCGGCTTGCAGTGATATTCGATGTCGATCCCGTAAGATTCAGTCAGGCGCTGCATCAGGTAGCGCGCCATCCACATCTGGTCGGCGGCCTTCCTCGACCCCTTGCCGAAAATCTGGAACTCCCATTGGCCCTTGGCCACTTCGGCGTTGATGCCCTCGTGGTTGATGCCGGCGGCAAGGCAGAGATCGAGATGCTCCTCGACGATCTTGCGCGCGACGGAACCGACGTTGCTGTAGCCGACCCCGGTATAGTACGGGCCCTGGGGCGCCGGATAGCCGCTGCCCGGGAAGCCGAGCGGACGGCCGTCCTTGTAGAAGAAATACTCCTGCTCGAAGCCGAACCAGGCGCCCTCGTCGTCGAGGATGGTGGCGCGCTTGTTGGACGCGTGCGGGGTGACGCCATCCGGCATCATGACTTCGCACAGCACGAGGGCGCCGTTGGTGCGCGCGGGATCGGGAAAGAGCGCGACCGGCTTGAGGACGCAATCCGAGCTTCCGCCCTCCGCCTGCATCGTCGAGCTTCCGTCGAAACCCCAGAGCGGCAAGTGCTCGAGCGTCGGAAACGTTTCGAACTCCTTGATCTGCGTCTTGCCGCGCAGGTTGGGGACGGGGGTGTAGCCGTCGAGCCAGATGTATTCGAGCTTGTACTTTGTCACCGAGGGCCTCTGGGTTCGCGATTGATTGCGGAAACGGCGATCGCATGATCGCCACTCCCGTCCAATGGTGAAGACGCAAGGGGCATGCCAGTTTCGTTTTGCAACCCGAGCCTAACGGCTTCAACACACGCGCTCGCCCAAAGAGCGCGAAATACCGGACCTTGAAGCTTTTCGAAACGCTAATCGATGACGGCAAGCAGAATAACAGTATGCCTAAATGATAAGCAAAAACTGATCTAAAAGTAAGCAGGTTGCCAAAATCGTGGGCATGCATTATATCACATACGATACGGAACTGCGGCTCCCCAATTGGGGTTGCGTCCTCCACATCGGA
This sequence comes from uncultured Rhizobiaceae bacterium, assembly GCA_964244725.1. Classification (GTDB taxonomy): domain Bacteria; phylum Pseudomonadota; class Alphaproteobacteria; order Rhizobiales; family Rhizobiaceae; genus Kumtagia. The sequence goes on from CAXTJQ010000009.1 coordinate 137,079, forward strand.
GCCAGAAAAAGATGAACTCTCCCTTCGAGCGCCCTTCGGCAAAGATTTACGAATTTCCCGTGCGCGGCCGCGCCGGCGGGTCTTTCGTGGAGAGCGCGAGCCAGGTTCTGGCAATGCCGCGCAAGCAGCCCGCGCGCGTGGCGTATGATGAATGCTGGTATCATCAGGCGGCCATCGACCTCGATCCTCCTCTGAAGAATTGACGGGCGCTGGACTGTTCCCACTCGGTCCGCTTACGTCCGAATCGGCTCGAATCCAATAGACTGAGGCATATCCCGCTCTTCCCATTCGTGACGCCGGCGGGCTAGATCGCCGGCATGCATGAGGCAGCGCTCGCGACCTATCTCATCTTGGCGCTGCTCGTGGCCATGCTGAGCGTGGCGGTGCGCCGCCTGAAGATTGCCTCTCCGATCCTGATGCTCGTCGCCGGGGGCGCGCTGGCATTCGCGCCGGGTGCGCCGGACGTGCCGCTCGATCCCGATTTCGTGCTGATGGTGCTGTTGCCGCCGCTGCTCTACTCGTCGGGGGTCGGGATGAGTTGGCGCGGTTTCAAAAGCAATCTCCGACCGATTTTGCTGCTGGCGATCGGCTGCGTGCTGTTCACCACCCTGGCGGTCGCCGTTGTGGTGCATTATGCGCTGGGCGCGCCTTGGGCGGTCGGATTCCTGCTCGGCGCGATCGTATCGCCGCCCGACGCGGTTTCGCCCATGGCGGTGCTGCGCGCCATGCGCCTGCCGCAGCGCCTGATGACGATCCTCGAAGGCGAAAGCCTAGTCAACGACGCGACCGCGCTGGTCGCCTTCAGTTTCGCGCTGACCGCCGTGACGACCGGAGCCTTCTCGTTGCCGGAAGCGGCAAGCCGCTTCGCGCTTATCGTCGGCGGGGAACTTGCCTTTGGGATAGGCGTCGGCTGGATCATGCTGCAGTTGCGTCGCCTTGCGACGGATCCGCGCGCCGAGGTCCTGCTCGCGCTCTCGTCTCCGTTCATCGCCTTCTGGCCGCCCCATCAGGTCGGCGGGTCGGGCGTCGTGGCGTGCGTGGCCGCAGGACTTTACGTATCCTGGAACGGCCGCAAGCTCATTCGTCCCGAAACCCGCCTGCAGGGCTTCTTCATCTGGAATTTGATCGTCTGGGGAATCGAGGCGCTGGTATTCCTGCTCACCGGCCTCCAGGCGCGCGCTGTCGTTCTCGGTCTGGCCCAAGGCGACTGGACGCAGCTCTTGATCGCCGGAGCGCTGGTCAGCGCGACGGTCGTTCTTGTCCGCTTCGTCTGGGTCTATCCGGCGACCTACATCCCTCGCCTGATCGTGCCGGCCATTCGGCGCGCCGATCCGACGCCCGGCTGGCGCATGCCGTTTCTCATATCGTTCGCGGGCCTGCGCGGCGTCGTCAGCCTCGCTGCCGCGCTATCGATCCCGCTGACGGTGGAAGGCCAGCCGTTTCCGTACCGCGATCTGGTGCTGATCGCCACCTTCAGCGTCATCGCGATCACGCTGATCGGGCTCGGCGCGGCGCTTCCGCCGCTGGTGCGGGCGCTTGGCCTTTCAAGCCTCGGCGCGGACGAAGCGAGCGCCGGCAAGCGCGCCGAACAGGCGGTGCGCCTTGGCGGCATCGAGGCGGCGCTCGACGAACTCGAAACGCATCTGATCGATGGCGAGCCGCCCGCAGCCATCGAATCGGTGCGCCGCCATCTCATGGATCGGCATCAGCAACTCACCGCGACCGCCGACGTCAGCACGGCGGACGATCCCGTCGCCGACGCCATCGCCATCGAACTTCGGCTGCTCGACGCCGAGCGCCAGGCGATCGACACCGCCTTCGTCGAGAACCGGCTCTCGGACGAAGCGCGACGGCGCATCGAGCGCGAGCTCGATCTCGAGGAGGCGCGCATCCGCCATGCGCTGGCGAGCACGAGCACCAGGGGCGACAGCGAACCGGAGACCTGAGGTCAACGTCGGGCTTATAAGGACCGGGTCCGCCGGCGCATCCCGCGAGACGGCCATCCGCCAGTCGGAAAGGCTGGGCGGTGACGACATCTCACCATTTGAAGATGAGACCGGCGCCCGCCGCGATCAGCGTAAAGCCGGCGAGGTGATTCCAGCCGAGCGGTTCCTTGAGAAACACCACCGAGAAGCCGGCGAAGACCACGAGCGTGATGACTTCCTGCATCGTCTTCAGTTGGGCCGCCGAATAGACCTCGTGGCCGATGCGGTTTGCCGGCACCGCGAGCCAGTATTCGAAGAAGGCGATCGCCCACGAGATGGGAACGACGACCCAGAGCGGCGAGGATGTGTATTTGAGATGGCCATACCAGGCGAACGTCATGAAGACGTTCGACGCGATCAGCATCAGGATCGGCAGGACGTAAGGTGACGACATGACACGTATCCGGTTGGGGGATTTGGTCGGGCGATGCAGCGGCAGCGACGGTGCGGTGCCGCAAAACGCGCGTCGGTGCAAGTCGATCCAATCGCACACGGGCTTTGTCGAAGCCCGTGGCATTGTCCGATCCACCGACCTATCTCCAGCGCTGCGGCCGTGTCGACGCCATCCGGTCGACAGTACGCGAAGGCTTGTCCGATGACCGTTTCACCGCCGTTCGATAACAGCTTCGCGCGCATGCCCGACCGGTTCTTCGTGCGCACCATGCCGACCCGCGTTTCCGCGCCCAGGCTGATCAAGCTGAATATCGCGCTGGCTGACAGCCTCGGGCTGGACGCCGGCTGGCTGACCGGCGAGCACGGCGTCGCCATGCTTTCGGGCAACGGTTTGCCGGGCGGTGCGGAACCTGTGGCGACGGCCTATGCGGGGCATCAGTTCGGCAGTTTCGTGCCGCAACTGGGCGACGGGCGCGCGATCCTGCTCGGCGAAGTGATCGACCGTGACGGCATGCGGCGCGATATCCAGTTGAAAGGCTCCGGCCCGACGCCCTTTTCGCGCCGCGGCGACGGGCGCGCCGCGCTGGGACCGGTCCTGCGCGAATATGTCGTCAGCGAGGCGATGGCCGCGCTTGGCGTGCCGACGACGCGCGCACTCGCCGCTGTCGTGACCGGCGAACAGGTCGTGCGCGAGGATCTGCTGCCCGGCGCGATCCTGACGCGCGTCGCGGCCAGCCACATCCGCGTCGGGTCATTCCAATTTTTTGCCGCGCGCGACGACGCCGAAGGCATACGCCTGCTCGCCGAGCATGTCATCGCGCGCCACTATCCGCTGGCGGCCTCGGCGCCGAACCCGTTCCAGGCCTTGCTCGACGCCGTCATCGGCGCGCAGGCGTATCTCGTAGCGCGCTGGCTCCTTGTCGGCTTCATTCACGGCGTCATGAATACCGACAATTGCTCGCTCGCCGGCGAGACGATCGACTACGGCCCCTGCGCCTTCATGGACGAGTATGATCCGGCCACGGTCTTCAGCTCGATCGACCGCGACGCGCGCTATGCCTACGGCAACCAGCCGCGCATCGCGCAGTGGAACCTGGCGCGGCTGGCCGAGACGCTGCTGCCTCTGCTCGATGCCGATCCCGACGCGGCCCTCGCGGAAGCCGAAAGGCTGATCGGCGGCTTTCGGCCGCGCTTCGAGGCGCATTACCTGGCCGGGCTGCGGCGCAAGATCGGGTTGCGGACCGAACGGCGGGATGACTACGCCCTCGTCCAGGACCTCCTGTCCGCGATGGCCGCCGGCCGCGCCGACTTCACCCTGACCTTCCGCGCGCTCGCCGAGGTGCTGACACCGGGCGGCAACGATGCGGTCCGGGGCCTGTTCCTCGATCCGACCGCGTTCGACGCCTGGGCCGAGCGCTGGCGTGCCCGTCTCGCGCTGGAGCGGGAACATGATGACGACAGGAGAGCCGCGATGACCGCCGTCAACCCGGCCTACATCCCGCGCAACCATTTGGTCGAGGCGATGATCCGCGCGGCCGTTGACCGCCAGGATTTCGCCCCGTTTGAGGAGATGATGCAGGTCCTCGCCACGCCCTTCGTCGAGCAGCCGGCTTTCGCCCGCTACGCCGAACCCCCGCAGCCCGACCAGCGCGTGTTGCAAACCTTCTGCGGCACCTGAGGGCAAGCGCGAACGATCGGGCAAAAACGACCTTGCAATCCGTCCGTACGGGCGGCATGGAGGCGCGAGCGAAAGGGCGATCATGCTTCTGGTCAGAACGTATATTGCGGCAAGCCAGGTCGAGGGCGTCGGGGTCTTTGCCGCCGACCCGATCGCCAAGGGTACGCCGATCTGGCGTCTGGAGGCGGGTTTCGATCGGCTGATCCCGGTTGTCGACTACGAGGCCGCTCCTCCCGTCCTGAAGGAATTGCTCGACCGTTACGCCTATCCGAGCCCCGACCAGCCTCAATTCATCGTCTATGAAGTTGACAACGGCCGGTTCATGAACCACTCCACGAACCCGAACACCAATTTTTCCGATTTCGGCCATGGCGCGACGTTGCGCGACATCGCCGCCGGCGAGGAACTCACCTGCGACTACAATGATTTCTATGCGGATTTCGAACTAATCCCGACCATCGACCCGGCCAAGTCGAGTTCGGGCGAATCGATGGGGTAGGATTCAGACGCCCGTCCGAATCGGTTGAGCTTGGCGCGCCATGAACTGCCGCGCCGCCTCGATCTCCGATTGCCGAATTTCATGGCCGCCCTCATGCCATTGCAGGTCGACGTTCGCGCCGGCCGTCCGCATGGAGTCCGCAAGACGGCCCGTCAGGGCTGGCGGGCAGATCGGGTCTCGCCGTCCGGCCGTGATCAGGACCTCGCCTTCGATTGCGCCCGAGATCGCCGGCGCGAACGGGATCAGCGGATGCATCAGCATCATCCTGTCGAAAAGGTCCGGCCTGGCGAAGACGATCGACGCCAGGATATTGGCGCCGTTCGAATAGCCGAGCCCGAACACGGACGACCCGCCCGCGGCAAGCCGGTGCGCGTCGACGAAGCGCGCCATTTTGGTCGTGGCCCGCGCGAGATCGACGAGGTCGTAGGCGCCTTCGGCCGTGCGCCGGAAGAACCGCGCTGCTCCATGCTCGGCGACATCGCCGCGCGGTGAGACGATCGTCGCATCGGACGCCAGCACTCTTCCGAGATCGGAAAATTGATGCTCGTCGCCGCCTGTCCCATGAAAGGTGAAAAGCAGCGGCCCGCCCGGTTTCCCGGGCAGACGGGCATGGACGTAAAGATCGGTCGACATCTAAGCCTCCTCTTCCGCGTCGAGCGTCTGCAGGTGCTTTTCGAGAAAGGGCCGCAGATGCTCGTGCTGGGTCGGAAGCTTCAGGGCCTCGCCGAGATGCGCCGCGTCCTCGTCGCGGTCGAAGCCCGGCTCGCTGGTCGCGATTTCGAACAGGACGCCGCCCGGCGCGCGGAAGTAGATCGCCCAGAAATAATCGCGGTCGATCACCGGGGTGACCTGGTAGCCCGTGTCGAGCAGCGCCTTGCGCGCTTCGAGTTGACTTGCCCGGTCGTCGACCGCGAAGGCGATGTGGTGCACGGAGCCCGCGCCGAGATCGGCGAAGTTCGCGCCCGGGACCGTCTCGATGTCGATCGTGTCGGCGCCGTTGCCGCCGGCGATCGTCATTCGTTTGACCGACCCCCCATGGTCGACGGTCCGATAGCCCATGAACCGCAGCAATTCCTCGGTCGAGCCGCCATCCCTGACCCGCAGCGACGCGGAGTGGAATCCGCGGATCGCCTCGTCGGACGCGACGCCCGATTTGGTCCAGGGCGCGCGGGCATCGTCGGCGATCTCGACCAGCGCGAAGCTGTCGTTGTCCGGACCCTTGAAGTCGAGACGCGGCTCTCCAAACCGGTTGCTGCTTGCAAGGCCCGTCGCGCCCAGCTTGGCCAGGCGTTCCTCCCAGAAAGCGAGCGATCCCATCGGAACGGCGAAGGCGGTGGTTCCGACCTCGCCCGCGCCGGGACGGCCCTGGCCGATGTTCGGGAACGGGAAATAGGTCATCACCGACCCGGGAGTGCCGCGCTCGTCGCCATAATAGAGGTGATAGACGTCCGGCGCGTCGAAATTGACCGTCTGTTTGACCCGGCGCAGCCCAAGGTCGTGCGTGAAGAACCGGTTGTTGCGGCGGGCTTCGCGCGCCATCGACGTAACGTGATGCAGGCCTCTGATCTGGTCGAGCATTTTCATCGCTCCTGATGTTGACGGCGTTCGCCATTTCGTGACGCAATGTCGGTGCAGGCGGCGTCCGACGAAAGCGGTCAAACACGGAATGGATTGTTCATCGAACGGAGTGGATTTGCCGGATACGTTCACGCCAACTTCGGAAGCCTCCGTCGCCAAGCCGGAACGTCGGAGGAACGTGCTGTTCGTTACATGCGACCAGTGGCGCGGCGATTGCCTTTCCGCCTATGGCCATTCCACCCTGCGGACACCCAACATCGACGCTTTGGCGCGGTCGGGCGTGATGTTCAGGCGCCACTACGCCGGGGCTGCGCCCTGCTCGCCGGCCCGCGCCTGCCTGTATACGGGCCGCTACCAGATGACGAACCGGGTTTGCAGGAACGGAACCCCGCTCGCGGCTCGCTTCGACAACGTCGCCACATTGGCGCGCAGGTGCGGTTACGACCCGACGCTTTTCGGCTATACCGATGTCTCGCCCGATCCGACGACGCACCATCCGGCCGATGCGCTTCTGCGCAGCTACGAGGGCGTCCTGCCGGGATTCGCGGTGCGGCAGTTGATGCCGGAACACCAGAAGCCCTGGCTGTCCTGGCTGGCCGCTCGTGGCCTGAATGTGTCGGCCGGGTATCCCGGCATTCATCGCCCCGCCGTGGACGGAACCGCGGAGGTGTCGCGTGCGCCTCCGCTCTATTCGCGCGACGAGACGCCGACGGCGTTCCTCGCCGGCGAGTTCATCCGCTGGCTTGGCGAACAGGACGCCGGCGCGCCGTGGTTCGCTCATGTCTCCTTCCTGAGCCCGCATCCGCCCTTCGTCGTGCCCAAGCCCTATAACGAAATGTACGATCCCGCCGCCGGACCGGCGTTTGGCAGGGCGGCCGATTGGTTGGCGGAGGCGCGGTCGCACCCGTGGCTCGACTATCAGTTGGCGCGCCAGCGCAAGGATACCTTCATCGTGGGGGCGCAGGGCCTGGTTCGGGAATGGACCGACGCGGAATTCCGCACCATCCGCTCGATCTACTACGGCATGATTTCCGAGGTCGACGACCAACTCGGCCGCCTGTGGCAAGCGCTGCGGCAAGCCGACGCCTGGGACGATACGGTGATCGTGCTCACGTCGGACCATGCCGAGATGATGGGCGATCATTATATGCTCGGCAAAGGCGGCTATTTCGACCAGAGTTACCACGTGCCGCTGATCGTCCGCGATCCGGATGCGACCGGCGCGGCCGGAACCCTTGTCGACCGATTCACCGAGGCCGTCGATGTCCTGCCGACTCTCCTCGATCTCATCGGCGGCCAAAAGCCGCATTGGCTGGACGGACGTTCGCTATCGCCCTTCCTGCGCGGCGTGGCGCCTTCCGACTGGCGTGATTGCGCGCATTGGGAGTTCGATTTCCGGTCGATCGCGGATGGCGGGCCGGAAACGCATTTCGGATGTGCGTCGACGGAATGCAGTCTCGCGGTCCTGCGGTCCGAACGCTTCAAATACGTGCATTTGGGAGGCGGCTTGCCGGCGCTCCTTTTCGATCTTCAAGAAGACCCGCACGAACTGATCGATCGCTCGAACGATCCGGCCTTTCTCCGCATTCGTCTGGAGCTTGCCGAACGGATGCTGTCGTGGCGCTCAGTGCATCTCGACCAGGCTTTGGCGCTGGTGGAATTGACCGCGAAGGGCGCTGTCGTTGCCAGTGTGGATGACGCAAAAAAGCCCGCGCCGTTTCCCGCGCGGGCCTTCTTGTAGCTACCGACGTCGGTTTACTGAACCGTCAGCCGCTGGGCGTCGCGATTGTCGGCCCAGGTCGACTTATCGTACGCGGCCGCCGCGTCGAGCTGTTCCTTGGTGAAAGTCGTGTAAAGATACTTGTTGCCGTCGGCATCCGTCATGAACTGAAGCTTGTCCATGCCGACTGCGACCTCCTTCTCGCCCATCCCGAGAAAGCCGCCCACATCCATGATGACGGCGTCGGTTTTGCCGTCCTGCGTCAGCACCACGTCGCCGATCTCGCCGAGATTGGCGTCGGAAGCGCCATAGACCGTCGTGCCGACCAAATCCTCGGCCCGAATGTCGCCCGCGGGCATTTCCTTCAGCGTCGATTTGTCGATCGCTGCCGTCGTGGTGGTATCGGTCGTGGTTGCCGCCGGAGCCTGGGCGGCCTCCGCCGGTGCAGGAGCCTTTGCGGTGTCAGCCGGCGCCATGGCGTTGTCAGCCGGCGCCATTGCGTTCGTATCAGCAGGCGCCACCGCATTCGTGTCGGCCGCAGGCGCGGTCGCCATTGCGGCGGGCGCCGGATCGTATGGCGTCCGGTCGAACTCCGTCTGCGCCTGCAACTGATCCTTGGTGGCGTTCACGACGATCCAGCGATCGCCGTCACGCTCGGCCCAGTCGATGTCCTTGTAGTTGAAGGCGACATCCTTTTCGGCGATGCCGAGAAAACCGCCCACGCCTATTATGATAGAGTCCACGCTGCCGTTCGCGCCGATCACCACGTCGTTCACGTCGCCGATTTTCTCGGCATTGTCGCCGGTCCCGTTATAGACCGTCTCGCCGATGAGGTTGGAGGCGAGGTAACCTTTCGACGACACCGGCTTCGTCGCCATTCCGTCGGCAGGAGCGGTGGCCGCAGGCGCTGTGGTGGTCGCGTTGGTATCCTGAGCATAGGCCGCGCCGGTGAGCAAGGTCACGAGCGCCGTGGTAGCCAGAAGATTGCGGATCATGGTAGTCTCCTTTTGTGCGTAAATCTCATGCACGGAGGCGCCAGGATAACCGTCGCTGGGGATGCCGGGCGCCTCCTCACGGGCTTTCAACGACGCGATGCGCTGCCGGTTCCGGAGGCGGTCGAAAACAATCCAAACGTCGAAAAAATTTGCCTGATCCCGACCGAGGAAAACACGGAACCATGATTGCGGGCTTGCGTTGTCGAGGCTGGTTGTCTGCCGCGTCGCGGTTGGAGGGGTGATGCGCTTTCTCGCCGTGTTGAACCGTGACGGCGGAACCCTACGCACAACCGATATCGAGAGCTTCACTAAGCGGACAGCCGAGGTTCTGGCCTCGGCTGGTCATTCAGTCGCATTCGAAATCGTCTCCGGCGGCGAGTTGGTCCAGTCGCTCGAACGCAGCGCCGCCGCGAATGGAGTTGAGACCGTTCTCGTGGGCGGCGGAGACGGAACGATTTCCGCCGCCGCCTCGATCCTGATGAAATCCGGCAAGACGCTCGCCATCCTTCCGGCGGGAACGATGAATCTCTTCGCCCGCAGCCTGCTTATTCCTCAGCAACTCGATGCCGCCATCGACAGCTTTGCGACCGGCGAAGTGAAAAGCGTGGACATGGCGACGGCCAACGGCAAGCCGTTCGTCCATCAGTTTTCAATCGGCCTGCATGCCAAGATGGTCGATCTGCGTGACAAGATGGAATTCAATTCTCGACTAGGCAAGATCGGCGCGTCGGTCAGAGCGGCGTTCCACACCTTGAAAAATCCGCCTTCGCTGAAGGTTCGCCTGCGAATTGGCGATACCGAGATCGCCACGCGCACATCGGGTATCGGCGTCAGCAACAATCTGTTCGGCGAGGGCCATCTTCCTTACGCCGACATACCGGACGGCGGCGTTCTTGGAATTTATGTGACGGTCGCCAAGCGGCGCGTCGACATGGTGCTTCACAGTCTGAACATGCTGCGCGGCAAATGGCGCGACAACAGCCACGTCGATATCCATGAGTCCGAGGCTGTCGAAATTCGCCTGTTGTCCGACCATCGTAAATTCGCCAGCGTCATAGACGGCGAACTCAACCAACTCGAAAAGACGACCATTTTGAGAATCTTGCCAAAGGCCCTGAACGTGCTTGTGCCATCGACGGTCGGCGCGAAAGCCAATGCGGCATGATTGCCTCTGAGACAACGAGGCTAGGGCGTTGTGTTTGCTCCGGTTGCTGCCGAACCGTTGGCATTGGCGTCCGGCGGCGCGATATTCGAACCCCAGATTTCAAGTCCTCCCCATACGATTGCCACGAGCGCGAGAGCGCCGATCAGCACCTTGAGGACCGGGAGGCCCTTCTTGCCCTGGCGCGCCTTGTCGGTGGTAATGGTTTTTTCCAAAATCGATCTCCTGGCAATGGCAAGGGCCGCGAGTTCGGACCCCTCGCCGGATTAATGTCCGGATTCTCGCATGGTTCCCCGCGCGGCGGCCTGGGTCTCGCACGGCGCGGCCCTAGCCTTGCGTCTGATGGAATTGCAAATTCGGCGTCGCAGGTCGCGCGCCGATGAGCGGACCGACCCTTCCAGAAGACGTTTTGAACGTCGTCCTGAGGCCACAGCGGCTGTCGGTCGTTCGCGAGATCGGCCAGGTGGGTTTTTCCAACGACGTCGATTTCGACAGGTTGACGACGCTGGCCGCCACCTTGTTCGCGGCTCCGGTCGCCTTGGTGACCGTTATCGATGTCGAGCGGCAATGGTTCTGCTCCTGTTACGGCACGCAGGAAAGTGAGACCCCGGTCAGCATTTCCTTCTGCGCTCACGCCATCGCGTCAGGCGACGACGTCATGATCGTTCCCGACGCGACGCTCGATCCGCGCTTTGCCGCCAACCCCTTGGTAACCGGTGAATTGAACGTCCGATTCTACATCGGGGCGCCGATCGTGGTGGCGGGCGAGCGGCTGGGGACTCTCTGCATCCTCGATTACGTCAGCCGGCCGCCGCCCGAGAAGGGCTTGATCGACCAGTTGCTGATCCTGGCCTCGCTTGCGGCCAGCCTGTTCGTCTTGAAGGACGACCGCCGTACGGGCGCCGTCGCTCGAGAGGCGCTGGCGCGCGAAGAGAAGCGTCGCGCTGTCGCGCTCGAATCCGCGTCCCTGTCCAGTTGGATCTGGAACGTTCCGGCCGGCAGGGTCGAATGCGACGAAAGCTTGCCGGAATTGTTCGCCCTGCCGCCGACGAGCCAGGTCAGCGCGCGCAAGCTGTTCCTGGCGATCGACCGCCGCGATGTTCGCCAGACCGACAACTGGTTTCGCGAATCGCTTTTCGACAGCGACGAGTATTCCGGGGAATACCGTGTCGAGGGTTTCGACCCGCCGCGCTGGCTGGCCTCCCGCGGACGGGTGGTCGAGCGGACGGCGGACGGCAGGCCCTCGCTTGTGTTCGGTGTGAACTACGACGTTTCGGAGCGCAAGCTGGGTGAGGAACGCCAGCATCTGCTGCTGCGGGAACTCAATCATCGGGTCAAGAACACGCTCGCCACCGTCCAGGCGCTTGCCTCTCAGACGGTGCGCTACGCGCGCGAACCGCGCGAGTTTCTCAACGCTTTCAGTTCGCGATTGCAGGCCCTGGGCCTCGCTCACGGGCTGCTGTCGGACCGCGAATGGCGCGGCATAGCGCTGAACGAACTCGTGCAGATCGAGGTTCAGCCTTTCGACGACAAGACAAACCCGCGCATCCGTCTGAGCGGTGGACACGTTTTCCTGTCTCCGGACCAGGCCCTCGGCCTTGGCATCATTTTGCACGAACTGGCCAGCAACGCCCTGCGATACGGCGCGCTGGCCGTTGCCGGCGGTTCGGTAAGCGTCGACTGGACCGTGTCGGGCGCAAGCCATGCACGCCGCATCCTGGTGACCTGGATCGAGCGAGACGGCCCGCCGGTTCAACACCCCGACCGCGAAGGTTTCGGCATGATCCTGATCCGACGGAGCCTCGCCAAAGTGATCTCGAGCGAGGTCAGGCACGAATTTTTTCCCGACGGCGTCCGTGCCGAAATCAGCATGGACCAAGCCGATGTGAACTGAGGCGCGCTGTCAGTCGGGCAGACGATCCGCCATCGACCGACGACGCCTGCCGCGCCCGGAATTCTCGCGATAGAGAGCATAGGCCAGGGCGCCGACGGCAGGGGCCAGAAGCGCGGCCTTGCCCGCGCGCCCACGCAGAAGCGTGGGCAAAACCGCGATCCCCGTGGCGATCGCCGCCTTCCGCAAATCGTCGTTGCGTCGCGTGTTGACGGCCTTCGCCTTGACGCCTGAGGTCAGCCTGTGAACGACCAGGACGACAATCCCGATCGCCAGGAAAGCGACGCCGACGCCAAGCGTCGCCTCGATCGCGCCAAACCGCCTGGCCAGCCAGATCGTCCCGGCGATCATGAGGAAAATGATCGCGACCGCAAAACAAAGGGCTGAAACCGTGTACGCGACCAACGCCTTCTTGAGGCGCTGGAGGCTGTTCATGATCTCGCCCGTGGCAAAACTGGCTATGAGTGTTCCGAACATGAATTGACCGCGTTCAGCGGCCGGAAATCATGGCGAAGAAATATCCGACACTGGCCGCGATGGCCAAAGCCGTGATCGGCTTCTCGCGGACCTTGGTTGTGATCTGGTCCTCGAGATCGCGGGCGTTGGTTTTCAGCGTATCGAGCGCCGCCTCGCTTTGCGCCTTGATGTGCTCGACGCCTTCGCTCGCCGCGCGCCGGGCGGCGCCGTAGGAATGCTGCCCCGTCGCCGAGAGCTGTTCGGTCAGCTTGGCGATATCATCGCGCAACTGCTTGATGTCGGCTTCCAGGTCCCGCACGGTCGCCTTTTCTCCAGCCATCGGATCGGCATCCATTCCCACATCCTTCGCCATGAACGATACTCCTTGATTTGACGCACGCCAACGCTGCCGCGTTCGGCTAGTTCCGGCGCTTGCGGCCAATTGCGATCATATCGGATGTTGTGCGGAAGCGTGTCGCGAATTCCGCCCGCGTATCAAAACATCAGTGAGCGGCCGCAAGCAGCCAGCGGCCGCTGGGGTCGTTGTTTCCGCCATCCATTCTTGCAGGCATCCCCTGTCAAACTTAAATGACACAGCCATTTCCACACCGCATCCCTTAGCCTCACCCGAGGGAGTGATGACTTGAACGCGCCATTGGACGGTTTGCGCATATTGCTCCTGGAGGACGAGTTCCTGATTGCGATGGATGTGGAACAGACCTGCCTTGATGCCGGCGCGCGCCACGTCAGGATCGTCAATTCCGTGACCGAAGCCAGATCGCTGCAAGAGCCGTGGAATTTCGATGCGGCGGTGGTCGATATCATGCTCGCGGGCGATTCCACGCTGGACTTCGCGCTTGGTCTCTACCAGCGCAAGGTGCCGTTCGTGTTCGCTTCGGGCTACTCGGATCTGAGCGCTCTCGACGGACGATTTTCCGGTGTCGAGATCGTCGGCAAGCCCTACGGGGGCGACGATCTCGTCAACGGTATTGTCTCGGCGATCCGTCGCTCGCCCGCGCAAGTGTAACCAGCCGGGGGGCGCCTCCGTGATAGCGGTTCGGCGTCAGGCGGCATTCGAGCCCATGACCTGGGCGGAGATCGAATCCGGGCCGTATTCGGCTTCGCCCGAGATCTGCAAGATGTCCTGAAGCCGCGTTCGGGCTCTGCTCACCCGGCTCTTGATGGTGCCGACTGCGCAATTGCAGATTTCCGCCGCCTCTTCGTAAGAAAAACCCGAAGCGCCGATCAGGATGACGGCCTCGCGCTGATCTTCCGGCAATTGCTCCAGCGCGCCGCGAAAATCCGCGAGATCGAGCTTGCCGTGCTGGCTTGGGTGGACCGCAAGCCTTTCGGTCATGACGCCTTCGGAATCCTGGACCTCGCGGCCGCGTTTGCGCATCTGCGAATAAAACTCGTTGCGCAGGATTGTGAACAGCCAGGCTTTGAGATTGGTGCCCATCTGGAAGCTTGCATGCTTGTCCCATGCCTTGACCAGGGTCTCCTGGACGAGATCGTCGGCCTTGTCCGAGTTCTGGGTCAACGAGACCGCGAAAGCCCGCAAGCTGGGGATCGTCGTCAGCAGGTCCCGCTTGAATTCCGGAGCGACGACCACCGCGATCAGCTCCCCTTCTGCGCGGATTCCGCCGCTTCGAGACGAGTCAACAAATCGGCGAATCGGTCGGGGACCTCATCGGCGATCAGTTCGTCGTAATACTGCTTCAATTTTCTGCCGATTTCCGTATGGACCCCCAATGGATCCTTCGCACTCGCGGAACGCCCACCCGCTTCGCCCGAGGCGATGCTGTCCTTCATCGATTTCACCGTCGATTCCTTGTCCCACGACGCCTGCGGTTTCCCATAGTCCCCGCCCGGGGAAACCCAGCCCACATCCGCTCCGCAACGCCTCTTGCTTGTTTCCGTTCCGTAGCCACGGAACTTTTTCTTGCAATCTTCGTTTAACGCGCGAATTGTCCGCCCTCCATAGTTCTCCAAAAAATTTCAGTCAGGGGTCTACTCGATGAGTCTGTCAGCCAACATCGCGCCGCATCTTCCGTATCTTCGACGGTTCTCGCGCGCGGTTTCCGGCTCCCAGCAAAGTGGCGATGCATTGGTGGCGGCGCTGCTCGAGGCGATCGTCGCCGATGTGAGCATGTTTCCGACTGCGTCCAGCCCGAAAATCGCGCTCTACCAGGTGTTCGCCAAGCTTTTCACATCCGTTTCGATCCGCGTCCCGGAGGATCATGCGCCGACCGCGTGGGAACAGCGCACGGCCGCCAACCTGTCCGCGATTTCGCCGATGCCGCGTCAGGCCTTCCTGCTGGTGGCCGTTGAAGGCTTCAGCGACGACGACGCGGCCGAAATTCTCGGCGTCGACGCCAACGAATTCAGCGACCTGCTCGGCACGGCGAGCGCGGAGATTTCGCGTCAGGTCGCAACCGACATCATGATCATAGAGGACGAGCCGCTGATCGCGATGGACATCGAGGAGATGGTCGAAAGCCTCGGCCATCGCGTCGTCGGGACGGCGCGCACGCACACGGAAGCCACGGCGCTGTTCAACAAGACCCGCCCGAAGATGATCCTGGCGGACATTCAACTGGCCGACGGCACCTCGGGCATCGAAGCCGTGAACGAAATCCTTTCGACGGCGTCGGTTCCGGTCATCTTCATCACCGCCTTTCCCGAGCGCCTCCTGACGGGAGAACGCCCCGAGCCGGCTTTCCTCGTGACCAAGCCGTTCAATCCCGAAATGGTCAAGGCCCTGATCAGCCAGGCGCTCTTCTTCGACCGGCAGGCCAAGGCTGCGGCCTGACGCCAGCGCCGTATGCTTCGGTTCCCTGCTTTTGTCTTGGCGGGACTGCTTCAGGCAAAAAGACCAAGCGGAGGCCGTGATTGCTGTATTGGGCGCTCGTTTTCATCGTCTTCGCCGTGATCGCCGGCGCGTTGGCGTTTGGCGGTCTTGTCGGCGCATCGGCCGGAATCGCGCAGATCCTGGTCGTCATCCTGGTCGCTTTCCTCCTCATCTCCGTTGTTTCGGGATTCCTCCGACGCGCCTGAACGAATTCGCGTTCCGAACGCGTCGCGCGACCTGGCGAATGCCAGGAACTATTTCACCGTCCATCCGCTTAGGACGAGAGCGCGGTATCCGGAAGTGGGGGCGGGGTATCGGCGCCGACCGGCAGACGGACAGCGGTTTCCTATGGGTCGTGTCGACGAAAAAAGGATCGGAAGCCGGGAGACAAGCCTCCGGAGGGCGCTGGCGAATGCGGGGATCGTCGTTTTTCATTGCGATAGGACCGATGCGGTCGCGTGGGCCGAGAACGTCCCGGCGTCATGGAGCCAAACCTCGCTCGTTGGCCGCGCGCCGAAAGATTTTCTGCCGGCTCCGTCCGCCGATCATTGGCTCGCCGCGAAAGACAAAGCGGCCGAGACCGGCGTGTCGCAGTATCTGGAGATAAGTTTTCCGGCGGCCGACGGAGCGGTTTGGTTCTCCGCATGGCTGGACTGCGACCGCGACGAACAGGGCGCCGTGCTCGGCCTGACCGCGACGGCGGTCGACATCACCGAGCAGAAGCGCCGCGAACAAACGCTGCGTGCGCTCTTGCGGGAAGTCGCGCATCGGTCGAAGAATCTCCTCGCCATCATCCAGAGCATCGCGACCCAGACCGGCCGCCACGCGAACGGCATCGATGCGTTCCTCGTGCGCTTTCGCGGCAGGCTGCAATCGTTGGCGTCGACGCAGGATCTGGTCACATCGTCGAATTGGCGCGGCGCCAGGTTGCAGGATCTTGTCGCCCACCAGCTCGGCCGTTACGTCGCCGATCCGCACGCCGGCGTCAACCTGGTTGGCGAAAAACCCTACCTCAATCCGAACGCCGCTCTTCATATCGGCCTTGCGCTGCATGAACTCGCCGTCAATTCCGTCAGCTACGGCGCGCTCGCCCGCCCGCAGGGGCGCATCACCCTGAGAGCCACCCGCTCGGATGTCCAAAACGGGGCGCTAACCTTGGAATGGAGCGAGGCGAGTACGAAGTCCGACGAGGCCAGTCAGAAGCGGTTCGGCTCGGCGGCGCTCGAACGCGTCGTGCCGGCCTCCCTCAACGGCTCGGCGCAGGTCGAGTTCGCGGACGGCAAGATGACCTACCGGCTGACGATCCCGCCGGGCAATTTCGAAATCGAGTAGCTGGCGTTGGTCAAGAACGAGCCGCGCTGGCGGCGCAGCCGGCGGGCCGGCAATGCGCTCGACCGATCATGCGAATCAACGCGACCGGCGTTTTGCCCTGTCTGGCTGCTCTCGTTGTTAAATGCTTTCAAAGCCCGAACCCCTGTGCCTTGCCGCCGCCAACCCTTTCTCCGTGGCTGAATGGAAGGAACGCGCGGTCCCTGGGGCTGGCAAGGGCTGGCCGCATTTGTTGGCGATGTTCAAGTCATCGAGCGTGGTGTAAGGAGGGATCGGATTCGTCCGCTGTCGGGAGATGCGAATGAAAAGCCTGTGCGCGGTTTCGATTTTGGTTCTGCTAGGGGGTTGCACGACGGCGCCGATGGCGGCCGCTCCCCCTCCCCCGCCACCGCCGTCCAGCATCGAAAGTTCGACCTTGGTGGGCAAGGCGACTCGTCCCGGCTGGTGCAACTACAAGGACGCGACGGGACGGATTGTCGAAGCCAAGTGCAAGGCGAGTTGAGATCTGTTCGCTCTAGCCGTTTGAATGTATGCAGAGTTCGATTGGGTCTCGCCGCGGCGGGCGCGCAGCCAGGCGTTCGGCTGAGGCTACCGCGGTTGGTTGCGATGATGTTCGTAACCTGTGGCGTTCAAGTTGTGAGCCTGACGATGTGAGGCCGTCGAGCGGCCGATCCGGCGGATCGATCGTGGCCGACTACGCTGCCTCCGAGGCAGGACGTCAATTAATGCGGGATTTGGTTGCGGGGGCAGGATTTGAACCTGCGGCCTTCAGGTTATGAGCCTGACGAGCTACCGGGCTGCTCCACCCCGCGTCACCGAGAAACGCGCTTTTATGCGCCACTGTTCGCAAACGCAACACCTTTCGCAACAGTTTGATGTCATTCGAGATTTTTACCTGTCCGCGCGGGCTTGTTTCGAGCGGCATGCCGATGATCGGCAAGCTCTTGGGCCACACGCAGGTTCAGACCACGCAGCGCTATGCCACCTTCTCGATGATCCGCCTGACGCCGAGTTCAAGGTCGGCGATATGCTGCGGGCGAAGCTAAAACTCATTCAGACGGATGTGGTGACTTAAGCAGCAGTGTTCCCGAGCGGGACATTTTCAGTGAATGACGCCACTTCCAAGCGCCAATTTTCCCGAGCGGGAAATTCTTGTAGACATTCTTCAAGAATCCATGATACTTTCCCGCTCGGTAAATATCATGGCCAGACGCAACCTCACGCCCGCCGAGATCGGCGACATTGTTCGAACCACCCGCAAGGCAGCTGGCCTGCGGCAGGACGAACTTGCGGGTGCGGCAGGCGTCGGCCTGCGCTTTATCGTCGATCTCGAAGCGGGCAAGCCGACCGCGCAAATCGGCAAGACGCTTCAGGTCCTGGCCGCGCTTGGATGCTCGCTTGATATCACGCCGCCTCCGGAACCCAAAGGAGCGCGCAAGGCATGATGCGCACCCTGGATATATGGTGGGACGGGCGCCTTGTGGGCCAACTGACGCAGAACCAGCACGGGGAACTGGGCTTTGCCTATGCGCCGGAGTGGCTCAACGATGTGAACGCGCTGCCCTTGTCGGCTTCGCTGCCGAAGCGGGCGGAGCCTTTCACCCGTCGCGAATGCCGTCCGTTCTTCGGCGGACTCTTGCCTGAAGAAAGCCAGCGCGACGCCGCGGCGCAAGCACTCGGCGTTTCGCGCGCGAATGATTTCGCCCTCCTCGATCGCCTTGGGGGAGATGTTGCGGGCGCACTCCAACTTCTGCCGCCCGGCGAAACACCGACCGCTCCTGCCCTAGATCATCGGCCGACCCCGCTTGACGATGCAGGCTTGATCCGGGTGCTGGATGCGCTGCCCGTCCGCCCACTGCTCGCAGGCGAAGAAGGATTGCGCCTCTCTCTCGCTGGCGCGCAATCGAAGGTGCCAGTGGTTCTGGTGGACGGGGCGGTGGCGTTGCCTGCGCCGGGTCAGCCGACCACGCATATTCTCAAACCGCCGATAGCGCGCTTTAAGGCCACGACCGAGAACGAGGCCTTTGTGATGCGTCTTGCCGCCTCAATCGGCCTCGATGTCGCGCCAGTCGAACCGCGGCTCGTGCGGGATCGAACGTTCCTCCTTGTCGAACGCTACGACCGCGCCATTGGCGAGGATGGAAATGTGCACCGTATCCATCAGGAGGACTTCTGCCAGGCGCTGGGCGTGCCGCCGGAAACCAAATACGCCAGCGAGGGCGGGCCGACCTTCAAGGACTGCTTTGAGCTCCTCCGCCGCTTCGCTGCGAGACCCGCGGTCGATGTCCTAAAGCTTCTCGATGCTGTCATCTTCAATGTGATCGCCGGAAACGCTGACGCGCACGGAAAGAATTTTTCGATCCTCTACGGCGACGAAGGCCCACGCCTAGCCCCGCTTTATGATTTGCTGGCAACCGTCGCCTATCCTGATCTTTCGCAGAAGTTCGCGATGAGGATTGGAAAGCGAGCGACGCTTGCAGAACTGGATGCAAAGGGCTGGACCGCATTCGCCGCCGACGCGGGTCTCGGCTTACCGCTGATCCGAAGGCGCGTGACCGACATGTGCGAGCGCGTTGGCGTGCAGATCCCTGCAACTGTTGCGGCGCTCTCGCAGCCGGGCCTGGACGCCGGCGCGGTGGCCAGGTTCGGAGCGATGATCGGCGAACGGCTCGTCCTGTGCGCCGGGAGCGTGAAGTAGTCGCTGCCGCCGCCTTGTCAGGGAAAAGAAGCTAGCTCTTGGGTGCCACGAAAGTCCAGACCACACACAGCGGCGCACCCACCTGCTCGACGATCCCCTTCGCGCCGGGCTTGAACAGGTCGGCGATATGTTGCGGGCCAAGCCGCGGTTGGTCGCTATACGAGTTTTCCACCCGATGCCGAAATCGAAATGCCACCTTAACATACAGGGTGGGTTTCAGCGCAGCCGGCGCCTAATCCCAGCTTCGGTGTCTTCGCGACTCGCCTCGTGCTCGTAGGTCTTGGCCAGCCCCATCAAGAGCCTCGAAGCAACGAAAGGGTGCGTGACCTGAAGCGCCTGGCCCCATTTGCGATATTTGTCCGCCAGTTCACGCTCCTGTTCACCGCCTTCGCCACGCCAATGAACGCCGCGCGAGTTGTAGATGCCGGTATGCGCACCTTGCATCATGGACTCGGACTGGATTTCCTCCATAGCGTCGCGCACCGGCTCGCAAGGCCATACGCCATCTTTGCCGACCGGCGCGCACGATAGCATTTTGCCGATACATACATCGGCAATGTCGGTGCGGCTCAGCTCGGTGCACGATTGGCGAACGGTTGCGATCCATTTCGCAAGGCGCGTTGCCTCTAGCTCGCCGAGGTCGTTGTGGCCCGGGATGCGCTGGATAGCTTCCAGCAGCTTGTAGCCTCGCTCGGCCATACTTTTGATGCGTTCGGACGGAACTTGGAACTCAGCAGGATCGGTCGCGCCATCCTTGCGTTTGTAGGCCCAGGCGACGGCCTGAACGAAAAGCTCGGGATGGGCCTCTACGTACCGTTCAAGATTCGGTACGCCGTAACTCTCACGCCTTTCCCAAGGACGCGCCAGCACCTCAATATATGCGAACTCTAGGCCGGCCTTTTGATCGAGCGTCAGGACCGAGCTGCCATTCAAATACTTGAACGCTTCTTCGACATTGTAGTGCTCGAGTTGATAATGGCCAGGTTGATCGTCCCCGCCTTGTGCCATCTCGGACAGCAGACGGAAAAGAACCTGCACATCAAGCTTGTCCGGTTTGAACCGGATGCACGAGAACGCAGCCCTGGGCCGTCCGGCCTTCAACAGCCGCTCGACGCTCTTACTATTCTCCAGATCGGAGTCGTGAATCCAATCCGGCGCGACCTCGCTCCAGTATTTGGCCTGGCTCGCTTCACCGAGCGTGTCGACCTGGTTCCAGGTGCTCTTGCGATACGGTGCGAGGACAAGCAACCGCCATGCGTTCTCCTCGGACAAGCCCGCTGCGACACCCTTGAGAATCGCCTCGCGATGGTCGTCATCGGCAATGGCGCGCAACGCACCAGCGATAAGATTTTTGTGCGAATGTAATTGTTCACTGCCGGCCAGGATTGGCGCGAACGCCAGCTGTAAGAGTTCCTGAAGCTCGTGTCCGGACAGTACGGCGCTGGCCACAAGTACTCCAATAACCCACGACGATTTTCCACGTTCGGATAGCTCCAAAATGCCGGCAAGACCAAGTTGCTTCGAGATTTCTCGCAAAGCTTCAGTCCTCAGGCCTTGGATATGCTCTTCGCGCTTGCGGAAGTCGAATTTCTCGATGTCTTCGATCTCGTCGGCAGACTCTTCTACCCATCCGTCGCGGAATAGCCACGCATGCTTGTTGAGCAGGTCGCTCGGCTCCAAGGCGGCGTAAGCCACCTTGCCAGCGGTCGCCAAACTCGTGACTTCTTCTTTCTTCGCGCGCATCGCCGCGCGCCGCGAAAGCGTGGTGACGCGGATTTTGTCGCGCATCACCGCCTTATCGGCGTCGCTGGCTGCGCTCTTTGCCCACGCTTCGACCAGCGCCCACACGCGGGCCTGATCGGCGTCGTTCAGATCGCGAAGGCGCTCCACCAGATCGCACAGCATTCCGAGCGAATGGTCTTTCCATGCAAGGGCCATCTCGACCATCTCACGCATGAAGTCGATGACTGGCTTCCAGGTCGGGAACGGTTCACCAAACCCATAGCCGTCGGGACGCCAACGCGGCTTGTGGCTGTAGTCACCGACCTGATGATGGTTGCCGAACTGAGCAACGCAAATTTTCCATGCAACATCGGGAAACTTGTCGGCCAGTTTCTTCATGAGGTCCACACGCGCCTCATGGCTAGCTGCGGTCTGCGGCATCCACGCGCGGAAGATCGACTCCAAGGAATGCGTAGGCTTGTTGACCCAGTTGTCGCTGATTTCGACCTGCGATAGACGAGCCAGAATGAAGGCAGCGCGTGGCAGCGTGTCAGGGCTCCACGAAAGCCCTTCCAGCGCCCACAGTAGGCCGGTGCGGCTTGGATGCCCGAACATGCCGGCACCAGCAGGACGCAGTAGACCGAGGACAGATGGCTTTTCGGTCCTCAAATCTCGTTCCAGAATCGATAGGAATTCATCTGGTGCCGCCTCCGCATAAGTCGGAAGGTCACGGTCGTTGGCCTCCAAGATGCGCGTAGTCAACGGCGTCAGCAGGTCACGCACGACACCGACCGCTTGAATTTCGGCATCGACGCCGAGACGGTTCTTGAACAGGTTGCCGCCGTGGACCGCCAGCAAGACCAGCGTTTCCGAAATCCCTTCACGGAACGCGCCGGAAAACTCGCGCGTCTTGCCGTGGATCGACGTGGCCCAGCGCTGATCTTCGTCCAGGTCGAGCGCGGGGTCGTCTTCGCCCAACACCATGCGCGCCATCGAGAAGTAGCGGTCTAGGTCGGCAGGCGTCACCGCGCCGGCGATGGCGTAAAGCAGGTCAATCTTCGAAATCACACCCCGGTAGGTGCCAATCGACCAAATCGGCGCATCGTTCAGTTGGGCGAGGCTTTGGCATTCCTTCTCAAGCTCGTCATAGGAACGGCCTCCAGCCAAAAGCGAAAGGCCGATCTTGTCGGTCTCGTTCTGGCTGTTCCATGCACCCACAAACAGGAACGGCACGAGGCTTGCCGCCGTCTGGCGATCCACCGCCCATTCCGGCGTTCGCACCGCGGGGACCGTCGAAAGCTGACGGCGCAAAACGGTCAGCGACCGGCCGGAAGCGTTCGCAAGCCGCGAGGTTTCGTCGCGGTCCTTGCCCATCTCTTCGAGCGCCTTGCTGAAGGTCTCGTAATTTGCCGGTTCAAGAACGATATCAGGCTCGGTGGTCGCCGCGTTGCGCGGGTAGACGACGATGGAGTGCATCGATTTCGCATAGGGAGCGAGTTCGCGCTCGACTTCCCGCATAAACACGACCGGGATGAAGTTCTGCGTGCCTGCTGCCAAGCGCGGCAAGACGCCAGGTTTGTCGAACACCAGAGTGCGGTCGCGGTATGAAGCTAGTTCCTCGCCGCCACGCTCGCTAAGTAGTTGGGCGAGGAAGGCAAGCGCCTCTTCGGTCGAGTCCGCCGCGATCAGGATCGGCCCGCCCGTGGGCTTGGACAGGCGCGAAAGCATGGTCCGCTTGGTCGCCTCGATGGCGGAACTGAACAGAGCACCGGTCAACGGCGGTGCTGAGACGTTAGCCCAGTCCGCCCAACACTTGTCGAGCGAGCGAACGTGCTGCGCGGGGATGTGCCTTTCGTTGGCGAACCACGCCTGCGCGGGCAGCGACTGCTCTAGCCATTGTTCAAGATCGCTCGCGTCGTAAGCGCGAATGTCCTTCCAAAGTCCTGTCGCCTTCTTGGCCACAACCCACGCAACTTTTCCTGCCCAGCGCCGCGGGGTAACGAACACGAACGAGGTTCGCGCGCGCTCCTTCTCGTCGATCGCCTTCACGCTTTTGTCGAAGTCGCTGTCAGCCTTCGCCCTGGGATCGCCATTGGTGCCGAACTCCCAACCCGAGCGCCCAGCAGGCACCCACGGCGTGCCTGCGCTCGCTTCTACAAACCCGTCCCAGCCTGGGCGCTCCGCATCGTCATTGCCGGGAAAATCAACCTTCGTGAGCCCGCTCCCCGTCGAGTGCACTAGCGTTCGCAGGAAAACGGCAAGCCGACTACGCGCTGGGATGTTGTGCGAGACCCAACCCTCGATGTCGTTGGCTTTGATTGCCAAGAACGGCGGCACAAATGATTTAGTATCGGAAGGCGTGTCTTTTTGTTTGGCCTGCGCCGCATCGTAGCGAGCCTGCATTTGCATCAGGTCATCGAGCGGGTAATTGAACGCCTTTGCTAAGCGCGTCGCCATGTCACCGGACAAAGCGGCATTGCCATTGAGCAGGTTGGACAAAGCCGGGCGGCCCACCGCCATGAGTTGGGCGGCCTTCGTTACAGACATGCCGGTCGGGATGACCTCGGCCCTGATAAGTGTGCCTGGGTGAGAAACAACCACGCGTTCAACCATCTATCTCTCCTAGGCGCGCTATCATGGCAGAAGCACCAAGGGCGAGAGTATATGTATTGCGTTGCGCTACACAATACAACGCCCTTACAAGACGTCGGCTGGGCTAGGCCCACCGAGCGTTAGTCAGACCTGAGTTCCCTCCAGATCGCCGACACTTTCCGCCGCACGGTGCGCTCGTCGGGCGGCGCGAAATCCTCACGGCCCGCGAACCAATCCATCATATCGCGCACCAGCTGGCCCTGGCTGACCGGCATGCCGTGATCGTGCACGCGCCGGGCGATGGCGCCCGCAAAGGCGTCCCAATCGGGCTTAGGCGGCGCGCCCGGCCCGGCTGGGCGTTTCGCCAGGCTTGATCCCTTCGCTGCGTTTTCGGCGCCGCTCGCTTCGAACAATCCCCAAGCGCGTTCGCAACGCTCGAACTCCTTGCGCAAGATGATCACGTCGGAGGCGGCGACGGCGACGCCATCGACTGGGCGCGCGATCCATTCCCACTCTGATTTCTTCGAACGGCGGAAGCGTCGGACCAGCGCCGGCTTGCGAGACGCGCCGTCGCGCCGGAACAGCGCCACTACATCGGCGCCGTCGATCTCCACGATCCCCGAGGCAATCTGCTTATCGGCCGTCTCGACGGTCGGCAGCACAGCCGACAGCGCGATCTCGCCATCGATCGCCCAGCCCGCGATGTCGAGGGCGGGAACCTGCCAATTTTCCACGAAAGATCTGGGGATCGCGGTGTCGGTAACGGTCAGGAAGGAACGGGGCGGCGCTGGCATCTCGAAACACTCGCTATTTGGTCATGGTCATCATTCGCTGGTGGAATTCCTTGTGTCGCGGCTGCGTCGATGGAGCGTGACCACGGCTTTGATGTCGCCGCGCAGATCGGGCGGCAGGCGCCCGGCCTCGCAGAACAGATCGTCGAGCTTCACTTCAAGGATGGCGGCGACGCGCTCGACGAGATCGTCGCGCGGCGGATTCTCCTGCTCTCGTTCGACACGGCTCCAATAGGCAGGCGACACGCCGAGACGTTCGGCGAACTCGTTCAGGCCGAAGCCCTTTTGGTTACGGTGAAAGCGGACGGTTTGACCGAAGGCCATCAGATCGCACTCCCGGTTTCGAAGCGCCGGCCGATGAAGCCGCCCTTCGCCAGCCGCACAGACATAAAGGCGGCGGTCACGCCGAAGGCTTCGGCGAGGTCATCGACCAGCAGGCCCAGCGTGCCTTCACTCGGATCAAGATCGACGAAGGGAACGGAGCGGCCATCGGGCGCTGCGCGCCAGCGGAACGGCAGATCCAGGGCGCTTGCGTGCTTCGGCAGCACGCGCGCCAGCTTGTCGGCCGGAACCAGAAACGCGCCCATGAACTCGTCGGCCCGCCATTCGACCCAATCGATCGGTGCGCCGGGCCTAGCGATGGCGGGCGCAACCGATGTTCGGAACGTCCGCCGGATATTGCCGCCCATCGCCGCCGGCATGTCGAAGATGGCGTGCGCAAACTCGTGCGCGGCGGTTGACCGGATCACCTCCGGCTGATGCGCCAGCAGGCTGGCGTTGACGCTGATCATCACGGTGTCGGGCAGTTCGGGATCGCTCTCGCAAACGCCGAGCGCCTCGTGGCCGTTCTCGTCGTGGATCGGTCGATCGAGGCCCCAGGACAAGGTGATCGGCTTGCCGTTGACGACAAGGCGCACCGTCTTCGCGATCAGCGCCGCCACCTCGGCAGGTTTCGGCTGAGAGGCGACTGCGGATATCGCTGGCGATGCTCGCGATCGTTAGCTGGATCCGCTCCGCTCTAGCTATCGTGCCATTGCGTGTCTCAGTGTCCGTTCCAAAAAGCGGTGAGTGATTTCAGCGGGTTGTGATTCTGTCGGATTGCTGAGATTCGACGGAGATCAAGATGCCCTGGACCGAAATCACTCGCCCGCAGTATGAACGGCGCTGCGCGCGCTATGCAAGCGATCTGACGGATGCGGAATGGGCGCTGATCGCGGCGTTGATGCCGCCGCCGAACCGGCTCGGCCGGCCGCGCAAGACGAGCCTGCGCGAAGTCGTCAACGCGCTTTTGTACATCGCCTCGTCGGGCTGCGCCCGCGCATGCCGCCATTGAACGCGCCAATCCCGCGCCGCCCGATCCGGCTCCTGCTGGGCCGAATGCCGATCAGGTTCGCGCAGAAGAGCGCGAGCGTGTGGCGGCGATCTTTGGCCTGGCCGACCGCTTCCGCCTCGAGCGCGCCTTTGCCGATGATCTCGTCACGCGCGGCGTCGGCCATACCGCCGTCTCCTTCCCGGCGGGTGGGCTCGATGCAACCGCCACGCGGCGTGAAGCCATCACCGAGGCAATTGCCCATCGCCTCGCCCCGTCGGCGAATGCCCTGCCGGATCGCGCCCGGGAATTTCGCGGCATGTCGCTGGTCGAGATCGCCCGCGAAACCCTGCAACAGGTTGGCGTCCGCACCCGCGGCATGACCGCGAACGAGGTGGTGCAGCTCGCGCTCCGTAATGCCGGGCCGCATGGCGCCAGCGATTTCCCGCTGATCCTCGCCAACGTTGCGGGCAAGCGTCTGCGGCAGGCTTACACGACCGCGCCTCGCACCTTCGAACGCTGGACGCGCGGCATCACCACCACCGACTTCAAGCCGCTGTTCCCGACGCAGATCGGCAACTTCCCGGGACTGCTGCCGGTGATGGAAGGCGCCGAGTTCAGCTATGGCGCCATCGCGGAAAGCCGGGAAACCTATCGCCTCGCCACCTTCGGCCGCATCGTTGCTCTCACCCGGCAGGCCATCGTCAATGACGATCTGCGCGCCTTCGACCGGGCGCTCGGCACGGCGGGCATGAAGGCTTCCGACCTCGAAAGCGGGCTCGTCTACAACGAGATTCTCTCGAACCCGCTCCTGGCCGACGGCGTCGCCCTGTTCTCGGCGGCGGCGGGTCGCGCCAACCAGGGCACGGCGGCGATCACCGAGACCTCGCTCACGCAGGCGATCGAACTGATGACGCAGCAGCGCGAGATGACGCCTGCCGGCGTCACCGGCGATCAGATCATCAACAACTACCCGCGTTATATTCTGGTGGCGCCGGGCACGCGAGCCATCGAGGCGCGCAAGATCATCGTCCAGACGACGCCTGCCCAGACGTCTCAGGTCAACCCCTACGCCAACGCCTTCGACGTGATCGAGAAGCCCGCGCCTCTTCAACGCGGCTGGTGCGCAGCGCTGGTGGCTGGCGGCCGATCCCGCGACCATCGACACGATCGAATATTGCCGCCTCGAAGGCCAGTCCGAACCCTTCCTCGATCAGCGCGTCGGCTTCGAGGTCGATGGCGTCGAATTCAAGATCAGGCACGACTTCGCAGCTAAGGCGATCGACTGCCGCGGCCTGTTCGTCAACGCCGGCGTCTGACGGCGGCGCGATCCTAACCCGAACTCAAGCAGACCCATCCCATGCGGAACTTCATCCAGGCGGGCAACACCGTGGTGGCGCCCGCGCCCTATGCGCTCACGTCCGGCCAGGGCGCAAAGGTCGGTCAACTCTTCGGCGTCGCCACCAACGACGCCGCGCTGTCTGCCGATGTCGCGCTCGATCTCACCGGCGTGTTCGAACTCACCAAGATCGGCTCGCAGGCTTGGACGGTAGGCGCGCTCGTCTATTGGGACGACACCAACAAGCGCTGCACGACTGTGGCCACCGCCAACCTTCTGATCGGCGTCGCGGCGGCGGCGGTCGCGGGCGGCGCGGGCAACACCACCGGCCGCGTTCGGCTCAATGCCTCCTTCCGGGCGAACGATCCGTGATCGACGCTTTCGCTTCGGCCATCGATGCGCTCTTCGCCGATCCCAATATCGGCGAAGACGCGCTGTGGAAGGCGGGTGGCGTCGGCGCTGGCGTCGCTGTCCGCATCGTCCGCAAGTCGCCCGACCGCATGGCGGAATTCGGGGACAGCCGCGCCGTGTTGCCGACCGTCGGTATCGATATCCGCCGCTCACAGGCGGCAACAATCGCTGAGGGTGATCTGATCCTGATTGGGGCCGAGACGTTCAAGATCATCGGCGAACCGATGGGCGATGCGCTCGGGCTCGTGTCGGTCTGCGAGGCGGTAAAGGTGTGAAAGAACGCTTCGCTTGAAGTTTTCCGAGAAAACTTCCACAAGACAAATCGTCAACTACACCAATTTCAAACTCGTTTCGAAATCTGAATTGGCATTTGAGATAACTTCATCGCTAGCCAATGCAAATCCGAACAGCGAGCTGCCGGCGACGACAACACCCGCCCATTCGCTTGCCGCACGGACTATCCAAGCTCCTGAATCTCCCCCCTTTGGTGGGCTAGAACGAGCAACACTGATGGCCACTGGAAATATGCCTGTTGTAACAGGAGCGTGAAATAGAAAAAGTTTCTTCCAACAACTCCCGCCAATCAAATGATCAACGACTGCTCCTCCGATCTCATAGGTAACAGTTCCAGAAGTAGCTCCGTCCATAACCACAATATCACCTGGGGAAACAACCGACGCTATCGCAGTCGCTGAATTCGACACAGCAGACGAGCCAATATCTATAAGTGCGATATCTCTATCGCTTGCAAAGCTGCAGCTGCTGTTGCACAAGACCCCATGAGGCAATGTGGAAGGGACCTTTGCGTGAGTGCAAGAACCCAATCGACCTGACGGGGTTGATGCTGTACCCGAGCTAATGACGTGCCCACAAGTTGAAGCAAAAACTTTACCAGTAAAGGTGTCTTCCAAAAATCCTCCCAGCGTGCCCCTTGCACTGCTAGCGGATGAAATCTGATCTCCGACACTTGCAAGCAATCTCGCGTCATCATGTTGCTCAACAACTGTCGGAATTGAAGTTTCCCGAGCAGCATAGACCAGCGATCGATATTGCTCATTGTCTTCTGCTGAGTTACTTGTGTTTGCGAAAGTCCTCAGGATGAACGGCCCATCATACGTCTTGTTTCGGAATACTCTTCGCGTCATCTCGCTCGACATTGAAAATCGGTCTGAAAGATTTATCGGCCCGATGCTACCAGCTAACGGCCAAGGCCAAAGAGAACTCAGTAAAAACGGGAAGGGTCCAATTCCATACGGCGGAAAGTCGAATAATATGTCTTCTGATATTCCCATATTGTTCAGCCTGACGCAGGCCATCCAGAATGGATTTAGATCAATAATTATTCCTCTTTTGACTGGATTGCCTGATACGCGTTCGCTGAGGCTATCGATGATTCCTCGCAGATTTGGGTCGTCTTGAACCGCACGGTGAAGCAGGTGCATGATCAGACCTCGCGCGGGACGATTACAATCGCAAGGCCGATGACCAGGGCCTGAGCCGCAAATGCAATTGCGCCGACAAACAACTCTCCAAGTACTGCGCTTGAAATCGGGTGCGCCCAGGCCAAGAATGCCAAGGGAGAGACGAGGAGATGCGCTTTGCGAACCTCGCCTGTTGTTCTCGTGTAAACATACGCAAAAGTAATAATCAAAAAGAAAAATATCAGAGCCATACCTGCGTAAGGCGCTTGCTTCGCCGGTAGACCGAGGGTCACAAGGCCGGTGAACAGCAATGTAAATGCCGAAACAACTTCGGCAGGTACATACTTGACGATGCGATCAATTGGACCATCTGGCTTTTCGCCCGAATCTGACCTTAGCCCGGCTCTTTGCGGAACAACCCACCGTGACATTATCTAACCCCTCCTACGCCTCCTTAAAGATAATCGAAAATTCGTGTGTTTACGAGTCCTCGGACGATGAAGTCGCGGCTGCATCGGGTTTTCTTTGACCACTCAAAGGCTTCAACAACTATGCGCTTCACTATCCAGCGTCCCGACCTCGGCAAAGCCCTTGCTGAAACCGAGAAGGATATCGAACGCGCTGTTACGTCGGGGATGCGCGACGCTGCTGATGGCCTGAAGCAGGATCTCCGCGAAGATGTCGTCGCGGCGGGCTTGGGTAGAAGGCTGTCTCGGACATGGCGGGGAAAGACCTTTCCCGAGGTGGGCGAGAGCACCGAAGCTGCCGCCTATGTCTGGTCGCGCGCGCCGAAGATCGTCGATGCCTTTGACCGGGGCGTGGTGATCCGCTCAGGCGCCGGTCTGTTCCTGGCGATCCCGACCGCTGCTGCCGGCAAGAGCGGACGGAGCGCCGTTGGCTTGCGGGAAAAAATCACACCGGAAGGCTGGCAACGGCGAACCGGCCTGAAGCTTCGGTTCGTTTATCGCCGTGGCCGTCCCTCGCTGCTGGTCGCGGATGATGCCCGGATCACCACGCGCGGGCTTGCCGCCCGCAATCGCCGCAAGACCGGACAGGCCAGCGTGATCGTGTTCATTTTGGTTGCGCAGGTCGCCCTAAAAAAACGGCTCAGTGTCGAGAGCGCTGCCAAGCGGCAAGCCGCGCGCGTGCCCTCGCTGATCGCGCGGCATTGGCCGCAATCCTGAAGGCTCGTCGTCATCCATGGCTTCGAAACGCGAAACCGTCCTTGCCGCGGTGAAGTCGCTTGTCGCCGCTGCCCTGCAGGGCGCGGAAGTGAAGCGCAATCTGGCCAAGGCCGAGCGTATTCCGCCCGGCGGGCTGGTCGTGATCCGCGACGGCGATCCGGGCGAACCGGAGGTCAGCCTCTCGCCTCTCACCTATCTCTATTCGCACCGCATCCCGCTTGAGATCGCAGCTTACGAGAGCGCCACGCTCACCCGCGAGCTGGTGCCGGACGCCATGCTAGGGGCGATCGGCGCGGCGGTCATGGCGAACCGGACGCTCGGCGGGCTTTGCGACTGGATCGAAGCCGAAGCGCCGGTGACGGACGATATCGAAGCGCTCGGCGCCTTGCCCGGACGCTTTGCCGATCTCGCGATCCTCGCCGTCTATGCGACGACCGATCCTTTCAACTGAACCAACAACGACAGGAGTATTCCCATGGCACGCGCACGCGGCGCCAACGCCGTCATGGCCGCGGTGTTCGAAGCCACCTATGGCGTCACGCCCGGCGCGGGCTTTCGCAAGCTGCCCTTCGTCTCGGCCAACCTCGGCGAAGAGCAATCCCTGATGGAGAGCGATCTCCTCGGCTATGGCCGCGATCCGCTGACGCCCGCCTATGACGTGGTGTCGAACGAGAGCGACATCGTCGTTCCGATGGATCACCGCAACATCGGGTTCTGGCTGAAGGGCCTCTTCGGCAGTATCACGGGTCGCCATCGCCCTGCCGATGGGCGTGCCCGTGGTGGTCGGCGACACTTTCAGCGCCACAGCCGGGTGCGACCGCACCTTTACCACATGCCGGGATCGCTTCGCCAACACGGTCAACTTCGGCGGCTTCCCGCACATGCCGGGCACCGACTTCGCGATGTCCTATCGGAATCAGGGCGCCGGGAACGACGGCGGCAAGATCACATGACGATCCGACAGACCATCATCGCCGAGGCGCGCTCGTGGATCGGCACGCCCTATCGCCATCAGGCGGCGCCAAGGGCGTCGGCTGCGATTGTCTCGGCCTCGTGCGCGGCGTTTGGCGCGCGGTCTATGGCGCCGATCCCGAACACCCACCCGCCTATTCGCGCGAATTGGGCCGAGACGCTGCGCGAGGAACGGCGCAACGGTACCGGCCCCGCATTGCAGGCGCGCCCTCGATCTATGATCGCGCCTATCTGCAATCGGCCATCGAAGACGGCGAGTTCTTCAATTGGTTCTATGCCAGCGACACGGCGCGAACCAACCGGACACGTAGCACCATCAGCGACGGCGTCTATGGCAAGCCGTGAGTGTTCCGCTCGAAGGATCTTCGGAACTGGTGGCTGAACCGGCATCGCGACCGCCCGGGCGGCGTCCAAAGCGGATCGCCGACGGCGTGGCTTGCGCAGATGAAGCCGAACTGGTTCTGCGAACTCGGCGTGCCCTCGGCCGACAAGGGCGCGAACCAGCCCAACACCTTCTATGATCCGAAGTCTTCCGAAAGTTTCCTGCCCTACTTCTCGAAAAGCACGCGCGACGATCTGATCCAGCCGGGCCTTGTGCGCCTTTGCAGTTGTCAACTATGGTGCTCCTAGCCAATTCCGCTTATGGTACCTTTCTGCAAGAGTACAAATGGATACGAAAGATCACCCTGTTATTTCGGTTCTTGGCGACCAACGTCGCTTTGTTGTTCCGATCTTTCAGCGGCAGTACGCATGGGGTGAAAATCGCCTTGGCCCATTTTGGGACGATGTGGTTGCGAAGGCTGAGGAAGCCCGCAGCGGGAAGCCGAAGTTCAGCCACTACATGGGTGCTTTGATCCTAGCCCCGGGTGGAGACGGATTTACCATCGGCACGACGCCACGGGTCCAAGTCATCGACGGCCAGCAACGACTGACAAGCTTTCAAATTTTCTTAGCGGCCCTGCGGGAAGTCGGACATCAGATTGATGCGCCCGACGTGGCATCGTTGGTTCACAATTATCTGTTCATGCCGCAGATGAAGGGAGACACAGGCCCGGACTCAAAGTTTCGCTTGATCCCGACACCCGAAGATAGAAAGATTTTCCATCTGATTGTCGAAAAGGGTCTTAAGGGCATCCGGGACGAACACCCAAAAATATTCTATCAAAATGGCAAGCTCATCAAAGGCTCTGCCCCCAACGCCGTGCGCGCCTTCTGGTTCTTCATTGCGCGGATAGAAAAATATGCGCGCCTCGGCCTCATAGATGATGACGTAGAATCGGCACCGGCAGGCGACGACGACGGCCCTGATGCGCCAAAGCAGCGCCTCCACGCGTTGCTGCAATCGATGCTGAACTATCTGAAACTCGTGGTGATTACACTTTCTGAGGATGACGACGCGCAGGTAATCTTTGAGACTTTGAACAGCAAGGCAGAGCCCCTGCTCGCAATGGATCTGGTTCGAAACAATATCTTTCATCGCGCAGCCGCACAGGGCGAGTCCGTAGAAGCACTTTTCGAGGACAAATGGAGACCATTTGATCGTGACGGGCATTTCTGGAAAGCGGACTCGCCGCGCGCAAAGCCAAAGCGCCCTAGGATTGACCATTTTCTCAGCCACGCCTTGACGGCACAGACCGGCGAAGAAACCTCCCTTCGTGAACTGTATTCGGAATATCGGGCTTTCACCCGGCCGAAGGGCAAGCTGCGGTTTGAGACAGTCGAGGCTGAACTTGAAGCCCTCGTAAAGTTTGCGCCAATATACAAGACGTTGGAAGACGGTGGCGACGACAAGGATTTGGTGGGCATCGGCACAAAGCTGAACCTTTGGGAAGTGTCCACCGCCTACCCGCTGGTGTTCCGCATTGCTGTTTCTGACGCCACATCAGAGGTAAAATCTAAGCTTTACAACCTCATCTATTCGTATCTGGTCCGTCGGGCGCTTTGCGGGCTGACGCCCAAGAACCTCAATAAAACATTTGCGCGCCTTACTCGCGAACTGATCGAAAATGGCGCATCAACCGAAGCGTTTGCAAATGCCTTTGTGAACCAGCGTGGCGATGCCGTTCGCTTCCCTGCCGACGACGAATTGCGCACCGCCATACAAACCAAACCGACCTACCATATGTTTAGTCGCAAAGACCGGTTGGCTGATCTTCTTTGGGATCTTGAAGGTGCTACACGAACCAAATTTTCAGTGGGCATACCTCGCCCGAACCACATGTCGGTTGAGCACATTCTGCCGCAAACATGGATGACCAACTGGCTTCTTGCAGACGGACGGCGTGCCCCGGCAGACAGATTTACGGGCGCCGATGAAGCAATGCTGACCGAAATTCGCGCCCGCGATGGCGCGGTCCACACCTTCGGCAATCTGACTCTCGTCACTGTCGCCGGCAACAGTGCCGCATCCAATTCCGCCTTCCCTGACAAGAAACAGTGGCTGAATTTGAGCCTTCTTGCTCTGAATCGCGAAATCGTTGAGCAGGAAACGTGGGGGCTGGACGGAATTGCCGAGCGTGCAGAGGCACTCGCTGATCGAGCAGTAGTAATTTGGCCTTCACCGGCAACCAGCGTCGTGGCGGCGGAATAATCTCGGCCTGCTCGCGCAAGGGCAGGCGCGAGATGAGAAATTGCCCATAACGATGCGTTGCTGCGCCTCGACGCCCTGATGCAAACCAGCGTCAAGAGCCGGGCGCTGGCGACACCACCGGGAAGCCCAGCCAACGGCTACCGCTGGATCGTTCCCTCCGGCGCAACCGGGGTCTGGGCCGGCCAGACCGACAAGATCGCCTTCTGGCGCGAGGGCGCCTGGGCATTCTTGGCCCGCCGTCGGATGGCGCGTCCATGTCGAAGACGAGCGCCTCACCGTCGTCTGGACCGATGGCGGCCTAATGTTTTCCAGCGGAACACGCGTCAAGCAGGAATGGCCCTGACCGGATCGTCGGCACCGCCAATGGCGGTGCGATCCGACTTGTGGCGCATGAGCAGGAACTGACGCTCACCGGCGCCTTCGTCAATGCCACGATCGCCGTGATCGCCGACCGCATCTTGATCCCTGAATGAGGATGGTTCTCGTTGTAATCCTCGAACCATCCGGCGATCTTGCCGAGCGCGGTGACCGCATCCGACAAGGGATTGACGCGAACATAGTCGCGTTTGAAGGTTTTGACGAAGCTCTCCGACATGCCGTTCGACTCCGGGCTTTGGACCGGCGTGAAGCAGGCAATGAGATTGAGCGCGGTGGCGAAGTCGCGCGTCTCCTTGGCCGTGTAGGCGCTGCCATTGTCCGTCAGCCATTCGAGCGGCGCCGGCGACTGGAGGGCGCCGAACCTCCTCTCGATGGCCTCCAGCATCATGTCGCGGACCATCCCGCCGCTGATGCCTGATCCGACGACGGCATGCCATGCGATGATTTCGCGGTCATGGGCGTCGATGATGAAGGCGATCCGGATGAGGTCCCCGTTCCAGCACGAGATCTCGAAGCCATCGGAACACCAACGCAGGTTCGAGCGCATGACGACGACCTTGCCGTCGTGAAGGCGGCCGGTCCTGCGGCCCGTGTGCCTGGCGAGGAGCATGCTGTTCTGGCGCATGATGCGGAAGACGCGTTTGTGGTTGACCGCTGGCTGGGCCGGCTTTGGCAAGCTCCCTGTTCGCAAGGGCCGTGATGCGGCGATAGCCTTAAATTAGGCATTGAGGCGCTTCTCTCGTGAAAGGCAAGGCGAGAGCCGCCGTGTTTCT
>CAXTJQ010000010.1:0-158200 GCA_964244725.1 uncultured Rhizobiaceae bacterium
TCTCCGTGACGGGCGGCCGGGAGCCTCTCTCTCGACCTCAACCCGTCACGAAGCGAAGCGCAGCCCTCTTGCTCTTCGAGGTCGGAACCTCCCGTACAGGAGGCCCCTGGAGGCACGGAGCCGCCTACGCGGCGGCGCGGTCGATCCGCGTGTCGATGGCGACGCCTTCCCAGGCGGCGAGATCGGCGAGCAACTTCTCGGCATGGGTGCGCACGGCATCGACGGCGTCCTGGCCCAGCTGGAGGCGCAGCGGGGTCGTCTCGGCCGCAAGGGCGGCGTCGATCGCGGCGGCGGCCTTCCTCGGGTCGCCCGACTGGGTGCCGTCCATGCCGCGCGCGAAGTCCCGCGTGCCGCCGACGATCTCGGCATAGGCGGGCAGGATCGGCATGTGCTTCATGGCGGCCCCGGCGAGGTTGGTACGGAACTCACCCGGCTCGACGATCAGCACCTTGACCCCGAACGGCGCCATCTCGCCGGCCAGCGCTTCGGAATAGCCCTCCAGCGCGAACTTGCTCGCCGAGTAGGCGCTGAAGCCTGCGAACGAGAGTTGGCCGCCGAGGCTGGAGATGTTGACGATCGCGCCCGACTGCTGGCCGCGGAGGATGGGCAGCGCCGCCCGGGTGACGGCGACGGCGCCGAAGAAGTTGGTCTCCATTTGCGCGCGCAGTTCGGCCTCGGGCGTCTCCTCGGCCGCGCCGACGATGCCGTAGCCGGCGTTGTTGATCAGCACGTCGATCCGCCCGAAGCGGGTAATGGCGGCCTCGATCGCGGCTTCGGCCTCACCCGGCTGGGTCACGTCGAGGCGGTGGACCAGCACACGCTCCGGCGCGAGGGCGGCGATGGCGGCCAGGCGCGATGGGTCGCGGGCGGTGGCGACCACGTTGTAGCCTTGGGCGACGGCGTGGCGGGCGAAGGCGTCGCCGAAGCCGCTCGACGCGCCGGTGATGAACCAGGTCTTGGTGTTCATGATCGATCTCCTTTGAGCCGGCGCGGCAGTGCGTCGGTGAGAGCGATATGCGCCACCAATCGGACCACGATAATTGAGTTTAATCGGCATGGTGTATGCGATAGGATCGCATGATGGATCGGGACATCCTCCAGCATCTGCCCGTCGTCGCGGTCGTCGCGCGCCGACGCAGTTTCGCCGCAGCGGCGGCCGAGCTTGGGCTTGGGGCGTCTGCCGTCAGCCATGCAGTGCGGATGGTGGAAGACCGGCTGCGCACGCCGCTGTTCGCGCGGACGACGCGGAGCGTCTCCCTCACCGAGGCCGGCGAGGCGTTCCTGGCCCGTGCGCTCCCGGCGCTCGATGCGATCCACGAGGCCGCCGAAGCGACCCAGGCGCTCAAGGGACGTGTCACCGGCGTGCTGAGGCTCAACGCGCCGCGGGTGGCTCTGCCGCTGGTGCTCGTCGACCTGTTGCACGAGTTGGCCGGGCTGCATCCCGACCTGACCGTCGAGGTAACGACCGAGGACGCGTTGGTGGACATCGTGGCGGGCGGCTACGACGCCGGCATCCGGCTCGGCGAGATGATCGCCGAAGACATGATCGCGGTGCGGCTCACCCCGCCGTTCAAGGCGATCATGGTGGCGTCCCCCGCCTATCTCGCGACGGCTGCGCCGGTCGCGACGCTCGATGACCTGAAGGCGCACAACTGCATCGGCTACCGCCAGGCCAGCACCGGCGGGACCTATACCTGGGAGGTGCTCGACGGCGGGCGCGACAGTGCCGTTGCGACACGCGGCACCGCCCGGGTCACCGACCCGTTGTTGGCGCTCGATCTCGCCTTGGCCGGAGTGGGGATCGCCTATCTGTTCGAGCCGCTGGTGCGTCGCCACATTCGGGAGGGCGCGCTGCGTTGGCTTCTGCCGGACAGCGCGATCGAGGAACCGGGGCTGTTCCTGTATTTCCCGAGACGCGCGAGCGAGGCGCCCAAGCTGCGCGCGTTCATCGACGCGGCGCGGCTGCCGATGCCGCGCAAGTAGCAAGCCGCAAAGTCGTAGAGCCGTGAAGCCGGCGATGCGACTTCACGGCCCTACGGGTCACTTCACGCTGGCCAGCAGCTTCGCGGCTTTGCCCTCCAGTTCGAGCCGCGCATCCTGGTGCGGTTTGTCGCGGGCGAGCGCCGTGATGCCTTGTACGAAGTCGAAGATTGATTCCGGTGGACGGCCTTCCTCGTCGAGCACCGTCTTGATGACGCGGTCGGTCTCGGCCTTCGAGAAGCCGCGCTTGCGCAGGAAGGTCTCGCGGTCCTCGTCCTTGCGCGCGACGATGGCCTCCCGGGCCGCCCGGATGCCGGCCATGAGCGGGGCCGGCGACGAGGTGGCGAACCGCTCCAGCGCGGGAGCGGCCTGATGCGCGAAGCGGTGACCGGCGAACTTGGAATGGCGGATCGAGATCTCCTCGAAGCCTTCGGCGCCCCAGATGTTGCGGTTCATGCAGACCGCCCGAAGATAAAAGCTCGCCATGCCGAGCGTCTTGGAGCCGACCTCGCTGTTCCAGCAGTAAAAGCCGCGAAAATAGAGGTCGGGATCGCCGTTCGGCAGTCGGCCCGCCTCGATCGGATGCGCGTCGTCGACCAGGAACAGGAAGACGTCGCGGTCGCTCGCGTAAAGCGTCGTGGTGTCCTTGGTCACCTCGACGAACGGGTTGTGGGTCATGGTCGACCAGTCGAGCAGACCCGGCACCTTCCACCGCGTGTCGCCCGTGCCGTCGCCGGCTATGCGCATGACGGCCTCGACCAGTTCGTGATCCCAGATGCGGCCGTAGTCGGGTCCCGTGACGGCACGCAGTTCGATCCGGCCATCGTCGGCCTCGAGCGTCTTGATGAGCTCGCCGCGATGGGTGAGCAGGCCATGCTGCAGGTTGATCCCGGCGAGCGCGGCGGGCAACTGCCGCAGATAGCCGGCCGGCGCACCGACCAGGCTCGCCATTTGGCCAAACGACCAATGGGTAGGCGCGATCGGCTCATCGCGCCCGGGCACGAGAAGCGCGAGCCGCTCGGCACTGTCGCGGCTCGCCTCGACGCGCACCTGGCGGGTCTCGACGGTGCGCGCGCTAGCTCGCTCGGCGCGAGCCTGGACGGCTTCGTAGAGCGCGCTCAGCGATAGATAGCGCTCGTCATCGGGCCGCGAGAACCACTCGGACGAGACGCGGCCGATGCGGTCGCCGCGGCTGATATCAACCTTGTAGGGGCCAGACACCTGCGGGCTGGCGCTGCTCGGCGCGGTGGGCAGGACTTGGGTAGCTTTCATGGGACAGACCTCCATGACGGGTCCGGCCGGGAGCCTCTCTCTCAACCCAAAACCCGTCACGGCCAGAGCCGCCCGGCCCTAACTCTAGACCGTAGGATCGCTGCATCCCTCACAGACGACCACATTCGGCAAGCATGAGCGGCCGCGCTGACTTCATGCATTTAACAGGGAAATAGGAGCGCGACTCCACCGCATTTATTATGGTCATTCGTGGTGCGAAGCGGTATGCATTAAGGGGCCGCACGGTCGCGGAAAGGGGCCTTATTTGTGACGCTTGTGATTACCACCTGCACGAATCGTAAGCGCAGGCCGGTTTCCGGCAGTCTTCGCATGGGCGTCCTGCCGCAAGCCGATCTTGATGGCTTGGCCCGCCAGTGGTCGCAGCGGCTCGCCGGTGAACCGGCCCGCTTCAGCGCGGGAGACATTTACGGTGGACGCGGCTTCCAGGAGGCAGTCGCGGCCGCCGAACTGCTTAATGCCAAGCTACTCGTTGTCTCCGGCGGTGTCGGATTAATCGAGGTTTCAACTTCAATTCCGGCCTACGCTTGCACAGTGCTGGTCGACGCTCCGGACAGTGTCCGGAGTCGCGTGATCGGCTCATTTAGTGTCGCCGGATGGTGGGAGGCGCTGTGCCTGGTTTCTCCATTTGCGATTGCGTTGCGTGACGCGGTCGAGGACGCGGAGGGGCCGATCTGCGCGGCGCTCTCAGACGCCTACATCGAGATGATCGCGAGCGATCTTCTTTCCCTTCCGGTGCAAATGCTCGGCCGCCTGCGGCTCTGCACCCGTGCACCACTAGACCGAATTCCGGAAGCGCTGCGGCCTTTCGTCATGCCCTATGACGATCGGCTCGACGGTCCGGACAGCCCTAATCGCGGTACGCGCAGTGACTTCGCTGGCCGGGCGCTTCGCCATTTTGCCGAACTGACGCGAGGCGACCGGCCCGGGCGTTCAGCGGCCGAGCACGCCAAAGCCGTGGCGGCGGCGCTGCATGGATGGCGAATGCCCGCGAGAATCGACCGCGTTCGGTACGACGATGGGGCGTTGCTTGACCTAATTCGGGCACATTGGGACGCGGAACGTGGCAGTTCATCGCGGCTGCTGCGCCGGTTCCGTGACCATCTCGGGATCGCGTGCGAGCAAAGCCGGTTTGCGGAGCTAGCTCGCAGGGTGCGGAGCGAGCGCGCATGATTGGGCGCGAACATCTCAAGGTCCGCGCGGTACGTGCTGAACAGGCCGGCGGGACCAGCGTGTTTGCGTTCTTCCTTTATGGCGCCGACATCAACCGGGTGGCGGATATCAGCCGGATCCGCCGCGACGACCAGGAACTCAAGGGCTTCCAGCGCCGCGAGATCCGCGATCACGTCAAGGAGATTACGGAATTTCTCGACAGCGGCCCCGTGCTGTTCCCCAATGCGATCATTCTTGCCATCTCACCCGAGGTGGAGTTCGCCTCCGCACGCGGCCGTTCGCCCGGAAATATGTGCGAAGTTGGCGACGCGGGAACGCTATCGATCCCGATCTACCCCGAGGGCCGTCGGGCGGCTTGGATAGTTGACGGGCAGCAGCGTTCGCTGGCGCTGAGCGCCGCGAAGGATCGGACGATTGCCGTGCCGGTGGTCGGGTTCGTGTCGGATGCGCTCGAGACACAGCGCGAACAGTTCATCCTGGTTAACAAGGCGCGACCGCTGCCGACCCGGCTGATTAACGAACTGTTGCCCGAGGTTAGTGTGCTCTTGCCGCGTGATCTTGCAGCCCGCCAGTTGCCAAGCGCGCTCTGCGAAGCGCTCAACACCGACCCAAATTCGCCCTTCTTCGGTCTGATCAAGCGCGAGTCCGATGCGAAGGATCGCGCTGGCATCGTCACCGATAATGCGCTCATCGAGACGATGAAGGCGAGCCTCAAGACCCCGGCGGGCGCGCTGGGCCAATTTAAGCATAATGGTGACGGCAACGACATGGTCGCCATGTACGAAGCGCTGCTGCTCTATTGGTCGGCAGTCCGCGACACCTTTCCCGAAGCCTGGGGCAAGCCTCCGGTCGAGAGCCGGCTGATGCACTCGGCTGGCATTCGCGCCATGGGCGCGCTGATGGACACGATCATGCTGCGGGCCGATGCGGCGCCGGACAAGGCGACGGCGGTGCGCGCGACGCTCAAGCGCATGGCGCCCTTGTGCTGCTGGACCTCGGGCACATGGGAGGGCTTGGGGCTCGACTGGAAT
Source organism: uncultured Rhizobiaceae bacterium (assembly GCA_964244725.1). Lineage (GTDB taxonomy): Bacteria > Pseudomonadota > Alphaproteobacteria > Rhizobiales > Rhizobiaceae > Kumtagia. The sequence goes on from CAXTJQ010000010.1 coordinate 5,475, forward strand.
GAAATCCAGTCGACCTCGCAGCACATTACCAAGCTCAGCGATCATCTTATGCATGTCGAACGCGATCTCGCGCGGGCAGCGACATGAAGTTTATTTTCGCCGACAGCCTCGACTACGTGGACCCTGCATTCGATTTCATCGCCGATCGGAGCCCGGCCGAGCGTCAGCCCTATTGGGATGACGCCTATCCGCACGAGATTCTCGGGTATGCGCCCTATGACGGGGTACTGGTCTCGCGCGGTATCGTCGGTGACCACCGCGTGAAGGGGAAATATACAGCGAGCCAGGCGCGTCGCTTCCGCCTGGTTGGGGCTCGCGAATTCCTGAGGCTGGACAAACCCGAGTTCGCGCATCTCGACATCTTCGGCGATTGCGGCGCGTTCACCTATGTCCGGGACGAAAAGCCGCCTTACACGCCGCTGGAAATGGCCGAATTCTATGAAGAATGCGGCTTCACCCATGGCGCCTCGGTCGACCATATCATCTTCGATTTCGACGCCGGCCTCACAGGATTAGCCGGCGGATCGGCCGATGCCCGGCAGCGTTTCGACATCACGCTGGAGAATGCCGAGGGTTTCCTGCGCGAGACCAAAGCGATGGATGCGTGCTTCACGCCGATGGGGGTCATCCAGGGCTGGTCGCCCGGCAGCATGGCCGACGCGGCGCGCCGGTTGGTCGCAATGGGCTATGACTATATGGCGCTGGGCGGCATGGTTCCGCTCAAGTCGCCCGAAATTAAGCTGTGCCTAGAAGCGATCCGCGCCGCCGTGCCGGCGTCGACACGCCTCCACATCCTCGGCTTCGCCAAGGCCGACGATATCGACAGTTTCCACGGCTTCGACATCTCAAGCTTCGACACGACTTCGCCGCTGATCCGCGCGTTCAAAGACGCGAAGCAGAATTATTATCTGCCGGGCGACGGAGTGGCGTTGCGCTATTTCACCTCGATCCGGGTGCCGCAGGCGATCGAAAACCCCAAGCTCCAGCGCGCGGTCAAAAAGGGCGTGTTCCGGGCCGAGGAACTGCTGCGGCTCGAGGCGCTGGCGCTGGGCTCGCTGCGCGCGTTCGATCAAGGCGCCGCGGACCTGGAGGAAACCCTCCACAATGTCCTCGTCTACAGCGCCCCGCTGGTCGAGGAAAAGCCATACGACGACTGCGCCGCGAGTCCGTCGCTGGTGCGTCTTGCCGAACGTTACCGCACGACGCTCGCCGAGCGGCCATGGAAGCAATGTTCCTGCAGGATCTGCCAGGATGCTGCGATCGATGTGATCATCTTTCGCGGTAGCAATCGTAACAAGCGCCGGGGGATCCACAATCTCGCGGTGTACCAAGACCATATCGAACGACTGGATTTGAAGCGTGCCGTTGAACGAACCGATGTCCTATCTCGCCGTCTGTGCGCAGCAGAGCAGTGAGCACACAGTGCTCAGCTTCGCGGCGAAAGCTGCGGACGTGCTGCGCTTTGCGGCGATCGACCGGATTGGGCGCGACGCGCAGGGCGAACTAAGCGGGTTCCAGCGGCCGCAAGTGGCGGCCCATATACGCGAGATCCGCGACTATCTCGAAAAGCCCGACGCGGTTCTGCCGAACCCGATCGTTGTGGCTTTTACCGACCGCGTCACGATTGATGACCTCGGCAACGGCGCCATGCAATTGACGATTGACACGAGCACTGGCGTGCCCGGGCTCGTGGTGGACGGCCAGCAGCGCTTGTCTGCGCTCGCGGATCTCGACCGCGACTTCCAAGTCTTCGTCTCGGCGCTGATCTGTAGCGACGAGGCCGAATTACGCCGCCAGTTCGTACTGATCAACAACACCAAGCCGCTCCCCAAGTCGCTGATCTATGAGCTGCTGCCGACGGTCCGCGATCTGCCGCCGCGCCTCAGCCGCCGGTCGACCGCCTCCGATCTGACGGCGCGGCTGAACTTCGAGAACACGGCGCTTAGGGGCTATATCAAACAGCATACCTGTCCAGAGGGCATCATCGCCGACACGGTGATGCAGAAGATCATTATGGAATCGCTCAGCAACGGGGTCATGCGCGAGCTTATCCGGAGGCCGAAGGGCGTCGAACGCTGCGTGCGGCTGATATCCAATTTCTTCGAAGCCGTGAAGAAGGTCTGGCCCGAGGCCTGGCACGGCCAGAAGCCCCATACATCGAGGCTGCTGCACGGCGCCGGCATCCAGGCGATGGGGGACGTGATGGAGGTACTAGCCGAACGCGGCGAGGCGCGGACGGTCGAGGATTTCAAGAGCGGCATGGAATGCCTTAAGGACAAGACTGCCTGGACCGCCGGCGAGTGGCATCTGGACGGCGAGGTAAGACGGTGGAACGGCTTGCAGAACGTCAACCGCGATGTCGCTCTGCTCAAGCATTATCTAGTCGGGATCGTGAAGGCCGACCTGCGAAGCAAGGCCAAGCGAGCGCCGGCGCCGCTGCTTGAATCCACGGTCGATCCATCGTGAGCTACACGGTCAAGGAGATCTTCAAGACACTGCAGGGCGAGGGCGCGCAGATGGGCCGCGCCGCCGTGTTCTGCCGGTTCGCCGGCTGCAATCTGTGGTCGGGTCGTGAGGTCGACCGCGCGACGTCGGTTTGCTCGTTCTGCGATACCGATTTTGTTGGCATCGACGGAAACGGCGGCGGCCGCTTCGCAGACTCCTTGGCCTTGGCCGATGCGATCGAGGCCGAATGGGCGGGCGGGCGAGCCAATCGCTATGTCGTTCTGACCGGCGGCGAGCCGCTGCTCCAGGTTGATCACGATCTGGTCGATGCGCTTCACGCGCGCGGCTTCAAGATCGCTGTCGAAACCAATGGTACGCGGCCCGCGCCGGAGGGGCTCGACTGGATCTGTGTCAGTCCCAAAGCCGATGCCGAACTGGTGCTGCGATCAGGCAATGAGCTGAAGCTCGTCTATCCGCAGGAAAAGGCTGCGCCTGAACGGTTCGAGCATCTCGCCTTTGAACATTTCTTCCTGCAGCCGATGGATTCGCCGACCGCCTCCGCCAATCTCGAGGCTGCGATCACCTATTGCACCCAGAACCCGCGCTGGCGCCTCTCGCTTCAGTCGCACAAGATGATCGGGATCCGCTGATGTTCGAGCTCAGCAAGCAATTTCGCTTTGACGCCGCCCACACGCTCGAGCGGTCGATCGACGTCGAATCGAGCCGCCGTATCCATGGCCATAGCTATCGCGCCGAGGTCACCGTGCGCGGGCGGCCCGATCCCGCGACCGGGATGATCGTCGACCTTGGCCTGCTCGAGCGGTCTATGGCGGACGCGCGCGACGCGCTCGATCACCGCTTCCTCGACGAGATCAATGACCTGGGGCCAGCGACGATGGAGAATCTCAGCCGCTGGATCTGGCACCGGCTGGAACCGGCGGTCGGCAATCTGCACAAGGTGTGCGTCTATCGCGACAGCAGCGGGGAAGCCTGTTCCTATTGGGGCGAGGGGGCATCGGCATGAGCCGGGGGAACGGCGCCCTCGTCCTCTTCTCCGGTGGGCAGGACAGCGCGACCTGCCTGGCATGGGCGCTTGACAAGTTCGACACCGTCGAGACGGTCGGGTTCGATTATGGGCAGCGTCACCGCGTCGAACTCGAATGCCGGGCCGACTTTCGCGCCCGGGTCACAGAGATTCATCCGGAATGGACCGATCGGCTCGGGCACGATCATCTGCTCGATCTGTCTGTACTCGGCCAGGTCAGCGAGACCGCGCTCACGCGGGACGCCGAGATCGCACTACGCGAAGACGGGCTGCCCAATACCTTCGTGCCGGGGCGTAATCTTCTATTCTTCACGCTGGCTGCGGCGCTCGCGTCGCGCCGCGTGCTACACCATCTCGTCGGCGGCATGTGCGAGACCGATTATTCGGGATATCCCGATTGCCGCGACGATACGCTCAAGTCGCTGCAGGTGACGCTCAATCTGGGGATGGGAAGTCGGAGCGTCCTCCACACCCCGTTGATGTGGCTCGACAAGGCGCAGACGTGGTTATTGGCACAAGATTTGGGCGGACCGGACCTAGTCGAGCTGGTCCGGACGGGGACGCATAGCTGTTATCGGGGCGAGCGAGAGGAACTCCACGTTTGGGGCTATGGGTGTGGCGATTGCCCTGCGTGCGAGTTGCGATCAAACGGTTGGGAAAGCTTCGCTCTAACTGGCAAAAGATGACCGTGGCATCGGCGACTCGCTCGGCCGATGGGCACGCACGAGTCGAAAAGGTGGGGGGTCAGTGTTCGTTCGGGCGGCCGGTGGCCAATATGCGGCGCTAGGGATCGGGAAGAAGGTCGATCGGCAGGGTGCTACCTGTTCGGTCGCCTATTTCGATTCGCCGACATCCGACCTCGTCATCCACAACATCGACGATCAATTTCTCGAGCGCGTGACTATCGCCGAGCAGACGCGCGTCTATCATTTCGACGAAGCCGCCGGAGTGTGGGAAATTGGTCGGCTGCTCGACGACCACGGCGACCGCCAACTCGTCCAGTTTCCCAACAGTAAGACCAAGCATCTCAAGTCGGATGCGGTTTTCGTACGCTGGGCCTTGCCGATCAGGGACCCGACGCCGCTTCTCGCCAACCGGATCAACGAAAGCCCTCGCTTCTCGGACGCTCGCAGTGGCTTCGTCCGCTCGCAGATGAGTCAGCGCGCCGCATCGATGGGAATGTCGGCGCTGCTCGCCTGCGCGGTCGAACTGGAGGCGCATCAGATCGAGGTAGTACGTCGCATCCTTCAGGATCCGGTTCAGCGCTACCTGCTGGCCGACGAGGTCGGCCTCGGCAAGACGATCGAGGCGGGCGTTCTCATCCGCCAATGCGTGCTCGATTCGCAGTATCAGTGCACGGTTCTAGTGCTCGTGCCCAAGCCCCTGGTAAGCCAATGGCGCGACGAGTTGGCGCGTAAATTCTTTCTCGGCCGCAGCCTCGACCGCCTCGTCTATGTCGTTGCCCTCGACGATGGCGACAGAATTCGCGCGATCCTGCCAAAGGCTACGATGCTCGTGATCGACGAGGCGCATCATCTGACAGAGCGCAGCCTGGGCGGCGGCGAAGGGATCTACGCCGACATCGCACAGGTCGCGCCGACGATCGACCGTGTGCTGCTGCTGTCGGCGACTCCAGCGCTGCACAACGAGCGTGGTTTTCTCGAGATGTTGCACCTGCTCGATCCGGCCGCCTATCCGCTGGACGGCGAGGCCGCCTTCCGGCGCAAGGTCGAAGGACGGCAGGCGCTGGCCGAAATCGTCGCCGGCCTGACGCCGGAGAACGCTCTTTATCTCGACTATACGATCGACCAGCTTGCCGCGCTCTTTCCGGACGACGAGTTGCTTCAGCAGCATGCCACCGCGCTGCGCGCGGTCGTCGAGATAATGCCGGACGAAAACGATCCGAAGTTGGTCGAGTCGATCGGCAGGCTTCATGCGCATCTAAGCGAGGTCTACCGGCTGCATCGCCGCATCCTACGCCATCGCCGGCGGAGCATTGGTGGACTCACGCCCGAGAGGTCAGGTGCCGAGATCGTTCGCTACCGCAGCAGCGATCGCGCGGCGCTAACGGCTGCGATCGACGACTGGCGCTTCGGCGAGGCGCTTGCGCTTGATACCGCGGGGTCCGAGCCGCTGTGGGCCGATCGCGTGCGCGCGTTTTGGCAGGTGCTCGACCGCGCTTCGCAATATCCGGGTTCGGGCGCTGGCGTAATTGGGTTCTTGGCCCGGCAGGCGGCGATGATTGGCGACGCCGACCGGTTCGCGTTGATCAGCCGATGCCTCGGCCGCAGTGGCCTGTTCGAGGATCGCGCCGACGCGCTCATCGAGGCGCTGCGGCCCTTGCTGCACACTAAGTCGCAGTGCGTCGTCTTCTGCTCGGACGCCAAGACTGCCGATATGCTGGCGAGCCGGATCGCCGAGCATCTCGGAATCGTCGTCGATCGGCACGATCCGGAGGGTGCCGCTTGGATGGCATTCCGAGATGACAGCAATCATCCCGTGCTGGTCTGCGATCGCCGCGCCGAAGAAGGTCTCAACCTTCAGGGCGGCAAGAAGGTGGTGGTGAACTACGACCTGCCTTTCAATCCCAATCGGCTCGAACAACGGCTAGGGCGCGCCGATCGTTATGGTTCAGGCGAGGCGGTCCGGTCGCTCGTACTTGCGTGCGAGGATGATCCCCTGGAGATCGCCTGGGCCGCTTATGTCGATACAGCGCTCAAGGTCTTCGATCGCTCAGTCGCCAGCCTGCAATATCTGATCGAGAAGACGGTGCGAGGTATCGCGCGCACCTTGTTCACCGATGGCGCGGAGGCGCTTGTCGAGTTGACCAACGACAGTCGCGGCGAACAAGGCTTGATTGAGCGTGAGATTAAGGCGATCGACCAACAGGATGCGCTCGATGCGCTCGGGGCGCCACCGAATGATCTGGTGGACGAACTTTCCGATGTCGACGAGGACTGGCAGGCGCTTGCCAGCGACACCGCGCTCTGGCTCGAGCAGATGCTTCAGTTTGGGCGCGTCGATGAGTCGGGCACGAGCGAAGGGCCATCGCCGCCCTTCCGCTACGTCTATTCGACATCAAACCGGCATACGCTGATCCCGCTCGCTTCTTTCATGGCCCATTGTGCCGACGCCCTCGACCTCGGCGAGAATGCGCGCGGCGGCAGGTCGATCAGGACGATCCCCTATTCCTTCCGCCGACGGACCGCGCTTGGTCGCGGTGCGCGCACAAGCGGCGTCGGCCTGCTTCGCTATGGCGACGCGCTGATGAGCGGCATGACGGCACTCGCAGAGACCGACGATCGCGGTCGATCGTTCGCGATGTGGCGCTTCGCACCGGAGCATGTCGGCGATTCGGTCGCGGACATTTACTTCCGGTTCGACTTCGTGCTCGAGACCGACGTCGCCGAAGCGGCCAGGGCCTTGTGCGATCATGGGCGTGACACCAGTGCGGCCGGCGCGGCGATCCGGCGCCGCGGCGACATGGCGCTGCCGCCGTTCCATCGCTCGCTTTGGCTCGATCGCGAACTGGTGGTCGTGACCGACGAGGTGGTGCTGGACCGGCTCACGCGGTCCTATTCGGTCGAACCCGATCGCAGCGGGGCGGTGGATCTCAATCTCAATGCGCGGCGCTGGCAGCGCGTGCTCCAGTTGCAGCTTCCCGAACTTAGCTTCTGGTCGGACCTTTGCTGCAAGGCCCGCATTACTGCCGAAGCTGCGCTACGCGCCGACCCGGATCTCATCGAGAGCCTCGCAAGGGCCGAGCAGCGTGCGCTACGGGTCGATTTCGGGCGGCTCGGACAATTGCGTGCGCGGGCACGCGCTGACGCTGAAGACGACAGCGACCTCGCCTTCGAGGAACGGCTCGCAGGCGCGCTGCGAGACGGCATTCGCGCGCCAAGGGTGCGGATCGATACTGTCGGCGCGGTCTTCGTCTCGGCAAGCCGGGCCGCGACCGATCGCGTGTCGGGTGGCTATTGATGGCTGAGTTTGATTTCGGCGCCCTCCAAGACCTTGTCCTCGACCCTGCGAGCTATGACGGCGGCGAGATCGACGACGGCATATTCGACCGGATCGTCCAGATTCTGACGGCATCGCAGCCAACCGGGCGATTGCCGAGCGTGCCCGACGCGATGTCGCTCTTCCGGCACGTGCTGCGCCGCCAGTCGCTGCGCGCCGGCCAGCAGGCGCAATTGCGCGTGCCTACGCGGTCCGGCTGGCCGGACCGTGTCGCCTGGGCGTCTTGCGGCGTGGGCGCGCACAGCGAGGCGAATGGCCATGTCCTGATCGATGCCCGGGCTTGGCGCGCGCCGTGGCTGGAGGACAGTGACAACCCCGTCTTCGAAGACATTTTTGCGGAGCAGAATGTCCGGCTCGACTGGCAGCGACCGATCGACCCGTTTCTCGGGGAGGCGAGCGGCTTTGAGACTTACGTGTCGCCAGGCCAACGCGAGGCGGTGCGCAGCGCGTTCCTGCTTCCGCCTGGCGAGACGCTGATCGTTGCGTTGCCGACGGGCTCGGGCAAGAGTTTGGTGGCCCAGGCGCCAGTGCTCGCGCGCGGGTACGAGGGGGGTCTTTCGCTGTGCATCGTGCCGACGACCGCGTTGGTGCTCGATCAGGCTCGCCAGATGCGGCAGATGCTCAAGCGCCGCTTTCCCCGGCGCGAGGTGCCGCCGCTGGCCTGGCATGCAGGCATCATCGAGGAGGATCGAACCGCCATCAAGGCCGCAATCCGCGAGGGCCGCCAAGGTATTCTGTATTGCTCACCGGAAGCGGCGACGGGGGCCTTGTTGCCCGCGCTCTACGATGCGGCGCGGACCGGTTTGCTCGCCTATTTGATCATCGACGAAGCGCATCTGGTAAGCCAGTGGGGCGATGGCTTCCGCCCGGCGTTCCAGATGCTTGCGGGCGTCCGGCGTGGATTGCTTGCGGCGTGCCCCCCGGCCGCGCCCTTCCGGACGTTGCTGATGTCGGCGACGATGACGCCCGACACGGTCACGACCATCGACGCGTTGTTCGGCCCGACCCGCACAGTCCAGATGGTCGCCTCCATCCATCTGCGCCCCGAGCCGCAATATTGGGTGCACCGCGAGGACGATCCGGACGAGAAGGAACGCAAGGTCCTCGAGATCCTGCGCCACGCACCCCGGCCGTTCATCCTCTATGTGACGAAGCGGAGCGATGCGAAGCGCTGGATCAAACTGCTCCGCGCGACCGGATATGGCCGCATCGACTGTTTCCACGGCGAGACCCCCCATGGCGATCGCCTGCGCATTATCGAGCAATGGTCGGAAAACAGGCTCGACGGCATCGTCGCCACCTCTGCGTTCGGCGTCGGGATCGACAAGCGAGACGTGCGTACCGTGGTCCACGCCGCCGTCCCCGAGACACTTGATCGCTTCTATCAGGAAGTCGGCCGCGGCGGCCGCGATGGCTGCCCCTCGGCCTCCTTCCTGATCTACTCGCGTGAGGACCAGGAGACCGCAAACCAAATCGCCTCGCCATCGCTGATCAGCGACGACCTCGCCTTCGAACGCTGGTCGACCATGTATAGCAGCAGCGAGCAGCGCGATGGGATCGGTCAGTTGCTCGAAGTCGATCTTGCGGTGGTGCCGCCCCGGCTGAGGCGCCAGTCGGACTATAATCAGTCGTGGAACATGCGCACGCTCATCATGATGGCGCGCGCGGGCATGCTTGAACTCGAGTCGCAGCCGCCGTCGAAAATCGCGCAGCAGGAAGCTGAGACAGCGTCGGACTTCGAGCTTCGCAACGAGGAATATTGGTCGGACTATTTCCAGCGCGCGGTCGTCGGAATGGCCGAATTCAGCCACCTGAGTAAAGACCGGTTCGACGCGCTGATTGGCCAGGAGCGCCAGCGCTCGTTCGACGCGGCAACCGAAAACCGCGGCCTTCTCGACAAGCTGCTTGGGGGCTCGGTCGAAATCTCGTCGTTGCTCGACCACCTCTATCGCAGCAACGCACCGGGCCGATCGGTGATCGTGTCGCGCGCCTGCGGCGGATGCCCGGCGCATCGGCGCGAGGGGACAGTGAACACCCACTATTCCGCGCCGCCCGCCTATGGCATCGAACATGTCGGCCGGCGCGACCTTAGCCTGTTCGCAGCCCGGTTTCCGCAACTTGATCTTGGCGAGCCGGTGATCCTGCCGGTGGAAGAACCTTATGACGATGCCGTGCTGATCGCTCTTCTAAAGGACTTCGTGTCGCTGTTCGCGGTGCGTGAGATCGCGACGACATCTGCGTTCAGGCAAAGCAGTCCCGCCCTCGCGACCCTGCACAAGCAGAGCGAGGATCATGTGCTGCTGCTCCAGTCGCTCGAGGAAGAGGCGCTGCGGCCGTCCTCATACGAACTCCCGCGGGTTTCGCTCTGGACGGGGGCCTCGGGCGCGCGGCTTCCGTCCCATCTTTTCACGCTGAAGCGGCCTCTCCACGTCATCATCGCGCCGAAGACGACGCCCGACCCCTGGGCAACGGGACGCTGGATCGCGGACACCGGATCGAACGTGCTGAGCGCGGATCAATTCAAGCTCGGGGCACGCCAGTGAGCGTTCTGAACCAGGCGAGCGACGGCCTCTATACCGTGCTCATCGTGCTCGTTCGGGCGATCGTCCGCTTCGGACCGCGCAGCCGCGAAGATCTCATTCTCGCATGCGGCGGTGCAGTCGACGCGGTCGACACGAGCCAGCTGACGCAGACGCTCAATCGCTGGACCGAACTCGGCCTGTTCGGTCAGGAAGACGGTTCCGTGACCATATCCGAGCCATATAAGTCGGGCCTCGGCAAGTCCGCAGACGAGGCGGAAGCAAGGCTGCCGAGGATCGTCCGCACGGTCGCGATGCTGGCTGAGAACAACGAGCGGTTCTGGGAGCGCGAGAAGTCGAGATCGGCCGATCTCTCGCGCGCCGTCGCGTGGATGCTCGCGCAGGACGTCTATGCGCTCGACGGAAATGTCAAAAAGCTCGCGGTGCTCGAAGAGTCCCAGATCGTCGACTCGGCCAAACAGACCATCGGCAAGAACGACACGCGCTGGAACGGCCTCAAGGCGTGGATGCAGTACCTGGGTTTTGCCCGGGACGGCATGCAATGGGTCGTCGATCCCACACTCGCGCTGCGAGACGCGCTCCCCGATATTTTCGGCTCGAGCCGCGAACTAACCGGCCCGGCGTTTGTCGAACGCGCCGCCTCTGTGCTGCCGGTGCTCGATAGCGGCGCGTACCGGACGCAGGTCGAAGCGTCGCTAAGGGAGCGTGCCTGGCCGCGGCCTCGCGCCGGGCTTCTCTCATCCTCGATGTCGCGTGCGATCCAGCGGCTGGACCGCGAGGGCGCGATCACACTCGCGAACCGGAGCGATACCGAAGGCGTGGTGACGCTGGCCGGAACCAATATGCGCACTTGGCGGGAGGTCTCGCACGTGGCGTTGCCGCCGGTCAAAAAGGCGCGCTGATGCTCGAGAAATATTGGCCGGAAGCCGATCAGGTAAATGCCTGCATCAAGAACGAGGCGGAGACCGCCGACGTCTCCGTGCTGCTCGCGGTCCATCAGCCCTCGCAGCTCACCACCCGCAACGCCGGCACCAACATCGAAACGCCGGCTTCCGAGCAGCAACTGCTCGAGGCTTTCCTTTCGGACGATGTGCCTGGGGGCTATCTGCTCTTCCCGATCACCGGACCGTCGGGGATTGGCAAGTCGCACATCATTCGCTGGCTCGATGCGCAGCTCCAGCGGTCTTCCCAGCGCGAGCGCCTCCACATCATTCGCATCCCGAAGAGCGCCAGTTTGCGCAAGGTGGTCGAGCTCATCCTCGCGCCGCTGGCTGGAGACCCGCGCTTCGAGAAGTCACGCGCCGACCTCACCCGCGCGGTCGCCGAGGTGGATAAGCGCAAGGCGGTGGTGCTGTTCCGCGCGCAGATCGAGAATGCCCTGACCAGTCGCGCCGAGGCGATGCAGATCGAAGTGCGCGAGCATAAGGATCGCGCCGCCGAGCTACGCCCCCTGATCGGCCACGCGCAGTCTTTGCCCAAGCTGTTCGGGGACGCCGCGCTCAAGGATCATTTCGACGCGACGGTTCTTGCGCGCGTGGTGGCACGCGCGCTCCAGGGCCGCGAAGACGGCGCGGAGGGCGATGAGACGCAGTCCCAATTCTTCGCCGACGATCTGATCCTTCCCGACAATATCGATCTTAACAATGCCGCGCTGTCGGTGAAGACCTATTACCAGACCCAGCTCGCGGTGTCGGATGCGAGGCGCAGGCAGGCAGCGGTCGATCTGCTCAACGCAATCGTCGATTCTGCGATCGGCAATGTGTTCCAGCTCGAGCAGAGCACGGGTGGGATCAGCTTGCAGGAGATCATCCTCGGGGTCCGCGAGATACTGCTAAAGGACGATATGGATCTCGTCCTGCTGGTCGAGGATTTTGCTGCGCTCTCGGGCATTCAGGATGTCCTGCTCAAGGTCTGCGTCCAAGAGGGCGCCTATGCGGGCAAGAAGATCCGCGCCACGATGCGGACCGCACTAGCCCTCACCGATGGCTATCTGGCGTCGCGCGATACCATCTTGACCCGGGCGCAGCGCGTCTGGGTGGTCGGCAACCGGCAGCAGAGCGATGACGAGATCAAAACCGCCGTCGTCGACCTGGTCGGCGCCTATCTCAATGCCGCGCGGTGGGGTGAGGACGGTCTGCGCACGCGCTTCAACCGGCGCGGCGCCGGCGAGGGCCTGACCGACTGGCTGCCGCCTTGGCATGACGAGGAGCAGACCGACGCGGAAGGCGAGGCGCTCAACGCCTTCGGCTATTCGGCCCGTAGCCACGCGCTGTTTCCGTTCAACCGCCTGGCTGTCGAGCAGCTTATCCAGCGGCATTTGACCGAGGCTGGCAAGCTCGCCTTCAATCCGCGGCGCGTGATCAACGAAATCCTGCGTCGCCCGCTGCTGATGCGCGGTAGCTTCGTCAGCGGTGCCTTTCCGCCGGCGGACTTCCACGGCCTGCGGCCCAATCTGTACCTTGCCGGACTGGTGCGCGAGGCGAGCCAGCCGGAAGCGGTTAAGCGACGCCTGAACTCGGCGCTTGCGGTCTGGGCCGGGAATGCGGCCGACCAGAGCGAACTCGCGCATGTGCCGCCGGCGATCTTCACGACCTTCTCGCTGCCGACGCCAGCCGACCTCGCCAATGTGGCGTTCGTGCCGGACGAGCGACCCGCGAGCCCGCCGACGCCTCCCGGCCAGGAAGAGGAAGCGCCCCCGGCACCGCCATCGCGGCCGGTCGCACAGGATCCGCGCGTTGTGGCCTGGTCGAAAAAGCTCGACGCCTGGGCGGCGGGTACCGAGCTCGTGCAGGTCGATGCGCGTGAGTTGCGTGCCGCGCTTGCAGCGATGCTGAAGGGCGCCATCAACTGGCCTTCGCTTCGAATTCCCGATCAGGAGATCAAGGCAACTTGGCTGTCGATCGCTGGAGCGCGCAACAACCCGGTCGCGGGCCGCGTGCTGGTCGTCTGGGACCGGCATGAGGACGAGGATGCGACGCTTCGCGAAGGCTTTCTCGGCGCGCTCAGATTTGGCTTCAACGGCAACCGCTGGGACTATCCCGAAGCCGACATCGACTATGTGGCGAGCGCCGCGATCATCGACAGGCTCGTTGCCCAATTGGTGCCAATGCTGGTCGCGGAGGCTAACGCGCAAACGGCGGTGGTCGGGCGAGCCTTGCTCAATCAGTCCCGCATCGTCGGTCTCTCTCCGCCCGTGCGGCCGGGCGCGGCGGAACCACTGCTGCGCGGCCTGTTCTCCCCGCCGCCGCAGACGGACGCGCAGCTCTTTGAGGAAGGCTGGGACCAGCTGCGCGCGCAGGCGGTCGGCTCCATCAACGGCCGTAACACGCGCAGCATGCTGCAAACGCTTCTGCTGGATCGAACGGCAAGCTACCAGGGATCGGGCAACAAGCCGTTCGCGATCGATAGTCCACGCTTGCTCGACGCGTTGTCCGGTGAGGCCCCGACCGGCGCGCTGCCCGAAGGATTGCCCGACGAGGCGCGCAGCTTCATCCCGACGATGAGCGAGGCACGGCTGTGGACGCGGCTGCAAACGGTTATCGCCAAACTTCGGAGCTTCCGCGAGGAGATCGCTGACTTTGTCGACGACAGCCTCGACAAGAACGCCTTCGTCGCCGACCTGCGCCAGATCATCCCGCTGCTGCAGAAGACCAATTGCTGGCCCGCTGCGGTATCGATCAAACATGCTGAGTTTGAAATGCGGCTGACGGAGTTCCAGACCAGCCGCTTCGTCGAACTGGTCGCGAAGACTGCCACGATCGTCGACGAGGCCGATCGCGAGCAGATTCCTAAGCTCTTGAACGCACTGGGGTCGATAGACCTGGGCCTCATCCAGCGCACCATGTCGTTCCTGAAGATCGCCAACGATATTCTGACGCTGGCCGAGCCGCGCGTCGCCCAGCAGGAGGCGATCCGCGGTCAGTCCGATCCGAGCGTCGCCGCAGGCGAGATCGTCGCGCTGCTCGAGGGCGTGAGCGGGGTGCAGTCCGTGGCCCCTGAGGCTGTCTCATGAGCACCTCGCTTCCTGCGCGCACCAAGGCCCTGCGCGACCGCCTCGTGACGCTCGACCAACTCGGCGCCAATGTCGAGGAAACTGGCCTGCTAGAGGATCTGCGGTCCGATCTCGCCGCGCCGGCCGCCGAGCTCAGCCGGGCGCTGGATCAGCGCACGCTTCTGGTCGATTCCGGGATCGCCGCGGCGGCACCTGCGAGCCTCGACGCCGCGCGCAAGCGCGCAGCCGCGCTTCTCGAGAAATTCACGGCGGAAAGGAAGGCGGCGACGCTTAAAAAGGGTGTCGGCTGGGCCAATCTGGTCCGCGATATCAAGGCTGCGTCGAGCGATGTCGCCACCATGGTGATCAAGAGCTGGAAGGCCTATCGCCAGGAGGTGTTTACCGGCGAGGCCCCCGGGGTCGTCAAGGGTCGCATTGCCTTCACACCGGCCAATGGCGCGGCGTTCAAGCGCTATGAGCAGCTTCATCAGGCCTTCCGGCTGGAATTCGAACGGCTGCCTGCCGATCGCGCGGCGATCGAACGCGTGCGTTCGCTTGCCGCAGAATTGACTGCGACGGCTCAAAACTTCGACTATGCCGTCCCCGCCGAGGTGAAGCGCTTCCTGGAAGCCGTGCAGAGCGGCGGCGCGACGCTCGATCTGCTGACCGAGACGGTGAAGACCTGGCTGACCGACAACGACGCCTTCGCCAGCTATCGCATCCTTCCGCGGGGTGCCGATGGAGGCCGATGAAACCCTGCTGCTCGCCGCACTCGATCAGATCGAGCAGCGCGAAGCCCGGCTGCTGACCTGGGGATTGGTCGACGGCCATGTTTCGGCGGGTGAGTTGCATGGGATCATCGATGCCCTGCTCGACGATGCCGTGGTCGGCGCCGGGGTCAGGTTCCACGATGCCGGCGAGGTGATCGCCGAGCTGATCCGCCGCGCTCTGCTGTTCGATATCGGCGAAGAGCCGGCTACCCGCTACCGCTCGCGCATGGCCGAGGGCGTGCGGCTGCTGTTCCGGCTTCGCCAGCTGTTTCCGCAGCATCGGGGGCCGATTGGCTGGCAGACCGCGCCGACGCTCGTCGCCGACTTCCGGTTCATCTGGCGCCGGCGCCGCTATCCGCGGCGCGACATCGACGCCGCCGCGGCGCTGGCGCGGATCGGCGCTGCCACGACCGACCCGTCGGCGCGTGCGGCCCTGTCCGCGCTGGTCGAAAGCTTCGGGTCGACGTTCGCGCTTGCCGGCTTCCAGGTCGACGCCGCCGCCCGAATCCTCGGGGGGTTCGAGGGATCGCAGTCGATCGCCACACTGGTCAGCGCGGGCACTGGCAGCGGCAAGACGCTGGCGTTTTATCTGCCGGCGTTGTCGCGTGTCGCGTCGCATATCCAGCGCGATGCGGTCGGTGATCGCTGGGTCAAGGTGCTTGCGCTCTACCCGCGCAACGAGTTGCTCAAGGACCAGTTTGCCGAAGTATACAGCCAGGCCCGCCGCCTGGATGCGACCTTGGCCGCGCGCGGCCGGCGCAAGATCCTGATCGGCACCTTCTTCGGCCCGACGCCGCGCACGGCGGAAAAGGCGCATGAAGCGCGCAGCGGCTGGCGCGCGACATCGGACGGCCTCATCTGCGAGTATCTGCGCTGCCCGTCGCCCGGTTGCGACGGCGACATGGCCTGGCGCGACGCGGATCGGCGCGCCAATCGCGAGCGCCTCGAATGCCTGGAATGCGCAGGGTCAATCGACAGCGACGAGATCATTCTCACGCGCCAGAGGCTGCAGACCGAAGCGCCGGACATTCTGTTCACGACGACCGAGATGCTCAATCAGCGCATGGGCGACGACCGGTTCCGGCACCTGTTCGGGATTGGCGAGCGCGCGCAGCGCCCCGTCGAGATGATGCTGCTCGACGAGGTCCACACCTATGCCGGAAGCTCGGGCGCGCAGGTCGCATTCCTGCTGCGGCGCTGGCGCCGCCTCGTGCGCCGGCACGTGAGCTTCGTTGGCCTGTCCGCTACGCTCAAGGATGGCGCTCGCTTCTTCGCGCAATTGACCGGCCTGTTCGAACAGGCGTCGGTCGAGATCACGCCGGCCAACAGCGACATGATCGCCGAAGGCGCGGAATATCTTCTGGCGCTTCGGGGCGACCCGGTGTCGCGCACCGCCCTACTGTCGACGACGATCCAGACCGGCATGCTCCTGTCGCGGCTGCTCGATGCGCCCGACGAGCGAAAGAGCCGGGGCATCATTGGCGAGCGCGTCTTCCTGTTCACCGACGATATCGACGTCACCAATCGCATGTATTTCGCCATGCTGGATGCAGAGGGACGCCGGAGCAGCGGCGCGCCCGACCTTGCGAACCGGCCGGATGGTGGGCTTGCATCGCTGCGCCGGCCATTGCCAGTCGAGCAGCGCAAGCTCCACGGCCAGGACTGGGAAGCGGTCGTCAACATTGGCCACAGCCTGCAGCCGCAGGATCGCAAGTCGGTCGGCCGGGTGATGTCGATGGACCCGGGCGTCGGCAACAATCTCGACATCATTGTCGCGACAGCGTCGCTCGAGGTCGGCTTCAACGATCCGCGGGTCGGTGCGGTTATCCAGCACAAGGCGCCGCGCGACGTTGCCCAGTTCCTCCAGCGCAAGGGCCGCGCGGGACGTTCGCGCACGATGCGTCCGTGGACCGTCGCCGTACTATCGGATTATGGGCGCGATCGGCTCGCCTACCAAGGCTATGATCTGCTGTTCGATCCCGAGCTGCCGCTGCGCACGCTGCCGGTCGGCAACCGCTATGTCATGCGCATCCAGGCGGTCTACGCGACGCTCGACTATTTGAGCCAGGCGCTTGGCTCGTCGCGCCAGGGCAGCGTCTGGCTGGACCTTTCGACAAGTACCGACAGCAGCTACCAGCGCGCGCGCCAGACTTCGCTGGCGAGCCTGATCCGGCGCATCCTGACCATACCGGCCGAGCTGGATCGCTATACCGCCTATCTCGCCTCGGCCCTGAAGATCGACGAAGGCGCCATTGCGCCGCTGCTCTGGGACCATCCCCGGCCGTTGATGACCCAGGTCCTGCCGACGGCGCTGCGCCGGCTCGAGAGCAATTGGCGGGCCTGGGGGCGGGCCGGCGACGATTTCCAGGTGTTCAATTCGCCCTTGCCCGAGTTCGCACCGGCCAATCTGTTCAGCGATCTCAACCTGCCCGAAGTCAACATCGTGCTGCCGCAGCCGGGAAGCGCGACACCCGACGAAGTGGCGATGCCGATCGCCCAGGCACTGCGCGAGTTCGCGCCGGGCCGCGTGTCTCGGCGCTATGGCATCAGCCATGCGTTCGAGCGGCACTGGATGTGCCCGGCGCTCGACCAGAACCGTGAGCAGAGGGTGCCGCTGGAGCCGTTCGCGCGGGTCGACCGGCTCGGAGACTGGCAGATCGCGATTGCGGGTTCGGTCCGCCAGGTTCCTGTCTATCGCCCCCGCGTCCTGGAGGTCCAGCCGCCGCCAGGACCGATCGTCGACACATCGAACGCCCGATTGCGGTGGCAGAGCCAGCTGGTCGCGCGTGAGCCGGGCCTGGTGCTGGACCCGCCGCGGGGCAGCCCCTGGACACCCTTAATCGAGGATGTGCGCTTCTACAGCCATGAAGGGCTCAGCCCGATCGAGGTACGCCGGATGGCGCTTGGCAGCGACGCCGGCATTCGCTTCCGCGACGGCGGGTCGCTTTCCAAGGAGTTCATCTTCGAGGTCGGCGGCGAGGCGGCGGCGCTCGGCTTCAGCCTCGTGGTCGATGCGATGTGCATCCGCCTGCGCTTTCCGGAGGCCTTGTGGTCCAACCTCGGGGACGAAACTGATCCACGCTACCGCGCGATGCGCACCGCTCGGTTTCATCACCAGGCGGTCCACGGTCCCTTTCTGCAGACGGTCGACAACCCGTTTGCGCGCGACTGGCTGGCGCACCTCATGCTGGCGGCCCTCAGCAATGAGGCCATGGCGCGCGGCATCACCTTGCGCGAGGCGTTGGCGCGCCTTGCCGACGGCAGCGCGGAGCTCGATCTCGGCCGGACGCTCAACATCCTGTTCCAGTCGGCGATCGTCGACGATGCCAATGCGCAGGGCAATCAACAGGACAAGTTGCGCCAGGATTTGGCGGGATTCCTCGCCGACCGGCAGGTCGTCGACAGCCTGTTCAGCCTCGCCGCCATTCTGTGGACGCCGATCGACGCCGGGTGGGAACCATGGCTGCGCGAGCGCTATGCCTCGACCGTCGGCGCGGCGGCGCTGAGCGCGATCACGAGCCTCTGCCCGCAGATCGATGCCGACAGCCTGGTGCTCGACCTCACGGCCGGCCCCCGCGAAGGCGACGATGTTCTTGCCGGTATGGCCGATAGCGAGATCTGGATCAGCGAGATGACGCCGGGCGGCAACGGCCAGATTGAGGAAGCTCAGCGTCAATATGTCGAGGATCCGCGGCGCTTCTTCAGCCTGATGACGGCAGCACTGCGCGACAATGATTTCTCGCTGAGCGACTTCCAACTGGGTCGCTTCCTCTCCACCGTGGTCGAAGGGGACCCGGACGATCCGCTGCCGGCCGCCACGCGGGGCTTCCGGCACACATCGGGTGCGGAGGAGAGCCATGCGGCATTTACCGCGCTTCGCCATGTCCTGGCGGAAGAGGGCTTCGTCACCTTCCATGCCTTCCTCGTGGCGCTCGCCAATCGCATCCTGCGCCCCGGCTCAAGCGGCGACAGCGACGCCTTCTTCCTCGATGCAGTGCGGTTATGGAATGCCGAGGAAGCGCGGCTGGGCGTCGAACTCGACGCGCGCGTTCTCGCCTATCGGCTTGCGCGGTCCGACGACATCGATGCCGCGCTTGGGCTCGCTGGCATCGATGCGCCCACGGTTAACCCGGACCAGTGGCGGTTTGGGGTGATCTACGGGCTGCTTTGGCCGCGGGGTCAGCATATTCGGCAATCGGGCGTGCGCATCTATTCTCCATTCGCCGAGCTGCCAGCGCCCGACCCGTTACTGCTGCAATCCTATCTTGCCGAGGATGCGAGCCTTATCGATCTCGAGGTCGATGGTTGGCAGGATCAGTGTCTCGATCGGCTTGCCGACGTCGGCGCCGCAACCCTGGTCTGCCCGATGGAGGCGGCGGCCTTGCTTGCCGATGCCTTTAGCTTCCTCGCCACCAATCCGGTCCAGACGGTCTATCTGTCGGTGTTCGCGCGGGTCCAGGCCGTCCGCCGTGTCGAAAACGTCTTCCATGTCGATGTCGACGTCGCGGAGGCGCTGCAATGAGCTTCGAGACGCGACGCATCTTCAAGAGCGCGGTCACCAGTCAGAATCTGATCCGCGAACTGCTGCAGATGATGTTCCTCGGCGAACTGCTCGCACCTGGCGGCCAGCGCGCCTGGCTCGTCAGCCCGTGGATCAGCAATATTGTCCTGTTCGACAACCGCGCCGGCGGTTTCGGCACGATCGATCCCGAATGGGGCAATCGCGAGATCCGGCTGATTGAGGTGATGACTGACGTGATGGCGCGCGGGACGGCGCTGGGCATCGCCACCAGCCTCGACAGCCACAATAATCCGCTGATTGACGCGCTCACCATGGCCGCCGACGAAGGCGGACTCGCCGACAAGCTGTGCATCGTCCGCCGCCAGCACCTGCACATCAAGGGCGTGCTGCTGAAACGCGGCCTGCTGACGGGCTCGATGAACCTCACCTATAACGGCCTCGAGCTCAACGACGAGATGGTCGTCTACGACACGACCCCCAAGACGCTCGCCGAGGCGCGGATCAATTTCGAATCCTATGTCGGGGCCGGCAGATGATCGAGCATCTGCCCCCGCAGGAACAGGCTTGGCTGGCTCGATTCTTCGCGAGCCCGAATGAGTTGAGCTGGTCGTCGCTTCTCGACGGATCGGCACCGCCGATCGAGGCGGATCAGGTTCGACAATGGCTCAGCCTTCTCGGCTCGCGTGCCGCCGCGCCGCTATTCCTGCCGTTTATGCGCGGAGGGGTGGTCACGGGCTGGTACGCGACGACGCAAGGCGTGTCAGGTGGCTATGAGCTCGGCGACGAGATCAATGCCTGGCTTGGTCCAACTTGGCTCAGCCGGTTTGAGCGTGTGTCCGAGGATTCGAACGACCCGATGACGATAGCGCTGCGGGATCGCTTCGGGGGCACCGTCTATTGGTTCACCGGTGCCGACGACGCAGCGATGCAGACCATCTCTGCAAGGCTGAGCGAGTTTGCGTGCGTTCTTGAACGCCGGCCGCTCGCGACACGGACGCGTGTCCGCCCCGTCGGGGCGATCCGCAGCGACTTCGAACGGGCCCTGCTTGCCGGTGATGAGGCGCAGGCCGAGGCGATGATAGCCGAGTTCAAGCAGACTGGGCGTCTCAACGAAGAGAATCTGCGCTACCTCGAGGTGCGGCTGAGTGCAGGGCTTGGACTGTGGCCGCAGGTCGCGCGCGACCACTGGCTCATTAAGACCTTGGCCGATCTCGCGCTGCCGCCACAGATCCTCGCCGACCTGATCGAGGCGCTGTACAGGACATATGTTGAAGAGGCGGAAGCGGCAGGTGATGGTGCCGCGATGCGTGACGCGTTCGCGCGGCAGGTTGCAACACCCTATCCCAAACTGTTCGCGTCGCGCCGGGGTATTCGTGCGCCGCGGGTGGTCAAGGCGTTCGCGCTTTACGAGCAACTTCAGCCTAACGCTGACGCAGCGATCATCGACGCACTGCTCGCGCTGTTGCCAACCGGGACCGATACCGCGCTGTTCGGAATTGCACCGATGCCGCAGCCGGTCCCAGCGTCGGCCGCTACGCTGGATCAAGCCGACGAAGCATTCGACGACGGCCAGTTCGATCGCGCATTCGAATTCTACCTGCGGCTGCCGGCCGGCAGGAAGACGATCAGCAGGCTGGTCTCTTGCGTGGGCATGATCGGGACCGATGAGGCGCGCGATCGTCTGTTCGCGGTCGTTGACGAAGCGGGCGAAGATCTTGTCGGCAGCTTGGCTCCGGCTATCGCGGCGAGGCTCGAGGGGCTAAGGAAAGCGGAGAGCGTAGACGGGTCTCCATCCCCCGACACAGCGGACCTCACCTGCACAGACCCGTGGATGCGCTGGGCCAAGCAATTGCAGGCAGGTCATGACCTCGCCGGTGCTGAGCGCGATGCGCAATCGGCTCCGACCAATTGGGATGCATCGGCGATCAGGCAGAGCGGTCAACTGGCGCAGCAGTTTGCCGATATCATCGGCCGGTTGAATGACAACGCCAGTGTTGTCGCCCGGACCGCGGTGCCGCAGATATATGCGAGCTTCTTTCCGGATGAGGTGCAGCCATCGCCGGCCGCGCGGCCCGTCGCATCCTTGCTGTTCCTGCTGATCGCAATGGACGACGCGCTCTCGCGGGCCGATCTTGATCTGCTGGCCCAACTGTCCGGTTTGCTGATCGAACAGGGTCTGTCATCGGACGATTACGTGTCCCTGATGGGTGATCTTGAGGATGTGCAGAAGCGGATCGGCTCCTATGCCTATCTGCCGTGGAGCTTGGATGTGAGCGAGGCGCTTGCGATCCTTCCTTGCCCGTCCGCCGAAGCTCGCGAAGCTCGCCTGAGGCTGTTTCTTCAGGTGCTCGGGCAAGCGGCTGGCTTCGCCCATCGGCTGGCACCGGCCGACCTGCTCCCGATCGAGACGCTGGCGAAGGATTACGGTGTTGGGTCGGAGGCGGTCACAGCGCTAAAGCGCGAGGCGGCAACGGACGGCGCCAGTGCGGCGTCACTGCCGAATCTCGATGGCAAGACGATCGGCATTTACACGCTGGCTGAGGCTGCAGGGAGCCGGGCGAAAGCGGCGCTGGAGGATCTGTTCCCGGGGTGCAAGGTGATCGTGAATTCGGATCTTGTCGCGACCGCGCAGCTCACTAGCCTCGCAAAAGCCGCCGACCTGTTCGTTTTCGCGTGGAAGAGCAGCAGTCACCAGGCCTTTTACTGCGTGAAGGATGCGCTGGCGGGCAAGGAGCCGATCTGGGCGCCCGGGAAGGGAACGGCCAGCATCTTGCGCGCGGTACTAGAACAGGTCGGATGAGGCGCTCGCACGCGCTGTCGCGTGTGGGGCGACTTGGCTACGTAATGATGACGACGATGGCGATGCCGCATTGATGCAGGTGCAGATGCCGCGGAGCGTCTAGTGGTGACCTGAGCCATATGGGCCGCCTTAGGTGACCGCCACCATGAGGTTCGGTTGATCTTCACCGAGGGTTACTTGCCTTTAATGGCCCAATCTCAGTAGCTACGTCCTCAGGGGGAGCTTGTGGCGGATCATTCAGCAGCAGACTCGGCGAGCGGTTACCTTTTTCAGTGCCGATATGCCCTCTTGGCGGCCTTGAAGCGCCAAGACGTGACGCCGGGGCTCGAGGTTTCGATCGAGTGTTTCGACGACATTGCCTTCTCCAGCAACGGCTCGCCGAAAGAGCTTCTGCAGTCGAAGCACAGCCTCAAGCCGAAGCCCATGAGCGACCGGGCGGTCCAGTTCTGGAATACGATCGGCATCTGGACGAAGCGCGTAAAGGATCATCCGGCCGAGCTTGGCAAAATCAAGCTCACCTTCGTGACGACGTCGACGCTTGGCGCGGATACGGCGGTCTCCCTGCTCCGGCCGAGCCCCACGATCCGAGACGTTGCAAAGGCATCCGAGAAGCTCGCGGTTTCGGCCGCAGAATCAAAAAGCAAGAAAATTGCCTGGGCGACCAAGCTGTTCCTCGAACAGACGCGCGAAATGCGAGAGCAGATTATCGGGATGGTCGAAATGCTCGACGCCTCGCCGACGATCATCGACGTGAAAGATGAGCTGGCGGCAGCGTTGAAGCGTGCCTGTCGGCCCGAGCACATGACGGCGTTTCGCGAGCGGCTCGAAGGCTGGTGGTTCGCGATCGTGATCGACGCCCTGGCTACCCCGGGCGGAAAGCTTATCCCGGTGTCCCTGATCGATTCCAAGATCGATGATCTGCGTGACGAATTCGCGCCGGACCAGCTTCCCATTGACTACGGCACGGCAGATCCGTCGGGCGAAACGGTTGGGCTTTTAGAGCGGCGTGCGTTCGTCGAGCAACTCAAGCTCATCGGCCTTGGCCCGACTGGCCAGAAGATCGCGATCGTCGACTATTTCCGAGCGCGCGAGCAGCGCTCGCGCTGGACGCGTGACGGTCTGCTCCGGCAGAACGAACTTACCGATTACGGGCGCCAGCTGACCGAGCACTGGCAGCGGCGCAGAGGTGTCGCCGAGGGCCGCCTCGGCGAGAACATGTCGGAGGCCGAGCTGGCCGATATCGGCATGGACGTTTTCTCGTCGACCACCGGCAATGCCATTCCGATCCGCGAGGTGACCGAGGCGTACGTCTCGCAAGGATCGTATCACATGTTGTCGGATGATCATATTATCGGGTGGCACCCGCATTATGTCGAACGCCTAAGCCCGACTGCGCCAGGGGATGATGATGAACCCGGCATGGAATGATCGGTCCGTTGAGGACCAGACCCTGTTTAATCCGGTCTTCTGCGCTCTCCTCCTGCGCGCCGCGAGCCGAGGCTATCAGGAGGGAGATACAAGTCGAGCGCTTCCGCTCGCCCATGCCTTTCTCGTTCTGCCGATCGTCCTCAATGCGCGGGTGCGACGCGCGCTGCCAACGCTGAAGACGCGCATGACGAGCTGGGTGACGACGCATCCAGAGTTCAGCTCGGAGTTTGCCGTTCGTTGCCGGGAACTGGTCGATACGACCCGCGAGGCGATCCAGTTTGGTTGCGCGCAGGACTGGCTCGCCATTGCCGGGGACGGTCTCAGGCCGGGGGCGCACCGCTTCAAGCCCGATCCGCCGCGGCTCGATACCGACACGATCGACATCAAGGATTGCTACGAGGCGGCCCGCTTCGTGGGGCGATGGATCCCCAAGGATGATCGTCAGTCCACCATACTATCCATGCTTGGAGTTGCCCCGTGAGCCTCAGGATTCTGGAAATCGGCGTCTACGGGCACAATGGCGAGGTGAACTCGGTCAAGCTCAACACTTCGGGCTTGAGCATCATTACGGGGGCCTCAAAGACCGGCAAGTCGTCCCTAATCGACATTATCGAATATTGCTTCGGCCGGGAGCAGTGCCACGTCTCGGACGGTGTGATCCGGCAGCATGTCGCGTGGTACGGCATCCTGCTTGACCGGGGTGACAGCCGAGTCTTCATTGCGCGGCGCAACCCCAAGCCGCCGAAGACACGTGATTCTGACGTCTATTACGCCGTCGGCGCGGACCTAGGGATGCCCGAGCGCGCGGACTGGAAATCCAATATCGGCGTCTCAGATATCGAAGCAATCCTCACATCGTCGGTCGGCATCTCCGAGAATGTGACGACAGTTCCCGAGGGCCAGACACGCAACCCGATCGTGGCAAACATACGCCATGCCCTAATGTTATGTATCCAAGACCAGGACGAGATCGATAGTCGCAAGATCCTATTTCACCGCCAAAGCGAACCATTCCTGCCGCAGACGATCAAGGATGTGTTGCCCTATTTCCTAGGCGCGATCGACGAGGATTTGTTGCGGCGCAAGGTTCAGCTTGATCTCGAGCGCAGGGAACTAAGGAAATTGCTGAAGCTGACCGGCGAGCGTGAGCAGCTTGCCAGCCTTTCGGCGGCACGCACCGAAGACATTTTCCGCGAGGCGCAGTCGGTTGGTTTGCTTCCTCCCGGCCAGCCGCCTGCACAGGACGTCGCGCTCGGCGGCCTTCGGGCGATCAACCCGGTTGTCCAGGAAGTACCGGTGCCGCCGGATTCGACGGAGCCGATCGCTGTGCTTCGCCGCGAGCGCTCCGGGTTGCGGCGCGAACTTGCCGTGCTGAAGGAGCGCCTGCGCCAGATTCGGCAGGTCGAGGATGTTGCCGGCGGCTTCGCGCAGGAAGCCGGTGAGCAACGGGCAAGGCTGGCAAGCCTTGGCCTGGTCACGAAGGGCGATGTCGAGGCCTGCGCTCTATGCGGATCGACCGACGTCCATGTTCCGGCGGCGGCGGAGATGCACAGGACCCTGAGCGGAATCGAAGATCAGCTTAGCCAAGTCCATCGAGAAGTGCCGCGCCTACAGGAAGCGCAAGGAGATTTGGTCGAGCAGCAGAACGGGATCGAGAACGCCCTCAGGCGCAATCAGGAACAGATCGATACGCTCGCCAAGCAGGACGACGCCTTCAGATCTGAGCGCGACAGCCAGTTGAGGCTTGCCCGGACGATGGGGCGGATTGCCTATTTTTTGGAGACTTTGCCGCCACTGCCTGCTTCGGCCGCGTCGACGGAGGAACTCGACGCCGCCCGAAAGCGGGTTGAGGCGCTGGAAAAGCTGGTCGACCCCGAGAGCACTGAACAGCGACTGACCTCGATCCTTAATCTGATCGGCGACTTTATGACGCGCGATTCAGAGAAGCTGGATCTCGAGCATAGCGGCAGTCGTCTGAGACTCGACATCAAGCAACTAGCCGTCGTCGCCGACACCTTAGACGGGCCGGTTCCCTTGTTCCGCATGGGAAGCGGCGAGAATTGGGTGGGCTATCATGTGCTCGCCCACCTCGCGCTCCATCGCTGGTTCAGGCTGAAGGATCGCCCGGTTCCCGGGTTCATTTTCTTCGATCAGCCCTCACAGGCTCATTATCCCGCCGAACAGGATCGCGACGGTGACGTCTCCGGACTGCCTGACGCTGACCGTGAAGCGGTGTTCAAGCTCTTCAAACTGATGTTCGACGTGGCGGTCGAACTTACGCCGAGCTTACAGGTGATCGTGACAGACCACGCAGATCTCAGGGACAGTTGGTTCTCCGATGCCGTCGTCGCGCGATGGCGTGGACAAGGGCTCGTCCCTCAGCGCTGGATCGACGCGCGCGGCTGACGTCAGGCGGGGAAGGAGGCGAACAAACGTGAGTAGTCAGCTTTTCATGCAAACCGCACTACCTTGCTATCTGGGTGGCGGTACTTTTTTCGAGGCTTGCCGCAGGCTATTTGCGTGGCCTAGGGGGCTACGGATGCGCGATTGAGATCGATAGATGCTGTGCCCGCACGAAAATATTTTCCGCAAGATTACCTAATAAAATCAAGAGCGTAGATTTTTGACGGTCTCACAGTCGGCAACGGACTGCCATGACGGCCAAAATTTCTTATTTCTCAAGGTCTTACGAGCTACTTGAACAATCGAGTGGGAGTGATTTTTACCCATCCGAACACCGCCGAGTTTACGCCTTGATACGACGTAAACGTCGCGGCTGATGTTGGCGGGTTTCCCCAGGCTTTCGAGCAGGCCGAGCGCCTGCAGGACGGCGGCATAGATGCCGATGCTGACATTAGCGTTGCCGGCTTCGACCTTTGAAGGGTCCAACGAGACGTGAAGGCGCGCTCGGCCATCACAGCCATAGGCAGTCGCCAGCGACGACGGGCGCCGATCGCATCAGTGGAAAAGTGCTGTCATAACAGGTCAAGACATCCGAATGGTTGGCGTGGCTTGCCGATCGGAACTGGTTCATCCGCGATCCCGCCAAGCTGTCCGAAATTTCCCGTTTGCGTTAAAGCACCTTCTGATCCCGCAGGCGTATCGGCAGAAAGTTTTCCTCGACCTCATCGCGCCTAACGGCGATATTGGGGCCGGCTATCGGCGCCCCTCCGAGCTCGCGCTTGAATTCAAGGCTTTGCGATGACCCTCGGCGGCTCATCGCACCGTGGCGAAGAAAGACAAGGGATCGGCGACACGCACCTCACTGTTTTGCGCGCCGCGCGTTGCTCCCCTCCCGAGCGACTTCAAGGAACCAGGACACCATAGGCTCGCGTTCCGCGCCCGCCCTCCAGATCAACGTCTCCGTCCAGCCGGTGATGGCGAGTGGCGGTTCGTGCTGGCGCCAACCCTGCGCGCTGGCTGCAAAGCGCGAGGGCACCGTCGCGATAGCGTCGGTACAGGCCAGAACGTTGGGCACCGCAAGAAAGCGAGACAGGGTCGCTATCACGCTGCGTTCCCGACCGATCCGTTTCAGTGCCTCGTCGACCGCGCCGCGAGCGTCGTCCCGAAGCGTCACCAGGAGATGCGGCAGCGTTGTATAGGCTTCCAGGGTCAACCCCTGTGCGAGCGCCGGATGGTCGGCGCGCGCAAGGCACACGAAATGCTCCTCGAACAGCGGCGCGGCCAGCAGGCGCTTGGGCAACTCCGGGAAGACGCCGATCACGGCGTCGAGCCGGCCCTCGTCGAGATCGGCGAACGCCCTGTCCTTGTCGAGCGGCCGGGCTTTGAGGGTAATTCCGGGTGCTCGCTCGGCGATCTGCGAGATCAGCCTCGGCAGCATCACGAACTCCGCGGCGTCCGACATCGCAACCTTGAGAGCGCCGCGAGCCTTGGATGGGTCGAACGGCGCCTCGTCCGCAACCAAAGCCCGCAACTGTTGCAGCACTGCCGCAATTTCCGGAGCCAACGCTTGCGCGCGCGACGTCGGGCGCATCCCGCCCGCGGCGCGCAGAAACAGGGGATCGGCGAAAAGGCGCCGCAACCGGTCCAGCGCCTTGCTTGCCGATGGCTGCGCGAGGCCGACGCGGGCGGCGGCTCGCGTGACGTTTCGTTCGGCGAACAGCGCCTCGAACAACACGAGCAGATCGAGATCGACGCGCGCCAAATTCTGCATGCCATCATTCTATGGGAGAATGAAGAGAATGCCGACATGCCATTTTCAGCATGAAGCCCGAATGGCTAAGACGGCATCACCTCAGGGAGATTTTCCATGATCCACAACACCGCGCGCCAGATCGCCGAGAGCTTCATCCGCGAAGGGATCGCGAAGGCGGACGCCGCCGTTTTCGATGCGCTGATTGCCGAAGATGTGATTGTTGAAACCGGTCTCAGCCCCTCCGGACCGATTAAGGGCCGCGTAGCCTACAAGGAAGTATTCATGGGCTTTGCCGACGCCTGGCCGGTGCGCGATTTCGTCGTTCATCGCGTCGACGAGTCCGGCGACACGGTTTTCATCGAGTTCACTGCCACGGCCGAATTCGCCGACGATTATTATGGCGTTGCCGCGACCCATCAGGTCGTCGCGATGCGTGAGATCCACCGTCTCGACATCAAGGATGGGAAGATCGTCCGCAATCTGGTCGGCGCGGTGAACCTCCCCTTTGAATTCATCATGTACCCGGCCCTGAAGGACGCGGTGCTGGCGCCGCTGAAAGTCGCGGACGCGTCCTGATCGCCGGTCATCGACCAACTCAAAGGAATTGTCGGATGCGCATATTTGCCACGAGCCGCCCCACCGCCATTGCGGACAGCCAAAATCTCAATGAGGGCATGGAAGAAGAAATCGCCAAGGGGCGACAGTTCTACATGGATGGCCTCATCCTGCAGGCTTACATGCATCCGGCTTACGCGCGGACCTTCATGATCCTCGAAGCCGACAGCATCGAAACAGCGCGGGCGCGCTTTTCCGAGTATCCGCAGGTCAAGGCTGGGCTTGTCGAGTTCGAATTCACGCCCCTCGTCGGGATGCCCGCGATTGCGCAAGTGCATACCCTTCGCGGCCAGGCATTGCCCCCATGGTGGCCGACGGGAGATGTGAAATGAGCGGAGAAGAGATGAC
Organism: uncultured Rhizobiaceae bacterium; assembly: GCA_964244725.1. Classification (GTDB taxonomy): domain Bacteria; phylum Pseudomonadota; class Alphaproteobacteria; order Rhizobiales; family Rhizobiaceae; genus Kumtagia. Next base: position 34,155 of record CAXTJQ010000010.1, read on the forward strand.
ACGGGTCGCGCTCGTCATCGGGATGGGCCCCGGCCTTTCGGCCGCGCTCGCTGAGCGTTTCGCCGCCGGCGGCTTCGCCATAGCTGGCTTTGCGCGTCATCCGGAAAAGTCGGCCGACCTTGCCGCCGCCTTTGCGGCGCGCGGCGCGCGCCTTGAGATGCGAGCGGTCGACGCGTCGGACTTTGCGCGGCTGGCCAGCGCCATCGACGAGGTTGAGTCAGGGTTCGGCCCGATCGAGGTGCTGATCTACAACGCCTACCGCGCCACCTACGCCATGCCTTCGGCGGTGCCGGTCGATGAATTCGTCGACGACTTTCGGGTCAATGTTGCGGGCGCGCTTGCCGCAACGCAGGCGGTGCTGCCCGCCATGCGCCGACGCGGGCGGGGCACGGTACTGCTCACCGGCGGGGGGCTCGCGCTCGATCCCACAGGCTGGCTGCCAGCGGCCTCGCTCGCCGTCGGCAAAGCCGGCGTCCGCAACCTCGCCCTTACACTGAACAAGGAACTCACCGACTCAGGCGTCCGTGTCACGACCGTGACGGTGACGGGCCAGATCGCGCCGCAAACGGAATTCGCGCCCGATCTCATCGCTGAAACTTATTGGCGGCTGCACAGCGCCTCCGCGGCCGCGCCAGCGGAAGTGGTCTATGCCGGTCATGTCGCCGGCCTCGTGGCCCGAGAATGACCGCCGCGCGGGGCAAAATGAAGCCGATGGATACCGCAACCTCGACAATAGATTGTCTGGCAATGCTCCAATGAACGGAAAGCGCAGCAAGTCACGGCCCACGGGTCGCCTTTCGGCCGTGGCGAGCAAACATTTCAATGAAATTCAAAAGTTTAGAATGCTTGGGATTTTCGATTCGGGATGGTTCAGGCCCATCCGGCAAATCCGTTCATACACCAAGGCGCGTCGCGTTTGATTGGCCTCATATCCTGCGGCTTCCGACATGGAGCCGCGGACTCACCAGGCCGAATAACCGCCGTCGGCGAGTACGATCGAGCCGGTGAGCAGGCTCGCGGCTTGCGAGGCGAGGAACAGCACGACGCTGGCGATTTCGTGGTCCTTGCCCATCCGTCCCATGGGCGTGCCGTCGAGCCAGCGCCGATACATGTCTGGACGTTCGTGAATGATCTTGTTGAGCGGCGTATCGATGTAGGTCGGCGCGACCGCATTGACGCGCACGCCCCGCGCCGCCCACTCGGCCGCCAGCGACCGGGTCAGGTGATGCACCGCAGCTTTCGACGCATTGTAGTGCGCCTGCGGCTGCGGACGGTTGACGATGAAGCCCGACATCGAGCCGATGTTGACGATTGACCCTTGGCCCGCCTTGAGCATGTGATTGCCGAAGGCCCGGCAGCACCAGTAGGTGCCGTTGAGATTGACGTCGAGAACCTTGAGCCAGCGCTCGTCGGTCATGTCCTCCGCCGGAATGTCGCTGAGCGCGATGCCGGCATTGTTGACCAGGATGGACGCGCCGCTGCCTTGCTCGGCCAGTTCGTCGGCGATGGCCGTCACGCGGGCCGAGTCGGTCACGTCGCAGATGAAGGACCGGGCGTCGTAGCCCTTCGCCTTCAGTTGCGCCAAGCCCTCTTCGGCCAGGGTCTCGTCGTGTTCCAGGATCGCCAGCCGCGCGCCGGCCTCGCCCAAAGCCTGCGCGCAGGCGAGCCCGATACCGCGGCCGCCGCCTGTGACGACGGCGAATTGACCATCGACCTTGAACATTTCGAGATACATGGTCGCGCAAATCCTCGACGGCGGACAAGTCGAAAAGGAAGGACGGGGCAGCGATACCCCGTCCTTTAGGCTTGGGAGGCCTGAAGGACTGGAAGCTCAGAACGCGCTGTCGGCCTGGTAGAATTCGCCGACGTTGTCGCAACCGATGCCGGCCACCTTCGTGAAGACGAAGGGCTGATCCTTGGTCGACTGTTTGGCGCCGGTGGCGAGGTCGAGCGCCATGGTGAACGAATCCCGCGCGGCGAGCGTCGGCGAATTCAGCCCGGTCGACACGTAGCGGCCGTCGCAGCCGCCGTCCTTGATCGCCTTGAAGGCTTCCTTCTGACCGTCGATGCCGCCGACCAGGATCTTGGAATCCGGCTTCAGGACCGACAGCGCGCCAAGCGCCATGGCGTCGTTGTAGCCGAAAATGACATCGAGGTCGGGATGCGCCGTCAGCATGTCCTCGGTCGCGCCGACGGCCTGGTCCTGGGCGTAACCCGCCTGGCCGCGAACGACGACGTCATACTTCGTGCCGCCTGCGTCGAGACCGGACAGAAAGCCTTTCTCGCGCGCCGGGCCGACGAACTTGTCGCCGGGGCCGCCCTCGAGGATGCCGATCTTGACCGGACCGGCGCCGACCCGCTTGGCCATCATCTCGCCGGCGAGCTTGCCGATGCCTTCATTGTCGGCGCCGAACGTTGCGTTCGCTCCGACTTTCGGAACTTCCGTGTCGATGAAGACCACCTGCAGCCCTTTGTCGATCGCTTCCTTGACGGCCGTTTCAGTGGTGACCGGATCGACGGCGTTCATGACGACCACGTCGACGCCGCGCGAGGCCATGTCCTCGAGCTGCTGCATCTGCTTGACGGCGTCCCCGTCGGCCTGGCTGGCGACCAGCTTGAAGCCTTTTTCCGCCGACAGGCGTTCGGCTTCCTTCCACATCGCCACGTAGTACGGCGCCGTCATTGTGCGCTGCAGGAAGCCGATGGTGACGTCCTTGGCTTCCTTGCCGGCGGCGAAGGCCGCCGTCCCCGAAAACGCGACCGCCATCGCGGTGGCCATCAACAATCTTCTCGAAATCGTCACAGTCATGGTCTCCTCCATTGTGCCTGCCTGCCAGGCGTTGCCCCACGCGGGATCCGTACCGGGCGCTCCGGTCAGGAACGGCCGCGCAAATTTCCGAAGATCATCGCCGCGATGATGATCGCGCCGCGCACGGCGTCCTGCCAGAAGATCGAAACGTTCATGAGATTGAGTATGTTGACGATCAGCACCAGGATGAAGGTGCCGACCACCGTCCCCGAGACAGTGCCACGTCCGCCGGCGAGGCTCGCGCCGCCTATGACGACGGCCGCGATGGCGTCGAGTTCGTAGGCCTGGCCCATCGTCGGCGTCGCCACGCTGACGCGCGAACTCAGCAGCACGCCCGCGAGGCCGCACAGCAGCCCGCTGATCGTGTAGACCGAAAACAGCGTCCAGCCGATCGGCACGCCGGAGGCGAATGCGGCATTCTGGTTGCTGCCGACCGCGAAAACCCGCCGGCCGAACACGGTCCGATTGAGCACGAAGGCGACGACGAGGATCAGCGCCAGCCAGATCAGGCCGATCGTCGGGATGCCGAGGATGTCGCCGCGCCCGGGAAAAACGAAGATGTCGCGCGTCTCGGCGGCCGGCTGGAGCGGTCCGCCTTCGGTATAGGCATAGGTCAGCCCACGCGCCAGGGCCAGCATGCCAAGGGTCATCACGAAAGCGGAAACCCGCATGAACGCGATGACCGCGCCGTTGAAGGCGCCGAGCCCGATGCCGACGCCGAGGCCGGCCAGCATCGCGACCGGCAACGGGACGTGGGCCTGCATGCCGACCGCGATGACGCCCGCCAGCGCCACCATCGACCCGACGCTGAGATCAATGCCGGCCGAGACGATGACGATCAGCATGCCGAGCGAGACGATGCCGATCACCGAGCTCTGCCGGATGAGGTTCATCTGGTTGACTTCGCTCAGGAATCTCGGGACCAGCAGGCAGGCGAGAACATAGATGCCGATGAGTATCCAGAGCGGATAGTCGGAGGCCAGGCGCGTCGCCCAGCGCGGCAGCGTGGTCGCTCGGGGAAGCGTGGTCGTCGACATGTCAGCCTGCCTTTCCGCCGGCCGCGCGCCGGGTCCGCATCTCGTGTCCGAGGGCGGTGGAGATCAGCCGGGTCTTGTCGTAGTCGCCGGCATCCCATTCAGCGGCGACCTCGTATTCGGCCATGACCAGCACGCGGTCGGCGAGGTGCATCAGTTCCTCGGCCTCCGACGAGATCAGCACGACGCCTTTTCCGTCCCGGGCGAATTGCTGGATGATCGCGTAGATCTGGCGTTTGGCCCCGACGTCGACGCCTTTCGTCGGCTCGTCGATGATGAAGACCTTGGCGCCCGACGCCGCCCATTTCGCGACGCAGACCTTCTGCTGGTTGCCGCCTGAAAGGTTGACGGTCATCTCGTCCCGTCGTCCCTTGATCTCGAACTGTTCGATCATCCGGCTTCCGAGCCGGGCATCCGCGGTGCGGTCGACGACGCCGCGGCGCGAGAGGGAATTCAGGACGACCAGCGACACGTTGGACTGGTTGGAAAAGTGCGGGATGAATCCCTCCCTGTGCCGGTCCTCGGTCAGGTAGCAGACGCCGGCGGCGATCGCCTCGCCGGGCGAGCGGATGACGACGGGGCGGCCGTCGACCGTCAGTTTTTGCGCCGAGAAGCCGAAATGGCCGCCGAGCGCCTTGCCGAGCGTTGACCGTCCGCTGCCGACGAGACCATAGATGCCGACGATCTCGCCCGGCCGGACGGCAAGGTCGACATTCTTGACGCGGCCGCTTCGAAAACTTTTCAGGTCCAGGATCGGCGCGGCATCCGATGAAAATGGCTTCGACTTCGGCTCGAGGGTCGACAGGCGCTCGCCGATCATCATGGCGCTGATGTCTTCCTCGGAGCGCCCGCTGGCCGGCACGACATCGACCAGAAGCCCGTCGCGCAGGACCGCGATGCGGTCGGCCAGCACCTGGACCTCGTTCAACTTGTGCGAAACGAAGATGATGCAGGCCCCGGCGGCCTTACGCTCGCGGACGATGTCGACGACGATCTTGAAATGCTCTTCGTTGGTGGAGGCGGTCGTCTCGTCGAGGATGAGCAGCGTGTGCGGGACGACGAAGACGCGGGCGAGCGCCAGCATATGCCGATGCCCGGGCGTCAACTGTCCCGCCGGGCGGTCGAGGTCGATGCCTTGCAGGCCGACCTTGTCGAGCAGCGCCCGACTCCGGCCGCGATCGCGGCGCAGCCTGAGCGAGGTGGCCGGCCGATTGAGATCGAACAGCCACAGGTTTTCCTCGACGCTGAGATGTTCGACCACGAGCGGCTCCTGGTACATCATCAGGACGCCGGCCTCGATGCCGGCGCGCGGCGCCGCATGTTTCATGACGCACCCGCCGCGCCGGATTTCGCCCGAGGACGGCGATATCAGACCGGCGAGCAGCTTGGAAAAGGTGGATTTGCCGGCGCCGTTGGCGCCGCAGACGGCCAGAACCTCCCCGGCGTAGCCCGCAAGGGTGACCTCCCGAAGCGCCACGACGCCCGGATAGGCCTTGCCGATCGAAACCGCCTCGAAGATCGGAGCGGTCGCGGTTGCGTCCCTGACGGTCATTCTGTCCTCCACTCTGGTCCAGGTAAATCCGGCGACTGCTGCGCGAACATGCCTGGACCTCCTCCCAAAGGCCGCCCCGTCGACAAGACTCGGACCATTGAGCCTGTCGCAGCTTCTGCAAGGCGCTCTTGATCGGCGGCCACCAAGCAAACTCATAAATGTAGCGTAATTACCAAATTTTGCGCAGTCAACGAATAAATTTGTCGAATTTGCGATCTTTGCCGATTTACTGCGGAGTGCAATTCCTGATAAGTAGCAAAAATACAGGATTGAGTGATATGATGGGATTGCGCGAGCCTGCGAGTTGTTCGGTTTCGATGGTTTCCGGAAGCATGTCCGGCGAGACGGGACGCTACGAGAAGCGCCTCAGCGATCTTCTCGGTGTCTATGACGATGCAGCGAGGCTTTCGGCGCTGATCGACGCTATGGGCGATCCCGTCGCTTACGACGTCTCCGAGTTCCGTCCTTCGACCGATGCGGGGGACCTGATCTTTGGCGTCACTCGAATGAGCCCGGGGAAGGTCGGCCGGGAATTCTTTGTGACGCGCGGACATATCCACGCCAGGGCCGATCGTCCGGAGGTCTATTACGGTCAGAAGGGGATCGGGCTGATGCAGATGGAATCGCCGCACGGCGAGACGCGAACGGTCGAGATCGGGCCGCAGACGATCTGCTACGTTCCCCCGTTCTGGATCCACCGCTCGGTGAATACCGGACTTGAAGACCTGGTGATGATGTTCAGCTACCCCGCCGACTCCGGCCAGGACTACGGGGTCATCGAACGCTCGGGAGGAATGCGCCACCGCGTCGTCGCGGACGGCGAGGAGGGGTGGAAGCTGGTCGACAACTCAAACTATGTCCCGCGCACTCCGATCGAAGTCGACGAACTCCTCGGGCAGACGGCATGAGTGGAGCGGCGGACATGCGCGATCCGATCGAGATCATAGCCGGGCTTGGCGTCGTCCCCGTCATTGCCATCGAGCGTATGGAGGACGCGGTGCCTCTGGCGGACGCCCTGCTCGAAGGCGGCCTGCCGGTCGCCGAGATTACGTTCCGCACCGCGGCGGCGGCCGACGCGCTGGCGGCGCTGCGCGACGCCCGGCCTGAACTGTGTATCGGCGCGGGCACCGTCCTCGACGCGGGGTCGCTCGCCAAGGCGATTTCCGCGGGCGCGAAGTTCGCGCTGGCGCCCGGTCTCGATCCCGAGATGGTCGCGGCCGCGAAGCGCGCCGGACTTCCGTTTTTTCCCGGTGTGGTGAGCCCATCGGACCTGACCGCCGCGGCCACGCTCGGCGTGAAACTGGTCAAATTTTTTCCGGCGGGCGCGGCCGGCGGCCCGAACTTCCTGGAAGCGATCTCGGCGCCCTTCGCCCATCTCGGCATCCGCTTCGTGCCGACCGGCGGCGTGACGGAGGCCACCATTGCAGACTGGCTGCGTCTCAAAGCGGTGGTGGCTGTCGGGGGCACCTGGATCGCCCGCACCGAAGACATTCGGGAGGGCCGGTTTTCGGACATAGCGCATAAGGCTCGCGCTGCCGTGAAGGCGGCGGCGCATGCGCGGGAGGGCCGCTCGTGACCTATCGCGCCGCTACTGGGCCGACACTGTATTTCATCGGCGTTACCACGGGCAAAAGCTCGATCCTGAAGGTTTTTCCGGCCTGGGCCGCACATCTCGGTCTCGGCGACGCGGCGCTCGTGGGCATCGACTTTCCGCTGCACGCCGATCCGGCCACTTACCGGGAAGCGGTGGCGTTCATTGCCGATGATCCGCATTCGCTCGGCGCGCTGGTCACGACCCACAAGATCGATCTTTACGCGGCTTGCCGCGACCAGTTCGATATCATCGATCCGCATGCCCAATTCATGGGCGAAACCAGTTGCATATCCAAGCGCGGCGGTCGGCTTGTCTGTCATGCCAAGGACCCGATCTCGTCGGGGCTGGCGCTCGACAATTTTCTCGGACGCGATTACTTCGCACGGACCGGCGGAGCGCTTTTCGCCATGGGCGCCGGCGGGTCCACGATCGCCATCACCTGGCATCTGATGCGGCGCGAGCGAGGGCTGGATGTTCCATCGCGCATCGTCGTCTCCAACCGTAGCCAACCCCGGCTCGACGAGATCGAACGCATTCATCGCGAGCTCGAGTCGCCTATTCCCGTCGACTACGTGCTTGCCGCGGACAACTCGGACAACGACGCGATCCTCCACGGTTTTCCCCCGGGATCGCTCGTCGTCAACGCCACCGGGCTGGGCAAGGACGCGCCCGGCTCGCCGCTTTCGGACGCCGCGATCTTTCCCGAAAGCGCCATCGCATGGGACCTCAACTATCGCGGCGACCTGGTCTTCCTCGATCAGGCGCGCAGACAACAGGCCGCGCGCAACCTGCGGGTCGAGGATGGATGGACTTACTTCGTCCATGGCTGGACGCAGGTCATCGCCGAAGTGTTCCACATCGACATTCCGACTTCGGGCCAGGCATTCGACCGCCTTTCGGACATTGCCGTGTCCGCGGCGAAGGGCTGACGATGCGCGACCGCATCCTCGTCACGCCGCGCTCGCTGACAAGCGAGCCGCATCCCCATGTCGAGCGGCTTCGCGAGGGCGGCTGGGACATCGTCTACTCCAAAGCCGGAACCATTCCGCACGAGGCTGAACTCATAGAGCTGGTGCCAGGGTGCCGCGGCTGGCTCGCCGGCGTCGAGCCGGTCAGCGAGCGGGTCATCGAAGCGGCGGACACACTTCAGATCATCAGCCGCAACGGCACAGGCATCGACAATCTGCCCCTGCCTCTGCTGCGGCAAAAGGGCGTCAAAGTCGCCGTGGCGGAGGGCGCCAACGCCAGGGGCGTCGCCGAACTGGCCATCGGCCTGATGTTTTGCGCCCTGCGCTCCATCCCGCTTTCGGACGCCGGCATCAAGCGAGGCGCCTGGCCGCGCCGGCGTGGCTTCGAGATCAGCGGCCGCACCGTCGGCGTCATCGGCTGTGGCGCGATCGGCCGCGAAGTCGCGCGCATGGCGGCCGCGCTCGGCGCCCATGTGCTGGCCTACGATCCGGCCCGCCCCGAAATCAGCCTCCCGACGGGGTCGTTCGGCTATGCCACGATCCCGGACCTTTTGGCCGCTTCGGATGTCGTCACCCTTCATTGCCCGCCGGCTCGCGACGGGCGGCCGCTGATCGACGCCACCGCCTTGGTTTCCATGCGGCCGCAAGCCGTCCTCCTGAATACGGCGCGCGCGGCGCTGGTGGATGAACGGGCGGTGCTGGACGCGCTGGATGACGGCCGGCTCGCCGCCTATGCGATCGACGTGTTCGACGCGGAGCCCCCGACGGATCTGGTCCTGGCCGGCCACCAGCGGGTCATCGCCACCAGCCACATCGGCGGCTTCACCGAGGAAAGCGTCGACCGCGCGACGCGGATCGCCGTCGCCAATCTGGTTTCGGCGTTGCGCCGCTCCCCGCATGGCTGAGACGGACGAAACCCCGTTCGACGGCGCGCTTGCCGACAGGCTGGCCTCGGAACCGGAACCCGGAACGCGGATCTACTGGCTCGGCCAGGCGGGCTTCGTGATCGAGGCCGGCGGCTATCGTCTGGTCATCGATCCCTACCTGTCCGACTCGCTCGGCGCGAAATATCGCGGCAAGGAATTTTCGCACGAGCGCATGATGGCCGCCCCGGCCTCGCCTGCCGGGCTCGGGCATGTCGACCTCGTTCTATGCACTCATCAGCATACCGACCACATGGATGCGGAAACGCTGCGGCCGCTGCTGTCTGCCCGGCCCGGATTGCGGCTGGTCGCGCCCGCCGCAGCTCGGACGGAAGCGATCCATCGCGCAAGCGTCTGCTCCGACCGTCTCATCCTGCTGGACGCGGGCGAGCGCACCCAGCCTTTCGCCGGCCTCTCCGTCACGGCGACGCGCGCAGCCCACGAGAGCCTGGAGCGCGACGAAGCGGGCCGCCACCGCTTCCTGGGCTATGTGATCGAGGCCGACGGCGTCCGCATCTGGCATTCGGGGGACTGCGCGCCCTTCGATGGGCTGATCGAAGAGGTTGGCGCGTTGGAACCCGATCTAGCCTTGATGCCCGTCAACGGCCGCTCCGCCGCCCTTTCGAGCAAGGGGATCGCCGGAAATTTTTCCCTTTCCGAGGCGATCGAAACGGCGCATTCGGTCGGCGCTTCGACGCTGATCGCGCACCACCACGGGATGTTCGCCTTCAACACGATCGCGCCGGAGGCGATCGACCGGGCGGCGAGGGCCACGAACACGCCGCGCATCTTGCGGGCGCGGACGAATGCGACCTACAGTTTGGCGTCTTTCTCCATGGATGCCCGCATGAATTCGCATCAGCCGTCCAGAGCCCGGGAGACGACGCCAAATATCCTCGAAGTGGTTCGAACCCTGCAGCCGACCTTGCGCAAATCGGATCGCAAGGTCGCGGATCTGGTGCTGGCCGACCCGCGGCGCGTCCTCGACGCGACGGTCGCCGAGGCGGCCGAACTTGCCGGCGTCAGTCAGCCGACCGTCATCCGTTTCAGCGTCGCGGTCGGCTGTTCCGGCTATCAGGAGTTCCGCTTCCGGTTGGCGCAAAGCCTGGCGCTCGGCACACCCGCCACGCACTCGGTGCTCAGCACCAGCGACGCGCCTGAAGCCGTGATCGAGAAGATTTTCGACTACACCATGACCAGCCTCGACTGGGCGCGGCACCATCTCGACCGGGCGGCAATCGCCCGCGCGGTCGAATTGCTCGAGAAGGCGACGAACATCGAGTTCTTCGGCTTCGGCGCGTCGGGCATCGTGGCGCGCGACGCCCAGCAGAAATTCCCCCTGTTCGGCGTCCCCTGCGGCGCGCAGGTCGATTCGCACCAGCAGATCATGGCGGCGTCGATGATGCAGCCGGGCCAGGTCGCGGTGGTGATCTCCAACACCGGCCTGACGCGATCGATCATCGAGGTGGCGCGAACCGCGCGCGGCAATGGCGCGAGCGTCATCGCAATCACCGGCTCGGCGTCGCTGGTCATCGAGCATTGCGACGTCGCGCTGATCGTCGAGACGCTGGACAACACGAATGTTTACACGCCGACGATTTCGCGCATCGCGGCCCTGGTGGTCATCGACGTGCTGTCGACGGCGGTCGCGCTGCGCCGCGACAGCGCCCAGGGCGAACGCTTCCAGGCGATGAAGCGGCAGCTCAGCGAGCTGCGCGTCGCCCAGCGCCTTTAGTTCGGAGATGAGCGCCGACCTCATCCTCGCCATCGATGTCGGCACCGGCAGCGTCCGGGCCGCGCTGCTCGGGCGCGACGGCGCCATTCTTTCCATCGAGGCGGTCGAGCATGACCAGATCGTCCCGGCCTATGGCTGGTCGGAGCAGCGCCCGGCCGACTGGTGGACGAGTGTGGTGCGCTCGGTGCGGGCGGTGCTGGCGACGGTCGATGGCGCCGTCGACCGGATCGGCAGTATCGCCGCCTGCGGCCAGATGCACGGCACGGTCCTGCTCGACGGCGACGGCAGGCTGACGCGCGCTGCCGTCCCGCTCTGGAACGACAAGCGCACCGCCTCGCTGGTGGCCGATTTCGAAGCCCGCTACGCCTCGGCCGACTATCTGGCCGAGAGCGGCAATCCGCCGACGCCGGCCTGGCCGGCCTTCAAGCTGCAATGGATCAGGGACAACGATCCGGAGGCCTACGCCCGAGCGGCGATCGTCGTCATGCCGAAGGACTACGTCAATTTCCGCCTGACAGGCGAAGCGGCCATGGACCGGACGGAGGCGGTGTGCAGCTTCCTGATGAACCCGTCCACCGGACAATGGTCTCCGGCCATGTGCGACCGTCTGGGCCTCGACATCGCCAAGCTGGCGCCAATCCGCGAGCCGGTCGAGATTCTCGGCCACGTGACGCAACCGGCCGCCCTCGAAACCGGTCTTCGCCAAGGCACGCCCGTCCTCGTCGGCGGCGGCGACTATCCCGTCGCGCTGCTCGGCTCCGGCGTCTGCCGGCCTGGCCTCGGCTCCGACGTCACGGGGACTTCCGCAATCATCACGATGATCGCCGACAAGCCGCTGCTCGATCCCGAAATCTCCAATGTCGGCACAGCGGAAGGCGCTTGGGGCGCCTTCATGCTGCTGGAAACCGGCGGCGACGCCATGCGCTGGGCGCGCCGCGCTTTTCATGAAAAGTCGCTCGGCTATGAAGAGATGGCGGCAAAGGCAGCCCAAGCGCCGGCCGGTGCGGACCGGCTGTTCTTCCTGCCTTATCTCACCGGCGAACGATTTGGGAGCCACCGCAATTCTCGCGCGCAGTTCTTCGGCATCACCGCCGAACACGGGCTGGTCCATTTGCATCGCGCCGTGCTGGAAGGCGTGGCTTTCGGGGTGAAGCGCCACATCCGCATCATGGAGGAAAACAGCGGTCAGAAGCTCGAACGCGTCATCGCTTCGGGCGGCGGAGCGAAGTCGGACCTCTGGCTGAAGGTCAAGGCCAGCGCCTACGGCATTCCGATCGTCGTGCCCGTCGAGCCCGAATGCAGTGTCGTCGGCTGCGCCATCCTCGCGGCCACGGCGGAAGGCCGATTTTCCGATGTCAGGCAGGGTGCGGAGGCCTTCGTCCGCTACTTGCCGAAGGTTATCCCGGAGCCGGCCTGGGTGGAGACCTATGCGCGCATGCAGCCCGTCTTCGAGAAGCTCTATCGCCATTCGCAGGCGATGTACGACGATCTGGATCGCCTCGCATGACTTTTTCCGCCACGTTCATTCGGCGGCGTTGCGACGGCTTCGGTTCAGGGCCGCCGAAGTCTACCGAGGCCATCGGACCGTTCGGGCATCCATGCGATCCTGCGCCCGCGCGGCCGTCGCTACGCTGCGGCGCTGTCGGGAAAAAGCGGGAAGCCGTCGCCCGAGAACGGCGACATGTCCAGCCAGAGGTACTGGAACGAGCGACTGACGAACACCCAATCGTCACCGGAACGCCGCAGGCGATCGAAGGCGACGCAATGGTTCCTGTAGTATTTTTCGCCGGGCCCGCGCGCCGACTCATGGCAAAAGGTCCGCGTCGTCGCGTCGTCGCCGTCGATTTCCACGACGCCCGGCAGGGAGAACATAACGAAGAAGGTCAGTCCCGTTCGCAAGCGCCGAAGCATGGCGACGGCCTCGTCCACGCCCTTCGCGCTCTGCATCTGCGGAGCCTTGCCGATGACGAATTCGGCGTCGTCGGCCCAAACGGCGCGGAACATGTCGTAGTCTCCCCTCGTCGCGCTATCGGCAAAGCGCGCGATGGCGTTGCGGATCGACGCCTCGTCCATGAACTGGTTCAGCCGGGTATGTTGGTCGGTCATGGGACTTCCTTTGGCGCGTTGCTCGAAGTGAGCGTCTGCGAGCCGTTCTTTCGGCTGGAACAGCGGCGCGCGCATCCCTGATCCTCCCGCAGACTTGCCTGATCCTACCAGGTGGCCGCATTGCGCTCGGTGAGGATTGAAACCATCATGCCGCGCCAGTTCCCGGAGCGCGGCCCGGCGCATGTCTGGCGAATGGCTCTATCGGCGGGTATCGATTGCCGGAACGATGAAAAATGTGCGTTCCGCTTGTTGGGCGTTCGATAATGGCGTGCGCGATCGAATGTTTCCCGTTATGCAGCGGCGATGGTCGCTGCTCCCTTGAGCGTTCCTCCGATCGCGCTCAGCATGGGCGAACCCGCCGGGATCGGCGGCGACATCGCGCTGAAGGCGTGGCGAATGCTTCGCTTCGCGGGGCCGGCCTTCTTCGTCCTCCACGATCCGGACCATCTTGCGGCGCTGGCGGGCGCGATGGGCCTCGAAACGCCGATCCGCGTCGTTGCAAGTGCGGGCGAAGCCCGCGAGGTATTCGCGGACGCCCTTCCGGTCATGCCGGTTGCGCTTTCCGCGCCCATCGTTCCGGGCATCGTCGACAGCGCCAATTCGCTTGCGGTCATCGAGGCAATCCGGCGTGGCGTCGAACTGACGACGCGGGGCGAGGCGTCGGCGCTGGTCACCAACCCGATCCAGAAATCGGCGCTTTACTCGGCCGGTTTCGCCTATCCCGGCCATACGGAATATCTTGAGCATCTGGCCGGCGCGCCCCACCGGGCCGTCATGATGCTTGCCTGCGACATGTTGAAGGTCGTCCCGGTGACGATCCATGAGGCGCTTGCCGTCGCCATCGGCCATCTGACGATCGACAGGATCGTAGCGACCGCGCGTGACGTTGCCGCCGCGCTGCGCCAGGATTTCGGCATCGACCGTCCGCGTTTGGCGATCGCCGGCCTCAATCCGCATGCCGGCGAAAGCGGCGCGATGGGACGCGAGGAGATCGACATGATCGCACCGGCCGCGCGGATGCTGCAGGCGGAGGGCGTCGATGTGATCGGACCGCTGCCGCCCGACACCATGTTCACGCATCGCATGCGCCGGACCTACGACGCGGCCATCTGCATGTATCACGACCAGGCGCTGATCCCGCTGAAGACGCTGGACATGGACGGCGGGGTGAACGTCACCCTGGGCCTGCCCTTCGTGAGGACCTCGCCCGATCATGGCACTGCGCTCGATCTCGCCGGCAAGGGTGCTGCCGATCCTGGAAGCCTGATTGCAGCGCTTCGCCTGGCGGCGCAAATTGCGGCGCATCGCAACAGGGCGAGGAGGACGGCATGAGAACCATTCGGCTGGGCATGAACATCGACCACGTCGCAACCGTCCGGAACGCGCGGGGCGGGGTGCATCCCGATCCCGTCCGCGCCGCCGTCCTGGCGCTCGAGGCCGGCGCCGACGGCATCACCGTCCATTTGCGCGAGGACCGCCGGCATATCCGCGACGACGACGTCTTCCGGCTCAAGCAGGTGATCGACGCCCCCATCAACCTGGAGATGGCTGCGACCGACGCGATGGCGGAAATCGCGCTGCAGCTTGGACCCCACGCCGTGTGCCTCGTCCCGGAACGGCGCGAGGAAGTGACGACGGAAGGCGGTCTCGACGCCGCGGGCAACCGCGAGACTTTGGCGCCGATCGTCGAGCGCTTGAAAGCCGCGGGCATTCGGGTTTCCCTGTTCATCGACCCGGATGAAACACAGGTCGCGGCGGCGGGCGACCTCGGCGCGCCGGTGGTCGAACTGCATACCGGCGCCTATGCCGAGCCGCACGATCCGGCCAGGGAACTGCAGCGCCTGATCCGCGCCGCGTCGCTGACCTGGAAACTGGGCATCGAGTGTCACGCCGGGCATGGGCTGACCTTCGACAATGTCGGCGCGGTCGCGGCCATCCCGCGGATCATGGAGCTGAATATCGGCCATTTTCTGATCGGCGAGGCGATGTTCATCGGCTTGGCGGCCAGCATCGCGGAAATGAAGCGACGTATCCAGCAGGCCGCGGCCAGTTCCGGGTGAGCGCGGACCGAGGCCGGCGGCGCGGCCGCGCCGATGGGCAAGGCCATGCATTGTCCATGGCCGTCACGGCCGATCCGCGAACGTCGAAGTTGGCGCGGCGGCTGAACTAGGTTGCGCCTGACCAGCGAGATTCAAGAGAGCCTGATGATCGCCTGACAGGCCGACGGAGATGGAAGCATCGGTACACGCGCCGATGCCCGTCAGCGCCGCCCCTTAGCCGATCCATGCGCCCAGATCGTGCTGGCCGACCGAACCGTTGCCAACGACGAGCGTCACGCCCTCGGGACAGGTCCAGGCCGGCCCGCCATAGTTGAATGCGAAGGTGACGGCGCCGCGGCGCCTCAGCCGAATGTAGTCGGGCAAATCGAGCGTTTCCAGGCCGGCGTCGGCGCAGGCGGAGCGCATGGCGTCCGCGAGGAGCGCCGCATCGGGCCAGCAGGCCAGGTAGCGGACGTTCGCTTTGGCTACCAAGGCAGGGTCGCCATTTTCGAAATGGCCGAGAATCTGCCCGTTCGTCTCGATGTACTCCCGCCAGCGGATCGCGTGGCCCGACACCTCTCCCGTAACGGCATGGGCGAGATTGGGTCGCAGCGAAGACACTTCGCGCACGCGCACCCCGGTCAGATCCGCGAGCGGCCCCGGCGGAAGATTGGCCGGAATGGAGCCGCCGCGCGTCTTCGATCCCGTGCGGGGGCCAAACAGGATCGTTCCCGTGGCCAGGCGGAAGGCCTGCTCCGCGGCGTCCGTGATGATCGGCAGGCAGGGAGCGAGGATGAGGTCGTATCCGTCGAGCTTGGCCCCCGCTGCCACGATATCGACATCCAATCCCAGGCGTCGGACAGCCTCGTACCAGCGGAACGAGAGTTCGTAGGAACGAAAATCCTGCCCCTGCGGCTGGATGCGCGTCACCCAGTGGGCTTCGTAGTCGTGGACCAGCGCGACCTTCGCCTGCCGGGTCTCCTCGAACGCGCCAAACGCCGCCAACTCGCGGCCGACGATCTCGGCCTCGCGGCCGCCGGTCGACAGTTCGTCCGACAGGGGAAGGTTGAGCCCGGCGTGGAACTGCTCCTGGCCGAACGGCGCCTGCCGCCAGCGGAAATAGCTCACCACCTCCGCGCCGTGCGCCAGCGCCTCCCAGGTCCAGAGCCGCACCATGCCGGGCTTGGGCACGGCATTCCACGGCGCCCAGTTCACTGGCCCGGGCTGCTGCTCCATGACCCAGAACCGGCCGCGTCCGACGCCGCGATAGAGATCGTGGTGGAACGGCGCGATATCGGGATGCGAGGTTTCGGCCCAGCGGGCGCGCTCTTCGTCGCTGAACGGAAAACGCTCCACGAAACCGATCGGATAGGAATCCCAGGATGCGAGGTCGAGATGTCGGCCGAGCGTCCAGTGATCGAATTCGTTGAAGAATCCCATGAAATTATGCGTGATCCAGCGGCCCGGCGAATGCGCTCGGATCACATCGCATTGCATTTTGTCGTAGGCGGCGACCTGTTCGGACTGGAACCGCCAGAAATCGAGCCGCGCCGCCGGGTTTGGCTCGGTGACGGTCAGGTTGGGCAGGGAGATCGCCTCGAAACTGTCGACTTCCATCGACCAGAAGACGTTGCCCCAGGTCTCGTTGAGCTGGTCCGCTGTCTGGTAGCGGCCGCGCAGCCAGCCCCGAAATCCCTTCAGGTCTTCCGGTCCCCAGGACAGGACCGTGTCGTGGCAGCCATATTCGTTGTCGGTCTGCCAGCCGACCAGGCCCGGGTGCTCGCCGAAATGCCGGGCCAGCGCCTCGACCATGCGCCGGCTTTCCTCCCACCAGACCTTCGAGGAAAATGTGTAGTGCCGGCGCGAACCGAAGCCGCGCACGCGGCCCTGCTCGTCGACCGCCGCGATCTCCGGATGCTCGTCCATCAGCCATTTGGGAGGCGTCGCGGTCGGCGTGCCGAGCACGACCTTCAGACCGGCGGCGTGCAGCGTATCCATCGCGCGCTCGAGCCAGGCGAAATCATATGCGCCGCGCCTTGGCTCGAGCCGCGACCAGGCGAATTCGCCGACACGGACGTAGGAGATGCCGATTTCACGCATGCGGCGGGCGTCTTTGGCCCACCAGTCTTCCGGCCAGTGTTCCGGGTAATAGCAGACGCCGAGCATTATTGAGTCAGATCTCCGTTGATCAGTGTCATGCCCTTGTCGTCGAACAGGTGGCAGGCCTTCGCCGGAATGCCGATGCGGATCGTCGATCCGACCGCGGCCTTGGCGAGGCCGCCCGCCTTGACCGAAATGTCGCCGCCGTCGGCGAGCATGGCGTAGAACATCGATTCCGAGCCGAGATATTCCGCGACCTGGAGCGTGGCGTCGAGCGCGGCATCGGCCGGTTCGTCGATGACGAGATGTTCCGGCCGGACGCCGAGCGTCACCACCCTGCCGTTGCCGGCGAAGCGGTCGCCCTTCAGCGCGATCGACCCGCCGCCGGGAAGCGCGACGGCGATCGTCCCGTCCGCCCCTGCCGATGCGGTGGTCTTGATGAAGTTCATCTTCGGCGAGCCGATGAAGCCGGCGACGAAGATGTTGTTCGGCCGATGGTAAAGTTCCAGCGGCGAGCCCGTCTGCTCGATCCTGCCCGCCGAGAGGACGACGATCTTGTCCGCCATCGTCATGGCCTCGACCTGGTCGTGCGTCACGTAGATCATCGTCGCGCCGAGGTCCTGATGCAGCTTGGTGATTTCCGTGCGCATCTGCACGCGCAACGCCGCGTCGAGATTGGAGAGCGGCTCGTCGAACAGGAAGACTTTTGGCTCGCGCACGATAGCGCGGCCGATAGCGACACGCTGCCGCTGTCCGCCGGAAAGCTGCGACGGCTTGCGCTGGAGCAGCGGTTCCAGTTGCAGCATGGCGGCGGCGCGGGCGGTGCGTTTCTCGATGTCGGCTTTCGGGTGGCCGGTCATGCGCAGGCCAAAGCCGACATTCTCGGCTACCGTCATGTGCGGATAAAGCGCATAGGACTGGAACACCATGGCGACGCCGCGATCCGACGGCCCGACCGCCGTCATGTCCGCCCCGCCGATCTTCAGCGCGCCGGCGGTGATCTCCTCGAGTCCGGCGATCATGCGCAGCAGGGTCGACTTGCCGCAGCCCGAAGGGCCTACGAAGACGCAGAACTCGCCATCCTCGATGTCGAGATCGATCCCCTTGATGACAGCGACTGCGCCGAACTGCTTTTTCACATCGCGCAACGTGACTTCGGCCATGGCTCAAGCTCCCCCGATGCGTTCGATTTCCAGGACGACGCCGCTTTCCGGCCGAAGCATCGGCAACGGCAGGCCGCCGCGCCGCAGGCTCGCGAGACCGAAGCGCGTCTTTCCGCCGAGCAGCGTTTGCTGGTCCCTGGCGATCCTGATGAATGCCGGCGCCGCGGGATGGATGGCGGCGATCCGCCATTCGCCCTCGACGGCATCGACGGCGGGCAGTTTGAGCGGCGGCGGTTGCTCGGCCATCATATGCGCGGCCTGCGCGACGAACAGGACGATCCTGTCGGGCGAAGTCACGCCCCAGACATGCCGCCCGTCGAGCGGCGCGGCATGGAACGAACGGCCCCGCCCGTGCAGCAGGGGTCGCAGCCTCTTGTGCAGGGTGATCCATTGCCCGAGTTCGCGGCTTTCGGCCTTGCTTAGCGTGCGCGGATCGAGTTCGACGCCGAGATGATAGGCGAGAGCCACGACCGCCCGGAACGACAGCGAATGCCGCCGGCCGGTCTGGTGGTTCGGCGATGCGGAGATGTGCGCGCCCAGGATTTCGGGCGGGAAGAACATCGACGCGCCGCGTTGGATTTCCAGGCGCTCCAGGGCGTCGGTCCCATCGGATGTCCAAAGCCGCGCGGTGCGTTCGAGCACGCCGTAGTCGGCCCGCCCCCCGCCCGAGGCGCAGCTCTCGAACTCGACGTTCGGATGAGCCCGGCCCAGCCGGTCCATCAGGGCGTAGACGGCGCGCGTCTGTCTCGACGTGGCCGCTTGACCGCCGCGGTCCCCCGCATGCGTCAGGTCGCGATTCATGTCCCATTTGACATAGGCGATGTCGTTTTCACCCAGCACCGCGCTGACGCGGTCGAAGAGATACTCCGAAACCTCCCGGCGTGTCAGGTCGAGCACAAGCTGCTTGCGCGACAGCAGCAGCGGCCGGCCCGCGACCTGCAGGACCCAGTCGGGATGGGCGCGATACAGCTCCGAATCCGGATTGACCATCTCCGGCTCGAACCACAGGCCGAACTCCATGCCGAGCGACCGGACATGGTCGATCAGCGGCGTCAGCCCGTCGGGATATTTGCGCGTGTCGACGATCCAGTCGCCGAGGCTCGAACTGTCGTCGTCGCGTTTTCCGAACCAGCCGTCGTCGAGCACGAAGCGTTCGATGCCGATCGCCGCCGCTGCGTCCGCCTGCGCCTTCAGCGCATCGAGCTTGTGGTCGAAATAGTTGCCTTCCCAGGTGTTGAGCGTGACCGGCCGCGCCCGCGCGGACGGCCATCTGATCAGGCGCTCGGAAACGAACGAGCGGAAGCGTTGTGACAGGTCATCGGCGCTGCTCGCCGCGCTCAGATAGACCTTGGGGCTTTCATAGCTTTTCCCGGTCTCGAGCCTGATCTCGCCCGGCTCGAACAATTCCCCCGCATGGACGAGACGCCGTCCGTCGTCGAGCGTGTCGATGGCCAGGAGATGATTGCCGCTCCAGCCCAGATGCAGGCCTGTCCAGATGTCGCCCGTCTTGACCAGCAGGCCCGGGAATCGGTCGTGCGAAGTTCGTCCACGACGGCTTTCCTGCAGCCAGAGCCCGCCCGGCGCCTCAGCTTCGACCATATGGAACTCGCGTCCCCACATGCCGGTAAAGCTTGTGAGATGCGCCGGTCCGGCGTCGACCGGCATTGTCCCCGCCATCATGCGGTCGAGCGTATAGACGCTTTGGCCGCTGTTGGTGATCTTTGAACACAGGGAAAGGACGCCCTGTTCGAACGCATCGATGGTGATGTCGAGATCGAGCTTCGCGACATCGTCTCGCGCAGACAGAACGGTTGTCGCGCCGCTCTGGCTTGCGGACCAGGCCGAAAAGCCGGCGATGAAATCGCGTCCGTCGCGATGCCCGGCGATCGCCGGCCAGCCGAAGAAGCCGAGGCCGCCTGTCGGCAGCAGGACGCAGGACGGAGCGGCGATGTCCATGCCGTTGACGCGGGGCGATCGCACCGCCATCGGCGCGACGGCTTCGGAAGCCGGCATCGGTCCGAACGCCAGAATCTCCGGCATGCCGTGCGCCGGCAAGGCAAGATGCAGCGAGATGCGGTCGTTGCCGATTGTGACGACCCCGCTCATCCCTTGGTCGCTCCGAGCGTCAGACCGGCGATGAAATGCTTCTGCATCAGGAAGAACATGAGAACCGGCGGCAGCGCCGCGACGATCGACCCGGCCGAGACGAGGTGCCAGGCGGCGATCCACTGGCCGTTGAGCGAGTAGAGACCCGCGGTGACCGGCATGGCGTGCTGGCCCTGCACTAGCACCGTCGCCCAGAAATAGTCGTTCCAGATGAAGGTGAAGATCAGCACCGACAGCGCCGCGATGGCCGGCCGCATCAGCGGCAGCACGATATGGCGGAAGATCTTCCATTCGGACACGCCTTCGACGCGGGCCGATTCGATCAGCGCGAACGGCAGCGCCTTGATGAAATTGCGCATGAACAGCGTGCAGAACCCGGTCTGGAACGCGACGTGGAACAGCACGAGGCCCATCGTCGTGTCGTAGAGACCGATCCTGAGGGTCAGGTCGCGGACCGGCACCATGAGGATCTGGAACGGGATGAAGTTTCCGGCTACGAATAGGAAGAAGACCACCAGGTTGCTCTTGAACTTGTAGACGGCGAGCGCGAAGCCGGTCAGGCACGACAGCGCCACCGCGCCGATGACGGTCGGGATCGTGACCTTGAACGAGTTCAGGATGTACCAGCCGATCGGCGAATTGCGGAACACGGCCGTATAGTTTTCGACACCGGCGAAGCCTGACGGAATGCCGAAATAATTGCCGGCCGCGAGATCGCCAGAAGGCCGCACCGAAGTCAGCGCCACGCCGATCAGCGGGAACAGCCAGACGACGAGAGCGACCGGCAGGAGCACATTGTAACCGGCTCGCACCCAGGGCGCGGCTTTGGCGACTGGGGTCGGAAACATCAGGCGTTCCTCTCCTGGCGCAGCATCCGGACGATGAAGAAGGTGATGAAGATCATCATGATGGCGAACAGCACCACCGCGATCGCCGCGCCGTAGCCCATGCGGTAGCCGTATTCCGACAGCGCCTGCTCGTACATGTAGAACGACAGCACGCGGCTCGACCCGTAAGGCCCGCCGTCGGTCATGATCGAGACGAGGTCGAACGAGCGCAGCGCCCCGATGACGGTGACGACCACCGCGATGAAGGTCGCGGGCCTGAGCTGGGGCAGGACTATGTTCCAGAACAGCGACCAGCCTCTGGCGTTGTCCATCCGCGCGGCCTCGACCTGCTCCGGATTGATGTTGTTCAGGCCCGTCAGGTACAGGATCATGCAATACGCGATTTGCGGCCAGAGGCCGGCCGCGATGATGCCGTAGGTCACGTAGCGCTCGTCGGCCAGAATGGCGACGTTGGAACCGGTCAGCGTTTGGATGAGGTTCGACAGCAGCCCGAAATTGGGCGCGTAGAACCAGGTGAAGATCAGGCCGACGACCACCTGGCTGATGACGAACGGGAAAAAGAACAGCGATTTGTACAGCCTGATCCCGACGACGGTCTGGTTCAGGAACAGCGCCACGCCGAGCCCTGCCGGCACCGCCAGCAGGTAGAGCGCCAGCCAGAGGATGTTGTTCTTCAGCGAGGTGTAGAAGGCGTCGTCGTCGAGCAGCTCGACGTAATTGCCCAGCCCGACCCAGGTTTTCGGGCTCAGGCCGTCCCAGTCGAAGAAGCTGATCCAGATCGATTGGAAGATCGGCAGGATGACGTAGATGACGAAGAACATCAGGCCCGGCGCGAGGAACAGCCAGGGCGCGAGTCGGAGCTGGTTGCGTTTCCAGAATCCGCCGGGCATGCGCGGATCGACCGATGCGTCGGGGGCGACGGCTGTCATGCGGCGAACTCCGGAGGACCAAGGTCGTGGCGGCGGGCCGCCGGCCCGCGATCGGTTCGCGGGCCGGCCAGACGGATCCACTACTTGTAGACGCGTCCGCGCACTTTCTCGAGCCGGTCGAGAATGGCGTCGAGAGTATCAGGCTTCACCATGAACTGCTGGAAGCCTTCCATGCCGGCCTTGGCCATCTCGGCCGGCGCGTCGCGGTCATAGAACTGCGCGAGGCCCTGGGCGTTCGAGAGCATGGTGAACCCGGCCTCCAGGAAGGGGTCGGTGGGCTTCGTCGACTTGTTGTTGACCGGCAGCTGGCCCAGCGTCGCGTTGATCTTGGTCTGGGCCTCGGGCGAGGCGAGATAGGCCAGAAATTTCTTCGCGTCCTCCTTGTTCTTCGCGCCTGACGGAATGTGGAACGTGTCGGTCGGGGCTTCTTCGGCCATCGGCAGGCCGGCCGTGATCTCCGGGAACTGCAGGAAGCCGATCTGGTCTTCCTTGAGCCCGCCATCCTTCATCGGCGCGACGGCGAAATTGCCCATCAGGTACATCGCCGCCTTGCCCTGGACGAACTGCGGCATGGCGTCCTGCCAGTCCAAAGCGGCGTGGTTCTCGAGGAAGTAGCCGGGCTTGACCAGTTCCCCCCACTTCTCGAACACGGCCTTCACCTTGGCGTCGGTGTAGGGGACCTTGCCGGCCGTCAGGTCCATATGGAATTGATAGCCGTTGACGCGCAGGTCGAGATAGTCGAACCAGCCGCCCGTCGGCCACAAGGCCTTGGTGCCGATGGCGAACGGCGTGATTCCCGCAGCCTTGAGTTTCTCGCTGGCGGCGATCAGTTCGGCCCAGTTCTTGGGCGGCGTGATGCCCTGATCGGCGAAGATGTCCTTCCGGTAGTAGATTCCCCACTGGTAGTAGGTGTACGGCACGCCCCACTTCTTGCCGTCCTGGGTCAGCGCGGACGCGGCCGACTTGAGCTGGTCGTCGAGCCCGTTGTCGGTCCAGACGTCGGTCACATCCTCGAACAGCCCCGCCTTGACGAAGGGCGCCATGCGGTTGCCGGCGTACCACGCCGCGACGTCGGGCGCGTCGGCGGTCAGGAAGTTGCGGATCGCGGACTTGTAGCCCTCGTGGTCGAAATTGTTCCACTTGACGGTGATGTCCGGATTCTTCGCCTGGAAGTCGGCGATCATCTCCTCCATCGCCTTCTTGGGCGCCGGGTCGGTCTGGTCCGAATTCAAGATGATTTCGCCGGCGAACGCGGCCGATGTCGTCAACGCACAGCCAAGCGTTAGCCCGGCGAGGCTTTTCAAGAGTCTCATTGGTCCTCCCAATGGCCGCATCATGCCGATGCCGCCGGTTATGCACGCGCGTCTTAATCCTCCGCACGCGTGATTGCGTTGACGATGCGCTCCAATCCCGTATGGTTCTACCGTCTTTGTCTGGCAAATATCCGGGTTCCTAAGATTCTGCATGATGAGCAAGCCGATCGTTTCGCAGCATCTCGACGAGAGCGTGCCTGTCCATCCGGACCTCGCCCCCGGGCATCCTCTCGTGGTCTTCGGAGACCACCGTTTTTGCGCAGGCTGCTCGTCGCGCGTCGTGCGCATGCCGGGTCCGCATATGCACAGCCAGATCGAGCTCAACCTCGTTCTCGACGGCGCCATGACCTATTGGTTCGACGGACGCGAACTCACCGTCTCGGCTGGCCGCCTCGCGTTGTTTTGGGGCATGATCCCCCACCAGGTCATCGAGGTCGAGGAGCCGACCCATTTCGTCTGCCTCTATGTCCCGATGTCGGTTTTTCTGGGCCTTTCGACCCAGAGCCGGTTTCGAGACGCGGTGTTTCGCGGGGCGATGATCGAGGCGCTCGACATAAAGCCTTACGACAGCGATATCTTCCGGCGCTGGCGCGAGGAATTGCTGTCGGGCGATCAGGAAATCGTACAGGTCGTGCGCGACGAACTGTCGGCGCGCATCCGTCGCATCGACCGCGAAGGCTGGCGCGACCTGCGCGATGCGGGCCCCGCCATGCGGCAGTCGAGCCATCCGGACGCCAATCGGATTGTCCATGTCGAGCGCATGGCGCGTTTCATCGGCGAGCACGCCATCGAGGACATCTCCGCCGTCGACGTCGCGCGCCATGTCGGCATCCATCCGAACTACGCCATGACTATCTTCAAGCATGCTGTCGGCATGACGATCACGCAATCGATCGTCCGCCAGCGGCTCGATACGGCGCAGTCGCTGCTCATAGCGACGGAGCTTCCCGTGGCGGCCATCGCTTTCGAATCGGGGTTCGGCTCCCTGTCGCGCTTCTACGAGGCGTTCTCGCGCCGCTTCGGCGCAAGGCCGAACGCGTTTCGCAGGCGGTTCTCTCAGTCATCGGGCTAGTCTGGAAAGCCCTCTAAGGCCGCGCGATCGGGGTCGTCGGGCTTTGCTTGTCGCTGCGCAAAGAGCCTGGAGCGGTCGAATTTGCGGGGCGGGCGTCGCCGGATGCGAGAAGGAAGATGCAGGCCGACAGTTCGAGCCGGCCAGCCTGCATCGAGGGTCAGACCAGTTCGGCGAACGCAGCCGGAGTGAAGTCGCGCAGGTCCTGGCTCGACCCGGTCCGGATCTTGCGGGCCCATGCAGGATCGCTAAGCAGGGCGCGGCCGACGGCGATGAGGTCGAATTCGTCGCGTTCCATGCGCGCGACGAGACCGTCGAGGCTCGCCGGGGTCGAACTCTCGCCACCGAACGCCGCCATGAACTCGCCCGACAGGCCGACCGAGCCGACGCTGATCGTCGCCGCGCCCGTCAGCTTCTTCGCCCAGCCTGCGAAATTCAGGCCCTCTTCGCCGTCGATCTCCGGGAATTCCGGCTCCCAGAAACGGCGCTGCGAGCAGTGCAGGACATCGACGCCGGCCTCGACCAGCGGCAGCAGCCAGTCGGTCATCGCCTCCGGGGTTCTGGTCAAGCGGAATGCGTAATCCTGCTGCTTCCACTGGCTGACGCGCAGGATGATCGGGAAATCGGGGCCGACCGCGGCGCGCACCGCCTTCACCACCTCGGACGCGAAGCGGCTGCGCTCCTTCAGCGTCGCGCCGCCGTAACGGTCGGTCCGCTCGTTGGTGCCGGCCCAGAAGAATTGGTCGATGAGATAGCCATGCGCGCCGTGAATCTCGAGCGTATCGAAGCCGAGCCGTTTCGCGTCCGCCGCCGCCGCCGCGAAAGCGGCGATCGTGTCGGAGATCGCCTCGTCGCTCATCGCCCCGCCGCGCGGCTGGCCCGGAGCCACCAGCGCCGACGGACTCTCGATGCCTTCACTGGGCTCCCAAGGCGTTTGAAAACTCTTCACCGACCCGACATGCCATATTTGAGGACCCATCCGCCCGCCGGCGGCGTGGACATCGTCGATCACCGCCTTCCAACCGGCAAGCGCCGCGCCGTGGAAATAGGGGATGCCGGGGTCGTTGCGCGCGGCCGGCCGGTCGATCACGGTGCCTTCCGACAGGATCAGCCCGACATCGTTCTCGGCGCGCCGCCTGTAATAGGCGGCGACATTGCCGCCCGGCACGCCATCCGGCGAGAAAGATCGCGTCATCGGCGACATGACGATGCGGTTCGGCAGTTGCAGCGACTTGATCTTGAGGGGTCTGAAGAGGGAGGCTACGGAAGCACTGGTCACGACGGGACTCCAGATTGAAAACGGAGCCGTTTAAGTATAAACATTATACCAGGTGTCAATGAGGCACTTTTAGTCGCTCAGGTATACCGGAGGAAACCAGGTGAACGAGTCCGCGCATCAGCGCTTCGCGGTGGACTGCCCGAGCCGCGTCCTTTTCGAGCAGATCGCCGACAAATGGTCGATGATGGTGCTGACGGTGCTCGACGACGGGCCGCAGCGCTTCAACGCGGTCAAGCGCCGGCTGGAAGGCGTGACGCAGAAGGCGCTGACCCAATGCCTGCGTCGCCTGGAGCGCAACGGGCTGATCGCGCGGCGCGTGTTGCCGACCTCTCCCGTTGCGGTCGAATACAGCATCACGCCGCTTGGACGCACGCTGCAGCCGCCGTTCAATGCGCTGTATGCATGGACGCTCGAGCATATGCCCGAGGTGGACCGCGCCCGATCGGCGTTCGACGGCGACGACCGCGCGCGACGACATGTCGGCGACTGAGAATTCCGATGTCCGCGCGGCCGCCGGCCGACGCGGCGTCGTTTGGCGGCGGCGATGAGCGTAGGCGATGACGCCCCGCCCGTCGCCACGCGAGCCGGCGGCTCGCCTTTCGAGGTGTTCCGCGTTTTCCTCAAACTCGGCTTGACCTCTTTCGGCGGCCCCATCGCCCATCTCGGCTATTTCCGGGACGAGTTGGTGGTGCGGCGCGGCTGGATCGACGATGCCGGCTATGCGGATCTTGTAGCGCTTTGCCAGTTCCTGCCGGGGCCGGCCTCGAGCCAGGTCGGGTTCTCGCTTGGGCTCCTGCGCGGCAATGGTCTCCTGGGCGGCCTGGCGGCCTGGTTCGCATTCACCATGCCGTCGGCGATCATCCTGTTCGCCTTCGCGCTCGGCGCCTCCGCCTTCGGCGGCCCGTCCGCGGAGGGACTTCTGCATGGCTTGAAACTTGTTGCCGTCGCCGTCGTCGCGCAGGCGATCTGGGGTATGGCGAAAAGTCTGACGCCGGATCGCGAGCGGGCGGGCATCGCGCTCGCGGCCGTCGCCGTCGTCGTGTTTGTTGGCGGATCCTTCGGCCAGATCGCCGCGATCGCGCTCGGCGCCTTCGCAGGACTTTGGTTATGCCGAATGGACGCCCCCGCGCCCATCTGCGCGCATGGCTTTCCGGTGTCGCGCCGGGGCGGCGTCATCGCCTTCGCATTGTTCGCGGCCCTGTTCCTGATCGCTCCGCTCATGGCGAGCGCGACAGGTCGGCAGGCGCTCGCGTTGTTCGACGCCTTCTACCGCTCGGGCGCACTGGTCTTCGGGGGAGGGCATGTCGTGCTGCCCTTGCTGCAGGCGCAGGTCGTGGCGCCCGGATGGACCTCGAACGAATCCTTCCTGGCGGGCTACGGGTTTGCGCAGGCGGTTCCGGGACCGCTCTTCACCTTCTCCGCCTATCTCGGCGCGGTCATGGAGCCGAAGCCCAATGGCATCGCTGGGTCGGCTATCGCGCTCGTCGCCGTTTTCCTGCCGGGCCTGCTGCTCGTCTATGGCGCGCTGCCTTTCCGCGACGCGCTGCGGGCGAAACCGGCGGCGCGGGCCGCGATGCGCGGGGCGAATGCCGCCGTTGTCGGCCTCCTCGGCGGCGCGTTCTACAGCCCGGTCTGGACGAGCGCCGTCCTCTCGCCGCCGGACTTCGCGCTCGCACTGGCCGGATTCCTGCTGCTCACGGTCTGGAAGGCGCCGCCTTGGACCGTCGTCCTGCTGTTGGCCGCGAGCGGCGTGTTGCGTCGGTTCATTTGAGATCGTTGTCGATTTCAATGGACGCCGGCATCCGACCTGCGCGGCGGGCTGGGTCGTCGACGAAGCCGGACTGAGCTGAGTCTACGGAATCGCAAAGAACACGAAGAGCCTCTGGCGATGTCAGCTTCGGCCCTGCCGACGCGGGACCGAGGCGCGGTTCTCGCTTACCAGCCGATAGATCTTGGCCACTTCGCTCAGCAGGCCGAGCCTTATGAGTTCGCCCAGGGCCTCGGCCTGATCGGAAATCCCATGGGCGGCTCTCCAGCCTTCCGCCGCCGCCATCTGCTCGTAGTTCAGCGTGACGAGAACACGATACCGGCGCTTCGATCGCTGCTCCCGGTCCTTTTCCTCGGCCGGATGATCCTCGGGTAGTTCGCCAATTGCCACGGCGCAGCCCCCCTGTGATGCGGGTGGACTTTTTCGCGTCCTCGCCCGCATTTTGTTTCCTCAAATGCAAGCTATCGGCAAAACCATCAGGCGGGCTATTTCGGATAATCCGCTACGTAGTATATACTTATGATCGACATCCGCATCGACGCATCCCTGGTCTTATTTCATCATCTTGATGAGGTCGGCGAGGCTGCGGGCTTCAAGCTTCTCGCGGATTCGCGCGCGATGAATTTCGATGGTGCGCTGGCTGATCCCGAGTTGTTCGGCGATGTGCTTGTTCGTCATGCCCAGGACGAGATGGTCGAGGACTTCCTTTTCGCGTCCCGTCAGGCGCACCAGCCGCTCGGAACCGATTCGCTGGGCCAGCGTCGGCGTATCGAGGGCCGCGAGGCGGTTGGTCGCGGCGTCGATCGCGCCGAGCAACCGCGATTCGGATGCCGGCTTCTCGATGAAATCGATGGCGCCCCGCTTCATCGCCTCCACCGCGAGCGGCACGTCGCCATGCGCCGTCAGGATGATGACGGGAACGTCGATGCCTCTTTCGGAGAGAATCCGCTGCAGCTCCATGCCGTCGATGCCCGGCATGCGCAGATCGACGAATGCGCAAAGCGCCCGGTCCGGGTCGATACGGTCGAGGAAGGCGTCGGCCGTGGCCGCCGCGACGACATCGAACTTGTGGGCTGCGAGCAGGGCGCACAGCGATGTCCGGACCGACTCGTCGTCGTCGACGACATGGATGCGCGTATGTCTTGCCGCATCAGGACCCACGATTGCCATCGATCCTGAGGGTAAAGACGAATTCGGTTTCGGGACCGGCGCGCGCCGAGATCTTGCCGCCATGCGCTTCCACGATCGAGCGGCACAGCGACAGGCCGATGCCCATGCCGTTCGTGGTCGAGTTGTGGAACGGCTCGAAGAGCTTCGGCAACATCTCGGCCGCGATTCCAATTCCGGTATCCCTGATGGTGATCCTCGCCATCGGCCCCCCCCGACGCGTCGAGACCGTCAGCACGCGGCGTTCTCGGCCCTGCATCGCGCTCAGGCTGTTGCGGACGAGATTGAGGATGACTTGGCCGACCTGCACCGGATCCGCCAGGATTTCGGGCATGTCCGGCTCCATGTCGAAGACGATGTCGCACCGTTCCCCGTCGCGGGCGACCAGCGCGAGCTCCACCCCCTGGCGGATGACGGCGTGCAGGTCGATCCGTTCCAGGGCGATCTCGCCCTGTCCGATGAAATCGCGCAGCCGCCTGACGAGATCGGCGGCCCGCGACGATTCCGACACCGCGCTGTCCATCAGCCTGTCCACCTGGACGGGTATGGCGAGGCCGTAGTTCCTGAGCTCCTGGCGGCAGGCGTTGACGTAGTTTGTGACCGCCGATAGCGGCTGGTTGAGCTCGTGGGCCAACGCGGACGCAAGTTCGCCCAGCGCACGGTTGCGGGCGGCATCGAGCAGGATGAGCCGCAGGCGTGCCTCTTCCGCCTCGGCCGCCATCTTCGCGGCGACCGCTCCGCGCTCGCGGTCGAGGCTGTTCATGGCGAACAGCGCGCGCCGTGTGATGCGCAGCATCTCGTGATCCGTCGCGGTGAAGGGTTCGCTGCGGCCACGCCGTTCCTCGCTCCACAACGCGAAGGATCCGCGCGGCGACAGGCGGCTCGATCCGTCCTGCAGTCGCCTGACCGCCTTGTCCGGTTTGCCGGCCCATCGAATGGTTTGCTCGAAGGATTCGCGAAACAGGACGAGCCAGTCACGCCCGTCATCCGAAAGCTCCATCATCGCCGCCCCCGACACCTCGTTCATGATGGCGGGATTCGCGCCGTCTTGCCCCGGCAGCCGATCGGATGTGGCGATTCCATCGACGAGTTCATCGCTAAGCGAAAGATAGGTTTCGGGGAATACGGGGGTCGAACCGACTTCGAATGCGATGCCGTCCAGCATCATCACAAGCCCTTGCGCATTGCATTGGTCCATCAGGATGTCGGCGTGGTCGCGCACGACGTTGCGCAACGGTTTGCCCATGCGCGCCTCGCGCTCGATCTCGAAGGCGGTCTTTTCGGCGCGGATGCTGTGGCGAAGCTTGATCGTGTTCTCAAGACTCTGCAACAGCGCCGAGATCGTGCCGCCGATCAACTCGCAGAACCGGAGTGTGCTCCACGACAGGTGCAGTGGCGCATAGTGGTGGCAGGCCACCAGGCCCCACAATTCTCGGTTCGACGTAAGCGAGATCGATAGGCTGGCGCCCACGCCCATGTTGTTCAGATACTCGACATGCACGGGCGCCACGGCGCGCAGTTTCGAATAGGTCAGGTCGAGCGGGTTCGCCGAGGCCGCGTCGGCGACCGTTCCCGAGCGCGCCATGATCGGCACGGGCAACGCGTTAATGTCCGGAATGATGCGGATGACGTTGAGCAGGAAGTGCCGCCGTGCGGGATCGGGAATGTCGGACGCTGGATAGTGGAGGCCAAGGAAGCTGTCCGCGCGCACGGTGCTTTCGGCGATGACTTCGCCATGCTTGTCCTTGGCGAAGCGATAGATCATCACCCGGTCGAAGCCGGTGACCTCGCGGATGATCTGCGCGCCTATTTGCGCCAGTCCGGTCAGCGTTTCGGGCTGGATCAGTTCGGAAATGACGCGCTGGCGCAGAAGATCGGTTTCCCAGGTGACTGCCGGGCCGCGTTCGATGGCGACGAACTCCAGGACGATCCGCCCATCATACGCATGCGGATAGCATTCGAAGTCGGCCTCGGCCTCGCCTGCTCCCTCGAACGACAGAAACCAGGGCCGCAAAAGATCCGGCATCGTCGGCAGCAGGTTGCGCGAACGCAACGCCGTGCAATTGGCGTCGCCGACGAGCCACGCGAGCGGTCGGCCGAGCAGATCGGCGCATCCGTGCCCGAACAGATCCTTCGTATTGCCGCTCGCGAACTCGACCGTCAGGGTCGACTGATCGACCGCGATGAGCACGCCGGTCGGCTGAATCGCGCCGATCTGATGAATGGGCTCCGTGTCGCACGACGTGAGGTCGATGATGCGCTTCAGCACCGGCCCGGGCTCATGTCCCAGGAGGGGTCGCGCCATATGGCCAGCCAGTCCGCGAAGCTGACGAAAGCCGCCTGCGCGCCGGCGATCATATCCTGTTTTTCCGCTTCGGTCGCCGCGATCCTGTCGAGCATGGCGCAGGTCATGGCCCAGCGCCCGGCGCCCGCTTCGCGGCACCACCGCCAGTAACCACTGCCCGAAGCATCGTGCTTTTCGAGCAGCGACTCAACGGCGCGGCAGAGGACGCCGCCCCCGAGCATCGAGCCTTCGAAGACGTAAAGCATGCCACCCAACGTTCCGGCCGTATCGATCGGGGGCAATGCCGCAAGATTTGCAGCGCGGATCGGCGGTACGCCGAGTGCGGCCAGATCCTTTGCGAGAATTGACGTTCGCGGCGCATAGGCAAAACCTAACCGATTGAGGGCGTATCGCTCGCAGCTTTGCGCGAGCAACCGGTCGTGCCGGGCGTAGAAGCCATGGAACAGGATCATCAGCCGTTGATATCCACCGACATCGAGCGTCCCGTTCATTAGGGCCGCGAAGGCCGGATGGGCGTCGAGTGATTCGTGTTCGGGCCGGGTCGCGCGGCGAAGTTCGAAACGGAACGCCTCCGGCTTCGGCCGTTGCTCGATCTGGTCCTGCGCCATCATCCCCCTGCCGGCGCCTTGCCTGCCGCACCGCACCGACTCCCGTTCATGCGATGCTGCAAGTGTAGCGTCATTGTTGCAGACAGCAACGCGACATTGGACGAAACCGATGGGAATGCGCGGTTCGCGCGAACGATCGGATCTTCTGTTTTTTCCGGCTCGGCGTTCAACGGCGCTCGTCGTCGCGCCGCTCCAGCCCATAGGGCTTCACCAGGGCCCAAACGTGATCGGGCGCCATGTTTCGCACCCGGCGCGGGTGCTCGCGTCGCAGGTGCAGCACGGTCTCCACCGCCTTCATCTCGACGCGGGCGCGCGCGAATTCGAGCCCGCGCGGACCTATGCGCGGCATCAGCCAGCCGACGATCGGCCTGAGCCAGTCGGGCATGGAGCGGAGGGGGAGGCCGCCGGCCGCGCGCGCGACATTGGCGAGGAAGCCTTTCACCGGCCCCGCGCGCTTTCCGGCGCTGCCGGGCGCGGAAACACGCGCCTCGTCGCCCAGCAGGGCGAGCAACTCCTCGCCGCGCTCGTTGCGCACCAGCAGCCATTGCTCCCCCTGTCCCCCCATGTAACCGACTGTTATGTCGGCTAGAACGTTGGTGTAGTCGACGCAGGTCCGGCAGGTCAGCGGGAAAAAATCGGGCGGCAGTTTCGAGATCGGCAATTTGAGGAACGGGATGATGCGGGTCCGGCCGTCGCTGAATCGCAGTTCAACGTGGAAGTCGGCGCGGAACTCCAGATAGACGATTGTCTCAGGGTCGTCGTCCAGCAGGTCGAGAAAGTCATGGAAGCGCTCGGTGGTGGTGTTGTCGGAGCAGGGCGTCCCGATGACGTAGAGCCGATCGAATCCATACTCTCGTTCGAGCGCTCGCAGGGCATGGACCTGGCAGGGAATGCCAATGACCGCCAGACGCTTGAAACCACGCTGACGGGCCGGCTCCAGCAGCGCCAGCAGTGGCGCGTAGCCCATGCGCATGCCGCGGCACGCGGCCATGCCTTCAGGCTTCGTCACGATGACCGGCATCGGCTTCCATTTGTCGGCGGGATCCGGCGCCATGGTCAGCACCGCGTCGACCATGCCGGTCTCCAGCAGCCGCTCGGCGATGCGGGTCGTGATTCCGGTCCACTGCGCGCCCGCCATCGGCGTCTTCAGCGATGCGCGAACCATGCGCCGGAACGGCCCGAAATGCATCTCGTCGGGCCGCGCCGGATCGCGCGCGCGGCCATGCGCCTGTTTCTCGAGACCGTCATAGTCGGGCTTGATGAACTGGCAGGCGCGCCCGCAAGCCTTGGGGTCGGCGGTGCGGGAAATGCCGCAATCGGTGCATAGATCGCGCGCGACGGCCGGCGCCAGGAGCGGCGCCATGATCGAATCCGAATGATTCAAGTGGACCGTCACGCCCGGCGACCCTTTACCGATAGTCAACGATACGACACGCTGTAAACTGTCAGTTGCGATGGAAAACGACAACCGAATTCTTGGACCGCTCAAGGCCGTCGGCTTGACGGCGGTTCGGGGCGAAACGACTTGATTCGATGGCTGATTCTCGTTGTCGCGTGCTTGGCGGCGGCATTCGGACTGTTCAGGCTGGTTTCGGCCGCCTCGGGCCTGAAGGTGTCGCATGCCAAATTACAGGGCACGCCGGTTACGGTCTTCAGCGCAGGGGGCGAACCCGCGCCGGTCGTGGTGATCGCGCATGGTTTTGCCGGATCGCAGCAGTTCATGCAGCCCTTCGCCATCACGCTGGCGCGCAGCGGCTACCTCGTCGCCACCTACGACCTGCTCGGTCACGGCCGCAATCCCGCGCCGCTCGGCGGTGACGTGACCAAGGTCGAAGGCGCGACCGCCAACCTCGTCGCCCAACTCGACCGCGTCGCGACATTCGCGCGTGGTCTGCCGCGCTCGGACGGGCGGCTTGCCGTGCTCGGGCATTCGATGGCGACGGACATCATCGTGCGCTACGCGACCGCGCACCCCGAGGTTGCCGCCACTGTGGCGGTGTCGATGTTCTCGCCGGCAGTCACCGCGACCACGCCGAGGAACCTGCTGGTCGTCGTCGGCGCGCTGGAGACCGGACTCCGCGCCGAGGGGCTCAGGGCGCTGGCGCTTTCGGCCGGCGCGGACGCCCGCGAGGACGAGACCTACGGCAACGCGGCCGACGGAACCGCGCGGCGTGTCGCGATCTCACCCTCCGTAGAGCATATCGGCGTGCTCTACAGCGGCAAGAGCCTGGCGGAATCGCGCGACTGGCTCAATCTCATATTCGGACGCACCGTCTCCGGCCTGCCGGAAACGCGGGGCCTGTCGCTGCTTCTGTTCTTTGCGGGCGTGGTCGTGATCGCGCGCTTCGCCAGCCGCTTTCTGCCGCGCGCGGCGACCCGGCCCATCGGCATCGCGGCGCCATGGCGAACGCTCGTGTTTCTTGGATTGGCGCCGGCGCTCGCTACGCCCTTGCTTCTCTGGAAGGCGCCGACCGATTTCCTGCCGGTTCCAGTCGGCGATTACCTCGCCGCGCATTTTCTCGTCTACGGCGTGGTGACCGGTATGGGCTTGCTCATCTTCGGGCGTCGGACCGGAATGGGCCCTTCTGGCCTGCACTGGGGCAGGGCGCTCGCCGGCATCGTCGCGGCGACGCTGTTTTGCCTTCTGGTCATCTTTCTGCCGATCGACCGTTTCGTCACCTCCTTCGTGCCCAATGCGCTACGCCTGCCGCTGATCATCGCGATGCTGGCCGGGCTTTTGCCTTATTTCCTCGCCGACGAATGTCTGACGCGCGGCGCGAAGGCTCCGCGCGGCGCCTATCTCTTCACCAAGCTTTGCTTCCTTCTTTCGCTCGCCATCGCCGTCGCGCTGAATTTCGAAAAGCTCTTCTTCCTGCTCATCGTCGTGCCCGTCATCCTGGTCTTCTTTATCGTCTTCGGGCTGGCCAGTTCATGGATTTACCGACGCACCTGGCATCCGGTCGTCGGCGCGGTCACCAATGCGATCCTGTTCGCATGGGCCATTGCCGTGACGTTTCCGGTGCTCGCATCGTGACACCGCGCTGAAAAAGCCTATCTTCGGGAAATAGTCGCAGCCGCATCCGAGAGGAAGCACGCCCGTGTCGCTGGATTGGTCGCTCGCCGTCTTCATCGCGCTCGTCGTCGGCGCCGCGTCGAGCGGCGTCATCTTCAAGCCTGGCGAATGGTATCGGGCCTTGCGCAAGCCCGTCTGGACGCCGCCGAACTGGCTGTTCGGACCGGTCTGGTCGGTGCTTTACATCATGATCGCGTTTGCCGGATGGCTGGTCTGGAGCGCCGATCCATCCAGCCCCGCCATGTGGTTCTGGGGCCTGCAGCTTCTCGTCAACGCGACATGGTCGGGCGTGTTCTTCGGCATGCGCCGCATGGACCTCGCCTTCTACGACATCGGTCTGCTCTGGCTGCTGGTCGCCGGCTTTATCCTGACCGCCTTGCCTGTTTCGACGACGGCCGCGCTGCTTTTCGCGCCCTATCTGACGTGGGTGACGATCGCCGGCGCGCTCAACTGGACGGTCTGGCGGATGAACCCGGCGTCGGTTTGACGCCTCAAGCGCGTTCGAGGACGCGCGCGAACCCGTTCTGCTGCTCCCAGGTCTCAAAGAAGGCGGCGCCCGCCTTGGCCCGGACTTCCTCGCCGGCGGCCCGGCCGATCGTCGCCGCGTCGGCCGCCGGTCCA
The DNA here is from genome assembly GCA_964244725.1 of uncultured Rhizobiaceae bacterium. GTDB lineage: Bacteria > Pseudomonadota > Alphaproteobacteria > Rhizobiales > Rhizobiaceae > Kumtagia. The sequence continues at coordinate 69,264 of CAXTJQ010000010.1, forward strand.
TCGCTCTCGATAGCATAGGATTTGTTGCCGTCTGGCGTCAGGATTGTTCCGTTGAAGCGGAGCGCGCCGCCGTCGATCCGCGCGTAGCCCGCGATCGGAGTCCGGCACGAGCCGTCGAGCGCCGCCAGGAAAGCGCGCTCGCAGGCCAGCGCCTGGCCTGTGGGCTTGTGATGGATTGCGGCCAGAAGGACGCGCGCGCGGTCGTCATCGGCCCGGCTTTCGATACAGATCGCGCCTTGCCCCGGCGCCGGTGGAAACTGGTCCAGCGGCATCAGGTCGGTGATCACCTGTTCGAGGCCGAGCCGCTTGAGGCCCGAAAGCGCCAGCATCGTGCCGTCGGCCACACCTTCGGCCATCTTGCGCAGCCGCGTCTGCACGTTGCCGCGGAAGGTGATGACCGACAAATCGGGCCGCATCCGGCGGATCAGAGCCTGGCGGCGCAGCGACGACGAGCCGATCGTGGAGCCACGCGGCATGTCCATGATGGTTTGCGCCGCGCGTCCGACGAAGGCATCGCGCGGATCCTCCCGCGGCAGGAACGCGGTGAGTTCGAGGCCGCGCGGCAGCGCGGTCGGCATATCCTTGGACGAATGCACGGCGATGTCGATCCGGCCGTCGAGCAGCGCGTCCTCGATCTCCTTGGTGAACAGGCCCTTGCCGCCGGCTTCCGATAGCGGACGGTCCTGGATGCGGTCGCCCATCACCGAGATCACCGCGATGGCGAATGCGTCCTCCGGCAAGTCGTGCGCCGCCATCAGCCGTGCGCGCGTCTCGTGCGCCTGCGCCAGCGCCAGCGGGCTGCCGCGCGTCCCGATGCGCAGAACGGTCGGCGGAACGTCGGCCATATCCATCGGCGTCGGCCTTCGGCCGCTCAGGCCGTCGCCGCGACGGCGATCGCACGCGCGGGCGGGCCTTCCGCTTCGATCCCGAGCGCCGCGAGCGCCGTGGCGACGATATGCGGCGCGTTCAGTCCTGCGGTATCGTACATCGCGCGCGGCGTATCGTGATCCAGGAACACGTCCGGCAGGGTCATGGTGCGGATGCGCAGCCCGCGATCCAGCCTGCCCGACGATGCCAGGAAATGCAGGGTCTGAGCGCCGAACCCGCCTGAAGCGCCTTCCTCGATCGTCATGACGACCTGGTGATGCCGTGCGAGCTGCAGGATCAGCTGGTGGTCGAGCGGCTTGGCGAAGCGGGCGTCGGCGACCGTTGTCGACAGGCCCTTCGCCTCCAGCGTGGCTGCCGCCTTGAAGCACTCGCCGAGCCGCCCGCCGAGCGACAGGAGCGCGATCTTCGACCCTTCGCGCAGGATGCGTCCCTTGCCGATCTCGAGCGCCACGCCGCGCTCCGGCAGCGCAATGCCCTGGCCCTCGCCGCGCGGGTAGCGGAAGGCGGACGGGCCGTCGTCGATCGCCGCCGCCGTCGCGACCATATGCACCAGTTCCGCCTCGTCGGCGGCGGCCATCACCACGAAGCCGGGCAGGTTGCCGAGATAGGCGACGTCGAAAGCGCCGGCATGCGTGGCGCCGTCGTCGCCCACGAGCCCCGCGCGGTCGATGGCGAACCGCACCGGCAGCTTCTGCAAGGCCACGTCATGGACGATCTGGTCGTAGCCGCGCTGCAGGAAGGTCGAGTAGATCGCGCAGAACGGCCGCATGCCGGCCGCGGCGAGTCCGGCGGCGAAGGTCACGCCATGCTGTTCGGCGATGCCGACATCGAAGAAGCGCGCCGGGAACCGCTTCTGGAACTTGTCGAGCCCGGTTCCCGCTCCCATGGCGGCGGTGATGGCCACGATGCGGCTGTCGGTCTCGGCTTCGCGAATCAGGCTGTCGGCGAAGACGCCGGTATAGGTCGGAGCCTTCGGCGGCGATTTCTGCTGCTGGCCGGTGACGATGTCGAAGCGGGCGACGCCGTGATATTTGTCCGCCGCGTTCTCGGCCGGAGCGTAGCCCCTGCCCTTCTCGGTCAGCGCATGGATGAGCACCGGCCCATCGGCGCGTTGGCGCACCGTGCGCAGCACGTGCAGCAATTGGTTCACGTCATGCCCGTCGACCGGACCGACATACGAAAAGCCGAGATCCTCGAACAGAGACCCGCCGACGATCAGATCCTTGACCAGGCCCTGTGCGCGTTCCGCGCCTTCGCGCAACGGCGGCGGCAGAAGCGACACCGAGCCTTTGGCCAACGCCTTGAAATCCTGGAACGGGCGCTCGGAATAAAGCTTGATCAGGTGTCGCGACATCGCGCCGACCGGCGGCGAGATCGACATGTCGTTGTCGTTGAGGATGACGATCAGCCGCTTGCCGAGATGGCCGGCATTGTTCATCGCCTCGTAGGCCATCCCGGCCGAGAGCGCCCCGTCGCCGATGACGCAGATCACGTCGCCCTTCTCGCCCTTGAGATCGCGCGCGACGGCGAAGCCGAGGCCGGCCGAGATCGAGGTCGACGAATGCGCAGCGCCGAAGGGATCGTATTCGCTTTCCGACCGCTTGGTGAAGCCCGAAAGGCCGCCGCCCTGCCGCAGCGTGCGGATGCGCTCGCGCCGGCCGGTGAGGATCTTGTGCGGGTAGCATTGGTGGCCCACGTCGAAGATCAGTCTGTCGCGCGGCGTGTCGAAGACCGCATGGATCGCCACGGTCAGTTCCACCACGCCCAGGCTCGCGCCGAGGTGGCCGCCGGTGACCGACACGGCCGAGATCGTCTCGCTGCGCACTTCTCCCGCGAGCCGCACCAGTTCGGTCGGCGTCAGGCGCTTCATGTCGGCGGGCGAGGAAATCCTGTCGAGGACGCTTCGGTCGGGTCGTTTCATGGCGCTGCCTCTCCCTGCGCGGGATCGTTCGGCGCGTCTTGCGGATCACGCCGCCAACCCTTTTACCACCCGACCAGAACCCACGTTCGCAGAACGCCGAAATCAGCGGTTGGTGTAAACAAACCTTTACACAGCAATGTGTCAATGTCGATTGATTTTTGAGTTGGTATGCAGTCGCTGTCGTACCCGACCATGGGCGAACGATCGTCGCCGGTCAGCCCGCTGCGCCGCGAACTTGCGAGATCATCGCCTCGACATGCTCGATCGGCGTTTCCGGCGTGATGCCGTGACCGAGATTGAACACCAGGGGGCCGTCCGAAAGCCCGCCAAGGATCGTATCGACGCCCTCGCGGAGCGCCTCTCCTCCCGCGACGAGCCGCATCGGATCGAGATTGCCCTGAACCGCGCCGCCCGCCTGCAGCCGTCTCGCCTGCGACAGCGGCACGCTCCAGTCGAGGCCGAGCGCGTCGACGCCCGTCTTGTCCCGGAACGTGTCGTAGAGAGAACCCGCGCCCTTGGGAAAACCGATGATGGGAACTGCCGGATGGGCGGCCTTGACCTTGGCCACCATGCGCGCGACCGGCGCGACGCAGTACGCCTCGAAGGACCGCTCGTCGAGCACGCCCGACCAGGAATCGAAGATCTGGACGGCGTCCGCGCCGGCTTCGATCTGACGGATCAGATAGCCGGCCGACTGGTCCGCGAGGATGCCGAGAAGCCGCTCCATCGCCTCGGGATGGCGATAGGCGAACAGCCGTCCCGGCGCCTGGTCGGGCGTGCCGTGGCCAGCGATCATATAGGTGGCGACGGTCCACGGCGCGCCGCAGAAGCCGATCAGCGCAGTCTCCGCCGGTAATTCCCGACGCAAACGGCGCACAGTCTCGTAGACCGGAGCCAGATGGCCATGGAACCCCCGCACTTCGATCCGGTCGATTTCCTCCGCCGAGATCGGCGTCATCAGCGGCCCGCGCCCCTCCTCGAAGCGCAGGTCGCGGCCGAGCGCGTGCGGGACCACGAGTATGTCGGAAAACAGGATCGAGGCGTCGAAACCGAAGCGGCGGATCGGCTGAAGCGTGACTTCGACCGCGAGATCGGGATTGTAGCAGAGGTCGAGGAAACTGCCCGCCTGCCTGCGCGTCTCCCGGTATTCGGGAAGATACCGTCCGGCCTGCCGCATCATCCAGATCGGCGGCGGGAAGACCGTCTCCCCGGACAGCACTTCGAGGAAGCGCATCAGGCGGCCGGGGACGTTGCTTGCCGCAACGGCGGCCGCTCGACTTCACGCAGCGGGAACGCCCGCCGTGGCTTCTCCGGAAGTCGGGCGCGGGAATGGCGGGATACGGCGTCCGCACGTCCCGTCGAGGTCTGCGGCCGGCCCCGGAGCGCCCACCCGCTCCGTCGAATTGCTGCGCTTCCGGACCGGCCGAGCGTCATTCAGTTCGTCGCCGCCGCCTGGGCGAAAAGTTCCTCGTAATGCTTCTTGGCCTTGGGCTGCGGAATCTTCGTCAACGCAGCCTTGACCTCATCGAGGTTGACGGGCTTGCCCGCCACGACGACCGCGACCATGCCCATCGGCAGATGCGGCAGGCATTTGACCCCGTAGACGCCCTCGACATCGATCGTCATGGTGACGGGCTTGCCGGCCTTGCCCTTGAACTCCTTGCCGCCTTTCGGGAGCATGCCGGGCGTCGTTTCGGCAAGATGACCCGCGTCGGTTGGCACGAAGGTGACGGTGTCGCCGACCTGCGCGGTGATGAAATCGGGTTCGAACACCATCGCGCCCTTCGCGCCCTTGTTCAGCATCTTGACCTCGTGGTCGGCCGCCAACGCGCCGTTCAGCATGAATGCGGTCAAGGCCGCGGCAACCATGGTTTGCTTTATCACTTTCAGTTTCCTCCTCAGGGTTCTCGAAGGTTCACATGCCGGCTCGCTTACCGTGCGCTTGCACATGGTTCGCCGTCGAAGCGGAGAGGTAGCGCAGCAGGGGCCAATGTTCAACTCATTCCAAGAGCGCGATAAGGGGGACCGCCGGCGGCGCTTCCCGAAACGCTTGCCGACCAGGTTGACATGTCGTGGTGTAAAATGCCGGATGCGCGCATGAGTTCGAACTATCCGTTTTCGGCGATTGTCGGCCAGGAGGAGATGAAGCGCGCCTTGCTGCTGGCGGCGATCGATCCGACGATCGGGGGCATCCTCGTCTTCGGCGACCGCGGCACCGGAAAGTCGACCGCGGTGCGCGGCCTTGCCGGCCTGCTCCCGTCGATGACGGTGGCCGGCGACTGCCGCTACAATTGCGACCCCGCCGATCCGTCGCGCTATTGCGGCCGCTGCCGCGAGCAGGCGGCGGCCGGCGCGCTCAGGCGCCGCCAGATCGCGGTGCCTGTCATCGACCTGCCGCTCGGCGCGACGGAGGACCGGGTCGCGGGCGCGCTCGATCTGGAAAAGGCCCTCGTGTCCGGCGAGAAGGCCTTCGAGCCCGGCCTGCTCGCGGCCGCGCATCGCGGCTTCCTCTATATCGACGAGGTCAATCTGCTCGAGGATCACCTCGTCGACCTGTTGCTCGACGTCGCCGCTTCGGGGGTTAACATCGTCGAGCGCGAGGGCTTGAGCATCCGCCACGCGGCGCGCTTCGTGCTGATCGGCAGCGGCAATCCGGAGGAGGGGGAGTTGCGGCCGCAACTGCTCGACCGTTTCGGGCTTTCCGTCGACGTTGTTTCGCCCAGGGATGTCCCGTCCCGCGTCGAGGTCGTCAAGCGTCGCGACGCCTTCGATCGCGACCCCGCGCAATTCGCCGCAGGCTGGAAGCGCAAGGACGCGGCGCTGCGAACGAGGATCGGCAAGGCGCGCGGCTTGCTCGGCGCCATCGAGACGCCGGACGAGGTCCTCGAATTCGCCTCGACGCTCTGCCTGGCGCTCGGCGTCGACGGCCTGCGCGGCGAACTGACGCTGATCCGCACGGCCCGGGCGCTCGCCGCCCTCGATGGCAAGTCGCGGGTTGCCGCCGCAGACGTGCGTGCGATCGCCGTATCGGCCCTGAGGCATCGTCTGCGGCGCGATCCGCTCGACGAATCCGATTCCGGCAGTCGCGTCGAGCGGGCTCTGTCGGAAATGGCCGCCGCGTGATCCAAACCCCGCCCGTCGAACTGCCGAGCCGCTGGGACGACGCCTTGCTCGCGGCCGCCTTGCTCGCGGTCGATCCCGATGGCCTCGCCGGCGTGCATGTGCGCGCCCGGGCGGGCGCGGTGCGCGACCGCTGGCTGGAGTGGGCCACAGCCCTCGTATCGCCGGATGCGCCGATCCGCCGCATCGCGGCCGGCATCCCGGAAGCGCGGTTGACGGGCGGCCTCGACATCGGCCAGACGCTTGAACATGGCCGGCCGGTCGTCGAGCGCGGCGTGCTGGCCGGCGCGGACGGCGGGCTGGTCGTGCTCGCGATGGCCGAGCGCGTCGAGATGTCGGCGGCGGCCGTTGTCGGCACGGCGCTCGACGATCGTTTCGTCAGGATCGAACGCGATGGGATTTCGACGCGGCAGCCGGCGCGGTTCGCGCTAATCGCGCTCGACGAGGGCATCGACGACGAAGGCCTTTCCGCGCCGCTCGCCGACAGGCTCGGGCTGCGCATCGATCTGAATCCGATTGGCCTGCGCGCCACCGACGGCGGCGTGGATATCGCCGATGTCGGGCAGGCGAGGGCGCTTTTGCCCTCGGTGGCGATCTCCGACGAGTTGATCGAGGCGCTATGCGCGGTAAGTCTCTCCGCAGGCGTCGCGTCCATGCGCGCGCCGCTTCACCTCGTGCGGGCCGCGCGGGCCGCCGCCGCGTTGCGCGGAAGTCGAACGGTTGGCGTGGAGGATGCGCGGACGGCGTTGCGCCTTGTCCTCGGCATGCAGGCGTCCGCGCCGCAGGACGCCCCAATGCCCGAAGAGAGTCGGCAAGACGAACAGCCGCCGCCCACCGAGGAGCCTGAACAGAATCAGGAGGCGTTGTCGGCGGACGCGCTGCAAGACATGCTCGTCGAGGCGGTGGAAGCCGTACTCCCCGAACATCTGCTCGCCGGCCTCGACACCGCCGCGCCACGGCGGCAACGGCGCGGAGAGGCCGGCAAGGCGGGCGCGATCCGCAACAGGGCGCGGCGCGGGCGCGCCATCGGCACGAACGACAAGCCGCCGTTTCCCGGCGCGCGCCTCGACGTGCTCGCCACCCTGCGGCAGGCCGCGCCCTGGCAGCGTATTCGCGCGATGTCCGTCACCGCGCCGGGCACGGGCGGCCAGCGCCGCCTTCACATCCGCAAGAGCGATTTCCGCTATCTGCGGTTCCGGGAAAAGACCGGCACGACGGCCATCTTCGCGGTCGACGCCTCCGGATCGGCGGCGCTCGAACGGCTCGCCGAAACCAAGGGCGCGATCGAACTGATTCTGGCCGAGTGCTATGTGCGCCGCGATCAGGTCGCGCTGATCATCTTCCGGGGCTCGGCCTCCGAGACGTTGCTGGAGCCGACGCGTTCGCTGGTGCGCGCCAAGCGTAGCCTGTCGGCGCTTCCGGGCGGCGGCGGCACGCCGCTGGCGAGCGGGATTCTGGCGACCCTCGCCATGGCGATGCGTTCCGCCCGGGCCGGACAGAGCGTGGTGGCGGTCTTCCTCACCGACGGACGCGGCAATGTCGGTCTCGACGGCGGCACGATGAAGGCGCAGGTCGCCGCCGATACGGAGAAGGCGACGCGGACGTTTCGGGCGGCGGGCGTGCGCGCGATCCTCATCGACACGGCGCAACGCCCTCATATGCGGGCCGAGACCCTGGCGCGCGATCTCGGCGCCGAATACCTCGCCTTGCCGAGAAGCGGCTCGCGGGCGGTGGCGCGCGAAATCGGCAGCCGCATGGAGGGCTGAAGGCGATGGCGGGCGAGGCGGGCAGGCCGGTCTGGTCGGTCGAGGGTCGGGACTGGCCGAACCGCGAGCATAGCCGCTTCGTTTCGGCCGGCGGCCTTTTCTGGCATGTGCAGGAGATGGGCTCGGGTCCGAAGCTTCTGCTCCTGCACGGAACGGGCGCCGCGACCCACTCCTTCCGCGATCTCGCGCCGCTTCTGGCCGGCGATTTCCGTCTGCTCGCGCCGGACCTCCCCGGCCACGGCTTCACGGCCATGCCGGGAAGCAGCGGCCTTTCGTTGCCCGGCATGGCGCGGCTCGTCGGCGGGCTGCTGCGCGAGACCGATTTCGCCCCCGACATCGCCGTCGGGCATTCGGCCGGCGCGGCGGTCCTGGTCGAACTCGCGCTCGCCGGCGCGATCTCTCCCAAGATGATCGTGGCGATCAACGGCGCGCTGCTGCCGATACGCGGCGCTTCATTGTTCTCGCCGTTGGCCAAGCTCCTGTTCCTCAACCCGCTCGCGCCAAAACTGTTTGCCTGGCGGGCGCTCAGCCACGACGCGACCAAACGGTTGATCGAAGGCACCGGGTCCGCCATCGACCCGCGCGGCCTGGACCTGTACCAGCGTCTTTTCCGCAAGCCCGGCCACGTCGCGGGCACGCTCGGCATGATGGCCAACTGGGACCTCGACGGCCTTCAGCGCAGGATCGGGACGCTCTCCTGCCCGCTCGTCTTAATGACCGGCGCCGGCGACAAGGCGGTCGCGCCCGGCGATGCGCGCATGGTTTGCGCGAAGGTGAAAACGTCGCGGGTCGTCGCGTTGCCCTACGGCGGCCATCTCGTCCATGAGGAAGAGCCGGCCCGCCTCGCGGCGCTCGTCACGGGCTTCGCGCAGGACGCCGGCGTCTTTCCGGTCGGCGAAACAGAGCGTTTGTCAAAACCAATTGACTGAAATACTGTCGCGCCATGTTGACGGTCACCGATCGCAAGCTGCCCGCGGGGCAGCATATTCCGACAAGGCCGCACGCCCTCGTCATCGGCAGCGGCTTCGGCGGCCTGGCCGCCGCGATACGGCTCGGCGCGCGCGGCTACCGCGTCACGGTCCTCGAAGCGTTGCCCTATGCCGGAGGGCGCGCCGGCGTCTTGCGGCGGGACGGCTTCACTTTCGATCGCGGCCCCACGATCGTGACCGCGCCGTTCCTGTTCGACGATTTGTGGACGCTTTGCGGCAAACGGCGCGCCGATCATGTCGAGCTCGCGCCGATGAACCCGTTCTACCGCATCCGCTTCGACGACGGCGACGAGATCGCCTGCTCGAACGACGACGAGGCAATGCGGCGCGAGGTTGCGCGTATATCTCCCGACGATCTTCCCGGCTACGAACGATTCCTGCTCAAGGCGCGGGAGATCTGCCGCATCGGCTTCGAGCAGCTCGGCGACCAGCCCTTCGGATCGCCGCTGGACATGCTGAAGATCGCGCCCGACCTGCTGCGGCTCGAAGGCTACCGCAGCGTCCACGGCCTCGTGTCGCGCTTCGTCAAGAGCCCGAAGCTGCGCGTCATGCTGAGTTTCCATCCGCTGCTGATCGGCGGCAATCCCTTCCGCGCACCCGCTATCTACTGTCTCATCCCCGATCTCGAACGGCGCTGGGGCGTGCATTATCCGATGGGCGGCGTCGGCAAACTGGTCGCAGGCCTGGTCGACCTGATCGAAGGGCAGGGCGGCGCGGTGCGCACGAACGCCGATGTCGAGCGCATCCTGATCGAAAGGGGCCGCGCATGCGGCGTGGCCCTTGCGGACGGCGAGGTCCTGCGCGCCGACATCGTCGTCTCCAACGCGGACGCCGCCCGCACTTACGGCAAGCTGGTCGGCCGCGGCGAGAAGACCCGCTGGGGGCCGGCGCGGATCAGGCGCGCGCGCTACTCGATGGGGCTGTTCGTCTGGTATTTCGGGACGAAGAAACGCTACGACGCGGTCGGCCACCACACGATCCTGCTCGGGCCGCGCTACCGCGCGTTGCTGCACGATATTTTCGAACGGAAGCTGCTCTCGCAGGATTTCTCAATCTATCTCCATCGGCCCTCGGCGACCGATCCCGGCGTCGCCCCGCCCGGCTGCGACGCCTTCTACGCGCTCTGCCCGGTGCCCAACCTCGATGGCGACACGGACTGGACCGTCGAGGGCGAACGCCGCCGGCAGGCGGTGATGCGGCGGCTCTCGGAGACGGTGCTGCCGGGACTGGAGCATGAGATCGTCACTTCGTCCTTCGTCACCCCGCTGCATTTCCGCGACGCGCTGCAATCCGAGAAGGGCGCCGGCTTCGGCTTCGAGCCGGTGCTGACCCAGAGCGCCTGGTTTCGACCGCACAACAGGAGCGAGACCATCGAAGGGCTCTATCTCGTCGGCGCGGGTACGCATCCCGGCGCCGGCCTGCCGGGCGTTCTCTCTTCGGCGAAAATTCTCGACAAGGTCGTTCCGCATGCCTCCGCATTCGCGTCCTGAATCGTTTTCCACGCCAGCCAATTGCGCCGCCTGCCGGCGGTCGATCCGCCAGGGATCGCAATCCTTCTACCTGGCCTCGCTGCTGCTTCCGGTGGCGATCCGCGAGCCGGCCTATGCCGTCTACGCCTTCTGCCGCATGGCCGACGATCTGATCGACCGCGACGAGGGCGGTGCGCAGGCCATCCGCGACCTCGGTTTCATGCTCGACCGCGTTTACGCCGGAGAGCCGGACCGGAACTTCGTCGAGCGCGGCTTTGCCGACGTGGTCGAGCGCTTCGCCATCCCGCGCGCCGTCCCCGACGCGCTGATCGAGGGGCTGGCCTGGGACGCGGCGGGAAAACGATACCGATCTCTCGACGACCTGAAGGCCTACGCGGTGCGCGTGGCCGGCACGGTCGGCTTCATGATGACGCTGGTGATGGGCCGTCGCGAGCCGCATGTCCTCGCCCGCGCCTGCGATCTCGGCGTGGCGATGCAACTCACCAACATCGCGCGCGACATCGGCGAGGACGCCAGGAACGGACGTCTCTACATCCCGCTCGACTGGCTGGCGGATGCCGGCCTCGACGCCGAAGCCTGGATCGCCGCGCCGGACTATTGCGACCATATCCGATCTTTCGTCGGTCGACTTCTGGCCGAAGCCGAAATCCTCTATACGCGTTCGCAATCCGGCATTGCCGCGCTGCCCTCCGGCTGCAGGCTCGGGATCAATGCGGCCCGCCTTCTCTATCGCGGGATAGGCCAGGAGGTCCTGCGCGGCGTCGATCCGGTCTCGACGCGCGCGGTCACCTCCAAACGGCGGAAGCTGCGCCTGCTGGCGGAAGCGCTGACTTCCCGTCCGCCCGAAGGCTCCGACCTTCTGGCGCAAGGCGTCGCGCAGGCCGATTTCCTGATCGACGCGGTCGCCCGTTCGCCCGCGCCGCGCGCGCCGCCGCCGGTCCCCGCCTGGTGGGACCTCAGGGCGCGCTCGGAACGGATGATCGAATTGCTGAACGGTTTCGAAGCCCGCCGCGCTACGACAGAAACCGGATGCGGGTCCGTCCGCATCTTCGCGCAGTCGCAGTCGTTCTCCGGAACCGATCCATGAGTTCGGGCCTCATCATTTTCTTCGAGATATCGCTGGTGCTCGGTTTCGCGCTGTTTTTCGGCGTGCGCGAGATTTTCAACCTGCGCCGCTACGACCGCGAGCGCGCCGCCAGGAACAAAGCGCAAGCCGAACAGGCCGAGAAGCAGGCGCTGTGACTTCAGGGGCCGGTCGGCTCCGCGCCCCCTCCACCACTTAGCGGCGGAGGATCAACGGCGCCGTTTGCGCAACCTAAATCCTCCCCCGTTTACGGGGGAGGGGGACCACGAAGTGGTGGAGGGGGCGTAGACCTCAGCAGATTGCTTTGGGCAATCACCCCCGCCGCGGCATCTTGAACGGCAGCAGCGCCTGCACCCAGCCCGATGCGAACCGATCGAGGTCGACGCTTTCGTGGACCGCGTTGCGCTCGATGCCGTCGCGGTCGAAGCCGAGCATTGAGCGGCTGTAGAACGGCGTGTCCTCGAGCGTTCGCAGGATGCGCGCCGGCCGGTCGGCATGCGCGCGCGTGGACCGTGCGACCCGCCACCCGGTGCGCGCCAGCGCCTGGACGGGTTCGGCCTCGATCGGACGGATAGAGCCGTCCGGGCAATAGTCGAGCGCCAGCCCGCGCCGCTGGCCGTCGCGCTGTTCGACATCGTAGAGGATGCGCGTCGACGCGCCTGCGTCCTCGCGAGACCACGTCCAGCTCCGGAAACCGGCTTCGAGCGGCTCCGATCCCGTGTTCAGGTCGACATAGGCGCGGCCTTGCCACTGCAGGCCGGGCTTTTCGAATCGGACGGTCGCGCGCGCCAGCGGCGCGATCGGCCGCCATTCGTGGCGACCCTTGGCATCGAGGCGATGGCTGTCGCCGAAAACCGCCCCGAGGTCGACCGTGATCCGGCCGCGCAATCGCCGGGGGACCGGCGCCGTCCATTCGTCGACATCGATGATAAGGCGTCCATCCGCGAAATGTAGGCTGCTCGGGCCGATCGCGATATGATTCGCGGAACGTCGCACCGAATTGCGGCCGCGCTCCGTCATCGCCCAATGCTTGCCGCCGGGACTGTAAAGAATCGCGTTGATCGAGACGTGGTCGAGCGGGTCGGCGATCCCGCGTCTGCGCGCCCGTGCGTAATAGGGCGAGAATACGCTGCCGATGAAGGCGATGACGGTCAGTGCATGGTCGGCGTTTTCGCTGATCGCGTCGACGTACCACCAGGCGTAGCCGCTTTGTGCAACGTCGCGGTCGAAGCCAAATCCGCCGCCACCGCCTGCGCCGCATGCCGGCCCGACAGCGCGGCCATCGGGATGCCAGGCCCCGGATGCACCGCGCCCCCCGCCATGTACAGCCACTTGATCGGCGTCCGCGCCCCCGGCCGCTGGAACGACGCCGCCCATCCGTGCGAGGCCCGTCCGTAGAGCGCTCCCCCCGATCCCGGGAACAGCCTCGCGAAGTCCGAGGGCGTCGTCGTTCGGCGCTGCCCGGTCGGCGCCGAGAGGCTGAGCCCGGCGCGAGCCAGGCGTTCCTTCACCCGTGTCTCGCATGTCGCGATCTCCGCTTGGCTCAGGGGTCTGTCGTCGGCGCGCGCCGGGGCGTTGACCAGCAGCAGCAGCCGCTCGTCGCCGTCGGGCGCGACGCCTGCGACCGAGGCGTCGCGGTCCTGCGCGCAGACATAGATCGTCGGATCGGCGGGCAGAGTTCGTTCGCGGAAGATGTCGGCGAATTCGCGGGCGTAGTCGGCCGAGAAAAACACGGAATGGCGCGAGAGCGGAAAGCCCTCGGCCTTGCCCCTGATCGACCAGGTCAGCGCCGACAGCGAACGCTCCTTCGGCTTCCAGGGCGCGGCGGCCGGCCGCGCGGCCTCGCCGAGCAGGCCGGAAAACAGCGCCGCCGGATCGCCGTTGAAGACGACCGCGTCGGCCTCGACCGTCTCGCCCGACGCCAGCCTCACGCCCTGCGCGACGCCGTCCCTGACGATGATCTCGGCGATTTCCGCGCCGTAGGAGAAGGCCACGCCGCGCACCCTTGCCAGCGCTTCCAGCGCCTCCGCGATGCGCATCATGCCGCCCTCGACCAGCCAGACGCCGGTCTGCTCGACATGCGCGATCAGCATCAGGGGCCCCGGCGCCTCGAACGGCGACGACCCGCAATAGGTCGCGTAGCGCCCGAAGAGCTGGCGCAGGCGCGGATCGCGGAAATACCCTTCGATCACCTTGCCCAGCGCCGTGAACGGCTTGATCCGCGCCAGCGCGACGAGGCCGCTCAGTCCGGCGTTGCGGGCAAGCCCGATCGGGCTCGGCGACGGGTTCTCCATGAAGGAGGCGTTCAGCGACTGGAAAACCTCTTCCGTGCGCTGGCAGAAGTCGAGATAGCCCCTGGCTTCCTTCGCGCCGGCGAGTCGCCCCACGGCGTCGGCGGATGCCGCCCGGTCGGCATGGAGGTCGAAGGTCGAGCCGTCCTCCCAGGAATGGCGCGCAAGGATGTCAGCGCGGACGAGCCTGACGTGGTCGTCGACCGATGCGCCCACCGCCGCGAAGATCGCGTCGAACACCCAGCGCATGGTGAAGACGGTCGGGCCGGAATCGACGCCGCGCCCGCCGACCACGACCTCGCGAAGCTTCCCGCCGGGCCGGTCGTTCTTCTCGAGAACGGTGACGGCATGGCCCTGGGCGCCCAGCAGGAGCCCAGCGACGAGCCCGCCCATCCCGGCGCCGACGACGACCACACGGCGTCGGGCGGGGGAGCGGGATTTGCCTTGAGTGTCAACTTTGATAAACATGGGCTTGTGTCAATTATCATTTACAGGCATGCTCGTCCACAGAAGATGACAGACTGGAGGGGCCGGCATGTCGGGCGAGGATCTTTCGCAAAGGATCGAGGACGCGCTGCAACGCTCCTTGACGCGGGCGACCGGGCCGTCGGCGCCGCCCCTGCTGGCGGCGGCTTTCGCGCATTCCGTATTCCCCGCCGGTCAGCGAATCCGGCCGCGCCTGACGCTGTCGGTGGCGCTGGCCTGCGGCGACGACCAGCCGATCCTTTCCAATGCGGCTGCCTCCGCCATCGAACTGCTGCACTGCGCGTCCCTGGTCCATGACGATATGCCGTGCTTCGACAATGCGGATACGCGGCGCGGCAAGGCGTCCGTGCATGCCGCCTATGGCGAGCCGCTGGCGCTGCTCGCGGGCGACGGGCTCATCATCCTGGCCTTCGAGACCGTCGCGCTGGCGGCCGTCGCCGACGCGCTTCGCTCGGCGAGCCTCTCGCTGATCATCGCGCGCTCGGTCGGCATGCCGCACGGCATCGTCGCCGGCCAGGGCTGGGAAAGCGAAGCCTCGCCAGACCTCGCGCTCTACCAGCGCGCCAAGACCGGCTCGCTGTTCGCCGGCGCCGCGATGGCGGGCGCAGCCTCTGCCGGCCATGCCGCCGAACCCTGGGGAACGCTCGGCTATCGGCTGGGCGAGGCCTACCAGGTCGCCGACGACATCCGCGACGTGATGTGCAGCGCTGCCGACATCGGCAAGCCCGTCGGCCAGGACGAAGCGCTCGGCCGCCCCAACGCGGTGCATGAACTGGGCGTTCGCGGCGCGACGCGCAAGCTCGTCGACTTGGTCGAGGGCGCGGCCGAATCGGTGCCGGAATGCGTCGGGGCGCTCGGCCTGAAGGCGCAGATCAGGGCCCAGGCGAGCCGCTTCCTGCCAAAGGAAGCCGCTCAGCACGCGGCATAAGCCGTGACGCAAGGCGGGATGACGCCATGCTGGCCGTCTGGATCGATCGCTTCCGCGATTTCCGCAACCGCAAGGTCGCCGACCCGGCCTTCAGGCGCTGGGCCGGCCGCTTTCCGCTGACCCGGCCGATCGCGCGCCGCCAGGCGAAAACACTTTTCGATATCACCGCGGGTTTCGTCTATTCGCAGGTGCTCGCCGCCTGCGTGCGGGTCGACCTGTTCGAGATGCTGTCGGGCGGCCCGCTGGCGACTGATACGATCGCCGGCCGCATCGATCTGCCCCGCGAGGGCGCGACGCGTCTGCTCAAGGCCGCCGCCGCGCTCGACCTCGTCGAGGCGCGCGGCCTGGACCGCTATGCGCTTGGCGGGCTCGGCGCGGCGCTGGTCGGCAATGCCGGCGTCAAGGCGATGATTCTGCATCACGACATCCTCTATGGCGATCTGCGCGATCCGCTTGCGCTGCTGGCTGGCCGGAGCAAGGCCGAGTTGAAGCGATATTGGGCCTATGCCGGCGGCGACCGCTCCACGCCGGCCGAGCCGAGGCGGCATGGCGACTACACAAGACTGATGGCGGCCTCGCAGGCTTTCGTCACGGCGGAGATTCTCGACGCCTACCCGCTCGGCACGCACCGGTCCATGCTCGATGTCGGCGGCGGCGACGGCGCCTTCCTGATCGCCGCGGCACAGGCCGCGACTCAGCTCACCCTCGCGCTGTTCGATCTGCCGCCGGTCGCGGCCCTGGCCCGGCAACGCATCCTGGC
Organism: uncultured Rhizobiaceae bacterium; assembly: GCA_964244725.1. Lineage (GTDB taxonomy): Bacteria > Pseudomonadota > Alphaproteobacteria > Rhizobiales > Rhizobiaceae > Kumtagia. Next base: position 84,987 of record CAXTJQ010000010.1, read on the forward strand.
CGCCGGTCTCGCCGGCCGGGCGAAAGCCCATGGCGGCAGTTTTTTCGACGACGCGCTGCCGCAAGGCGCCGATCTCTTCACTTTGAACAGGGTGTTGCACGACCACGACGATCCGGCGGCGCGTGCGCTCCTCAAGGCGATTCGCAAGGCGATCGCGCCGCAAGGGACACTGCTGATCGCCGAGCCGATGTCAGGAACGCCCGGCGCGAAAGCCAGCGGCGATGCCTATTTCGGCTTCTATCTGCTGGCCATGGGGCAGGGACGCCCGCGCACCCTCGAAGAGATCAAGGCCTTGCTTGCGAATGCCGGGTTCGGCGCGGCGCGCGAGATCGCGACCAACACGCCGCTCATCGCAAGGATCGTCGTCGCGCATCCGCGCGAATCCTGAAGCGAGCCGATCCTCATCGATCTCGCCTGCAAAGTGTAAAATCCAATTGACAACCTTTAGTGTAAAGCTATTCTGACACGTGCGGTTCGGAACGGCGCTTGAGGGGAGGAGGATGCGATGAAAACAAATGCGATCGTCCTCGAACGACCCGGCGAGCTCGCTCTTTGCCAGCTCGGTCTGAACGATCCGGCGTCTGACGATGTCGTCGTCGACATCGAATGGAGCGGCATCTCCACGGGCACGGAAAAATTGCTCTGGTCGGGCCGTATGCCGTCCTTCCCCGGCATGGGATATCCTCTTGTGCCGGGCTACGAATCGATCGGCCGCGTCGTCGAGGCGGGCCGCGACGCGGGTCGCCGCGACGGCGAACGCGTCTTTGTTCCCGGGGCTAATTGTTATCAGGGCGCGCGCGGGCTTTTCGGCGGCGCATCCTCCCGCGTCGTCGTCGCGGGCCGCAAGGCGACCCCGGTCGCCGAGAGCCTGGGAGATCGGGCGATCCTGCTGGCGCTTGCCGCCACCGCCTACCATGCGGTCGGCCCGGAAAGCCGGAAGCCGCCGCAATTGATTGTCGGCCATGGCGTGCTCGGCAGGCTGATCGCGCGGATCGCGGTCGCTCACGGCGCCGAGCCGACCGTCTGGGAAACCAATCCGGTTCGCCGCTCCGGCGCCGACGGCTATGCCGTCCTGCATCCCGACGAGGATCCGCGCCGCGACTACGCCGCCGTCTGCGATGTGAGCGGCGATTGCGACATCCTCGACGCGCTCGTGGCGCGCCTCGTGCGCGGCGGCGAAATCACGCTCGCCGGTTTCTACGACCAGCGCCTGTCCTTCGCCTTCCCGGCGGCGTTCATGCGCGAGGCGACATTCCGCATCGCCGCCGAATGGCGCGAGGGCGATCTCGCCGCAGTCGAACGCCTGGTCGAGCGCGGCAGCCTCTCGCTTGATGGCCTGATTACCCATTCCAGCGCCCCCGAAGCCTTCGAGAGCGCCTACGCCACCGCTTTCACCGATTCGAATTGCCTGAAGATGGTCCTCGACTGGAGGCAAGCCGCATGAATGCACACATCAAAACCCCCGAAGGCGGGTTGATGGCGCTGGTCGAGAGCGTGCGCGCCGAAGCGGCGATGGCGCTCGATCCGGTGCATGTCGGCGAGGTCAAGAAGGAAACGCAGATCATCGCGATCTACGGCAAGGGCGGCATCGGCAAGTCGTTCACGCTGGCCAACCTCAGCCACATGATGGCGCAGCAGGGCAAGCGGGTGCTGCTGATCGGCTGCGACCCGAAAAGCGACACCACCTCGCTGCTGTTCGGCGGACGCGCCTGCCCGACCATCATCGAAACCTCGGCGCGCAAGAAGGCCGCCGGCGAAGAGGTCGAGATCGGCGACGTCTGCTTCAAGAAGGGCGGCGTCTTCGCCATGGAGCTCGGCGGACCCGAGGTCGGCCGAGGCTGCGGCGGCCGCGGCATCATCCACGGGTTCGAGCTTCTGGAAAAGCTCGGCTTCCACGACTGGGGCTTCGACTATGTCCTGCTCGATTTCCTCGGCGATGTCGTCTGCGGCGGCTTCGGGCTGCCGATCGCCCGCGACATGTGCCAGAAGGTGATCGTCGTCGGCTCCAACGATCTGCAGTCGCTCTACGTCGCCAACAATGTCTGCTCCGCGGTCGACTACTTCCGCAAGCTCGGCGGCAATGTCGGCGTCGCCGGCATGGTCATCAACAAGGACGACGGCACCGGCGAGGCCGCGGCTTTCGCGGCCAAGGTCGGGATTCCGGTGTTGGCGGCGATCCCCGCCAACGACGACATCCGCAAGAAAAGCGCGAACTACCAGATCATCGGCGTCCCGGGCGGCGAGTGGGGTTCGCTGTTCGAGGAATTGGCGCAAAACGTCACCGATTCGGGACCGCAGCGGCCGACGCCTCTGACGCAGGACGAGTTGCTCGGCCTTTTTTCCGCCAGCCAGACAGGCGGCAACGTCGTTCTGGAGCCTGCAAGCCAGGCTGACATGCGCGGCGGGATCGTCATCAGCAAGGCGTCGCTCGAAGTCGTGTACGACGCGGTGTGACGATGAACCCGCGCGCAACCCGAACCGGCGTCGAGCCCACCGCTTCCACCAAGGCGGTCTACGATGCGGCGTGGGTCGCGCGAATCGACAATGCGGATTCGTCTTTGCCGCCGCCGCCCCCTCCACCGCCTTCGGCGGTTCCCCTCCCCCGTGAACGGGGGAGGATCGAGGTCGAGGCTGTCCGCGACGCCGGATCCTCCCCTGCAAAGCGGGGGAGGGGGACCGCCGAAGGCGGTGGAGGGGGCGCGCCCGATATCGCAGCCTCCGGCTGTCACGGCGGCAAGGCCGAGTTCGTCCGCGCCGCGGAAGCCGCCGGCAACGGCGAACTGATGCAGAAGCTAAAGACCGACTATCCGCAGGGTCCGCACGACCAGCCGCAGTCCATGTGCCCGGCCTTCGGATCGCTCCGCGTCGGCCTGCGCATGCGCCGCACCGCGACGATTCTGTCCGGCTCGGCCTGTTGCGTCTACGGCCTGACCTTCACCTCGCATTTCTACGGCGCGAAACGCACCGTCGGCTACGTGCCGTTCAATTCCGAGACGCTGGTCACCGGCAAGCTCTACGAGGACATCCGCGATGCGGTCCACACGCTCGCCGATCCGGAACTCTACGATACCATCATTGTCACAAACCTCTGCGTGCCGACCGCGTCGGGCGTGCCGCTGCGCGCTCTGCCCAAGGAAATCAACGGCGTGCGCATCGTCGGCATCGACGTGCCTGGCTTCGGCGTGCCGACCCATGCCGAAGCCAAGGACGTGCTCGCCGGCGCCATGCTCAACTACGCCCGGCTCGAAGCCGCCGCCGGGCCTGTCCCGCAGCCTAAATCCGGCAAATCCGGCCGGCCGACGATCACGCTGCTCGGCGAGATGTTCCCGGTCGATCCGGTCACCATCGGCCGCATGTTGGAGCCGCTGGGCCTCGCCGCCGGCCCTGTCGTGCCGACGCGCGAATGGCGCGAGCTCTATGGCGCGCTCGACTGCGCGGCCGTGGCCGCGATCCATCCTTTCTATACGGCCTCGGTCCGCGAGTTCCATGCCGCCGGCCGCGACGTGGTCGGCTCCGCGCCGGTCGGCGTCGAGGGCACGGCCGCCTGGCTGGATGCGATCGGCGAAGCCTGCGGCATCCCGGTCCGCACCGTCGACGCCGCCAAGGCGCCGATCCTGGCCGCGACCAAAGCCGCGCTCGAAGGCGCGCCGATCACGGCGCGCATCACGCTGTCGGGTTACGAAGGCTCCGAACTCATCGTCGGCCGCCTGCTCAAGGAATCCGGCGCCGATCTCCGCTATGTCGGCACCGCCTGCCCCAGGACGAAATGGAACGAGCCGGACGCCGACTGGCTGCGGGCGCATGGCGTGCATGTCGAGTTCCGCGCTTCGCTCGAGAAGGACATCGCCGCCGTCGAGAGTTTCGAGCCCGACCTCGCCATCGGCACGACGCCGGTCGTCCAGCACGCCAAGCAGAAGAGCATCCCATCGCTCTATTTCACCAATCTCATCTCGGCGCGTCCGCTGATGGGTCCGGCCGGCGCCGGTTCGCTCGCCCAGGTCATCAACGCCGCGGTCGGCAACAAGGGCCGCTTCGAGACGATGACCGCCTTCTTCGAGGGCGTCGGCAAGGATCACACCGCCGGCGTCTGGCATGATCCGCACCGGCTGCCCGAGAAGCCGAAGGCTCGCAAGCCGCTCGTCGCCGCCAAATCCTCCGTCACCATGCAGGATTTCTGACATGCTGGTGTTGGATCACGATCGCGCCGGCGGCTACTGGGGCTCGGTCTACGTCTTTGCCGCGCTGAAGGGCCTGCAGGTCATCATCGACGGCCCGGTCGGGTGCGAGAACCTGCCCGTCACCTCGGTGCTGCACTACACGGACGCGCTGCCGCCGCACGAACTGCCGATCGTCGTCACCGGTCTCGGCGAGGAGGAACTCGGCCAGAAGGGCACCGAAGGCGCGATGAAACGCGCCCATGCGGTGCTCGACCCGACCAAGCCCAGCGTCGTCGTGACCGGCTCGATCGCCGAGATGATCGGCGGCGGCGTCACGCCGGAAGGCACGCGCATCATGCGCTTCCTTCCGCGCACCATCGACGAGGACCAGTGGCAGAGCGCCGACCGCGCGCTGGCCTGGCTCTGGAAGGAATTCGGGCCGAAGAAGAACGCGAAGGTCAAGGCGAGAGACGAAGGCGCCAAACCCCGCGTCAACATTATCGGGCCGATCTACGGCACGTTCAACATGCCGTCGGACCTGGCCGAAATCCGCCGCGTCGTCGAAGGCATCGGCTGCGAGATCAACCTGGTCTTCCCGCTCGGGACCGATATCGCCGACGTTCCGAAGCTCGCCGACGCCGACGTCAACATCTGCCTCTACCGCGAATTCGGCCGGAAGCTCTGCGAGACGCTCGACAAGCCCTATCTGCAGGCGCCGATCGGCCTGCATTCCACCACGGCGTTCCTCGAAAAGCTCGGCGAACTGACCGGCCTCGACCCGCAGCCGTTCATCGCGCGCGAAAAGATGACGACGATCAAGCCCCTATGGGATCTGTGGCGCTCGGTCACGCAGGATTTCTATGCCACCGCCAGTTTCGGCATCGTCGCCAGCGAAACCTACGCGCGCGGCATCCGCAATTTCCTCGAGAACGACATGGGCTTCCCCTGCGCCTTCGCCTTCGCCAGACGCGCCGGCCAGAAGACGCACAATGACGAGGTCCGCAAGGCGATCCACGACAAGCAGCCGCTGATCCTGTTCGGCTCTTTCAACGAGCGCATGTATTCGGCGGAGGCCGGCGGCCGCTCGTCCTACATCCCCGCCTCGTTCCCGGGCGCGATCATCCGCCGCCACACCGGCACGCCGTTCATGGGCTACGCCGGCGCCACCTATCTGGTGCAGGAGATCTGCAACGCGCTGTTCGACGCGCTCTTCCGCATGATCCCGCTGGGAACGGACCTCGACAAGGTCGAGGCGACGCCGGCGCGGCTGCACCACGAACTGCCATGGGACGACGACGCCTTGGCGATGCTCGACCGCGCGGTCGAATCTCATCCGGTGCTGGTCCGCATTTCGGCGGCCAAGCGGCTGCGCGACCGCATCGAGGAGACCGCCCGCAAGGCCGGCAAGGAGAGGGTCGACGCGGCCCGGGCGAGACAGGTTTTGGAAAGCGAGCTTCACACGGCGTGATGCCGCGCGAAGCCGGGGTTCGGAGGAGACGACGATGGCCAATGCCGATTGCGCGAGATTGATCTCGGTCGAAGAGCGCCGCCGCTGCGAGCGGCGTCATGCGCGCCTCATGTTCGGCATCGCCTATCCGCTGTGCCTGGCGATCGCGCTCGCGGCGCGGCTGATGCCGAAAGCGTGGCGCGCGTCGATGATGGGTTTCGACGGCCGGCAGTCCCTGTTCAGGGAAGCGAGGGACGCCGCCTCGATGTGCATTCCGTTCGCCTTCCGGTGAACGACGGGTTTCCAGGCGGTTCGCCGCCCGGAAAATGTCGCGGCGTCAAACCGCGGCATGAAGGCCGCACGGTTCTCGTGCGGTAATGGCCGAAAGGTCAAACGAAGGAGGTAGATATGGCAGTGAATGACGGGTCCCTTTCGGGCCTTTCGGAAGCGGAAGCCAGGGAGTTCCACTCCGTTTTCATGACCAGCTTTCTGGTTTTCGTGGTGGTTGCGGTGGTTGCCCACATCCTGGCTTGGATGTGGCGTCCGTGGCTTCCCGGCCCAGGTGGTTATGCATCGCTCGACGACGGCCTGGCCCACGTCGGCGCTCTCGTGTCCATGCTGACATAAGGGGAAAGCGAAATGTGGAGAATTTGGCTTCTATTCGATCCGCGCAGAACGCTGATCGCTCTGTTCACGTTCCTGTTCGTCCTGGCGCTGGTGATTCATTTCATCCTGCTCAGCACGAACCGGTTCAACTGGCTCGAAGGACCACAACCGGCGGCAGCGCCGGCGGCGTCCCTCACCATCGAACAGACAACGAACCTAGGTTGATCGGGCTTCGGCTCGATCGTCCCGACGAGAACGGCGCGGGCGGCCTGCGCAGGCAGCCGCCCGCACCCTTTCAGATGGAGCGCTGAACCGCTTCGACGAAGCCCTGCATGGGGGAGGCTCATCTCATGGCGATGCTCAGTTTTGAACGCAAATACCGCGTCAGGGGCGGCACCCTTGTCGGCGGGGATCTTTTCGACTTCTGGGTCGGCCCGTTCTGGGTCGGCTTCTTCGGCGTGACGACGATCTTCTTTTCCGCGCTCGGCATCGCTCTGATCGCATATGGCGCCGCGCTCGGACCGACGTGGAACCTCTGGCAGATATCGATCAATCCGCCGGCGGCCGAATATGGCCTGAGCTTCGCGCCGCTCAAGCAAGGCGGCCTCTGGCAGGTGATCACGATCTGTGCGCTCGGCGCGTTCGGTTCATGGGCGCTCCGGCAGGCGGAAATCGCCCGCAAGCTCGGCATGGGCATGCACATCCCCTGGGCCTTCAGCTTCGCCATCCTGGCCTATTTTACGCTGGTCGTCATCCGGCCGGTGCTGCTCGGGGCCTGGGCGAACGCCTTTCCCTACGGCATCATCACCCATCTCGATTGGGTGTCGAACACTGGCTACCAATACGGCAATTTCCACTACAACCCGGTCCACATGATCGCCGTGACCTTCTTCTTCACCAACTGCCTGGCGCTGGCGCTGCACGGGTCGCTGATCCTGTCGGCGGCCAATCCGAAGAAGGGCGAGTTCGTCAAGACCGCCGAACACGAGAACACCTATTTTCGCGACACGATCGGCTACTCGATCGGCACGCTGGGCATCCACCGACTCGGCCTGTTCCTGGCCGTTTCCGCATCCTTCTGGAGCGCGGTCTGCATCGTGATCTCCGGACCGCTCTGGGCCGAAGGCTGGCCGGAATGGTGGGACTGGTGGCAGCGCATCCCGATCTGGAAGTGAGGGGAGGACAGGACAATGGCTGAGTACCAAAACATCTTCACACGCGTCCAGGTCCGGGGCGGAGCCGACTACGGCGTGCCGATGGCGCCCGGGATCTGGACCCGACAGGGCACGCCGACTTTCTCCTACTGGCTGGGCAAGTTCGGCGACGCCCAGATCGGCCCGCTCTACCTCGGCACGCTCGGCCTCGCCTCGCTGATGTGCGGCTTCGTCGCGATCGAGATCATCGGGCTCAACATGCTCGCCTCGGTCAATTGGGACCCGCAGGAGTTTATCAAGCAGTTCTTCTGGCTGCAGCTCGCCCCGCCGCTGCCCGAGCATGGGCTGAAGATCATCCCGCCGCTCAAGGAAGGCGGCTGGTGGCTGATGGCCGGCTTCTTCCTCACCTCCTCCATCCTTTTGTGGTGGGCGCGGATGTATCGCAGGGCGCGGGCGCTCGGCATGGGTACGCACGTCCCCTGGGCGTTCGCGGCGGCGATCTGGCTCTATCTCGTTCTCGGCTTCATCCGGCCCGTGCTGATGGGGTCGTGGAGCGAGGCGGTGCCCTTCGGCGTCTTCCCGCATCTCGACTGGACGAACAATTTTTCGCTCAACCACGGCAATCTCTTCTACAATCCCTTCCACATGCTCTCGATCGTCTTCCTCTACGGTTCGGCGGTGCTGTTCGCCATGCATGGCGCGACCATCCTGGCCGTAAGCCGGCTTGGCGGCGAGCGCGAGATCGAGCAGATCGTCGATCGCGGTACGGCGGCCGAGCGGGCGGCCCTGTTCTGGAGGTGGACGATGGGCTTCAACGCGACGTTCGAGTCCATCCACCGCTGGGCCTGGTGGTTCGCGATCCTCTGCCCGCTCTGCGGCGGCATCGGCATCCTGCTCAGCGGAACGGTCGTCGACAACTGGTTCGAGTGGGGCCAGAAACACGGCCTCGCGCCGATGTAGCGCGACGCCCTGGCCCTCGCGCCAAGACAGGAGGGCCTGTCCGATCCGGGCAGGCCTCTCGCCGATGCCTGTCTGACATTCGTCTTGTTCGACATTGCCTGCCGCGGCAGGATTTGATCGGGAGAATGGCGCCATGTCCTACTATTCGATCACGATCCGACGGGTATCGAATGGGTCGTTCACCGACGCGCTCGATATCGGCTCGGTCCGCTACCTGAAAATTCCCGACGGCGCCCGCATTCCGACGCCCGCCCACGCGATCGCCAGGACGGACTGGGTCAAGGATATCCTTGCGCTGTTCAGCGCCGAGAGTGCGAAGCCGAGCGGCGACGTGGCGTTCTTCGTGCACGGATACAACAACACGCTGGACAATATCTGGAAGCACCAGAAACAGCTTCACGCGGGCATCAACCGCGACGGCTTCAAATGTCCGGTCATCGCCTTTGACTGGCCGAGCGACGCGGCGACGATCGCCTACCTCGACGATCTCGACCATGCGGTAAAAACGTCGTTGCTGCTCGTCAACAGCGCCATCAAGCTTTTCGTCGCGACGCTTCGCCAGGACTGCGATATCCGGGTCCATGTCGTCGGGCACTCGATGGGGGCGTTTCTCATTCGTGAGGCTTTCGACCATGCCGATGGCGGCTCGACGGCGGGCGCGAACTGGACGGCGGGCCAGCTCGCCCTTTTCGCGGGCGACGCAAGCGCGACGAAATTTTCGAAGACCAATACGGAGACGGAAAGTCTCTACCGCCACTGCTACAGGCTGACGAACTACTTCAGCGGCTATGACGAGGTGCTGCAGATATCCAACGTCAAGCGCCTCGGCTTCGCGCCGCGTGTCGGTCGCATCGGTCTGCCGCCCGACGCGCCGGCCAAGGCCGCGAACGTCGACTGTTCGCGACACTATGCCGAACGCTACGGGATAGCCGGACAGCCGCTTTCAAAAACGCATTCCTGGTATTTCGAAGACGACGATTTCCTGCACGACCTCCGGCTGACCCTTCGCGGCGCCATCGACAGGTTCAAGATTCCGACTCGCGCCAACGGCCCCTTGGGTGAGCAGGAACTGCTGACCGGCGTTCGCAGCGGCGGCGCGTGATCGGTTTCAGGCGGCGGGGCGCAGCGCGAGTTCGCTCCAGCGGTCAAGGTAGATCCTGAGCCAAGGGGTGAAATCCCATGGCCGGCTTGCGACGGTTGCGAGCAGCTCGTCATGCGAGACCCAGCGGACCTCGGAAACCTCGGAGGGATCGAAATCCCTGACCGGAAACGGCGCGGCAAAATCGCCGCGAAACACGTGTACGCGTTCGTTCTCGACAAGTCCGCCGCCCACGTCCGCCTTATAGTCAACCACGGCGCAGTGCAGAAGCGCGGGGGCAAGTCCGACCTCCTCGGCAAGCCGCCGCCGCGCGCAGTCGGCGACGCTCTCGTCCCAGTGCGGATGGGTGCAGCACGTGTTGGCCCATAAGCCTCCGCAGTGATATTTGCCGATCGCGCGGCGCTGGATCAGGAGCCGGTCGCCCGCGAAGACGAAGACGGAGACGGCGAGGTGCTTCTGGCCGCGTTTGTGCGCGTCGAGCTTGCCGATCGCAAACAGCGTATCGTCGGCCGCGATCGCCGGGATGACGAGATCCTCGTCGGCCTGAGGAAAGGCGATGTCGGCCCTTGCGCCCACTCGCAATGCCTCAGGCGACCGCGCGCGCGATCGCGCAGCGCGACCACAATTCGCCCAGCGCATCGATCAGGTGATCGATATCGGCGTCGGTATGCAGCGGCGAGGGCGTGATGCGCAGCCGCTCCGTCTTGCGCGGCACGGTCGGGTAGTTGATCGGCTGCACGTAGATGCCGTAATGATCGAGCAGCAGATCGCTGATCCATTTGCATTTTGCCGCGTCGCCGACCATGACCGGGACGATATGGCTCGGATTGGGCATATAGGGGATGCCGAGCCGTTCCAGCCGAGAGCGCACCTTGCGCACCCGATCCTGGTGGCGGGCGCGCTCGAACGGGCTGTTCTTCAGGTGCCGGATCGACGCGAGCGCGCCGGCCGCGATCGCCGGCGGCAGCGCCGTCGTGAAGATGAATCCGCTGGCGAAGGATCGAATGAAATCGCACAGCGCGGCCGAGCCCGTGATGTAGCCTCCGACGACGCCGAACGCCTTGCCGAGCGTGCCCTCGATAAGGGTGACGCGGTCCATCAGGCCTTCGCGCTCGGCCACGCCGCCGCCGCCCGGGCCGTAGAGGCCGACGCCGTGGACTTCGTCCAGATAGGTCATGGCCCCGTGTTTCTCGGCGACATCGAGGATCTCGCGGATCGGAGCGATGTCCCCGTCCATCGAATAGACGCTCTCGAAGGCGACGAGCTTGGGTACGTCAGCGCCGTATTCCGACAGCATTCGATCGAGATCCTTCGGATCATTGTGTCTCCAGAGGCGCTTTTCCGCGCGGGAATGGCGGATGCCCTCGATCATCGAGGCGTGGTTGCCCTCGTCCGAGAAGATCACGCAGCCGGGGATGTTGGCGCCCAGCGTCGACAGCGTCGCCCAGTTGGATACATAGCCGGAGGTGAACAGCAGCGCCGCTTCCTTGTGGTGCAGGTCGGCCAGCTCGCGCTCGAGCAGCACGTGGTAGTGGTTGGTGCCGGAAATGTTTCGCGTGCCGCCCGCGCCGGCGCCGCATTTGTCGAGCGCCTCGTGCATAGCCGCGATCACCTTCGGATGCTGGCCCATCCCGAGATAGTCGTTGGAGCACCAGACGGTCACGTCGCTCGTGCCGCCGTCGCTGTAGCGCGTGGCGCGCGGGAACGATCCGGACTGGCGCTCGAGTTCGGCGAAGATCCTGTAGCGGCCTTCCTTGTGGAGGCCGTCGAGCTTCGTGGCGAAATGGGCTTCGAAGTTCATGGGTATTCCCCCTGCCATTGACTTCCGGCTCGGCCGGTCGTTTGCGCCTTCACGCGGTCGATCGATGCGCCGAACGCAGGTTTGCGATCGGCGCGGGCGAGTAGTGTTTGATGTGGTCGTGCTTGTGATCGTGGTCGCGACGCAGCGCGTCCGGCGCGGGGGTGGGGACCTCGCGTGATTTCATGCTCCAGTTCCACATGGCTTCGGCCGGCACCGGCAGGACCAGGAACCAGTGTTCCAGAATCGCCAGTGTCAGCATGGTCGACAGGAAGGTGAAGCCGGCCTGGCGGAACGGATCGGCGGCGATCACCGCCTCGGTCGCCAGCACCGCGCAAATGACCGTCGAGATCGTCACCGAAAACGGAAAGAGAAGGTTCATCGGCTTGTTGTTGAGGAAACTCTTGAGATAGGCGAGGTGGGGCGGCAGGAAATGCGCATTGAGGTTGCGCACGCCAAGGAACACGTTGAGCCGCGCGCTTTCGTGCATCCACCACAGGATCACGAAGGTCCACAAGCCGATCTCGTTGGCCCCGCCCCAGGTCAGCGCGGCGACGACGGCGAACGACGCCAGGATCGCCAGCTCGTGCCAGAGGCTGACCTGCACCGCATGGCCGAAATGCGCCCAGCCCGAGCAGCCGTCCTCGCAGGCGTGATTGCGTGGTCCGGTGACATAGCCCATGTAGAAACTGATCTCGTGCCAGGCCCAGGCCGCCAGCGCCGACGCGAAGGCGACATAGGCGCCCTGCACCGTGGTGTCGCCGCTCGATGCGAAAAGCCCGTAGAAGGCGGCGCCGAGCAGGACGGTCGCGCCGATCATGCTCCACTTGAACGTCCTGACCGGCAGCCCGTCCAGATAGATGATCGCCCCGGTGGAGAACCACCAGGTGAAGAGCGCGAACAGGATCGGACAGAGATAGGCTGCCACGCGTCGACCTTCCTACCAGACCGGCTGCATGCGGCTCGTGTCCGGCAATGCGTTGCCTTTGGCCGGGATCAGGAACAGGCCGGCGAAGATGCGCGCCGCAGACAGTCCTAATCCAAGGCGCTTCGCGCGCGCGAAAAATCCCGTCTCCTTCGCCATGGCCGAGGCCTTGTCGTTGATGACACGAAGTTTCTCCAGACCCTTGCGGAAGCGCGGGTGATCGATGTCGAGAACCAGGGGAAACACCTGCCGTGTGATTTCGTTGGTCAGGTGGAAGACCTTGTAGTCGTATTCGGTCGGGTCGATGCCCACCGCCTTGTGAAACTCCGGCCGGGCATGGTCGCGCACGTACATGGTGGCGTAGACCGCGAGCAGGAAGAATTTCACCCAGAGCTTGTTGATGCCCCGGAGATAGCTCGGGTTGGCGCGCATCAGCAGCGCGAACGCCTCGCCGTGCCGGAACTCGTCGTTGCACCACTTATCGAACCATTTGAAGATCGGGTGGAAGCGGCGTTCCGGATGGCGCTCGAAGTGGCGGAAGATCGTGATGTAACGGGCGTAGCCGATCTTTTCCGACAGATACGTGGCGTAGAAGATGAATTTGGGCCTGAAGTAGGTGTATTTCTTGGCCTTGGTCAGGAAACCGAGATTGACGCCGATCCCCTGTTCCTTCAACGCGTCGTTGATGAAGCCGGCGTGGCGCGCCTCGTCGCGGCTCATATAGGAGAACAGGCGCACGATCTCGGGATTCTTGCCGCGCTTCTTCATCTCCTTGTAGAGGACGCATCCCGAGAATTCGGCCGTCAGCGAGGAGACCATGAAATCGGTGAACTCGTTTCGCAGGCCTTCCGGCAGCGTTTCGAAGCTCATGCTGTCCCAGTCTTCGCTACGCTTGAAATGGCCCCTGTTGGGATCGCTCTCCATCTCGGACAGCAATTCGTCCCATTCCTTGCGCACGCCCGAGATGTCCATCCTGTCGAGCGCGTCGAAATCGGTGGTGTAGAAGCGCGGCGAAAGCAGCGTGGACTCGCGCGCCATGCCGTCGGTGTCCGAAGCGCGCAGCGACATTTTTTCGATGGTCATAGCTTTTCTCCCGATGAGAAGCTGAACTCCAACAGTTCCATGAACTCGAAATCGCCCGTCATTTTGACCCACAGGCGCTCCGGCGCGCTCGCGCGGGTCACCGTCGCCATGCGGCGCAAGGTCCGCCGCTCGCCGTAGGGCACGACGATCTCGCCGCCCTGGACATGCACCTCGTCGCCCGGCCCCACGGTCAGGCCGTCCAGTTCCACATGGGCGTGCAGGCTCTCCCACGTATGCTCGATCTCGATGGTGCAGGGCACCTCGATCGTCTTGCTGCGCAAGGCCTCGATCATTGTGTCGTCCTCCCATGGTCGAGAAGTTGGGCGAAAACGCCTTCGTTGGACGGCCCGAACGCGTTGAGCAGCATCGACCGGCCGGTCAGCCTGTCTTGAAGCAGGAGGTCGCCGTCCGTCATGCGCAGGAGCGTGAACGGGACGTCGCTGCCCAAGCCGCGCGCCTTGCGCTCGCTGGCGAAGCTGCGCATCGTGACGCGGATGAAACCGCCGCCGCCGGGCGCGATGCGTTCCACCTCGGCGCCGCTGGCCGCATCGATCGCAACCACGGAGCCGTCGGTCTGGTCGACGAATTTCAGTTCCATCGCCTGCGTGATCGAGGCAGGGTCGACGACCTCGACCGTCTTGTAATGCCGTCCGAGGACGGCGAGCCCGATCGACATCGCGATCAACGCCCCTCCGGCCATCGCCGGCTTTCGCTGCGGGTCGCGGAACGGTTTGGCGGTCGCGTTCATGCAATCTCTCCTATGCGGTCGCCGTCGCGCCGGACGGCGCTGCCGGGCTCGGACGCACGGCCGCGCCGCGGGGCGCTGTCTGCAGGCGATGGCCGCCGTCGACTTCGAGCGCCCTTGTCAGCATCCGGGCGACGCCATCGATGTCCGTCAGGCATCGCAGCAGGGGCTGCGGGTTGCTGAAGGTCCATGGCCGCACGTTCGGCCACAACACCAGCCAGGCGATGCGGTTGGGCTTGGTGACCGCCAGCGCGATGCAGCCGGCGCCGGCCGGCTGCTTGCCGACCGACGCGGTATCGATCAGCGCCAGCGGCAGGTTGAGCGTTACAGGCAGCGCCAGTCCGGTGCGGATCACGATGCGCTTGCTGGTCAGCGTGTAGATGGTGCCGTTGGCATAGAAATAGGCGAGCGCGCAGAGAATGCCGACCGCCGCGGCCCCGAGCCCGACGACCGAGGCCGAAAGGGCGGTCATGCGCGCCAGCGATTCGCCTGCGCGCCAGGCCGACGTGAGTTCCCAGGCGAGAAGCAGCCCGAAATAGACGGCGACCTTGCGGACATGAAAGACCGAGACGGCCAGGGCGCGCCATTCCGGCGAGCCCTGCCAGAGCATGGCCTCGCCCTTCGGCAGATGATCGGGCAGGCCGGGGACCGGTTCGAAGGCGAAGTCGTCATGGTCCTCGGTCACAGCAGCGGCTCCGCGCGTTTGGCTGTGGCGTAGAGGTTGCCGCCGGCGAAATAGGCGCAGATGCGATCCTCCTCGAGGAAGGTGACCTGATCGGGCGACTTGGTGCGCGGCGCCTGGCCGAACTGTTCCGCCAGGATCGAGCGGATCCGGATGCTGCGGCCCTTGATGCTGTCGCCGACGATTTTGGCGAGATTCATCGGCGCCAGCAACGGACCGGCTCCCGGGCCGGCGTCGATCTCGAGGTAGCGCACGACATGCTCGGCCCGGTCCACCCAGACATCGACGACGGTTCCGGCGACGCGGTGGTCCGCGCCGGTGACCGTCATGCCGCGCGGATCGGGGTCGCCGCTCGCCACCGTGTAGTGAGGGTCGGCGCGCGAGGGCACGATCTTGATCTTGTTGTCCCAGGTCGTGTCGGGATAGTCGGCCCGCTCTGCCCAGGCCGCCGGTCCGACGCCGTCGACCAGCGGATTGCCGGTCGGCACGAGCGGAGCGCCCGGCCAGTTGCCGACGCGGCGCGCCGCGACCGGCCGCTCGTCGCGGCGGAAGTTCGGCGCGGTGAACGTTTCGCCGCCGCGGGTCCGGAAGATCTTCGGCTTGGCGTAGAGCAGCCCGATGCCGCGATCCTTGACCGCGCCGCTCGGATCGGATTCCAGCGGATAGCCTTCGCGGCGGTCTTCCCTTCGCAGCCAGAAGACCAGCGCGAAGAAGAATGCCCAGAAGACGTAGAGCGCAATCTGCGCCACGTCGATATAGCCTGTGATGTTGCGCATCGGTCCCTCCTTGGTGTTCAGCCGGGAAATTCGGCGAGGCCGAATTTCCGTTGGTTTTCCGGTTCGGTCACGTAGCGGACCAGCGGTCCGACCGCGATCAGCGTCGCGAAAAGCAAAGCGATTTCGATATGGTAGACGACGCCGTAGGCCGCGTCGCGATGCGCGAAGGCGGGCCCGAGCAGGCCGCGCTCCGCCAACGCCTGGACGATGTCGCGCAGCGCCCCGCCGGCGCCGACGGCAAGCCCCATCGCCGTGGCCTGCACTGCCCCCCAGGCGCCGAGCGCGATGCCGCTGTCGCTGTCGCGAGCCAGATCCATCGCGGCCGTCAGCATGCCGACTGCGAAAAGACCGCCCCCGAAGCCGATCATGATGCTGCCGGCGCGGAAAAACGCGACCGATTCGAGCGGCGCCGAAATGATGACGCAGGCGAAGGCCGGCAGTCCGGCGAGCGCGCCGAAGGCTGCGAGCCGGCACGGGTCGAGACCCGCCGCAAGCCCGCGCGCCGCCAGCGCCAGCCCGGCGATCGTGCCGCAGGCCATCAGGGCGGTCAGCATCGTCGTCGCCGCGACGCCGAGGTGCAGGACCTGGCCGCCATATGGCTCGAGCAGCACGTCCTGCATCGAGAAGGCGGCGGTGCCCAGGCCCACCGTGATGAGCAGGCGCCGCGCGCGCTGCGAACTCGCGAACACGGACCAGGAATCGCGGAACGCCGGGCGGTCGCGTTTCGGATCGGTGCGATGCGGGTTGCGCGCTTCCTGCTTCCAGAGCGCGATGACGTTGAGCGCCATGGTGATGACCGCCGCGCCCTGTACGACCTGGATCAGCCGAAGGTGGCTGAAGTTCGAGAGCGCCGCCGAGAAGAACAAGGCTGAAAACAGCATGCCGACCAAAAGCATGACGTAGAGCAGCGCCACGACCCGCGGACGTGTGCGGTCGGGTGCGAGGTCGCAGGCAAGCGCCAGTCCGGCGGTCTGCGTCGTATGGATGCCCGCGCCGACCAGCAGGAAGGCGAGCCCAGCGCCGATCTCGCCGGCATAGGGCACGGCGGCGGCGCCTTGGCCCGTGAGCACCAGGAGGGCGAACGGCATCACGGCGAAGCCGCCGAACTGCAGCATGGTGCCCATCCAGATATAGGGGACGCGGCGCCACCCGAGGAAGGACCGGTGCGTGTCGGATCTGTGGCCGATCAGCGCGCGGGCCGGCGCGAACACGATCGGCAGCGCCACCATGAAGGCGACCACCGAAGCCGGCACGCCGAGCTCGACGATCATGACCCGGTTGAGCGTCCCGGTCAGCAGCACCATCGCCATGCCGACCGAAACCTGGAACAGCGACAGGCGGATAATCCGCGACAGCGGCAGGTCCTCGCTGGCCGCATCGGCGAACGGCAGGAACCGGGTTCCCACCTTTCCCCACTGCCGGGCAAGTCTGGCGCCGCCGATGATCATGGCCGCGCGAGCTCCATCATCTGCGACGTGTAGAACCCGTGCGAGATGCGCTCGGTCTGCCCCGTCCGCCATATCGTGGCCGGAAGATCCGCCTCGAGCGCCGCGCGGATGGCGTCCGCGCGGACGGGAACGATCGACGGCGCGCGGTCGGCGCGCGGGAACAGACGCCCCATCGTATGCATGGCGGCAAGCGCCGGGGTGCGCGGCGCGAAGGTGAAGACGATGCGCCGGCGCGTGCGCTGAGCGAGGCCGCCGAGCGCGGCGACGCTGTCGGTCATCTGGTAATGGATCAGCGAATCCATCGCCATCACGGCGTCGAACTCGCCATGGCCGCGCGCCAGCATGTCGCCGGAGGCGAAATTGATCCGGCCACCGCCGAGATCGGCCGGCGCGGTCTCCCGCGCGAAGCGGATGATTTCGGGCGCCAGGTCGATGCCGAGCACGTCGGCGCCGCGTCGGGCGAGCTCGACCGACATCGCGCCCGTGCCGCAGCCCGCATCGAGCACGCGCCAGCCGGACAGGTCGTCCGGCATGCAGGACAGCATCAGCGCCCGCATGCGGGCGCGGCCCTCGCGCACAGTGGCGCGGATGCGGCCGAGCGGCGCCTGCGTAGCAAAGCGCTTCCAGGCTTCGACCGCGGTGCGGTCGAAATAGGTCTGGATCTCGCCGCGGCGCTGGGTATAGGCGGTGTCGGACATCAGTCGAATCCCAGAAAATCGAAGATCTCGCGGTCCTTCATCGGCTCGGCGGTCAGCTCCTCGGTGCCGGCCCAGAGTGTTTCGGCAAGCTGCATGTACTCGGCGCAGACGGCGCGCACCTCGGGCGAATCGCCCATTTCGAACAGCGTCGACTTCTTGAGTCGCGAGCGGCGCACGGCGTCGACATCGCCGAAATGCGCCAGCCTTTTCAGGCCGATCGCGTCGTTGAACCGGTCGATCTGGTCGGTTTCGCGCGAGCGGTTGGCGATGACCCCGCCGAGCCGGACATTGTAGTTCTTGGACTTCGCCTTGATCGCCGCGATGATGCGGTTCATCGCGAAGATGGAGTCGAAATCGTTGGCGGCGACCACCAGCGCGCGCTCGGCGTGCTGGAGCGGGGCCGCGAAACCGCCGCACACCACGTCGCCCAGCACGTCGAAGATCACCACGTCGGTGTCTTCGAGCAGGTGATGCTCCTTGAGCAGCTTGACGGTCTGGCCGACGACGTAGCCGCCGCAGCCGGTGCCGGCCGGCGGGCCGCCTGCCTCGACGCATCTGACGCCGTTGTAGCCTTCGAAAACGAAATCGTCGGCGCGCAATTCCTCGGTATGGAAATCGACCTTTTCGAGGATGTCGATGACGGTCGGGATCAGCGATTTGGTCAGCGTGAAGGTCGAATCATGCTTGGGATCGCAGCCGATCTGCAGCACCCGCTTGCCCATCTTGGAGAACGCCACCGACAGGTTGGACGAGGTCGTCGACTTGCCGATCCCGCCCTTGCCGTAGATGGCGAAGACCTTGGCCGTCTCGATGGTGACGGCCGGGTCGAGCATGACCTGGACGCTGCCCTCGCCGTCGAGCCTCGCGGCCTGGATGCGCTCGTCGCGCGCGACCCTCGGATGCGTGAAAACGTTCATGCTGCAGCCTCCACACCGATGCCTTCGACACGGTCTTCGAGTTCCTCGCTCGCCTGACGCAGGGCGTCGAGCATTTGCGGATCGGGCGTCCAGTAATGCCGCTCATGCGCCTCGATCAGCCGGTTTGCGACCTTGGCCGATGCTGTCGGGTTGAGGCTCGCGAGGCGCTCGCGCATCGCCGGATCGAGCACGAAGGTCTGCGTCAGCTGCTGGTACACCCAGGGCTGCACCTCGCCGGTCGTCGCCGACCAGCCCATCGTGTTACGGACATGCTCCTCGATCTGCCGCACGCCCTCGTAGCCATGCGCGAGCATGCCTTCGTACCATTTCGGGTTGAGCATCCGCGTGCGCGTCTCGATCGCGACTTGTTCGGAAAGCGAGCGCACGACGCCTTCGCCGCGCGTCTGGTCGCCGATATAGACGGGCGCCGCCGCGCCCTTTGCGCGGCGCACCGCCCTGCTGATGCCGCCCAGCGTGTCGAAATAGTGATCGACGGTGGTCACGCCGAGTTCGACAGAATCGAGGTTCTGGTAGGCTAGGTCGACCCCCGCCAGCACCGAATTCAGCAGCGCGCCCTGCTTCGACGCGACGCCGCTGCGTCCGTAGGCGAAGCCCTTGCGGCTCGAATAGGTCTCGGCGAGTTCGTCCTCGTCGTTCCAGGCGCTGTTTTCGATCAGATGATTGACGTTGGAGCCGTATGCGCCTTCGGCATTGCCGAACACCCGCAGCGCGGCCGTCTCGAGATCGCACCCGGCCGCCGCCCGATGGGCCAGCGCATGTTTCCGGATGAAGTTCATCTCGGCCGGCTCGTCCGCCGACGCCGCCATGAACGCCGATTCGGCGAGCAGCTTGATCTGCAGCGGCAGCAGGTCTCGGAAGATGCCCGAGAGCGTCGCGATCACGTCGATGCGCGGCCTGCCGAGTTCGGCGAGCGGGATCAGCGTTGCGCCGGCGATGCGGCCGTAATTGTCGAAACGCGGCAGCGCGCCCATCAGCGCCATCGCCTGGGCGATCGGCCCACCCTCGTTCTTCAGATTGTCGGTGCCCCAAAGCACGATCGCCACGGTCTCCGGCAGCGGCTGGCCATCCGCCAGATGCCGGTCGAGGATGCGCTGCGCCTGGCGCGCGCCGTCGGACACCGCGAAGGCGCTCGGGATGCGGAACGGATCGAAGCCGTGCAGATTGCGCCCCGTGGGAAGGATCGACGGCGTGCGCAACAGGTCGCCGCCGGGGGCGGGGCGGATGAAGCGCCCGTCGAGCGCGCGCAGGATGGCCGGAACCTCGTGGTCCTGCGCCAGCAAGCGGTCGGTTTCGGCCAGTCCGCGCAAGGCCGCGACGGTCGCCTCGTTGCGCGCGAGCCCGGCCGCCGCCAGCGCCTGTTCGGGCGAGGACCCCGCCACGATCGCCTCGGCGACGCCGCGGTCGAGCCGCAAGCCGTGCGCGGCTTCGGCGGCCGACAGCAGCATGTCGGCGCGCTCTGCGGCCGAAAGCTGCTGGCCGACCACATGCAGGCCGTGCGGAATGAGCGTGTATTCGAGTTCGAGGATTTGCTGGCCCAGCGTCTGGATGCGCGCGTCGACATCGTCATCCCAGGCTGGTTCTGCCGGCGACAGATCGACCGAGGCCGCCTGCGCCTGGATGAGCGTGGCGAGGTCGGCCCGTTCCGCGACGATTGTCGGCTCCAAACCGCGCCAGCGTTCGATCGTCGCCTTCAGGTCGAGCAGTCCGCGATAAAGACCCGCCGTCGCGATCGGAGGCGTCAGGTAGCTGATCAGCGTCGCCGCCGAGCGCCGCTTGGCGATCGCGCCTTCGGAGGGGTTGTTGGCGGCGTAGAGATAGATATTGGGCAGGTCGCCGATCAGCCGGTCCGGCCAGTCGCGCGCCGACAGGCCGGACTGCTTGCCGGGCATGAATTCGAGCGAGCCGTGCGTGCCGAAATGCAGTACCGCCTGTGCGCCGAAATCCTCGCGGATAAAGCGGTAGAAGGCGGCGAAGGCGTGCGTCGGCGCGAACCCCTTCTCGAACAGCAGCCGCATCGGATCGCCTTCGTAGCCGAAGGCCGGCTGGATGCCGACGAAGACGTTGCCGAACTGCGCCCCGAGCACGAAGATCGTCGAGCCGTCGCTCTGCTGCCGCCCGGGCGCGGAACCCCAGGTTTTCTCGATCTCGTGCAGCCAGCGCTCGCGGCGGATATGCGTGTCGGCCGGGATGCGATGATGCACGTTGGCATGTGCGCCGAAACGTTCGCGGTTGCCGTCGACGAGACGGGCGCGAAGTTCGTCGACCGTCGCCGGCGCGTCCACCGCATAGCCTTCGCGCTTCATCGCCGACAGCGTCGAATGGAGCGAGGCGAAGACCGACAGATAGGCGGCCGTGCCCGTGTTGCCGGCGTTCGGCGGGAAATTGAACAGCACGACCGCGACCTTGCGGTTCGCGCGTTCGGTGCGCCTGAGTTGCACCAGCTTGGCGACGCGGGCAGCGAGCATTTCGGCGCGCTCGACGCAGGAGTGCATGTCGCGGTGGGCAGCGCCCGGCGCGAAGGTGCAGCCGCGATGGCACCCGGTGCAGGGTTTGCCGGCATGATCCGAGCGGCCGCCGAAGACGATCGGGCCCGTCGCGCCGTCGAGTTCGGGGATCGCCACCATGATGGTCGATTCGACCGGCAGCAGGCCGCGGTCGGAGGCGCCCCACTGTTCCAGCGTCTGCAGTTCCGCCGGGTGGCCGGCGATGTAAGGCACGTCGAGGCGCGCCAGCATGTCTTCGGCCGCCCGGGCGTCGTTGTAGGCAGGGCCGCCGACCAGGGAGAAACCGGTGAGCGACACCAGGGCGTCGATCGTCGCGCGGCCGTCGCGCAGGAAGTATTTTTCGATCGCCGGGCGCGAATCGAGGCCGCTGGAGAAGGCCGGCACGACGTTCAGGCCGCGCGCCTCGAGCGCGCTGATCACGCCGTCATAATGGTCGGCATTCCCGGCCAGCATGTAGGAGCGCAGACCGAGCACGCCGACCGTACCGTTGCGGCCCGCCGCGGGAAGGGCATCGGCGCGTTCGGAAATCCGCCCCCTGATCCGCGGATGGTAGACGCCGACTTCCGGATATGCGACCGGCGCGGCGACCTTCAGCGCACCGCGCAGCCGTAGGCGATCGCCATCGGCATAACGGTCGATCAGCGCCCGGATCATGTTGGCGATGTTCTCGTCGGAACCGGCCAGCCAGTATTGCAGCGTCAGGAAATAGGCGCGCACGTCCTGCGCCGTGCCGGGGATGAAGCGCAGGATCTGCGGGATGCGCTTCAGCATCTTCATCTGCCGGGACCCGGCGCTCGCGTTGCGGTCCTTGCCGTTGCCCTTGAGACGCTTGAGGAACGATAGCGCGCCCCCCTGCGGCGAATCCATGCGGAAGCGGCCGAGGCGGGTCAGTTTCATCACGGCGCTGTCGGACAGGATCGAGACCATCGCGTCGCAATCCTGCGCGCGCGCCTTCAGGTCCGGCATGATTTCGGTGAAGTGGCTCTCCAGGAACAGCATCGCGCAGATGACGATATCGGCGCTGGCGATATCGGCGCGGCAGCGCGCCAGGCTTTCCGAGTCGCCGCTGAATTCTGTCGCGGCGTGCAGCACCAGCGACAGGCCGGGCATTTCGCGCATCAGCAATGCCCGTGCGCGCTCCGTCGCGCTCGCAAGATGGGTGTCCATCGTCACGATGACGACCCGCACGGGGATCACGCCCTTCGGCGCGACCTCACCGGCTGAAATGAGCCTTGGCATCGTAAAGCGCCTCGACGGTGATAATCCTCAGCCCCTGCTCCGAGGCATACTTTTCGGTGTTGCGGCGGGCCTTGCCGCGAACGAAGAACGGGATCTTCTTGAGTTCGCGCTCCGCCTCGTCCGCCCATGCGGCTGCGGCCGGAACTTCGATGAGCGGGCTCGCGGTTTCCGGCTCGCGGTCGCCGGGGACACTGCCGTCGGCGGCGGGAGCGCTCTGCGAGAGGTGTGATGGCTGCGCGGCGTCGTTGAACTCGAAATCGTCGCGGAACATGCCAAGCAAATGTTCCTCCAGACCCATCATCAGCGGATGGACCCAGGAATCGAAAATGACGTTGGCGCCTTCGTGGCCCATCTGCGGCGAGTAGCGCGCCGGAAAATCCTGGACATGGACCGGCGACGAGATGACCGCGCAGGGGATGCGCAGCCGCTTGGCGACGTGGCGCTCCATCTGGGTGCCGAGCACCAGTTCGGGCTGCGCCGCGATGATCGCATCCTCGACGGCCAGATGGTCGTCGGAGATCAGCGGCTCGACGCCGTACTCCGCCGCCGCCGCGCGAACCTCGCGGGCGAATTCCCTGCTGTAGGTGCCCAGGCCGCAGACCGTGAAGCCGAGTTCCTTGGCGGCGATATGGGCGGCCGCGACCGCATGGGTCGCATCGCCGAAGATGAAGACGCGTTTACCCGTCAGATAGGTCGAGTCGACCGAGCGCGAATACCAGGGGAGGCGCGATCCGGCTGTCGGGATGGCGTCCGGCGCGATGCCCGCGGCTTTGGCGACCGCTTCGACGAAGGCGTCGGTCGCCAGCGCGCCGATCGGCTGGGTGGCGACGAAGGGTTGGCCGTGGTTGCGCTTTAACCAGTCGGCTGCGACGCCGGAGATTTCGGGGTAGAGCGCGACGTTGAAATCCGCGTCGGGAATGCGGGCGAGGTCGGCCACCGTGGCGCCGAGCGGCGCCACCACGTTGACGGTGACGCCGAGGCTTTCCACGAGTTTGCGCACCTCGACGATGTCGTCGCGGTGGCGGAAGCCGAGCGAGGCGGGCCCGAGGATGTTGCAGGTTTTTCCAGGCGCGCGCGGCGCGGCCGAGCCGGGCGAAGCCGGCGCGAAGGCGCGCACCAGCCGGTAGAAGGTCTCGGCGGCGCCCCAGTTTTCCTTCTTCTGGTAGGACGGCAATTCAAGCGCCACGACCGGGATGTCGAAATTGAGAGCCAAGGCGAGCCCGCCCGGATTGTCCTGGATCAGTTCGGCCGTGCAGGACGCGCCGACCAGCACGCAATCGGGCCTGAAGCGCTCGACCGCCTCGCGGCAGGCCGTCTTGAAGATTTCCGCCGTATCGGAGCCGAGGTCGCGCGCCTGGAAGGTCGTGTAGGTCACCGGCGGGCGCGTGTCGCGGCGCTCGATCATGGTGAACAGCAGGTCGGCATAGGTGTCGCCCTGCGGCGCGTGGAGCACGTAGTGAACGCCCTTCATCGAGGCGGCGATCCGCATCGCGCCGACATGGGGGGGGCCTTCGTATGTCCACACCGTGAGCTGCATCAGGCGCTCACTTTCAGCCGTTCGCGGCGATTGAACGGACGCACGAACAGTTCGGCGAGGTCGCCCGCCTGCTCGTAGCCCTGGACCGGCGTAAAGACGAGTTCGATCGACCATTTGGTGGCGATGCCTTCGGCTTCGAGCGGGTTGGCCAGCCCCATGCCGCAAACCACGAGGTCGGGCCTGGCGGCGCGGCAGCGGTCGAGTTGCTTGTCGACATCCTGGCCTTCGGACACGAACACAGAATCGGGCAGCAGCTCGAACTCGCCGGCGAGGTGGTGGCGATGCAGGAACGGCGTGCCGATTTCAACGATCTCCATGCCGGCCTCGCGATGCAGGAAGCGCGCCATGGACGGCTCGAGCTGCGAATCGGGAAAGAAGAAGATGCGCTTGCCTTCAAGTGTGGCGCGCGACCGATCGACTGCCAGCTTTGCCCGCGCCCGGCCGGGCTCGGTGATCGCGGCGAAGCGTCCTGGATCGACGCCAAACGCGTCCGCCGCCGCTTTCAGCCATGCGGTCGTGCCCTCCTCGCCGAGCGGGAAGGGGGCAAGCAGGTGTTTGGCGCCGCGACCTTCCAGCGCCTTTGCCGTTTCGCCGAGGAACGGCTGCGCGAGCAATAGCCTGGTGTTGGGTCCGACATGCGGAAGCGCCGTCGAGGCGCGCGGCGGCAAGAAGGATACCGGACCGACGCCCAGCGCGTCGAAGATGCGGCGGAACTGGTCCTCGACCACGTCGGCCAAAGCGCCCGCGACGATAAGCGACGGCTTGGCATCGGCAGGTTCGGGGGGAAGCTCGTTGACGAGCGCCGCGAGGAAATTGTCCTCGCCCTGCGTGAAGGTGGTCTCGATGCCGCTGCCCGAATAGTTGATGACCCGGACGGCCGGGTAGTTGATCCGGTTGAGCCGCTCGGCGGCTTTCGACAAGTCGAGCTTGATCACTTCGGACGGGCAGGAACCGACCAGCACCAGCATGCGGATTTCGGGCCGGCGGGCGAGCAGCCGGGCCACGACCTTATCGAGTTCGTCATGCACGTCCGCAATGCCGGCGAGGTCGCGCTCGTCGATCACGGCGGTGGCGAAGCGCGGCTCCGCGAAAATCATGACGCCGGCCGCGGACTGCATCAGATGGGCGCAGGTGCGCGAGCCGACGATCAGGAAGAAAGCGTCCTGCATCTTGCGGTGCAGCCAGATGATCGATGTCAGCCCGCAGAACACTTCGTGCTGGCCGCGCTGGCGCAGCGGCCGAGCCGGACCGCACTCGGATGCGGCCTCGGCGATGGTCAGGTCCCTTGCGTTGACGGGGGCGTTCAAAGCGCCGCCCCCAGCCCGTCGCCGCGAATCGCGCACCCGGAAAGACGCGCCGCCCGCAGCTTGAGGATGAACTGGGCCGCATTGACGGCGTACGCCGCGTAGGCCGCGAGCGCCAGCATCAGAAGGTCGCCGGGACCCAGAAGCCCGTTGAACAGGCAAACGAGATAGGCGGTGTGCAGCGCCAGCACGAGCATGGAAACCACGTCCTCCCAGAAGAACGCGTCGGCGAACAGCCAGCGGCCGAACACGACTTTCTCCCAGATCGAGCCCGTGATCATGATCGTATAGAGCAGCAATGTCTTGGCCACGACCGAGCCGTTGGCCGCGGCCAGGCCCTCGCCAGTCGACAGATAGCGCAGGATCAGGCCGATGCTGATTAGAAAGACCAGGAACTGAAGCGGCGCCAACAGGCCTTGCACGACGGTCCAGGCCGACGCGTCGCGACGCCGGCGCTGCTCAGTCGTGTAGAGCGCTTTCGTGTTGCCGCCCGTTCGCTGCCGTCCCGACTTCGTCACGACCTTCGACCGCCTCCCTGGTCTTCGGCTTCATTCGCAGCCGCACAGAATGTAATCCCCGGGAGTCAAAAGTGTCAACCAAACGTGACGTAAAAAATTCTTTACAACTTTTTTTGGCGTAGGTAGTTTTTGCGACTGGAAATCGAAAAAACCGCATCGTAGGAATCTGTCGGAGAGAAATTTCAGCGCGAAGAATGCGCGACTTGCGACTGGCTCGCCAGGGCACAGCCCAAGCCGAAGCGCGGCATGAAGACCGCGGTATTTTTTTCGTTGGCGAACGTGTGGGATCGCCGGGAATGGTTCAGGGACGCATCAGCTTCGCGCGCGGTTCACGGGGCAGGCATGCCTTCAAGCCGGGTCAATACGGCGCCATGGACGCCTTCGACCGCATGCGCATGGAGGGTGGTGGGCCGGGCGTTCGCGCCGCCGCCATCGGAGTGGCGCCGCGCATCCCGGAAGTCGCGGAAGACTGGATCATGGACAGCATCGAGCGCAAACGCGCCCGACTGGTCCAGATCAGCGCATTGCAGCGTGAACGCATCGAGGCCTTCGTCGAATTGCTGTTCGACGAGGAGTCCGATGCGTGTCACGACATGCTGAACGAAGCGCTCGCCGAAACCGGCGATCCGCAAAAGGTCGTCGAAATCCTGATGGAGCCGGCCGCGCGGATCATCGGTGAGAACTGGTGCGCTGACGAATGCGATTTCATGAAGGTGACCATCGCCGTGTCGAGAATGCAGCGGCTGTTCCGCATGATGGCGTCCGAAGCGCCCCCGATCGCTCTGCCGGACCTGTCGCGCTGCGCGCTGCTGACGCCCGCGCCGGGCGAGCAGCATACGTTCGGCCTGTCGGTGGTGGACGATGCTTTTCGGCGGGCGGGCTGGGAGGTTGATTGTTGCGGCTGCGACGAGGAGGGCGAGATGCTCAGGCTCGTTGCGGCCAATCACTACCAGATCATGGGCATATCCGTGAGCGTCGAGCGGCACTTGCCGGAACTTTCCGCGCTTAGTCGCAAGCTTCGATCGAAGTCGCGCAACAAATCGATCGTCTTGATCGCGGGCGGCAGCATGGTTATGCAGAATCCGCAAGGCGCGTTGGACGCCGGTTTCGACCTGCTGGCCGTGGACGCTTTCTCCGCGGTGGCGCTTGCCGACACCGTCGTGGCGTCGCTGTCGGCTGGCGTCGATCATCGGGTTGCTGCGGAGTAGAAGGGAATTGACGGTCTTCAATGGACAAGCAGGTTTCCCGCGAGGTGTCCCGCTCGTTCCGCTCCACTGACGAATTGTTTTCCGGCCTGGGCGCCGATGCGCTCGGCGCCCTGGCGACGGCGAATTCCGATGTAGCGCTTGTCCTAGGGCATGACAGCACGATTCTCGACGTGGCCTACCGTGACCGAAGCTTGAAGGCCTGGGACGTCGACGGTTGGGTCGGCAAGTCTTGGAAGGACACCGTCACAGTCGAAAGCCGCGACAAGACCGACGAACTCCTGCTTGAATCGGCGAAGCTGTCGCCGACCCGCTCGCGCCAGGTCAACCACCCGGCGAAGGCGGGCCGCGACCTGCCGGTCGGCTACCGGCTGGTCTCGTTCTCGGGTTGGCCGCACAAGGTCGCGCTCGGCACGGACTTGCGTCCGATGGCTGAGATGCAGCAGCGCCTCGTCCGCTCGCAGATCGAGATGGAGAAGGACTATCGCAAGCTGCGCGACATCGAATCGCGCTATCGCATCCTGTTCCATCTCGCGGTCGAACCGCTGATCGTGATCGAAGCGCAGACTTTGAAGATCCTGGACGCCAACGAAGGCGCCGCCCGTCTGCTCGATCGCCCGGTGAAGAAGCTTGTCGGCGCGGCCGCCGCGACGGCCTTCGCCAAGGCGGACCAGTCGCTTGCCACCGAGGCTCTCGCCGCGCTCGGCGCCCGCGCCCGCGCGGACGTTTTTCATGCGCGGCCGGCGACGCTGGACCAGCATATGGAAATTCGCGTCACGCCGTTCCGTGAATTCGGCCGCACCAATCTTCTGGTCTGTTTCGCCACCGAGGAACTGGCGCCCGCGTTTGCGGGATCACCCGCCGACGCCACCATGATGTCGATGGTCGACCACCTTCCCGAGGGCGTGGTCATCGTCAACGGCGATGGCAAGATCACCCAGGCCAACCCCGCCTTCCTCGACATGATCCGGGTGGTCAATCTGGACCGCGTGGAGGACAAGGGGCTCGACAACTGGCTCGGCGGATCGAGCGTGGATCTTCAGGTGCTGATGGCGAATTTGCGCGAACACGGGACCGTCCGCCGGTTCTCGTCGGTGATTCGCGACGAACTCGGCGGCAGCGAGACGGTCGAAGTATCGGCGGCCAAGATCGAAAGCGCCGACGGCCCGCTGTTCGGCTTCACCTTGCGCGAGCAATCGCGCGGCGACGCGACGCCTCAAGGCAATTTCAACGCCCAGCCGGGTTCGACAACGCCGTTCACCGATCTCGTCGGCCGCGTTCCGCTCAAGGATCTCGTCCGCGACACCGCCGACATCATCGAGCGCCTGTGCATCGAGGCGGCTCTGCGCCTGACCGACAACAACCGCGCCTCCGCCGCGGACATGCTGGGGCTGAGCCGCCAGAGCCTCTACATAAAGCTCAAGCGCTACGGGATTTCGGACATCGAAGACAGCGACGACTGAGACGGCCGTCCCAGTGGCCGTCAATTTGGATTGACAACCAAGACTGTCAAAAATTATGGTTCGGCATGGCTGAACCGCTTGTTGCGCCAACCCGCGCCTCCGCTCCGACGATCGCTGCGACGATTGAGCTGTTGAAGCCGATAACATGGTTCGCGCCGATGTGGGCATTCGGCTGCGGCGTCGTCTCCTCCGGCGTCGCGATCGGCGACCGTTGGCCCTACGTCGTCGGCGGCATCCTTCTGGCGGGCCCTCTGGTCTGCGGGGCCAGCCAGGCGGTGAACGATTGGTACGACCGCGAGGTCGACGCGATCAACGAACCGCATCGCGTCATTCCGTCGGGTCGCATGCCGGGCCGCTGGGGTTTGGGCGTTGCTGTCGCGAACACCTTGATCTCGCTGGTCGTGGCTTGGGCGCTCGGCGTCTGGGTGTTCTATGCCTGCGTCGTGGGGCTGGCGCTGGCCTGGGCCTATAGCGCGCCGCCGTTCCGGCTGAAGCGCAGCGGCTGGTATGGGCCTGGCGCCGTCGGCCTCTGCTACGAGGGCCTGCCCTGGTTCACGGCGGCCGCCGCCGCGATCGGCGGCTTTCCGGGCTTCCCCATCCTGACGCTCACATTGCTCTACAGCCTGGGCGCGCATGGCATCATGACGCTCAACGACTTCAAGTCGGTCGAAGGCGACCGCCAGACAGGCCTGGCCAGCCTGCCGGCCGTGTTCGGCGTCGACCGGGCGGCGCGGCTTGCATGCCTGATCATGGGCGCGCCGCAACTCGTGGTGATCGGGCTTCTGCTGCACTGGGGGTTTCCGATCCATGCGCTGATCGTAGCGGCGCTGCTGGCGGGTCAGGCGCTTTGCATGCTGCGCATGCTGACCAACCCGCTCAAGCTGGCGTCCTGGTACAATGCGACCGGCACGACGATGTATGTATTCGGCATGCTCGCCAGCGCCTTCGCCGTCCGCGCCATGCAGGGAGGCTGAAGTGCAGGAGCAGACCACGCTCGGTTGGATCGGCATCGCCAGGCTGGGCCTCGTGCAGGCGGCGCTTGGCTCGATCATCGTGCTGACCACCTCGACCCTGAATCGCATCATGGTCGTCGAACTCGGCCTCGCGGCGGTGGTTCCCGGCGCCCTCGTAGGCGTTCACTATGGCGTCCAGATCGCGCGTCCGCTGTGGGGCCATGGCTCCGACCGCGGCGGCCGGCGCACATCGTGGATCGTCGGCGGCATGGCGCTGCTGGCGCTCGCCGGCATCGGCGCGGCGATGGCGACCGCGCTCATGGCGGAGAATTTCACGGTCGGGCTCGTGCTTGCAATTTTCGATTTCATCCTGATCGGCTTCGGCGTCGGCGCTGCGGGCACCTCGCTTCTGGCGTTGCTCGCCTCCAGCGTGTCTCCCGAGCGCCGCCCGGCGGCGGCGACGCTGGTCTGGCTGATGATGATCTTTGGCATCGCCGTCACCGCTGTCGTTTCGGGCAAGTTCCTCGATCCGTTTTCCATGGCGCGCCTGATCGCGGTCACGGCGGTCGCCGGCCTGTCGGCGCTGACTCTCACGATCCTCGCCGTGATCGGGGTCGAGAAAAACACGTTTGGCTCGATTGCGGGCGCGCGACGCACGCCTGCCGTTTCCTTCCGCCACAGCCTTGCCGACGCCTGGGCCGATCCGCAGGCCCGCCTGTTCACGGTCTTCGTCTTCGTCTCGATGCTGGGCTACAGCATGCAGGATTTGATCCTGGAGCCTTTCGCCGGGCTCGTCTTCGACATGACGCCGGGCCAGACGACCGGGCTTTCGGGCATTCAGAACGGCGGCGTGTTCATTGGCATGGTTCTCGTCGGCGTCGCCGGCAGCCTGCTCGCGCGGCGCGTTCCGGCGATCCTGAAATATTTCACCGTCGGCGGCTGCCTGCTGTCCAGCGTCGCGCTGGCGGCGCTCGCCTTCTCGGCCAGGGCAGGCGCGGGCTGGCCGTTAACGGCCCACGTCTTCGCGCTGGGTTTTTCCAATGGCGTGTTCGCCGTCGCGGCCATCGCCTCGATGATGGCGCTGGCCGGGGCTGGCGACAGGTCGCGAGTCGGATTGCGGATGGGGCTGTGGGGCGCGGCGCAGGCCGTCGCCTTCGGCCTCGGCGGCTTTATCGGCACGGTCGCGGTCGAGGCGGTGCGCGCGGTCGGCGGTTCCGTCCCGCTCGCCTACGGCAGCGTCTTCCTGCTCGAAGGCGCCATCTTCCTTGCCGCGGCCTGCCTCGCCATGAGAATCGCGACGCCGCGTTCCGAACGATCCCTCGACCGCGACGACGCTATACCGTATCCGACCGGCCTGCAGGCCGCCGAATGAACGACGTCGCGGCCCTGACTTGCGCTTACGATGCCGTCGTGGTGGGCGGCGGTCCCGCCGGCGCGACGGCCGCCGGCGAGCTTGCCGCGGCCGGACGCCGCATCCTTCTGCTCGACCGCGACGGCCGCACCAAGCCATGCGGCGGGGCGATCCCCACCAAGGCGATCGCCGAGTTCGACATTCCGCCGCATCTGCTCACGGCCCGCATCCGTTCCGCCCGTATCTTCGCGCCGTCGCAGACCAGCGTCGACATGCACATCGATGCCGGCTTCGTCGGCATGGTCGATCGGGATGTCTACGATCCTTGGCTGCGCGAACGGGCCCGCTCGATGGGCGCTGAGGTCGTCGCGGGCGCTTTCGAGGACGCGACGCGTCTCGGCGATGGTCGTCTGGCCGTGCGGATATGCAGAAAGGGCGGCGAGCCCGAAACGGTCACGACGCGAATGATCGTCGGCGCGGACGGCGCGAACTCGGCTGTGCGGCGGCGGATGTTCGGCAAGGATGTCCGCCCGCCCTACGTGTTTGCCTATCATGAAATCGTCCGCTCGCCCGAGAGCGGCCGGGATGGCTTCGATCCGCAGCGTTGCGACGTCTACTATCAGGGCCAGGTCTCGCCGGATTTCTACGGCTGGGTCTTTCCTCATGGCGAAACGACCAGCGTCGGCGTCGGCAGCGCGGTCAAGGGTTTCGACCTGCGCGAGGCCACGAGGCTGCTGCGCCGCAAGGCCGGCCTCGAGGCCCTGGAGACCATCCGTGAGGAAGGCGCGCCCCTCCCGCTCAAACCTCTGAAGCACTGGGACAATGGCCGCGACACTCTGCTCGTCGGCGACGCCGCCGGCGTGGTCGCCCCGGCGTCGGGCGAAGGCATCTATTATGCCATGCTGTGCGGCCGGCTGGCGGCGCAGGCCGCGGGTGATTTCCTTGCCACCGGCGACCCGCGGTCGCTTGCCCTGGTGCGCAAACGGTTCATGCGCCTGCATGGGCGCGTGTTCATGGTGCTCGGCTTCATGCAGGGGTTCTGGTATCGCAGCGACAGGCGCCGCGAGCGTTTCGTGGCGATCTGCGAGGACATGGATGTCCAACGTCTCGTCTGGGAATCCTACTTGAACAAGCGCTTCGTGCGCACTGATCCGCTCGCCCATTTGCGCGTGTTCATCAAGGACCTCGGACATTTGCTGCGCATGGCGTTCCAATAGACCATGCTTGAAGCGTTTGTCCTGGACGGTACGATTACCCTAGCCGCGCTCTGCGCTCTGGCCGTCGAGGCGGCTGTGCTTGCTGGATTGGCCGTGATGCGCCGAACGCCGCCCGCCACCGCCGTGATCGCAAATCTTCTGTCGGGCCTGTTCCTGATTATCGCCCTGCGGGCGGCCCTTTTGAAATCGGGCGAAGGCGTTGTCGCGCTCTATCTCGCTCTGGGGGGCGCGGCCCACCTGGCCAATGTCCTGATGCGGCTGCGCCGTCCGTCCTGA
Source organism: uncultured Rhizobiaceae bacterium (assembly GCA_964244725.1). Classification (GTDB taxonomy): domain Bacteria; phylum Pseudomonadota; class Alphaproteobacteria; order Rhizobiales; family Rhizobiaceae; genus Kumtagia. Next base: position 117,070 of record CAXTJQ010000010.1, read on the forward strand.
GTGTCCGGCGTCTACATGGTTCTGCGCCCGGCGGGCGTCACGACCTTGCGATAAAGATGCCAGGTCGCGTGGCCGAGGATCGGCATGACCACCGCGAGCCCGACGAAGAGCGGTATCGAGCCGACCACGAGCATCGCCGCCACGATCAGGCCCCAGAATATCATCGGCCCTGGGTTGCGGGTAAACGCATGGAGCGAGGTCTCGATGGCCGCCACCGCGCCGACATCGCGGTCGAGCAGAACGGGGAAAGCCACCGCCGTGAGCGCTAGCGCGATCAGCGCGAACATCGCGCCGACCAGATTGCCAATGGCGATCAGCGCGAAGCCTCGTTGCGTGGTGAACACGTCGCGGACGAAATCGGTGATCGTTGCCGGACCGGCATTGCCGTAGATCATGTTGAACAGGGCGCTGGCAACGAAGATCCACACCACGAACAACGCCAGGAGAAGCGCGCCGACCGCCAGGATCGCGGGTATGGCCGGAGAGTTGCGGACCTCGAGCGCGTGGGTCCAGGACGTGTCCAGCTTGAGTTCGCGGCGCCGGCTGATTTCGTAAAGTCCGATTGCCGCAAGGGGACCGAGCAGCGCGAAGCCCGACATCAGGGGATAGATAAGCTGAAGGCCGGCGCCGCCAGCGCTCCAACTGACCAGTACGACGCCCGCCAGCGGGTAGATCAGACACAGGAATACGTAGTGCGATGGCTTGACCCAGAAATCCTCCAAGCCCTTTCGCAGCGCGTCGGTCACGTCAGCCATGCCGATCTTGCGGACTTCAGGCGCATGGATGGAGCCCTTCGCATCGGAAATTACATGGAAATCAGTCATGGTCCCACCTCCTCGACGGCCAATGCTGGCAGTAAACGGCTAGAGCCGATCCGCCCCACCTTGGTCTAGTCTCCATCCACGTCCAGTTACCCATCGGACTGCGCACTGCCGACTATTGGACGACCGGAGTTTGAGCCGCGCTGCCTATGCCCACTTTGTCCGCAAGCGCCAGGAGCGCGGCGTAGTGCTTGACGAGTTGCGGCGTCGTTTCGGCGGCGAATTTCGCCAGATTGTTGCCTTTGTCGGCATAGCCGCGATAGTAGGAGATCGTCCGCTGGTGGGCGAACAACTGCGACTCCACATAGGCCTTATCGAACTCGGCCCCCTCGAGTGACTGCAGCTTGCCGAGCAGGCCTTGCTGCTCGCCGTCGACGGAGGGCGCGGCGATCTCCACCTTATCGGCCTTGCCGGCCGCGATGACGGCGTTCATGATCGCCTGATGCTCCGCCGCGAACTCAGCCGCCAGAGTCTTGACATCGGGCGAACCGGCGTTCGTCGCGGCGACAGCCGACGCTTTGACGATAAACTCGTCCGCGGATGTCGCGGCGGAGAGAAACTCATAATCCGAAGACAACTCGGCCGGCTTGATCTGGGTTTCGGGAATCGTCGGCGCGACCTTGTCGCTTTGGGTCTGCGCACGAGCCGGCGCCGAAAGAACCAGGGCGAGCGGAAGAAGGAACAGGACGAGGCGGCGCATATATCTTCCTCCGGGCAAATTGTCGCAGTTATCGCGCACAATGCGTTTGGGTGCGCTCATGTTCCATTTGCCTGCCGCCATTTGATGGAGCAACCGATGGAAGCGATCTGGTCGCGCGGTCCCTGACCGGTGCGCGCGATCTCGACCATCGCCGCGAACAGGTCGCGGCGTAAAGACTCGCCGCCGCTCTCCTTGCGCGAGGCGTCGAGCCGACCGCGATATTGTAGCCTCAAATCGCCATTGAACCCGAAGAAGTCGGGCGTACAGACCGCGTCGTAGGCGCGGGCGAGCGACTGATCCTCGTCGTGCAGATAGGGAAAGCCGAAGCCATGCTCGGCGGCGAACCGCGTCATGTTGCCGAAGGAGTCCGCCGGATAGGCCGTCGCATCGTTCGAATTGATGCCCACGAAGCCGACGCCATGGCCGGAAAGCTCGGCCGCGTCGCGCACGATCCTTTCAATCACCGCTTTCACATAGGGGCAATGATTGCAGATGAAGGCGACGACCAGCCCATTCGCGCCCGCCAGATCGAAGAGGCGATGGCGCCGTCCGTCGACGCCGGGCAGCGTCGCATCCACCGCATGCCGGCCGAAATCGCAAATCGGGGGTGTCGCCGCCATGGCCTCAACCCTCTCGCCAGCGGGTTAAACCAAACTTGGCTGCTCGCATCCTGCGGCTGTTTGCTTTCATCATGGCGTCATTTCCGTTCGTCGGCCGTCGTCATCGCGCCAATTCCGGCTCGCCTTCGAGCCGGCCCTCGACGAAGATGCGGCTGCCGCGGATGTCGGGTTCCTCGATCGTGATCAGGTCCAGCCTCGACAACTTCCGGCCGCGTTCGGAAAACAGCCGGTTCGCCTGGCGCAGGCGGGCCCGGTCGAGCGCATTGCGAATCGATCGGGCGTTCGAGAAGTGCGGCAGGGTCATGCGCAGGGGTATGTATTCCCTCAGCGCCTGCGCCGCGCTCTCGCTCAACCGATAGTTCTGCTCGCCGAGCATCAGTCCGGCGATCGCTTCCAGTTCGTCGGGACGGTAGTCCGGAAAATCGACATGGTGGGCGATGCGCGAGCGCATGCCCGGATTGCTCAGGAAGAAGCGATCCATCTTGTCCTTGTAGCCGGCCAGGATGACCACGAGGTCGTCGCGGTTGTTCTCCATGCATTGCAGCAGGATTTCGATCGATTCTTGCCCGTAGTCGCGCTCGTTCTCCGGCTTGTAGAGATAATACGCCTCATCGATGAACAGCACCCCGCCCATCGCCTTCTTGATGATCTCGCGGGTCTTGGGCGCCGTGTGGCCGACATATTGCCCGACAAGGTCGTCGCGCGTGACCGAGACAAGGTGTCCCTCGCGGACGTAACCGAGGTTGTGCAGGATTTCCGCCATGCGCAACGCGACGGTCGTCTTGCCGGTGCCGGGATTGCCGGTGAAGTTCATGTGCAGCGTCGGCGTGGCCGAGGAGATGCCGAATTTCCGCCGCAGCCGGTCGACCAGCAGCAGCGCGGCGATCTCGCGGATCCGGGTCTTCACCGGCTTCAACCCGACCAGTTCGCGGTCGAGCTTGCCCATGACCTCGTCCATCCTCGAAGCCTCGAACTCGGCCTGAAGGTCGACCACCGCGTCGTCGGCCAGCATGTGGGAACCAGTTGATTGCGGCTTGGCGTCCATGGCGTCGCTCATGTTCGCGTCCCCTCCACCACGCTTCGCGTGGTCCCCCTCCCCCGCTTCGCAGGGGAGGATCCAGCGACGCCGCCTGCACGACCTGATCCTCCCCCGTCTACGGGAGAGGGGGACCGCCGTAGGCGGTGGAGGGGGCGAATAGGACCCGACACGGCTAACTCCGCTCGCCCTCGGGCCGGTCGGTCGCATAGGGGATGATCGAATAGCCCTGGCTTCTGCCGTCGCGCTCCTGCCGCATCAGCCGGAAGCCCGGTTCGTTGGGCGGACGGTTGACGATGAACGACATGCGCGGCGCCTCCCAACCCTTGGTCGAATCGAAGGCCGTGACCCGGATGTACATGTTGGGCAGCGCCTTCCGGCAATTGTTGACCTCCATCAGGATGCCGGCCGGATCCTTGAGGTCGAACATCGGGTTGCCGTACATCTCCCAGTAGGTGTTCCGCGGATGCGGGTCGTCGGTGTATTCGACGCTGACGGCCCAGTGGTTCTTCAGCGCGTATTTGATCTGCGCCGAGATCTGGGTGTCGGTCAGGTCGGGCAGGAACGAGAACTGGCCCTGCGTGACCTTGTTTCCGGGATTGGTCATCATGGTCGTGTTCTCCCTGTCTAGAAGCTGGGGGTTGCGGTCGGAACGAAATCGGCCGTGTCGGTCGATTCGTAGTTGAATGTGACGTCTTTCCAGACCTCCAGAGCCGCCTTGAGCGGCGTGCACCATTTCGCCGCCTGTTCGAGGATCTGCGTTCCCTCGCGCAGATAGTCGCGGCCCTCGTTGCGGGCGAGGATCATCGCTTCGAGCGCGACGCGATTGGCGGTCGCGCCGGCCTGGATGCCGTCGGGATGGCCGATCGTGCCGCCGCCGAACTGCAAGACCACGTCCTCGCCGAGATAGTGGATCAGCTGGTGCATCTGCCCGGCATGGATGCCGCCGGACGCCACCGGCATGACCTTGTTGAGCGAGGCCCATTCCTGGTCGAAGAACAGTCCGGTCTCGAGGTTCTTCGCCGTCCTTTCCTCGCGCAGCGTGTCGTAGAAGCCCTTGATCATCAGCGGGTCGCCTTCCAGCTTGCCGACGACCGTGCCGGCATGGATGTGGTCGACGCCCGCCATCCGCATCCACTTGCAGATGACGCGGAAGTTCATGCCGTGGTTCTTCTGGCGCGAATAGGTCGAATTGCCGGCGCGATGCAGGTGCAAGATCATGTCGTTGCGCCGCGCCCATTTGGCCATCGACTGGATCGCCGTGTAGCCGATCACGAGGTCGATCATGATGATCGCCGACCCGAGCTGCTTGGCGAACTCGGCCCGCTCGTACATCTCCTCCATCGTGCCGGCGGTGACGTTGAGGTAGTGTCCCTTGACCTCGCCTGTGGCGGCGGCCGCCTTGTTCACCGCCTCCATGCAGTAGAGGTAGCGATCGCGCCAATGCATGAAGGGCTGCGAATTGATGTTCTCGTCGTCCTTGACGAAGTCGAGCCCGCCCTTCAGCGCCTCGTAGACGACGCGGCCGTAATTTCGGCCGGAAAGCCCGAGTTTCGGCTTGGTGGTGGCGCCGAGCAGCGGCCGTCCGAACTTGTCGAGCCGTTCGCGCTCGACGACGATGCCGGTCGCGGGACCCTGGAAGGTCTTCAAATAGGCGACCGGGATGCGCATGTCTTCCAGCCGCAGCGCCTTGACGGCCTTGAAGCCGAACACGTTGCCGATGATCGAGGCGGTGAGGTTGGCGATGGAGCCCGGCTCGAACAGGTCGAGGTCGTAGCAGATGGTGGCGAAATACTGCTGCTCGGTCTTGGTGCCGGGGCCGGTATTGGGCACCGGCTCGGATTTGATCGCCTTGGCGCGGTAAAGCTCGCAAGCCGTCAGCCGATCGGTCCAGACCACCGTCCAGGTCGCGGTGGAACTTTCGCCGGCGACGGCGGCGGCCGCCTCCTCGTGGTCGACGCCGGGCTGTGGCGTGATCCGGAACAGCGCGATCAGGTCAGTGTCCTTGATCTTGTAGTCCGGCTCCCAGTAGCCCATCCTCTTGTAGGGGATGACGCCGGATTTGTAGCGGTCCTTGCCTTCGGCCATCGTTTGCGTCTGGACGTTCATGGAAGCTGCCTTTCTGCGGTCAGGAGATGTGGGGGGCGTTCATCAGATGCGTCGCTTGCGGTCCATGAGCTGCAGGATGAGCGGCGTCAGGATGAGCTGCATGGCGATGTCGAGCTTGGTCGCCGGCATCACGATCGTGTTGGCGCGCGACATGAACGAGTCGTGGATCATCGACAGAAGGTAGGGAAAATCGATGCCGCGCGGATTGGCGAAGCGGATGACCAGCATCGATTCGTCGGCCGTCGGAATCCAGCGCGCGATGAACGGGTTCGACGTGTCGACGATGGGCACGCGCTGGAAGTTGATGTCGGTCAGCGCGAATTGCGGGATGATGTAGTTCACGTAGTCGGGCATTCGCCGCAGGATCGTGTCGGTCACGGCTTCGGTCGAATAGCCGCGCGCCGCCTTATCGCGATGAATTTTCTGGATCCACTCCAGGTTGATGACCGGCACCACGCCGATCTTGAGGTCGGCGTGGCGCGCGACGTCGACCTTGTCGGTTTTCACGCAGCCATGCAGCCCCTCGTAGAACAAAAGCTCGGAGCCCGCATCGAACGGCATCCAGTCGGTGAAGGTGCCCGGCTCGGCGCCGTAGAGGGCCGCCTCGTCCGCGTCGTGCACGTAATGCCGTGATTCGCCGCCGCCCGACCGTCCGTAGGCCGCGAAGACGGATTCCAGCTTTTCGATCAGGTTCGCCTCTTCGTGGAAATGGGTGAAGTTGCGGCCCTGCGCGGTCGCGTCCGTAATCTTGTTCTTCATCGCCGCGCGGTCGAAAGCATGGAAGGCGTCGCCCTCGATGTAGACGGCCGCGATCTTTTCGCGTGTGAAGATCTGCTCGAAAATCCGTTTGACCGACGTCGTGCCTGCCCCTGACGAGCCGGTGATCGAGATGATCGGGTGCTTGGCCGACATGACGCCCTCAGGTCCTGAACAGGCCGCGATTGCCAAACAGCGGCGCGCGCTCGGCGATGTTGCTCGGCTCGGTGTGGTAGCGCGCGATGCGCTCGACCTCGTTGGTTGATCCGCACACCATCGGCGTCAGCTGGTCGAGCGTTTCCGGCACGATGTCGAGAATGTCGTTCTCCGTATCGCTGGCGCTGCCGCCGGCCTGCTCGACCAGCATGGCGATCGGATTGGCCTGGTGCACCAGCCCGAGGCGACCCTTCGAGCAACCCTTGCGGGTGTCGGCAGGATCGAGGTAGACACCGCCGCGCATCAGGATGCGGTAGATGTGGGCGACCAGCGAGGCGCCCCAGCGCATGTCGAAATCGCGCTGCCGCGGGCCGTCGACGCCGCTGATGCAGTCGTCGATATAGAGCCGCACGGCGCCGCCCCAGTGCCGGTAGTTCGAGGCGTTTATGGCGTATTCGCCAGCGTCGGGCGGGATGGCGCAGCTCTCCCATGCGCGCAGGAAGACGCCGAGGGGGGCCGAGAACACGAAGACATGCGTGCCGTTGCCGAGCGTCAGCACGAGCCCGAGCTGTGGCCCGTATACGACGAAGCCTGCCGCCAGTTGCTTGCGGCCAGGTTGACGGAACGTCGCCGCCGCGTCGTCCGGCACGATGGGCAGAATCGAAAAGATCGTGCCCAGCGCGGCGTTGATGTCGATGTTGGAGAACCCGTCGAGCGGATGGAGCGCGACCGCGATTTCGGATTCCGCGCCAAGCGCGACCTGCTTTCCCGAATCCGCGTCGAGATAATGCGCCACCGGCGCTTCGCGGACGGCGTCGAGAAAGGCCGCGGCCGCGCGCGCCTCGAGCACGCCGCGCGGATCGTCCTCGCCGCGCGGCAGGATCGCATCGGCGGCGCCGGGTCCGACATTGCTCATCATCGCCCGAACCTGCAGGGCCGCCGACGCCAGCGCCCTTATTGTATCGGCAATATCCTGATACGGCGCCTTGCCGGTGAAGGCATAGGAATACAGGAACGCATCCAGCGTCGAAGGGATCACGCATCGTCCTCCCGGGCAGCCTCGTCCTCCTCGACGACTCTGCCACGCTGGCAGAAGACAGACCGCGGGAAACTTAGTAAAATTTAATTTCTTTACGCGGTCGCTAAAATTTTCATAGTTGCGCGATGAAAAATGTGACGCTTCGTCAGTTGCGCGCCGTGGAGGCCATCCGGCGTCACGGCAAGGTGGTGACGGCGGCCGCCGAACTCGGCCTGACGCCTCCGGCGGTCACGCTCCAGCTCCAGCAGGTCGAGCGCGAGGCCGGGCTTTCGCTGTTCGATCGGACGACAGCCGGCATGCGTCCGACCGCGGCGGGTCTCGCGGTGATCGACGCCGCGCAGGCGATCGAGGAGCGGCTGCGGGTCCTGGTCGACGAGATCGACGCGATCAAGGGCGTTCGCCGCGGCAGCCTCCGCCTCGGCGTGGTCTCGACGGCCAAGTATTTCGCGCCGCGCCTGATGGCGGCCTTCATGGCCAAGTATCCGGATATCGAAATGCGGCTGATCGTGGGCAATCGCTCCGAGACGATCGTCAGCCTGCGCGACCATGACATCGACATCGCGCTGATGGGGCGTCCGCCCGCCGGCGTCCCCGTGCGCGCCGCGGTGTTCGGCGATCATCCGCTGGTCATCATCGCCGCCCCGGACCATCCCCTGGCCGCCATGCGCGACATCTCCCGGGAAACGATCGCCCGCGAATCCTTCCTCATGCGCGAGCCGGGCTCCGGAACCCGCATCTCCATGGAAATCTTCATGCGCGACGTGCCGGGCTGGCTCGAACTGCAAGGGATCGAACTCGATTCCAACGAGACCATCAAGCAGTCGGTCATGGCCGGGCTGGGCGTCGCCTTCATCTCGGGACATACCGTCGCGTCCGAGCTGGAATCGTCCCGGCTGGTCATGCTCCACGTGGTGGGAATGCCGGTCCGCCGCCAGTGGTTCGCGGTCTCGCGCAGCGACCGCGCGACGACCCCCGCGATGGCGGCGTTCAATGCGTTCCTGGCCGAGGAAGGCGCTCGGCATCTGCCGCTGTTCAGCCAGCTTCACGCCGACGCAGGGCCTGAAGCCAGAGACGCAGCAAAATCGCGCCGGTCTTTTAAATAGCATTGACTAATCAATTAGCCGATGCTATTGGAAGTCCATGACCCAGCCATCGTCGATCACAGCCGTCATGCGGACGCTCGCCGACCCGACGCGCCGAGCCGTATTCGAACGGGTGGTCGGGTCTGACGAGATCACCGTGGTCGAACTGACGAAAGACAGCGGCGTGACGCAGGGCGCCATCTCGCAGCATCTGAAATCGCTCAAGCTGGCCGGGCTGGTCGCCGAGCGTCCCGAAGGCCGCAACGTTTTTTACCGCGCCCAGCCTGACGGCCTCGCGCCGCTCGTCGACTGGATGAAGCAGTACGGCGTGTTCTGGAGCGACCGTCTGGACATCCTCGAAAACCTCCTTCGCAAGGAAGATGCGGGCAATTTTCCAACACCACAGTCCAAGGGAGACAGGACATGACGACGATGATGAACGAAGCCTATGGCGTGCTGACGGAACCCTCGACGCTGAAGATCGAGCGCCGGTTGCCCGGGCCGATCGAGCGTGTGTGGGCCTATCTCACGCAGAACGACCTGCGCCGCCAGTGGCTCGCTTCGGGCGAGATGGAGCTGAAAATCGGCGCGCCGTTCGAACTCGTCTGGCGCAACAACGAACTGACCAACCCGCCCGGCCGGAAACCGCCGGGGTTCGGCGACGAACACCGCATGGAAAGCCGGATCACCGAACTCGATCCGCCGCACAGGCTGGCGTTCACGTGGGGCGCCACCGGCGGCGTGCTGTTCGAACTGGAGCAGGCGGGCGACGATGTCCTGCTGACCGTGATTCATCGGCGGGTGCCCGAGCGGGGGATGCTGCTCAATGTCAGCGCCGGATGGCATCGGCATCTCGATATTCTGGCCGACCGCGTTTCAGGCAAGGATTCGGGACCGTTCTGGGACGGATGGATGCGGCTCAAGCAGGACTACGAGTCGCGCATCCCCGCCTGAACCCATGTCGGCCAGGCTCGCGGCGCATGCCTCGGGTCTGGCCGACCTTCAAGGCGACGACCGCCACGCCACCGGCGCGACCGCCCGATGCTCTGCCGCCGCGACATAGGCCGCGTCGACCAGGGCGTAGGTCTTGAGATTGTCGACGCCGGAAGTCTCGGCCGGAACGCCGCGCTTCAGGCAGTCGAGAAAATGCTGGCACGTGTTGAACGCGCCTTCCTGGCTCGCGTGCCAGGGTTCGCTCGTCCAAGGCCGCAGCGGCGAGCCGATGGTGCTTTCCTCGCGCGAGCCGTCGCTGGTCACGATCATCTTTAGGCCGACGCCGACGACGATCGAGCCGCGTGTCCCTTCGATCTCCAGCAGCGTCTCCGGAAACGGATCGGGCAGGCGATGCGCGCCATAGCTGCATTCGACCACGCTGACCGCGCCGCTGGCGTGGGCGAGCAGCATCGTCGCCGTGTCCTCGGCTTTCGCCCTCACGTTGCGGCGCTGCGTCTCGCATGCGATGCGCGTGACCTCGCCCATGAAGAAGCGCGCGAGATCGAGAACGTGGATGCCGACATCGGCGATCGCGAAACGCTCCTCCTGATAGAAATAGGGCTGCAGCGCGTAGATGTCGTAGCCGGTGCGGAAATTGATCCGCGCCCAGGTCGCCTCGCCGATCGCGCCCCCGTCGAGCATCTCGCGCACCTTGCGCATCGGCGTCTGGAAGCGGAAATTCTCGTGTACCGCGAGCCAGACGCCGGCCTTCTCGGCGGCGTCGACGATCGCCACGCAATCATCCCAGCCGGTCGCGAACGGCTTCTGGACGATTGCCCCCACGCCCTTTGAGATGGCCAGTTCGGCGAGTCGCCGGTGCGTGTCGTGGCGGGTGATAATGTCGACGACATCGAGCCTTTCCGCTTCGAGCATCGTTGCGGCGTCGGTGTAGACCGCCGCGCCGAACGCCTTGCCGGCGGCTTGCGCCTTGGCCGGATCGATATCGCAGACGGCGGCCAGCACCGCCCCTTGCTGCGCCAGTTCCTTCCACGAGTTCAGATGGTTCTGCGCGTAGAAGCCGCAGCCGATCACGCCGACGCGGATGCTGGTCGATGCCATGGATGTCCTCCCGAGACCGTCTCACTGCGCGGCTGGCCGCCTGCGCACCGCGTTCTACCGGCATTCGCCGCGCGCCGCCACGGGTGAGGCGCGGCCGCCGGCGCAAAAATGCGTCAGGCGTCTTCGCGTCTCGCCAATTGTCCGATAAAAGGCGGCGATCCGGCCCACCGGCCTATTGGAGTCCGATGACCCTATCAATCGCCCTGCCAGCCGAAGGCGCCTTTCTCGGACGCGCCAGACGTCCAGACGCACCGCATCCGGTGATCGTCACGGTGCGCGGCGGCGCCGTTCTCGACATCACGTCCCGAGACGCCCCGCTGTCGCGCGACATCTGCGAGATGGACGATCCGGCGTCCTATCTCGCAGCCGCAAAGGGCGAGGAGATCGCTACCCTCGACGCGCTTGCCGCCAATAGCCTCGCCGCGCGCGACGAAACAGAACCCTACCTTCTGTCGCCCGTCGATTTGCAGGCCGTGAAAGCCTCCGGCGTGACCTTCGTCGTCAGCCTGCTGGAGCGCGTGATCGAGGAGCAGGCGCGCGGCTCGTCGGAAAAGGCGGACGCCATCCGCGCCGACATCGCCACCCTGATCGGCCACGATCTGTCGAAGCTCAAGCCCGGATCGCCGGAGGCGATGGAGATCAAGCGCAAGCTGATCGAGCGCGGCGCGTGGTCGCAATATCTCGAGGTCGGCATCGGCCCGGACGCCGAGATCTTCACCAAATGCCCGTCGCTCGCCTCCGTCGGCTTCGGCGCCGATGTCGGCCTGCATCCGATTTCGAGCTGGAACAACCCCGAGCCGGAAATCGCCGTCATCGCCTCGAGCAAGGGCCGGATCGTCGGCGCGACGCTCGGCAACGACGTCAACCTGCGGGATGTCGAGGGCCGCTCGGCGCTCCTGCTCGGCAAGGCCAAGGACAACAACGCGTCCGCCGCCCTCGGTCCGTTCATCCGCCTGTTCGATGCGAGCTTCTCGCTTGAGGACGTGAAGGCCGCGAAAGTCAGTCTCAAGGTCGAGGGCGACGACGGCTTCTCCCTGGAAGGATCGAGTTCGATGGCGCGGATCAGCCGGTCTCCGGAGGACCTGGTCGCCGCCGCCCTGGGCCCGCATCACCAGTATCCGGACGGCATGGCGCTCTATCTCGGCACGATGTTCGTGCCGTCGAAGGACCGCGGCGAGACGGGCAGGGGCTTTACCCACAAGGTCGGCGACATCGTCACCGTGTCGACCGAGACACTCGGCGCGCTGGTCAATCGTGTAAGACTCTCGCCCGACTGTCCGCACTGGACCTATGGCGCGAGTCATCTGATGCGCGACCTCGCCCGCGCCGACCTCATCTGATTGGAAAGAACAACGATGACCGAACTGCACAAGAACCTGATCGACGGCGAATGGATCGGCGGCGACGCCGTCCCCAACGTCAACCCATCCGACACCGGCGATGTCGTCGGCGACTACGCGCGCGCCGGCGAGGCCGAGGCGAAGCAGGCGATCGCCGCCGCCAAGGCCGCCTTTCCGAAATGGTCCCGCTCCGGCTTGCTCGAACGCCACGCGATCCTGCGCAAGGCCTCCGACGAGATTTTGACGCGCAAGGACGAGATCGGACGCCTGCTGTCGCGCGAGGAGGGCAAGACCCTGCCCGAAGGCATCGGCGAGACGGTCCGCGCGGCGCAGATCTTCGACTTCTTCGCCGGCGAGGCGCTGCGCCTGACCGGCGAGACGGTGCCCTCCGTGCGGCCGGGCGTCGGCGTCGAGATGACGCGCGAGGCGGTCGGCGTCGTCGGCATCATCACGCCGTGGAACTTCCCGATCGCCATCCCCGCCTGGAAGCTCGCGCCGGCGCTCTGCCACGGCAACACCGTGGTGTTCAAGCCGGCCGATCTCGTGCCAGGCTGCTCCTGGGCGATCGTCGACATCCTGCACCGCGCCGGCCTTCCCAAGGGCGTCCTCAACCTCGTCATGGGCAAGGGCTCGGTCGTCGGCCAGATCATTCTCGACAGCCCGGACGTCAACGCCATCACCTTTACCGGCTCGGTCGGCACCGGAAAACGCGTCGCGGCGGCATCCGTCGGCGTGATGCGCAAGTTCCAGCTCGAGATGGGCGGCAAGAATCCGCTCGTCGTGCTCGACGACGCGGACCTCGCCACCGCCGTAGATTGCGCGGTGAACGGCGCGTTCTTCTCGACCGGCCAGCGCTGCACGGCGTCCTCGCGCATCATCGTCCAGGATGGCATCCACGACGAATTCGTCGCGGCGGTGACCCAGAAGCTGCAATCGCTCGTCGTCGACGATGCGCTGAAGCCGGGTACGCAGATCGGCCCGGTCGTCGACCAGGGCCAGCTCGACCAGGACGAAAAATACATCGCCATCGGCAAGGAGGAGGGCGCGACGCTGGCCTTCGGCGGCGAGCGGGTGGAACGGGCGACGCCCGGCTTCTACCTCCAGCCAGCGCTGTTCACCAACGCGACCAATGCGATGCGGATTTCGCAAGAAGAGATTTTCGGCCCGGTGGCTTCGGTGATCCGCGCGAAAAATTACGACGAGGCGCTGGCGATGGCCAACGACACGCCGTTCGGCCTGTCGTCGGGCATTGTCACGACCAGCCTGAAGCACGCGACGCATTTCAAGCGCAATTCGGAGGCTGGCATGGTGATGGTCAACGTGCCGACGGCCGGCGTCGATTTCCACGTCCCGTTCGGCGGCCGCAAGGGCTCGTCCTTCGGTTCGCGCGAACAGGGCAAATACGCGGCCGAATTTTACACGACGGTCAAGACGGCGTACACGCTGGCTTGAACCGGAGAACATGACGGCGCGCTCTTCCTTTCCAGCAAGGGACGCGCTGTCCTTCTACCTGTTATCAAATCCTGCCGATCGCGCGAAACGCTTCAGGACGTGTCGTGCGACACGCCGATCAAGTCGAGGAAACGGCCTGGGGTCGGACGCATAGCGACGCCGGGTGCAAGCGCGACCGCCTCGCGCGGCGCGTGCGGCTCCGGGCCGCTTGCTTTGAGCGCGATATGCGCCACCAGCGCCGCGACGGCGCGAAGCCTTGCCGCAAGCTGGAGCAGGAGGTCCTTGCTCGTCAGGTCGATTCCGGGCGGCGCGGGCGTTTGCTCGCAGGCGTCGCAGCCGGCATCCGTCGGAATGGCGAGGAAGACCAGCATGGCGTTGTGGGCCGGCAGCAAGGTCGACAACATGAAGAGGCGCAGGGCGAGACTGCGCGACGCGGCCCGCTCGGCCGATGTGGCGAGGCTCAAAAGCAGCGCCACGATACGGGCCAGTACATGGTCGGTGTAGGGTGGTCTGGTCATCGGGCGCTCTCCTTTCTTGCGAAGCAGTGTGGGGGACGCAAGAGGCGCGGGGATAAATCGGCGGCAAAAAACCTTCGAAAAAATAAGAAGCAGTTGATTTGAAGGGGAAATTTTTTAGGGCGCGGGAGAAAGTTTCCCCGCCTGTCCGACCTGCACTTGTATTGGTCGTCAGAGAGCGACCCGTCCCTCCTCCTTTGGGGAGGGTGGCCCGCACGGCCGGGTGGGGTCGTCTCCATGGGCTCGGCGCTGTCTCGTTATTCTTGTGAAATTCATCACTAAGAACTGCCGAGCATTGTTTTGGCGACCCCACCGTCCTTCGGACCGCTTCGCGAGCCACACTCCCCGGACGGGGAGGGATTCTGGCGCCGTGTCGTCACCTTAGCCGTAGCTAGGCCCATTCCCCCTGCCGCATGACGGGGATCGTCGAGCCGTCCGCCCGCATGCCGTCGATGTCGATCCGGTCCGAACCGATCATCCAGTCGATGTGGATCAGGCTCTTGTTGCCGCCCTGGCGCGCGATCGCTTCCGGCGAGATCGTGTCGCCGCCCAGGAAGCACTTCGAATAGCACTGGCCGAGCGCGATGTGGCAGGCGGCGTTCTCGTCGAACAGCGTGTTGTAGAACAACAGCCCGCTCCTGGAGATCGGCGACGAGTGCGGCACCAGCGCCACTTCGCCGAGACGGCGCGCGCCCTCGTCGGTGTCGAGCACCTTGTTCAAAACCTCTTCCCCGCGCGTCGCCTTGGCCTCGACGATGCGGCCGGCCTCGAATTTGACCTGGATGTCTTCGATCAGCGTACCCTGATGCGAGAGCGGCTTGGTGCTGCTCACATGCCCGTCGACCCGCTGCGCATGCGGCGTGGTGAAGACCTCCTCGGTGGGGATGTTCGGGTTGCAGGTGACGCCGTTCTTGGCGGTCGACGCGCCGCCATGCCATTCGTGGCCGTCGGCGAGCCCGACCGTGAGGTCGGAGCCCGGCCCGGTGAAATGCAGCGCGGCGAAGCGTTCGCCGTTCAGCCAGGCCGTGCGTTCGCGCAGCGCAGCGTTGTGGTCCCGCCAGGCGCTCACGGGATCGTCGCGGTCGACGCGCGAGGCGGCGAAGATCGCGTCGGCGAGCTTGGCCACCGCGATGTCCTCCGGATCGTTCGGAAAGACCAGCCTCGCCCAGGATGCGCCGGGAAAGGCGATGATGTTCCAGTTGATGTCGAAGCCGGCGATCTTCTCCAGCGCCGGCTGATAGGCGATCGAATTCGCCTTGTTGGCGCGCGACACCTTGGCCGGGTCTTCGTGCGCCAGCAGCATCGGATTGTCGCCGACGATGGCGAGCCGGGCCGCGTTGCCGTCGAATGCCCTGGCGATGCCCTCGTAGAGCCAGCCCGGCGCGCGGTCGAAACCGGCGTCACGGCTGTGGCGATAGCGCGACAGCGAAATCTCCTCGTCGGCGAAGAACGGCGTGACCAGCCCCGCGCCGGCCTTGTAGGCATGCTCGGCGATGCGGCGCACCAGCGGCAGGGCGGCGACCGGACCGGTCAGCACCAGATCCTGCCCCTCCTGCAACTGCAGTCCGATCTTCACGGCGACCTCCGCCAGCCGGTCGAGTTTTTGCGGATCGACGGCGGCCGACACGGCGCCGGGTTGAGCGTTCATTGTGGTCGTCCTGTGGTTCGAACTCGCCGTTACATAGCCTGCGCGAGGCGATCTTTCCACCATGGCGGGGATCGCGCCTCGCGGCTGGTCCAATGAAACCCGGTTGTACCGCACTGCAACAATCCTATGGTGCCGCCATGCCCGTCCGCCCGACCGTCTCGCCCCTCCGCAATGCCTTCGGCGGCCTGATCGCCATGGCCGTCTGCATGGGAATCGGTCGCTTCATCTATACGCTGATCCTGCCCGGCATGATCGGCGAACTCGGTCTCTCCGCGTCCGACGCCGGCCTGATCGCCTCGGCCAACTATCTCGGCTATCTCGCCGGCGCGATCGGCGCCGCGGGCCGATGGGCGCATGGCCGCGAACGGAGCGTGATGCTTGCCAGCCTGCTGGCCAGCACGGTGCTGTGCGCCGCGATGGGCGTAAGCGACAGCATGACCGTCTTCATCGTCGTCCGTTTCCTGGCCGGCGTCGCCAGCGCCTTCGCCATGATCTTCATGACCAGCATCCTGTTCAGCCATCTCAGCGCGGCCGACCGCGGCGAGTACCAGTCGATCCAGTTCATCGGCGTCGGCGTCGGCATCCTCTCATCCTCGGTCATGATGGCCGCCCTGCTGAGCTACGGCGCGGGATGGCGATATGGCTGGCTCGGCGCGGGGCTTCTTTCGGCCATCGGCTTCGCCGCGGTCCGGCTGATGGTCGACCGGGTAGAGGCGACCGACGCCGACGCGGCCCACGAGCCCGACATCGCCTGGAGCCGGCCGCTGGCTCTGATGACGTCCGCCTACGGGCTGTTCGGACTGGGCTACGTCGTCACGGCCACCTTCCTGATCGCGATCGTGCGCCAGAACGGCTTCGACCGGCTGTTCGAGGCGCAGGTGTGGGCGGTGACGGGCCTCGCCGTCATCCCGTCCGTCTTTTTCTGGGGCGCGATCGCGAAACGGACAAGCCGCGCCACGGTGTTCGCGATCGGCAGCGTGGTCGAGGCGGTCGGCGTGGCGGCGAGCATCGCCGTCGGCGGCAAGGCCGGGCCGCTGATCGCCGCTGTCCTGCTTGGCGGGACGTTCGTCGCGATCACGGCGATCGGCATCCTCGCCGGCCGCGCGCTCGCGCCGCGCTCGGCCCGGCGGGTCGTCGCTACCATGACGATCGCGCTCGGCGTCGGCCAGATCGTCGGGCCGGTCGCGGCCGGCTTCCTCACCGAACACTCCGGCAACTACATCGTCGCGTCGGCCGGCGCGGCGCTGGTTCTGATAGCCTGCGCCATCGTGAGCCACCTTTCCGGCCGGACGCCAAATTCGCCACGATTATAGCGTGTCTGCCGCCAGCCGCGGCATCCTGGTCGTTTTCTTTCGCCGCGAAGTGTGACTCTATGCGCGGCGCTTCAAAGCCCGGGCGACAAGGAAACCTCCGTGTTCGTATCGTTTTTTCCACGGCCGAAACTGTTCTTCGGCTCGGCGGCGGTGTGGAGCCTCGCGGCGATCTTCTTCTGGTTTTTCGGCGGCGACCGCCTCGGCGGTCTGATCGGTCTGCCCGCAGCCGCGTCGGACGCACCGCCGATCGTCGGCATTTCCGTATTCTGGTCCACGCCCTTCTTGTGGTTCTACGTCTATTTCGCGCTGCTGGTCGCGCTCTTCTACGGATTTTGGGCCTGGTTCTCGCCGCATCCATGGCAGAACTGGTCGATCCTGGTGACTGCCGTCATCCTGTTTTTGATCTACTTCAACGTCCAGGTCAGCGTTGCGGTCAATAATTGGTACGGCCCGTTCTTCGACTATGTCCAGGGCCTGATGTCCGGCACGACGCAATCGACGGCAGCGGAATTCTACCGTGGCCAGGCAAGCTTCGCCTGGCTGGCGCTGATCGGCATGAATGTGTCCGTGGTCAACGCCTTCATCGTCAGCCACTGGATTTTCCGCTGGCGAACGGCGATCAACAACTACTTCATGGCTCACTGGACCGAATTGCGTCACATCGAGGGCGCGTCGCAGCGCATCCAGGAAGATACGATGCGATTCTCGACGATCATGGAAGATTTGGGATCGACCTTCGTCCAGTCGATCATGACGTTGATCGCGTTTCTTCCGGTGCTGATCCAGTTGCAGACTCACATCACCGAACTGCCGATCATCGGGGAAGTCAAGCAGCCTCTCGTCGTGGCGGCGATAGCTTGGTGCGTCTTCGGGACGCTGTCCGTCATGCTTGCGGGCTACAAATTGCCCGGATTGCAGTTTCGCAATCAGCGCGTCGAAGCGGCTTATCGCAAGGAACTCGTCTACGGCGAGGATCACGAGGATCGCGCTCAGCCAGCCACCACCGCTGAACTCTTCGAGAATGTCCGCAGGAACTATTTCCGGCTTTATTTCCACTATATTTATTTCAACGTCGTGCGCTATACCTACCTGCAGGCCGACAATATCTTCTCTTTCATTATCCTCGGGCCGTCGCTCGTCGCGCACAAGATCACCTTCGGAACGCTCAACCAGATATCGAACGCCTTCGGCCGGGTTACCGGTTCGTTTCAGTTCCTGCTGAACTCCTGGTCGACCATCGTGGAGCTGCAGTCGGTCCACAAACGCCTGCGCGCCTTCGAGGCGACGATCCATGACGAGCCGCTGCCGGAACTCGACCAGCGCTACCTCGAACGGCGCGAGCTTGCGACGGACAGGGATTGAGAGTGGAATTGATCGACATGCCGTGGCGCGCTCAACCGCCGAAGGTGGCGCCCTTCGCCGGCTCGGTGGGCTTTCGCCGCGCGACATAGTCCGCATAGCTGATGCAGTCGACATCGGCGCGTTGGCAGACATCGCCCGCGAAGCGTTCGAGCGCCCGCCAGTAGGCGCCGCCGTTCATCAGCACGAAATGAAAGCCGATCTGCAGCGGGACTCGCGCGCCGTGATACTGCGCGTCGAAGGCGGCCCGGAACGCGGCGAGCGCCCGGTGCTCGAACGCGGCGCCCGCGTCGGGCCGCTCGACGCCGCCGGAGTGGCGGACGAAGAGGTTGTAGTCCATCGCGATGACCGGACGCGCCGCCGGTCCTTCCGGAATCTGCGGCAGCGAGAAGCGCATCACGCCATCGGTCGCATCCGGCTCGACCGGCCCCCGCGAGACGCGGCTCGCGTCGTAGCGCAAGCCGCTGCCGGCCTCCGCGCGCTTGAGGGCCTTGCCTGCGGAGAGATAGGGCGCGCGGAAACCGATGACCGAGCCATCCGCGAACGCCGACCAGCCGCTTGGCTGGCCGGCCGGCCCGTTGATCGTCCAGGCGTCGCGCAGGATCGTGCGGAACGCGGAAAATTCCTGTCGCCACTGCGCCACGGTCCAGTCCTTGCCGTCGAAATGGCCGCAGCCATGGCTGGCGATGTCGTGGCCCTCGAGATGCGCGAGCCAGATCTGCCACAGCCGCGCTGTGATCTCCGTCGGCGAGCGCGCGAAGCCGACATTCGAGCGTCCGGCCGATTTGCCCGGCGGGCGGTACGCGGTCCTGGTTTCGGGCGACAGCAGGAACACGCAGGACAGGAAATAGGTGAAGTGCGCGCCGGTTCTGGTCGCGAGGTCGCGGCTGCGATGCCATAGCGCCAGATCGTGCGCGCCGTCGAAGGAGATGATGACGACCTGATGCGGCCTCGCCGGTGCGTCCGCGGCCGCCGGGATGCCGGCTGCGAGACACGGCAAGGCGGCGGCGAACGCCGCGAGTCCGAACGAACGCGGCAAGGAAGACGAACGCATGGGCGACTGCTGAACCGGTTGGCGAAGGCGATGGTCGATACGGGCGGAATGTGGCGGGGTTCCGGGCGGACGCCCCGATTGTGGCGCAAACCTCTTCCATGGCGGTAAATATCCGCTACAAGGCGCTCACAAAAGAGCGCCGCGCACACGCACCGCCGGCCGGGATTGATTGCAAGCCATGTCGAACGACAGCTTTGTCCGCGAGGTCAACGAGGAAATCCGCCAGGATCGCGCCCGCATGCTGTGGGACCGCTACGGCGTGGCGGCGCTCGGCGCGGCCGCGGCCGTCATTCTCGCGACCGCCGCCTATATCGGCTACGACTATTGGCAGCAATCGCGGGCCAACGCCTCCGGCGACCGGTTTTCCTCCGCGCTGACGCTCGCCAATGGCGGCAAGGCCGACGAGGCGCTCGCCGCCTTGAAGGCGCTTGAGGCCGACGGCTACGGCGCCTACCCGCTGCTGGCCCGCATGCGCGCGGCGACCGTCCTGGCCGACAAGGGCGACATCAAGGGCGCGGTCGCCGAGTTCGACGCCGTGGCCGCCGACGGGTCCATCCCGCAGGCCATCCGCGACATGGCGCGGCTGCGCGCCGGCTATCTTCTGGTCGACGATGGCGGCTACGAGGAGGTCTCGGCGCGCGTCGAAGTGCTGTCCGACGACGCCAACGCGCTGCGCCACTCGGCGCGCGAGGCGCTCGGCCTTTCGGCCTGGAAGAACGGCAAGGCGGCCGACGCGCTCAAGCTTTTCGACCAGATCGCCGCCGACGACGCCGCGCCGCGCAACGCCCGCGAGCGCGCCACGACGATGACCGGGCTGATCCGCGGCGCCGGCCCCGCGTCTTGAGCTTCAAGCTCGCCATCATCGGCCGGCCGAACGTCGGCAAATCGACGCTTTTCAACCGTCTCGCCGGCCGCAAGCTGGCGCTGGTCGACGACACGCCGGGCGTGACGCGCGACCGCCGCGTCCATGCCGCCAAGCTCTACGATCTCGAATTCGACGCGGTCGACACGGCGGGCTTCGAGACCGCCGCGCCCGAAACGCTGCAGGGCCGCATGCGCCGGCAGACCGACATCGCCATCCGCGAAGCCGACATCATCGTCTTCATGGTCGACGCCCGCTCGGGCCTGCTGCCCGACGACCGCGCCTTCGCCGACATCGTGCGCCGCGCCGGCAAGCCCGTGGTGCTCGCCGCCAACAAATCCGAATCGCGCGCCTCGGAAAGCGGTCTTCTCGACGCCTGGGAGGCCGGGCTCGGCGAGCCGGTCGCGATTTCCGCCGAGCATGGCCAGGGCATGCCCGATCTGCGCGACGCCATCGTCGAGGCGCTCGGCCAGGACATCTGTTTCCCCAAGGAGGCCGAGGAACAGGACGACATAGCCGAGAGCGACGTGCTGATCGGCGAGGACATCCTCGATCCGGACGCGGAAGTCGCCTATGACGACGCCAAGCCCATGCGCATCGCCGTGGTCGGCCGGCCCAATGCCGGCAAGTCGACGCTGATCAACGCGCTGATCGGCGAGGAGCGCCTGCTGACCGGCCCGGAGGCCGGCATCACGCGCGATTCGATATCGGTCGACTGGGAATGGCGCGGCCGGGCCATCAAGCTGTTCGACACGGCCGGCATGCGCCGCAAGGCGCGCGTCCAGGAAAAGCTCGAGAAGATGTCGGTCGCCGACGGTTTCCGGGCGATCAAGTTCGCCGAGGTCGTCATCGTCGTCTTCGACGCGACCATCCCGTTCGAGAAGCAGGATCTGCAGATCGCCGACCTGATCGTGCGCGAGGGCCGCGCGCTGGTCATCGCCTTCAACAAATGGGACATGATCGACGAGCCGCAGAAGGTGCTGGCCGAGTTGCGCGAAAAGACCGAGCGCCTGCTGCCGCAGGTGCGCGGCCTTCGCGCCATTCCGATTTCGGGCGAGACGGGCCGAGGCCTCGACAAGCTGATGGAGGCGATCCTCGAAACGCACCGAGTCTGGAACGGCCGCGTCTCGACCGGCAAGCTCAACCGCTGGCTGGAAGGCATTCTGGCCCACCATCCGCCGCCCGCCGTCGCGGGCCGCCGCCTCAAGGTGAAATACATCACGCAGATCAAGACCCGGCCGCCGGGCTTCGTCGTCTCGTGCTCGCGCCCCGACGCGATGCCGCAATCCTATGCCCGCTATCTGACCAACAGCCTGCGCGAGTCCTTCGACATGCCGGGCGTTCCGATCCGCATCGCGTTCAAGGCGTCCGACAACCCCTACGCCGACCGCGCCAAAAGGCGGCATTAGGCCGCCCGCCGCCATCATCGCGCCGCGACGCGCCCGTTAACGCTCCATCAAGGTTAATGCTTCACTTTTCCTCTCCGGCGAGGGTCTTGTGGCGTGCGGAGAGTTTGACTTGAGTTCACGGTCTGTGTCGCGGCGCGTATCCGCAAGAATCCTCCCCAAAGCATCGGCTTGCGCGGTTGCGCTGATCGGCTTCGGTCTGTGGATCGGCTTTCCGACCGCGGTCGCCTACCAGGACATGGCGAGCATGCTCTCGGGCGGGGAGGCGGCGTCCTCGCGCTGGAACGGCTTCGTCGAGAAGGCGGTGGCCGGCTCCGTCCACGCCGCCGAAATGCCCTTCGCCGACCTCGGCGGCAACACCGGCTCCATCGGCGGGTCGGGCCTGACGAAATCGGCGGTCGGCGCGGTCGCGCTTCGCGGCAAGGGCGCCGCCGGCGACATCCCCGACGAGCAGCGCGTCACCCGTTTGCAGAAGCGCGGCCGCATCGTCGATGTGGCGCCGGTCGCGCCGCCGAAGGCCTTCAACGCCGGTTCGATCCTGGAGCGCACCTCGATGCTGCGGCCCTCGATCGCGCCGGAACCCAGGATGGCGTTCGCCACCCCCGACAACAAGGGCCGCGAGGTCGAGATCGCCACCGCCTTCTACGCCAGGCAGGACAGGAAGCCCGACCCGGCCGTCCCGTCCTATCTCGCCGACCTGATCACCAGCGACAAGGCCGACGTGCTGGCGACGGCCTATGCGCCGGCGAGCCCCGACTATGCCACCGCCTCGCCCTTCGAGACGCTGCTCAAGGACGAGCCGGACGGCGGCGGGCGCTTCATCCCGCCGCTCGGCCAGGGCGACCACGACTGGCTGAAGCGGCCGCTGCCGGCTTCGGTCTTCTCAAAACCCGAACAGACCTGCCTCGCCAACGCGATCTACTTCGAGGCGCGCGGCGAGTCCACGCGCGGCCAGGCGGCGGTGGCGCAGGTCGTCCTCAATCGGGTGCGCAATCCGGCCTATCCGAAAAGCATCTGCGGCGTCGTCTACCAGAACGATGCCTGGAAGAACCGCTGTCAGTTCTCCTTCGCCTGCGACGGGATTAAGGATATTGTCCTCAGCCCGTGGAGCTACCGTCAGGCGCAGGATGTCGCGATGGCCGTCACGGCGGGCAAGATCTTCATCCCGGAAGTCGGCTCGTCGACCCACTATTACGCGCAATATGTCAGCCCGAGCTGGGCGCGCGCCATGAAGCGCATGACCAAGATCGGTCTGCACATCTTCTATCGCACCTATGGCGGCGGCTGGAGCTGAGCCTCGCGCCGCTCGCTCGTTCCCGGCCGGTTTTGCCCCCTTGCCGCGCCGCTCTCCGCGGACACGATGCCGCATATCTCTAAGCATCTGATTTTCATGCACATAATACATATGCAGGAGTCCATTCCCGTGGCTTGACGGGAGCGGACCCGCTATCTATGTTGCGCCCAAATTCGGGACAAGCGGGCCGTTTGTCGGTTGCGGGCGAGGGGGTTGCGGTGGCCGGCAGCGACGAGCCGGGCGAAACCGGGAAATCCGCATCGGCTTCAGGCAAGCCCGCGCTTTCGGAAGAAGAACTGGCCCGGCGCCGGCTCGGCCTCGACGCGACGCTCGCGGAACGAAATCGCCAGAGGTTGGTGCGCGAGGCGTCGGGATCGAAGACGACGGGGACGGTGGGCTACGGCCAGGCGCTGAAGCTATCGAGCGAGTTCATAGCCGGTATTGCGGTCGGCGCGGGGCTCGGGTGGATCATCGACCGGCTCGCGGGGACGACGCCTTGGGGGCTTGTCGTATTTCTGCTGCTGGGGTTCGGCGCCGGTGTGCTGAATGTAATGCGTTCCGCGGGCGTAGTGGCCGAGGCCGGGATCAGGGCGCCCGACAAGGCGGAAGATCGCAGCCGGAAACGTTGAGGCGGACTGCGCCGAAGGCGCGCTGTATTGAGGGAGGCCTGATGGCCAACGATCCGATCCACCAGTTCCAGATCTCCAAGATCGTGCCGATCGAGATCGGCGGTCTCGACCTGTCCTTCACCAACTCCGCCCTGTTCATGGTCGCGACCGTCGCGCTTACCGGCGCGTTTCTCTACCTGAGCACGAGTGGCGGCGCACTGGTGCCTGGCCGCCTCCAGTCGATCTCGGAAATGGCGTATGAGTTCGTCGCCAACATGCTGCGCGACGCCGCCGGGACGCAGGGGATGCGTTTCTTTCCGATGGTGTTTTCGCTGTTCATGTTCGTCCTGGTTGCGAACCTCTTGGGTCTCTTCCCCTATTTCTTCACCGTGACCAGCCACATCATCGTGACGTTCGCATTGGCGCTGCTGGTGATCGGCGCCGTGGTTGTCTACGGCCTGATGAAGCATGGTCTGGGCTTCTTCAAGCTCTTCGTGCCGCACGGCGTACCGGGTCTGCTGGTGCCGCTTGTGGTGCTGATCGAGATCATCTCTTTCCTGTCGCGGCCCATCAGCCTCTCGGTCCGTCTCTTCGCCAACATGCTCGCCGGACACATCACGCTCAAGGTGTTCGCCGGTTTCGTCGTGTCGCTGTCGGCCTACGGAGCGGTCGGCGTCGGCGGCGCGATCCTGCCGCTGCTGATGACCGTCGCGATCACCGCGCTCGAATTTCTCGTCGCCTTCCTGCAGGCCTATGTGTTCGCGGTTTTGACCTGCATGTATTTGAACGACGCCTTGCATCCCGGCCATTAGCGCTTTACGGGCAGCATCGGCTCTCGACTATCGAACAGAATTCTCGGTTCCAAAGGAGTGGACAATGGAAGTTGAAGCGGCAAAGGCAATCGGCGCGGGCATCGCCTGCCTCGGCATGGGTGGCGCGGGCATCGGCCTCGGCACCATTTTCGGCAGCTACCTCGCCGGCGCGCTGCGCAATCCGTCGGCGGCCGACGGCCAGTTCGGCCGTCTGATCTTCGGCTTCGCCGTGACGGAAGCGCTCGGCATCTTTTCGTTGCTTGTAGCCCTCCTGCTCCTTTTCACCTGATCGGTTCGAGAAGGTCGGTGTCGGCCGCATGCCGCGGCCGGCTCAGGAGAGGGAAAAGCGATGTTTGTGACCCCGGGCTATGCTCAGGATGCCGCGCCGGCCGAAGGCCAGGCGCATACCGAAGGCGCTGCCCACACTGAAGCCGGCGGCGAACATGCGGGCGGCTTCCCGCCGTTCAACCCACAATATTTTGCCTCGCAGCTTCTCTGGCTGGCGATCACTTTCGGGCTGTTCTACCTCTTTCTGCAGAAGGTCATCCTGCCGCGTCTAGCCGGCATCCTCGATGTCCGCGCAGATCGCATCGGCCAAGACTTGCACCAGGCGACGCGCATGAAAGACGAGGCGGATGCGGCGGTTGCAGCTTACGAGCAGGAGTTGGCGGAAGCGCGCAAGAACGCCAACGCGATCGCGCAGATGGCCCGCGACGAAGCGCGCGCCGATGCCGAAGCGGAGCGCAAGCGCGTCGAAGCCGAACTCGACGCCAAGCTCGAAGCGGCGCAAGTCCGCATCTCCTCGATCAAGACTTCCGCCATGGGCGAAGTCGGCAGCATCGCCGAGGAGACCGCGTCGGCAATCGTCAGCGAACTCGTCGGCGGCTCGGTCGACAATGCCGAAGTCGCCGCTGCCGTGCGCGACGCGGGACGCTGAGGAGACCGCCATGGACAATACATTCTGGGCCACCGTCGCGCTGGTTCTCTTCCTCGCCGTCGCCGTCTATTTCAAGGTTCCCGGCACGATCGCGAAATCGCTGGACAAGCGCTCAGAGCGCATCAAGGCCGAGCTGGAGGAAGCCCGACGCCTGCGCGAGGAGGCGCAGCAATTGCTCGCCGAGTACCAGCGCAAGCGCAAGGAAGCCGAGACGGAGGCCGCCGCGATCGTCGAGGCCGCCAGGCGCGAGGCCGCCCAATTGGTCGTCGAAGCCAAGCAGAAGACCGAGGAGTATGTCGCGCGCCGCGCCGCGCTCGCCGAACAGAAGATCGGCCAGGCCGAGCGCGACGCCGTCAACGAGGTCCGCGCCAGGGCGGTCGACGTCGCCGTCGAGGCCGCGCGCACGGTTTTGGCGGCCCGGGTCGACGCCCGCCTCGGCGGGGAGCTGTTCCAGACTTCGCTGCAGGATCTGAAGGCGAAGTTGAACTGAGGGCGCGCTATGCCGCCTCGTGGGAAAGCAGATCGGTCGAAATCGTCATTTCCGCTTCCAGCCTGAACGGCGAAAAACTGATGCGGTGCAACCGAGCGATCGCCCCGTGCGTACCGATCGCTTCGCGGTGCCGGACCGAGGCGTATCCCTTGTGGCTCTCGAAGCCGTAATGCGCATGGCGCCGGCCGCAATGGTCCATCATGCCGTCGCGCAGGACCTTGGCCACGATCGAGGCGGCGGCGATCGATTGCGAGCGCTGGTCGCCCTTGATCAAGGCCTCCGCGCCGCACGCCAGTCCCGGCGGGATGTCGCGCCCGTCGACCAGCGCATGCAGCGGCGCAATCGAAAGTCCGTGCAGGGCGCGCCGCATGGCTTCCAGACTGGCGCGCAGGATGTTGATGCGGTCGATGCCCGCCGCACTGACGGACGCGACGGACACGCTGAGCGCCGACCCGACGATCTCAGAAAAAAGAGCCTCGCGCAGCGATGCCGACAACCGCTTGGAATCATCCAGCCCACCGGGAATGTGTTCGGGATCGAGAATGACCGCTGCGGCGACCACCGGTCCGGCGAGCGGCCCGCGTCCGACCTCGTCCAGCCCGGCGACCGGCCAAAGCCCGCGCGCCCTCGCCTCGCGCTCGAAAGAGAAGTCGGGACGAAATTCGATATTGAACAGGGGCGGAGAATCGGGTGCGAGGCGCGGCATGTTGCGGCGATGCTGGCACTCGACCCGATTCTCCGCAAGGCCTTCCAGCATCGGGCGGGAGCTGGAAAGCGCCGCCGCCGGCAGGGGAACCCGGCGGCGGATGGAAAGGGGCAGTAGGGGAGTAGGGGAGTAGGGCAGTAGGGCAGTAGGGCAGTAGGGGAGGATTGCCGATCAAAGCCTTCTGTTCATTGACCAATGAGAGACTATCCCCTACTCCCTACTCCCTACTCCCCTACTGCCTTATATCAACACCAACTGTTCGCTCTTCTGTCCGCTTCCCTCGAACAGGTCCGTCCTCAGCCGGCGACGCTCCTGGTTGAGGCCGAGCTTCCTGGCCGCGATCTCGAATCGCCGGCCGATCTGCCAGGCGTAGGGGCCGCTGCCCTTCATGCGCTTGCCCCATTCGGCGTCGTAGTCCTTGCCGTCGCGCATCGAGCGGATCAGCGACATCACATGCCGGTAGCGGTCCGGATAATGCCGCAGCAGCCAGTCCTTGAAGATCGGGCTGACCTCGAGCGGCAGCCGCAGGATGATGTAGCCCGCCTCCTTGGCGCCGGCATTCGCCGCCGAATCGAGGATGCGCTCGATCTCGTGATCGTTGAGCCCCGGCACGACCGGCGCGACCATAACCGACACCGGAATGCAGGCCTCGTCCAGGGCGCGCATCGCCTCCAGCCGCTTCGTCGGCGTCGCCGCGCGCGGCTCCATGGTGCGCGCGACCATGCGGTCGAGTGTCGTCACCGAAAACGCCACCTTGGCCAGTCCTTTCTCGGCCATGCGGCCGAGGATGTCGATGTCGCGCGTCACCAGCGCCGATTTCGTCACGATGCCGACCGGGTGATTGCGCGCCTCCAGAACCTCGAGGATCTCGCGCATGATCCGGTAGGTCTTCTCGATCGGCTGGTAGGGGTCGGTGTTCGTGCCGATCGCGATCGTTCTGGCCTCGTAGCCTTCCTTCGACAATTCCTTGTCGAGCAGCCGCGCCGCGCCCGGCTTGGCGAACAGCCTGGATTCGAAGTCGAGCCCGGCCGACAGGCCCATATAGCTGTGCGTCGGCCGCGCGAAGCAATAGACGCAGCCATGCTCACAGCCGCGATAGGGGTTGATCGACCGGTCGA
This sequence comes from uncultured Rhizobiaceae bacterium, assembly GCA_964244725.1. Taxonomy (GTDB): domain Bacteria; phylum Pseudomonadota; class Alphaproteobacteria; order Rhizobiales; family Rhizobiaceae; genus Kumtagia. The sequence goes on from CAXTJQ010000010.1 coordinate 144,355, forward strand.
AGGAAATGTCGGGCGACTCGTTGCGGGTGATGATAGTGCGCGGCTTCTCGACCTGGACGTCGGTCTTGAACGGCGCGAGATCCTCCATCGTCCGCCAGCCATCGTCGAAGACGTGGCGGCTGGTCGGTTCGAAGCGTCCCGAAGGATTGACGCCGGCGCCGCGCCCGCGCCGCCGCGGATCGGCGATGCGGATCCCGCTCTGCTCGATCATGGCGTTGGCCATCTGGGAACCTCCGCTCCTGAAGGCGGCAACATCGGCGCGTGCGATGGGTTCCATGGGGCACTCCGGCAGTGGGGCGAATCGGCTGGTTTGATGAAACTATTCCTATGAGCCATGCCGGAACAAAGCAAGAACAATTCGGTGCGAACGCCTCTGGCGATTTGCGTCCGTTTCCGATATTCGGCGTGGCATGCTGACGGTTCTCATCGAAACGCTGAACGACGAGGAGGGGCTCGCGCGCACGCTGGCGTCGCTGATCGGCGGGGCCGTGGAGGGCATCGTCCGCGACGTGATCGTCTGCGACCGCGGCTCGACCGACCAGACGCACCGCGTCGCCGACCATGCCGGCTGCCAGTATCTCGCGGAGGGCGGGCTCGCCGCGGGCGTGGGCCAGGCGAAGGCCGACTGGCTGATGATCCTGGAGCCCGGAGCGCGTCTCGTCGACGGCTGGACCGAGGAGGTTTTGCAGCACATGGCGCGGATGTCGGTGCCGGCGCGGTTCTCCCGCTCGCGCGAGGATCGCCTCTCGCTGATCGGCCGGCTGTTCTCGACGCCGACGCCGCTGGCGGACGGCCTTGTGATCCGCAAGGGCCAGGCGGCGGCGCTCTCGAACGCCGCACGCGGCGCCGCTTTCGCCCGGCGCATCGCCTCCCGGCGGATCGCGGCGGAAATCCGCGTCGCGAATGATCGATCGAAATCTGGCCGTTAAGTAAACCCGATAACTCAGGCAAGCTTATCGATCAGATCGTCCAAGGCCGATTCGGATTTCTTCACGAAATTGATACTGTTTTCGATATAAGATGACAATGAAGCCCGTTCAGCAATATTAATCTCACAAAAGACTTCTGGATGGAATATCCATGCCTTGCTGTACTCAAGTTGTTCAATGGCTGATCCGATTTCTTCGATCTCGGCCCGAATGCCGGTAGGCTTCACACAATTCCCCAGCAAGGTAATTTGAGACAAAAGTGTGCCCAGTTCGGCCTTCAACAACGACGCATAACTTCGAGCCAATTTTAAGTCAGTCTCATTGCAATTGCCATTATCCAGCAGGGATCTTATATTAGATTTCAGTTCATGTATTTGCCCTAAAACATATCTTATATCACGTAAAAACCCGACAAACTTCTTCTTGGTGATAAAATCTGCAATTGGATTTGTGGATTCTATAAGCTTGAGAAAGACGCCGCTCATTTTCTGGAACACGGACCAGTCGTCATCTTCCTGAGCAAAGGCGCGCAAATCTATGTTGAATATGCTCGATACGATGGCGCATCTGACAAAATCACGCCGGTCATTCGGCTCTCCTATCGGGTACGAAAAGAAATAATGATTGATATTGCAATATATATGACAAACATGACGATGAAAAAGAAGAATATGTCGTGCGGGTCGGTTGTATATGGCGCAAACCACGAGATCAAGCTAGCGGCCGCGAGGCATAAGAGAAACACGCCGGTATGCAGCCCAAATCGCATCGCAGCCTCTCGATCGGCAGACACGATTCGATAGTACACCCAACCGTGAAAGCCTCAAGAGCCTCCGGCCAGCGTTCCGCCGCGCCGCAGATGCTCGGCGAGCCGCGGCATGATCTCGACGAAGTTGCAGGGCGCGTGACGATAGTCGAGCTGCGGCTCGATGATGCCGTCCCAGGCGTCGCGGCAGGCGCCGGGCGACCCCGGCAGCACGAACACGAACGTCGCGTTGACGACCCCTCCGGTGGCGCGCGACTGGATCGTCGAGGTGCCGATCTTGTCGTAGGAGATGCGGTGGAAAACCTCGGAAAACCCGTCCATGCGCTTCTCGAAGATCGGCTCCAACGCCTCCGGCGTCACGTCGCGGCCGGTGAAGCCGGTGCCGCCTGTGGTGATGACCACGTCGACGGAAGCGGACTTCGACCAGTCGAGCACGCGCGCGCGGATCGCCTCGATGTCGTCCGTCGCGATGGCGCGGCCTGCCAGCAGATGCCCTGCCGCGATGATGCGGTCGGCCAGCGTCTGCCCGGATTTGTCGTCGGCCAGCGTGCGCGTATCGGAGATCGTCAGCACCGCGATGCGGATCGGGATGAAGTCGCGTTCCGTCATGGCTCAAGCTCCTCGGTGGCGGCGACAAACCAGGACGGTCGCAGCTTTCGCAGCGAATCGCCAGCGCGCCGCGCGGATCGAGCGTCGACGAACAACCCGAAGCACGTGGCGCCCGAGCCCGACATGCGCGCGAACGAAGCGCCTTGTCCGGTCAGGAGCGCCACGGCTTCTCCAATGACCGGCGCAATCTGCCGCGCCGGTTCGTCCAGGTCGTTACGGGTCTGCTCAAGCCAGTTCACGAATGGCGAGAAGCGGTCAGTCTGCTGCAAGGACGGAAGCGGCGGGTTGGCGCGTCGCGCCAGGCGCCCGAAAACTTCCGGGGTCGATATGCCGATGGGTGGCGTGATCAGCACGAAATGCAGCATCGGGATGTTCGAAACGGGCGCGAGATCGTCGCCCACGCCGCGCGCGATCGATCGCTTCCGGACAAGGCACATGGACACATCCGCGCCCAGAGATTTCGTGATTGGCTTGATGGCTTCCACAGGAGGCAGCCCGTTCAGACGCGCCAGGCATCGCAATGTCGCGGCCGCGTCGCTGGAGCCACCGCCGATGCCAGACGCGACCGGCAGGTTTTTCTCCAGCAGAATAGTCAGTTTCGATGATAAATCGGGAAAATACCTGCGAAACGCGTCGCGCGCCCTGATCACGAGATTGGTGTCGTCCAGCGGGATCTGGGCGGCGAACGGCCCCTCTACGGCGAAACGATCGGTGTCCGCCCTCCAGACCGTGACGCGATCGCCGAATGCGGTGAAGACGACCAGGCTTTCGATATCGTGATAGCCGTCCGGCCGTTTGCCCGTGACGTGCAGGGCCAGGTTGATTTTCGCCGGCGCGTCCTCTGCGACGGCCTGCTCCGGACTTGCGGCGACGGGTTCAGTCCTTCGCCAAACGGTATTCGCCGGTCTTCTTGTCGAGCACCAGCGTGCCGACCGCGCCGTCCTTGGCCTGCTTCTCGTGCCGGCGGATCTTCGCGGTCACGCGCTGGGCTTCGCGCACGAAGGATTTGTAGCCGATATAGGCGGCGACCCCGATGATGGCGAGAAATACGAGCTGCGGCATGGGCGCTTCCCTCCAGACAGAGAGCGATGCGCGACGACACCGTCGCGCGGATCGCCATGATAACTGCATTTCGGCGCCGATTCAAAGCCCGAAGCGCGACCAGAGCGCCCGTTCTTCGGCGGCGCTCATCAAACCCTCCGCGGCCGCCTGTGCGATGTCGCCGCCGACAATGCCGAACGAGCCCAGCCGCCGGCCGAACAATCCGCGCGGCGCGGTGACCAGCTTGAGCTCGGTCCTGGCGCCGTACCGGCCCTTGAGCACGCCGCGCATGTCGCCGAGCGAATCCACCAACCCGAGCGTGACGCCTGTCTTGCCGGTCCAGAACATGCCGGTGAAGAGGTCGGGATCGTCGGCGAGCTTGGCGCCGCGCCTTTCCCTGACCAGATCGATGAAGGTCTCGTGCACCTCGAGTTGCAACGCTTTCAGCCTCTCCACGTCCTCGGCCTTCTCCGGCTTGAACGGGTCGAGCACCGCCTTGTTCTGGCCGGCCGTGTAGACGCGGCGCTCGACGCCGATTTTCTTCAGCAGCTCGGGAAAGCCGAAGGACGAGGAAACCACGCCGATCGAGCCGACGATCGAGGACGGATCGGCAATGATCTCGTCGCCCGCCGCCGCGATCATGTAGCCGCCCGAGGCCGCGACATCCTCCACGAACATCAGGACCGTCTTGTTTTTTTCGGCCGCGAGATCGCGGATGCGCCGGAAGATCAGTCGCGACTGGACAGGCGAACCGCCCGGCGAATTGACGGATATGGCGACGGCCGGCGCTTCCTTGAAGCCGAATGCTTTTTCGAGCACGCCGGCCGTCGAGGCGAGCGACAGGCTCTGCCGGAACTGGTTGCCGCCCGACATGATCGCGCCCTGCAGGCGGACCACCGGGATCGTGACGCCGTCCGAGCGCAATCGCGCGGGCAGGAGACGGCGCAGGAAAGGCTTCACGGTCGGTCGCTCCGGATACGGTTGGCTGTCGACGCATGTAGGGGTCGGGCCGACATGCGCAATGGCGCGGCGGTCAATCGCCGAAAAGCGAGGCCAGCCCGGCGTTGATCGCCGTCGCCCTTTCGGTGAAGCCCTGGCCGGAACCTTGGTGCAGGACGAGCGGCGGATCGAGGGCCAGGCGCTCGCGTGATCCTCGCGTCGCCCGCACCACGATCCGGATTGCCGGCTGGGCCGCATCGGCATGGATCGGCATGATCCGAGCGCCGCCGAAACGCCGCTCCAGCGCGGTCAGGATCTCGTTGAGCGAGGCGGGCCGCGCGATCAACGCCACGCCGCCGCCCTTCCGTACGACCGCCGCCGCGCTGCGCAGCCAGTCGTCGAAAACGCTTCCCGCGCCGACATGCGCCGCCTCGCGCATGGGGTTCGGCGTGGCGCGGTCGCGCGGGTCGTTGAACGGCGGGTTCATCAGGACGAAATCCGCCGACCGGTCGGCGAGACCGGCGGCGGTGCGTTGCGCTCCGGCAAGGGTCACGTCGGCGGCAATCAGGACTGCCCGGGCCGCGATGGCCGTGTTGCCTTCCAGCGCCAGACTGCGTCGCGCATAGCCGGCCATCTCGTCCGAGCGCTCGACCAGCAGCGCGCGCGCGTCGGGACAGCGCGCGAGAACGGCCAGCCCCACGGCGCCCGCGCCGGCGCCGAAATCCGCCACGACACCCCTGAAGCCGGCAGGCGCCGCCGCCGCCAGCACCAGCGCATCCATGCCGGCGCGATGTCCGCCCTTGCGCGGCTGCGCCAGCCAGAACCGGCCACCATGGAAGGCGTCGACCGTTTCCTCAGGAAGAACCGTCACGGATCAGCGGTCGCGCATCTCGTGGCCGATCCCGGCATCCGAGATGATCCGGCGCGCCGCCGCCTCGTCATCGGACGGCACCAGGATGCGCTGCGGCAGGATGCCGATCGACCCGTCGAGCACGCTCATGTTCTGGTCCGCCACGAGGCAGTCGATGCCGGCGTCCTTCAGCAGCGATTGCACGAAGGAAATGATGACGGCGTCGTTGGTGCGGACAAGTTCGATCATGACGGCAGAATCGCAGTTCGGCCGCCGGAAGTAAACGGCGCACGGCATTTCCGGCGGCCCGCGCCAAATCGCCGCTTGAGTTGCGGCCCCCGGCGGTCGTAAATCATGCATCGGCGAACGATCGGTCACGGTTGGCGGATGGACGGGAGTGCTGGCATTGGGTGTCGTTCTCAACCTCGACGATGGCAAACGCGAGCCCTCCATCAAGGCGCTGCTCGACCTGACGGCCGCCGACATGGCGGCGGTCAACGCGCTGATCCTGTCGAAGGCGGGCTCCGAGGTCGAGATGATCCCCGAGATCGCCAACCACCTCATCTCCTCGGGCGGCAAGCGGCTGCGGCCGATGCTGACGCTCGCCGCCGCGCAGATGTTCGGCTATGCCGGCGACGGCCACGTCAAGCTCGCGACGAGCGTCGAGTTCATGCACACCGCGACGCTGCTGCACGACGACGTCGTCGACGAGAGCGACCTGCGCCGCGGCCGGAAGACGGCGCGCATGATCTGGGGCAACCAGGCCAGCGTGCTGGTCGGCGACTACCTGCTCGGCCAAGCCTTCCGCATGATGGTCGAGGTCGGTTCGCTCGAGGCGCTCGACATCCTGTCGGCCGCCGCGTCCATCATCGCCGAGGGCGAGGTGATGCAGCTCGCCGCCGCCAAGAACCTGGAGACGACCGAGGACGAGTATTTCGCGGTCATCAAGGCCAAGACGGCCGCGCTGTTCTCGGCCGCCGCCGAGATCGGGCCGGTCATCGCCGGCGCGTCGCGCAGCGAGCGGGCGGCGCTGCGCTCCTACGGCATGAATCTGGGTCTCGCCTTCCAGCTGATCGATGACGCGCTGGATTATGGCGGCGATTCCAAGAAGCTCGGCAAGAATGTCGGCGACGATTTCCGCGAGGGCAAGGTGACCCTGCCTGTCATCCTCGCCTATAGGCGCGGCACGGCCACCGAGCGCACATTCTGGCAGCGCTCGATCGAGGCCGCGGAAACGGACGACATTGGGCTGGAAAAGGCGATCGGCCTGATGGTGCGCTATGGCGCGATCACCGACACGATCGGCCGCGCCCGCCATTTCGGCGGCATCGCGCGCGATGCGCTGGCTCCGCTCGATGCGACGCCGCAGAAGGCGGCGCTGCTCGATGTGATCGATTTCTGCGTCGCCCGCATCAATTGACGGTAGTCTGAGATTTCGCGAGCTTGGCCTCCAATTCGGCGATCCTGCTTTTCAGCGTCTCGATCGTTGGCGCGATCTCGGCCAGCGTGTAGCGCGGCGTGATGTGCTGTGGACAGTTCCAGTCGAACGCCTCGACTTCGACGATCAGCCCACGCTCCACCGCCGCCTTGTAGCCGGGCAGGGCTAGCCGCGCGGCAAGGTCGGGCTGCTCCGCGAGTTCGACCGCCCTCACGCGGCCCAGCAGCTTCAGCCGCCGGCGCGCCATATAGTCCATGAAGAAGAACGCGGCCCGATTGTCCTCGGCCATATTGCCGAGGCTGATGTATTGCCGGTTGCCGCGAAAATCCGCGAATGCGAAGGCGCTCTCCGAAATCACCTTGACGAAGCCTGGCGGACCGCCGCGGTGCTGCATATAGGGCCAGCCGCCCGCGCCGGTGGTGGCCATATAGAGGCTGTCGCGCGCCTCGATGAAGGCGGCTTCCGCCTGCCCCAGCCGGTCCGGCATCGCCGCGCTGCCCTCCTCGCGGGCGTAGCCTTGACGGCTGCCTTGAGCCGTTTGCGCGGCCTTGACCGCGTCGCTGAAGATGAGGGAACGGTATGTGGTTGTCATGGCTGGCTCCTGGCGGACGCGCCGATCAGCTCTCCGGGAAGCTCCGCGAGGGTCGACCGGAACGGTTCGGGATCGCCGGTTCCACGCGCCAGCACGAGGCTTCCCTGGATGAGCATCACGGCGCGCCGCGCGCGCCGGCGGGCCTCCGCCTCGGCGTGACCGGCCGCTTTGGCGACCTCTGCGAAACCCTCGACGAGTGCGTCGAACGCGCCGCGGATCGAGCGGCCGAACGGCCCGTCCTCGATGCGCGGCGATGATAGCATGTTGAGCAGGCAGGCCTTGCGGCCGCCGAGGTAGAAGCCGTCAAGGCTGGCAAGCGCCACTTCCAGCCGCGGCGCCGGCGGACCATCTGCAACAAGCGGCGCGATCACCTTCTCTTGCAGCCAACCCGAAGCCGACCCCAGCACCTCCTCGGCCATCTGCTGCTTGCCGCCCGGAAAGCGGTGATAGAGGCTCGCTTTGCGCAGGCCCGTCGCTGCCGAAAGCTGGGCGAGCGTCGCGCCCTCGTAGCCGACATCGCTGAACACGCGCGACAGCGCGGCGATGAGCGCATCCTCGCTCACTGATCTCGGTCGGGCCACGGCCGCTCCTGATACCGAATGATCGGTAAATTTGGCTTGACGCCTTCGAAGGCGCATGCCATTCATTTATTACCAATCGTTCGGTAAATCAAGTGGAAAGGTTTTCGGTCATGGGCAAGAGCGCAATCGTGGTGTTTTCGGATCCCAAGTCTGGCGGAGAGGAGGCGCTTGGCCGGTTGTTCAACGCCCTATTCCTGGCCCTGGAGCTTCAGGAACGAGGCGCGGAGGTCAAGCTGATCTTCCAGGGCGCCGGCTCGCGCTGGCCGGCCGAGCTAGTCCGGCCGGACCACCCGGCGGGAGACCTTTATCGCGCGGTCCAGCCGAACCTGGTCGGCGTTTGCGGCGGCTGCGCCGATGTGTTCGGCGCGGCCGAAAGCGCGGCAAACGCCGGCGTCGCCCTCGTTCGCGACCGCGCCATCCCTGGAACGACCGGAGTGCTTGATCTATCGCGCTATGTGGTAGAGGGATATCAACTTCTCGTCTTCTAGCGGCGCGCACAAGATTGGCCGGCATTGGCCGGCATCGGTCTGGGTTGATGATCCGGGCTGGGGAGAACGCGGCGAACTGATAACTGCCGGGACCGGGAAGCTGGCCGGTTGAACCGCGACCGCAAAAAGGCCATGCTTAAGTGCTTGGTCGGCGATTCATTCTCGCTAGCGCGGACGCGCCGAGCCCACGGCGCCCGAAAGGACATTATGCGGAAACGTCTGGTCTGGTTCGCGAGCGCGTCGTCGCTTGCCGTCGCAATTCTCGTCGGCCCGCCGGCGCTCGCCAAGCGCGCGCCCGATCAGCTCGATATCGGATCGTTCACCGGGGCCTATCTCGCCGCCCGCGTGGCCGAGGTCGACAACGACTACGACAGCGCGATCGCCTACTACCAGCGCGCCCTCGATTTCGATCCGGACAACCAGCAGCTCCAGCAGAGCCTGATGCTGGTTCTGATCTCGACGGGCAAATTCGACGCCGCGCTTCCCTATGCCGAGAAACTGAAGACCGCGGCTGAGGTGGAGCGGTTTTCGCGCGTGGCGCTTGCCGTCGATTCCATCCGCAAGAAGGATTTCAAGGCGGCCGACACCTGGCTCAAGCTCGCCGTCGAATCAGACCTCGACCGTCTGGTCAGCAGGCTGCTCATGGCCTGGGCCAAGCTTGGGGAAAACGAGGGCAAGCAGGCGGTCGACGACCTGCGGTCGATCCAGGGCCCGGAATGGTTCGAGCTGTTCACCAACTATCATCGCGCGATCGTAGCCGACGCCGCCGGCCTGACCGACGAAGCCGAGACGGCCTACGACCAGACGGTCGGCAATGTCGCGGCCGGCTCGACCGCGCCCGAGACCTGGATGCGCGCGGCCGAAGCCTATGCCGGGTTTCTGGCCCGCAAGGGCGACAAGGCCAAGGCGCTGGAGATCCTCGACAAGGCCGACGAATTCGCGGCGGGGCGTCTGCCCCTGCAGGCGCTGCGCGAGAAGATCGAAAAGGGCGAGAAGATCCCCAGGCTGGTCGCCTCCGCCGCCGACGGCGCGAGCGAGGTGTTTCTCAATGTCGGCGGCGCGCTCAACCGGGGCGGGGGCGAACCCTTCGTCCGGCTTTATCTCCAGTTCGGCCTCGCGCTCAAGCCTGACAGCGATTCGATCCTGCTCCAGCTTGCCGCGGTCGCCGAACAGCAGCAGGATTCCGAGCAGGCGATCGATCTCTACGCGCGCATTCCGGCCGCGTCGCCGCTCAAGCGCGCCGCCGACCTGCAGCTCGGCCTCAACCTCGCCGACCTGAAGCGGCAGGACGAGGCGATCGCCCACCTGAAGCGGCTCGTGCAGTCCGATCCGCAGGACATGCGCGCCTATCTGGCGCTGGGCGGAGTGTATTCCTCCAAGGAAGACTACAAGGCCGCCGCCGCGACCTACGAGACGGCCGTGGAGAAGCTCAGGAACCCGACCGCCGCCAACTGGAACATCTTCTACCAGCGCGGCATCGCCTACGAGCGTCTCAAGCAGTGGCCGAAGGCGGAGCCGAGTTTCCGCGAGGCGCTGAAGCTGTTTCCCGATCAGCCCCAGGTGATGAATTATCTCGGCTATTCCTGGGTCGACATGAACACGAATCTGACCGAGGGCCTCGACCTGATCCGCAAGGCCGTCGACGCCCGCCCGAGCGACGGCTACATCGTCGATTCGCTCGGCTGGGCCTATTATCGCCTCAACCGGTTCGACGAAGCCGCCGTCGAACTCGAGCGCGCCGTATCGCTGAAGCCGGACGATCCGGTGCTCAACGACCATCTGGGCGACGCCTATTGGCGCGTCGGACGCAAGTTGGAGGCGACGTTCCAGTGGCGCCACGCCAGCGACCTGAAGCCCGACCCGGACGTTTTGCTGATCGTCCAGAAGAAGCTGAAGGAAGGTCTCCCGCCGTTCGAAGGCAAGACCGCGCTCGAAGCGCCGGCCATCCAGCCGCCCAAGACGCCGGACAAGAAGGGGTGAGAACCTGGTTCGCGCAGCGAACCATCGTGCCTGTGGCACGATGGAAGGGCTCGAACGCCGGGGAGCTGCCGCAGGCGGCGGATCCACGGCCTGATAGGAGTGCTCGGCCGAAGGCCGCTCGAAAGCCAACGATTTGGCTTTCCCATCGACGAAAGGTGACAGTCCGGTCCGCCTTCGGCGATTGGCACGCCTGGTGGACGTATCGCAGGACTTGAATGCCGGACGGGCAGGCGATCCGCTTGGCTCGGTCGCGTGAGAGCCTTCGCTTCGAACACCCGCAAACTTGACGCTGCCGACCCGCGCCACTAGGACGGGCCTCCTTTGGACGGTTGCGGGGCTTGAGACGTGGACGCCGGACTGCCTTCGCACATGAATCCCGCGCGCTCCTTCCAGGGCCTGATCCTGACGCTCCACAATTACTGGGCGGCGTATGGCTGCGTCGTGCTTCAGCCCTACGACATGGAGGTCGGCGCCGGCACCTTCCATCCCGCCACGACCTTGCGCGCGCTCGGGCCGAAGCGCTGGAACGCGGCCTACGTCCAGCCCTCGCGGCGGCCCAAGGACGGTCGCTACGGCGAGAACCCGAACCGGCTGCAGCACTACTACCAATATCAGGTCATCCTGAAGCCGAACCCGCCGAACCTGCAGGAGCTTTACCTCGGCTCGCTTGCGGCGATCGGCGTCGACCCATTGCTGCACGACATCCGCTTCGTCGAGGACGATTGGGAGAGCCCCACGCTCGGCGCATGGGGGCTAGGCTGGGAATGCTGGTGCGACGGCATGGAGGTCTCGCAGTTCACCTATTTCCAGCAGGTCTGCGGCATCGAATGCGCGCCCGTCTCGGGCGAACTGACCTACGGGCTGGAACGCCTCGCCATGTACGTCCAGGGCGTCGACAACGTCTACGACCTGAACTTCAACGGCCGGGAAGGCGAGGACAAGGTCACCTATGGCGAAATTTTCCTGCAGGCCGAACAGGAATATTCCAGGCACAATTTCGAGCATGCCGACACGCGGATGCTGCTGCGCCATTTCGAGGACGCCGAGCGGGAGTGCAAGGCGCTGCTGGCGGCGGGCGCTCCCGCCGAGGGTGACCTGCACCGCATGGTCCTTCCCGCCTACGACCAGTGCATCAAGGCGAGCCACGTCTTCAACCTGCTCGACGCGCGCGGCGTGATCTCGGTGACCGAACGGCAGGGCTACATCCTGCGCGTCCGCGAGTTGGCCAAGGCCTGCGGCGAGGCGTTCTTGCTGACGGAGGCGGGTGGGTTTTCGGCGTTGGCAAAGGCCGCCTGACGCTTCAGCCGACCTTCGCGTTCTTCAGGACATCGTTGATCCGGCGATGCCAGCCGGGTCCCGTCGCTTTGAACTTGGCGATGACTTCGGGCTCCAGGCGGATCGAAACGACTTGCCGCGCCTTGCCGGTGACGGGTCGTCCACGCTCCCTTTTGACACCGGCATAAAGATCGGGAAAGACCTCGGCGAACGGCTTTGCCTGGGCCAATTCCTCCTCGGTTGCTGGGCGTTCGATATCCGGATCGGGTCCGATCAGCTCGCCGGTCGCATCATCCAACCACCACCCATCCGCGTCGCGATGAACCCCGCCGGCCGCGATCAACGTTTTCATCTCCCGGTCGTAAGTCTCCCAGCGGCGCAGCATTTCGGCGTCGTCGTCCTCGGAATCGCCGAGATCGAGGGTCTTGAAGATCGGCCATGGTCTGGTCATTTGACGTCTCCTCGCTCACGCCTGTTTGCCCGCCGCATCGAGATCACGGAAATCGCTTCCGATCCAAGCGGCGGAAGACAACGGCGATCACGGACTGGTCAGCGAACGTGCCGATGGCGAGGATCCTATCCTCTCTGGCGGCCTCGATTTTCGCCATCAGGAAAAACTCGAAACCGAGGTCGGCAAAGTCCAGGCCGTGCTTTGCGATATTCGACAGCCGCTTCGGTTCGTCCCACACGCTCCGCATGAATTAACGTAAGGCGTTATATCCGGACCGTCAATGCCAGGCGCCGGGTGACAGTGCTCGCGAGGCTTGCTATGGCCGCGCGGACCTTCTGATCCGAGACCAGTCATGCCTGACCTCCTGCTCGAACTCCGCTCCGAGGAAATCCCGGCCCGCATGCAGCGCAAGGCGGCGGGCGACCTGCGCAGGATGGTCGCGGACGGCCTCGTCGAGGCCGGCCTGACCTACGAGGCGGCCCGCGAATACTGGACGCCGCGCCGGCTGGCGCTCGACATCCGCGGCCTCACCGCGCGCTCGAAGGACGCGCGCGAGGAGATCAAGGGCCCGCCGACCAAGGCGCCGGCCGCCGCCATCGAAGGGTTCCTGCGCAAGGTCGGGCTGGCCGATATTTCGCAGGCGCATGTCCATGCCGACCCGAAGAAGGGCGATGTCTACGTCGCCCATACCGTCAAGCCGGGCAGGGCGGCCGAGGAGATCGTGGCGGCGCTCGTGCCGCGCGTCGTCCGCACCTTCCCCTGGCCGAAATCGATGCGCTGGGGCGGCGCGTCCGGCCCCAAGGGCCTGCGCTACGGCGACAAGACCGGCATGGGCGGCGAGACGCTGCGCTGGGTGCGGCCGCTGCAGTCGATCGTCTGCACCTTCGGTCCCGAGACGGAGGAGCCGGTCGTCGTCGATTTCGAGATCGACGGCATCCGCTCGGGCAACGTCACCTACGGCCACCGCTTCCATTCGCCGGGCGCCATCTCCGTGCGCCGCTTCGACGACTACGCCGCCAAGCTCGAGGCCGCCAAGGTCGTGATCGACGCCGACCGGCGCAAGGAGATCATCCTCGCCGACGCCCGCAACCTGGCCTTCGCCAGCGGTCTTGACCTGGTCGAGGACGAAGGCCTCTTGGAGGAGGTGTCGGGTCTGGTCGAATGGCCGGTGGTGCTGATGGGCGAATTCGAGCACGCCTTCCTCGCCATCCCGCCGGAGGTCATCCGGCTGACGATCCGGGCCAACCAGAAATGCTTCGTGACGCGCGGCTCGACGCCGGTCTCCCCCACGGGGGGCGAGATCGGCCGATCGCCTCTCTCCAACCGCTTCCTGCTCACCGCCAACATCGAGGCCAGGGACGGCGGCCGGGAGATCGCGCACGGCAACGGCAAGGTCGTGCGCGCGCGGCTGTCCGATGCGCTGTATTTCTGGAACGCCGACCAGGCCGACCTGCCCGACGTCGGCCTGCTCACGGCGTCTGCTGAAAAATTCGGGCTCGATCTGAAAAAGCCGCTCGACCAGCGCATGGCCCGCCTCGACCATCTCGGCGTGACCTTCCACGCCAAGCTCGGCACGCAGGGAGAGCGTGTGCAGCGCATCGCGCGCCTGGCCGAGGAATTGGCGCCGATCGTCGGCGCCGATCAGGCGCTCGCCCGCCGCGCCGCCGTTCTGGCCAAGGCCGACCTGACCACCGAAATCGTCGGCGAGTTCCCCGAACTGCAGGGCGCGATGGGCCGCAAATACGCGTTGCTGCAGGGCGAGCACCCGTCAGTCGCCGCCGCCATCGAGGAGCACTACAAGCCGCAAGGTCCGTCCGACCGCGTGCCGACCGACCCGGTTTCGGTCGCCGTCGCGCTCGCCGACAAGCTCGACACGCTGGTCGGCTTCTGGGCGATCGACGAGAAGC